>NZ_JBEFNJ010000003.1:0-422173 GCF_051970285.1 Psychrobacter sp. ASPA161_6
AGCATGAATTGTGTCCATTAGCGACTACCTTCTAATTTCTAGCATGAATTTTGTCCATTATACCGGAAATTACTTATTTGCGACAATCTATTGAATAAGTCATCATTTATTTCATTGAATAAGATTGTTATAAGTATTGCATCGGCTTTATTTGGATTAGATTACATCTTTAACTTAAACTATAGAAAAAAATCCTAATAATTTACTGACTTTTTTATTACTTTCAATGAAAGACTTGTCCTTTATTGTTGAACCTAGAAAGATAGGTTTTATGAATGATAGGTTCTTTAACCATTTAAGTTATTAATTTTTTGATACTATTCTGATACTCTGAATTTATTGATAGATATATCTACTTGTTGACAGATATGTTTATATTACAATCTAAACCCTTATATCAACTGACTTACAACCGGAAATTACAGCTATTTATCGCTATATATTGTGTATTGTTGTTGTAAAAACAAGGACTCATAATCCTTTGGTCGTAGGTTCAAGTCCTACTGGGCCCACCAAATTTATAGTGCAAAAAGAAATCAGGCTTGTTCGCAGCGATGCGGCAAGCCTTTTTCTATGGGTTTTAAACGATATAATATATTCATGACACCCTATAACAGAAAAGCCAAATGCTACCTCTAACGGTAACATTTGGCTTTTTGTGTGTACTTTATAAGATTAGAAAGAGGTACGGCGATAGTTGCGGTATTTAGGCAACCAAAAATTGGCTTTTAATTGACGTTCTAAGTTCTCTGCCGTGACAGGTAGTGCCAATTTATCTTCAATCGCTTGTCGTGCGACTGCATAGGCTATTTTTTCACTGATCTCTCTAATGACTCTAATGGGCGGTAATATTGCACCTGGTGCTTTTTCATACTCCATTGATATATCGGCAAGTGCTTGGCTTGCCGCCATTAGCATATTATCGCTGATGCCCGTCGCACGTGATGCTAAAACACCTAGACCAATACCGGGGAAAATATAGCTGTTATTACACTGCGACACTTCGAAAGTCTGTCCTTCAAAAGTAGTATGAGGAAAAGGACTTCCGGTTGCCACGATTGCCTTACCACGACTCCAGTTTGTTACTTCTTGCGGTGTCGCTTCAACACGAGATGTTGGGTTTGAAAGCGGTAAGACAATAGGATGCTCAGTATTTACACATAAAGCTTCGATCACCTCTTGGGTGAACAGACCTTTTTGTCCACTGACGCCAAATAATACCGTTATTTTTGCTTGCTTCACCACTTGCGCCAAACCAAGTTTTTTACTTTTATCCCAACTTGCAATAGCCGATTCTTTTTGTACTAACGGTTCTTGGAATTTTTGTAGCTCTGTCATGCCATCAGTAAGCAAGCCATAACGGTCCACCATAAATACTTGGCTGCGAGCTTGCTCTTCAGTCAATCCTTCACGCTGCATTTGGCGAATGATATGCTCAGCAATACCGCAGCCAGCAGATCCTGCACCTAAAAACGCGATATTCTGTTGGCTAAGCTTTTGACCTTTATTCAAGCATGCTGCAATCAAGGTACCGACTGAAACAGCAGCAGTGCCCTGAATGTCATCATTAAAACAGCATAATTGGTCACGATATTTATTCAATAATGGTGTCGCATTCTCTTGGGCAAAATCTTCAAACTGTAATAATGCCTCAGGCCAACGACGTTTAACGGCTTGAATAAATAAGTCTACAAACTCATTATATTCGTCACCTGAGATGCGTGGATTTCTCCAGCCCATGTACATAGGGTCGTCAAGCAACTGCTGATTATTGGTGCCCACATCCAATAAGATCGGTAGGCAATAAGCGGGACTGATACCACCACAAGCCGTATATAACGACAATTTACCAATGGGAATACCCATACCGCCAATGCCTTGATCGCCTAGGCCTAATATACGTTCACCATCGGTGACAACGATTACCTTGACGTTTTGTTTGGTGGCATTTTGCAGCATGTCATCGATTTTGTGACGCTCAGGATAAGAGACAAACAAACCACGTTTGCGGCGATAAATCTGAGAGAATTTTTCACATGCTTGGCCAACGGTTGGGGTATATATGAGCGGCATGACCTCTTCAATGTGCTGCTCAATCAAATGATGAAATAAGGTTTCATTAGTATCTTGGATGTTACGCAAGTAAATATGCTTATCCATATCATTAGTGAATGAACGCAGTTGATGATAAGCGCGTAATGACTGCTCTTCAATCGTCTCAATGTTATGAGGCAGTAGGCCTGTTAAATTAAAGCTATCGCGCTCTTCTGATGAAAAAGCGCTACCCTTATTTAGTAAAGGGGTTTCTAATAATGCAGGGCCTGCAAAGGGAATATATAACGGACGTTTGGTTTGCATAATAAAATCTTCTTGTTAGAGGCGTATGAGTGAAAAAATTAATGGGTTAAATATTTTACTTATTCATTAAATTCGCAGTCATTATTTACATTTATTGAGCGATGCTGAAAAAATTATGGCAGTAAATTTGGTCAACCAACCACTCGACGATAAGTGTATCATGACCAAGAAAATACAGAGCGATAATACGGAATTCAAAGTAGAATCGGGCAAAAGATAGCAGATAATAATGCTAATTCGATTGCAACTGCTCAGCAATTAGGAAAAGCGATGCAAAAGCTAGCCAATTGGCAGAACAAAACCAATCGAAGCAATATTGTCGCCACAGAACCCTATTATACTGGAGTTGTGGCAGCTCTTGAAGGAATCAAGCAACTCAAACGCCAATTAAAAATAGCTGAAGAAGAACAAGAGATATTAAATAAGGAAGGATGAAGCGAGGCACGGCTTTGTCTCTACATAAGATGAAAGCTGTGCTCGCATTGAAATTCAGAAGGGTTTGGGTTTTAAAGCACCAAGGCAGATGTTGGTTTACTTATTATCTCTCAACATATTACAGTCAAAATACCCCAAAAACGCGACGATACTGCTGATATCAATTTTTTGTAGCCTCTGTCTGCACAGCAAGCAAGTAATATTAATATTATCAGTGCGTGATATATCCATATTACTTTTCACTGACTATAATTTAGAAGTTATATTTGGCCATTACTTCAACTTGCTGACCTTTTTTTACCTGTGATAGCGTTTTGTCGCTACGATCTCTCCACTCAATACCAATGTCTAGATCTGGTAGATACTCATAGACAAGGTTGACACTTTTTACATTTACAGAAGTATCTGCTTCATCATCCACCATAATTTCACCATAGCGCATGTTGCTCATCAGTTTCTCTGTAAACTTGTGCCTGTAACCGACCGTGTAGCCCGTTTGCGAGACAAGCTTACCGTCTTCCGCATCGCAATCTAAATCGCCCGTCGTGCCAAGGGCTCTTCCAACACAGACGGTAGAATAGACGCCCATCCCTTTACCGTTATATACGCTCGCATGTAGCGAGTCATTGCCCAGTTTTAGTTTACCTGCCAAAGAGAAACCGACGCCTACATCCGAATCGTCTCCATTTTTGGCCTCACGAGCAGTGACCGCCACGTTATAGCTAAGATCAGATATATTATTCTTATAGCTAACAACCATATCAGGCAGATTAGCTTCATCATAAACAGGGTCTTGAGCGGTAAAACGAAACCCTTTATGAGTGTAATGCACCGTCAAATCTGGACGAATATCAGCGCCGCCACCAGAGATAGTACCCAATCCCGTGCCCCGAAAGTCAAGCTGATCAGTCAAAAGTGGATAGACCGCTAAGAACTGACCATTCCACGTCTTACCGACGGTCAAATCATCGACCTGAACATAAGCATGGCGGAGCCGCAAGTCTGAACCACCGTTTGCGGCATTGCCATAAAAATCACCTTCAATAAAACCCGTTAATTTTTTATCTTCTACATTCTTTGTGGTTTTAACATTAATCCGAGATTGTCGTCCACTTCCTTTGAACTCAGACTCCCCTTCATCGGGAGAATAAAATATGCCTTCCGCTTTAACATAACCACCGATACTTAAAGTGGTATCTCCATTGGTGACAAGATCTATCGCTTGTGCCTGTACGCATGCTCCAAGAACAGCCAAACCAAAAGACAACTTTTTGATATAAAGCATAACCTACACATTCCTTGTGTTGTTTGAAAATCCATTTAAGTTAATTTAAATTCATTAAAATCTCTGCTGCTACCGTGCTTTTTAACCTTATAAATACCAGCACTATCTCCTTGTATAAAACCTATGCATTCTAATTTAGGGCGTGTCATCAATTAGCACATTGATACATTTAGTGGTCTTAAAATGGCTAAATTTTGCCAAACATCGTCAGCAATCTTGTCAATATGTTCATATTTGCGGCAATTTATTCCTTGTTTGGCTGCAATTTTTCTCATTTTAAGCCTCACAATCTAAATGATGACACGCCCTAGTTAAAACTTTCAAAAGCAATAATCGCGGCTTTTTTGGTGTCATCGATGTTTTTCTTTTTTCCACTGGTTTTATCAAGATATACCAGCACGGACTCACCCTTAGCAACGATGGTATTCAACACCGTACTATAATAGATATATTCATGAATCAAGCTGGCATTGCCAATTTTCTTGACTCGAACTCCAATCCATAAGGTATCGGGGTGAGTCACGGGTTTGAAGTATTGACAGGATGATGCTGCCATGACGGAAAAAGTGTTTTCATTAAATAGATTTAATTGACTGTTGTAGTAAATACGAGCGTTTTGGGCATAAGTGTAATAGACCACATTATTGACGTGACCAAAAGCATCCATATCGCCCCACGCTACTTGTTGAGAGTAGATAACCGCGAAGCCATGCATGGGATGATTTTTGTCTTTATCCAGCACCTCTTGGATTTCCGGTAATATAGCTAAAGCTTTCATAGTTTTTTCGTCTCGTCATGCCAGTGAACATACGTGCTATTGACACATACGTTGAAATTTTCAGTAAGCTCAGATGATTTTTTTGCAATTATCTTTTGCAGTCATCGATGGAATTTTTGGATTAAATGAGTTTTTCTGCGCACATTATCCGCATTCTTTTCTTATCGAGCTTACCCACACTGGTTCTTGGCATTTCTGCTAAAAACTTGATTTCGCTTGGCACGCCATACTTTGGTAAATGGCCTTTCTCTACCGCTTGATGACCTAAGGCTAAAATATCATCCGCTTTGGTATCGATATATTCAGGTTTTAAAACCACTAACGCTAAAGGACATTCGCCCCATCTTTCATGTGGCACGCCAATGACGGCAACATCAGCGACACTGGGATGGAAGGATAAAATAGTCTCGACCTCAAGCGAAGATACCCACTCACCACCAGACTTAATCACATCCTTAAGCCGATCCGTAATGCTTAGCGTGCCGTCAGAGGTAATACAGGCAATATCTTGGGTATGCATCCAGCCACCGCGCCATAACTCATTGCCAGCATCTGGGTTTTTAAAATAACTCTGGGTCAGCCAAGGCGCTCGAATTACAAGCTCCCCTGTCGATTCACCATCCATTGGTAAAGCTTTGCCGTTTTCATCCCAGATTTCCATTGAGACGAGCATAATTGGTGAGCCAGATAAACAACGATAATTGAGCTGATCCTTCATTTCCATCGAATCCGTTTTATCGTCGAACACCGCTCTCGATAACACGGGACAAGACTCTGACATCCCAAATCCCGACATAAACTCAATACCGCTTTCAATGGCTGCTTTAGCCAAACCTTCATTCAACTTTGAGCCACCGAGTAACAACTTCAGACCCTCAAACTTACGTCCTCGTGCTGCCATCTCTTTTAATAGCATCTGCAAAATTGCTGGAACGCCATGTGAAAGCGTGACTTTGTGCTGCTCGATTAAGTCCACTAACGTGGGAGCTAGATAGCGCCCCGGATACACTTGCTTAAGCCCTATCATGGTTGCCCCATACGGCCAGCACCAAGCATGCACATGGAATAATGGCGTCATTGGCATGTATACATCATTGTAGCGCGCGCCTTGACCTTCGGCATTTAGCGCGGATGCTAACGTACTTGCCAACGTCTGCAATACAATCTGTCGATGGGTAAAGAAAACTCCCTTTGGATCGCCCGTCGTGCCACTGGTATAAAATGTGGTAGCGATAGTATTTTCATCGAAATCCGGAAAATCAAACGCATCACTTGCCTCTGCTAGCATTGCTTCATACTCACCTTCGACATAATCTGGCATGCTAGCTTGCTCAGTTTTTGTATCATTCTTTATATCGTCTTCGTCATACTCAGCATCATCAAAGCCAGTATCATCGAGCCAAACAATTTTCTCGATAGAAGGGGCTTCATGACGATAGTTTTTAGCCATTGGCTCAAATTCGGCATTTAGTAATAGTGCTTTTGGCTTAGCATGATTAATGGTATACAGCACTTTATCTTCAGCTAAACGCACATTGACCGTTTGCAAAATCATGCCAGACATCGGCACGGCAAAATACGCTTCAAGGTAACGATGACTGTCCCAATCCATAACAGCAACCACATCACCTGCTTGCAAACCCATGTTTTTAAGTACGTTTGCCAAGCGATTAACGCGCTTAAAAAATTCAGCATAGGTATAAGTGACCTTATCGGCATAACTAATGGTTTGATCCGTAGAAGCAATTTTTGCACGGTTTAGCAGCTGCTTGATAATCAAAGGAAAACCATACGCTTCTTGAGCTTGTTGGTAATCCTCATGTTGGTTAAGTATAGAAGTCATTATTGTCGTCCTTGATAATAAAATAGTATGGCGAGGGCATATAGTTGATTCAATTTAAAAGAAGGGCAAGGCAAGCGAGGTTAACGCTGTCACTCTTTTATAGTGGATTAACGAAAGAGTTAAACTCGTTCTATTACCATGGCAAGCCCTTGCCCAATGCCAATGCACAAGCTGACCACAGCATATTTTTCGCCTGTACGCTGTAGCTCTCGTGCCGTACTTAATGCAAGTCTTGCCCCTGATGCACCCAGCGGATGCCCGACAGCAATCGCACCGCCATTGGGGTTGACACGCTTGTCATCAAAGTCAATTTCTAGACCTTTTAAACAGCCTAGTACTTGTGAGGCAAATGCTTCATTAATCTCAATGATGGACATATCATCAAGGGTCAAGTCAGCACGTTTTAATGCCAGTTTGATGGCCTCAACAGGTCCTACGCCCATAATATTTGGCTCTACGCCCATGGCACCAGATGAGAGAATCTTTGCAATAGGCTTAAAGCCTAACTTTTCTTCTGCTTGCTTTGAGCCAATAATGAGCGCAGCTGCACCATCATTGATACCTGATGCATTACCTGCTGTGACCACACCTTCACTATTTAAAGGTTTAAGCTTTTGCAGTGCTTCTACAGTAGATGTGGCGCGAGGATGCTCATCTTCTGTTATCGATTTTTCTGGTAGTTTTCTACCTTGCGATACCATAATTGGCGTTATTTCATCGTCAAAGAATCCCGCTTGTTTGGCGGTTTGATATTTAGCTTGTGAGGCTGCTGCGAATTTGTCTGCTTGCTCGCGAGTGATACCATATTTGCGAGCGACGTTATCACCCGTTTGCGGCATGCTGTCGCTACCAAATTCTTTGGTCAAAAGAGGATTCGGGAAACGGCTGCCAATGGTCGTATCAAATACTTTAAATTCACGACTAAAAGGCGTTTCGGTCTTAGCAAACACGAAGGGCGCGCGGGTCATTGACTCAACGCCACCTGCTAAAAATATATCCCCCTCATTACAAGTGATACTACGAGCGGCATCAATGACAGTAGATAACCCTGAGGCACATAAACGGTTAACGGTTTGACCGGGGGTTTTTACATCTAGTCCTGCTAGCAATGCAGCATTACGAGCGATGTTGCGCGAGTCTTCACCCGCTTGGTTGGTGTTACCGATTAGCACTTCGTCAAAAATATCGTTAGGCAGTTGGTGCTTTTCGATCAAATTCTTCATCACTGTAGCGATCATGTCATCAGGACGTACGGTGGCTAGTGCGCCTCCATGGCGACCAAAAGGGCTTCTTAATCCGTCATAAATATAGGCGTTTAACATAACTGTTCCTTGTTGTGTTTTGAGAGTTTCTTTTATTGAAATATAGGGTTTATTAAATTGGTCTAGCTCTTAGCGTTGACAATTGCTCTGCTGAGTAAACAATGAGATGCCTAGCTTGGCGCGGCGCTGCAACCATGGGCTTGGACGGTAACGCGGATCACCTGTTAACCCATAGATACGCTCTAAGATAAGTAAAATACGCTCGGCACCAAGCTCGTCCCCCCATGAGATAGGACCGTATGGATAACCCAATCCAAGCTTGACGGCATTGTCGATATCCTTTGGTGTGGCAATGCCTTGCATCGCAATATCACAACCTAAATTAATCACCATCGCAACGACTCGCTGCGCCACGAAACCAGTACTTTCGGCAATTAGCGTGGCATCGACAGCAACATCTGAGTCCTCATCTGAGCTTTTACCGAGCTTATTATTTCTACCAAATAGCGCATAAGCTTGCGCCACAAAATTATCCTCTGTGACGATACTTGGCATGAGAGTACGATGCTTGGACAAGTCAGTCAGCATATCAATGGCGACCGCTTGTTTAGGATTGACTTGATAGCGAATAGCAGCGTTGGTGGTATCTTCGCCATAAATTGCCAGCAATATCAAACTGTCAGAATTTGGCTGATCATTATCGTCGATAGTAATACCACTAGCCTTTAAATGGTCAATCAGCTGTTGTTTATCTTCTGTTAAATCTGCGCCAATCCAAACGGAGAGGTTTGAGGTATCAGCATCAGCCCCTTTTTGAGAAAACCTATCTCTAGAAACTGATGCTTCAAACGATGACTGTTGATTTGTATTTGATGTCACTTTTTGACCGTCTGTGTACTGGTAGAAGCCTTCACCAACTTTACGACCAAGCTTTTTTCCTATCAGCATTTGACGGGTCAAGGGATGCGGACGATAGCGAGGCTCAAAGTAATATTGATTGTAAATCGACTCCATAACCGGATGAGAGACATCGATACCAGTAAGATCAAGCAGCTCGAATGGCCCCATGCGAAAGCCAGCGCCTTCACGTAAAATACGGTCGATATCCTCGAAACTTGCAACGCCCTCGCCTAATATCTTTAAGGCCTCTGTACCAAAAGCTCTGCCACCATGATTGACAATAAATCCTGGGGTATCTTTTGCGACGACTCCTAAATGTCCCATGCGTTTGGCTAGAGTTGTAAGCGTTTCTACTACTGCAAGTTTGGTAGAAATGCCCGGAATAACCTCAACGATTTTCATTAAGGGTACTGGATTAAAGAAGTGAAATCCTGCCACGCGCTCTGGGTGCTCACAATCGGAGGCTATCGCCGTCACCGCTAGCGATGAGGTGTTGGTGGCCAAAATCGTCTCGGCAGGGACAATGCTTTCTAGTTGCTTAAACAGCTGTTTTTTTATGTCTAAATTTTCAATGATTGCTTCAATAACGACATCAACATCGGCAATTTTGGCTATATCTTCAATCACGGTTAGATTCGATAAAGTAGACTGTAGCTGCTCATCAGTAAACTTACCTTTAGCCGCTAGTTTCTGTAACATAGCTTGAAGCGATTGACGTCCCTGCTCAGCAGCGCCTGCTTTGGCATCAAATAACAGCACTTGAATGCCTGCTTGGGCGGCGATTTGGGCAATACCCATACCCATAATACCGGTGCCAATAATGGCCAATGATTTAACAGTCATAATAATCCTTTATATGGTCTTGTTAAGTTATATGCTCTTATCGAATAGTCTCGTTTTCAAAGTATATGTGCTGTTTCTTTCTATGCTTTGAGAAGTCTATGCTTTGACAAGCTACTGACCTTTATAGTTCGCGTCACGTTTTTCCAAAAAGGCTTTCGCGCCTTCTTTTTGATCTTCGGTATCAAATAAAATCTGAAAGGCTTTACGCTCCAAAGCTAAGGCAGCTTGTAGCGGCATATCCACCCCAAGATTGGCGACTTCTTTAATTTGGGTTAAAGCAATAGGCGAATAACCTGCGAGTTGTTCAGCAATCTCGATGGCACGATTGATAGTCGCCTCATCTTCGACCACTTCAGAGACCAGCCCCATTTGATCCGCTGCATCAGCGTTGATCATGTCGCCTGTTAGTATCAACTTCATGGCTTTATGCTTGCCAATCACGCGAAACAAACGCTGCGTGCCCCCTGCTCCGGGCATCAGTCCGATTTTTATTTCTGGTTGTCCAAACTTAGCAGACTTGCCAGCGACGATGATGTCGGCATGCATAGCAAGTTCACAGCCGCCGCCAAGCGCATAGCCATTGACCGCTGCAATAATCGGCTTGCGACAATTGGTGATAGCATCCCAATAACGTTCGCTATGACGGAGATACACATCAACCGTTTTTGCGGTTAAAAAATCATTAATATCAGCGCCAGCGGCGAACACTTTGTCACCACCCGTCAGCACGATAGCTTTGGTCTTTGGGTCATCGTTTAGTTTGACAAAAATCTCTGCCATTTTTTCGCGTAGCTCAGTGTTTAAAGCATTGCGAACTTTGGGACGATTGAGTGTTATCAAACTCACGCCATTGTTTAACGTTTCACAAATGATGATTTGCTCTTCCATGATGCTGTCCTTTTAAGTAATGTCCTTAGGTAAACTACTGCTACCCTTAAAACACACTAGCAATTATAATTATTAATACCGCATAGCGATATTCAGTACCAATATATACTGTTTATTTTCTTTTGTGAAGAGTAAAAGTCAGTTAAATTGATAAATAAATGGGTCAATAACACTTCAAATATTTTATAAATACCGCATTGCGGTTTTTTAAACCAAAAGTATTGTAATCCAATAAATTATCGATTATGCTGTTTATTCAAATTAATTATGAAGCTCTCATCAATCAATATTAGACGTCATCTAAACAAGGAAGAATCACATGATTAGAGATAAGGAAGTACTCGACCATATCGTCCAAACCATTCGTCAATTTGTGAATAACCAACTAATACCAAAAGAAGACTGGGTTGCAGAAAATGACCGTCTGCCAGAAGAGATTATTAGTCAAATGCGTGAGTTGGGTCTATTTGGACTGACCATTCCCGAGGAGTACGGCGGGCTTGGCGTTACGATGGAAGAAGAGGTCACATTGGCATTTGAGTTAGGGCGCACCTCACCTGCTTTTCGCTCATTAATAGGTACTAACAACGGTATTGGTTCCTCTGGCCTTGTCATCGATGGTACTGAAGCGCAAAAACAAAAATATCTACCAAGGCTCGCCAGTGGTGAAATCATCGGCTCATTTTGTTTGACCGAACCTGAGTCAGGCTCCGATGCGGCATCGCTGCGAACCACTGCAATCAAAGACGGCGATACTTACGTACTAAACGGCACCAAGCGTTATATCACCAATGCCCCTCAAGCCGGTATATTTACCGTGATGGCACGCACTGACCCTGAAAACAAAAGGTCTGGCGGTATTTCAGCATTCATCGTTGAGAGTGACACCCCTGGTATTACGCTTGGTAAAATCGACAAAAAAATGGGCCAAAAAGGCGCGCATACCTGTGACGTGATCTTTGACAATTGCGTCGTACCTGCTGATGCGTTGATCGGTGGTGTAGAAGGCGTAGGTTTTAAAACCGCCATGAAAGTACTTGATAAAGGTCGCTTACATATCGCTGCAGCGAGTACAGGCGCAGCCACTCGCATGTTAGATGACGCGCTACGCTATGCCGTTGAGCGTAAGCAGTTTGGTCAACCCATTGCCAATTTTCAGCTGATTCAAGCGATGCTTGCTGATTCAAAAGCAGAGATTTATGCGGCCAAATCGATGGTACTAGATGCTTCACGCCTGCGCGATGACGGCAAAGATGTCGTTACCGAGTCTTCATGTGCCAAGATGTTTGCCACCGAAATGTGTGGCCGTGTTGCTGATAGAGCCGTACAAATCCACGGCGGGGCTGGCTATATTGCCGATTATGGCATTGAGCGCTTTTATCGTGATGTGCGCTTATATCGTTTGTATGAAGGCACGACCCAAATCCAGCAGATCATCATTGCCCGCAATATGATTAAAGAAGTTAGTGAGTAGTTGTCATTTATTTGAGTGCTATTTATTTGAATAATAAAAGATATTTACACTATTAAAACGTATCGAGGTATTTGCTAGGACGCAGATACCTGACTTATGTCGCTATTACTATAAAATTTCTTTCTCACAACAATAAGGATATAAATTGTGAAAAGTGCCGCTATAACGTCAAATCCAAGCTCAGACTCTACCCAAAAGCAACCTTGGAAATTGGCATTCTTTTTTTGTTTTCTAGTACTGTTATGTGATGGGGCTGATATTGGGATTCTCGCCTTTACTCTGTCAAGTCTCAAGCTAGAGTTTGGATTGACCAACATACAAGCTGGCGCTTTGGGCAGTTGGTCATTATTTGGCATGGCCATCGGTGGATTTTTCGGTGGTTGGGCCTGTGATCGTTTTGGCCGAGTACGTGTTATCGTGATTGCGACAGCGCTCTTCTCCGTGCTATCTGGTTTTAGTGGCTTTGTGCAGAGCTACGAGCAGTTTATAGCATTACGGTTCACCGCTTGTTTGGGTCTTGGTAGTTTATATATTGCCACTAACACCCTGATGTCTGAAATGGTACCTACCAAACATCGAACGACGGTACTCGCAGCATTGATGACAGGTTTTACATTAGGGTCTTTAGTGATCACGAGCATTTCAGCTTGGATTATTCCCGTCTATGGTTGGCGCACCTTATATCTCTTAACGTTCCTACCTATCATTCTCTCGATATCGATGTATTTTCTTATCCCTGAACCACAGTCTTGGAAAGAGGCTCGTGCCCTCAAACTTAGCGGCGCGAAAAACTCACTCACAAAACCTGAAAACCCTTATAAAGCCATATTTGAAAACCCCAAACATCGCATTATGTTCATTTTATGGTCAATGAGTTCAGGGCTATTACTATTTGGCTATTTCGGCGTAAGCAACTGGCTACCGTCTTACCTAGAAACTGAACTGGGTATCAAGTTTAAGGAGATGGCACTATATATGGCGGGTACTTACTTGACGATGATGTTTGCTAAAGTCGTGGCAGGTTTAGTGGCTGATAGAATTGGTCGCAAAATAGTATTTGCCTTCGGTACTATGGGCACAGCGCTATTCATTCCAGTGTTAGTCTATATGCATACCCCAGAAAACATCGGTTGGTTGATGATAACCTTTGGTTTCTTATATGGCATCCCTTATGCTATTAATGCCACCTACTTGACGGAAAGCTTTCCTACCGCTATTCGAGGTACGGCTATTGGCGGTGCGTTCAATATCGGACGACTGGGCTCAGTTATTGCACCGGTTGCCATTGGTTATATGGCCATGCAAAACTCTATTGGTGCAGGTTTGTTGCTTATGGCAGGCGCGTATTTCTTATGCGGCCTTATTCCAACGTTGTTCATCAAAGAGCAGCAATATGATCCACAAAAGGCGTGATACTATTAAATACATATATTCCGCATAGCGAAATCCCTTATATTTATAATAGCTATGTTAATAGTTTCAATGTACATTAATAGAATGTTATTAAAAGCAACAAATTACTATAGTCGATTCAATTTAAAAGTAGTACAAGGCAACCGAGTGTAGATGTATATTTGATACTTCAAGCGAGGTTAACGCTGTAATACTTTTATAGTGGAATGACTATATCAGCGTACGACTATTGGCTTATAAGGTACTAGGGCGTGTCTTCATTTCAAAAATGGTGATAAAAATGAGATAAATTGCCGTCAAACAAGAAAAATAGTGCAGATAATATCGGGATATTAACCAGCTATTTGACGATGTTTGGCAAGATTTAGCCATTTTTAGCCCATTTAGAGGACTATCGAGTGAATTGAAGACACGCCCTAAAAGTAGTGAATTTTATGCTATTTAAATTAACGTAATTGAGAGCAATAAATCTTATATGACAACTAATATCCTTGATGATGAAGACTCTAATAAATCAACACACATTGAGCTGTTAGAGCCGATTAGTGACATGAGAGATAAAAACGATAGGCAGTTTATTACCGCTTTGGCACGCGGCTTAGAGCTGCTGCGTTGTTTTACCCCGCAGCGTCCCTATTTGGGTAATCAAGACTTGAGTCAATTGACTGGCCTGCCTAAAGGGACGATCACGCGGCTGACTTATACCTTAGTCAAGTTAGGATATCTAAAGCAATCGACCAATAGTAGTAAATATCAGCTTTCTGCCGGTGTGTTAGGGTTTGGCTATACGATGATGGCGAATATCTCTATCAACAATTTAGTCACCCCCTATATGGAAGAACTGGCAGATTATGCCAATAGTGCGGTCGCTATGGCAACCCGTGACCGCCTGAGAATGGTGTATCTAAACGTCGTGCAAGGGTCTGGCACGACGACCATGCGACGTAATGTCGGCTCATACCTCCCCATTCATTTGAGTTCGATGGGACGCGCATGCTTAGCCAGTATGCCTGCTGCTGAGCAAGAATTTATCCTTGATGCTATTCGCAGTAAGTATAAAGATGATTGGTTAAAGATTAGACGCGGACTGGATAAAGCCTTTAGAGATTATGACGACTATGGGTATTGCTTCTCGATTAGTGAATGGCAAAAAGACGTCAACGCTGTCGCTACCGCCATCATGCACCCGACTGAGGGCTTACTGACTTTTAATTGCGGCGCACCAAGTTTTGTTCTTAGTCGTACTAAACTAGAAGAAGACATTGCCCCTCGGTTGCTTCATATGAAGAATAATATCGAAAGTAATATTTACATCAGCTAAAGTAGATGACCCATTAACGTGGCAAAAATTGAAAACTCAATCGTACTACTGTTGTTCATTATCCAAAGTTAATCAAATAAAAACCCCTTTAAATTTTAAGATTTAAAGGGGTTTTTTAATGGGTAATCGATAAGCTTAAAATATTAGGGTCTGTTGAACATTCAAATATTTAGTCAGATAACAATACATGCTTACTTTTTTGGTAAGCGGACAGACCGCCCCCACCTAACTCACGGCCGATGCCGCTTTGCTTAAAGCCGCCCCACCCTGACTCAGGCAGCACGATTTGTTGTTCGTTGATCCAAACATGACCCGCTTCAATCTGTAATGCCATCGCCAATGCGACCGTTTCATCAGTACTGACAATGGTCGCTGCCAACGCATATTTGCTGTCGTTGGCCAAACGAATGGCTTCTGCATCGTCTTTAAAGGTTTTGCTAACCAATACTGGTCCGAACACTTCTTCGAGCCACAATTGGCTGGTTACAGGAACATCGATATAAACAGTGGGCGCGGCAAAATACCCTTGACTAGCTGATATTTCTCCACCAGTCAGGCAAGTAAGGTTTTCGGCAGTCGCAATATCACAGTATTTTTTTACTTGCTTAAGCTGCTGCTCGCTGACCATTGGACCCATCTGAGTGCCTGTATCAAAACCATCACCAACTTGCAGGCTTGCGGTTTTCACTTTCAACGCTTCAAATAAAGTCGGTGCGATATCTTCATGAACAAGCAATCTAGAGGTCGCTGAACATATTTGACCAGCATTGGTAAATACACCGCCAATGATAAGGTCACAAGCGTAATCGATATCGGCATCCGCGCGCACCACAATAGCAGACTTGCCACCAAGCTCAAGACTGATGTCTTTGATGCTCTTTGCCGCTTGGGTCATTACCTTTTCACCCACCACATTACTACCAGTAAAAGAGACTTTATCAATCAGCGGATGACTGGTCATGGCAGCACCAACTTCGGCAGCACCAGGCAAAATATTAACCACGCCTTTTGGCAGCTCGATACCAGACAATATATTGCCCAGCATCAATTCTGGCAATAAGGTCACTTCAGAAGGCTTTAATACCACTGTACAGCCTGCTGCTAGCGCTGGCGCCAACTTCCAAGAGGTCGTCACCATTGGAAAATTCCAAGGTACAATCAATGCGCACACGCCAACGGGCGCAAAAGTCTTTAGCAGACGAATGCCTGCTTCATTCGTGGATACTTCCGACCACGTTTCTTGATCTGTTATCAGGTTGGCATAATAGCGATAACAAGCGATAGCATCACCGACGTCTATTTTTGCCTCTTCGATGGGCTTACCATTGTTTAAAACAGACAGCCCCACTAATTTTTCAAATTGCTGCTCCATAGCGTCAGCAATCGCATGCAAATAATGCGCACGCACGCTTACTGGGGTTTGCGACCAATTTGCATAGGCGTCAGAGGCAGCATTGACCGCTGTTTCTACATGGGCACTGGTACATAAGCGTGTCGTTGCTAACACCTCACCAGTGTTTGGGTCATATAGATTCTGCATATCAGTGTCTTCGCTATCAACCAATGATGCTTCGATGGCAATCCATTTACCATTGATATAGGCCGCATTTAATACCACTTCATTTTGCATTGTCTCTTTTGCAATTTGTCTGGTTATATCAGTAGCATTTGTCGTTTCCATGATGGTATATCCTCTCTCATTGTTTATTCGTAGCGTATTTATTGATAATGATTACGGGTGATTGACGCTACTGCCTACCTGCGCAGCCACTATCATCAATCACCCGCCAAAAATCACTGTCGTTTACCCTATCCTACCTTTGTCACGGGGTCTTCTGATTAATACAGGAGATGCGCTACTGAGGTAATAATCACTAGGCTAATCAAAGTACGGAGGATGAAAATCATGAATAGCTCTAGAACATTAAGCTTAATGTTTGATTTCAAAATCAGCGCACCCACTTCAGACATATAAATAATCTGCGTAATAGAGCATGCCCCAACGATGAATCGTGTCATTTCACTCTCAATACTCTTACCGACCAACGCTGGTAAGTACATATCAGCAAAGCCCATAATCATGGCAGGCGCCGCTTCTGCCGCTTCTGGAATTTGTAGCAATTCAAGCAAAGGCACGAGAGGCGCAGATATCCAGTTAAATACTGGCGTGTACTCTGCCAGCCCTAGACCAATGGTGCCGATAGCAAAAATAACAGGAATCAGACCAAAGTAAATATCAAATAAATTCTTTAGGCTGTGTTTGAACACACTTGCCAGACTTGGCATAGAATACGCACGCGTCACAGCACGATTTAGCGCCCACTGCGGCATACTATACTGAGTAGGAATCTCTTCATCTAGCATACATTTGCCAGAATGATAGGTGTCCGCCTTTAGTGATAATGGCGGGATGCGTGGCATGATAATGGCTGCTATAAAACCAGTCAACGCGATGGTCAGATAAAAGAAGACAAAGTTGTTGTCTACGCCAATTGTTTTCGCTACGACATAAGTAAAAGCGATTGAGGTGACCGAAAAAGTTGTGGCAATAACCGCCGCTTCACGCTGGCTATAATAACTTTTGTCATACTCTTGCATGGTCACTAGCAAGCCGATAGAGGCCGCGCCAAACCAAGAAGACATCGCATCTACCGCTGAGCGTCCGGGTAGTTTAAATAGTTTGATAAAGACTTTGCTGGCTAACGTTCCCAAAAACTCCATCAAACCAAAATCTGTTAAGAACGGCAAGGATAAGATAGCGAAGAAAAATAAAGGAATCAAAATCGGAATCAAATCTTCAAAAATAACGCCGCCGGTATTACGGTTAATAATAAACTCGGGGCCTACTTGTAAAAAGATCATCCAGATAAATACTGCGCCTAAAAAACGGGCACCAAACCACAGCCACTCAACATCGAAGAGCTTCTTTATCATAGAGTCTTCGTGCAAGGTCGGTCGTAACAGCTTGACCGCGAGTGCGCCAACAAAAGAGATGGTAACGATCGCCAGTGCCACGTAAGCCACATAACCGCCTATCCAGCCTTGTAGTGCATCGGTCAATACGCCCAATAAAATAGTAACCTTGCCATCCCATTGAAAGGGAATGATAAATAGCGCGATACCAAGGGCTGAAAATAAGAGAAATTTCCACAATGACGCTCGCCATTGCTCGCCCTGTGGTGTTTTTGGATCGACAGCATTATTACCTAAGACTGGCTGCTGTGACTTACTGATATGACTCGTCATTTAATTCCTCCATGATAGGCGACGACCGCCAATTTTTCCATTTTGCTGTCTGACCAATGCCTGGGTTTAGCGAATTGGTCGGATCTAGTTTTTTATAAAAATTATGTAGTGCAGATTTTGCGGTATAGACATGTCCCACGTTGTGCTCAGCAGGGTACTCTATACGACGTCGATCATAAAACGCCAATAGCTCATCCTTGAATTTTTTTGCATCCACTTCAGGGTATAACAGATAGTCTTGGTGCATGACATGACAGAAAAAATGCCCCAGATAAAAGGTTTTACTTACCTGCTTTTGCAAGTCAGTAGGTAGCACCTCATCCCAATCTACGGCATTTCTTGGTAAGGCAATATCAGTCGCTAATAGCACGCCAAACTTTGTGTGGTTAAGATTGTGATAACGAAAAATGGCAGCGGTTGCCGCACTGCGAAACACCAATAATGCTTGGGATTCTTCTGCTGTACAAAGATGTACGACGCCTTGATGATGCTGCATATGGGACTGTAGAAATGCTTGAGCGGCGGCAATATGCTGATTACTAGCCTTAGCACTGTGATTATCATTATAATCGTCACTATCACTGTCACTGTCATTCGCGACTTTGATGATTAAATGATAACGATAGGAGCGTGCCTGCTCAGCCAAAGAGTCTGGCAATGATGGCGGCATAAAGGTCGATACCATTTGTAGCACCCGATCTGGTAAAGTCTGAGGCAGTCGCCATTTATCCAAATAATAGCCAATCTTGGCTTGTAACCGATACAACGCGCCTATCTTACTGGCTGGCAGTTTGCGCATACTTAAACAAGTATCGCGGCCATAGCGCATGGTTATATCGTTATAATTTTTGTGCATGTATTCTGCCAAAACAGGCAGGTTCAGCTCGCTTTTTAACCACTGCTGCCTGAGTGTGGTCAAGGTATCAGCGTCATTGGTCGAAATATAAAACGTCTGCTCTTTCGCTGGTTTGGCAAATGTTGCGACTCGAACCGCAAAGACGATGACTTTGCCTGCTGAACCAGAGGCTTCATACAATCCATTAGGGTCATTGTTAAATCTGGCAGGTGTGTCTGCCTCGCAATCACGCACTTTGTGTTGATAATGCTGGTTTGTACAGGACTTACTGTTGGCACTATGTGGATTTTTATTGAACGTGCCAGTTTGTAGGTTTCCAAGCATCTCTTCTGGATCTACACCTAAATCAATGCCTAAGTGATTGATTAATTCAAACTCACCTATAGCATTACGTTTGGCAAATAGCGACATCTCGGTATACGCCGGACCACGCTGCACCAACATACCGCCAGAGCTGTTGCAAATACCACCAATCACCGAAGCACCAACACAACTAGAGCCCAGCACTGAATGCGGCTCACGCCCCAAAGGTGCAAGCTTGTATTCTAATTGCTGAAGGGTCGCCGCTGGCAAGGCAACAAGCTCTGCGGCGTCATTGAGGAGATGAACACCGCCCAATAGTTGCGTAGAAATAATGATGACTGGTCGATCATACTGCCCATACGGCGTGGAGCCTCCGGTCAACCCTGTGTTAGCAGCCTGAGCGATAACGATCACATCAGCTGCTGCACAGAGGTTAATGACGCGCCATAGTGCCACAAGAGAATGTGGGGTCACCACTGCCAAGATAGCATCTGTGATGGCAGCAATCGCCCCTTGTGTATACGACTGCTGCTGACTCGGCTTGGTCAATACATTGGGCGCGCCAGCAACGGCTGCTAAGTCTGCTAACAAACTCGCCTGCGACGCATTCCAACTATTAGACGAGTGGTTAGAATTTAGCATTGCAGACATTTTTCCTTGAGTGACCAGCCTTTAGTACCGTTAAGTCACAGTTAAGTCATTATCATCAGCTGAAACAGATAAAGTCCTTGCCTATCTCAGTCAGAAAATCATCGGCTTCATCAACTTCATAAATGAAAGGCTGCTTGCCGTTGATGTCCTTTTGCAAGGCGTCTAGCAGTTGCTGCTTATCGGTAATTCTGCGATAACCTGCACCAAATCCTGCTGCTAATGGCTCAAAATTAGGCGTCTTAATATTGACCCCAATCAGTGGTAGACCACCCTCTTCCATATAACGACGAATCTCACCATAGCCTTGGTTGTTCCACAGCAGGACTATCAATGGTAGCTCAAGCTCGGCAGCGCAGATGAGTTCTGCAATGGTAAATTGAATACCACCATCGCCAATAAGACTAATGACGGGAAGGTTTGAGCCAATAATGGCACCTATCGCGGCAGGCAAACCGTAACCTAGCGTGCCAAACCCAGTCGACGAGTTAAACCATTTTCGGGTTGCCAGTGCTTCAAAACCAAGATTGCCACTATAGACAGGCTGCGTTGAATCTCCAACAAAAATGACGTCTTTTACTTCATCTCGAATCAGCTGAAGTAGCGCATTTTGACCAGCAAAATCTGGCGTCATATCTGCTAACAATGCCTGTTTTGCCTCGGCGACTCGTGACACTGCTTTATGATTTAACGCTTGGTTTTCTAGACGTGTGCAAAGGCCACTTATAGCCATTTGCGCATCGGATAATACGGCGATATCCGCTCTAAAAGGACGCTGCAATTGCTGAGCATCGCAGTCGATACGAATCAGCTTACCGTTGATTTTAAACTCGCCATTAAAAAACACATCATAATCAGTCTCACCAAGCTCAGTACCAATCGCCAATACCAAGTCAGCCTCGGTGATAACGGCTCGACCTGCTGCTAATGATTGATTGCTGCCTAAGCTCAACGGATGAGCGGGTGGTAGCAGACCTTTGGCGTTGATGGTCAAAAATGTCGGCGCATCGATCAGCTCTGCCAGTTTCTGTGCCGAACTATCGACATCAACGCAACCACCACCATAAAGTAACACTGGATTTTTTGCGGTTTTGAGAGACTCGATAATTAAGTCAAGCTGTGCAGGATTGGGCAGCGGTCTTATTACTCGAGGCAGCGTTGAGCTATTCGCATCAGTTTGGCTGGTTTCCGGACTATTCAAGTAAGGCGTTAAATCAGGTGGCTTGGCGACATGGCTGGCATCGGCGGTGATCACATCGATTGGCAGCTGGATATGCACTGGCCCCGGACGTGCACCATTGAATAAGGCAAAAGCTTCTGCGATGACCTTGGGTAGCGACTCAGGCTTCCAGATGGTTTTGCTCGTGAGTGCCACCTTGCTGACCATACCTTGCTGATCATGCAATTCATGCAAGTGCCCTTCACCGCTGCCCGTATCTGCCACTTTATTGACACTAGAGATCACCAGCATCGGTATAGAATCCGCCAATGCTTGTGCCATGGCAGTCATAATATTGGTCATGCCAGGGCCGGTGATGATAAAGCAAACGCCAATCTTGCCCGAAGCGCGGTAATAGCCGTCAGCCATAAACCCAGCGCCTTGCTCGTGACGCGGCGTCACATGGCGGATATTGGTGTTTGGCAGACCACGATATAGCTCGACCGTGTGCACACCGGGTATGCCAAATACGGTCTCTACGCCATAGTATTCTAACCACTGTACCAACAGCTCACCGCATGTTAGAGATGGGGTTGCAGGTAATGAAGAAGACGTTTGCGTCAATTGGGTCATGGGTCAGTTATCCTAAAGAATGTAATAAGTATTAAGTTAAGCTTTTTATATTGGCTAGCTGTTTGTTTTAAATAGTTATTAAATGCTACAAATCACAATTTATGGTGCCGTAACCAATCATCAATCATGATATTTAAGCGTTTGCCTGAAAAACTGGGAAAATGACCACCGTGTACAACACGTACAGGCAGTGCATTTAGGCGGCGCATACTCTTAGCATAATCAGACATATTGCTATGCCATGTATCTTCGATCAATGGGCCGTCATAAATAAGATCACCAGAAATCAGAGTCTCGCTAGCTGATTCCCACAAGGCAATACCACCTGGGGAGTGACCGGGTGTATGAATCACTTCAAATTGACGATTGCCCAAATCAATCATGTCACCGTCTTCAAGTTGCATTATTTTCGCTGGTGCAGCAATTCTATAGCCGCAATGAGCATAAGGCTCAGGAGGCAGTGCATCAAACATCTCATCGTTGACAAACATATCTGCTAAGGTGCGAGCATTGTCTGGCTCAGCGAGAATATGGGCTTCAGCAGAATGCACGTGACAGCAGTCAAATTCACTTGCCGCGCCAATATGATCAAAATGAGTATGACTGGCAACACCAACGATATCGCGATCAGCAAGCAAAGCAACGTGGCGGCGCAATGGTACAGCCCCTAATCCAAAATCGACTAATAAGTCGCGTTCGCTACCCCGTACGTGCCATAGATTACAGCGAAAAAACGGCTTGATCCACGGCTCATCGATGAGCGTAATACCATCGCTGAGTGTGGTTGTTCGATACCAGTTTTCTGGTTTGATACGCGGTAATGATTGCTCACTCATAAGTCCGCTCCATTAAAGGCATGATTGTCTTTAAGAACACGCAGGTCTTTAAGATAGTCTTGATGCGTGCGACTCTCATCAATGCAAGCGAGATCAATATCTACTATCAAGGTGCCAGCCGCTAAGCCAAGTCGGCCGAGCACCTCACCATCCGGACCAGCGACGATACTATTTCCACAGTAATGAAGCGTTTGTTCTACACCTGATCGGTTAATACAAGCGACAAAGCATTGATTGTCCATTGCTCGAGCGCGTATTTGTAGCACCTGCCGCTCTGCATTTGGCAACATATTTGCCGTCGGTGACAGTATGATTTCCGCCCCTGCTTGTGCCAGCTCTCTTGCCACTTCTGGAAACTCATTGTCATAGCAAATCATCAATCCTAATTTTCCGAATCGAGTATCAACCACACAAGATTGCTTACCTGCAACAAAGAACTCATTTTCGCGGCCCCACAAATGCCGCTTATGATAAGTGGCAAGGTGCTGACCGTTATCATCTAACAATAAGGCAGAGTTGCTAAACTCACCATCAGCACCCTGCTCAGCAAAGCCAAATAGCAAGTGCAAATTATATTTATCAGCAAGCTTGGCTACTTCGGTCACGATTAAGCCATCAGCAGGTTCCGCTAGGCTATCAAGCCGCTCAAAGATGTTGTAGCCTGTGAATGCCAGCTCTGGCAGTGCCAATAAGTCTACTTTGGCTTCTGCTGCTAGGCGACATAATGACTCCAATGCTTTTAAGTTAGCAGCAGGTTCAGCCCATAAAGGATTTGTTTGAGCAATCATCAATCTCATAATGAAGGCTCCTTTTGAGCAGAAGTGATGGCATCACTAGAACGAGTAAATAAAGTAGCACCTAACCAGTAAAGTCCGCCAGTGATGATAAAGACAGGTAACGAGGCACCAAAAGAAGGAGGAGAGATCAAAGTCCAGTAAGCTGCAAGAGCAGCACCAATTAAATAAGCCGCGATAGCAATCTTTGCCGTAGGACGGCCCAATTGTTTAGTAGAATCAAGCAGTTTTGCCGTATAACCTTCTTGACCCACAAGGTAATAATCAACAATCATGACTGAGAATGCTGGGATGAACAATGCACCAACGATTAACAAGAAGTTTTGGAACTGATCTAAAATACTAGGAATCAGTGCACCAAAAATAGTGACTAAGCCAATGATAAGTGCAGGTTTCCAAAAGCTCATGTTAGGCGCTATGTTCATGCATGATAGTGTTGCGCTATAGACTGCCATCACATTGGTTGTCATGACTGAGAAGAAAATAACCAGTGCAGCTGGTAAACCAAAACCAAATTCAGCAAGCAAACGAGTCGGATCGTAAGTCTGCTCCATGCCATTTAGGATAGAAAGCCCTGAAATTGTCGCACCCAAACCCATCGCAACGATAGCAGCCACGATATAACCAAAATAAGTACCCCATACTGCAATTTTTGAGGTCTTGCAATTGCGATTGTAATCGGCTGCCGAAGACATCCAAGAAAACGCAGTGGCGATGACAATATCAAAAGCGATACCTAACGTAATACCATTACGCGACTCAACTGGCATCTCAAATAGTGTAGAAACATCATAGTGCTGATTTAACTGATAGAGCACCACGACGGTAAGACCTGCCATTGCTAATGCTGCCCAGCGTTCGACAAGCTCAATACCAAGGTGACCACGTAATACAATCAACACCACGACTGTCTCACACAGAATGACAAATAGTGGCAGATTGCTATAGCCTGTTGTGGCTTCAACGGCATAGTTAAGGCTCATGCCAGCGAGCAAAGCCTGAATACAACTCCACGCGATGAGCACGCCCATGTTTACCAATGAAATTAACTGACTACCCAATGGCCCATAAGCTCTACGTGTGAGCGCCATCGATGGTAAACCAGTGCGCTGACCCATTAGACCAACTAAGAGTAACGGAATGGCACCGATCAATGAGCCGATCAGTACCGTCGTTATAGCAGTAGTAAACCGCAAATCAGGTACCAACAGCATCCCAGTTAAAATAGTCGTGACGACTATATTGGCACCAAACCACAGCGCAAACGTACCAATCGAACCTAAACTGTGTCCAGCCTCATTTGGAGAGAGCGTATCTTGACCAAAAAATGAAGAGGGTTTGCTCATTGCGGTCTTCCTTAACCAAATTATATTAATACCAGCAACTCAAATACACTGGTGACGATGCCGTTATCCGCTCATATACCGTATTGGGATAGCTACCCTATACGCCAAATTTAGCTAATAAGAGATTGTTAATTATCCATTCTTTTATGATTATTATGATGAGACACAGCTATTAGTAAACAGCTTTGACCTTATCGTCATAGCGCACACCCGGTAGGATACATAGCATCTCAAACAATAAGTTCGCTGCCAGTACTGAGGTGTTACCGAATGGGTCATACGGCGGTGACACTTCTACCAAATCGCCACCGACTACTTCCAGTCCACGCATACCGCGAATGATTTCTATGGCTTGAGTTGAAGTCAGACCACCGATTTCAGCAGTACCCGTACCCGGTGCAAACGCTGGATCAATACCATCGATATCGAAACTTAAATAGACAGGTCCATCGCCTAGCTTTTCACGCACTTCTGCCATGAGCGGTGTTAGCGACTTGTACCAGCATTCCTCAGCAGGTACAACGCGAAAGCCTTGCTGGGTTGACCAGTCAAACTCTTCGGCACTATAACCAGTACCACGCAGACCGATTTGTACTACACGGTTACCATCGATTAAGTTTTCTTCGACAGCACGGCGAAATGGGGTGCCATGAGCAATTTTTTCGCCAAACATATCATCATTGATATCTGCATGCGCATCGATATGTACCATACCGACAGGGCCATGTTTTTTGGCAAGCGCACGCAAAATAGGCAAGGCAATGGTATGATCGCCGCCCAACGTTAGTGGAATCGCGCCATGTTTGACGACTTTTTCTGTATAGAATTTTTCGATGATATCAACGCTTTTTAGCAGGTTGAATGTATTGATAGGTACATCGCCAATATCAGCAACTTGTAAGGATTCAAAAGGCGCAGCGCGAGTAGCGACATTATAAGGACGAATCATGCGTGATTCATCGCGTATCTGTCTTGGTCCCAATCTAGCACCACTACGGTTTGATGCACCGATGTCCAAAGGTACACCAACGAAAGCCACATCTAATCCTTCTGCATCAGCCTGAGTCGGCAGGCGCATCATAGAAGCAAAGCCGCCAAATCTTGGCATGTCGTTGCCGCTTAATGGTTGATTGAATTTCATAAATCACATCCTTGTTTTAGTGTGTCGGTATAGCCAATTTGTTATATGTCACTTTTTATATGACTCTGACAATACCTAAATAATTGAATACAAACCATGGTAAAATTTAGAAGTAAACTTCTGGTTTTTCGTAGTAAGTTAGATTTAACCGTTATTATCAGAAGTTTGATATAAATTTTATGCTAAAAAAGTGATGAATAGAAAATTCATTTTGATAAACATCACAAGTGCTGAGGAATAATTACTGATGCTAGATGAATTGATAAAAATAGACATCAAAACCTTGCGTAGCTTTATGGCGATTGTAGAGTGTCAGGGCGTGACAGCCGCCCAGTCGCGCTTGAATGTGACGACCTCTGTCATTAGTGGTCATTTGACCCATTTAGAAGACCGCTTGGGTATGACGCTTTGTCATCGTGGACGCGCGGGTTTTAAGCTGACAGAAGATGGCGCAGCAGTATATGAAGCTTGCTTGAGTTTTACCGAAGCGGTTGCCAGCTTTCAACATCAACTGCATTATATTCGTCAATTAGACTCCGTGCATGGCGGTCATATTCGACTTTGTCTTATTGATCAGATGCCGACGTTTTTTTATGATGCCTTGCGCCAATGCTTGGCTGCTAGCTATCGTGACAATCCCCTTATCCACTTTTCTATCGATGTGCAAAGCCCTGAAAGCATGTTAGAGAAGCTGCTAAGCAACGAGAGTGATATTGGTGTGGGATATTTTGGCAGTTTTCCACCACTATTAACGTTCCAGCCAGCATTTATTGAGAAACAGGTAGTTTGCTGTGGACGCGAGCATCGATTGTTTTATGAGTCAGAAGGGCTAACCTTTGAGGATTTGGAACAAAACTATCCATGGATAAAACGAGGCTATATTACTGATTTGAGTATCAATCATGTGCGCCCAAAAACCTTGAGTGCCACCACTTACCATATGGAGGCGACCGCGCAGCTGATTTTGGCAGGTCATCATGTTGGTTACCTGCCCAATGACTTAGCCAAGCGTTATGAAGAGATGGGACTGATGAAAATACTACTGCCCACCGAGGCCAGTTATGAGGTCAAGCATCATTGGGCTTACCGAGAAAACTTGCACAAACAGGTCGCTGATTTTTTAAGTCAAATGATGCGTCTATTATCAAAAAGCTCGCCAAAGCTGTAAATGAATAAGGCGTGGCCTAATACGAGCCAGCTAATATAAGCCAGTTTAAATCATGGCTCATCACCAGCAACGATAAATGGCTATATCGCTATAGTCGGTTCAATTTAAAAGTGGTACAAGGCGCCGAGTGTAGAGGTATACTTAATACCTCAAGCGAGGTTAACGCTGTAACGCTTTTATAGTGGATTGATTAGATTGGTTGCTCCTGACGCTTTAAGCCAATGGTTCTTAGCTTGCCTTTATCATCCATTTCTTTGATGACCAATGACCACTTATCATTAATAGCGACGGTATCTCCTGAGACCAGTGCTGTACCTAGATTTCCTGTCACATATTCAGCGACCGTTTGTTCCCACATGCTTTTTGGGCTGTCATTAGGATCAGACTGTAGGCTGTCTACCAGTGATTCAGATTGCATCATAGCCGTAAAGAAGGGTAAATCTCCAAGCTTTACGCTAGGTGATAGTAGCCAGTCGCCATAAAAATCATCGATGGCTTTACGATCCAATGTCGTATCATTGAAAATTTTAGCGATTTTTCTGGCATGATCGCCGCGCATGGCGTACCAGACACCGTCACCAAATTTCAGCTTCGTGTCTTCGTCAACGACCACGATTCTCTGCCTACGTACCAGCGCAAACACACTAATCTCATCAGAGCTAATGCGTTTAGAGATATCCATCGGATGACGACCAATCGCAAATGCCCCTGATTGAACTTCGAATTCATACAAAGTAATACTTGCCTTATCCGATACCCAAACCTCATGCTCCTCTTTTGGATCATCATTGGTCGGAATCCGCACCTTAAACAAATTGGCCATGATAGGAATGGTTGTACCTTGCAAAATCAAGGACAAAACCACGACCCCAAAGGCAATATCAAACAGCATAAAGGCGTTATCTATCCCTGCCATAACAGGCAATATCGCAAGGGTAATAGGTACTGCCCCGCGCAAGCCAACCCAAGAGATAAAGCCTATCTCTCTGTCTTTAAACTTAAAAGGCTTAACGCTGGTATAGACGGCGATAGGACGGGCAACGAAGATCATAAAGGCGGCAATCGCGACTGAATAATGCCAGAGATTGATGACGTTTGATGGGGTGACCAATAGTCCTAACACTACGAAAAGCACCGCTTGTGATAACCAAGCAAAGCTGTCCATCACTCGCATCACATGCTCGGTGGAGCGTACCTTGTGATTGCCAATCATCACACCCGTGAGATAAACCGCTAAAAATCCACTACCGCCAATTAGATTGGTCGCGGCAAAGACGGACAAGCCAGCAGATAGTATCAAAATAGCATACATGCCTTCTGCTAAATGTATCTTGGGCAATAATCGAGACAGCAAATAACCGAATAGCAAGCCCATCCCTAGCCCAAAGCTCAACTGCTGGAACAGTAATATCAAAAAGCCAAATACTGTCTGTCCCGCTGGATCAACATTTAAAGCGATAAGACCCGTCACCAATAAAATAGCCAAGGGATCGTTGGCACCAGACTCTAATTCGAGTGTGGCTTGGACGCGATCATTGAGCTTGACACCGCCATTACGTAATAGTGAAAATACCGCTGCCGCATCGGTTGAGCCAACGATGGCTGCCATCAATAGCCCAAAGCGCCAATCGACATCGAGTAGCCAAGTCACGAAAACGCCCAGTATCATGACAGTAGCGAGGACACCCCAAGTAGCGAGTGTAACGGCAGGCTTAAGACCAACCCGAAACGACTTAAAAGAGGTGCGCAAACCACCATCTAACAAGATACAGGCTAAGGCTGCTTGCCCAACGAAATTGGCAATACCATATTGAGAAAACTCAATACCTAAAATACCCTGCTCGCCTGCCAACATCCCTACCATCAAAAACAACAGCAATAATGGAACGCCCAAACGCGCGGATAACGTACTGGCCATGATACTGGCAAAAATTAACAATGCACCTACGAGGTATAGGATATTTAAGGTATCCATCTTTTTTAAGCCCTATTTTTATCAATGGTGATGAATTAAGTTGGTGCGAAAATATTACAATTTAATCTTTTATCTTTACCAGTAGACGCCACATCTGAATATTAAAAATATCATTAAGAATAACATCTACTATCATTTCTACAAAAACTATCTATAAAGATTTTTACCAATACTTGCTCTCATTTTAGTCATGATGATACAAGTGAGTTTGATGACATGTCCTCAGTCCTATAAATACAGTTGAAACTGTTTGGGATACTATCTTAGATGCTCTTTCCAATACTGACTAAGCCTGAATGTATTGCCAAGTAAGTACTAAAATTGCCGCCGCTATTGTCCAAGCGACAACGCCGAGCAGTAAAGCCTTATATAAACTGATATAGCTGATGCTAAAGAACACCACAAAGGTATAAATAAGGTGCGGAATGACACCAAGCATACTAAATATCAATGCAACCCTTAAATCAGCAGGACTACGCTCAGTACCGACGATGAAGTGACTGATTAATGTAAAAGTGGGGAAAAGTGGCGCAAGTGCCGCCAAATAAAAAAATCGAGTTTGCGCAAATAATTGAATTGCCAGTACCATTAAAGCGCCAATAAGCATTTTTAACCAAATCACGACGGGATCATCTCCTGTTGAATGCTAAGGGCTGAACATAGCCCAATCCACCATGATACTAAAGTCTGCAAAGCGATATAAGAGGAACAACAGCTTAATTGACTTACACCATAAAAAGGCTCAAAAAAACCCCACCTAGCAATAGTGCTAAATGGGGCGATGACTGATAATTGTTGATGCTATTTGCGAACTAATTAATCATTTTTTGGCTTCAGCGCGGCACTGATATCTGCAAGTAATGGCGGGATATCATGCTTATCCGCGATCACCTCGATCATCACTAATTTATCCGTGGTAGCAGCGGCCTTGTCGAGGGCAGATTTTAGCTCACCTGCCGTTTCTACTTTGAGTATGAGACTGTTCTCTTTGTTGGCACCAAAGGCTTGTGGCATGATCTGCCAATCACATTTAGGAATATCATTGTAGTATTGGTTTTCGCCATGAATCGCACGCTCCACGGTATAGCCATCGTTGTTAATTAAGACGATGACTGGATTGATACGCTCCTGAATCATGACCGCCAGTTCTTGAATAGTCAATAATGCTGAGCCATCACCGATTAATAGAACACCACGCTTGTTTGGCGAGGCAATAGCAGCACCTAAGCTGGCTGGCAATGTGTAGCCAATTGATCCCCACATCGGTTGCCCATAAGAGGTCACCCCTTCTGGCAGACGCACATCACTGATACCAAAATAGGCTGTCCCTTGTTCAGAAAAAACCAAATTATTATGATCTAAGCGCGCAGCGATGATATGCCACAGATCGTCTTGGCGGATAGCCTCATCATCCTTGCCATTTTGTTCATGAGGGTTGACCGGCTCACAGAAAGATTTTGGTACGATATTGATGCCAGAGGTCATCACTTTATGTAACGCTTGCAGCGCATCTTTTAGCGCAATCGGTGCAAAGTTTTGACCGCTGATAGAAGCCCGTTCATAATGCAAGTCTACGACCACATCCTCATTGATATCTTGGCTGAATCCTGCGGTAGTCGTATCGGTATACTGCACCCCTACTTTGATCAGGCATTCACAGTTTTCCACCGCATCTTTGACCACAGGACGCGAAGCAACACCTGCATAAGTTCCTGCCCAGCGATCACTGTTTTCATCAAGCAGCGTTTTGCCCCAAGACAGTGTGGTATAAGGAATATCTGTATCAGCAATCAGTGCTTTGAGCTGATTTTGCAGCCCTAAACGATGCACCATCAAATCTGCCATAAGCATCATGGTTTTGTTTGGCAAAAACTCCGTCAAGGCTTGTTTGAAATCTGCCAGTGCCGCTTGACTGGTGATATCTTCTTGGCTGTCAATCAGCTTGGTGGTTGGTGGATAGATAGGCTGACGCGCAACATCAGGCGATAGTAACAGATAGCCGGGGCGATGCTTTTTTAGCACCAAACGAATGACACGGTCAATCTCTGAGGCGGCGTTTTCTGGGGTAATTTGCGCCCGTGCCACGGTCACTGGCTCGACCATTTTAATAAAATGATTGAATACGCCATCACCAAGCGAATGATGAATACGGCGCTTTGAGTCTTGTAGAGCGGTACTTGGTGCTCCTACGATATGCAATACAGGCGCGTACTCAGCAAAAGAGCCTGCCGTCGCGTTAATCGCTGATAACTCGCCCACACCAAAAGTAGTTACCATCGCGGCAAACCCACGCTCGCGTGCATAACCATCAGCAGCATAGCCGGCATTTAGCTCATTAGTATTACCTACCCAGCGCAGCTTATCAGATGCGAGAACATTGTCTAAAAAAGTTAGGTTAAAATCACCAGGTACGCCAAATATCTCAGATGCGCCTGCTTCTGCGACACGATCAAACAAATAATCGGCGATGGTATAGTGTTGACTCATTGTATATCCCTATGACTTATCTTTATAAGTATTGATAACTGTGAATGTAATTGAGGTTAAATTATAAAGTGCATCCCAGCTTATTTATGTAATGCAAAGCTTTTGGAATACATATTATAATAAACTGTTATAACATACATTTATGGCTAGAAGACACGCCTATTTTACTAACTTTGGTTTTTTTCGTCATGGGTGTTGACACATCAAAAAAACTGCGTATAATACGCCATCATCAACTGACGATAGTTAATTGATAATTAGCGGGAATAGCTCAGTGGTAGAGCATAACCTTGCCAAGGTTGGGGTCGAGAGTTCGAATCTCTTTTCCCGCTCCAAATATGGCTTGAAAAAGCACTAAAAGCCTCACTCCTTAATATAGGTAGTGAGGCTTTTTTTTGTCTAATTTTTGGGCTTTATAGGAGATTTGATGACACGCCCTAATATTAAAAAATAATTAGACCTTACAGGCCACACTAGCAGCTTTTGCTTTTTCATAGACACTTTCAGCATCGAGTCCTAATGCGCTTACATCGTCTAAGTATTTTTGTGTTCCTTTTAGCAGAGGTCCTTTCCAATCTGGATCATTAAGTGGATCTGGAATATCAATGATCTCATCACCTCTATCTTTAGCAGCTTGCAAACCTAATAAATCAGTTCTATCCCACATCTCACCAACTTTCTTAGTAAGAGCCATGCCTGAGTTATCATCAATGACCTTTTTTAAATCATCAGGCAAACTTTCATATTTATCTTTATTCATAGTCATCATCAGAGCAGAACTATAAAATGGGATATTGGTATGATATTTGGTTAACTCATCAAGCTTGAAAGTTGTGATCGCCTCCCATGGAAAGCTTAATCCATCAACCACACCGCGCTGTAGAGACGTATATATATCATTGGCAGGTAAACCCACAGGAGAGGCACCCATACTTTCGATAATATCACCTGCTACAGCAGATGGCCTGCGGATACGCATCCCTTTCATATCTTCTGGAGTTCGAATAAGCTTATCAGCACTATGTAATGTACCAGGGCCGGTAGCGAACATAAAAAGGAGATGTGAATCTTCATATTCGCTAGATATAGTGCCATTTTCATAAAGGGTTTGCAGCATACAACCTGTCTGTGTTGATGAATTAGACAAACCGGGAAGCTCTGCAATCTGGGTCAGTGGAAAGCGGCCACTAGTATAACCCTGTACTTGAGAACCGATGTCAATCGTTCCCTTTACTGTGGATTCATAAGCGGTATCTGCTTTACTGAGTGTTGCCGATGGATATACCTCAACCTTAAGACGACCATTAGAATCTTCTCCAATTTTTTTGGCCCATGGCTCAAAGATTTCTTTATTAACATCAGCAGTGGCGGGATAAAAATGGGAGAAACGTAGAACGGTAACTTCTTGATTTGAGGCAACTTCGCTACTGTTATCAGATTGGCCAAAACAACCAAAAAGGCTAATAGCTGCTAGTGCACCTATCGAAAAAAAAGGTGCTAATTTCATTATCAATTCCTTTTGATAGCGATTATTTTTTTGACATTTGATTGATATTAAGACTTAATTAATCTGCCTTAAAAGACATAAGCACTTTAAATTAAAACTGCTTAACATTCAAAACGCTACTTAAAATTAACAGCTAAAATGATAACAGTCAAATCATTTAACGACGATTCTCTAGAAGTGATGATATAGCTGATACTACGTAAAATGGATACATGACATTATGATGCGTGACTGGTAAAAAAATATTCATGAATTCAAAGAAGAAACTTAGCTCACGATCGACCAAAGAGCAGATAGGAATGAAGCGTGATTTAATATCATGATTAAAAGGCTTTAAGTCGATAAACCTTACTATAATAAGTTTGCCAAGTTTACTGATAGACTTTTTTAATATAGAACGACATAGGTTGCGCAATATTTATATCGTTAGTATCATTTCAGTTTTGAGATGACTCAATTACAATTAGGAAAAATTTTATGGCAAAATTAGAATCAAACATCGAATTAGAAGCCGCGGCATTTCGTCGCTTACTAGCTCATTTAGACGAGCGTAAAGATGTACAAAATATTGAGCTAATGAACCTTGCCGACTTTTGTCGTAACTGCTTATCCAAATGGTATAAAGCGGCTGGTGAGGAGCGTGGTATTGAAATCGAATACGAGGATGCGCGCGAGCTTGTTTATGGTATGCCTTATGCTGAGTGGAAAGAAAAGTATCAACAAAAAGCAACACCAGAGCAATTAGCGCGCTTTAACGAGATTGAAGCTGCTAAGAAAAAATCGGATTAAAACTAACAGTGATGGCTCAAATAAAATAAACCACCACTAGATAGTTATATCAAAATAGTTATATCAAAAAAGCCAGTATTGCCGCTAGATTAGCGGCTTTCTATAGATTTGAGTATGCTACTAAACCCTATGGTTCCTTGTTTCTGCATTTGACGGTCAAATAGGCGACCGATTAATGGCAATGGTACCGTCAATCGACCCTCAGATATCCAAGTCACGTGTGTAGTGCCATCACCCAAGTCTTTTAAATCAATGACGCCTTTATCATGTTGCATTTTTATAGGTTTAGCTTTTTCGATTTGGTATTCCATATGAGTAGGACGCTCAAACGCCGTAATTCGCTCCCAAAACTTAACAGGTCCCGTTTGAATGCTACGTAAAGCCCCAACGCCATTGCGCTCCTCGTCACCTTCATTCACCAACTTAGCTACACCTACTGCTTTAAATGAGCCATAACTGGCATGGTCACTCAGTGCTTCAAACACCTCATCAATCGGTTTTTTGACAATGCGTTCTACTTTTATTTTAAACATAATATTATCCCGTTAAGATCAAAGTTGAAATTATTTAGCTTACTGACATTTAAAACATGAATAAAGCAGTCGCACGTCAAAAACTTATGATCGCGAAACTACTACCGCTTAGACCCTCGGCCTTTTGAAGGACGCCTGCCATTGGTAGCAGGTTTGCCATTGCCCCCAGACTTACCATTACCCCCTGACGGCTTACCACGACCAGCAGGACGCCCATCTCTACCTTTAGAACCCGCTGGTTTTCTAGCATCATCCTTAGAGTGTTTTTTATTTCCCTTTGCTGCACCCGCTGGTTTTGAAGACGACTTTGCTTTTGACGAGTCATCAGTACGAGGGTTTTTTCGTGGTGCATTACGAGATTTCTTAGGTGACTTACTATCTTGCGAAGAAGAATCTTCTACAGACTTAAGTAAAACAGACAACTCTTTTGGCGTCAAATCTCGCCAGTCTCCAACGGGCGTACCCTTGAGACTTACATTCATAATCCGTGTACGCTCAAGCTTGACGACTTCATAGCCAAAATGCTCACACATACGGCGAATTTGACGGTTCAGACCTTGCACTAGCGTGATGTTAAACACATTGGGCGCTACTTTAGTCACTGGGCATTTTTTCGTCATTTTGCCAAGCATCGGCACACCACCGGCCAAACCCTCAATAACACTATCGGTTAACGGCTTATTGACCGTGACCAGATACTCTTTTTCATGGTTATTACCAGCACGTAGCACCTTATTGACCAGATCGCCATTATTGGTCAAAAAGATTAACCCTTGAGAATCTTTGTCTAGACGTCCAATCGGGAAAATACGTAAACTGTGTCTCACAAAATCGACAATGTTATTTTTCTCAGAGCTTTCTGTGGTGCTCACAATGCCCACTGGCTTATTTAAGACAATAAACACAAAATCATCTGCCTCTCGTGGCTCGATGAGCTGCCCGTTAACTTTCACCGCATCTCCAGCAACCACTTGCGCGCCTACTTGAGCACGCTTGCCATTGACGTACACATTACCTTGCTCAATAAAGCGGTCAGCGTCGCGCCTAGAGCAAATGCCGCTTTCGCTGATGTATTTATTTAAACGAGTCGAGGAAGCGTTAAACATAAAGCACCGTTTTACCTGATAAGAAGCCTTTTTTACTAAGAAAAAAGCCTAAATTGAATGGATCGTCAACAACGAAATAGCTCACATTATATAGGAAATTCAATGTCCCTTTGAGGAGAGATGGGTAAGAACCTATAAACATATCCAGAATCGTATAAATCGAAGCGGTTGACTCAATAAAGCCAACGTTAGCACACCGTTACTCAATAATCATTAAGCCATGATATTATTGGCGTATGATATACACGATAAATTTGAGCATCTTATCTATACTATATTTAACCATTACTATTGAGCCTCGCTATGCCCCAATCTCGTACCAATCTAAACCCTGAACCCAAAACCAACTCGCCTTATTTAGTCGGTGTGCTGTTACGTTACAGCACTTTTGCCGCTGCTGCCTTGCTGTTTTTAGCAGGGCTATTATTGATGAATTGGTGGCTGATTATTCTTGGCGGGTTTGGGGTATGTTTGGGGATTTATGACGTTATACAGTCAAAGCATGCCATCTTGAGAAACTATCCAGTGGCTGGGCATATCCGCTACGTACTTGAAGACTTCCGTCCTGCGATTCGTCAGTATTTGTTAGAAAACGATAAAGAGCAAGTACCGTTTTCACGCCAGCAGCGTGCCTTGGTTTATCAACGTGCCAAGAACGTTAGTGATACCAATGCTTTTGGCACACTAGACAATCTCTACACCCATGGTAAAGAATGGTTTTTGCAATCCGCCATTAGCCAGCCTTTAGAAAACCAAGACTTTCGCATTATGGTAGGCGGTGAGCGTTGTCAGCAGCCGCATGATATGTCGGTATTTAATATCTCGGCGATGAGTTTCGGTAGTCTGTCAGCAAACGCTATCATGGCGCTTAATCAAGGCGCAAAGATAGGCGGTTTTACCCATGACACGGGTGAAGGTGCCATCAGTCCTTATCATCGCAAGTTTGGTGGCGATTTGATTTGGGAGCTAGGTACGGGTTACTTTGGTTGCCGCGATGAAAACGGTGATTTTAGTCCGCAATCCTTTGCCGAAAAAGCCGTCGATCCACAAGTGAAAATGATTGAGATTAAGCTATCTCAAGGCGCAAAGCCTGGTAAAGGTGGCGTCTTACCATCCAGCAAAATCACTCAAGAAATCGCTGATACCCGTCAAGTGCCGATGGGGCAAGACTGCGTTTCACCCTCTTCGCATACGGCATTTAGCACACCGCGTGAATTAGTCGCCTTTTGGCAGCAGCTGCGTGAATTGTCTAGTGGCAAGCCGGTTGGCTTTAAGCTATGTATTGGCCAACCTTGGCAGTTTATGGCCATCGTCAAAGCCATGATAGAGACGGACAATTATCCTGATTTTATCGTTATCGATGGCGCAGAAGGTGGTACGGGTGCCGCCCCTGTCGAGTTTATGGACAATGTTGGTATGCCAATGGTCGAAGGGTTTTTATTGGTACACAATACTTTGGTCGGTGCAGGCATTCGCGATAAAATCAAACTTGGCGTGAGCGGTAAAATCGTCTCTGGCTTCGATATTGCCCGTATGATTGCGTTGGGCGCAGACTGGTGTAATTCAGCGCGCGGCTTTATGTTTGCCGTTGGCTGTATTCAATCACGCTCGTGTCATACCAACACTTGCCCGACTGGCGTTGCCACCCAAGACCCATATCGTCAAAAGGCGTTGGATGTACCGAGCAAAGCTGAGCGTGTTGCAAGCTTCCATAAAAACACCCTAAAATCGCTTGCCAGTATCGTGGGTGCAGTTGGCTTGCAACACCCAAGCCAATTACAACCTTATCATATCGCTCGACGCCTCGATGACGGGCAGATAAAGCTATTATCGAAATTCTTTTATTTTACTGATAGAGGTGCTCTGCTCAATAGTAGCGCCCGCGCGGACGTGTTCAATCAGATGTGGGTAATGGCGAACCCTGATAGCTTTTTAGCCAATGATGATGCCCTCATTGCTTATAATAAAGACTCACGAGATAAGGGTAGAGAAACCACCACATCAGCGGAACAGAGTCTTGGGAACTTTGCGAGTATCAGTGGCGGTGGGCAGTTAATCGGCAACGTCAACAATACTTTTCGTGAATTTCCACCTAGCAATGACTGAAAATAGTATTGAAAAATAGTGATGAGTATTTCACTATCCGTGAGCGTTTATATTTTACTCTCTACCAAAAAGACAGATGATTGATGCCAAGTTCCGTTTTCACCTTACCACACACTCTAATGACAGCAGCGCTTATTACGTTAAGCGTCAGTGCTTGCCAGCCCATCACCAAACAAGATTCTGAAAGTAATACAGGAATTTGGTCATGCCAGACGCAAAACTCACCGTTTACTTACAACGTCTGTCGTGTTGATGCTGATGCGTTAAATAGCGAACACTCTTCTCTACAGCTGTTTTGGCAGCCCTCCGATAGCAGTCAGCCGCTACTAACCTTTGACAATTTATTAGCGACTTTGCCAGCCAACCAAACACTTACCTTTGCCATGAATGCGGGCATGTATAACGAAAATTATGCACCGATTGGCTATACTGTCATCGACGGTAAAGAGATTCGCGCGTTAAACACCAAAGAAGGTGGCGGCAATTTTCATTTACTGCCCAATGGTGTGCTGTGGTGGGATAAAGCTGGTAAAGTACAAATCACTGAAAGCAATGCTTTAAATGAGCAGCTTAAAAATGATGAGGCAGAGCCTAGGTATGCCACTCAATCAGGTCCTATGCTGGTTATCAATAACGAGATACACCCGCAATTTAATCCTGATAGCACCTCACTCAAGATTCGTAATGGCGCAGGGGTTTGTGACGACGGCCACATAAAATTCGTCAATAGTGATGAGCCGGTGACGTTTTATCAATTTGCATCGTTGTTTAAGGATGACTTAAGCTGTCCAAACGCGCTCTTTTTAGATGGTGGGATTGCGTCAGCGTTATATGCGCCCAGCATTGATAAGCACGATAAAAAAGAGATGGGTGTAATGATAGCGTTGGTTGAAAGTAAAGATTAATTTGCCTTTATATTTCAAAGTTAATACCTAATCAACTGCCTGCCCTCATATAGTTATGTCAATATAAAAGAGATACAGCATGGTGTGCTGTATGCATTTTATTTAGTATCGACTATAGTATGTCGCATAAAAAGCACTTGAGACGACTTTGTCATCCAAGTGCTTTTTTTATTACTAGCAACAGTTAACGACTAACAACAGCTAAAGATTAACCGCCCAGACTCATCTTGGGACCAAACGGTTCGTAATGGACACTATCGACACCGTGATCTAACGTCACTAGCCCATCGATCATACTTTCCATAAATGGCATTGAGCCACAGACATAAATATCAGCAGGCTCAGGCAATATAGCAAGCCATGCCTCATCTAATAGTTGTCCCGACTCAAAATAGAAGACATGTTTTTCTACAGTCTCAGCCTTTTCTAATAGCTTGTTTACTTCGGTATTAAAAGCATGATGCGCTTCATTTTGGCAAGCATAAACCCAGATGATAGGACGTTTTGGATTGGCTAATACTTGTGCCTCTAACATAGATAGCACAGGGGTCACGCCAACACCAGCACTCATCAATACCAGCGGAATCTCATTTTGCTGTACCAAATCTTGCTTGAGTGCAAAGTCACCTGCTGGTGCCGATAATAAAACCGTGTCACCCACTTCTAATTGGTCGTGCATATAGTTAGAGACCAAACCATGATGCTCATTGCGATTGTCGCGTCTGACCGCAAACTGAATACCTGCATCGGTACTAGCGGAATACAAAGAGTAATGACGCAGGGCAACATGGTCACTGTCTTTTGGGTCTGTTTTCACCGTGATGTACTGACCCGCGGTTAAAGTCAATTTGCTCAGGTCAATATCTTGATTGCTGTCGGCGTTATCATTGACTGGCACAACTGTAAAAGCAGCAATATCCGTAGCAGCTGCTATCTTTTTAGTCACTGTAAAAGGCGCAAAATCCTGCCACATCGCCTCTTCATACATGCCATGTTCAATCTGAATAAATACTGAGGCAATCTCATCATAAGCTTCCGTCCAAGCATCAATGATATCGTCATTGGCAGCCTCTCCCAATACTTCCTTGATTGCACCGATTAAGTGCTTACCAACGATGGGATAATGCTCGGGCAAAATTTGTAACGCGCGATGCTTGTGACTGATTTGGGTAACCTGTGGCAATAACGTTGCCAATTTATCCAAGTGCTTAGCAGCGGCTAACACTGTCGTCGCCAGAGCCGTCTGTTGACGGCCCAATTTTTGATTGGTTTCGTTAAATATGTCCAACAGCTCGGGATGCTCTTCAAACATGTTTTTATAAAATACCGTGGTGATTGCCGTTCCATGCTCTTCAAGGACGGGAACAGTTGCGGTGACGATTTCTAACGTTTTTGGTGAGGCCATGTTGTTTCTCTTAGTCATTAACTACATTGATAAACGGAGATGTGAAAAATAAAACACTCAAACTGACCATGATGATTGGAGCTTTTTACAGTCGTCATCAAGCTTTTCAGCTTAGCCAATCAGAATAACTCTATAACATTCATTTAAAATGAATGTTATCATACTTTACTTAGCATACCAACGCTATGTTGCTACAAAGTCTATTTACTTTGACAAAAAAGCAGCCGTTATGTTGTCATAACGGCTGCTTTTATCAAAAAAATATGGGAATTAACAGGTTTTACAAGTTGGTGCAAACGCCAAAATTACCGCGCCAGATAATTGGTCATCTCTTCTACGCCATGTAACGTCATCGGATACATCTTATGATCCACTAATTTTTTGATCTCAACGATGGTTTGGGTATATTGCCAATAAGAAGGCGCTTCAGGATTTAGCCAAGCTACTTTATCAAAATGATCAAGTACCCGCTTTAGCCAAACAATACCCGCCTCATTATTCATATACTCTACGCTACCGCCTACTGTCATCAGCTCATATGGCGACATTGAAGCATCACCGACGAAGATAACGCGATACTCGCGACCGTATTTATTGAGCAGCTCATACGTTGGCATCGGCGCACTGTGGCGACGATCATTATCCTTCCAGACATAGTCATACAGACAGTTATGAAAGTAAAAAAACTCTAAGGTTTTAAATTCATTTCTAGCCGCCGAAAACAGCTTTTCCAGAGCTTCGACATGAATATCCATACTGCCGCCAACATCAAACAGCATCAATACTTTGACGCGATTGCGACGCTCCGCTTGCATATGGATATCGAGCACGCCTTTTTTGGAGGTGCGTTTGATAGTCTCATGAATGTCTAGCTCATCCGCGCTACCAGTACGAGCAAACTGGCGCAAGTTTCGTAGTGCCATCTGAATTTGACGGGTGCCAAGCTGACTGTCGTCATCGAGATTACGATATTTACGCTGCTCCCAGACTTTAGCCGCGCTACGCTTACGTGACTCACCGCCGACACGCACCCCTTCTGGATGGTCACCATAGGCACCAAATGGTGACGTACCGCCAGTGCCAACCCATTTACTGCCACCCTGATGACGCTCTTTTTGCTCTTTGAGACGCTCTTCCAAGGCTTTCATCAGCTCCTCTAACGAGCCATATTTTTTCAGCAATCGGCGCTGCTCTTCGGTCAGATTTTTTGGATCGAGCTTTAAATCGAGCCACTCTTTGGGCACGTCTGTGAGCTTAGACAATAGCCCATCCATATCCAGACTGTCGACACCCTCGAAATAATCTGCCATTGCTCGATCAAACTTATCAAAATGGCGCTCGTCTTTGACCATGCACAATCGAATCAACCGATACATATCTTCGCGACTGGCAAAGGTAGTCAATGCCGAATCTTCAGGATGCGGGTGCATCATCAGCCCTTTATCTAGCGCAGCATTTAGATCAAGCAGCTCGCGCGTACTGACTGGCACACCGTAAGTACGTAAGGTATAGAACAATTTGATAAACATAAGAGTCGCATCGCTTATTGGCTGATATGGTGACGAATGAAGCCGTTTTATTAACTTCAATCATGAGCTTTAATCATGACAAGTGGTCTGTTGCTTAACGACGCATCATGTTAGCAAAGCGTTGCAACAAGCTCACATCGGCTTCATTTTTGAGCAGCGCACCATATAACGGCGGAATAGATTTTTCACCGCGTAAGTTTTCTTCCAACTCTGCTTGTGCCATATCATCAGCCAGTAGCAAAGTTAACCAATCAACCAACTCAGACGTTGATGGCGGCTTTTTAAGCCCTTGAACATTACGCAGCTTATAAAAAATATCGAGCGCATCATTGACCAGCTTTTCTTGGATATCAGGGAAATGCACGTCAATGATTTGACGCATGGTCTCTTCTTCTGGGAAGTCAATATAATGGAAGAAACAACGACGCAAAAAGGCATCGGGCAGCTCTTTTTCATTGTTCGAGGTGATGATAACCACTGGACGCTGTGCCGCGGTAATGGTCTCGCCTGTCTCATAGACATAAAAAGACATTTTGTCCAGCTCATGTAGCAAGTCATTTGGGAACTCGATATCGGCTTTATCAATTTCATCAATCAATAGCACACTACGCTCTTTACTGGTAAAGGCCTCCCATAGCTTACCGGGCTTGATGTAGTTGCCAATCTCATACACCTTGTCGTCACCCAACTGCGAATCACGTAAGCGCGAGACTGCATCGTACTCGTACAGACCTTGCTCAGCCTTGGTGGTTGATTTGATATGCCACGTAATCAGCGGCATACCCAAACTCTCAGCCACTTCTTCTGCCAGTAGAGTCTTACCAGTACCCGGCTCACCTTTAATCAGGAGCGGCTTTTGTAACGTCATCGCTGCGTTAACCGCCAGCTGCAAATCGTCAGTGGCTATATAGTTTTGCGTACCGGTAAAGCTTTTCTTCGTTTTATCAGTCGTGGTCATAATCAAGTCTCAGTTATTGTTATAGATTAAGGCTATCAAGAGCCTAAAAGCAATCGATGGCAAATAAATAATCATTTAGATTAGCACAGCATGATTGATTGCCAAAATACTCATGCGTTCGCAATTGCTAATAAACAATATATATAGGAAGCGCCTTTTGACTATTTATCATCGCAGTCATAAAACGTTTTTTCATAAAAAAAGACACGCATGGTGTCTTTTTTTTATTCATAATATCTTTTCATCTTTTCATCTTTTCATAATATCTTTTATCTATTAACAGTGTCTTTTATTCATAGCGGCTTTGATTGTACTTATCATAAGCCTAAAGCAAAGACCCGGTCGCCTCTAGCAAAATTTTGATATCAGTTTTCTGATGTCACTTTTCTGGTATAACTTTACCGCTTATCAAGCTTTTCAGCATCGGGTTGCTTAGCTAAGCTGCTGTCTTTTTTTAAGCTAATATCTGCTTTAGGATTAGCCGCTAAAGGCGTTTTATTAGACTGCTCAGCGACAGTAGGCGGATCCATCAAAGTCGCGTTTTCTGTCAAATAACTGCCCGTCGTCAGCTGCATGGTTGCTTGCGTATCTTCTGCGGTACGACTGCGCGCTTTGTCTAGACTTGACTCAAACGCACCGCGAATAAGCTGCCAAACAAAGCCAATAAACAAGCCTGATACCAAGACAACCAATATCGGTAACATGTTGGTAATCGCGCCAGCTGTGTCTTTCATCATAATCGCATAGACCACAGAAATACTGGCCGGTGCAATCACACTTGGGTCGCTAAGGGCAGTGCCAGGTGCCAATAACACGGCAAACAACATCATCCAACTCATACCACCCAACGGTCGCGGCAGCATACGAGCGACCAACAACCACAATACCAACACAATAACGACACCACCAAGATACGCATACATTGGTAAGTCTGCGGGTGGCACGTCTTTTACCAGCTGTCCCCACCAAATAGCAATCTCACCGAGAATATCGCTAATGGCTTCCAGCGGTAAGCTGTTTATAATACCTTTTAACCAGTCCATGCGTGTGTAGTTACCTGCGTTTATAATTGTGCGTCGCGTTGTTGCGCTTAATGATAGACAGTGTGCTATTTCAACGAACCATAATATCGAATATATTATCGAAAGAAGCCTTGGAGACAAAACTACTCACCTTGCCATTCATCACTCATTGATAGCCTGCTAGTTTATCATGACTTTCTATCAAAATGCATGAGCACAAATGTGTCGTAAACTTTTTCTTAGTGGCTTTTATTCAACATATCAAAAAGATAGCTATCAAGAAAACCTTTCAAAGAAACGTATCAATCGTAAATGTTGTCTTGTGCCTCGCGCGCACGTAATTCCGCTTGGCGGCGCATAACGTCTTGCGGTGGCATTTGTACAAAATACCCTTGCGACTGTAATTTTGCGAGTACCTCTTCTTTATCGACACGTGCAAGCGTTGGCGTGGTTGCCAAATCCAGATGCATCACAAATTTACTGCGACCTAAGCTTGCGCGGAAGTCTTTTGGTAGCACACCCAGCCAGTCCTTAATCTCGTCAGTGTCATCAGGATAATCAGGGCGGGCAATATAGACATACATGCCGTCATGTTTAGAAAATTTATAAATATCACAATGCATAAAAACCACCTGTCAGAAACTATAGGCGTAGGTTAGCATAATTTAGCCAAATTTCAGTAGTTGCTTTACGTTTTGATATAAGCAACCGCTCTAAAACTGAGACGGTAAAACAGCAATAAAGGTACTCGGTTTATCGCGGATATGCCTGATTATCCTCACAAACAGGCACTTTTGCCGAAATTATCTATTTTAATGGCGTTGATGACTTGTAAAAGCGCCCTGAACCTTTCATAATAAAAGCGTTTTTCAGGAGAGAGTTTGTGAGCATAGTTATACTATAATATATGGTTATAACATAAAAAATATCGTATCAAACCGCATTGGTCATACGACGTATATAATTGCTACACGACCACCGAAGGCGCATCCACCCTGCCAATCGCTCAGGTAAAAGGACTGAAAAACGCATGTCACGACTGTTTCGCTGTCTGCCGTCAATCGCGTAGCACATCCAAACATAGGGCATAACAAATCTGGAGAGCGGTAAGGACGGACGACGTCTTACCCACCGAAGGGGAGAAAATGCGACATCATTTGATTTTTTGAAGCTTATGCTTTAGAAACTAACAGTGATGGTTCGTGTTGAAAATCTCAGGTTACAGGACAGATAGGGCTTTTGCTTAAACTGACGTTCAGCGTCTGTTTGGCTGGCGGCTTTATCTTTTTTTTCTGTGCTACCCTTGGCTGCAATGCTTGCACCCTGCAACGTTGCTTCTCGCTACTATGATACTGCGCATCGCTCATTACTCTACCGAGTATGACTAATGTACACATAAGGATTTGTTATGACCGACTCTCAAAACACCAATACCTCAGCCCCTAAACGCACGCCCCTTTACCAGTCTCACGTTGATAGCGAAGGCAAGTTAGTGGATTTTTCTGGTTGGGAATTGCCGATTCACTATGGTTCACAAATCGAAGAGCACGAAGCGGTACGTACTGACGCTGGTATGTTTGATGTCTCACATATGGTCGTCGCAGATATCAAAGGCGCTGACACTAAGGCATGGCTACAAAAACTGCTCGCTAATGATGTCAATAAACTCAAGACTGCTGGTAAAGCACTGTATTCTGGCATGCTAAACGAGCAAGGCAGCGTTATCGATGATTTGATCGTCTATCTAATGAATGCGGATGAAACCGAATATCGTATCGTCTCAAACGCCGCCACTCGCGATAAAGATATGGCGCAGTTCAATAAAGTCGCAGAAGGTTTTGACATCACCATCACTGAGCGTCCAGAGCTTGCTATGTTGGCAGTTCAAGGACCTAATGCGATTGAAAAACTGGCACAAGCCAAACCAAGCTGGGCAGATACTTTAGCCGAACTCAAACCTTTCGTCGGTGCTGACTTGACTGATATCGAAGGCGCTGATTGGTTCGTCGCTCGTACTGGCTATACTGGTGAAGACGGTGTCGAAGTGATCATGAATGGCGATGATGCACCAGCGTTCTTTGAGCTATTAAAAGCCAATGGTGTAAAACCAGCAGGTCTTGGCGCTCGTGATACCTTGCGTATGGAAGCGGGCATGAACCTCTATGGTCACGATATGGACGAAACCATTAGCCCTTACGAATGTAATATGGGCTGGACGCTCGCGCTAAAAGATGAGCGCGACTTCGTTGGTCGTGCAGCGTTGGTTAGCAAACGCCAGCAGTCAAAAGACGACAATACAGCCATGAAGCAAGTGGGTCTCCTATTGACGACGCGCGGTGTGTTACGTGAAGGCATGACGGTCACCATCAATCAAGGCTCAGACAATGAGCAGACTGGCATTATCACCAGTGGTACATTCTCCCCTAGTCTAAAAAACTCGATTGCGATTGCCCGTGTTCCTGCCAGCGTATCAGACGATGATAACGTACAGGTCGATCTACGCGGCAAAGGCAAGTTCGTTGATGTACGCGTTCTCAAGTTACCGTTTGTCCGTAATGGCAAGCAGCAGTTTGACTCATAGGCATTATAAACTCTATTATTAGCTTTCACTTTTTTTGTTAACCATCCTCTATCACTTAGGAGAGAGACCATGAGTAATATCCCAGCAGAACTAAAATACATTGCCAGCCACGAATGGCTACGTCTAGAAGACGACGGTACAATCACTGTCGGTATCACAGACCATGCTCAAGACTTGCTTGGTGACGTGGTGTTTGTTGAACTTCCTGACGTGGGTGACATCATCGCCGTTGATGACGAAATCTCAGTCGTTGAGTCGGTAAAAGCCGCCTCTGACGTTTATGCCCCGATCTCAGGTGAAGTGGTTGAGATTAACGAAGCGCTAGAAGAAGATCCAGAAATCATCAACTCTGACCCATATGGCGAAGGTTGGTTCTTTAGAATGAAGCCTGACAACATCGCTGACTACGAAGCACTAATGACGGCTGATGAGTACGAAAACGATCTATAGTCCAAGCTTTCTTTTGTAATCAATATTTAGCTTATATTCGATAGTCATTTATATTCGATAGTCATATGACGTAAAAACATGACAGATACTGGTACTAACTGGTATCTGTACGCTTTATTTTAGACGCACTTATCATTTCAAAATATTCAGCAACTGTGCTAAATACGCATACTGCCATGAAAGATTGTTACTCAATGTTATTACCCCATACGCTTGTTAATGTATTTGCCTTATCTATTTGACTTGGTCTACAAAAAATCTGCCATCGGTAATAAGCAAATTAATCACTTAATCCCCAGCATGGATCCTAATATGACTTCCAACTCTGATAACAACGACAACATTGCCACACCCGAACACACACCGCAGTTGCAAGCGTTTCGTGAGGTGGTCGAGTCACGTCGTTCAGTCCGTCGTTTTACTGACACGCCGATACCTGACGATGTGTTAGCGGATTGTCTGCGTTTGGCCATGCTAGCGCCGAACTCAAGCAATCTACAGCCGTGGGAATTTTATGTGATTGACAATGCTGATAAACGCAAACGTACCGTCAAAAACTGCATGAATCAAAACGCAGCAAAAACAGCAGCGCGCTTGATCGCAGTCGTCGCCCGTACTGACATTTGGCACGACCACGCTCAGCAGATCTTACGTGAGTATCCTGAGACGCCAGTACCAAAGAAAGTTAAAGACTATTATACCAAAGTCGTTGCCATGGACTTTTTACGTGGACCTGCAAACGTCGTATCAGCGGCTAAATGGAGCGCAACTCAAGTCGTCAGACGGGTAAAAGGGCCTATTAAATCGCCTTACTATACCTTTGAAGACACCAAAAACTGGGCGACCAACAATACCGCACTTGCTGCCGAAAATCTTATGCTAGCACTACGCGCGCACGGCTTTGATAGCTGTCCGATGGGCGGCTTCGACGAGCCTGCCATGAAGCGCTTGTTAGGCTTAAGCAATGATCAGCACATTATCATGATGATTGGTGCTGGCGAACGCGCCGACAATGGCATTTACAACAGCCAGTTCCGCTTTGATCAAAAGCAATTTGTACATTACGTTTAATGCATCGCCATATTACTCTATTTAAATAAACCCTTTTATTACTCCCTTAACCAAGGATTGTCATGACTATTTCTCAAAACCCGACGTTTGATACCTTTCAAGGTTTATTCAACGAAGCTGAATTTGTCTATCGTCATTTAGGCTCAAATGAGACCAAACAAGCTGATTTACTCAGCAAAATTGGTTATAAAGACATGGCGAGTTTTATCAATGATACGGTGCCTGAGCCCGTACGCTTGCACAAAGACTTAGACTTGCCATTGGCAATGAGTGAGCATGCAGCGTTGGCTAAATTGCGCGCCATGGCAGATAATATCACCGTTAATAAAAGCTACATCGGCCAAGGCTATTCGCCTGTGCGTATGCCTGCGGTCATTCAGCGTAATGTCCTTGAAAATCCAGGTTGGTATACGGCTTATACGCCTTACCAAGCTGAAATCGCCCAAGGTCGTCTAGAAGCTTTGCTTAACTTCCAACAAGTTTGTATCGATTTAACGGGTCTAGAAATGGCTGGCGCGTCGTTACTTGACGAAGCAACGGCAGCCGCTGAAGCCATGGCGATGTCTAAGCGTGTGAGCAAAAGTAAATCAACGCAGTTTTTTGTTGATGATCGTGTCTATCCACAAACGTTAGACGTTATCAATACTCGCGCAAAATACTTTGGTTGGGAAGTCGTCGTTGGTGATTTTGAAACCGCCAAATCTGGTGATTATTTTGGTGCGCTATTCCAATACGTCGGTGTCGAAGGCGATGTTAAAGACTTAACTGACGTTATCGCTGCGGTTAAGAAAAATAAAACGTACGTGAGCGTCGTCAGCGACATCATGAGCTTGGTGCTATTAAAATCACCAGCAGATATGGGCGCAGACGTCGCTTTGGGTAGCACCCAGCGCTTTGGTATTCCAATGGGCTTTGGTGGTCCTCATGCCGCCTACTTTGCTTTCTCTGATAAAGCCAAACGCTCAGCACCTGGTCGTATCATTGGTGTCTCAAAAGATTCGCAAGGTAATACCGCCCTACGTATGGCATTACAAACCCGCGAGCAGCATATCCGCCGCGAAAAAGCCAACTCAAACATCTGTACCTCACAAGTATTGCTGGCTAACCTCGCTGGTATGTATGCGGTTTATCATGGTCCAGGTGGCGTAAAACGTATTGCCACTCGTATCCATGCTTTTGCCACAGCGTTTGCTAATGTCATTACAGAAGCCAACGATAGCAGTCTAAGCGTAGTACATGATCAGTTCTTTGATACCGTCGTTGTCGATTGCGGTTCAGAAAAATTGGCGACGCAAATTTTTGCAAATGCCGATAATGTTGGTTATAACTTATGGCGTCTAGATGATAACAAACTGGGTGTCGCTTTTAGTGAAATCAGCGACCAGCATGACTTTACGGTGTTGACCCAGCTCTTCGTTAGTAAATCACATGACTTGCCTGAGACTGCCAGCCTGTCACTTGATAGCGCGCATTTGCGTACCGACGACATCTTAACCCATCCAGTATTTAACTCGCATCATACCGAGCATGAGATGCTGCGCTATTTAAAGTCGCTTGAAGACAAAGATTTAGCGATGAACCGCAGTATGATTTCATTGGGTAGCTGTACCATGAAACTCAATGCAACCAGTGAAATGCTACCGATTACGTGGCCTGAATTTGCTAATGTGCATCCTTTTGCACCGCGCGATCAAGTCACCGGCTACATTGCGATGATTGACAGTCTGCAAGATCAACTTAAAGCCATCACTGGTTTTGACGATGTATCGATGCAGCCAAACTCTGGCGCGTCAGGTGAATATGCTGGTCTGCTAGCGATTCGCCGCTATCATGAATCATTGGGCGAGACCAATCGTGATGTTTGTCTCATTCCAATGTCAGCGCATGGTACCAATCCTGCGACTGCCATGATGATGGGTATGAAAGTCGTCGTGGTTAAAACCGATGAAAACGGTAACGTCGACATCGAAGATTTGACCGCTAAATGTGAAGAGCATAGCGAGCACCTAGGTGCCTTGATGATCACCTACCCGTCGACGCATGGTGTGTTCGAAGAAGGCATCCGTCATATTTGTGATTTGATTCATAAGCATGGCGGCCAAGTCTATATGGATGGCGCGAATATGAATGCGCAGGTCGGCATGATGCAGCCTGCGGATGTTGGTGCAGATGTATTACACATGAACTTGCACAAAACCTTCTGTATCCCACACGGTGGCGGCGGTCCTGGAATGGGTCCTATCGGTATGAAGGCACATTTAGCACCATTTATGGCCAACCATACCTTAAGCCCTGTGCATAATGCGCAAAAAGACTGTTCAGCTGTATCGGCAGCGCCTTATGGCTCAGCCAGCATCTTGCCAATCTCGTGGATGTATATTGCCATGATGGGCCGTGATGGTTTGCTTAAAGCCACTGAACTGGCGCTGTTAAATGCCAACTACGTCGCCGCTCAGCTAAAAGATCACTACCCTGTTCTGTACGCTGGTAAAAACGGCCGCGTCGCGCACGAATGTATCATCGATATTCGTCCATTAAAGGATGAAACTGGTATCAGCGAAAGCGATATTGCCAAGCGCTTAATGGATTATGGTTTCCATTCACCAACCATGAGCTTCCCAGTTTCAGGTACGTTGATGATTGAGCCAACTGAGTCTGAATCTAAAGAAGAGTTAGATCGTTTTATCAGTGCACTAAAATCTATCAAAGCTGAAGCGATGAAAGCCAAAGCAGGCGAAGACAATTGGACGTTAGAAGACAATCCACTGGTCAATGCACCGCACACCGCTTCTATGATCACCAGCAGCGAGTGGACGCATCCATACAGCCGTGATGTTGCCGCATTCCCATTGCCTTATGTACGCGCTCATAAATTCTGGCCAAGCGTTGCTCGTATTGATGATGCTTATGGTGATAAGAATCTGATGTGTTCGTGCCCAAGTATCGAAAACTATCTGTAATCGAAGTCTTCGATAAATCATAAGTAGCTTTTTATAGAAAAACAAACCTCCAAGTCAGTAGCTGATTTGGAGGTTTTTATTTTGCTTACTTTTTATCTATCAAATTAACAGGTAACATTATTAATGGATAAGCGATAAATAAAGGCTTATACCGATAACAAAATATTTATCTTAAATCTTTGAAGCCGTAAATTTTTGAAGCAATAACTTGGATCTTACTATGCAACAAAAAAACCGCGTTATTCTGATTCATGGTCTGCATCAAACCGCTTGGATCATGCGACCATTGGCAAAGCGCCTGCAAGCAGCAGGATTTGACACTCATCAATATAGCTACCGCAGTATGCGTGATGGCATCAAGACCAATAGCGCAGGCCTTAATACTTGGCTAGAAAAGCATCATCAGCCTGATCAGCCGATAGATTTGGTCGGTCATAGTTTGGGTGGTTTGATTATTCGTGATTTCGTTACTGAATATCCCAAGTGGCAGATTGGACGCTGCGTGACGCTTGGGACACCGCATGTAGGAAGTGTTTGTGCAGATTATATCTGGCGCTTAAGCCCAGCTGTAGTAGGACGCTCATATGTCGATGCTTTAGATGGAACAGTCCCACCATTACCAGCACATATTACCTTGGGCGTGATTGCGGGAAATCGTCCGTATGGATTGGGGCAGCTGTTTTTACAGTATCATAACCGTAAACTGCGTAAAGCAGACAATATGCCATCAGCAGAACATCTGCTACACGATGGCACAGTATATATAGAAGAAACTAAAATAGAGGCAGCCACTGATCATATTGTTTTACCAGTTTCGCATACTGGGATGCTGGTCGATAAAGGTGTCACCACACAAGTGATATGTTTTTTACAACATGGACAGTTTGAGCATAAAAAACTTAAACATTGATACCCATACCCTGCTGCAACTCGGTTTTATGCTTGTTAATCACCGGTATCAATGTCTGCGTCACCCACTCATTGCGCCAGCCTTTTAAGCCTTCTGGTAACTCGCTTAGGTTTTTATCAAACGCAATCACTTCATACAGCTGCCCTAGCCATTTTTTGCGCATCAATACATTAGCAGGTACACCAATAGCTTCTGCTTGCTCATCAATCGCTTGTTGCACGGCTTTTGACAGCACTTTATTTTTTGAGCGATACGGCGGCAATAGACAGTCTGGATATTCAGCAGGATGCAGGTTTTTTGCCTCTTTTATTACCTTAAGCAACTCTTCGCCATACAGTCGCAACATGCTACGGTGCATCGTGGTTTTGTGCGCAAGCTCTCGCATATTACTTGGCTTTTCAGTGATAATCTCACGTACGGCTTGTTTTTTAATCACAAAAGTACGCGGCTGATTGGTCGAACGCGCTAGCTCTTCTCGCCACGTCGCCACTCCTTTGAGTATCGCCATTTGCTGCGAGTTATAGCGATAATCAGCCATCGTTAAGTACATCTCTTCATCTTCAACGTGCTGGGCATCGTACAAATCACTGGCATAAAGCTGGCAATCCGCCCATACATATTCAAACAGTCCTTGCTTTTTTAGCTCGTATTCGAGGCTCAAGTAAAGCGCTGGCAAGAAGCGTACATCATCAATCGCATATTGCTCTTGCTCATCTGAGAGCGGACGCTGTAGCCAATCTGATTGGCTTTGTTCTTTATCGATATGCATATCTAACTGATCATCAAGCGCCTGCTGATAGCCCATTTGCAACTGTCCCGTCAAATAAGACAACGCAATTTGCGTATCAAAAATATTGGTCAACGGCGGGCAACCAGACAATAGATAAAAAATCCCTAAATCTTCACCACAAGCATGCCAAATCGCCACATCAACTTCACTGAGCGCTTGCCAAAAATCACCCAGTTGCAACTGCGGTGCATCTAGCAAATAGATGTGATCGCCCGTATTTAGCTGTACCAGTGCCAATCGCGGGTAATAAGTATCGCGCTTGATAAACTCGGTATCTAATGCCACTCGTCCGCAAATCGCCAATGCATCGATGACTTCAGCCAAACCATCTTGCTCACGCACCCACGTGATGGCAACTTCATCCGCAATATCCAATAATGCATCGATATTTGGTTCAGGCGGCACAGCTGCTGACGCTATTTCAGTATTAACTGATTGCTTTGATGAGTCGTCAATAGCAGCAGCGTTGTCTGCAAGGTTTGATTGGGTGGCAGCGCTTGAAGCGGTTGGAACATGGTTAGACACGGGCAGATACCTGCATAAATAGGGGGAAAGAAAACGCCAAACTGCGTTTTAATAAAAGAAAAACGAGAAAAATAGTGGCAATTAAGCAATTATAACAAGTTCATAAAATAAAATGGGCAAGATTTGGGTTTTGTAGAGAACTTATAAAATTGCTAGAGATAATATAGTCAGGTCAATATAAAAAAGAGACAGCGTGACTGGTATAAATTTTTCGTAGCCTCTGTCTGCGTAGGCACAGCAAGCAAGAAAAGTTTGTGCCAGTCACGCATCATAATGTCGTGTACCCATTTTATTTAGTATCAACTATACTATAAGAAAGAGCGATTTTGCATCGCTTGTCCAAGGGTCATACTATCAAGGTATTCCAGCTCGCCACCCATAGGTACGCCTTGCGCCAAACGTGTGACTTTATTGACATGACGACTGACCGCTTCGCTGATAAAGTGTGCGGTGGTCTGCCCTTCGACAGTTGTACCCGTTGCCAATATCAGCTCTTCAACAGGCTCTTGCTTAACCCGCCATACTAGCTGATCGATGTTTAAGTCGTCGGCACTAATCCCATCAATCGGTGATAAGTGACCACCTAAAACAAAGTAGCGTCCACGATAACCTGCCGTTTGCTCGATAGCCATCACATCTGCCGCCGTTTCGACCACGCATAATAGGCCATCATCACGCCTTGGATCTTGACACAGCGGACAAACGACCTCATCACTAAAGCTGTGACAACGCTGGCATTCGACGATATCACGCATCGCCTCATCAAGTGCTTGGGCGAGTGCCATGCCTTGTGGGCGCTTTTTGGTAAGCAAATGCAGCGCCATACGTTGGGCACTTTTTTGACCCACACCCGGCAAAATACGCAGCTGTTTGACCAGCTGATCAAATTTGGCTGTCAGCAAAGCGTCTTCCTTTATTTAACTTAATTTATAAACCGTAGTTATAAAAATGGGGTCGTATCGTGTCGATAACAACCCCATTTTCTATATGATCATAGTCAGATAACATATAATTAGCTAAATATAAAGCCAGTCGTATATCGATACCAAAAACTTGAGATAACGAGGAAGACGAGTGCAAGCGCTACCCTTAGTAGGCTTAGCGAGCCTGACAAAGTTAGCTTATTTTTGGGATAGATATTAGAACATACCTTGCATACCAGGTGGTAAACCCATACCTGAGGTCGCGCCAGCCATGGTTTCTTCGTATAGCTCATCCGCTTGACGCACCGCGTCATTGATAGCAGCAGCGATTAAGTCTTCGATCATATCTGGCTCATCTTCAAGCAAACTTGGATCAATGGTCAAACGCTTAACCACATGGCGACCCGTCATGGTAACTTTTACCAGACCACTACCCGCTTCTGCGTGAACTTCTTTATTGCCTAGCTCTTTTTTAGCATTTTCAACGTTTGCTTCGACTTTCTTTTGCATCGTTTGTGCTTGTTGCATTAATGCTTGGATGTTCATAGTTGCCTCTTTATTATTTATGATAATGCGTATCGTAATGAGTAATTATTAATAACGTAAATTTTATGCGTTAACAGTGATTATACCGTTATCTTTACAAACTGTCTAAACCACGCGCCAAATCTTTAATGATATCTTCTACATCTTCTAAACCAACAGACAGACGAATCAGACCATCTTTGACGCCTGCTTCTGCCCTCGCCTCAGCGGTCAAGCGAAAGTGGGTAGTCGTCGCTGGATGGGTAATCGTGGTTTTGGCATCGCCCAAATTATTAGTAATAGAAACCATTTGCGTTGAGTCTATCACATGCCATGCAGCGGCTTTTGAATCAAGGCTAGCAGATGGCTTGACTTCAAAACCCATGATAGCACCATAACCACCTTTCATATGATGTTGACGCGTCGCCAGTTCATGAGCCGGATGATCGCTCAACCCTGAGAAATGCACCGTGCTAACATTGGGATGATTGACCAAGAAATCCGCCACTTGATTGGCATTTTGACAATGCGCTTGCATGCGCAATTTCAGTGTCTCAAGCCCTTTGGTAAACACCCATGCATTAAACGGACTCATGCTAATACCGCCTGAGCGTACCACGGTAAACGCTTCTTGCATGAGCGCATCGCTACCAACCAGCGCACCGCCCAATACACGACCCTGACCATCCAAATATTTGGTCGCAGAGTGAATGACCACATCAGCACCCAAGTCGAGTGGACGCTGCAAGGCTGGCGTGGCAAAGCAATTATCTACCACCAATAAGATGTCATTGGCTTTGCACAGCTTACTTAAATACTCAATATCACAAATCTGCGCCAATGGATTGCTAGGGCTTTCGCAATAAATAACCTTGGTATTCGGCTGAACCGCTTTTGCCCAAGCGTCATTATCAAAGCAATCAACGTAGCTGACTTCAACATCAAACTTGGCCATATAATTATTGAATAGACCGATGGATGAACCAAACAGCTGATTAGCAGCCAGCAAATGGTCGCCAGCTTTTAGATAGGCCAAACACATGGTCAAAATCGCACCCATGCCAGAGGCTGTTGCGACTGCACGCTCACCATTTTCAAGCGCTGCCAAACGACGCTCAAAGGTACGAACGCTTGGATTGGTATGCCGCGAGTAGACATTGCCTGTCTTATCTCCGTTAAAATGAGCGGCGGCATCTGCCGCTGAGGTATAAACATACGAGCTGGTAGTAAAGATAGCCTCTGAGTGCTCACCTTCATCCGTGCGATGTTGCCCTGCTCGTACAGCGATGGTCTGCATGCCATAATCAAGCCCTAAATCTAGGGCGTCGTTACGCCAGTTTGGATCTAACTTACTTACATTGCTCTCATTCTGCGTTTGCGACTGACTCATAAATCTTCCGTTACTTTTGTTAGTAGTAAAATGTGTTAGTAGTAAAATGTGTTAGTAGTAAAATGTGTTAGTAGTAAAATGTGTTGGTAATAAAACGATTAGTAATAGAATGGCTGCTTGTTTTTAATTATAGATGCCATTTGTCAGCGTTATCATAGCATGTCAACTTATTCCAAACATCTGGTTTCAGAGCCTTACTGAACATTATTTTTGAATACGTCTTGATAGAACCACCAAGTCTATAATCAGAATAAAACGCGAGCTTAGTCAAGTGCATAAACTAAAAAATAACGTATTTATAATAGGCAGATAGGACGACAGCTGCTAAGCTTAGCGACCATTTAGGCTTTGTCCTACGCTTTGTCTCGAGTGTTATTTTTATAAGCATTATAATCAGCGCTATTATTTGAAAATAAACGAAAATACTCAGCAAACTTTCAATAAATCAAGGCTTATTAGGGTTAATCAGTTATGTCGATGCTAAATATAGAACCAAGCAATTTATCGCTGAGCCTAACACTCGGGTTGACCTTAGGACTGAGTGGATGTCAGATTTTGCCCGAACAGCCACATTTGCCTGAAAGCCAAGCCTTGTCAGCGCGAGTGAATGCTTTATATCAGCAAGAAAGCAACCAACAGCCTAAACAAATTGCAGCGACTGAAACCAGTAATATCGATTTGGTGTCCGCTATCAGTGCACAGAACGATATTCACCCTGATTTGTCAGGCTATCACCCGATAGTGACTGGGGCAAATGCCTTTGCCGCGCGCAGTATCTTGACAGATATGGCCACACGTAACATCGATGCACAGTATTATATTTGGCATAATGACCAAGCCGGTCAACTACTGTTGAAAGACCTCTGGGATGCAGCTGAACGCGGCGTTATCGTGCGCTTGTTGCTCGATGACTTTAATAATAGCGCGAAGTTCGATCAGCATTTATTACGTTTTGCCAGCCACCCAAATATTGCGGTGCGCATTATTAATCCGTTGATGCATCGTAAATTTCAAACCTTGAACTTTGTCACAGGATTGCCGCGTATCAATCGGCGTATGCATAATAAAAGCATGACCTTTGACAAGCAAATCACCATCATTGGTGGTCGTAACATTGGTAACGAATACCTGAGTAATGATCAGAGCAGTCAATTTGCGGATTTGGATGTGTTACTTATTGGCAAAGTCGTCGCAGATATCGACAACAGTTTTGCCAGTTACTGGTCATCACCTTTATCATTTGATATCGAAACGTTGGCAAAATTTGATGATGATGTGACACCTGATTTTCTGTCCGCATTGGATAAGCTCGGTCTCGACGAAGACAATAACGAAGGCAGCAGTTTGACGGTCTATAAAGCGGCGATCAAAGACTCTACGATAGACAGCGATCTGATCAATAAACGGGTACCCTTTCGTTGGACAGATATGCAGTTTTTGAGTGATGATGTCGGTAAACTGAGCAAAACGGTTCCTACTGACACCAATTTGGTACATCAGCTACGCACTTTGCTCGGTAGCCCAACCAAAAAGCTGACTATCATCTCTTCTTATTTCGTGCCGACTAAAGATGGTGTCGATACCTTGGTCAAGCTGGCCAAATCTGGTGTTGATATTAAGATTTTGACCAACTCATTTGATGCAACGGACGTCACTGCCGTTCACTCTGGCTATAGTCAATGGCGACCCAACTTACTTCGCTCAGGCGTCAAAATATACGAGCTAAAATCAACGGCTGCTGAAGAAGAACGTGAAAATAAGCTGTGGCGAGCACGTAGTCAATCATCGACCAGCTTACATGCAAAAACTTTTGCCGTGGATGACTATCAAGTCTTTATTGGCTCATACAATGTCGATCCGCGCTCTGCCAATATCAATACCGAAATGGGTGTCATTATTAACGATGAGGAACTGGCAAGCCAGCTGCACGGTGCACTCAGCGATGATTTGTTAAATCAAGCTTATGAAGTCAAGTTGCTGGAGAGCGGCGCTTTGCAATGGCATACCATGGAAGATGGTAAAAAAGTGATTTATAATTCAGAGCCACGCGTTGATATGAGTGATCACATTTGGCTCACCATCATGTCATGGTTACCAATCGACTGGCTGCTATAAAGACGTAAGACCTTTTACTCACTGACCCTTAATTGACACTCAAAAGTTCAAGATTTCGGATTTAGCTTCTGTTAAATCAAACACTCTGTAACCAACATTGCTCATACCAAATACCCAAACCTACTGTTTCGGCAAATCATTATCTATCTACGTTGATTTGCCGGTTTTTATGATGAGCGGTTATCCAAACGATGACCGTCTTAATGACCACTTTACTCTGTGGATGCGTGATCTATTATGCCGTCTCGTTCTCAATATGCGTTAATGTCTGCTAGAGACAAAAATGTAGTGCTGTTTATTAGCTTTACCAGCGCTGTAGTGTTTTTTGATTTTTTGATTTACTTGTACATTGCAGATATCATCTCGGCTGCATTTTTTCCTGCGAACACCAACCCTCAAGTTGCTAAACTACAAGGGCTGGGGCTTTTTGCTGTTGGTTATTTGGCACGTCCAATTGGTGGTATCCTCTTTGGTCGATACGGTGATATAAAAGGTCGAAAGCCCATATTGTTGCTAAGCCTGATAGTAACCGCTGCAAGTTTGTTGGCGATGGCATGTCTGCCCACTTATGCACAGTGGGGATGGATTGCGCCCGCTTTATTTATTTTCCTAAGGCTTATACAGGGTATGGCATATGGCCTTTATGTCCCCTTGGCATGGGTTTTTGTGGCAGAGCATGTACCGCGGCAGTATTTATCAGTAGCCTGTAGCTATGTCACTGCCAGCTTTTTAGTGGGTGTGCTATTTTCAAATGCATTCTTTATGTGGCTCTCTACCTTTATGACGACGGATCAGTTGACTGATTATGGGTGGCGTTTGCCATTCTTAGTTGCCGCTGTATTAAGCTTTTTGCCATTATTGGTGTGGCGACTCGTTGGAGAGACACCATTCTTTCTTGCACTGGACAAGTCAAAAATCGGTACTAGCGTGAGCGAACCATTTACCATACTTTTTAAACATTGTAAGCATTCTATATTTGTCGGTATGGTACTGACACTGGTCATTTCTAGCATTACCTCTGTTGTCATTCTACTGCTACCAGATTTAATAGAGATAAACTTTGTTTTAGATAGTGATCTATTTGGGTTTTCTCATAGTTTGGGCATCATATTTATGATTTTTGGTTGCATATTTTATGGCATGGTGTCTAACCATGAAAACTTTGGTAAAATTTTAGTTGTTGGTTCTGTTCTACTCATTGCTCAAATGCTGGCCTTCTTTTACCATTTGCAGGCAGGTGGTGATTACATATTAATCATGTATGCGCTATTAGGCTTCTGCGCTGGCATCGTCGGTATGGTACCTGCTATCCTTGTGCAATTGTTTCCGACCAATGTGCGCCTCACAGGAATGGCTTTTTGCTATAATATTACCTACGGCATCGTGGGCGTGCTAGTACCTTTTGGTCTAGGCTATGCCACTACTTTAATAAGCTTCTCACCAGCACTATACATTACGTTTATTGGTTTTATTGGTATTATCATGGGGCTTTATTTTTATAATCTACCTGAATACAAAAAAATTGATCACGTGATCTCGTAAATAGCTGATCAGTATCCACATCAAGATTGAAACTAAGGTGCAATGGTATGTCTCATCCATTGCACCTTATCCATTTATTTAAGACACAAATATTAAGGCTTAATACCCATGGTTGATATGACCAATAAACGACTGTCCGTTGCCCCGATGATTGATTGGACAACGACAGATTATCGTTATTTTGCACGGCTGTTTAATCCGCACACGTATCTATATACCGAAATGATCAGTACTGGTGCGCTCATACATGGCAATCGGGCTCGGCATTTGCGCTTTGATACACTTGAGCACCCACTTGTCCTGCAACTTGGCGGTGCAGATATTGGTGAGATGACCCAGTGTGCTGAATTCGCCCAGCAGCATGGCTATGATGAAGTCAATATCAATGTTGGTTGCCCGTCAGATCGGGTACAGCATAATAAAATTGGCGCTTGTCTCATGGCCGAGCCAAACACTGTCGCTGACTTAGTCAAACATATGCAAGCGGCTGTCGATATCCCAGTGACGGTTAAACACCGCATTGGTATCGATGATTTTGACAGTTATGAGTTTATGGCAGATTTTGTGCAGAAAGTTGCTGCTGCAGGTTGTAGCCGTTTTATCGTTCATGCCCGTACTGCGTGGCTACAAGGTCTTAGTCCCAAGCAAAATCGCGACATTCCGCCACTGCGCTATGAGGATGTGTATCGTCTCAAACAAGACTTTCCACAACTCGATATCGAGATAAACGGCGGTATTGAGACAGTTGCAGATATTCAAGCGCACTTGCAGCATATAGACGGTGTGATGATTGGCCGCGCGTTTTATCACAACCCTTATCTACTGGCAGAAGCCAACAGCTTATGGGGTGAGCCAGCACCTAAGCGCTCAGACATTTTGACGCAGCTTTATCCTTATCTAGAAGAAAAAGTCGCCAAAGGTGAAGCACTACCCACGATGACGCGTCATTATTTAGGATTGTTTCAAGGGCTGACAGGTGCTCGAAAATGGCGTCAATCATTGAGTGGCAAACCCAAGCTGACCATAGATGATATTAAGCAAGCAGCATCTGAAGTCTTGGCGTTAAATCCTGATGCATAGCTTTTTTACTAAACAGACGCTTGATTAAACAGATTTTGATTAGGCCGTGTCCTTATTCTAAGAATGGCGATAAAAATGAGATAAGTTGGCGTCAAACAAAGAAAATAGCGCAGATAATATCGAGATATTAGTCAGCTATTTGACACCATTTGGCAAGATTTAGCCATTTTTGACCTATTTAGATGACCATCGATTGAATTGAGGACACGCCCTAAGCTGTTTGCGCTAAATACTGCCACATCGCTGCGCCATTATTCACAATATGTAGCAGCATTGGTAGTAGCAGCGAACCAGACTTGACACGTGCGTAGCAAAATATCAATGCCAACACTACGATAGTGCTGATTTCATAAACGCCATATTGCAAGTGAATCACCGCAAATATCAAACTGGTGATGATACTGGCAATGATCGCCCCACGCTGCTCTTGACTTGGTGAGACGACGAATTGCTCAGCAATGGCCGACCATAATATGCCGCGAAAGACCAGCTCTTCGTATAATGGCGCAACGATCACCATCGCAAACACCAGTAGCCACACTGAGCTGACTGACTGGTACAGCGGGTCTACAAATACCAATGGTGATTTATCGAGCCAGTAAGTCAATGCCTGACTGCCAATCATAAATATCAGTAGCAAGCCCAGCATGCCGACGCCAACCGTTACTGAAAACGGTTTGAGCGCTAGATACTGTTGCCAATTACCACCTCTTAACTGAATCAGCATAACGATGAGGGCGACGAGCAAGATACCGCCAATCATGATCGACACACTCACGACCGTACCATTACTACTGCCAAAGAAAAATACATCAGCCACGCTTGAGCTTTTAGCTGCTGGTAATAACAGCTTACCTGCAACATATACTCCTAACAATTGACTGATAAAAAATGATATGACCATTCCTACGGTCATTGAAAATGCACCGAAGCGTGAAAATAACGGCAAACGCTCGGGCGCATTTATAGACGGGTCATTGGTGGCACTAGGTTGGTTTGGCATAAGGCGGTGACTCAAAAAAATAAACGAGCAATGCTCCTGACAGCTTCATATAGTTATTCATATAAGCCGTTAAATAAGTAGCGAGCATCATTCATGTGGGAGTTGTTGCTTGATTAAGTCCAATACTTGCCGTGACACAGACTCTGGATGCTCAAGCGGGAACATATGACCACCCGCATGGGTTGCATAAGGAATATTGAGTCGGGATTTGATTTGCTGCGGGAAACGGCGTTTCAGAAAGATACTGTCTTGACCAATAATCAATGTGACAGGTACTTTGGGCCCTCGATTTGGTGCCAGCCAATACCATGATGGATTGGTTCGAAAGACCGCCACTTCGCTTGCTTTCGGAATCGCCAATGTTACCTTGCCATCCGCACGCTCATGTAAGCCGTGCTCGATATATCCTTGAAAACTACGCTCATCAAAGTTTTTAAAAAAACCTTTATGCCGCATTTTTTCATACGCGTCGGCTCGGCTGTCCCACACATCGCGGCGATGCTTAGACACGCCAGCTGGTGACAGCTTGTCCATCAAACGATTATTCATAAGAGGCAATCTGTCTGCTGTCTTTGCCAAATGCCACAAAAAACTGACTTTGCCATAAATCCAAGGCGGATCCATTAATACCGCCTGAGCAAAATGCTGAGGCGCACGGTACAGCGCCTGTAACGTACACATAGCACCCAGCGAGTGCCCAACAGCCACGACTTGCGAGATGCCATGCTTCTCACAGGTGCTTTTTACACTGTCGATAATCTGTTGAGTCAGTCGACGCCAATGATCATCCACTGGATAATCAGGCGTATTGCCTAACATCGGGATATATTCGATGGTAAAAAACTCTGTTAAATGCTCAAAAAACGGCTGATAAACGGCACTTGGCATCCCATTGGCATGGGCAAAATGTATAACGGGCTTATTGGTTTTTTTGGAGACAGGTAGCGCTGCAAAGGTCTGCAAATTTATTTCATCACTCATAACAGGCTCTCGTGGGATGGTTTATGTTATATATTATTTTTAATGATTGAACCTTATAGCATACTTAAGCTAAATATCACCAATATAGCAAAATTGATAGCTATCGCGACATTGATAACGACTTAGTCTTAAAGATTTAGTCTTAAATAAGATATTTATTTAGCATTACATACAATTGAGGCTGAGCATAATTATATGCCCAGCCTCAACAATCATACACAGTATATCTAAAACATTAAACGCTTAACGCATCTTTACGTTACCTTCTTCTTGTGGTAAAAAACCATCAACACTAACGCTAGAGCCAATGCCTGCACCCAGTTGCACGGCAAAACGATCCATAAACATTTGGAACGGATCAGTTGGGCTATAGCTAATCACAGTATCAAGATCTAGTTGCTTACTCAGGCTTGTGATACTACCTGTCTTGTCTGCCAAACCTAGCTCAATAGACTGCTCGCCTGTCCAAAATAATCCTGAGAACAGTTTGTTTTGCTCAGGGTTTTTCAAGCGGTCACCTCGACCTTCTTTTACAGCATTAATGAAATGCTTATGCGTATTGGCCAATACTTTTTCGACATGATTTTCTTCATAATCAGTCAATGGGCGCGACAAGCTTAAAATGTCTTTGTACTCACCAGCCGTAATAGTACGATCTTCTACACCGACCTTGTCCATCAAACCTTTGACATTGTAGCTTGGCATAATGACACCGATAGAGCCAACCAAACTTGATGGATTGACATAAATCTCATCTGCCGCAGAAGCGATGTAATAAGCACCTGAAGCACCAATATCACCGATAACAGCATAAAGCTTTTTATCTGGGTACTCTTTGCGCAACTCCCTCATAGTCTGCCAGATTTCATCAGACTGTACAGGTGAGCCACCAGGTGAGTTAATATCTAATGCCACCGCTTTGGAATTACTATTCGCAAAAGCATCTCTCAAAGCTTCATTGACATCATAAGAATTGGCAACATCGTCATTACTGATGACGCCTTGCAGCTCAACCACGGCCAAATGCGGCGCGCTGGTATCGACTGCATCCATACCCGTTGGCGAACTACTACACCCACGACCAAGGGTCAAAAATATCAATAAGATATAACCAAAGGTCAATAATTTAAAGAAAATACTCCAGCGACGAGCGCGGCGCTGCTCAACCACACTAGCCAATAAGGTATTTTCAATCAGGCGCCATTCTTGTCCGCTTGGCTGGCTTGACTGTGGCATCTGTGTTGGCTGATTTGCCGAATTGTCAGAACGTTTGTTAGGGTCTGGTGGCCAGTTGGGCATATAACTTCCTAAGTCAGAAACAGTCTAAAACGATAAAAGAGATGATATAGAAAATAAATACAGTGAGAAATCAAATTTTCTCACTGTAGGGGTCATCTATATTAATAGAGTACTAAGTATGGTGCTATTTCGGTTATGGTTCAAGAGTGTAACCGTGAAATATCACCATATTATAACGCTGCTACGGTTAAGATGATTTTTAGAATGTATTGTCAAAATAAGATGTCGCGTCCAAATATTATTCTAGGACTCAATGAGCGTTCAGAGACAGTGCTGCCTCAAGTGCATTATCATCATAAGTAATGACCTCATTGATACGCTGGCGCTTAATATCATCGGTCGCTAGGTGTGAGGCGCTGTGCCCAAGCCAAGTATAATGACTATAGGCGCTATCATCAAACGGTTCAGCTTGGCAGAGCAGTGACCACAGTTGCCAAACGCGCTGATGGGTATCGGCATCAACAACGATACGTGATGGCAAAGACTGAGCTTGCATAGTAAGTTCTTGGTTATTTGGTTGCGTATTTTTTGCTGTAGAGGGAATTGCCGTTAGTAGTTGAGAGGTGGCCAGCGGTGAATTAAGTGGATCAGCTGCATTATACTGCAATACTTGTATCGGCAACCTGCTGTCGATGGCAATTGTACAGTCCCACACACTGGCGTCATCTATCTTACTCCAGCCCGTCATTGCTTGTAATGATAAATCCCCGTTGGGGAGCTGCCATGAGTCATTTTGCTCACAACTTTTAGGGCTGATATACGTTTTGGTAGTGACATGCGCTGCATTGTTAGCATTGTTAGATTCGCTTGTTTCTCTATAAAGTTTTTCTCGCTCAAACCAACGATCACTACGCCCTGCTTGCCAATACTGGCTGGTCGGTAGGCGCTGACTTATTCTGGCAACAGTCATCGGCAACAACTCTGAGGCGTTAGGTTTAAATGTATTGCTAGCATCATTAATAGTGAGCGTATCGGTCAATCCTGCACTGCTTGTCTGTACTACGAGCCCTTCTAAGCGTTTAATCGATAAGGTGCGTAATTGCTGCTCTAATATCGCGGACAGCTTCTCTGCCGTCAAGGTGCTTGGCATGGTACGCGTAGCACTAGGCCTGTGGTCTGCCAAAAATAACCAATTCACACTTCCTTTCGCGGACTGCGCCTTATTATCCTTAACCCCAACCTCGTTATCCATTATAGGGTATTGCAGCACCGCCGCGCTTATATAGTGATCTCCAGTGGGTAATATATATAAAGTTGGTGACGTGGCTAATGACTGCTGGTTGGCATATACCGTCATCATTAATAGCGTCAAAGGCGGTAATGCCAGCCAACGACTGATAAGTCCACGTGGTAATAACCAAGGCAACATCGCCAGCAATACCATCAGTAATATCGCCATATTCACTGGCGTATACAGCCACGCCTCTGACAGCGCTGGCAATGATGTTAACCACGTAATCAAATCATGTAAATTACTGATGATTGCGCTGACCAACACCCAGATGCTATCAGCAAGCGCAGGCCATAATAAGTAGCAAAGCCCAGCTAGTAGATTGAGCGGTACGATAACCCAGCCAAATAAACCAATGGCAAATAAATTGATGACTAGACCCCATAGTGAGGCTTTGCCAAACAATAACAACGTAATGGGTAGCAACGAGATAAATAACCAGAACTGCAACTTAAAGACACGTTGGCCTGTGAGCCATACTTTTGTAAGTAAGATACGGCTATATTTAGTATCATGCTGAGAGAGAGGTTTTTCTGATTGTGATAACACTGAGTTATTTTGCGACTGTGAAGCACTATCGTATTTTAGCAACAGCGCCACAGCGATAAAGGACAACCAATACCCAGCTTGCCAGAGCACATAAGGATCAAACCATGCCATCAAGACTGCCAGCGCCAACAATACTCGCATCGTACTAATCGGTAGCAAGTTTAATCGTACTAGACCTATCGCCAATAACATCCAGGCAGTACGAGCAGCGGGTACATCGAAACCAGTGAATAGCGCATAAATAAAAGCGGCACTGATCATCACCCACCAGCGCACTTGCCAGCGTGGTATGTGCCGATATAAGGCTGGATACAGACGATTGAGCAAGAATACGACTGCCCCTGCCAGCATAATCGCTAAAAACAACACATGAGTGCCAGAGATAGCCAGCAAATGTGAAATACCAGCCAATTGATACAGATCTTTGGTATCGCGATTGATTAAGCTGCGATCGCCTGTGAGCAAACTTAGAGTCACCGCTTTTGCTTGCTGCGTGGCTGTAGTTTGTCCCGCCCACTCTTGATAAAAATGCTGTCGCAATTGCCAACGCCCTTGGTCAATCCGAGTACGAAAACGCTTAAGATAGGAGCGAGAAGCAGCTTCCAATGCAGACGACTCATCGAGCGCAAAAGACGACGTGCTGGTCGTCACTATATTTGCCACCCCATCGATATGACGACCTCGCAACCAGCGATAACTGTCAAACCCAGAGGGATTATTGAGAGCTTGCTCAGAGGTAGCAAGCGGTGCGAGCGTTAACGTCATAAACAGCTGATCACCCGGTCGCAACTGATTTAGATCAGCGACCTGAGCGCTTTTAGAGCCTTTTTTTGGATAAGCATTGAGTAGCACTCGATATTCAATATTGCTATCACTACTTTCATTTGAAATATCATCAAATAAACTATTGCTTAGGCTATTTTTCATACTTGTGAAATAATTGACCTTAGCACTATCTAATTCTTGAGCTGTCAACTCAGATATTAAGGGCGATATATGACTGACGGTAGCGACTTGTCGATAACCGCTATTGGTGACCCCATCGTAAACGCTATCACTAATACCCTCGATAGTGACCAAAGCCTGTACACGCATAGATTCAGTAATTTTGGTCGCTTCAGCCTGCTGATAACCCATCAAGGCTTGCAATGCGCTACCCATCACCAGCCCCATGGCCAGTATCATTATCAGCAAATAATTGACAATTCGAATGGGAAATTTAGAGGAAGAAGAAAAATATTTAGACGTGTCTTGAGAAAAAAAAGGTTGAGAAGGTTGGTGTTTAGAAGAAAGCTTTTGGATGTTTGCCAAGTTATTAGACAGCGCTCGACGCTGATTAATGGCTATCAAGACAATAGCAATAATGACTAATAATAGCAGCCAACTGTTAGCGTTATGCAGCTCTATTAATGAGTTGATTGGTATCGCCAGACTATCCGCGACTGCCAAAACGCCCATCATAGCGATAATCACCAGACTACCAAGTAACCAGTACACCAGCGCTCCTTGCTTAATGAGCTGACTGTTTAAATACAGTCAATTTTAACGGATTATTGTTGCTCACAAAAATGGGCGCGAGTATATCGTTTCACTCTAGGGCGTGTCTTCATTTCAAAAATGGTGATAAAAATGAGATAAACTGCCGTCAAACAAGAAAAATAGCGCAGATAATATCGGGATATTAACCAGCTATTTGACGATGTTTGGCAAGATTTATCCATTTTTAGCCCATTTAGATGACTATCGATTGAATTGAAGACAGGCCCTAGCAATAACGACTGTCTCGTTGGTCAAGCGATAGCATTTATTTTAGTATTGCCCTATACTGATGAGAGGTATTACAATAATAATTATTCGACACTATTACCCTTTTTTTCTGATACTATTCTCACCCGTATTTTATTCCTAATATCTCTTTATATCAGCCCATCAATATGATTGAGCCAGCGGTTGATAACGATTAAAGGCGATACTGTGCCCCAAAAACGTCTTAAAGACTTGCTGCCCACACCAGAGAAAATTCTAGAAAGCCGCATTTTGAAATTATTTGCACCGCATTTGGCTGATCCGCGTTTATGGCATTTTAACCGGCACAGCTTAAATAAAGCGGTCTATATTGGTGTACTCAGTGCATTTTTTCCGTTACCCGGACAGATGCTATTGGCATTAATTGGCTCGCTAATTTTTCGTGCCAATGTCCCTATGGCGCTTGGTTTGACGTGGATCACCAACCCCGTCACTAGCCTGCCTATCTTTTATGCTGGTTACTACATCGGTGCCAAAATTATTGATGTGCCGATGATCAGTTTACGACTTATCGGCAGGATGATTGCTGATTTTAGCTTGTGGGTACTATCTGATGGCGCCAACCCCTTTATCACTTATCACGGTACTGTTTCATTAACCGCGTTTTGTGTGGGAAGCGCCATACTCGCTATTATTACCAGCATCATTTGCGGATTGGCATTTAAAGCTATTTGGCGTTATAAAACCGTGTCAAGCTGGCAAAAACGTCAGCACACCGCTCAAGATAAACCACCTAAACGATAATCTGCAATCCCAACACATACTGCTTAATCAATCGTCTTCTTTGTCTTTTTCTATCGCTGCTAGGACATTGTCTGTAAAGCTGCTATCCATCACAAAGATATCGACCACTTTTTCGTCTTTGAGCAGCGTATAGCGTTTACCAGTGGCGCTATCCTGCGCTTTTAAATCGTAATCAACACCTGCCAGCGTAATAGAATCAAAAACTGAAGTAAGTAGTTCAATCTGTGCATCTTTGTCGACGGTGTCAAACAACGTTGGATCAATATACGGTTTCAATGGCTCATTGCCTTCTTCGGCACTGCCAAAAGCAGCGACTGGATCTTCATCTTCATTCATTGTCATTATCCTTGTTCTATTAAATAAGGCTACTACAGCCGATTCTATATAAAAAATACATCAGGTACATTGTTAGGATTAGGGTCTGCACTACTCTTTACTGCATCCAATTATACTCAGCAAACTATAGTTGGCAACCTATTTTTTATACTCTACTTTATGATATTTCTTCTAAAGCGTGTCATCATTTTAAGCAGGGTGATAAAAATGAGCCCCATTGTAGCCAAACAAGAAAAAAAGCGAAGATAATATCCAGTTAATACCTCGATATTATCTTCGCTGTTTGGCAAAATTTAGCCATTTTTAGCCTATCTATATGACTGTTGATTGAATTGAGAATATACCTTAATACTTAAATACCTTAATACTTAAATACTTAGGATATTTCATACTTAAGCTATTCAGTATTGTTCCCAATGACCATTACGCAGTAACAGCTGACGATCTGCCAATGCTGCCAAGTTACGGTCATGCGTTACCATCAGTAGTGCCGTTTTCATGGTACTTTGCAGCTCTGATAGTAGGCCAAAAACGCTTTGCGCATTGTCATAATCCAAGTTGCCCGTTGGCTCATCTGCCAATATAAGCGAAGGTTTGGTGACGAGTGCACGAGCAATGGCCACGCGTTGACGCTCACCGCCTGATAGCTCGCCAGGTCTATGCGCCAAACGATGCTCTAGACCAACGCTCTCTAATATCGCTATTGCTTGATCTCTCGCCTCAGTCGTTGATACTTTTGGGCGTAGCAGCAATGGCATCGCGACGTTTTCAATGGCAGTAAACTCAGCCAATAGATGATGAAACTGATAAATAAATCCCAAATGCTTATTACGCATCGCACCGCGTTCGGTCTCATTCATACTGTTTAACAACTGACCATGCAACCAAACTTCACCGCTGGTTGGCGTATCCAATCCACCCAGCAAATGTAGCAAAGTGCTTTTGCCCGAGCCGCTGGTACCAACGATAGCGATGCGTTCACCCGCGTGGACGGTCAAATCCAAGCCTGTCAATACTTGGGTGCTAACTGCACCTTCATCATATATCTTATTAATATTGGTCGCTTTTAGAATGGCAGACATAGCGCTTCCTTTATTTTATTTATACCGATATTCATGATTTTTTTAAACCTGACTAAACATTCCAGCCTTGAGCGCGCGAGTAAATCCGCGGCCCAATCCCTCGCTTATGGCTTTAATTATTCATAGCGCAGTGTTTGTGCAGGCTGAATTTTAGCCGCTCGGCGTGCTGGATAAATCGTGGCCAAAAAGCTCAATACAAACGATGCACCAGTAATCAATACCACGTCCGTCAAGCGCAGCTGTGATGGTAGGTAATTGACAAAGTAAGCATCAAAAAGATTGAGACCGAAGGCTTGATTAATAAAGCCTAGAATGTCGCTAACCGTGAGGGCAAATATAACGCCCAATATCGTACCCGCAATCGTACCGATGACGCCGATGACTACGCCTTGTACCATAAAGACCTGCGTAATCAGACGAGGTGACGCGCCAAAGGTCTTTAGAATCGCAATATCCGCTTTTTTATCCGTGACCAGCATCACCAAGCTTGAAACAATATTAAATGCTGCCACTAGAATGATTAAGAACAGTAGCAATCCTACCATGGCTTTTTCCATTTGGATCGCCCCAAATAGATTGCCATGCGTTTGCGTCCAGTCATTCGGATAGAGTCGATCAGGGGCAATGGCAGCCGCTTTTTGAGCAGCGATGGGCGCGGTAAAGATATCATTTAGCTTCATACGGATACCTTGAGCACCAGCTGGCAGACGTAACAATTTGCCAGCATCACTCATCGGAATAAAGGCCATGAGGCTGTCCACTTCTGGACTGATACTAAAAATACCCGTGAGGGTAAAACGCTTAAAGCGCGGTATCACACCAGCAGGTGATGGCGATGCTTCTGGCAACACCAAAGTCACCTTATCACCGATACTTAAGCCCAGCGATTGCACCATCTCTTCACCCAGTACAATACTAAAATCACCAGCTTGTAGCGTATCGATACTACCTTCAGTCATATGATCGTTGATGATCGAGACATTTTTTTCGTACTGAGGATCGACGCCAGTGACCATAATGCCTGCTACTTGGCCATTCGACGTCAGCATGCCTTGTAATTGAATGAAGGGTGCCACAGCAGCCACTTCTGGATCTTCTTTGATACGATCTGCCAATTGTTCCCAATCGCCAATCACCTCACTTGAGATAACCGTTGCTTGCGGCACCATGCCCAAAATACGGGTTTTTAGCTCGCGGTCAAAACCATTCATGACCGATAGTACCGTAATCAATACGGCAACCCCAAGGGTCAAACCTATCATCGAGATCAGCGATATAAAGGAAATAAAACCATTACTACGCTCTGCTCGGGTGTATCGTAAGCCGATAAATAACGCTAAAGGACGAAACATATTCAAACTCTTTATCTTATCTACGTGCGACTTTTATATGCGCCAAAACGAGCAGCGACAAACGCCTTATATATGGCGTCTGCCATACCAACATATAAATCGAACACAAAAATAGGGTTTAAAATAGGCCAGATTTGGCCATCAAAAGGGAGCTAGTTTGACACAATTTGGCAGATATGTGCCAGTCATTAGCAAAAACTGCGCGTATTTTTTAATAAAAATAGGGTTTTGTTATTATTTTTTATGAGGGGCTTGCTATTACTTGCGTCTATACCTATATATTGTATGCTAAGGACAATTGTCACTAACCCCTCATTGTTGTTTGCTGACCCTGTGCTGCTGACATTGCTGGCTATCATAGACCAATGATTGTAGATATTGGATGCTAGATAAGCAATCACAGTGTTAGGTCCAAACTTCATCGCTGACTTAAGTTTGAGTATTTTCATGACCATTAATTATCAATATAAAAACATCCAATCTCCTACCAAAATCACATTATCCGACGAGCAAGCTGCGGGTCACGCCGATCATTGGCGTATTTTAACCGATGACATGAGTCAGGATGTGCCAGAGTGGCTACAAAAGATGATCGAAAAAGCAGCCATGCCCAAGGGCCTCAACCCCAACGTCAGCGCCAAGGACAGTTGCTTGTTGTTGTCTGAAGATCAGCCTTGCCACATCAACCAAGTGCTGGCAATGAAAGACGGCAAACCAGAACGTTTTATCAACGCCTACCCTTGTGTTGACAGTCCTTATGGGCTGCATTGCAAAATCGAGCGTATCATCGCCAATGACAACTCGCACGACGCAGTACTGCGCCTACGTACAGCTGATGGCAGTATTATTTATGCCTTTGACCAGCTTTATACCGCCAATCGCCACTTATACCAACGCGACAGTTCGTATTTTGCGAATTTCAGTGCTTGGGCGCATGAAATTAAGCTGAGCGAACAGCAAGAAGTCATTATGGTAGAAGATCAAGAAGCCATCCGCTATCACCGCGCGTTTAATGACATCGTCGCTGCCAATGATGGTCAGATACCAGACGATCTACAAGAGCAAATCAAAGAATGGAAGCCTGAAACCAAAGAACAAATGGCTCCTGTAGAGATTAACTTGGGTCATATGTGTGCGTATCTGTTCGGTGATACTTTGGGACAAGAAGACGAAGCATGGTGCCAAGGTCAAGTACTTGGCAAGCAAGAAACTCTCTTTAATGGCAAATCAATTATCTTGTTTGATGTGGTAATACTACGTGAGCAAGATGCCGATCCATTCGTGGTACGTATTGGCGCACTCAATACAGTAGAGACTGCTTCTATCAAAGTACATGACTACATTCAGGCAAATGTTTGGCTACAAGCCGCCATTTACAAAGAAAATCAAAAGTCACAAGACGCGACGGCGCAATCAAAAGCCAGCTAGGAAATTCAACAGCTCTCCTTAACTATACGTCATTGTGACAGTTACCGATCATAAAAAAATCCCCTAACATAGAATTAGGGGATTTTTTTATGGTCAGTGTGAATAAGATTGATCAAAACTAACCGATTGGGAAAATCGAGAGAATACAGGCTTAAGCCATCGTCGTCATTGATTTGATACGCTTGTACAATTCTTTTTGCTCAGCACTTGGACGCGCAGTTTGTACCGCCATCAGTTGTGACATGTCACCTTCGACACGAATTTTGCCACCCATAAACGCACCCATAATTTCATTAGTGTCGAAATCAGTGATGATAGATTGCAAAATACTACGGTCAAGCAAGAGTGTGGTGGTCGCATTATCATTCAAGCCGCGATGCAACAAGCCATCGGCAAAGTTGGCTTCGATGTCTTTGTCCGTGTCGGACACTTTTAGGTTAATAATCATATTAGCCAGCGCTGGCGGCAAATTTAGCTCACCGGCTTCACTACCTAACTTCTCAACGTCATCGAACCATGCATCTGTCAAAAAAACTGCCATCTTATTATCCTTAATGAATGGGGCACTGGGTTCACCTTATGGATTACCGCCGCCCAATTGTGTCCAAATGATTAAAATCGTTATTTTGTCATTGTTGTCATAACAATGGATAGGAAATCTACTATCGATATTCTTCAGCCTCATTATAAGGGGCGATTTGATGATAAGTAAAACCTATTTATAAGGCTAATGTTGCCATTGTTACAAAAATTTCTCTAGAGTTTGTCCTTGTACCCTGCAATTCGTATCATTTAACCCTCTAGAATAGTCTTAAAATTGAGTATAAAATAGGCTCCTAGCATAACTACAAAGAGTTGCCTGCCTATATTTTTACCAAAGAGTTTGTATTTTGCCGCATAGTTCTGATGATATTTGATTAGGATTGCGTTACAATACCCTTAAACAGAGTCGGGAGTTTTAACTAAACATTACGTTAATCTGTTTTTTTGTCAGCCGCCGCTAGCATACATCAATGGTCAATAATATTTTATTACCAGGTGGATACCAGTATCTATCTTCGTTAGTGCTGTTATTTTCAGTAGTAATTAAGATAAATCCTTAACATCGCTAGATGTTTGATGCTTAATTATACGGCGCCACTCCTTATTCCCCTTAACGAGTTATTAACAATCCTACTATCAACTGGTTGTAAGCGAGATATTTTTCTAGCGCTTCCCCCTTCCTCTTTGCATCAGTAGATACCGAGTGGAAGCTTAGCTTGATAGTTAATAACCTTAAGATGATAAATGAGTCAAAAAACAGCATGTACCGCAGTCACTATTTGCTTGCATCAATTTATTTGATACAGATAGCGCGGAGAGTTAGTTAATTCTGTTGATAATTCGGGCTGTAAAGGAATCATCCAATGAGTTTACAAAACACAGCAGTCGCCCCAGTTGACCGTGAGTATGAAATTACTGTCGTAAGATTTTTTACGATAATGGCCGTTGTATGGGGCATCGTCGGCATGAGTCTTGGCGTGTTCATTGCTTCACAGTTGGCATGGCCAGCACTCAACTTTGACATCCCATGGCTGACCTTTAGCCGTCTAAGACCGCTACATACCAATGCGGTTATTTTTGCGTTCGGTGGCTCTGCCCTGTTCGCAACGTCTTACTACATCGTCCAGCGTACCTGTAAGACACGCTTGTTCGCACCGTATTTGGCTTGGTTTACCTTTTGGGGTTGGCAGGCTGTTATCGTTTCTGCTGTCATTACATTACCGCTAGGTTTGACCTCGAGTAAAGAATACGCTGAGCTTGAGTGGCCCATCGACATATTGATTGCGTTGGTGTGGATATCTTATGCCATTGTTTTCTTCGGAACACTCATCAAACGTAAAACCTCACATATCTATGTGGCTAACTGGTTCTTTGCCGCTTTTATTATTACGATTGCGTTACTACATATCGTAAATAGCATGGCGATTCCGGTTAGTGCGTTTAAATCTTACTCGTTATTTGGCGGTGCAACCGATGCCATGGTGCAGTGGTGGTACGGACATAACGCGGTCGGTTTTTACTTGACGGCAGCTTTCCTTGGGATGATGTATTACTTTGTCCCAGTACAGATTGGTCGTCCTATTTATTCGTATCGTTTGTCTATTGTTCACTTTTGGGCATTGATTGCGTCTTATATGTGGGCTGGCGGTCACCATTTGCATTATTCGGCGCTTCCTGATTGGACGCAGTCATTGGCAATGGTGTTCTCCATTATCTTATTCGCGCCTTCTTGGGGTGGTATGATTAATGGTGTCTTGACGCTATCTGGTAGTTGGGATAAGTTACGTACCGATCCGATCATTCGCTTTATGATTGTGGCACTGTCATTCTATGCCATGTCGACATTCGAAGGCCCAATGATGTCTATCAAAACCGTTAATGCGCTATCGCATAATACGGATTGGACAATTGGTCACGTACACTCAGGTGCACTTGGTTGGGTGGGCATGATTACTATTGGTTCGCTATATGTACTGTTGCCTCGTATTTATAATAAGCCAAAAATGTACTCTATCAGCTTAATCACCACGCATTTCTGGCTAGCGACGGCAGGGACTATCTTTTACATCGTATCAATGTGGATCTCAGGTATTGGCCAAGGCATGATGTGGCTGGCTACTAACCCAGATGGTACTTTGGTATATAGCTTCGTTGATACGGTTGAGTTCTCACATTTCCCATATATTGGTCGTGCTTTTGGTGGCTTCTTATATGTGTCGGGTATGTTTGTGATGGCATATAACGTTTATAAAACACTTAAGATGCCTGAAGGTAAGCCTGTAGATGTTGCTGATCCTACGGATCACGAATCTAGTGTCAATACCTCGACAGCTAAAGTATAAGGAGCGATCATGGCTGGTACACCGCATGAAATTATTGAAAAAAATACAGGCTTGTTGGTCATCGGTATCGTTATTGCGATTAGTTTTGCAACGTTAGTTGAAATCGTACCGCTGATTTATGATAACAAGGGTCCAGAAGAAGGTGGCGTGAACGCCCCACTACCTTCTATGGAGCCATGGACTGCGCTTGAATTTGAAGGTCGTGATATTTATATTCGTGAAGGTTGTCACGTCTGTCACACGCAGATGGTTCGCCCACTGCGTGCTGAAGTTGAACGTTATGGGCCGTATTCACGTGCCGCTGAATCAACATGGGATCATCCATTCTTATGGGGTTCAAAACGTACAGGGCCTGACTTAGCACGTGTTGGTGGACGCTATTCGGAAGACTGGCAAAAGCAACATCTCATTGCGCCACGGTCACTAGTACCTGAGTCAGTGATGCCAGGTTTCCCTTGGCTTGCGACCAACGAAGTCAACGGTACGAACGTACAAACGAAGATGCGTCTATTCCGCGATCGTTTTGGCGTACCTTACACTGAAGAAGATATTGAAGGTGCTCCTGATGCTGTGCTTGGTGCCACTGAGCTTGATGCTTTAGTCGCCTACCTTCAGCAGTTAGGCACCGCAATGGAAGGACAGCGCTAATGGGTATTGGTGAATTACAAACAATTGCGACCGTCTCTGCCTTTGTTGCCTTCGTAGGCGTTGCATGGTGGGCGTATTCGCCAAAAAACAAAAAACGCTTCGAAGAAGATGCACAACTTGCGCTTGATGACGAGGATATAAAGTCTCTGTCTGAAGAGCAGCGCAATAAGGATAAACGATGACATTTTTTTGGAGTTCTTGGATCACGCTATTCAGTTTCGGCTGCTGGCTTTTCATTCTTGGCGTCCTACTGTTTGTATTAAAATACAAGCCAGACGTTGAGGAAGACGGTACCACTGGTCATGAATATGATGGTATCCGAGAATACGACAAACCACTCCCTAAATGGTGGTTGGTGATATTTTTTGGCTCAATCGTTTGGGGTGTCGCTTACTGGGTATTTTTCCCAGCAATGTTCCCAGCACACTGGGAAGGCATCGCCACCGTAGAAGTCGATGGCGAAACCGTACCATGGACCTCTAAGAACGAGCTATTCAGTGAGCTTGAAAGCAATAATAAAATCTTTACCGATAATTTTGAGCAAAGCATCTTGGTAAAAGCAGATGCAGCGGGCGCGACTGCGACATTGGGCACACTTAATGAGTTGCAAGCAACCATGCGTCGTAGTGAGACACCACCTGCAGATTTGCAAACACAAATTGACGGAAAAATTGCTGAGCTTGCCCCTTATATTGAAAAGCTGTCTGAAAATCCGAACGCACTAAAAGTCGGTAGCCGTTTGTTCTTACAGAACTGTTCGGTATGTCATGGCTCGAATGCGAAAGGTGCAACAGGCTATCCTAACCTAACTGATAATGATTGGTTATATGGCGGCGAAGCACAAAATATTTTGACCACGCTACACAATGGCCGCGTTGGTGGTATGCCAGCATGGCGCGATCAGATCGGTGAAGACGGTGTGCGTGCAGCATCAGAATATGTATTATCGTTGTCGTCGAATAACGGTAGCAAAAGCAACGGCAAACTTGATCAGACATTGGTTGCTCAAGGTTCAGCTATCTTCCAACAAAATTGTGCGTTATGCCATGATAAAGATGGCAAAGGTATGATTTCAGCGGGTGCGCCAAACTTAACTGATACCATTTGGTTATATGGCGGCGAGCGCGAAACGGTACGTAATACTTTACGTTACGGACGCGCAGGTGTGATGCCGCAGTGGGAAACGAAGCTAGGTAATGAGCGTATTATGCTACTTGCTGCTTATATTTACTCTTTGTCAGACAAGCCAGCTAAATCCACTCAAGCCCTACCTGTTACTGCTACTGCATCAAAAGCAGCAGCACCGGCAACAGCTACCGTTAACTAAGACTACTTTAGTCAGTCGTTATAGGATAAATGGATAAGATCGAAAAAAGGGAGAACTGTTATTGCAGTTCTCCCTTTTGTTTGGCAATTTGGCTGAAAATTTTAGTTTAAGCGCTTTCATGTCTTTGTCATGATACTTATTTACTCTGCAAAGCCAGCTGTGCAGGCGACTCGACGACAACTAGTCGGTCAATATAATTTGGATACAATGATTGTTTTTGAGCATTATTACCCCATTTATAGTAGGGATAATGCTAAAATAGCACGATTTGAAAACCACGAATCGATCGCCATTTTTAGTATGAATGGTTCAATCGTAATTGGCTATTTACAATCGCTCATTTGGTAGCAGGGTTCACTGTTTTTTACAGTGATTATCCCACTCAGCTACTTACTGACATTGATAACATCGCACATCCCGACATCTTTTTATTATAGGTGTTTGTTCATCATGCCAGCAGACTGATTCTTTTTTTAAAGAGGCACGTTTATGTCAGCACCACAACCCAATAAAATCCCTGTACAGCAGATTGATCTTGATGCCACCAAGCATCGTATTCATCCTCGATTTATTACGGGTTTTTATCAAAATATCCGCGTCGTTAGTATGTATGCGTTTTTGGCGCTGTTTTTGCTACTGCCATGGCTGCGTTATAATGATAGGCAGGCAATATGGTTTGATGTGCCCTCGCAGCATTACTATATTTTTGGCATGACTTTTTTGACTCAGGATTTTTATTTCATTGCCGCCTTTGCGTTGATTGCCGCTTTTACCTTATTTATGGTAACGGTATACGCTGGTCGGGTATGGTGCGGCTATGCGTGTCCCCAAACGATCTGGACGCATCTATATCAGTACGTTGAAAAATGGGTGATTGGTGACCGTAATAAGCGCATGAAGTTCGATAAAGAACCGATGAGTGCAAAAAAAGCCTTTAAACGTGGTTTGGTATATTTTATTTGGTTTGTTTTTTCAATGATTACGGCGACTACATTCGTAAGCTATGTCTCCGGCACTGATAGCTTATATCATAGTTGGCAGATGATAGGCGTTATACCTTTCCCTGATTGGCCTACGTGGATTTGGGTATCTGTCTTTATCTTTGCTTTTTCTACCTATGTGAATGCTGGCTACATGCGTGAGCAGATGTGTGTTCAGATCTGTCCTTACGGGCGCTTCCAAAGCGTTATGTTTGATAAAGATACGCTGATTGTTTCCTATGATTATGAGCGCGGTGAGCCACGAGGCGCGCGCAAAAAAGGGACCAATCCGGAACATTTAGGCGACTGTATCGAATGTCAGATGTGTGTGCAAGTATGCCCTACTGGTATCGATATTCGTGATGGTTTACAAGTGGCCTGTATTCAATGTGCCGCGTGCGTCGATGCCTGTAATGAAGTCATGGATAAAGTGGGTTATCCCCGTGGCTTGATTCGCTATACGACAGAACGGCAACTGGCAGAAAAAGAGAAAAGCCGAGTATTTCGCCCACGGTTTTTTGCCTATTTAGCGCTACTGACCGTGCTTTGCGGTGGTGTCGTTTATGCCTTGACCGATCGTGTCCCCTTAGAGATTGATATTCGCCGTGACCGCAATCAGTTGTCATCCATCAATACTCAAGGCATGATTGAAAATAGCTATATCGTCAAGCTGACCAATAAAACACAAGAGCCTCATATCTATAAGATAACCCTTGCCCCGCAAGAAGGTCTGAGTTTGGAATTGCGTTTTAATGATGTACCATTAGAAGCGGGTGAAAGCTTTGATATGCCCGTCAGTATTTATGGTGATCCTGATGTCATTGAATCTGGTCAAACGCTTGTTACCTTAAATGTGAACAGCAATGATGGTCAGTACATGGTCAGCAAACAAAACGTCTTTACCACCCAAGGTCAGTAAACGCTTGCGTGTGGCAAGTGTAGACTCATATATTTCACCCGTTAGTCATCGACAAGCGGGTTATAAATTATCATTAAACTGACAGCCGTTAGCCGTCAATTTATCCGTCGATACCACTGTATAGATATCCGATAACTGGATATCCATAAACAGCTATTTGATTAATAGGTATTTTATGTCTACTCCAGCACCAAATTTTAAGCACCAAGATAGCCAGCCATGGTATAAAAACTATATGGTGGTTATCTTTGTGATTGGCATGCCAGCCTTTGTGGTGATTGCTTGCCTCTGGTTTGTTTATTACTCCTATCAAATCCGTGACAGTGTGGTTCGTGACGATTGGTATATGGATGGCAAGACGCTTTATCATGATGTGTCCCGTGACAAGCTGACTTATGACTTAGACCTGCATGGCGAGATGCAGTTTGCCGATGACGGTAATATTGTGTTTTATTTGAATTATCCTGAGCAAAGCTTACAATCGGGCAAATTACTTAATGGCACCCCGCTTACTTATCCTGATAAATTAGATTTATCAATCTCCCATGCGACCGACATCAAAAAAGATCGTGATGTGGTGCTGCTGCATCAGGAAGGTAATAAATATAGCGCCAAAGTAGATATTGACCCCGTAAAAGCCAAGTACTATTTGCAAGTGAGCAATGAAGGCAAAGATGATTGGCGTATGCAAGATGTGGCAAAATTGCCACGTTCAAAGGTTAGTTTTGATCCGCTACCAGTATTTGCTGAGAGTTGACTTATATAAATACAGACTGCGTAGATTCAGCGAATAATCAATTCATTAAGACATAAAAAAACCAGCCATTAATAAGCTGGTTTTTTTGGCTATAGTGAGTGAAAAGTGATATCGAACCATCACGCACTGCTGATATCCATTTTTCTTGCTTGCTTTGCCTGCGCAGACAGAGTCTACAAAAAATTAATATCAGCAAAATTTAACCATTTTTAGCCCATTTAGATATTCATCGATTGAATTGAGGACACGCCCTAGATAACAGGATTAATTGTTGGAATCTTCTGTGTGTGTCGACTACTTTCTATCGCTTTATCTGACTGTTGCTTACTGGCAAACTTTGGATTAAAAGTTTGCGTTTGTGGCGCTATTGGTAAGCCAATTTCAGCCAAGCTATCGGTCTGCCCTGCCTGAATATTATCCCCTTCAAACAAACGCTCATTGTCATCACGATCAAGACTTAACCCTTCAAAGTCAAACAATTCACGGTCTGCTAGTTGCGACGGTGCCACGTTTTGCATGGCCTTAAAGATAGAGGCCAAACGCTGTGGATGAGCATCGTCCCATTCTCGTAGCATGTCATTAATAATGGCGCGCTGTAGATTGGTCTGGCTACCACATAAGTTACATGGAATAATCGGGAATTCTTTCAATTTTGCGTATTCAATGATGTCTTTCTCTTCGACATAGGCCAATGGGCGAATAAGCATGTTTTGCTTATCATCGCTGAGCAGTTTCGGTGGCATAGACTTGAGCGTACCGCCATGAAATAAGTTCAAAAAGAACGTGGCCAACATATCATCGCGGTGATGACCAAGAGCAATTTTGGTCGCGCCAATTTGTTTTGCAAAACCATATAATGAGCCACGACGCAAACGCGAACATGCCGAACAATAAGTCTTACCTTCTGGCACCACGCTTTTGACGATACTATAAGTATCCTTTTCTAAAATATAGTGGGCAATGCCCTGCTCGTTTAGATACGCTGGCAAAATATCCTCAGGATAACCTGGCTGCTTTTGATCCAAATTAACCGCGACGATATCAAAATTAATCGGTGCAATACGTTTTAGCAGCAATAAAATATCCAATAAGGTATAGCTGTCTTTGCCCCCTGAAACACAGACCATCACCACGTCACCCTCTTCGATCATATTAAAATCACGAATCGCCCAAGATACTTGTCTACGCAGTTTCTTCTGTAGCTTGCGAAACTGTGCTGATTGAGTAGGTGATAACGTTTCAGCAATCAAATCATCCTCAGCGGCATCATCATACTTCATACTATCAGTCTCTAAAGTATAGTCTGCCCTACCTGCATCAGCAGACGTCTCATCAAACTCTGGCGTAATTTTTGGCGTAAACAAGGTCGCTGCAGTCATAAGTTACTCAATATCTTTACAAGGGTGATTTTGCTATACAGCAAACTGCTATTACAGTGCTGTCATACATGATGGGCAAGCGTTAACACTGATGCTTTAAAAGCAGCAATTATAACAAAATTTGCTCACAGTTTGAAAAGAGGACATTAAATAACGGCTGCATGGTTATGTAACGGTTGGATTTTTGCTAAAATAACCGTTTTTCGTAAACCAATAATAGATACCATTATGACTAACGTTACTTCGCAAAGCACCTCCAATAATCAAGCCTCCGATACTGACTTAAATGCTCTGCATAAAAGCCAAAATGCCGTTGTGCTATTGTCGGGCGGGCTTGATTCGGTGACTTGTTTGTATTGGGCCAAGGCACGTTATGCGTCGGTGACTGCAGTCAGCTTCAACTATGGTCAACGCCATAATAGTGAGCTTGTCGCCGCAAAAAATATCGCCGAAACGGCAGCGGTCAACCATCGCATTATCGATATTGATATCGCTCAGCTTGGTGGCTCATCATTGACGGATCACAGTATGATGGTTCCTGATGGGGATGCAGAGAAGTTCCCTAATAAAAAACGTGATGAGATTGATAACGATGCCATTCCAAACACCTATGTACCGGCTCGTAATACCATATTCTTATCTTATGCCTTAGCCGTCGCTGAAGTGACCGACGCCAACCATATCGTTATTGGCGTCAGCTCAGTCGATTACTCAGGCTACCCTGATTGCCGTCCTGAATACATTGCCGCTTTTGAGCACATGGCAAACTTGGCGACAAAAGCGGGAGTTACAGGCCATCATTTATCCATTCAGACGCCATTACAGCAGCTGTCAAAAGCAAAAACCATCGAGCTTGGGCTGTCATTAGGTGTCGATTATGGTCAGACAATTTCTTGCTATCAAGCCGACGCAAATGGTCTTGCCTGCGGTGTTTGCGATAGCTGTACCTTGCGCCGCCAAGGATTCGCCCAAGCAGGTATCACTGATCCTACTCATTATCAACCTTAACAGTTTAAGTACTCATAGCGACAGACAGTATAACTAAACATTAGCGAAACATTCGCTTGCATTAACACAGCACGCCGCCGTTGTATTTTAATTGCGATACTTGCTATGGTATGGACGATTCTCTCTGTCATCAGATAGACAACCGATAGAGAAATACCCTTATTTACCTCAGTAATTTAATTTTTGAGTAAAAATCTACAAAATTGACGCTACCCTTAAGAGGATGTTTATGAAGTTTTTGCCAGTATTACCCCTAGCCTTAGCGGCTCTTTTTGCCATACCACAGGCCAATGCTACCGATATCGAGCAAGACAATATTAATACCTGTGTGAACGGGGCCGTCAAATATAAAGTTGCTGATAAAAATAACGCGACCAAACTGTGCAATTGCACCATTGGCGTTCGTAGCAACATGACGATCGGTCAAATGTGGGAAATTGAAAGCTACGCCCAAGACAAGAAAGACCCGTCAGGCCTATCTTACGTGAAGGAAATGCAAAAAGACTTGCAGCAATGCACCGTCGGCTTAGATCTAAAGAAACCACAAAAACCGGCATAATTGATAAAAGGTTCAACACAAAAAAGACTGGTCATTACCAGTCTTTTTTGTTGCCAATGAATAAGTGAAGTGTAAAACTGAGTATTTATTTCTGCTAATCTGCCTATAATAAGACAATCATAACTCAAACAAACATTAAAATGACTAAGGACTTTACCATGGCTAAACCAACCACAGAAACTATCGCCCTGCCCGACTTTCCAGTGACGATGGTGCGTGAGCTCGATGGTCACTTTATTCATGATGACATTGACCTAAAAGACTTGGTTGCGCATACCGACAAAGGACTGATCCTTTATTTTTATCCAAAAGACAGCACTCCAGGCTGCACCACACAAGCGACAGAATTCACGGCGCGTCTTAGTGAGTTTGATGATTTGGGCTATGATATTGTCGGGGTCTCCCGTGATAGTGTCGAATCTCATGAAAAGTTTATCGCGAAATATGATCTACAGATTCCACTTATCAGTGATAGCAACGAAAAACTATGCCAGTACTTTGAGGTCATAAAAGAAAAAAACATGTACGGTAAGATAACGCTAGGTCTGGTACGCTCAGCTTTCGTATTCGATAAAGACGGCAATCTCACGCATGCGCAGCGCAATCTACGCGCCAAAGATTATACTGAGCGTTTACTGACGATATTAGCGCCATAACTTTTATTATGGTTATTGGCACTAATTATTGGTCATAAAATAGCGTTTATCATAAAATAGCGTTTATCATAAAATAGCGTTTATTGAGTCGCTGAGCCCAAACGATTAAAAGCCAACGTCTTATCAGTCACTCACATCCTATAAAATATAACTACTTGAGAACAATATGAAAAACCAGTCCGACACCGCTGTCGATAGCACAAACCATCAAGTCACCCGTAAAGTCTCTGTTGCCATCATTGGTGCAGGTACAGCAGGACAAAACGCCTTTCGCCAAGCCAGTAAAATCAAAGACGATGTCGTCATTATTAACGAAGGCTTTTGGACGACGACTTGTGTCACTGTAGGCTGTATGCCTAGCAAACTATTGATCGCAGCGGCTGACCGTGCACATGATGCCAACCATTCTGCTGAATTCGGTATTCATGCGACTGCCCAGATAGATGGCAAGCGAGTTATGGAGCGTGTGCGCGATGAGCGCAGTCATTTCGAAAGCTATCTCGAAGAGCAAGTAGATAGCTGGCCTGATCACAAAAAAATAGCGGGTCACGCTCATATCAATAAACAAGGTCTGATTGAGGTCAATGATGAGGTGATTGAAGCAGAAAAAATCATCGTGGCCACAGGCAGCTCGCCTTTTATTCCAGAAGGTTGGGCGGACAAGCTTGGCGATACCTTGCTGACCTCTGACACTGTTTTTGAGCTGCCAGATTTACCAAAATCTATGGCGGTCGTTGGTGCAGGTGCCATTGGCTTGGAGCTCGCCCAAGCATTTAATCGCTTGGGTGTGGATGTGACATTATTTAATCGCGTCAAAAAAGTTGCTGGACTAAAAGATCCAGACATTAGCAATAAGGCCATCGACTGCTTAAGCCGTGAGCTGACGATGCACTTAGGTAGTAAAATTAACAATGTCGGTGTACAAACGGCTGAAGGCAATAAAGGTTCACTCGCTTTTATTGACTATGAAGACAGCGCAGGTGAGACACAGCAATGGCAAGGGGAATACGTACTGGTCGCGACAGGTCGCCGTAACAATATTGACGAGCTAGGTGTTGAAAACCTAGGCGTTGTACTCGATGAAAAAAACCGCCCAAAAGATCTGAGCAAGAAAACCGGTCAAATCGGTGATTTGAATGTCTTTATCGTTGGCGATGCTAACGCCAATATTCCACTGTTACATGTGGCCAGTGATGAAGGTTTTAGTGCAGGTAATATGGTCTGTGACAATAAAGACGCCGCCTATATCCGTCCACCAGCGGTTCCCTTTTCTATCGTGTTTTGTTCGCCCCAAATTGTTAATGTCGGTATGTCTCTACCAGAAATACAACAAGATCCAGAGTTGGAATATGTCATTGGTCGCGTCAGTTTTGATAACCAAGGTCGCAGTCGTGTGATGGGTGTCAATTGTGGTCTATTGCATATCTATGGATGCAAAAAAACCGATAGAATCTTAGGCGCTAGCATGGTAGGTCCTGATGCCGAGTATATCGGTCATATACTCGCTATGGCGATTACCAATGACTTGAGTATCAAAGCCATGCTCGACACTCCTTTCTATCATCCAACGATACTAGAAGGTTTACGTACCGCGCTACGTGATGTCCAGTATAAGATGGAGATACCTTTCCAATCTCAAGACACACAAAAAGATAACTCTTAATGGATACCTCAGTCACACTTTCCAATAAGTGAGGGCTTAGTCTCAATCACCACTCAGGTCATGTTTGATTGCTTTGATGACTTGAGGTAGTTTATAGCCAAGTATCTCGTGTACAAAACTTTGTACAAACACACCCTGCATGGACGAAAAAATGCCAATCGCCAGTGTTACCGATTTTTTTAAAGAGATTATTCGTGACCTGCACACTAGCCTTTACCTCGCTTTGGGCGGCTCTATAGACGAAGAGTCATTCGATTGGACATCGCAAGCAGTAGAGTTGGTTAGCACTGGTATCAAAATCCTAATACTGCTTGCAGTATTGGGGTTTTGTTATTGGTTGGCTATTTATATTGTCAAAAAAAGCAAATCCCGCATTCGACTGAATGAGCGCCGTGCCAAAATCGTCCGCTCCGTTTTGCGTTATATTTGGATAGTTACCAGCTTGATTGCCATTATGAGCCAAATTTACTTTGAGCCAGAGACTATCAAGGCCACTGCAAAAGCCAGTACATGGGCGGGTATTTATTATGTACTTTGGACGTCATCTGGACAGATTATTCACAGAGTGCTACAGCATTATGGTCTCAATGCTTCTATAGAGCAGCTGCTGCAAAACATCTTGTCAGTGCTGCTATTGGTACTCGGACTTGCCAGCGTCATGGCGCAATTTGGTTTTGATATTGTCTCATTGGTCGCAGGTTTAGGGATTGTGGGCTTGGCAGTCGGTTTTGCTGCCCAATCAACCCTTGCTAATTTCATTGCAGGTATCACCATTTTGCTCGAACAATCTTTTCAGGTTGGCGACTGGATTCATATCAATGACAATGAAGGTCGTGTCGTACTCATTGCATTACGCACCACCCATATTTTGACTCGAGACAACATCACCGTCATTATTCCCAACTCTAACGTTGCCTCTTCTGAAGTTACCAATTTAACCTCCAAGAACTTTATTCGCTTCGATATTCGTGTGCGTATCGCTTTTGAAGATGATGTCGACACTGCTCGCAAGGAAATTTTGCAAGTCCTTGCTGATACTGAAGTGGTGCTCAATCGTCCTGAATGCTCAGCTACCGTGGATGAAATTGGTGAGTACGGAGTGTTTTTTATCGTGCGTTTTTGGGTCAAGCCTGCCGCTGTCGCGCGCATGCCCAAAATCAAGGAAGGTCTAAAAGAGGATATCAAGCGTGCCTTTGATGCCGCCAATATCTCCACCCCTTACCCGCATATGCGCTTACTGATGCCAAAAGACGTCGATTATCCTATCGCTACCAAACCCTTTGCGACCACAACGCAGGTCGTATCAGAAAAACGGCCGCTAACCAAGGATAATAAATAACGTTTATTAAGGAATGCCCCTAATCTGGAAAAGTAAATTCAAAAATCTTAAGCGACAGAGACTACTTCAAACATAGCTCTCTATGATATGGCCAAAGCAGCTAGCGTAGCTTGTAAGGTCTAAAAAAAGCTCATATATTTTGATAGCTTATATAGTCAGTCCGATATGAAAAAGATACAGCGGGACTGGGATGAATTTTTTGCAGCCTCTGTCGGCATAGGCACAGCAAGCCAGAAAAATTTATAACAGTTTCGCGTTATTAAATAACTTATCCATTTTATTTAGTATTAACTATATAGTGAATATAAGCCTAAAGATTTGCTTATGGATTACTATAACTATTATCATATAAATGCAGCATTTTAAAAACAAAAAGACAATAACCCAAATCGGAGTAAATAATGATTACCCATGTACCTGATGTGACTTTCAAAACTCGTGTTCGTGATGAATCTATTGGAGGAGATAACCCATTCACATGGTATGACCTCACCACAGATGAGTTATTTGCCAATAAAAGAGTGGTTGTGTTCTCACTACCAGGTGCCTTTACGCCAACTTGTTCGACCAGCCATCTACCTCGTTATGAAGCGCTTTACCCTGAGTTTAAGGCGTTAGGCGTAGATGAAATCGTTTGTATTTCTGTCAATGATGCCTTTGTCATGTACCAATGGGGCCTAAAGCAAAACCGTGAAAACGTTTTTTTGCTGCCTGATGGCAATGGTGAGTTCACTCGTAAAATGGGCATGCTGGTTGATAAGAGTAATCTTGGCTTTGGTATGCGCTCATGGCGTTATTCGATGCTTGTCGACAACAAAGCCATCAAAAAAGTGTTTAAGGAACCTGATTTTGGCGACAACTGTCCAATAGACCCATTTGAAGTATCAGATGCAGACACCATGTTAGATTATTTGAAAAGTAAGGCTTAATCACAATGCTTAAGTACATTGACTTTTGACTGGTATTATCAGGCGTCGATAGATGCTTAAGTACTGAGGCTCGAATACTGAGGCTCAAATACTGTCGAACTGCCAAACTGCATAGTCCTTGAACATAAGGGCTACGCAGTTTTTTTATGTTTTTTACAAGAACTTCTATCGCTTAGCGGTGTTATTTTCCTCATTTGACTGCAATTTATCTCATTTGACTGCAATTTATCTCATTTGTATTACCATACTAAAATGAGCACACGCCCTAGATTAAAAACCAATAATGCGCCATTTTTTTAATCTGACGCTATAGCCAAAACATCCTAAAAATGCGACGGTATTACTGATATCAATTTTTTGTCGCCTCTGTCTGCGCAGGCACAGCAAGCAAGAAAAATGGATATCAGCAGTGCGTGGTGTATCTGTACTATTTTTCACTCACTGCAGTTTTCACTCACTATAGATAGCAGTAGTTTTAATAACACCTTAACGCCAAAATTTTAAACGCCGTCTTTTAATCAAAGGCACTTAAACCATCCATAGCGTAATTATGGTAAAATTGACGGTTAAACATCTTATCTTATGATGTGCCTTATTTATCATTACTTATCAATTTAGCCCACAGGTATCCGTATGACCGAAACAACCGCGCCAGCCCTTGCCGCCGCATCTTCACCAGCGTTGTCAGAAGCACTTTCACCAGCGATCTCAGCAGAGTTGTCACTTGAGCTGATTATCACTTGTGCCGATGGGCTTGAGGCACCATTACAGACTGAGCTGACGAGTTTTGGTATTGCAAGCGATATCAAAAGTACGGGGCGTCTGACCGTTACGGGTACGTTGCGTGACTTATATACTATATGCCTATGGTCGCGGGTAGCGTCACGGGTATTGATGTTAATCAAACGCAGAAATATTAATGCTGAGTATGATGTGGCCGAGCAGCTTTATGGTTTGGCAAAATCGGTCAATTGGACGGAGCAATTCAACTTAGAGCAAACCTTTGCCATCCGTCTGTCCGTCGACAAACGCGTCGCTGTCAGTCAACAGTTTGCGATGCTACGTATCAAAGATGCTATTGCTGATACCTTTAATGAAGTTTATGACAGTCGCCCTAACGTTGATAGCAAACATCCAGATTTTGCTATTTTTGCGACGGTCAATGACAAGCAAGCTGAACTGTATTTAGATTTGTCAGGCACCAGTTTGCATCGCCGTGGCTATCGCGTGGCGATGACCGAAGCGCCATTAAAAGAAAACTTAGCAGCAGCTTTACTTTATAGCGCGGGCTGGCATAAGAAAAATGACGCTGGCGACGCGCCTTTCTATAATGCCTTAGTCGATCCAATGTGTGGCTCTGGCACCTTTATCATTGAAGCGCTACTCATGCATTGTGATTATGCGGTGGGTATCGACAAAGCCGCCAATCAATTTGGTTTTTACCAATGGCAGCATCATGACGAGACGCTATGGCAGCAGATGATTGATGATGCCCAGACACGTTTCCGTGAAGGCTTAGCAATCGCTAACGAGCAGCCAGATACCCTACCGCTAATCTTGGGTTTTGATGCCGATAGTGGCGCGATTATCGCCACAGAAAAGAACCTTATTGCCGCTGGTTTACAAGACTTGCTACCGCTACTCGACATCGAAACGCGCGCCCTTGACCAGCTAAGCAGCGTGCTAAAGCCGTTGGTCGATGATGGTCGATTGAGCAATCCTCTAATTATTACCAACCCACCTTACGGTGAGCGTTTGGGTGACGAAGAGATGATTAAGCCATTATATCAAGCGATTGGGCTTATTTTGCAAGACAGCTTTGCCGGTAGTGGCATTGACCCGATGCTTGGCATATTGGCCTCTCATGTCGAACAAGTAGATATTCTACCGATCAAAGAACCAAAAACCTTACGCTGTCATAATGGTGCCATTACCGTTTATTTCCGCTATGGCAAGTTGATTGCAGGGCAAACAGGTAATCTTGTGAGCCGTTTTGAAAAGCGTGAGATTGAAGTAGAAGACGGTCAAGACTTTATCAATCGCTTGCAAAAAAATCTTGCCAAACTCAAGAAACTGGCCAAAAAAGACAATGTGAGTAATGTGCGTGTCTACGACGCTGACCTGCCTGATTTTAAAGTGGCTATCGACTTATATGGTGACTATGCGCACGTGCAAGAATATGCACCACCAAAGACCATTCCACCCGAGACCGCGAAGAAGCGCTTTAATCTAGCTTTGATGGGTATCCGCGAAGTGTTTGATATTAATCGCGAACAAATCTTTATCAAAACTCGGGCACGCCAGTCTGGTAATGATCAATATAGCAAGCAGAACACCACAGAAAAGCGTGGCAAGTTTCATGTTGCTCGCGAAGATGGCGCGTATTTCTACGTCAACTTCACCGATTATCTCGATACCGGTCTGTTTATTGACCATCGTAATATGCGCGCGCGGATTAAAGACAACAGTCGTAATAAATCAGTATTGAATTTATTTGCTTATACCTGTACGGCAAGTGTACATGCGGCATTGGCGGGTGCCAAAAAAGTCACCAGCGTTGACTTGTCACAGAACTATCTCGATTGGGGCAAGCAAAACTTTGTGCTCAATGGTTTGGACGTCAGCCGCAATAAATATCAATTCGTTGCTGCCGATATTTTTGAGTGGATTAAGGAAAATACCGAGCAATTCGATATCATCTTCATTGATCCACCGACCTTTTCAAACTCGAAAAAGTTCCAAGGTACTTTTGATGTGCAGCGAGATCATGCCGCTATTATTAATCGCGCGATGAACCGCTTGACCGCTGATGGTGTGTTGTATTTTTCCAATAACTTTACCCGCTTTGAGCTTGATGAGCAATTAATCGAGCGCTATGACATCGTTGATATCACCCAAAAAACCATTGGCTTCGATTTTAATATCAAAAAACCCATTCATCAGAGTTTTGAGATTCGTCACCGTCAAAGCCTGTAATCAAGCGCTTATCGATACAAGAGTACTAGACAAATAGAGAAATTCATCGCAGCAGTCTAGCTACTCAAAGTTTGGGTTTTTTGCTCAACGACGATGAAACACAATAATGACCCAATCGGCTTTGATTGGGTCATTTTTTGTTGTTATGATAGAGCGTTATCAAGCGATGGTCTTGCACCAATTTTGGTTCAACATCGCTTTTATTTTCATTATTTCATACCAAAAATTTTTACGCTAACAACAGGGACAATCTCATGGCATTATCACTTAATAAAGGCGGTAATTTATCGCTAACCAAAACTGATCCAAATTTAACCAAGCTACTTATCGGTCTTGGCTGGGATGAGCGTGCTACTTCTGGTGCCGAGTTCGACCTTGATGCCAGCGTATTTTTGTTAAACACCGCGGGCAAAGTACGCGGCGATCATGACTTTATCTTCTATAATCAGCTCAAATCTGACAATGGCGCAGTTGAGCATACTGGTGACAACCGTACTGGCGAAGGTGATGGTGATGATGAAGTCGTCAAAGTAAACCTAACCCAAGTACCTGCCGATGTCGATAAAATCGTTGTCACTGTCACCATTCACGATGCGGCAGCTCGCAGCCAAAACTTTGGGCAAGTAGCCAATGCTTTCATCCGTGTCGTCAATGAAGATACTGGCACCGAAGTAGTACGTTTTGATTTGGCAGAAGACTACTCTGTTGAGACCGCAATGGTATTTGGTGAAGTCTATCGTCATAACGGCGAATGGAAATTCCGCGCCGTTGGTCAGGGCTATTCTGGCGGCTTGCAAGCCATGTGCCAGCAATACGGCGTCGATATCTAAACCCGTGTTTAGATGATATCATTATCACAATTGGGGTGATAAGCACTGCTAAAACTAGCGTTCAAAGCACCTTTATTAGTTAGCTATGCTAAGTAGCTTTGTAGAGTTCTGAATAAGCTAATGAATAACGTACTTTTAGTTGCAAAATAGCCACAATTATTGATAGCTAAACGACCAATAATGCTTTATGTTTCGTTTAGAATTATGCATAAAAAAGTGGTTAGCGATAACCGCTTTTTTGTGCTGTGTCTATAATAGACAACCTTAGCTTTACGCAACTAGACAGGATGTGTCATGAGACATTTTTATTTAGACTTTATCTTCACGGCCATTGCCTTAGCGGTCGCGGCATGGTGGGGATATTCACATGGCGGTATGGGTGGTATGATTTCCACTCTCTCGATTACTGCTATTTTGGCCGTTATGGAAATCTCGTTGTCTTTTGATAACGCAGTGGTCAATGCCTCAGTCCTAAAGGGCTGGGACGAATTTTGGAAAAAGATATTTTTAACGGTTGGTATTTTAATCGCCGTATTTGGTATGCGCTTGGTGTTCCCCATTGTCATCGTCGCGGTTACCGCTGACCTTGGTATGATGCAAGTTATAGATTTGGCATTGAATGATCCTAAAGAATACTCAGCAAGACTAATGGCACATCATGCTGAAATTTCAGCATTTGGTGGTATTTTCTTACTACTGGTCTTCTTAAACTTTATATTCGATGAAAAAGAAGTGCATTGGTTTGACTGGCTTGAGAGCCGTCTTGCGAAGCTAGGCAAAGTGGATGCCATGAGCGTCTTCGTTGCGCTTATTGTCTTGATGATTTCAGTATCTTGGGCCACCGCTGAACAAGCTTCTGCCGTTTTGATTGCGGGTGTTTGGGGTATCTTAGTTTATCTAGGCGTACAGGTAGTCTCTGGTATGCTTGAAGGTGATCTGGAAGAAGATCTAGAAAACGGAGAAAATGGCTCGGGCGCTGCGGCGACCAGCGCGATTATGAAAGGCGGTATTATTGGCTTCTTGTACTTAGAAGTTCTTGATGCTTCTTTCAGTTTCGATGGCGTAATTGGCGCATTTGCAATTACCAATGACGTTATTGTTATTATGCTCGGTCTTGCTATTGGTGCAATGTTCGTGCGTTCGATGACGATCTTCTTGGTCGATAAAGGCACGCTTGATGAGTTTGTCTATCTTGAGCATGGTGCGCATTACGCCATCGGTGCTTTAGCCATTATCATGCTGTTATCGGTGAAGTTTCATGTACCAGAAATTATCACTGGTCTTATCGGTATTGCCTTTATTGGTTGGGCGTTTGTGGCCTCACTCAATTATCGCAAACAAGAAGCAAAATCTCTTAACTGATAAATAGTGAGTTTGAAGCGTAGTAAGCATCAAACATAATACGTTTTGTTTAGCATAATACGTTTTAATGACAGGTTATACCAAGATGTTGGTATAACCTGTTTTCGTTTATGAGCATTTTTTATTTACGGCATGCAACTTTTACAAAGTTTTTCAGCTGCTTATTATCTGAACCTTTAGCCAACTTCTGAAGACTCATAAAATACTTTGCGATAACAATATCTTAACCACTGTTACTAGGTTTGTTAAAAAGTATCAGAGTTGCAGCACTGATATGTCCCTTAGTAACCATCTGGTAAGCGCACAAAATACGCCTTGCTTAGTGAGCAAACGCTTAGTATAGTAAAACGTAATGATATGCAGGGTATGGCATACAGGTAGTTTTTTTATGATTTACCCACATATATCAGTCACTGCATAATTTTAGTTCATTTATTTCACAACCCAATCCACTTAATTATTAATCTAAAGGATATCTATATGGCTATTAGCTTAACAAAAGGCGGCAACGTAAACTTATCAAAAGAAGCACCAGGTTTGACCAATATCACGGTCGGTCTTGGCTGGGATCCACGCGCCACTGACGGTCAAGAATTTGACTTGGATGCGATTGGCTTCTTGGTCAATGAAGCAGGTAAGGTTCGTAACGACCAAGATTTTATCTTCTTCAATAACTTAAAATCAGACAATGGCGCGGTCGAGCATACTGGCGATAACCGTACTGGTGAAGGCGATGGCGATGATGAAAAAATCAAAATCAACCTTGCTAGTATCCCTGCTGATGTCAGCAAAGTTGCTATTTGTGCCATCATTTATGAAGGTCAAAGCCGTAACCAAAACTTCGGTCAAGTAGGCGAAGCCTATATCCGTGTCGTAAACGACAATGGCGATACTGAAATCGCTCGTTATGACCTATCAGAAGACGGTAGCACTGAAACTGCGATGATCTTTGGCGAGTTGTATCGTCACAGCGGTGATTGGAAATTCCGCGCCGTTGGTCAAGGCTTCAGCGGTGGTCTTGGACCATTAGCCGGCTCTTATGGCGTCAACGTTTAGACGTTTATTAATAGCAACGTTAATCACTCAAACAGTTAATAGCGGCAGTCAGACACCTGATTGTTGGCTATCTACATAAGCCATCAAGTGTGCCCTTTTAAAGCATTTGATGGCTTTAAATTTAATAGCGTCTCTAAAATCAATCAAGTTAACGATTTAGAATCACAGATGTCGCATTAAAAAAGCATATTTCAACTGTATTAGAATAAGGATTTGCACCCCATGGCCGCAACGTTTAGCTTAATCGGTACCATTGAGCCTTTTTTACATTGCAACCTCAAAAAAGGCGACTCGATCTATTGTGAAGCCAATGCGATGGTCATGATGGAATCCAATCTTGAGCTTAAAGGTAAGCTGCAAGGTGGCCTCATGCAATCATTGATGCGCCGTTTTGCGAACGATGAATCATTGTTTCAGCAGCAGATTGAAGCGGTGAATGGTGAAGGCGATTGTTTGCTTGCGCCAACCTTAGATGGTGATATGCAAATCATTGATGTCGGTAATCAGCAATATACCTTGAGCGATGGCGCTTTCGTCGCTGCACAAACGGGTGTCGATATCAGAGCCAATATTCAGCGTAACCTTGGCGGCGCGGTGTTTGGTGATACTGGTGGCTTTATGGTTATGCAGACGCAAGGTCAAGGTCAGGTCGTGGTATCTGGCTTTGGCTCGTTGTTTGAGATTGATGTCACCCCAGACAAAGACGTCATCATCGATAATGGTCATGTAGTCTGCTGGGACTCGAATCTTGAGTACAAGCTGTCGGTCTCAACCAGCAAGAAGAAAGGTATCATGAGCAGCATCATAAATTCAGTCACTAGTGGCGAAGGCATGGTGTTGAACTTCTCAGGCAATGGTAAAGTCATCATCTGCTCACGCAATCGTGACAGCTATCAAGGCTGGCTACAAAGCATCTTGGGCAGTAGCTCCGGAGGTCGTGGTGGCGGTGGTGGCGGTGGTTTTTTAGATAATATTTTATAACTTAGTTTTTCAAGACAATTTTTCAAGACAATTCTACTCACAATTTATCACCCACAATTATTATAATATCATGTACAAAAATTTGATTAGTAAGGAAAACGAGTGCAAGTACTACGCCTTGTAGACTAAGCGAGTTCGACACAGCTAATCGTATTTTTTGAGAGTGATATAAGGATTTTATCATGGCAGTTAGTTTACAAAAGGGACAAAAAATATCCCTAAGCAAAGAAGCCGGCGGCGATCTGACTCAAGTAAAATTGGGTCTAGGTTGGGACGTGGCGCAAGGACCACAAGAGAAAAAGGGTGGCTTCTTAGGCAAATTATTTGGTGGCGGTAGCGGCGGCGACTCTATCGATTTGGATGCTTCGTGCATCATGTTCGATAGCAACAAGCAGGCAGTTGATGCCATTTGGTTCAGCCAGCTCAAATCAAAAGATGGCAGCATCGTGCACACAGGCGATAACCGTACTGGCGATGGCGATGGCGATGACGAAGTTATCAACGTCGATCTTTCAAGAATCCCTGCTAATGTCGTCTCGCTGGTATTTACCGTCAATAGCTTTACCGGACAGACGTTTGAAACAGTAGAAAATGCCTTTTGCCGTATTGTCAATGCCAATAATAACCAAGAAGTCGCGCGCTATAACCTATCAGCGCAAGGCAGTCATACAGCGATGGTAATGGCAAAAGTTTATCGCCATAATAATGAATGGAAAATGCATGCCATTGGCGAAACTGCCTCAGGTCGTACTTTCCATGATTTGATGCCTGCTATTACGCCACATGCTTAATCCCTGATCTATTTTTAAATTTCATTACTTTCAATACAAACAGCTTAACGACTTTCGTTGAGCTGTTTTTTTGATTATTATAATATGAATAAAATAAGCTTATAATTTGGGATAGCCATGCAAGCAAGACACATTGATAACGGTGACAGGCTAACTTATTATGCCGAGCAAAGTATAGTATGCTGTATCGAATGTGACACTGTAGGTAAAGTTGAAAATGAATATCAATATAGAATAGAAAGCGAACGCAAAGTTTGGTGTGCTAAATTTGTCTGTAAACACTGCCAATTATCATTAGTAAAAAATGAAGAACAAGCTGACTGGGTAGGTCAATGTAATCTAATAGGAGATTGTCCGTGTAGCTTTTGTGGTACACGATTGACTGCTAACGAAGAAATAATATTCTCCTATAAACAAGCTTTGCCTTCTATTATTGCTATTGACTGCTCAAGTTGTGGTAAAACCAATGCAGTACCCGTAGAAAGAGCGAATAAATACCAACGTTATGATGCAAGGTTAGCTATTGACGCTGATTTTGGGCTTCCCCTTTTCTTACAAGTACCCTGCCGATTTGGTAAAATTTGGGCATTTAATCAGAGCCACTTAACTGAATTACATAGTTATATCAATGCAACACTAAGAGAAAGAACAGCCGTTGCTGGTAATGCTAGTATGCCTTCGAGACTACCCAATTGGATGAAATCAGCAAAAAATCGTGAAATGATTAATAAAAAGCTAACACGGTTACAAATTCAGTTAGATAGATATAAAAATAAAAGCATTTCTGAAAGTTGAACATAGCAAGTAATGCAACTAACAATTAATAAGCCTTACAAAAACAGCCCGTCTATTGATAATAGAGGGGCTGTTTATTTGTATTAAGGGGTGCTATTCAAGCACTTACTTACTACCACGTTTCCAGCTAAAGCCCCAATTAAAGGCTTTATCCATTTCTTGATGGCCTTTAAAGTATTGATTGATACGTTCAACGTTGATACTGCCTTGTTGATTGACCAAACGCGCAATGGCACACATTGGCAAGTTGCCTGTGCCTTCTGTTAAGCGCGTCTCAATCGGCGACTGATCAGGCACATGAATGGTCACTACCCCATCCGTTTTTGCCCAGTTCGGCGCACCTTCGTAGATGAAGGCAAAGATAAATACTTCCTCAATTTGCGACCACTGCTGACCATTGATATCGAGCCACTCACCGCCACTCACTTGTCCTGTCCTATCGTCGGCGCGCAGACAAACGTAAGGTGCTGATTGCAAACTACCAAAGCGATTGCCTAAGGCTTGAATCAGGGTTTTTTCGCCATTTTTTAGATGAATCATCGCCCCAACATCAAGGTCAATACCGCCCGCTTTATGCTGCTTGAACAGATCACCCAACAAACCTTTTTTCGGTGCTTGCTTATCCATATCTGGACGTTGGTTCCAGTTTAGGTTGACCGAGATTTTGCCAAAGTCATCGCGCTTCTTAAGATTGATACTGGATTGGTTTTTGGTTAAGGTGATTTTGCTCAAATTGATAGCAGGACTGGCTGGAATCGGTGGCGGCGTACTTGCTTGAGAGGCACTGCCCGCCTTTTGCGTATTGATTGGACGTTGAGTATTGATAGGTTGAGATTGACCCTGTGACTGGTTTTGATTTTGAGCCTGATTGCTATTTTGATATGAGGACTGAGCTGGTGCTTCGTCGGCAATTTCAACGCCGAAATGCTCAGATAACGGCTTCAGACCGCCTTCAAAACCTTGGGCAATAAAGCGAAACTTCCAGCTGCCCTGCCGACGATAGCATTCTGCAAGGATAATGGCTTTTTCATTACGCCCAGCACTACTAAGCTGACAAGTCATCAGCACTTGACTGCCTTGCAATACTTGGATATCAACATCACCGATTTGCGCCAAGGCTTGCGCGCTAGAAAATGCCAAGGCAATTTTGTCAATATTCGCCGGTTGCGCTGCTAAATTAATATCAAAAAATCCATCACTATCGTGACCTCGGAAGCTGACATTGCCGTCATCACTACGCGTCTGCCCATAAAATATCATATCGCCATCACCGCGCACTTTACCGTCAGTGGTCAGACGATAAGCAGCACAATCGATGGCATTTTGACTTAAAATGCGAATGCTAATATTGTCCGTCGGTAGTGGCGCATTGGCACCAGCAATCAGTTTTTGAGGTTGGTTCTGGCTCATCATATGTCCTTTGAGTTATTTATTATATTAGGGCGTGTTGAACATTCAACCATGGCACTGACAGAGACTATTTTTTAGACAGTTCGACGTTAAAAACAGTAAGTTTAGTTATTTTAAGCGTCTTTTTTTAACAATGAAGTGGCAAAAAATAGTCCTGTCTCCCTCTGTTGATATTAGAGCTGATGCTAAAACTTCCCCATACTGCGTTGTAAATCTAGTTAAGGCACTAGCATTACCGTCGTTTTACGCCTTGTTTGGAGCAGTTTTAGCGATCAGCAGTGCCTATTTGTGAATGTTCAACACGCCCTAGCGTTTTTTAGGTTCACTATCGTCGTATAGTAGCATGGATAATGTCATATTTTTAATCAGCACACTAAGGCGTGCTCTCAATTCAATCGATGGTCATCGAAATGGGCTAAAAATAGTTAAATCTTGCCAAACAATTCCAAACAATGTCAAGGAATTTTAGAATCGCTACAAGGCGACCGACCGCAGGTAGTACACTGAGTACATCTAGGACGGATAACACCGTAGCGGTTTAAAAGTGCTCTGACTATAGCTAACTAATATCTCGATATCATCTGCGTTATTTTCCTTGTCTGACTGCAACTTATCTCATTTTTATCGCCATTTTTTAAATGAGGACACGCCCTAGAGCGTAGCATTTCTATATAATAGACTTTGCTATAAGCGACGGCGCAGCGTGGCTTTTTTGGCAACGGATGAGTATTGACCATCTTGACAAGAAACGTGCGACAATCACGCCCGGTTATCTAATACCTATAACACTTACCTATAACATTGATAATAATGCTGAGAGAATTATGAGTAACCTTGCTAACGATATCCTTTCTATGACCCCCGTTGCCGCTTGGTTGGCAGAAGGTCAGTCTAGCCAGCGTGATATGTTAGCCAGCCTGCAAGCCCTAAAAACACAAGCGCACTCGCCCTTTAATGTTATAGCGTCACACCGCCATGACAGACCTGAAATTTTTGAGTTTGCCGACAGCACATATATTGAGCCATCCAAAACCCTACTCGACAGTGATGAGCAAATCATACCTGAACCCGTCACACCGCGCTGGCAATTTGTCTTAGAGCAAGCCAAACAACACAACGTAAAAGTATTGCTGACTGGTCGTAATGGTATCGACTATGAAGCGCAGCGTGAGGCATTTAGTGCTGCTGGCATTCGATTATTGACAGGAGCAACCAGCGTCGCAGCGCTAGAGTGTATCGATGATAAATTTGCCTTTATGCAGCAGTGCCATGCCCATAATATTCCGGTGGCAGACGCTTGGCGCTTTGACAATACTGCTGAGCTTGAGGCTTTACTTAGCGAGCATGGTCATCAGCCTTTATGCGTCAAACCTGTCACTGGTATTTTTGCACAAGGCTTTTGGCGGCTAGATCTGGCTAAAGACGATGGCGAGCATTACGATAGCTTTGAGCATTTATACTTTACCGAAGAGAAAAAAATCAATACCGCGCAGTTTGTGAATGCCTACACTCATAGCCAAATGGTACATGAGCGCCCTATTCCGATGCTGCTAATGCCTTACCTATCAGGGCAAGAGTACTCTATCGACGTGGTGTGCGAATATGGTGAAGTACTGGCAGCCGTTACTCGTCATAAAACTGGCAAAATCCAGCATGTCGGCTACGAGCAGGACGTTATGGAGGTGGTGATTCCATTAATTAAAGCCTTTGGTTGCGATGGTATCGTCAGCGTACAGACCAAGGCAGATGATGACGGTCAGCACCGTGTGCTTGAGATTAACAGTCGCCCTTCTGGCGGTATCGGTTATACAGCGCATAGCGGTATCGATCTCACACAAGTCGGATTTGCTTATTGGCTAGGATTAACGGCAAAGCCACAGTTAGAGGACATTGCTCAAAAAATTAAGCCTTGCCAGGTGCGCTCGCTGATGATGAGCGTCAAAATTGAAGAGACAGACGCTGAGTAACTTACTAAGTGAGGATATAGTCATTCCACTATAAAAGTATTACAGCGTTAACCTCGATTGAAGTATCACATATACATCTACACTCGGTTGCCTTGTACTACTTTTAAATTGAATCGACTATAAGCCTCATTGACTATAAGCCTAATCGATAGTCAAGATCGTCAAGCACAAAAAAGGTTTTTAGATAGCAATCTAAAAACCTTTTTTACTGTTTACATCATACATTAACGATGAAAAACAACGGCTGAGAATTACTCGCCAAATACTAGCGTTGCTTTCTTAGGGGCATTCTTAGATGCAAGAACCCATAACAAGCTCAATACGATCGCTGAGCCAATAAAAATAATGATCGCTGAAGAGATTGCACTATCATGCGTATAACTCATAGACATCATATGGTTAGTAGCATCCATCTCCATAGCCGCCATACCAGTATAGTGCATACCACAAACGGCAAGACCCATAATGAACGCACTACCGAAACGCTGTAAGGTACCGCGTAGGTTAAATGCCAACCATAATGCCGCGATAGCAGCTACAATGGCAATAATCACTGAGGTGATCAGAAGTGGAATATTGTATGACATCGTAGCTTCCATCTGCATTGAAGCCATACCAGTATAGTGCATGGCTGCAACGCCAAGTCCAGTCAAGACACCACCGCCAATCAGTTTACTCATGCTAGACGCACCGCGCCCTACGATCATGATACCAATAGCCACAAAACCAACAGCAAGCAGCATCGAAACAATTGTCATGCCCAGATTATAGGTAACTGGCATTTTCATATCGACTGCCATCATACCAATATAATGCATTGACCAAATAGCACCACCAATGGCAATCGAAGATAGCGCGACCCAAAAATATAGGTCTGATCCTGGCTTAGCAGATGGCACTCGAATGGCAAGATTTAGACCCACATAAGAGCCGAACACTGCGATGGCATATGAAACCAACACCAAAAGCAGGTTATATTCAACTTCAATCATTTTTTCGCCTTTTGTATTTAATAAGAACTGAGCCTTTTAGCGTAGACTTGAATAAGCCTTTATACGCCATGCGCTCACTATTGTTTTATATAGACATTGAGTGGTCTATGATTCATTTTGTTTACCCGATGGTAAATTCACAAATATTGGTACTACCAGCACCGCAGCTGGTTTCCTCAACTTGGACTGTCTCTATAGCAGGATTACTCGCCAAAAACCCTTCGATATAACCGATGACAAAATGACATCCTGAATGATTGCTGTCTGATGACTTACAGAATGGACATTTAATTAAAGAAACCACGTTATTTTTTGCTTTGACCTTACAAAACCCTTTCAAGGCTGGTACGAGTTCTCGGCTGATTGTCGTTGGCATTTTTAGCGGACTACCAAGTGAATAATCACGTTGATAAATACCACCGCCAACCTTTCGTCCTAACTGATGCAGTGCAGTAGCACGCTGATCGCTAGGCAAGCTGGCCTCGTATTGGCTGACGATATCTGTTATTTTGGGGTATTGAGCACCAATAGCGGCTAACGTCGTTTTTTCATCCTCGCCTGTTTGCACAGGTGCTGATGAGGAGATATCTTCTTCATCAATTTCGAGTTTAAACAAGGTACAACCATCAATAGAGGACAAGTCGTCGATCAAATCCGCTTGCGTCTTAGCGCCTATACTTCTCGCAATCACATGAATGATGTTGCCACCACTGCCTGATGATTCTTGTCTCTGGGAGACGAGCTGATAACCTGCTTTGATAAGTGGTGAAATAACATTAACCAAACGAATGCGTTCAGAAGACGTCTCTAATGCACAAGAAAATTTCAAAAGTCATTCCTTTTCTAAAATACTGCTAAGCTTTTATACCAAACCATTTGTATAAATCAGACAGCGAGCTTCTATCTCGTTAACTGTTATGTCGTATAAATATGATGGGAAGGCAATATGTAAAATTCTTTTCTAACTATGCGATTAAACATAGAGTGACTAAACCGTCTTACTTGTAATAACTGCTAGATTTATAAGCATAGTTATCAAACACAGCATTACTCGCAGCTATGCAATTCTTAGCTTTTTGTATATTTAAAAATAAAAAGTGAGCGCTAAAATAAGACAGGAACGGTGGTCTCAGATACGGGGTTACTTTTGAAATCTCTTCACGAGCAGCAGGCTACAGTAAAGTTTCTAAACAGTAATGAATTTTTATCGCATTATCACGATATTCTTATGGTCTAGCAATACTTCACAAGCCATTGTCCGATAGATGGTGACATTATCCGATAGATGGCTCAAGGCATAATACAGAATATAAGTTTACTAATTTATAGATATCTCATTTCTTTAAAGCCATGATTTAGATAGGGTTTTACTTAACTCAATAGAGTTTCTATCGAATCATATTAAAACCATGTGACGTTATTAATAGATTTTCTGTAGCTTCTATCATTCTTATTAATAGCGAAAGCTTGTCAGCAAAACATTGTGACGAGTACACGTTTTTTACTTTAAACTGACGCTATGCTTTTCATTTACTATTTACCCCATAGCATATTCATTTTTCTAAAATCACTGATATAACATCTGAGTTAAATTCTTAGCATAGCTAAATATGGTTTCTATCGCAGTCATACGAATAAAGCCTCCGCACAAGTACGACTACACGAAAATATCAATTAGGATACATACGATGACAGCACAGACCACATTAGTGTTAGGCGCAAACACAGTGATCACTCAAGAACGCTGTACTGTTGAATTTACGACCTCAGATTCGCTTAGGTTTGGGCAGCAACTTGGACTATTATGGCTACCTCTAAATGAGCAGCGCAAAGCGGTCTGTAGTCCCGCCTATTTGCACGAGCCTAAGGACTGGGCAAAGCTGGACAATAGCGATACGCCACACGAATGGCAGCTTGATTTACCTGACTTATTTGATATGCAAGGGGTTAGCTTCTTACAACTAATCGCTTATACTTATCAAGAGCCAACACTTAATTTACCCGCTGTCGAATTACACAAGGTAAGTTTGACGTTAAACGGTGGCGCTATTCACTATGACTTCCTAGCAAGCGAGCGCCATGTCAAAGCCGCAATCGTGTTTGAGATTTATAAACGCAATGGGCAATTTAAATGTCGAGCGCTCGGTGAAAGCTCGACCCAAGGACTGGCAAGCCTTGAGCAACGAGTACAAGTCAGTCTAGATATTCGTCCGCCAGATACTCATGCGCTCATTCAAGAGGCGCAGCAGCGTGGTTCTCCCAATAGTGACACTCGCACGCCTCGCCAAGTTCAAGCTGGTGAAACATGGACAGGTACGGCTTTTGCGATTGATGAGTATCACCTGCTGACTTGTTATCATGTCATTGAATCGGCGGCAATGATTGGTGTACGCCAGCAGGGTCAGCCTGACCGTGAGGCGCAAGTGGTACTCAGTGATATCGGTAGCGATTCAGCCATTATTAGAGTGAGCGACCCTTTACCTTGCCACCTGCCATTAGCGCAGCAGTGCTCGGATATTTTGGGCGAGACTATCACCACTTTGGGCTTCCCGCTATCAGGACTGAGTAGTCAACTACAAGTCACGCAGGGCTGTATTTCAGGACTAACAGGCTTAAGCGATGACATTCGTTACATGCAATTTACCGCACCAATTCAGCCCGGCTCTAGTGGCAGTCCACTATTACTGCCAACAGGCGAGGTCATCGGCATGGTGACTGCCAGCCTCGTCCATGAACATGCACAAAATATGAACTATGCGGTAAAATTTCAGTTATTATCTGCCCTACTTGCGAGCGCTGGTATCAGTTTGGATAGCGCTGCTCACGGATCTAACGCCACAACTGCTCCACTGACTACCCCGCAACTCAGTAAACAGAGTCGCGGGGCGCTTTGGCTGGTGGGCTGTCAAGGTTAAAATATCTAAAAAAATCAAGTTAATATAAAAATAGCCACTTCAACAAAGTGTGTTAAGGAATATGAATGTCAAACAAGCAACAAAGCACCACCATCACGCTACCACGCGGTACGCTTGATCTCACTTATCAAACGAATATGGTCGTGAGTAACCGTGATTCAGAAAAAAACGACAGCTATCAATTAAAAGACTTGCTTGGCTTTGCTCAGCGCATTAATCCCAAACGTGCATTTTTATTTGTCTCAAAAGTGCTAGGTCGCCATATTCCAGTCACGCCCAGTACCATGCGACATGCTTTTACGGATTTGGCAAACCTAGTGCCTAATGAATTGCCAGCGCCAATTTTGGTCATTGGTATGGCAGAGACCGCTGTCGGTCTATCTGCTGGTGTCCATCAAGCATTACAAACGCGCTATCCTCAAGCGCTACTATTGAACTCTACTCGTCATGCGCAACATGATGAAAATAGTGATGCGAATGGTGCCAATTCTTTACTGACGACTTTTTGTGAAGACCACAGTCATGCCAGCCAGCATTTGATTTATCAGAGCTCTGATAGTGTCGCTCAAGAGCAGTTACTTGCTAGTAAAACGCTGATTATGGTTGATGATGAGGCGTCAACGGGTAATACATGCGTCAATGTCGTCACTGCCCTACGCAATGCAGGGCTGACACAATTAAAGCAAGTACATCTCACCACTTTGGTGGATTGGTCATTAGATCAAGAAAACACAAACAAGCAGACAGAGGACACCAAGCCTGCGCGTATGGCGGATCGTTTGACAGGTATTGAGTTTCATCGTCATCACTTACTGTCTGGCGCATGGCAATGGACAGATGCACCCAATCCTGAACCCATCACGATGCCATCGGTCGATACCACTGCTGCTGGTAGTCAGGCACTTGGTCATACGGGCAACTGGGGGCGTTTTCCAACGCTAGACAGTACAGAGGGGTTTGATAAGTATCTTTCAAGTTTTCAGGCTGCATTTGCACGCTTTAATAACCAAGAAAGCTTTCTTGATCAAAAAAGCTTTGATGTTACTCAGTTGCCTGAGCGGATTTTGGTATTGGGCAGCAATGAGTTTGTTTGGTTGCCATTTTTATTGGCGGAATGGCTTGAGGCAGCGGCTCAGAAGCCAGATTCAGACACAGATGCTATCGTTAAATTTAGTGCGTTGACCCGCTCACCGATTGCGCTTGGTGGTGCGATTACGACGATGCTGAGCTTTGGCGATAATTATGGGCTTGGTATGACCAATTTTGCTTATAATGTTGAGCCTAGTGATTGGGACTTGATCGTATTGTGTGTGGAAACCTCAAGCGATAGTGTTGATGACCTGTGGCAAAATTTAGATAATGTACTGGTGGTGAGTCCTACGCTGTAAGTTATTCAATGATTTTCAAACCCATGATTTACGGACATTTCTATGACTACGCCATTTTTCCAAGCCAATCCCGACATTATTAAACCTTACACACTTATGGATTTGGACGATACGCTATTTCAAACCCAACGTAAAATCGACGCATGGGATTTGCCCACTACTGAACCTGAAAATTTGGTTTGCGCCACGGTCAATAAGCAAGGCGAACCGTTAAGCTTTATGAGTCAGCGCCAAGCCTCACTCTTTAATTGGCTATTGGCTAGTACCGAATTGGTAGTAGTGACGGCACGTGACCGTGATGAAATCAAACGTGTTAAATTGCCTTTTTACAGTTGGCAAGTCTTAACCCATGGCGCGATTATTTTAACGGCTGAGGGTGAGTTGTTAAGCGCGTGGCAGCAGTATATGCATGAGCAGCTTGCACCATTACAAGGCAAACTAAAGCAGTTGACTGACTTGATTGGTAATCATAACCAAGAAGACGTTGGGGCTAATAATGGCTTAAAACTTACCTCACATAGCGATGTTTTTATTGACAATGAACTCACTATTTATTTGGCGATTAAACACGCGCAAAAAGATCATCAAGTATTAGCCAATTTAGCCAAGCAGCTACCCACACTCATACCAAATTTTGATCAAGATTTTTATGTCCATGTGAATGCTAATAACTTAGCGATACTGCCGCATGCGGTTCACAAGCGCCATGCAGTACAGTTTTTATTAGAGAATCATTTAGACAGCCAGCGCCCCAGTTTTGGTTTTGGTGATAGCTTAGCCGACTTGCCTTTTCTACAGCTATTGGACTGGTACGGTATGCCCAACCATGGTCAGCTACATGACCATCTTAGTTCTCAACAATTATAACAACAGCAGCCTATACGAGTAAAAAACCTTCTATGACTAACCTTTATATTCAAAAACTAGAGAAATACGGCTCAGGCAGCTATCTTGCCAGCGATGTGACCGTGCTGCTCGATATTGTCGATAAAGACGCGGTCGCTGATGTACCTGTTAGCCAAAAAGAAGCGCTGATCCAAAGTGGGCAACGGCACTATTCAGACATGCTGACCTTAGAGGCCGCGCCAACTGCGATGCACGAGCAGCTATATTCTCAGGCGCTAACGCAAGGCACGACGAGGACTGCGACTGATATTGCTAACTTAGCTTACACATTGCACAATACTTTTGAGCAAGCGGTTAACGCTGAACGCCCATTAGTATTGGTCAGCTTGGTACGAGCAGGTTTGCCGATTGGGGTATTATTGCAGCGCGCTTTAACAGACCAAAGTAGCAGCTATGCTTTGCCAAGCGTGCATTATGGCATCAGTATCATTCGGGATCGAGGGCTTGATCCAGTCGCGTTGCAAATGCTGCTGGATGCTTATCCAAACAGTCCGATAGTATTCGTCGATGGCTGGACAGGCAAAGGTGCTATTTATCAAGAATTGGCGCGGAGTCTTGAAGCCTTCAGCGACCCTAGTCATGTACATTTTGCCAATATTTTTCATCAAAGCACTTTTGGTCAAGATACTTTTGATCAAAGCACTTCTGATCAAGGCACTGTCAATAACACTACCGTCATACCCCTCTTAACACTCGCTGATCCCGCTGGCGTTGCTTGGCTGTCGGCTAGTGAAGAAGACTGGTTGATACCATCAGGACTGCTAAACAGTACCGTCTCGGGTTTGATTTCGCGTAGCTTATATACCGAGCCGCAATCAGGTCTCCATCGCAGCGTCTTTTATGATAATTTGGTCGCGGTAGATCACAGCTTAGCATTTATCAATCATATTGATGCGGCACGACGTTCATTGAGCACGCCTCCACAGTGCTTGCCAACCTACCAGCAGCCACGCTACCAAACTGCTGAATTAATCAATAAACTGGCGGCGGACTACGCTATTACCAATCGCAACCGTATTAAGCCAACGATTGCAGAGGCAACACGGGCGATATTGCGCCGTGACCCTGAGCGCATCCTATTAGCCACTGCTGAGCATCCTGATACCGTATTGTTGCGACATTTATGTGCGCAGCGAAATATCAATATCAGTGTATTAGGTGATAAAATACTGCCCTATCAAGCCATCACTCTTATCAAGCAGCGTAGCAAAGACAGCTGAATCAACGATACAAGCTGTCTGTTATGACCATGTATAACCACTCATTTATCACTATTTACGATGCCAATTATGTCAAACAACGAATCAAACCTTTATAACTATACTCAGTCTTATGCGCATCTCATCACTGAACGGCATGCGATGGTCAAGCCCAGTACTCATCATCCGTATCAGCTGGGTGCGAGCCTTTATATGCCTGCTACTCGCCAAGATATTTGGCAAGTCATTAAGCGTGATAAATTACCAACGATTAATAGTATTATTATCTGCCTAGAAGATGCCGTTAGTCACAGTGATGTCGAGCTGGCACTGACACGACTGCAAACCCTGCTCAATACTTGGGCGATACACGTCGATAGTATCAATGATCCATCAAGAGAATCTGGCATTCAATCAGAGCAGCAGTCAGAGCAGAAAAACCAGCATCCGACGCGTCCACTGGTCTTTATACGCCCGCGCAATCCGATGATGTTGCAACAATTGGCAGACTATACTCATATAGATCTTATCGACGGCTTCGTCATGCCCAAAGTCGATATGTATAGCTTATCCGACTGGCGGATGGCCTGTCAGAATCTCAGCATCGATCAGTTGCTCATGCCCACGCTTGAGACCGCTGCCCTATTTAACCCGCATCACAATCAAGAACTGGCCATTGGTTTTAAAGAAGCCTTTAGCCAGCCAGTTTTCGCTCTACGTATCGGCGGTAATGACTTGTTTGCCGCGCTGCGCTTGCGTCGTCCGAAAAACAGTATTGTCTATGACACCCCTATCGGTACTCTTGCTTATCAGCTGCTTGGCTGCTTTGTGCCGCATGGCTTTTACCTCACTGCGCCGGTCTTTGAGTATTTAGATCAACCAACGCTCTTTATGCAAGAGCTGACCCGAGATGTCAGCTTGGGCTTAGTCGGCAAAACAGTCATCCACCCTAGCCAAATCGCTTTAGTCCAGCAGGCCTACTGTGTGCCGATGAGCACGTTAGATGAGGCACAAGCCATATTGCATAGCGAAGCCAAAGCGGTGTTTAAATACAACAACACCATGCTAGAGCCTGCCACGCATCGTGCATGGGCAACCGAAATCGTCAATCGTGCCGACGTATTCGGCACCATCAATGATGGTCATAGTGACTATGCATCACGACTGTAGCTTTAGCTACACATCACGCCTAGAGCTCTAGCTTAGTTAGCATTAAAACCAAAGACGCCGTTATCAAATCAATGATAACGGCGTCTTTATTATTATGAGTTAGCAGTATTTATCATACACAGCTCGTCAAGAAATGACTGAGCACTTTATTCACCTGTTCAGGCTCTTCTACCGTTGAAGTATGTCCAGAGCCTTTTATTATCGCAAGCTTAGAGCCATCGATGGCGAAGTGCATACGCTCAGCTTTGTCATAAGGAGTAGCGACATCTTCATCACCAACGATGATTAAAGTAGGCGTCGTGATGCTATCAAGCTGATCATAGACAGCGTCACGTTCGATGACTCCCATCGTGGCTTTGACGACGCCACCTTTGCGATTACCGTTGAGCATCGCCAACCATTCTTTTTGATCGGTTTTACGGGCTTTGTCTGTCAAAAAAGTGCTGCCAAACATAATAGGCATGACTTTTTTACTCACTCTTTTCATACCCAACCAACGAATAGCCGTAATGAGCTTTTTGTAGCCAGGAATATTATCAGGGTCTTCAGCATCAGCCGAAGTATCTATTAGGGTCAATGAGTTTAACAGCTCTGGTTTTTTGATAGCGATGCGTTGTCCAACGAAGCCACCCATCGATAGACCGACATAATGACAGCTGTCTATATCGAGCGCTGCTAGTAGACCAATAGCATCATCTGCCAAGGTGTCCATGTCGTAGCCGTCTTTGGTAATTTGCGACTGACCTTGTCCGCGAAAGTCAAAAGCGATGCAGCGATAGCTGTCCTGAAAATACTCGACTTGTTTGTCATAGATTCTAGTGTTCCAAAGTAGCCCGTGAGCAAAGACCATGACTGGTTTTTGCGTATCGTTTGGGGCGCTATCTTCGTAATAGATATTGGCGTTATTGATTTTTATCTTTGGCATAACAACTTCCTTGTGTAATCGATTAAAAAATTAAGCGTATGACTGTCTTTTCTTTTTAGCCCTGTCTTTCTAACACTTTACTTTTCCCACTGTTCTTTTAGCATAATTCACCAGCCACTCAGTTAACAGTCTTATTTCTGAATGAGCCGTTTTTATCTGTGCCTCCTAAGGAATTAGCACAGCGAGATAAATTAAACCACACTGTCGATTTGTCCTAAGCGCCCACAAAACTTGCTTTTATAATCATAGCAAGCTGCTATAGTAATCAATAGTGAATTATTTGTTACAAAACCTGCTCAGCTTCTATTTTGAACCCTATATTACCCAGCTAATTTAACTAAGGAAAGCCAAGATGTCACCATCTCTAGTCGAGTATCAAAGCGAAAATCATATCGCTACCATCACCATGAACGATCCTAAGACCCTGAATGCCTTTAGCACACCATTAAAAAACGCAATGATAGATGCGCTTGATAAAGCGGATAAAGACGCAGACGTACGCGTGATTGTGCTACAAGGGTCAAATAATAATTTTTCTAGTGGTGGTCATATCGGTGAAATGCTAGAGAACGGTATGGAGTCTGAGGCATTGGTCGCAAAGCTTGACTTTATGCTACGTGAAGTCGCTGAAGTGAGTTTAAAGCTGCGTAATATTCATAAGCCAATTATTGCTAAATTGGAAGGTGCGGTCGCTGGTGCGGGCATGAATCTGGCACTGACTTGCGATTTCCGTATCGCCGCTGACAATGCAAAATTCGTCCAAGCCTTTGTCAATATCGGTCTGATTCCAGATGCTGGTGGTATTTATCTACTAAACCAATTAATCGGTGCTGCCAAAACTACTGAGCTGGTGATGCTAGGTGATAAGCTCAAAGCAGACGATGTGGCACGTTTAGACTTAGTAAATAGTGTCGTCAGCGCAGATGAATTAGACGCAAGTGTGCAGGCTCTTGCCACTCGTTTGAGTCAATTACCGGGTAAAGCATTGGCATCAATGAAACATATGATTAATGTTCACGCCTTTTCTGGTCTCAATGAAGCGCTTGATATGGAAGTTGAACAACAAAACATGATGGCAGTCACCGATGACTTTAAAGAAGGCATTACCGCTTTTATGGAAAAGCGCAAGCCAGTTTATCAGGGAAAATAACTGGGTAATAGGCTGTTCAATTTGGCGGCTGAACCTATTCTGAACCAGATAATTCACTATCCATAGCATCAAAAAAAGGGCTACCAATATGGTAGCCCTTTTTTCGTTTATGTCTGTGGTTAAGAAGCAGATGCTGACTTATAGTGATAAGGTAAGGTAAATATCTTGTCAAAGATAAAGGTAAACACAAAATTATAAATCAAGAAAAATACGAGTAAAGCAGCTTCCATTATAAATGCTTGGAGCAAACCAACCTGATACCAAAACATATATAACGGCAAACAGATCAAAACCAAACCGATTTCAAATATCAATGCATGGACACTACGAATCAGCAGCGTGCGCTCTGCTATCTGCCTACGCTCCTCCCAAGTCTCAAAAGCGGTGTTGTATACAAAGTTCCAAATGATTGCAGCCAGAGAGACCATCATCGCGACGGGTAGAGAGTCTGCTGCATCGCTATTGCTCAGCTTCATCAATACAAAGGTAGAGGAAATAATTGCGATAATCTCAAACACAATCACGTAGACGATACGACGTTTGAGTGGGGATAAAGTAATCAACCAAGACTCCAAAGCACCTAAGTGCATATCAAAGTATCGGTCCGTCCCGAGAGAAAAAAGATAGATTGAGTGCAGAGCCACGGTTTCCGCCTGCCCTTATATTATACAGAAGATAGCGTAGAAAATCAGTCTGAGCTTATGTCAAAATAAGACATCAAAAACCGCTTATTTTGCTGGTGAACCCCACTGATTGCTTTCAAACTTGGTGTCGCTTGCAAGAAATACTATCAATAAAATCCCCAATAATGGAATAAGTGATATTAAAATCCACCATCCTGAGCGATTGGTATCGTGCAACCTACGTATAGTAACTGCTAAGTTTGGTATGAACAAACCGAGTGCAACTAGTATATAAAATAACCCTACTCCTGTATCAAATATGATCGTATCTAGAATCATAGCAATAATCATTAGCCCTGTTTGTATAAGCAAGAAATGCCAGTACTCTTTACGGCGAGCGCGACCAGAGAAATTGGTATAATTTCTCAAGCCTTTTTTGAACCAGTCAATGATGCCGTAGTTTGCCTCAGCAGCATAATTATTAACAACCTCACTAAGTGGTAATGGTGGTGGCGTCGTCTTATCAAGCATATTTTTATATTCCATAGGATTTATCGTTAAACGTCTTTAAAAGTAAAAATCGTAAATTAAAAAATTGAATTTACGAATTAGATTATAAATACCAAACAAAATTTAGCAAACATTTATTGATATTTTTTAAAAATATCATCAAAAAACCCCGCATCATCACGATACGGGGTTTCTGTTTAAATAAGAATTGTAAAACTTAAAAACGTTTAACTTAAGATTTAAACAAAATTAGGTCAACTGAGCGACGTTAATTTTGTCTGCTTCTTCAGTATAGTCAGTCATACGGTCGAAGTTCATGTACTGATACACTTCCTCGCCCATGCTATCAAGCATACCAGCATACTGCTGATATTCGTCGTTCGTTGGCAATTTACCAAGTACCGCTGCTACCGCTGCAAGCTCTGCAGAAGCAAGGTATACGTTAGCGCCTTGACCTAAACGGTTCGGGAAGTTACGAGTTGAGGTCGATACCGCAGTAGACTTCGGTGCGATACGTGCTTGGTTACCCATACATAGTGAACAACCTGGCATCTCAGTACGAGCGCCGGCTTGAGCGTAGATGTTGTAGTAACCTTCTTCCATCAATTGACGCGCATCCATCTTAGTAGGCGGTGCAATCCATAGACGAGTTTTTAAGCTACCTGCTGGTACATCTTGTAGCAGTTTACCAGCGGCACGGAAATGACCGATGTTGGTCATACATGAACCAATGAATACTTCATCAATGGTATCACCAGCGACGTCAGCTAATGTCTTAGCATCATCTGGATCATTCGGGCAGCAAAGAATCGGCTCTTTAATCGTGCTCATATCGATAGTCATATCGATCGTGTACTCAGCATCGTCATCAGCACGCATCAGGCTTGGGTTAGCCAACCAATCTTGCATCTGCTCAACACGGCGGCTGATAGTACGCGCATCGCCATAGCCTTCTGAGATCATCCACTTAAGTAGCGTGATGTTTGAGTTTAGGTACTCAGTCACTGACGCTTCAGATAGAGTAATCGTACAACCAGCAGCACTACGCTCAGCTGATGCATCAGACAATTCGAACGCCTGCTCAGCAGTCAAGTCTTCTAGACCTTCGATTTCAAGAATACGACCGTTGAACTCGTTGATTTTACCTTTCTTATCAACAGTCAATAGACCTTCTTTGATAGCTTGATAAGGAATCGCATGCACTAAGTCACGTAGCGTGATACCAGGCTGACGTTCGCCAACGAAGCGTACACGGACAGACTCAGGCATATCAAGTGGCATAACACCAGTTGCTGCTGCGAATGCAACCAGACCAGAACCCGCTGGGAACGAGATACCCATTGGGAAACGCGTATGTGAATCACCACCAGTACCAACGGTATCTGGAAGTAACATACGGTTCAACCATGAGTGGATGATACCATCGCCCGGACGTAAGCTTACGCCGCCACGGTTCATGATAAAGTCAGGTAGTGTGTGCTGAGTTTCAACGTCAACTGGCTTTGGATAAGCCGCAGTGTGACAGAATGACTGCATCACTAGATCTGCTTGGAAACCCAAACATGCCAAATCTTTTAGCTCATCACGCGTCATTGGACCAGTGGTATCCTGACTTCCTACGGTAGTCATTTTAGGCTCACAGTACATGCCTGGACGTACGCCCTCTAGACCACAAGCTTTACCAACCATTTTTTGCGCTAAAGTAAAGCCTTTACCAGTATCAACTGGCTCTTCTGGCTTAGCAAAAATGTCTGAATGACCAAGACCCATATATTCACGAGCACGGTTGGTCAAACCACGACCAACGATCAATGGAATACGGCCACCAGCGCGAACTTCATCAAGCAAAGTTGGTGAGTTTAGCTTGAACGTAGACAATACTTCATCAGAATCATGCTTAGTGATTTTGCCTTCGTACGGATAGATGTCAAACACATCACCCATGTTTAGGTTATCAACATTCACTTTTTCGATTGGTAATGCGCCAGAATCTTCCATAGTGTTAAAGAAGATAGGCGCGATGTTGTTACCAAGTACTAGACCGCCGCCACGTTTGTTTGGCACGTTAGGGATATCATCACCCATTAACCAAAGTACTGAGTTGGTCGCAGACTTACGGCTAGAACCTGTACCGACGACATCACCAACATAGGCAAGTTGATGGCCTTTTTTCTTCAGCTCTTCGATCTGCTTCATAGAACCAACAACACCCTCTTCGTCAGCGACGATACCGTCACGAGAGTTTTTGTGCATGGCTAATGAGTGCAATGGGATATCAGGACGGCTCCACGCATCTTGCGCAGGTGACAAGTCATCAGTGTTGGTTTCGCCAGTGACTTTAAACGTCGTATAAGTTGATTTTTGTGGTACTTCAGCACGGTTCAAGAACCATTCTGCATCAGCCCAAGATTGAACAACTTCTTTTGCGATTGTATTGCCAGCTTCCGATTTTTCAGTCACGTCATTGAACGCATCAAATACGAGCAACGTCTTTTTCAGTGCTTCAGCTGCGTCTTGTGCAACTTCTTTATCATCTAATGCAGCAACCAATGGCTGAACGTTGTAGCCACCTTGCATGGTGCCTAGAATTTCAACGGCTTTTTGCTTGCTGATAAGTGGTGATGATGTTTCACCCTTAAGGATAGCCGCTAAAAACGCCGCTTTAACGTAAGCCGCTTGGTCAACACCAGCAGGAATACGATTTTCTAGCAAGTTCATCAAGAACGCATCTTCGCCTGCAGGTGGCGTTTTTAAAAGTTCAACCAACTCTGCTACTTGTTTTTCGTTCAGTGGTAGCGGAACCGTTCCTAGCTCAGCACGTTCTTCGACATGTTTACGATAAGCTTCTAACACAATAGTCGTCCTCGTCAGTTGGGGATTAGCACAATACGTGGGTAGTCAGCATGACAGCCTGCGCCTATGTACCAAATGGAATAATTATCCCCGCTAATATAGCTTAAAATGGGCAAAATGTTAACCAGCAAAGCGCTTTCCCGCCTCCATAGTCAATATTTATTAAAAAAATATAAGGTATTTTTATACGGTTACTTGGCCTGTTTCAATGCTGAAAAATCAATAACAGTATTATAAAACGGTTGGATGAAATTTAGACTGAGATTTGCTATAATCCCTATACGAATTTTACGACCTATTCTTAGAAAATAATAAACAAAACCCTTATCCTACAAAGGTTTAGGATTATCAGGGTTTAGGATAAGACTATGAGCTCATTAGCCGTACAAACACACGTTCCTGCTGCCAAAGCTAAACCCAAAAAAGCAGTTCAGGGAGAAAAACTACGTGGCTACGATAAAGTTGCCCGTATCCCAATTAAAGTGATCCCGACCATCGAGGCGAAGAAAAAGCCAGATTGGATTCGGGTCAAAATGTCATCACCTGCTGAAGTGGCTCGTATCAAAGCTACTTTGCGTGAGCAAAAGCTATATACCGTCTGTGAAGAAGCGGCTTGTCCAAACTTGCCACAGTGCTTCGCTGATGGTACGGCCACCTTTATGATTATGGGTGATATCTGTACCCGTCGCTGTCCGTTCTGTGATGTCGGACATGGTCGCCCTAACAATCTCGATGCCGACGAACCTCGTCATACGGCTGAGACGATCTTAGGTCTAAAACTGAAATATGCGGTTATTACCTCAGTCGATCGCGATGATCTAAAAGATGGCGGTGCTGCTCATTTTGTTGAAGTGCTTAATGAAGCCAGAGCGCTCAGCCCAAATTGCTTGATTGAGATATTGGTTCCTGATTTCCGTGGTCGTATGGAAGTAGCATTAGACTTGCTAACTGAAACGCCGCCAGATGTCTTTAACCACAATATCGAAACCGTGCCACGCCTATATAAAGCGTTCCGTCCGGGTTCTGATTATCAGCATTCTTTGGATTTACTCAAGCTGTATAAAGAGCGTCGTCCAGATATCGCTACCAAATGTGGCTTTATGGTCGGCCTTGGTGAAACTGAAGAAGAGATTTATGCACTACTTGATGATCTAAAAGCCCATGACGTAGACATGATTACGGTTGGTCAGTATCTACAGCCTAGTAAAAATCATGCGCCCGTTGATCGTTATGTCCATCCAGATGAGTTCCAACGCTATATGGACTACGGCAAAAAAATTGGCTTCTTTAGCATTTGGGCAGGCCCAATGGTACGCTCAAGCTACTTTGCAGATCGTCAATACTATGGCGAAGATTGCCCTGCACCAATTCGTAGCAAAAAAGCATTAGAAGCTGAAGGCAAACTTGGCTGCTAATTTAGCAATAAAGTAATGTGAGACTAGTCGCTAAGACATCTCCTAAGAACAGAAAAAGGGTGAATAACAGATTTGTTATTCACCCTTTTTTTGTGACTTTAATAAAATTGTAAAGGCTTTAAAGCTTTCAAAGCCAACACTTTAAACAGTTAAAGTTGGTGTTGGCTTTCCGTTCGTTTTTATATTCAACACAGCAATACCAAGGACAATAATCCCACCTGCGATACCAGTGGTAATCTCAGGATAAATCAATAGTAAAGCACCAATAGCTAAGATGACACGAGTCAGTGTATTCATACCGCCTCTGAAGTATCCTTCGAGTGCCGAGCTTAACGCGATGACACCCGTCACTGAAGTCACTACCACCGTGATGATATCGATAATAGGCGGCAATGGGAAATCTTTCGCCGTAACTGCCAAACCTGTTGGATCTATCATCAGCATCGTTGGATTGTAGATAAACATAAACGGTACGATGAATCCAGCCAAAGCTAGTTTCAGCGATAAAAATCCTGTTTTCATCGGATCGCCACCGGATATACCCGCACCAGCAAAGGCTGCCAGACATACAGGCGGTGTGATATTGGCAAAGATACCAAAATAGAAAACAAACATGTGCGCTGACAAAATCGGAATATCAAAACCTGCTAATGCAGGCGCTGCCATCGTCGCGGTAATGATATAGGCCGGAATAGACGGTAATCCCATACCTAAAACCATTGAGGCAAGCATCGTTAAAATAAGCGTAAAGAATAACGACCCTGCGCCTAGCGTTACGATAGATGACGTCATGACCGTACCAAAGCTGGTCAAACTCACGACCCCGATGATAATACCGACGACCGCACAAGCAGCCATCACGGCAAGCGATTGGCGAGCGCCATCTTCTAATGCCCCCAAAATGTCGGAAAAGCCCATTCTAGTCTCTTTTCGCAGCATACTGACTACAACCGTAAAACCAATGGTATAAGCAGCTGCATAACCGACAGGGACATTTCTGATTAATAAGAAAACCAAAAAGACAATCGGTAATAGCATATGACCGCGCGCTTTTAGCACTTCTTTTACCGCTGGTAAGTTTTCTTTAGCGATGCCTTTTAAATCACGACGTCCAGCGCGAAAATGCACCTGCGCAATGACGCCCAAGTAATACAAAATCGCTGGTAGTAATGCGGCCAATGCAATCGTGCTGTAAGGCAAGCCTGTGGTCTCCGCCATAATGAACGCACTCGCACCCATAATCGGTGGCAATATCTGCCCACCAACAGAAGCACTTGCCTCAACGGCACCAGCAAAATCTTTGTGATAACCGACCTTTTTCATCAACGGAATGGTAAAGGCACCGGTACTGACCACGTTCGATAAAGCTGAGCCATTAATACTGCCCATAAAACCACTAGAGATGACCGCTACTTTTGCAGGCCCACCCTTTTTATGACCAGCGATTGCCAGTGCCAAATCATTGAATAACTGTCCCATTCCTGAGCGTGCTAAGAACGCACCAAAGAGAATGAACAAGAAAATAAACGTGACTGATGCACCAATCGCAACAGAATATAAGCCTTCGGTCTTTAAGAATAATTGACCAAAGATATCACCCATATCATAAGGGCGAGTCAGTAGACGATCAGGCATAAAGTCCAAATGACTGACAAATGGATAAGCTAAGAATATCCCTGCTAATATCGGCAAAATCCAACCAGTTATTCGGCGACTGCCTTCTAGTACACAGACCACGGTAATCAGTGAAAATATCACATCAACCTGATTTGCCATACCGCCACGCGAGGTCACAATGTCTTGATACTCATAAATCAGATAGCCCATGCCAGATAAAGACAGCGCAAACCAAATCCAGTCATACCATGCCACACTTTTTCGGCTACTTTTTTTGCTAGCAGGGAAAATCAAGAATATTAATGCAAAACCAACGCCCACGTGTACAGAGCGTTGTAGCAATGCTGGCATCGGATTAAAAGTAATATATAAGTGAAAAAGGGAATAGAGTATACAAATTCCAGCGATGAGATACTTCACTGGTCCTTGGGTGATATGACGCGTGATTGACTCTCGGTCATATTTTTCCAATACCGCTTTGTTGATCGCATCTGCCTCAGCATCTTTATCAACATCAGCGTCTGGCATGGTAGTTACGCTACCGTGATCCGTCACTTGGGAGTTCATGACATAAGTCCTTTTTAAATCTATCAATTAAACCATACGTCTTAGGCATGATCACCACTTCAGAATAGTCCGGCACCATCTGGTGAATCAAAACACGGTGGTCGCCATAATCAATCTCGCCTTTGGTCAGTCTGGATACGATCCAATTTAGGTTGGGGAGCTTTTCATTGATTTGATAACCCAGATAGCCAGGTTTTTGTATGGGAGCAAGCGCTTCGGTTGAGGGTGTACCTGCGCCAAAGGCTTCAAAATACGTGGTGGTCAGCAGCAAGCCATCGCTCTCACGTTGGTATTGCTCCTCCCACCATTGCTTTTCTACAGAATGTATCCACCGTAGCTGAAAATCAGGCTCGACGAAATAACACACCTTATCGTCCGACCCCTCTAGCCCTTTGATCCGCACTTCGACCACAGGCTGGAGAACAAAGCCCATCCATAGCGTAAAAAAAACCAGCGCGGCAATAAATGCTGCGCCAGTTGATAGCCATAATGAATTATTTGGCTGCTTGTTCGTCATAGTACTTTTTAGCGCCAGGATGGATTGGGGCGACCATGCCTTCACGGGCAGTCTCTAAGCTGATATCATTTGCCGCTTGGTGTGCTGTTTTTAGACCTTCCAAGTTCTCAAATAATGTTTTGGTTAACTTATAACCATCAGCTTCAGATAGATCAGAGCTAACCAACAGAGCATTCATGATTGCTGCGGTTGGAATAGCGGTTTCGTTGCCATACGTGCCAGCAGGAATCTCAAAGGTTTTGAAGTAAGGCTTGGTCGCAATGATTTCTTTTAGCTTGTCTTGGTTGATGGTAATCAATTGCAAGTCTAAGCCCTGCTCTAGCTCCATCAATGAAGAGTTTGGTAGACCACTGCTAAAGAAAGCCGCTTCAATTTTACCTGCTTTCATACCATCAGCCGCTTCAGAAAATCCTAAATAATCGACCGTGACATCATCATACGTGATGCCAAACCCTTCTAATAAAGTTCGCGCATTTACTTCCGTTCCAGAGCCTTGATCGCCTACAGCGATGCGCTTGCCACGTAAGTCTTCAATGCTTTTGATGCCGGATTTTTTGGTGGTGACGATTTGTACCACATTAGGGTACAAGACGGCAATCTGTTGAATGTTAGCGATCGGCTTATCAAAGTTATTTTTACCTTCTACTGCGTCCGTGACCACATCACTGAGCGCCAATACCATATCGACTTTACCTTGGGTCAATAGATTGACGTTTTCGACTGATGCGCCCGTGGTTTGTGTCTTTGAGTTGACCCCAAAGGTTTTGACATAGATTTCGGACAATGACGTCCCAATGATGTTATAAGGACCAGATGCCCCGCCTGTAGCGATGGTAAGAAATTTGGTATCTAGCTTATCGGCGGCAGTAGCATCAGCAGTGGCAGCACTGTCTGTTTCCGTACCGTCAGTGCTTTCTGAACTTGGCGATGAGCATGCAGTTAGGCCTAGAGTGGCACTTAACATCGCTGATAAAAATAACGGAGATTTTGTGAAGTTGAGCATTGCATTCATCCTTGAAATAATCAGTTTAATACATCTAACGGCATCAACATTTAAATCTTAATGCGTTACAGACCTGTAATAGTATAGTAATTCCTGTCATAAATAAACCATAGCTTACCTTCTCTCAAAACCTTATAAATAAAGCGCTTTGAGTCAAAAATAGTAATTTATCTAGTTGATGGGCATTTAGTATGTTCTGCCATGCGGAACAAAGTTTCATTAGTTAAACTATTTAAACAAAAATTAGACCGAGTGTAAACCTTTATCATTACCCAAACAGAAATAAAGATATTCATGACTACCCCAAACAATACTTATAGTACAGTCAATTTTATATAAACCGAGCAAGGCGTTAGGCTTGTACTTACTCTATTGTCCGTAGTACTTTCACACGCCTTTCTTGTATCTAAATCATCTTGAACCGACTATAGTAAGCTAAGATAGTGCTATGTTTTGAATATGATAAATAATGATAACTTTGTTGATAAGGATTGACTAATGAGCAGCGAATTTATACCACAGGAAGGCTCTTGCTCCTGTTCTAGCAACACCTATACTATCAATAATAAACCCATTGGCCGCTTTATCTGCCACTGTACTATTTGCCAAGAATTCACTGGCCAAGCGTATAATGATGTAACGATTTTACTCAAATCGGATGTGAGTAAGTTAAACCTGATTAGAACCAAATTCCGCCGTTGGAAACTTCCGCCGAATATTAGCCGCGGGCTGTGTACGCGCTGCAATAAACCCAGTATAGAAACAGCAGTGGGCGGAAACCTCATATTAATACCCACGACAAATCTCCCTAATGTCGCCGCGCTACCTGAACCTAGCATGCACCTATTTTATAATCGCCGAGTCCAAGATATGGATGATGACTTGCCCAAGTGCAATGGCTTTGTACAAAGTCAGGCGATGACAGTTAAGGCGCTTGCTCAAGGTATGTATAAGAGAATCACTAAACGTTAGTGGCTATATTTAGAATGTAAAACCCTTTCTAAAAAATCCGTTTACCAAGACCTTTGTTATTGTCTATATTTTGAGGAAAAAGCGAGTAACACCAGCTTTTACAACTTTTACTAGCTATCATTTGGAACCTGATATGACTTCAATTGCAGTAGAAAACACGCAAAAATACTCTGCCGACATTGCTATCATTGGCGGCAGCGGTCTCTATCAAATGCAATCACTCACCAATAAACGCAATATCACCATACAGACGCCTTATGGTAGCCCTTCTGATGATATTGTCCTTGGTGAATTAGAGGGTGTGACGGTTGCTTTTTTGACACGGCATGGTCAAGGTCATAAACTCATCCCGTCTGAAGTCCCTTATCGCGCCAATATTTATGCATTAAAAACATTAGGCGTGCGCTATATCGTATCAGTATCCGCAGTCGGTTCTTTGCAAGAGCATATTGAGCCGCTAGATATGGTCGTACCCGATCAAATGATTGACATGACCAAGCAGCGAGTCAGTACGTTTTTTGGTGAAGGCGCAGTCGCTCATGTATCGATGGCAGATCCACTATGTCCTGCCCTAGCAGATATCCTAGAGCGAGCCTACGACAAAGCAGATATTTTTGAGGGAGCATGTCACTCACAGGCAACTTATGTCTGTATCGAGGGACCACAGTTCTCAACTCGTGCAGAGTCCCAGTGGTATCGGCAAATGCAGGCAGGTATTATCGGCATGACCAATATGCCAGAAGCCAAGCTGGCACGTGAAGCCAGCATTGCTTATGCTACGTTGGCCTTGGTGACAGATTTTGATTGTTGGCATCCTACCGAAGAAGCAGTCAGTGCGGACTACGCCATAAAAAACCTAATGAAAAATGCCGAAAACGCTCAGAAAGTAATCAAGGAAGCGGTCGCTTTGATTGCCGCCGAGCTGCCGGATTCAATCGCACATAATGCCTTAGCCCAAGCACTGGTAACGCCTGTGAACGTGATGGACGAGCAGACCAAAACCAGACTTGCTGCATTGCTGTACTAAATATTCAAAAGTGTATCGATAGATGCTTGTCTGAAATAATGACAGACAGCAAAGTGTTAAATTCCCATACACATACAAACATGCACATATAAAAAGGCCATTAACTTGAATTAATGGCCTTTTTTAGGATTTTAGCTCGTACATTTGCAACGTACGCTAACTATAGTCAAAGTATCCTAAAAACGCTACGGTATTGCTGATATCAATTTTTTGTAGCCTCTGTCTGCGCAGGCACAGTAAGCAAGAAAAATTGATATCAGCAGTACGTCATGTGTCGATATTACTTTTCACTGACTATACACAGCTTTGACACTAACAACAGCCGCCCAGCTCAGATGCTAGCGTTACCGACTGATTAAATGGCATCAGTTCGCCGCAACCTGCAAAAATACCGTAGTGGCGACTGTCATCACCGATAAATTCAAAATGCGGTGCAAAGCGAGATTCTTGTAGCATTCGAAACGTATTGCCACAGACAGGGAATACTCGACCCGCCTCAATAGCATGATGCTTATCCAGATCAAAACGATGGGGTGACTGTTCAATAGATCCTTTGTATATCACTGCTTGTCCATGATCTTCGCAAGCGTCTTCAAGCGCGGCAATTTTAAACAAACGATAAGTAGCAGAGAAAAACTGAATGTCACCGATTTTAGCCGCCAATGCGGGATCAGTAATCTCAAGTGGGCGATCCTCGACCAGACGCGGGTCTAAAAATCCTGCGCCTCTTGCCAAACGGCTAAAGTCCTTCCAGTACAAAGCACCACTCAAACACTCGCCATAAAGGACAGGATCGTCGATTAGATGTTGCGGAATACGGCGATCAGCATACACGTCAGAAAAATAAAACTCTCCACCAGGCTTAAGCAAACGCTGCACACTGGCCATCACTGCGGCTTTATCAGTGGATAAATTGATGACGCAATTTGAGACGATAATATCAAAGCTATTATCTGCTAACGCTAGCTCATCTAACTTTTCAAGATAGCCTTTTATAAAAGTCACATTATCATAGCCGAACTTGTCGACATGATAGTCTTGATGCTGTTTTGCGATTGCCAATTGCTCATCGGTCATATCAACACCGACTACATGCCCCGTCTCGCCAACCAATTGCGCTAGTGCGTAGACATCGCGGCCCGAACCACTTCCTAAGTCTAAAATGCGGCAGCCTTCAAGTAACGCCGGACAAACCAATCCGCAACCATAATAACGACTCAAGACGTCATCATGGATATTAGCCAGCAGCGGTTTGAGCCATTCAGGCATATTACTAATATCGCAACACGCTGAGGTCTTTAAATCAGCAGTGCTTTGTAGCTATTTACCATAATAATCCTGAACCACGTCCTGCATAACAATATCCTTATTGAATGTACAATCCAGTTGAAAGTCTTAGTGATGACCTTGATAAATATAGCCGCACTATTTTAGCCAATTTATTGAAACGCTTATCAGCTGTCATCGACCTTGATATTGACGTGAGAATCCAGCCAGCCATTTGGCAAATACTGCAAATCTTCAGGCTCATCAATATCATGTAAAGGTGATAATAGTGCGAGTGTCCAACCTAATGTTGCAAAGCGCTGCCTAGTCACCGCAGCCACGCTAGCCGTACTCCAGCTGATATTTGAAAAAAGACTTCTATCCGCTTGTTTAAATCCGAGCAACACATAACCACCATCTGATGCAGGAATCATGACTGCATCATGCTGATCTAGCTGCTGTGCTGCTAGTTGAATACGCGCTGCCATGAGGCTAGGACAATCCGTACCAATTAATAAAACCTTTTCAAAACGTTGCAATACTCGCTGACTGGCTCCCAGCATACGAAAGCCCAAGTCACCCTCCACTTGCGCTGACCATTGGAGTGAGTCAGGCAAATCAAGCGCTTGCCAGCAAGGATCACTTGGCGCAGGACTAACACATAGCTCAACCGTAAAGCCAGTAGCGACGGCCTGTTCTATGCTATGCAGCAGCAGTTGCCGTGCCATTTGCGCGGCACCTTCAATGCCAAGCGCTGGTTGCAAACGGGTCTTTGCCATACCCTGTGCGGGAAATTTGGCAAAAAGAATAATGCAAGTTTGTAATTTTTGATTCATGGTAAGCGTTTATTCTTTTATTTATAATAGCGCGCTTTAATGTTATCAGCCGACACGCCACGCCAATAATCAAAACGTAAATGCCACATTAAGACAATCGTCCGCCAAGTGCCATATTGCTGCCAGCGTCTGGCCGAGGTGATGACTTTACTTTTCAAACATGCAGGTTTGGCGACACCTTTTAGCTGCTTGCATAACTCGACATCTTCCATCAGCGACTGTTTAGGATAACCACCGATTTGTTCGAAAAGCTTACGCTTGATAAAAAGAGCTTGGTCACCCGTAGCGATTCCGCTCAATCGTGAGCGCCAGTTAATCATTCGACTTACTAACCAAAGCATCGGCTGACGGCTATTCAGCTGCACATCGAAACGACCCCATCCTGAAGATTTTATAGCAGTCGTTACTTCTGCAATAGCTTGGATTGGCAATTGCGTATCTGCATGTAAAAATAGCAAGATATCGCCAGTTGCTAATGCTGCACCTGCATTCATTTGCTGCGCACGCCCTGCTCTGGACTCAATCATTTGCCAATCAATTTTACGGTAATTATCGAGCGTTAACTCTTTAATAAAGCTTTGAATTATGCCGATAGAGTCATCGTTTGAGCCGCCATCGACCAAGATAGCTTGCTGCGGTGTTGGATTTAGGCTGTCTATATTTGCAAACAGATGAGGCAAATTATCTGCCTCATTGAGTACTGGAATAATGATAGAAACCGTCGCTGTCATAGTTGGCCGTATTCTTACTTTTTATTCAAATTCCAATTGTAATCGGTATAGCCAATCTTCGTTTTACCTGCTTTTAGATCAGCCGTTTGCGATTTATCCAGACTTAAAGATGAGCTATAGCGAGCTAAAAACCCTTCTAGATCTTTGGTGCCGCGCCAATTCGACTCAAAGTCTTCTTTATACCATTTAAAGATTGGCGATACCTCAAGTGTGCCGCCTTTGAGGCGATTGCGACTGCTATCGGCTAAGAACTTACTGGTTACTTGCTCTAATTGCTTATCCAACTTGCTGCCTGTAAAAGCATCGTCTAACAAGGCTGGACAGCCAATGCTAGCACAGTTCACTGCAAAGTGAATACGTGGTTCATTGTAGCGTTTGGAGCCACGGATTAGATTGTGTTCGATGTCATCGAGCGAGCGCTTTTTGCCTAGTAGCGTGACAAAATCTTGTTTCCATGGCGAGCCAAATATCCCACCGATATCTTTAATCGACTTAATGCTAGGATACTTGGTCAACACTAGCTCTACCGTACCTGCGTTATAGACATTGATCAAAAATGCCAACTGCTCGTCTTTGCTCCAGCGGTTGAATTCTGACTGACTGACTTTGCTAGTGGCCGCCATATAGCTATCAAGCTTGCTCTTATCCGCTTTCATGCCATTATAATTAACGACAGAGGCTTTACCACCATTGGTCATAGTGACGTTTTTGTTGAGTAAGCTGTCCCAAGTGCTATGATTGAAATCAGCATAACTGGCGACACTGGCCAACAATATAGAAGTGGCCACTGCCGTTTTTGTCATTAAACGACTGCTTGAAAAACTGCTTGTGCTCTTACTGATGCTATCAAAAATATTCATAAGTAACTCCGTTTAAATCGATGAGGTGTTTTCTATCGTCTGGTCTGCTGTCTCTTCTTCTAGCGCGCCACCGCAACTACTCCCCTGTCCTGCTGTGCAACCATAACAATGGTCAGCAATAGCAATGACGTCACCGGAAGGATTTTGAGTCAGCAAATCGCTTAGGTGCTGACGCGACTTATTGGGTACAGGAATCTCTAACTGCTGATTGAAGTCGCAATCGAACAATTCACCCAACCAGTTGACACTGATGGTCGAGCGGCACATGACTTCCGCTAAGTTGGCAGCCACGTAATTTTCTTTGAGCAAATCCATATACGGGTGGAATTGGTTTTTGGCCAACAGCACCGCGCCAAAACGCTGAATCGGCATATTGGTCAAAGCGAACAACTGATTAAACTCAATATCGAAATGCTCTTTTAGCTCGCGCTTATAGTCCGCTTCAAGCTGCTGTTGATTGGGCGGCAGCGTGGCACCTTGTGGGTTATAGACCAAATTCAATGTTAAATCTGAATCAGGCTTGCCATAACCTAAGGCATTGAGCTTTTGCAGTCCCAATATACTGTCATCAAACGCGCCCTTACCGCGCTGTTTGTCTACATTTTCTAAGGAATAACAAGGTAAGGATGCCACCACTTCAACTTGATTGTCTGCTAAAAACTGCGCCATGTCCTCATACCCATCTTCCATGAGGATAGTCAGATTACAGCGATCTATTACTTTGACGCCTAGGGCGCGAGCCGCCTTTACCAAATACTTAAAGTCCTCATGCATCTCAGGTGCACCGCCCGTCAAATCGAGCGTGTCAATATTTTGCGCTTGCAGCACTTTGGGTATCATCTCAACCAGCTCACGCGACATCATCTCTGTCCGATAGGGACTGGCAGCCACGTGGCAATGGACGCAAGACATATTGCATAAGTAACCCATATTGACTTGTAATATCGTCAGTTGACGGCGCTTAATAGCAGGGAAATCGGTAAATTCGAGTAGTTCAATGGTAGATTTCATAAATTATTGAATCCATTCAGTAGCATTTTATTAGCAGATTAAGTCAGTTTTGACTCAGCCTTAGAAGTCATGCAAACTCATTGATAATGAAAAATCTTGAGTATCATCATTAAACCATAATAGAAATCATAGCTATTATTGACAAGTTGCTAATCAATTTATGCTTTCTTTCCAGTTTAACTAATCAATGATACCGTATTATGTCCCTAATATTTCTATTAAAAGGGAAATATCATGGTCAAATGTAAATTATAAAGCGGGTCAACAGGGTTATTTTGCATTTATAAAGCGCTTGTCGATTTGCCGCTTTAGATACCAAACCCAGCGACCTTGTACGCTAAATCTGCCCCAACTGCCGATAGCGTATTTATCGCCGCAAGACAATAAATATAGCGTACGTGTTTTGGGCTGATACTTCTGCATAGGCTCACCTCTCAGATATGCCAGTAGGTTATCAGCTTCTATAGCACCGCCACGTACCGCATGAACTCCCGAATGTGCCATGTCTTTATCTACTCGCGTTGCTACATCGCCGACAGCAAACACATTCGGATGGGAGACGCTTTGTTGCAGGGTATTGACAGCGATAAAACCATTATCAATGGTTTGCAAGTCAGTAGCGGCTGTCCATGCCGACCCCATCACGCCAGTCGCAGCGATAACCGCATCCATCGTTAACGAATCAGTAGCGGTTGACAGCTGACCATCACGATAATCTGTTGCGCGCTCCTGAACCATCCTAATGCCATGGCGATATAGCTGCTTCATAACACGCTGCTGAAAACGCGGATTAAATCCCGATAAAAGATGCTCACCGCACACCAGTGTCACTTGATGGTTAGTATTGATTTGCTGTAGCGCGACTTGAGCAGCCATGACCAACTCTATCGCTGCCGCTCCAGCCCCAACGATAGCCAGTTGATATTTTTTAGATTGTCGAGCATCCGTCAGAATCTGCTGCCAATGTGTGATAGATTCTGATAATGGCCTAATAGCAATAACACTACTCGTCTCAGCATTATGTGACCAGCGCATATCGGTATCTGCACCGGTGTTTAATGACAATACATCATAGGTATAATGCTTATCGTCAGCGGTCATGACTTTCTGAGATTTAGCGTCTATTTTTACGATTGGCTGCTGAATAAAGCGCACACCTGCTTGAGAGCAGAGTGACTTTATATCGATACGGATATTATCTAAAGTATAATGTCCCGCCATCCAACCAGGCAACATACCAGAGTAAACAAACTGCGGCTGTGCGCTGATTAATGTGATATCTAATTTGATGGAAGGTGTCATAAAGCGTCGACGCAACAAGCCAATATGCGCATGACCAGCACCTGCCAACAGCAGTTTTTTTACAGGCATTTTTTTTGTGGGCATCTCATCGCTCAGTGTCTTTGATAGTTTTTGAATGGTTTGGCAATAGAAATTAAAACATAAGTTAAAAGCATTTAAAGCAAGACTATTGTACGATAACGACGATTCAGTAAATAATATTGACCTACTAAGGCTTTGTGATTAAATTGGTGGCAGCAATCATCTATCGTGATAATACAACCTGACTGACGGCTTATTCTCTAGCAAAGCCATATTGACAATACGTTTAGTGCTCGTCGTTAAACACTTAAAAACCATAAAAACAGTTTGTTTTTATCCTCTAACCATGCAAGGATTCTACGCTTATGAGTAATTCTGACCAGATCACCTCCTCTGATAATACCCACTATCTGCATCATACCTTCTTTGAGCCGCGCGATAGCGACAAAAAGATTACAGCCACGCTACTGATCGTCCATGGCATGTCAGAGCATAGCGGTCGCTATACGGACTTTGCCCAGTTTTTGGCTGATAATGGTATTGCCGTAGCAACTTACGATCAGCTTGGTCATGGTCAAACGGTAAAAACACACGCTGATTTGGGGTTTTTTGGCAGCGAGCATCCGGTGCAGTCATTGTTAAAAGACGTCATCGTTATGGCTGATAGCTTAAAGGCTCGTCATCCTCATGTGCCGCACTTTGTCATGGGACACTCTATGGGCTCATTTATTGTCCGTAATGTCCTCAAACATCATGCTCAAGACTTTGCCGGTGCTATCTTGATGGGCACTGCTGATGCCAATCCGTTGACCAAAGTGCTACTACCAATCAATAAACTATTGGCAAAAGCTGCACCAAGAAAGCCAAACGCCGTATTTGCCAAGGTAATGAACAAGGTACTTAACAGCAAGCTTAATAACCGTACTTCTGATTCACAGTTTGCTTGGATCAGTGAAAACCCAACCAATATCGCCGCTTATGAAGCCGATCCACTCACGGGTTTTGACTTTACCAATAATGGTTTTATGACGTTGTTTACCTTGATGGCAACTAGCTTGCATAAAGGCTGGGCCACGACAATTGCCAAAGACTTTCCGATGCTTTTTGCCAGTGGAAAAAGCGACCCCATCGGTGACATGGGCAGCGGCATTCGCAATATTGTCAGCCGCCTAAAGAAACAAAATTTTAATAACGTGAGTGTAAAGCTCTATCCAAACATGCGCCATGAGCCCCTACATGAGCAGGCTAATAAAGTGGTCTATCACGATATCTTAGAATGGATAGACGATAATAGCTCAACGGTCTAGACGGCATTATTTATTATAAGCAATGACCATTACGCCCAACTTATTTGCTAAAAGCTGCCAAATTAGCGACAATGTGGCAGGCAATATTTTTAGTCGATTTTTTACGATATAGTTAACGATAAAATCTTTTTATTTACCTTTCATCCATCTTAGGAATTTTTATCCATGTCATTACAACAAACCATCGAACAAGCCTTTGAAAACCGCAATGAGTACAGCCCAAGCACTATGCCACAAGACGTACGTGATGCTATTAATCAAGTCCTTGAGCAACTAGACAATGGTAGCTTGCGCGTTGCCGAAAAGAAAGATGGCGAATGGGTCGTCAATCAATGGGCAAAAAAAGCGGTATTACTATCATTCCGCTTAAACGACAACTACGTTCAAGCAGCTGGCGAGCATGTACAGTTTTATGACAAAGTACCGACTAAATTTGCTAACTGGACTGAAGCACAGTTTAAAGAAGCAGGCGTACGCGTTGTACCACCGGCAGTCGCTCGTAAAGGCTCTTTCATCGCGGCAGGCGCAGTATTGATGCCGTCGTATGTCAACATCGGCGCATATGTCGATCAAGGCGCGATGGTCGATACGTGGGCAACGGTTGGTTCATGTGCCCAAATCGGTAAAAATGTGCATCTATCAGGCGGCGTGGGTATCGGCGGTGTATTGGAGCCATTACAAGCGAATCCAACGATCATCGAAGACAACTGCTTTATCGGTGCGCGTTCTGAAATCGTTGAAGGCGTGATCGTCGAAGAAGGCTCAGTCATCTCGATGGGTGTATTTATCGGTCAGTCAACGCGTATCTATGATCGCGAGACTGGCGAGATTCATCGCGGCCGTGTACCAGCAGGTTCTGTTGTCGTACCGGGTAGCTTACCGTCAGAAGATGGCACACACAGCTTGTACGCTGCTATCATCGTGAAAAAAGTAGATGCGCAAACTCGTGCAAAAACATCAGTAAATGAGCTATTACGCTTAGCCTAAATATTTAGCACGTACCATTAGTTGTTAAATAATATTGTTTTATATAAAGATGCTGGAGGATGACTCCAGCATCTTTTTTGCAGCTTAATATAAGGCGTTACGTTATAATCCTTTGTTGGTTTGGCTTTATGCAAACATAAAAACACCCACACAACCATCTGCCTTTTTTATTACGATTGATAAGTGCCTGATCGCCTTATCAACCTTTAACTGTATTTGACATATTATGAGTGAATCACCATTACGCACCGCCGCTATTCCTGTCACCGACCCTGAAGCAGGATTACGTCTGACTGAAATTTTTTACTCTTTGCAAGGTGAGGCTATAACGTCAGGCTTGCCGACGATATTTGTGCGTCTGACTGGCTGCCCGCTGCGCTGTGTCTATTGTGATACCGAATATGCCTTTACGGGCGGCGAACGTCAGTCGCTAGAGACCATTATAGAAACTATCAAAGGTTATCCTTGCAAGCGTATTTGTCTGACAGGCGGCGAGCCATTAGCACAGCCGAATGCCATTGAATTGATGAAACGTTTGCTGAGCGATGGTTATGAGATATCCCTTGAAACCGCAGGCGCGCTCACGGTAGAAAACGTACCAACAGCGGTCAGCAAAGTGATGGATCTTAAAACACCAAGCTCAGGCGAGGTCGATAAAAACTTATGGTCAAATTTGGACCATCTTACTCAGCATGACCAAATCAAGTTTGTCATCATGAACCGTAAAGATTACGACTGGGCGCAAGCTATGCTAATCGAGCATAAGCTAAATGAATTGGTCGGAACCGTTTGGTTTTCGCCGATGTTTAACGTCGCCGATGATATCGATGAACAGTTCAGCCCTGACGTACCTGTGTTGGCACGAGAACTTGCTGAATGGATGCTGGCTGATGCCTTGCCTGTCCGCTTTCAATTACAATTGCACAAAATCATTTGGGCAGATGCTAAAGGTAAATAGAAAAGCCCACAAAAAAGCAGGTAAAAATCGCTAAACGAACGGACATATAGTCGGTTCAGTATAATTTGGATACAAGGAAAGCGAGTGAAAGTACTACAAGTAGTAGACTGAGCAAGCTTGACACCGTATCCAATTTATAGAGGATTGACTCTATATAGCCAACGGTAAGGATACAGGGATGGTCAAACTCATTTTACTCGGCTTGTTGGCGGGTGCGTTCTTTAGTTCCACTTTTATTTTAAACGAGCTGATGAGTGATGCAGGCGGTCACTGGTTTTGGTCAGCCAGTCTCCGCTATGTCTTTATGTGGTTGATTATCACCGCTGTTATCGTGATGCAGCATGGTTTTGGTCGTATCAAAGCGCTGACAGCGATTTTTTTTCAGCACTGGGTTTTTTGGTGCATGACTGGCAGTATCGGATTTGGGCTATTTTATACAGGTATTTGCTATGCCGCCGACCATGTCGCCGGTTGGGTGGTAGCAGCCACCTTTATGTTTACCGTCGTCGCCAGTTTGCTTGTGCTATTGGCATTTGGTCAAAGTTTTGACAAAAAATTCATCGTATATGCTGTCATTGTCTTTATCGGTGTGGCACTCGTCAATATCAGTGAAAGTCTGCATGCTGCTTCTATAATCGACACTGTTCCAATGTCTGACATGCTGCTCTACGGTGCGCTACCTGCTCTCATCGCCGCTTTTAGCTATCCCATTGGCAATCAATTGGTTTGGCAAGCGTCTCATAATGCTCGCCAGCGTAATACCCATCTACAAGAAGCAGCGGCGATAAAGGCTCAACGAGACAATCTCAATAATAATGAGCCACTCATATCTGAAGCCTATGATTTACCAGCTACCACATATGATGCTACCGATATCGATAGTACATATAAAAGTGAGACGGCAACATCATCCTTACAAAACCTAATTGCTCGCATTCCCTCTATCGAAACCACGCTGCTGCAAAATGCCTTTAATAAAGTATGGCTAATGACGCTCGGGAGTTTGCCATTTTGGATGTTTTTAGGCATTATAGTGCGCCCTGATCAACCGCAAGTCTCACAAATATTTAATACGTTGCTCGTTGCTCTATTGGCGGGTGTGGCAGCGACCACCATATTTTTGTATGCGCGTGAGCAAGCGGTTACCTCAAGTGAGGTTGCGGGCGTTGATTCTACCCAAGCCAGCGAGGTGATATTTGCCTTGATAGGCGGTATATTATTGCTCAACAACGAGATACCTTCCACATTGGGGTTGGTCGGTATTGGGCTGATTATGTTGGGACTGGTACTATTTGCCAAAGATGGGTGAGACCAAATAACGCTATGATGAATAATTTTATTTTTCCTGATATTCTGCTGTATTTGCTCGATATGGTTGGTGTGATTGCTTGTGCTATCGCCGGTACTTTGCTCGCCCAACATAAAGGCTTTGATATTGCTGGCTGCATCTTAGTTTCGATGGTCAATGCCATTGGCGGTGGTACGCTACGCGATATGGCGCTAGATCGCCATCCGCTATTTTGGATGACCGATCTTAACTATGTGATTGTCATCACCGTAACCTCCCTTATCCTACAGATATTTTTTCATCTGTATCACAAGATTGATAACGCCCTCAAACTCTTTGATGCCATTGGACTAGCTGCCTTTAGCGTTATTGGTTTCAAAATAGCATTGACCCAAGATATGTCGCCCGTGATTGCCATTATGATGGGTGTTTGGACAGCCATCATTGGCGGTATGCTACGTGATATTATTTGTAATGAGATACCGCTGGTGCTCCAGCGCGAGATTTATATCTCTGCGAGTATTGTAGGCTCGGTCACTTATTTGCTGCTTGACAGTTGGGGTATGGATGCTGGATTGAATGAATTTATTATGCTGGGCGTTATCTTTGCAGTGCGAATGTTAGCGTTGCGCTTTGATTGGCACCTGCCTTCTATTCGCTTGGTTAAATAAGACGGATTTGGATTGTTTAAAAAGCAACCTCTCTTATATTCGCTTATAATGCTTAGCCAATCATCATAAAAACTTACTGAGATTCGCACATGTTGGCTATCGCATTGGACCCTACGGTACTGATCACGACGTTCGACCCGCGTTCTTTGCTCTACTTGTTTGACATGATCGGCATTGTGGCTTGTAGTATCTCAGGGACTATCCTAGCAAAACATAAAAAATTCGACGTTTTTGGCTGCTTGTTGGTATCAATCGTGACCGCTATCGGCGGCGGCACCGTCCGTGATGTAATTTTGGATCGTCATCCACTGTTTTGGATGGTGGATATGAGCTACTTGACCGTCATCACCTTCTGCTCATTAGCGACACAAATATTTTTTCGTCCTAATTCAAGACGCGTCGATAGATTTCTCAAGCTCTCCGATACCATTGGTCTGTCAGCCTTTACCTTGATTGGTATCAAGGTTGCCGATAGCATGGGCGCTAATGTGCCTGTGGCCTTATTACTTGGGGTGATTACTATTATTGTCGGCGGCATCATCCGCGATATGATTTGCAATGAGATTCCGCTGGTGCTACAGCAAGAGATTTATATCACCGCAGCCTTAACAGGCGGCATTCTATACTTTGCCCTGCACAATTTAGGCGTGGCGGATTGGATTGCTGACATCTCTGCCATGACTACAATTTTTACGTTAAGAATGCTCGCCATTCGCTACGATTGGCAATTCCCTGCTCTTGAATGGAAGTATTGAACCCTAGGGCGTGTCTTCAATTCACTCGATAGTCATCTAAATGGGCTAAAAATGGCTAAATCTTGCCAAACATCGTCAAATAGCTTGTTAATATCCCGATATTATCTACGCTATTTTTCTTGTTTGACGGCAATTTATCTCATTTTTATCGCCATTTCTGAAATGAAGACACGCCCTACAATGCCAATATTAAAAAAGCGTCAACCTTAAACACAGTTGACGCCCTATTATTGTCTCTTCGTAGTCTTAGAATAAGGTAACATCCTTATTCATTAACGACTGCTAAGTCCCTTATCATCAGTTGCAGACTTTGCTTGCCATTCCATTCATTAATATCCAATTGAAATAACACGTGCACTTTTTCGGCACGATAGTCCCATGCCTCGCTATCGAAGTTAAAATAAATCGCTTCAATCGGATACTGCACATCAGGATAACGCAGCGACAGTTTAAGGTGCTTGTCTTTTAATACCTTAAAGCTTAATACTTCGAATATCCCATCAAATATCGGCGGTGCAAAGCCATGACCCCAAATACTGGCATTGGCCAAATGCTCAGCAAACCATAAGCTAAAGTCGCTCGCCTGCAACGCTCCATCAGTGAACTTCTGCTCTGCAAATACGTCATCCTCCATCTCTGCCATGACGTCATTAAACGCTGTGGCAAATGCCTCAAAGTTACGACGCTTCAAGGTTAGCCCGGCAGCCATCGCATGACCACCAAAATGGCTAATTAAGTCAGGATGGCGCTCAGCAACTTGTTCAATCGCATCACGAATGTGCACGCCAGCGATAGACCGCGCCGAGCCTTTAATGGCATCGTCGTCACCTGTACGCTCTGTATCTGCTGGTGCAAAAACGATACTGGGCAAATAATGACTTTCTTTTAAACGTCCAGCGACGATACCGATAACACCTTGATGCCAGTCATCTTGATATAAAATAATGCTGCGATCTTGATTATTAACAGCCTGTCTCTCAGTTTTATGCTGAATAATAGTATCGCCGCTTTCGTCAGCATCATTATCGTTATTAGTAGCAGCTAATGCTTGTACGATGCTATCCGCTTGCGCGCGCATCTCACCTTCTACGTGACGACGGGTACGGTTTAGCTGCTCAAGCTCTTGCGCCAAGCGCTGCGCCGTACTCCAGTCTTCGGTCAACAAACACTCGATACCGATGCGCATATTGTCCATACGTCCGGCAGCATTGATACGAGGCCCTAACACAAAACCAAAATCTTGTGCCTGCATTTTTTTGGGATCACGACCTGCTTGTTCAAGCAATGCCAATATACCCAGACAGCAGCGTCCTTGCTGGATAGCCGCTAGACCATGATGCACTAAGATGCGATTGTTCTTATCCAGTACACCAACGTCTGCAATCGTCCCAAGCGCCACCAAATCCAAATACTGACTGACTTGCACGGTAGATTTATCGGCTTCACGGCGCAGCTTGGCTAAGCGTCCGAGCACATAAAACGCCACGCCGACCCCTACGAGCGCTTTGCTGGTAAAGTTGCAGTCGAGCTGATTGGGATTGACCACCGCTTCAGCAGGTGGTGTTGCTTTGGTCGTCAGATGATGATCCGTAATGATCACAGTGATGCCATCGGCTTGCGCACGTGCCACGCCTTCATGACTTGATATACCGTTGTCTACCGTGACAATCAACTCTGGCTGATACGTCTTAATGCCTAATTCGACAATCTCTGGCGTCAAACCATAGCCGTATTTAAAGCGATCTGGTACTAGGAAGTCGACAACTGCGCCCATTTTTGTGAGTGCACGCATCATTAGCGCGGTACTGGTCGCGCCATCACAGTCAAAATCGCCCACGATAAGGATACGCTGACCGTCATCGATGGCCACGTCTAATAGACGCACTGCTTCTGTGACGCCATGCAGCATCTCTGCGGGCAACAGACCTGACAGGCCAGTCTCAAGCTCATCGGGCTGGGTAATACCGCGAGCTGCATATAAGCGAGCGAGCGTTAATGATTGGGCGGCAAGTGGTTGCAACGCGGTGGGCAACTCGTCGATGCGAGTGCTGGTATAACGGGAGGTTAAATTTAGCATGAGGGTATTCTACTGGCTTTAGCAGAGGGTCACAATGGTAATTTATAATGCCTCGGTATATCGTTTTTTATTGCATTACATTGCAATAAATCATATTTTATTGCCTGCATAAAACAAGTTATCCATGCTTACCTGTCTAGCGCACATAACTGCGCATTTACAAAAACGGTGCATAGTGACCGTATTTTTCTGCATTTTGCTACAAAGCAATGATTGTATGCCTCTTATAAATCCATAAAATAGTAACCAACTGAGAGACTTGCTATCTATTGAGACTTTTAATCTGATTTTTTTATTTTAACTATTTATAAGGATGCGTTATGAAAACCACACCAACCGCTGAAAAACTACCAAATACCATCGATCCTAGCTTAGATTTGGAAACAGTCAAAAAAGAGTGCCAAAAGCTAGTCAAAAAACGCGCCAAATATTCTGCCGGTGTCGCCATCATTCCTGTGCCATTTTTTGATGTTGCTGTGGATGCGGGTATGCTTACTCAGCTATTGCCAGAAATCAGTGAACGCTTTGGCTTGATTGAAGGACGTCAATCAGCAGTTGACCTAGAGTCACGCGCGATTCATTGGGGCGCTCTAAAAGATCGTACTGTCGATTTTGCAGGATTAATGGCGACGCGCGGTATCGTCAAAAAGACGGTACAAGGTTTCGGCGGTCGTATCGCTGCCAAGCAAGTGACGAAATTCATCCCGTTAGGTGGCCAAATGGTTGCTGCTACGATGGGCTATATGATTTTCAAAAAAATCGCGAATGATCATATCGAAGAGTGCTACAAGCTTGCAAAAGACATTCAGCAAAAGCAACACGGTAAGAATGTCTAAGACAAATTGAGCAATCTCGTTTACATCTGTATCAAGCCAGTTAAGTAACTACTTAGCTGGCTTTTTTATGAACCACATAATTGGAAGTTAAAATAAGCCAGTTGGTTGATGGTGTCATTATTAGGTTTTGCTGATAATATACAGTTTTAGATGGCACCGACACTTTAAAGGACTAACCCATGAAAAAAATCTTAATCTCAACGGCTATGCTTGCTACCTTCGCCCTAGCGGGTTGCACAACGACGGACGGTATGAATACTAATGCTGGCACTGCGATTGGCACAGCAAACAATATCGGTATGAACGTATTTAAAGCAGCAGTTGATAATCAGTGCCGTAGTCAGATTGAAAATCAAAGCGCTTGGCGCATTGCCAGTGTAGCCATGACTGACACGCAAGAAGAAGCCATAAAAAGCAATGTCTGTGGCTGTGTCAGTGAGCAAGCACCGCAACAAGTGACCCTTGTTGAATTGGGTAATGCAGCGATAGACACACAGTATCGCACACAGTTGGTAACCAGAGTCGTCGCCAAATCTCTACAAACGTGTTATGCAAATTTTACCAAATAAATTAAAACGCTTTGTATTTTTGGAGTGAACATAAGCTGGGTTAGCGATTGCTTAACCCAGCTTCGTCATATAGATTATTAAAATATAGTCAGCCCTATATAAATCGGATACGTTGTAAAATTAAGTCGACTATTAGCAGTACTTTTAGCTGAATTACTGTTATCCTAGTTATTTTAAGCTGCCTTTAAGTGGTCATTACTTTTAACAGATATCAAGGATGATAGATGAAAAGACGTGAGTTTATAAAACTAGGCGGTCAAGCTACTGTCGCTGGCGCATTATTGACCCAGCTAAGTGCTTGCTCATCAGACGATGACTCCACCAATTCAAATACCTTAGATAAGGTAGACGATTTAGGTTATCAAGGTGCAGCACCTTTCGTACACGGTATCGCCAGCGGTGACCCTTTGCATGATCGAGTGATACTGTGGACACGAATCACCAATGACGGCAGTATCAGTACCACTAGCATTCCAGTCGGATATGTCATCGCGACAGATACAGAGCTCAAAAACATTGTCGCTAGCGGCAGAGCATTGGCCACCTCAGAGTCTGACTTTACGGTCAAAGTCGACCCAAAACTTCCCCAACCTAATACCACTTACTATTACGCTTTTGAAGCTTTAGGCTATACATCCCCTATCGGTCGCACGCGCACGATACCCAATGCAGACTTGCCAGCCAGCGAAGTAGATCGCGTGCGCTTAGCAGTGGTTTCCTGCTCTAATTATGGTTATGGCTATTTTAATGGCTATGCAGATATCGCTAAACAAGCAGATATATCAGCCGTATTGCATTTGGGTGACTATATTTATGAGTATCCAGAGGGGTTTTATCGCGATCAATCCTTGATAGAAGAGCGTCCGATAGACCCAAAGAATGAAATCATTAGCTTAGAAGATTATCGTCGTCGCTACGCCTGCTATCGCACTGATATTGACTTGCAAGAATGTCATCGCCAACATCCCTTTATCGCTGTTTGGGACGATCATGAGATTGCAGACAACTCATGGAAGGGTGGCGCTAGGTTCCATACTGACAGTAAAGGCAGCTATATAGAGCGCAAAATGTCAGCGGTTCGCGCCTATCACGAGTGGATGCCTATCCGTGACGATAGTAGCAACGAGCTCGACAGTCAGCTGCGGATTTATCGACGCTTTGAGTTTGGTAAGTTGTTTGATCTAAATATGCTAGACACGCGTATATTTGGCCGTGAAAAGCTAGATGCGACAGCCAGTAATGAGCCTGAGCGTCAACTGCTAGGACTTGAGCAAGAAAACTGGCTCTATCTAAATATGCTAGAGGGAAAGCGCCGCGATGCGACATGGCAAATACTGGGACAACAAGTCATTTTAGCGCCTTTCAAAGGTGCATCTGCGACCAACTCCGGAGATATTTGGAATGGCTACGCCAGTGCGCGCGATCGTCTGCTCAATTTTATTGAAGACAACAATATCGATAACACCGTCGTGCTGACTGGCGATTACCATGCTTCCTTCGCTTTTGATGTCTGTAAAAACCCATTCGATGCTAGCAGCTACAACCCAAATACTGGTGCAGGGTCGCTGGCTGTCGAGTTCGTTTGCCCTGCTCTGACGTCCCTTGCCTTCCCTGAAAATAACAATGGACCAGAGGCTAATCCCCATCAGAAGTTTAACAATCAAACCGATCATGGATATATGCTACTCGACATCACCGAGCAGGCCTGCCAGTGCGACTGGTATTATACCGATACGCTGACTGAGCGCGATGACAGCACTCGCTTTGCCAAAGGGCTGTACACCCAGACGAAGACCAATCGTTTGGTTGAGGGCAGTCAATCTCGTCCTATCACCAACGTCTCTGCTTTAGCTGCTGCAAATAAAGCCGTCGGGATGAAAATATAAGTATCGTTAAGTGCTACAGATATTTAAAGCATCAAAGTAATGTTCGCTGAGAATACAAAACAACAAAAAGGGTGCGTTATAAATAACGCACCCTTTTTATTGCTGAGCCTTTGTACCATCCACTCCTCTCAGCTTATTACTTTGGCTTAGAACTTGTTTTTGTCAACTGGACTCTGTGACAGAGCTGCTGCAAAAGGTAGTATTTTACTGCGACTAAAATACTTAGAAGAGCCATCGATAATCTTGTCTACTTCTTTGATCAAATCATTAATAACGTCATCATAAACACCATGATATAGTTCGGTTTCGAATGCCGTAAAAGGATGCTTACGCGATGCCGAGCTGACCTCTGTCACGCCTTGCTTACTATAAAAAATATCGACTCGACCATCACTGTTGAGTACACAATTTAATAATCCGTCCTCCAGCTCCATCTCTACTCGCTCAGGCATAAAAATATAATCGTCTACATTGATGAGTTTTTTCTCTACTTCTCTTTTAAAAAATGATTTGATATCAAACATGGATATATCCCTGACCTCAATTATAATATACGTTAGCACGCCTGACTTTATGACCATCACCCAGCATTCATTTGCATGCTTGGTAGGTCGTGCTTTGTTAATGTATCCTATAAGATAGAAGGCTATTTTTTAAGACAGGAAATGTAAAACTGCGTGTGCGGTTGGTAATAGTAAGACGGTATATAGATTTAAAACCTGAGCCAGCATAAAAAATATCCATTACACCGAATCAACTAAACTCCTCCAAGTAACTATTGTCTATAGTTGATATGGTTAAGCTTATATAAGCTAATCAGGAAAGCTAATAACAAAAAATTGCCATAAAAAAAGTCAGCCACCTAAGTGACTGACTTCATTTAAAATATTTGGTGGAGATGGCGGAAACTAAACTATAGATATAAGTCATTGATAATAAACATTATTAATAATTTTAAAATAGACGATACCAACCATAATACCAACAATCGTTTTTTATTTTACTGTTATTCAGTGCCTACCCTATCAACTAAAGATTATTTTGTAATTATTTACCGTTTCAACATTCCTCAACATGCTAGGGCGGTGCTCTCTTACAATACCTGTGCATAAAGTCACTTTAACTTTTTAACATGGCTTTAACCTACTCATAGTGGCTATAAGTCATGCGCCTACGTTACTTGTCGCAAAAGTCGCTTTAACTTCTTTTTGAAACGGTTTTTTTCTTGTGCGTGTGAATGGTGGCGGTGTCCTCTGTCGATACGCTCAAAACTCAAAACAATACCCCCCTCACTTGTCCGTAAATTACCCCTTTTATGGACTCCAAGTATTATCTTGGCTGCTCTCTAAGATGTCCGAAAACTAGCCAGCATTGGCATAAGCTGCACCCGTGCGCGTACTGTGCCCATAACTCTAACTTATGTAATAACCTGCCTTGTACTTGTTAAGAAACTACCCCTTTTTATGGACTCCAAAAACTCCTTTTTATAGTGCTCAAAAACCCCTGTAATTGGTGCTTGCTTCGCGCGTGTGCGTACTGTTCCATAAACTCCCCCTAACGTGTCCAACAACTCATTTTTAACCCTGCTTACGATGTCCGAAAATTACCCCTTTTTATGGACTCCGAAAACTAGGTAACGGCAAGTTTCAAGCCAGCATTGCGCGGTGTATGGTTTGGTTTTGAATGTAAGGTTTTATAAGGTTTGCGATGTGAGGTTTTATGAGGTTCTACTATATGAGGGTTTAGGTTTTCTCAGGTTCTAACCTTATGGTGATCTTGGGGTAGTGCGTGCTGCCAATGTTAACAAATGACAACATGCGAGGCGGTGAAAATCGGTTTTGAATGTACGGTTTTGTCAGGTTTTATATTTTTTATAATTTAAGGCTCTACTACTCATTACATTAATGGCTTATGAATTGAATTTAGCCAGTTGTGCGTTCACTTTCTTACAGTGATCTAAACCCATCTTGATAGCTTCCGATAAGTCGGCATTTGGTTTTATCGAATATCCTACTGTTGGTTTTAAATCAGCTCGTGCTGCCCTTATTTGAGCTAAGCGATTAAGGGGCAAGCCAACTTGTGACTCATCATAAGCGGTATCGTAAGGGTAAAATTCTACTTCATTCAAGCTGCAAGAAATTTGACCATAATCAACCGTGAAGGGATAAGGCTTAGTAGTGTCCATTTTCGCCCATTGTGACTGGCTTACTTCCATAACGTCATCATCAAGCTCACCTAAAGGCTGGCAAGCTGTTAGTAAAAACAGTATTAAATAAACTATCTTGTTCATGTGCCCACCTAATAGCTCAATTTATACAATAACCATACTTTAACATGATTAATGTTTAGTTTTTATCAAGTTTCATAAGTGAGGTTCTAACGTGTCCAACAACTCATAATTAATCTTGCCGTTGTCCTCATGCTCGTACTTGTTAAAAAACCACCCTTTGAGTGCTGGTAACGATTGGTTTTTCGGACTACTTTAAAAGGCATTGGCTGCTCAAAACCTAGGGGAAACCTTAGGGTATCTTTACACTATAAAAAAGGCTTGGCAGTGTTTGCCTACGTTGTCCGAAAACTATGCTTCTCTGTAATTTAATACGGCTATGGCATAGGGTTTTATCTGTACGCCTTGTACTGTCTGCCCATGCGTTAATTATCTAATGCTGCTAAATGCTGACCTCGTATCATGTGGTATTAAAAGATAGGCTCAAATCTGAGCGCATTTATTTACGTTTACAGCCCCTTACTAATTTGGCGTTAAAATTACCTCTTAGACCATACCTATCAAGCGTTTGCCCTCCATTGGAGTTTTGGCAATCCGTAAACACTGGTAAACCTAAATCATGCTTAATACCCCCACCTTTGGGGTTATCTTTGACCTGTTACAGCCCTACTATAATTTAGCCCTAAAATTGCCTTATAGCCCATGATTGGTAAGTGTTTGCGCTCCATTCACTTTTTGGCAGTTCGTAACTAAATAGTTAACTTAAACCACGCTCAATACGCGCAAAACTGCTCGCATCTGATTTTGACAGATATATCCTGTTTTGGTGGCATCTATAAGCTGTAGGCTAATGATTGTCATGCTTTGGGCTAACGCTTATCCCATTGGGGGCTGGTGATCGGTAAAACGTGGTAAAAGTAATTGCGCTGTTTGGCTGTGTGGTGATCTTCTCCATACAGTTTTAAACCTTAACATAACTTAACATGCTGCCAGTCGGCAAACTGATCTCACGATAAACATCAGGCATAAAAAAAGGCAGACGATAAACGCCTACCTTTGATTATTTTTGCCGTACCTTATGTTTTTACATGGGACAGACGGGACAAACGGGACAGCCCTTACGTGGTATGGATTACAGCCGTCCCGTTTACGTTTTTAGCAATGGGACAGACGGGACAGAAAAGTTAAAATGTAAAATCCTGTCCCGTTCGTCCCGTTTTGGTTTTTAGCAATGGGACAGCGCAATCCCTTGCTGCATATAGCCTGTCCCGTTCGTCCCGTTTGTCCCGTCCTTTTTCATAGGTTCACAACAAAGTATGTTAGCAGTAACCGCGTAAACAGATGGGCGGTGCTTGCCATTAAATAAAGTATCAGGCGTTTTGTAGATTTTACGGTCACCTTGATTGAGTAGTAACAAGTCGGCTTCCTCTAATACTTGCAATACTTTGCTTTTGCTAAAAGGCGCACATACGCTGTTAAAAGTTTCTTTGGAAAAGTAATAGTCCCCCGTGTCCATATTGCGATAGCCTACACGGTTGGGGGTTCTCTCCTCAAAGTCTAAGCGCGTGTTTCTATAGCAAGGCTGAAAGCGACTTGATCCGTGCTGTTCAATAAACGCCTTAATATGATCTATGATTTGGCGTTGCTCATGCTCACCATCGCGCCCATAGTTATCAAGCCAATTATCTAAGCATGTCATAACGGCTGTCGTTGCTTGTCCTGCTTGCCACCCTGTTATACCTGCCTGTGTTGCTATCTCACCAGCAGCAGCCACGATAGCGAACCGTTTAGCCACTCTATGCGCCTGTGCTGTCAGGTCGCTGTACTGGTTCATAAAGTCACTGACAAGTTGCCCAGCGTTGGCGGTGGTCGCTGCCTTGTCACTGGTGATATGTTCTAGCCATGCAATGCCAGCTGATCCATAGTAAGCGTGGGACAGCTCTTTGATCCTATCGGCTTGGGCTTCGCTTGTTTCTGCCAATACCAAACTATCAAAGGTTTTTAAGCCTTTGCCAGCGTCAGCATCAATATGCGCTACTCGAACCTCAATACCTGCATTGGTTTTTTGCCCTGCTTGCGCCATGAAGTTTTGTAGCGACTCCTCACCATTGGACAAAAAGATAATGCGCCATGTTTTGGCTATACGATTGTGTCCAGTGGTGGTGCTACGTCCTTTACCTTGACCATTAGCCAGCATGTAAACGGTTTTACCTACTATTTTGGGGTCACATTCGCTGATCTCATCGAGGGGTAAAAAACTGTCGTTGTGCTCGCTTGCCGTACCTTCCAGTGCGTTGTCAGTGCTGCGCCATGTCTTAACGTACCTGTCAGGGTTGCCCCATACACTAGCAGCCAATTTAAGCGATAATGACTTGCCCATGCTTGATGATCCTAAGAGGTGAAAACCGCCCCCGTCATACTCTAATAACTCCAGTAACTGCCCAGCAAACGCGCAAGCAATAGAGAAAACAAAACGGCTTTGTTCTGCTAGTGGTTTGCATAACTCATTACGCCACTGGGCTAGCTCTCCTTGCTGGGTTAGGGTGCTGTTAATGCTATTTGCAGACTGATAGACGATAAGCTGCTTACCATCACTGCCTATTGCCCTGTCAGGTAATATATATTGCTTATCGTGCCAGCCCAACTTATCCACGCATAACGCCCGTTTGTGGATAGGGTAGTTTTGAATATAGGTGTCTAAGTAATTGCGCTGTTTGCTATTGGCGGTAATGTTCAAGCCTTGACTGGCTAGCTCTTTGCGATATTCCCTTGCATCACCTTGCAGTAGTGATAACGGCATTGACCATTGATGTTTTACGTTGTCATCGTCACGCCATTGCAGTAACCGCCCCCATGTACCGCTGCTTGTGTCCCGTGTTTTAGCGATAACCTCAAGCGGTGAACAAACAAACGCTTTAAACTTGAAAGTAATGTTTGCTGGGTCGTCATCGTTATACTTCACGAAAAATAGCCCATCGTGGTAAAGCTCAAAACGCCCATCACCATAGATCATCGGTTCATTCAGCTGTGGATCATCGCGCCATTCAGGATAATAAGCGGTATCTTGCAAATTGATAAGCTGGTTGTCACTGTCTGCCAGTATGGCTTCATAGCTGTCATGTTGTAGCATAGTGACGATATGAGCCACAGTAACCAATGCTTGCGCTCTCACACCTGCCAATAGGTTTATCAAGCCCTTGTCATCAAGTGTCATCGGTACGGTAACAAGTGATCCGCTGCTCCAGTGCTGCACCATCTTTTTAAGGCATTGTTTTGTTTTTTGAGGGCTAATGATGATCGTCTTATCACTACCCATCAGGTGCATATAAACATCAATACCGCTATCAAGGTCATTAAAGGCTATCCCCTCATTGGCTTTGTTAGTGTCACCAATGACGATAGCGCCATAACCTGTAGGATCAATGACAATGGACTTTGCTTTGCTGTTAGGTGTGTAGAATACCGCGCCTACTATACCGCCCTGTTTATCCATCAATCGTAGGGCTATTGTGCCAGCTGTCGGTACTATTTGCGCGTCATCTGTAGTAAGATTATCAATGACGTTTAGCAAGCTGTTAGGCGGTAACAAGTCATATAGCTTTGTTAAAATTGGATCATCTGCCAGCCCTTGCCGTGTGGCTGCATCAAAACTATTTATCATTTCAAAGCCTGTGCTAGATGCACGGGCTTTTTCATGGGTGTTTGTTGGTGTGGTGGTCATCTGTTCCCCCTTGCTTGTGACTGGTTCGGCTGGCGCGTGGCTCTGTACTTCTTGTAGTAGCTTTTGCGCTTGGCGTGCTTACGGCTCTGCTTTGGTGGGTAGGTTTTCACTATTTACCCTCCTTGCCGTAACGAGTCATTGCTAGGGTTTCTTTGATTGAGCTTACCTGTCTTTGTAATAAGTCGTCCCACGTTACAGTGGCATCATGTGTCAATCGCGCCATTGATATAGCGGTGTTAGTATCTATTTTTTCGTAGTGAATGAGTGCTAACAGCTTGCCCATGTCGCTTATGACAGTAGCAGCACTTTCAATGTCACAGACAATATCTGATAGCTCAAAGGCAGATATTAAAATCACTTCGTCATCGTCTGCTTCGGTTATGTCTATTACTGTGCGTTGGTTGGTTTGGCTGCCACTGTATAGCGTGGCTATCGCTTGGCGGTTGGCTGGCGTGTCATGGAATAGTGACGGCTGATAATCGCCTGTTTGTTTATCACATGCTGGGACAAAATAGCCCTGCTTGTCATAGTACAAGTGGCTGTCATCGTGAGTAAGTGCCAACAGTTTGCGCTTGCCGTATGGGTCATTGCTAAGTACAAACGGGTTAAGGCTCAATGATGGGCACAGAACGCTATCACCTGCTTTGAATGTGGCTGGTGTGCTATTGGTTTGGGTGTTTGAGGTCGTACGGATTGATTTACCCATGATGGATAACTCCTAATAAGTTTTGAGTGAATGCCACGCTATACAGTAAAGGTATAGGGTGACGGGTCTTACTCTCGGTCTTATTAGAAACCGCCCCGCATATTCGCCTTACGGCTATTTTATTTTGCAGCGTCAACCCGTCATAGTCGGTTAGCAAATGGTTTGCTATAGATATGATGGTTTGCCCCCTTGATGCGCTTAACTGCGCTTGTGGGGCGGTGCTTGATTTTATAGTGACAGCTTGAGAGGCTGGGCTATTATCAGGCACAAAAAAAGCCAAAGGTTTACGACTTGGCAAGTCGCTAATAAGATTTGAGAGGTCTATATAGTAACCATTGTTAGTATTGGTTGCAATCGGTTTTGGTTGTACTGGCTGGCAAGCGATTAGTGACAGTAGCAAGCCAATACCTGCCACCCATGCCATGAATATGATAAAGCTAAGTAATAAGCCACGTTTGTGGGGCTGGCTGTCGCTGTGCTGCCCGTGGTCGGCTTTTAGGTCGTTTCTGTTATCGTTGGTCATTTCTTACGTCCTCCACGTTGAAAGCGATTTCTGCTATGCGTGTGGATAGCCCTTTTAGTGACTCCACTTGTCGGCTGCCTGTAGGTAGCAATCCATTTAACGCTAGCATCTGATTTTCTACTTTTACTATCTCAGTCAGGCTATTAATGGCGGTCACATTGGCGTGTAAGGTGATAATCAGCTGATCTATAAAGTCATCAGTTATCATTAGCATGCCTTTGTCTTTTAACCTTTCCATTACTTCATTTATAAAAGTGTCATCACTCATAGTCATTCACCTTGATTTCAGGCAGTAAGATAAGCCCACTCAACATCTCACTAACGATACTTGCCAGCTCACCATTAGCAAGTAAGGCAGACCGTATAGCGACTATTACGCCCTTACTGGTGTCATCATCGGTATGGATAGCACTAAGCGCCATTGCTAGGCTCTCAGCATCGTTTGATAGGTCTTGTATGCGGTCATCAATGACAGACAAGTAATAACTATCTACTGGCACTAGGCGCGGTTCTAATATGTCGTTTGACTGGCTCATGATTGCACCCCACTAGCGTCATCATCGTTATTGATCGGCTGGTCTATCCAGTAGCGTTTAAAGCGTTTGCCATTGTTCTTTACCCATTCATCTTGAATAGTTATGCCTTGATCTCTTAGCTCACTGACACGCTGCAAAAAGCATGTAATGTTATAGAGATCGTACGCTTCATAAGTGGATAGGCTTTTACCTGCCAGCATGTGATTAAGAATGATTTGCTTGTACTTTTGTTTTGTTTGCCGTGTGTTCATGGGTTACACCTCGCTAGTGGTTGAGGTGTGGCTGTTAAGCCATTCGTGAACGTCTGCATAGCTCCATGCGGTCATAGTTGGTGATAGCTTTCTGCCCGCTGGGAAACGTCCATCTTTTGACCATTCAAACAAGGTGGTTTTGCTAAAAGGTAGGAAAGGTAGGATATCTTTAGCCCTGCCCATGCCAGTAGTAGGCAGTTGCATAGCTGGACTGTTTGCGGTGGTTGGTTCGGTATCGTGAGAGGTGTTATCAGTAAAAGGAATTACTGGCGCGTTTTGGGTTGGGTGTGTCATTGTGTGTAGCTCCATGTAGTGTATTGAGCCGTAAAGGTGTTCTACGGCTTACATGGGCTATGTTATGTATTAGTAAGGGGGTCATATAAGGTCATATGACGGTCATATGCCCCTAAAACACGATGATATGACCCTATTATTAGGAGTTTTTAGTAGTTTTTTATATTTACTTCTCTAGCTCTTATGAGCCAGTCCGCTACAAAATTTCGAGTAACTGACGTTCCATGAGTGTTTGCAGCACTAACAATCATGTCATTTGCTACGCCTTTGCCTTTCATCGGTGATAAATCGTAACCGTGTTCAGTCAATATGGCATATAACATACGCGCTACACCAGCTTGTGAATTAGATGGCAACTCTTTGTCATCAGCTGGCTTGTCTGCTAATTCAGCTTTGGCTCGTGCAAGTTGGTTTTCAAGTTCGGTTATTTTCGCCTGTGCTTCTTTTAACTCATTACTACTAGTTTCTAACTGCTCACTAGGTCTGTTATCAATTAACGGCTTAGCTGGTTCTATAGCAAGCCATTCATTAAAACCCTTTATGATAAATCCATTTTCATAAAGAAATGATTGTAGTATCTCACTCTCGATAATTTTGATCTTTTTACTATCTGCATCTCTATATAAAGTTTGCAAGTCATCTCGTTTGACTGCTTCTATAACAAAATTTTTATACTCTATGAACGATCTATAATATTTTGTAAAGTCAGGCTTGTTATGGTCATCTCTTACTGCTTCCAATGGTGTTCCTGATAGTAAACTGGCTGCTTCATCTATTGTAAAATCTTTCTTTCTAAATAGTAGTTGCTGGAATTTATGAGGGTTATCGTGACTACCAGTCATAGGTCTTTTATACATTTCTTTAGTAAAAGCTAACTTTAAGGCCATATATTTTTTGACTTTATCTTTCTGTTTTATATCTCTAAAATCTAAATTTAGCTTTGCAATGAAATCTAACTCCTCAAGTTCGGCAATTTTGTAGAAAAAGTCTTGGTCGAAATCTTTATCTTCAGGATCTGTAAAGAAGCCAGCACAAATATTGAATTCAAACATTGCAAAACCATGAGTTCGCTGTAGTAAGTCTTTAGTTCTTTTGTCAAAACCTTGCTCTTTTAGATTTTCAGATTGTTTTATGATATTAAATTGATTGATAGTGTAAGAATTTATAACTTTTTCAAAATCATTTCTTTTTAGATAACTAACAATGTCCATTAATGACTCATTTAAAAGCACTTTCAAATAGTAAATGAATTCATCACTACCTATATACTCTTGTTTTTCATTTTCAAAATCTTCTGATAGTTTCACATTCACACCCCTACACCCTTTAATCAAAATAGGTGCAAGGCAGTGACAGCATAAGGGTGTGTAAATAGCTGTCGTTCGGGTAATTAGTCCTAGCCTTGCATAGTTGGTGCTAAGCCTTAGCCTAGCTTTTGTTTTTGTCCTTTAAAGTCTGCACGGATCACGTTGTCCAGCTTGCCAGCGTAGGCGTTATCAATGAAGTCTGCCCACTGGTTCATCATGTCTATTCTGTATGGTAGGTGCTGCGCTCCGTTGTATGCTGCGCTTATCTTGTTTTCTCTGTCATGTGCCAGCTGTAGCTCTATCGCTTCGTGCATAAACTCTTTTTCATGCAGTGTGGTACTAGCAAGCCCTCTAAAACCGTGCCCCGTCATTTTGCCTTTATAACCCATATTCCATAGGGCATTAATAAATGCGCTTTGACTGTATGGCTTACGTGTTGAGGTATTAAAGAAAACATACTGATCCGAAAAACCTAGCTCTTTGATCTGTTCCAGTATCGCCATTGCTTGCGGTGCTAGTGGCACGATGTGCAAGCGCCTAGCTTTCATCTTTTCAGCTGGGACAGTCCATAAGCCACGATTAAAATCTATGTCCTGCCATTCCATAAATCTAATCTCATTGGTACGCACAAACGTATAGCATAAAAACCATAAGCCTAGTTTCACCAGTACATCACCTTGATAAGCATTGATGTCTGTTAGTAGCTTTGGCAGTTGCTGGCTAGTAATGCGGTGGTGGTTGGTCGTTTTGTGTGGTTTGATTGCTTCGGCTAGGTCTGTGGCTGGGTTATGTGTGGCTAGTCCATTGCGTATCGCATGTTTGAATATCTGCCCTACTTCTCTAATAGTACGCCTTGCCATTTCATTAGCGCCACGGCTTTCTACTGCTTTACCAATAGCCAATATGTCAGGCGCGGTTATGTCGTTAATGTTCTTTTGACCAATAGAGGGCTTAACATCACGCATATAGGCGGAATAATTACGGGAAAAGGTGCTTTCTGCTAGGTAAGTTTTGCGTTCTGCATACCATGACTGCGCTATGTTATCGAAAACATTTAAACCGTCTTGGCTGGCTTGTTGCTCTTTCTTGTGGTCTTTAGGGTTCACACCATCAGCTATTAAGCGTTTGATCTCAATATTGCGCTGCCTTGCGTTCTGCAAGCTCATAACTGGATAAGTGCCAATAGTGAGGGTTTGCTGTTTACCTTGCCAACGGTATGCGCTGATCCATGACTTAACGCCCGTGTAACGCACCCATAATTGCAGCCCGTTACCGTCACTATGCTTGTCAGGTCGCTTTGTATCAATCGAGGTGCTACTGGGCTGTAGCTTATTGATAACGGTATGAGTTAAGGGCATTGGACTATCCTTTGTTGGTATTGAGAGCGTGTATAAACTCTAATACCAACAATAATACCAACATTCTATATGGGACGCCATACCCCTATATAAACCTCAATACCTAAAAAACGCCCAAAATAAAGGGCTGACAGTCTGTGACGGTCAGCCCTTTATCGTTGTTTGGTGGAGATGGCGGGAGTTGAACCCGCGTCCGCCAGCATTACGCTCATGAATCTACATGTTTAGTTTCTGTCTTTAATTTTAGTCTGCACCGATCCGACAGTCAGGATGGATTAGCCGATTCTCTACTTTTGAACCCAAGCGATTGAGACAATCCCTTGTGGCGAGCCTACATGCGGACGCTTCAACTTAGTTGACCAACTGTAGGTGATCAGCAACTTAGTAAGCAGGGTTAAACCAAGTAAACTGGGTTTATGCTGCTAGAGCGTAATTTTCGTCGTTTGCGACTATAACAATATATGTTGGATTAACGAGAGGACATATACTCTCGACATGCATCATTGAGTTTCATCACCAGCGTCGAAGCCAGAACATCCCCAATAAGGTCGAGTATTATATAGGAATTAAGTGCCAACTTTCAACCTATAAAACACCCTCATTACATTACGTTACAGCTCAACTCTCTAAGCCAATACTTTATTTAACCATTTACCAATATTTTGAATTTGTGGCATACATACCTGATGTGCCATTGGATAGGTATTATAAGACACATTATAATCTTTTGCTGATAAAAGCTGCTGCGCTTGCTCGCCTAAGATCACAGGAACGACTGGGTCGTGAGTACCATGTTCAATCAATATTGGCATGTCTTTATTAGCCGCACTATAACTAATGTTGTCATTGGTTGCTAAGTACGTAGAGAGTGTCATCAAGCCAGCCAAGCGCTTCGGATAGCCGAGTGCCACATGATAAGCCACTGCCCCGCCCTGCGAAAACCCTGCAATCACAATATGCTCAGGAGAAACACCGCGCTCAACCTCACGGCTGATCAAATCATTGATCTGTCGGGCGGACTCTTCAATTTGAGCCACATCGATTTTGCGCTCAAGGCTCATCTCTAAAATATCGTACCAAGCAGGCATCACCATGCCGCCATTCACGGTCACTGGGCGTTTAGGTGCATGTGGAAAGATAAAGCGTACTGCCATATCATTAGCCAATCCTAACTGCGGTACTACTGGCTCAAAATCATGGCCGCTGGCACCCAAGCCATGCAACCAGATAACAGCACGATTTATCTTTTTTTGAGAAGGGTTATGTTCAACAATGACTGCATCTAAATAGTTACTCATATTTATCCTTAATACTGTAGTGAGATATGCTCTAGGCATTTCTATATTTTTTTACTCAAATAACGTGTGTGTCATCATACCTTCAACATCGTCTGTTACTCTAGAAACACGGTCAATAATAATACACCGGACAAAAAATGGCCATCATGCGCACATTGATGATAAGTTCTTACGACTTGATGCTAATTTCGATAAACAATGAGCGACGATTTTTTCGATACCTATTGATACAACTAATGGGATTATTTTTGTAATTTTACAGGAACAGTTTACATGACAATCTTTAATAATTCAGTGCTTAAACTGGATAAACGTATGTTTAAAACAATCAATCTTGCTTTACCTTTGGTTATCATCAGCTCACTATCCATGTTAGGTTGCACGGAGGACAGCCAAGCAAGAACCACTCCGTTGGCGACACAATCATCCTCACCTCTCGCCTATAGCTACGGTGTGCGGCCATTTTATTTGATCAATGATATGGATGAGAGCCCATTAAAAGAAGAGCTGTTAGCTTGTAGTGCGCAAACGCCTAGCAAAACCAACTTTTCTATCGCGCATCGCGGTGCACCGCTGCAACTGCCAGAACACACTTATGACAGCTATGTTGCCTCAGCGCAAATGGGCGCAGGTATCTTGGAATGTGACGTGGCTTTTACCAATGACGGCGAGCTGGTCTGCCGCCATGCACAAGACGATCTGCATACCACTACTAATATCCTTGCTACCCCGCTGGCCAAACAGTGCACCGTACCGCCAATTATCGACGCCAACGGTGTGCTGACCAATGCTGACAGCATTGAATGCCGTACCTCAGACATTAGCGCAAATGAGTTTAAGACCCTCACAGGCAAAATGGACGCCGCGAATAAAAAAGCGACCAGTATCGATGAATATATGAATGCGACTGCACCTTGGCGAACAGACTTATACTCGCAAAATGGCAAGGTATTGACTTTGAAAGAGCATATCGCATTGGCACGCCAACTGGGTATGAAGCACACGCCTGAGCTAAAAGCGCCCGCAGTGACCATGCCGTTCAATGGCTATCGTTTAGATGATTACCGCCAGCAGCTCATAGAGACTTATAAGGCAGCGGGTGTGCCTGCAAACGATGTATTTGCGCAGTCATTCAATATAGAAGACCTTGATTACTGGATAAAAAATGAGCCAGCTTATGGTGCCAATGCCGTTTATCTCATCGATGACAGTAATGAAACCGCTGAAAACAAGACGTTTGATAAAGATGATGCGACGACATGGAAGCATTCTTTGGCTGATATCAAAGCCCGTGGCATTAACATCATTGCGCCAGCACTTTGGCTATTAGTCACAACGGATGGCAATGGGAAAATGATACCGTCAGCCTATGCAAAACAAGCCAAAGACAATGACCTAAAAATAATTACGTGGTCAATAGAGCGTTCAGGTCCACTGGCAAATGGCGGTGACTGGTATTATAGTGGTCTTGGCGAGGCTATCAATAATGATGGTGATATGATGAATTATATCGATGTGTTGGCACAAGACGTCGGTGTCCAAGGCATCTTTTCAGATTGGCCCGCCACAGTGAGTTATTATGCCAACTGCAAAGGCTTAAAATAGGTTAATCCAACTCCTTTTTCTTATCTAAGTGTCTAATATTAAGACACGCCCAATACCAGCTTAATTATTGTTAAGCTGGTTTTTTATTTTCCATTGGTTGTATCAGCATCATTGGATAAGAACCATTTGCTTAGGGCGTGTCCTCAATCTGAACAAAACCTTTTAAATGGGTTAAAAAAGGCTATATTCTCGCCACTTTTCGAAAATTTATAGACAATATGTTCATATTCTCTGCAAAATTTCCATCGATTGGCAAAAATCTATCTCTTTTTATTTCCATTTTCAAAATGAGGACATGCCCTAATACCCTGCTTTTCCATCAAGTTTTCACACTGTTTGGATAGTGGTAGCAAGAGCAGGCTGCTGTTTTGTGCTACGATAATTTACTAAAATTATAAAACGATATAGAAACTATGACCCATATTTTACTGGTGGAAGATGACCCTGCTATTGCGATGTCACTCAAAGTTACTTGCAAACGTGAAGGCTGGAAAATCACTTGGCTAGACAATGCGAGCAGCGTGTTACCAATGCTTCATAGCCTTGAGGCGCAAGATCTATCGGCGATTATTTTGGATGTTGGCTTGCCAGATGGTGATGGTCTCAGCCTCTGCCAACAAATACGACACACCCCTGATATCGATGGCTTAAAAGACATCCCTATCGTATTTTTGACGGCTCGTAGCGACGAGGTTGATAGAATTTTGGGTTTAGAGATGGGCGGTGATGATTATTGTGCCAAGCCTTTTAGCCCGCGCGAGTTGGTTGCCCGTCTAAAAGCCATTTGGCGACGTGAACAATTACTGTCTAAGCAATCTGCTACTCATACCACAGCCACCGATAATACAACTAACCGTGCTTCTTCGAACAGTATGTCAGGGCAAGCATTGACGTTTGAATGTCAATCTGGCATCTGGCATTACCAACCGCTCAATTACTCCTTGATGTGGCAAGAGCAAAAGCTTGAGCTCAGCAATACCGAGCGCAAAATTTTGCTGACATTATTGCAAGCACCCAATCAAGTCTTTAGCCGTGAGCAACTGCTTAGCGCTGTGAGCGACTATCCTGATCATCGCTTGGCCAGAACCATAGACAGTCATATCAAGTCCATTCGTAAGCAGCTGGCCACTGTCGACGCGAGCATTGAGGTCATTCATACCCATCGTGGATTGGGTTACGCATTATGTCCCGCTTAGTCATAACTAACTATAGTCAGGTCAATATAAAAAAGAGACAGCGTGACTGGTATAAATTTTTCGTAGCCTCTGTCTGCGTAAGCACAGCAAGCAAGAAAAGTTTGTGCCAGTCACGCATCATAATGTCGTGTACCCACTTTATTTAGTATCGACTATATAGCCATATTTTGATTAAAACCGACCTTCTATAACGTCAAATAGCATACCTAAAAATATGAATCATAAAACCAGTGATAGCGCTAATAGCCACCCTAATACTCATATTAATAACAAGGCTGACAATAGTACTCATGCCAGCCAAAGCAATTGGTATGCAAAACTGCATCCCATTGGCACCGCGCAGCAAACGACTAAACCAAAACGACTGCTGAATTTGAGTATTTTTTTTAGGATTTGGCTTGCGTTGGCGTTGGTGTTGATTATCTGCGGTGTGGTCGCATTTACTCAGCTGTTTGGTTATGTCAAACCGACGGCGCAGCAAGTCATCGAAGACACATTATTAGATACCAGCAAATTGCTGGCGGCAAGTTTACAGATGCCACTGTATTCAGGGCAGCTATACGATGATGATTATCAAAGAAGACTTGATGCGGCATTTATTGGCATGCCAGTAATTGGCGAAACTCAAGAGCCTGAGTATAAAAACAAAAATTATAGCAGCTTTCGGATATACGTAACGGATGATAAAGGCGTCGTCATATACGACTCTCTGCCTGAAATCGACAATGAGGAAGGACGAGATTATAGTCGCTGGAACGATGTTTATTTAACGTTAAAAGGTGAATATGGTGCTAGAAGTACGACACGAGACCATAGTCAGCGCGATGGTACGGTCATGTATGTGGCGCAGCCGATAAAAAATAACGCTGGCAACCTGATTGGTATCGTCAGCGTCGGCAAGCCTGTCGCGAGCGTGTTGCCTTATTTGGACAATACGCGCAATCGCATGCTTATCACAGCACTGCTCATGAGTATTGCTGCCCTTATATTAGCAGGACTGGTCGCATGGTGGCTGAAGCAAAGCATCACCTTGGTTACCCAATATACCAGTGCGCTGGCAGAGGATACCAAAAAGCCCTATTTTTACTTAGGTCATGAGCTTAACAGCCTAACAAATACCATTGAATCTATGAAGCATCGGTTGGAAAATCGTGCCTATGTCACCGACTATGTCCATACCCTCACCCATGAGCTCAAAAGCCCATTAACCGCTATCCGTGCCAGCAGTGAGTTGCTAGAAGACGACGGGCTTGATGAGGAAGACCGACAGATGCTCATCCAATCTATTGGTGAACAAAGTATCAAAATGCAGCAATTAATTGACCGTTTGCTATTACTTGCCAAGGTTGAACAACCGAGCTTTAAGCTAAATCGGCAGCTGACACCTCTAATACCATTACTGCAAACCCTTGCAAAAGACAATACCGCTAAATTGCAACAGCAGCACCTAGCGCCTATCGACATCTATCTTGATGATAAACGGGTTGCTGATACTGTAAACTTACCAGCAGAAGTATTAACAGCTACTAGCGTTTGCGCTGACCAGTTTTGGTTGATACAGGTATTACAGAATGTGTTAGACAATGCCATTCATTTCGCTGTTAGCACTATCTATATAGCTGTGCACAGTACAGCACAGACAGTCACCATTGACATATTTAATGACGGTAAGCTGCTGCCAGACTATGCCATTGATAAAGCGTTTGAGCGTTATTTTAGCTTGTCTCACCAAAGCCAAACTGCGTATCACGCCACTGAATCAGCAAAACCCAGTCATGCAAGTAACACACCAAAAAAAGGCACTGGCCTTGGTTTGACACTGGTCAAGCAAGTAATCGAACATCATGGTGGTTCTGTCACTATCGCTAATATTGACGCCAGTCATCAGGCTAATACCGAAGACCTGAATTCTGGTGTCATGGTTAGCCTCACTTTGCCTTTGGCTTAAGAATCAGAAATAGCGACAGTTCATCAACTTTCCATCATGGCTACACATGTTTTCTATTTGTTTGTTTTACGATAGCGTTATTCACCGTCGTAACACGCATTAGGAGTAGCCATTTTATGCCACATTTATCAGTCGAAAACCCTGTCATCAACAGTCTCATGGGACATAACCGTCAGCACTGCCTTCAGGTATTATCGAATCAAAGCATCGACAGTACCGATTTTGGGCATTGGCTCGCCATTCCCAGTCAACGTTTATTATTGGTTTTTCGCCATCAGCAGTGTGTGGCGGTTGATGATTATCAAGTAGCTGCTTAGCACTATTATTAAGGCTACGAAAAATTCATCCCAATCGCACTGCATCTGTTTCAAAGTGAATCCACTTTATTAGGGTCTGTTGATCGCGCCCTACGTGTTGAATCGCTCATTTTTAATCTTCCACAAAAAAACCCTTGGTTATTTCTAATAAAATTATCAGAAACAATCAAGGGCTTAAATCTCTAGGATATAATTCGAAAAGCTACCCTAAGTAATCGACTCTACTGGCTGCATCACATCCGCGTTTTGACCGCGATGACGCAGATAGTGATCTAATAAAACAATGGCTAGCATGGCTTCTGCAATGGGCGTGGCACGTACCCCAACGCAAGGGTCATGACGACCTTTGGTGAGCATATCAACCGACTCGCCTTGCGTATTGATACTCTTGCCAGCCGTCGTAATACTAGAAGTTGGCTTAAGTGCAATACTGACACGGATATCTTGTCCTGATGAGATCCCCCCTAAGATGCCACCCGCATGATTGGCAGTAAAGCCGTCTGGCGTCAGCTCATCACGAGAGCTATGACCAAACTGCCCTGCGACTGCCATACCATCACCGACCTCAACGCCTTTGACCGCATTGATACTCATCATCGCATGAGCGATATCTGCATCGAGACGATCGAATACTGGCTCACCCAGTCCAACGGGTACACCACTGGCGATAATCTCTAAACGTGCGCCACAGCTAGTGCCTTCGCGGCGTAGGTTATCTATCAAAGTCTCAAAGCGACTGACAGCATCGGCATCCGCACAAAAGAACGGGTTACTATTTACAAAGTCCCAATCGATTTTGCTAGGTTCTAGGATATTGCTGTACTCATTGCCAATTTGGGTGACATGACCACGGACTTGCACACCCAAGCGTTCTTGTAGATATTTCTTAGCGATAGCACCTGCCGCCACACGCATCGCAGTCTCACGCGCTGAGGAGCGCCCGCCACCACGATAATCACGAAAACCATACTTCATACTATAAGTATAATCGGCGTGACCGGGACGGAAGGTATCTTTTATTTCGCTATAGTCTTTGGATTTTTGATTGGTATTACGAATCAGCAGGCCAATAGACGTGCCAGTTGTCTTACCCTCAAACACACCAGAGATAATCTCAACTTCGTCAGACTCGCGGCGCTGGGTCGAGTACTTAGACGTACCCGGTTTACGGCGATCTAGATCAATCTGCAAATCCTCTGCGGATAATGCTAAACCCGGTGGTACGCCATCGACGATTGCCATGAGACCAGCACCATGCGACTCACCGCACGTGGTAACCGTAAAAACTTGCCCAATACTATTGCCTGCCATATTTATCCTTAAACAAGTAAACGCAACTTATGCTAATTTGACCCATTATTTATAATTATTGACTGCCAGTCTAGACCTATTGATGACTGTCTAACATCTGCACAAAAGGAGCAAACAGCTGACGATGTGCCATTAGCTCATCATAGGTAATCGCAAACACACCATGACCGCCATGAGCAAACTTCAACCAGTCAAACTGAATCTCGGGATAGGCTTGCTTTAGTGCCCATTCGCTATCGCCCACTTCACAGACAAGTAGACCTTCTGGGCTTAGGTAATCTGGTGCTTCAAAAAGAATGCGATGTACCAGATCCAGTCCATCTTGACCTGCCGCTAATGCGTGCTCAGGCTCGTATAAAAACTCAGGTGGTAAATCTGCCATGATGGCAGCATCGACATACGGAGGATTGGTAACGATAAGCTCATATTGATTTTCAGCAGGAATCTTGGCAAACAGATCCGACTCAATCACATTCACTTGATGACCAAGATCATGGTGATCTACATTGACCATCGCCACTTCAAGCGCACCTTTATCAATATCCACGGCATCGACCAATGCATCGACGAAACGTGTTGCAATCGCAATCGCAATACAACCAGAACCCGTGCATAAGTCTAAAACACGCTCAGGCTGTGATAGTTGCTTAATATCTAAACCATGATCGTAAAAAGCGGTTGCCTGATCGTTGACATTTATACCCAATGGCTTGGCCAGCTCATTGGTATCAAAGTACGGATGGAACTGCTGACGAATCAGCTCTGCCACAGGTGAACGCGGAATCAAAACTCGCTCATCGACATAAAAAGGCAGGTCACAAAAGTACGATAAATTAATCAAATAGCTCAAAGGCTTACGCTCAGCGATACGCTCTTCTAGCAAGCTCAGTACCACTTGCTTCTCTGATGTGGTCAACCGGCAGTCTAGAATCTGCTCATTCGCCGACCAATCTAACGACAAAGAATGCAATACTATCGCCGATGCTTCAGCAAACTCATCAGTCGTTCCTTGAGCCACGACCACATCGTAATTGCGAAGCTGAGTAACCGAAAAACGTATAAAATCGCGAATACTGACCAGCTGCTCGCGTGCTTCTTCGAGCTCTGCAGGCAAATTGGCAAATTGATCGTCTTCACCGAGAAGCCCAGTCTCTGAATCAAATACCATACCACCCTCTAGACCATCGTCGTTGAGGTACTGATTTTGAAACTCTTCTGCGCTCATTGTTTGGTCTTCTGACATATCGCACCTTGCTGGTTACATGTCCACTGACGACATGCGGGTAAGTTAAATTGCTCTTTATAATGAGCTGACTTATTAAATAAGAATCTAGCCAACCATTATAGACGCAAACGCTAGATAGCGCCAATCACTGTGCTTTTTAGTGTAAAAAAACAGCATATATAACAAGTGACTTACGTTAAAATCCAGCAAAACTTCATACATACCATGGCTAAATTATTGCCCAACTGTAGTGAATACGTCAGCAGTTGACGTTTAGCACCCTACGGACATAAAAATATGTGTCAAAAGTTTGCGAAGCTTATTAATTATGCGCATAATAGCTTCATTAGTAGCAACCACAAGTAACTCAATATGATGAAAATAAAACCGCTTATTACTGCCATCGTTGTCGTTAGCGCCAGTGCTACTGCATTTGCTGCTACCGCTGACAGTACTCGCACATTGCCAGTACGTACCGCTGACTCAATGCCTAGTATCGCCAAGAAAGTCAGCCTTAATGTGCAAGAGAGTCGCGCTCCTGTCACTGCCGCAAAACCAGCTGACCGCATGACGCAATTGATTGATTCAAAGCAAAAGACTAAGCCGTCAGCGCCAGCAGCCACTGCTGATAACATGAGCGCAGAAGAGCTGACCCGTAAGGATGAGCAATCTGACAAAACTGACGATATGAGCGAAGGTCAGGCCGTTGCCGCCCCTAGCGATGTCTCGTCTATTGACTCATCTGACCCTTTAGCTTTTGAATTGCCTGACAGCGAAAAACGTCAAGACTTCAGTGATGACCCTACCATCAAAAACATCGAAGACAAAGATGGCAAAAGATATACCACGCTAAACTTGTCCAACTACGCCACACAAGTCAACGATGCTGTTTGGTCACCAAGCATGAAGGTCAACTCAGCGATGACTATTAAGATGCAGGCATTGCTCGATTGGAACCATGCTTCTCCTGGTCCTATCGATGGCGGCTGGGGTATGAACAGCAAAAAAGCCCTGATCAACTTCCAAACCATGAAAGGCTTGCCAGCAACCGGAAAAATGGATCAAAAAACTTGGAATGCCTTGGTTAAAAACATCGCTCCTAATAAGCCGGTGCTAGTGACTTATACGCTGACTGAGGATGATATAAAAACCAACTTCGCGGCCACTCCTTCTGGTTCAGAAGCAAAGTCAAAAATGAAAGGCTTGTATTACCAAGATATCAAAGAGATGCTGGGTGAGCGCTTCCACATGGACGTACGTTATTTAGACAAGCTCAATAAAAATAAAACGTATACCGCTGGTGAGACAATCACCGTATTGAATACTCGTGAAAAGCTCAATCAACGTATCAATCGCGTGGTTGCCAATAAAGCAGACAAAACGCTGTACGCTTACAATGATGATAAACTGGTTGCCACTTACCCAACGACTGTTGGTAGTGATGCCACACCATCACCAAAAGGTACATTTAAAATCATCAATAAAGTCAAAATGCCTTGGTATAAAGCAACCGTTGGCGAAGGTGCTCAAAAGAAAATTCATATGTTACCGCCTGGACCGAACAATCCAGTAGGTGTGGTATGGATGGGAATGTCTAAACCTTCTTATGGCTTACATGGCTCACCAGTACCTGAAGGTATCAGTCGCCAAGGGTCAGCAGGTTGTGTACGTTTGACCAACTGGGATGTGTTAGAGGTTTATGCCAATATCGAAAACGGCGCAACTGTTGTCCTTAACTAAATTGGCTTAACGACGAATGTACCACTCGTATTCGTCGATTGAATAAGCAATCAGAAATACTAAACAAAAAAGACCCTCTTGGTAGGGTCTTTTTTTATGGCTAAATTTCACCAAACACTGACACATTATTCATAAATCAGCAGAAAAAATATCAATGTAAAATATAGTCAAGGAATTTTAGAATCGCCCATCGTGCTGCGCCTTATACTTTGTAACCTTCCTCGTTACCAGTAATGCTGCCGACTTTTTTGGTGAAAAATAACCCTGCAGGAATAGAGCACAAAATACCCGCTGCTACTGCCATTTGGATATGGGGTATCTCATTGAACCCTGTAACCAAGGCGCCAATCATAAAGACACCAATGGTAACTGTTGAGGCGATTGCATAGATGACAGAAAATAATGGCCAGTTCATAATTTATTCCTCATTTTTGTTGTGGATATACTACCTTTATACACTAAACCCACAAAAAAAGTAAGTATTTAATTAAAACCTTCAAGCCAGTTATATCGGGTGACCTAGCATAAAGACCCTAATATAATTAAGGATTTATCTACGATATTATTTATCGTAAAAAATAGTAAAAAATATTGCTTTTACCAGCTATCAGTTGATTTTATATCTGCTTATTTCCCGCCTGCCTAGTCGTAAAAAACTCATACGCTTTTCTAAATTTATCATTACAATAGTGACTTTCTGTCCTTCTCTAAGAAAGTTTTCCGCTATGACCTTATCTCATAAACAGTTACCCGTTGAGTCAGCAACGACAAAAGATGCCTCAGACGAGATTGACCTTCAACAGGCATCAGAGTCTGTTGCTCATACAAATGTGACTGATGAAACTGCAAATAGTGAAGCTTTAAATAGTGAAAATTTAACGAATCCTGAAAGCGACATTGAGCAAGACGGTATCGAGCAAAAGAACCTAGGTGCACAGCCTCCTGAACCTAAAGTAACGATGGAATCGCTTGGACCGGATGTGGTGATTGCGAGCGTTGAAACATCGGAGCCAGAAACCCAAGCGTCTGCCGACATGGAGAAAACAGAAGTCGGCGCGTCAAATGCTGATGATGCAGAAAAGCAAGGTACTGAAAATGGTCAGGAGACGCTAGTTGATGAAGCCACAGTTGAAGCAGAGGATACTAACGATTCTGCGGCGCTGAATACTGCTAGCAAAGCCAGTCATAATGAACCGACAGCAGATGCAACTCATTCCAAGACAGACGAAAACATGTCCGTAGAAAATACGAATGTAGAAAACATCAATGACGCCAACGCTGAGCCAGATAAAGACCCTGCTGTAAAGGCGCAAGATAATGATGATGAGGAAAAGGACGAAGTCAAAGAACAAAAAGAAGCCAAACTAGAGTCTTATAAGCAATTTGTCGCTGAGCAATTTAATAATCAAAAGGTAGACTATCCAGAAGTACGCGTCAGAATTGAAGCAAATGCGCTGCCCAGCAAAATGTATTTCATCATGAACATACTTTCTGCCATCATCGCCAGTTACGGGCTAGTGACCAATTCAGCCGCTGTCGTCATTGGTGCGATGTTGGTCGCCATGATGTTAGGTCCGATCACAGGAGTGGCGCTAGCGATTATCGATCACCGTATGCCATTGCTACGTAAGTCGCTCTTTACCGTCATTATCGGTGTCTCACTGGTCGTATTGGTCGGTTTCATCGTTGGTTGGCTGCACAAAGATCAACCGTTGACGACAGAGATATTATCGCGTACCCAGCCCACTTCCATGGACTTAATGATTGCCTTAGCGGGTGGTACCGCTGGTGCTTATGCGATGGTGTCACCGCACTTATCAGTCGCCGTCGTGGGTGTGGCAGTCGCCACGGCCTTAGTGCCACCTCTTGCCGCCAGTGGTATTTTATTTGCCAATAGTGAGATTCAGCTTGGCTTTGGTGCCCTACTGTTGGCCATTACCAACATTATTGCCATCCAATTTACCAATGCGCTTGTGTTGTGGGTTTTAGGTTTTCGCCGTTTGGTGAAGGACGATTATAAATCCAATACTTATCTGACTTTTTTGCAACGTAATGCCGTGACTTTGCTGTTGTTAGCAGGATTGGGTACTTATCTGACTATCAACCTACAAACCAATGCCAAGCAACAAGTCTTTGAAAGCAGTGTCAAAGAGGCGATCAATAGCTACTTTATTGACAAAGGTAATGTACTGACCAACACCCAGTTCGATACGGCGGAAAAAAACCAGATCGTTCGTGCTGTTATTCGCGGTGAGACCACTCCAAGCTCCTACGATGTCCGCCAAATTGAAGCCGCTATTACCCAAGACATGGCGGAAAATTTCCCTGATTATTTACCGATCAAAATACAATTACGCTACTTGCCGGTGCAAGTAATTGAATCGGATCCATTGATACAAGACAAACTCGACAAGACCGATGCGGCGATTTTGACCAATTAGCTTTTATACGCTACCAAAACCATTGACTATCTAGAGACGCAGAATAACGCAGCAGTTGTAACTCTTGTACCAAGAGCTTAGGCGTTTGTGCTAAAATCGCTTGCAAAATTATTTAATCCTTTTTTATATTAAAGCCATCTTTAATCCCATCCGTCAGTAAGGAGCCGCTGTGAGCCAGCCATTTCGCTCAGCCGATATTCGTCAAGCTTTTATCGATTTTTTTATAAGCAAGCAGCATACCCCTGTTTCTTCGTCTAGTTTGATTCCACATAATGACCCGACATTGCTGTTTACCAATGCCGGTATGAATCAGTTTAAAGAAACCTTTTTGGGTATGGAACCACGTGACTATACACGTGCGGTGACCTCGCAAAAGTGCGTACGTGCTGGCGGTAAACACAATGATTTGGACAATGTCGGCTATACCGCCCGTCATCATACTTTCTTTGAAATGCTTGGCAACTTCTCCTTTGGTGATTATTTCAAGCAAGCAGGTATTGAATACATTTGGGAGTTTTTGACGTCAGATAAATGGCTAGCGATTGATAAAGACCGCTTGTATGTCACTATCTATGAAACCGATGACGAAGCCTTTGATATTTGGAATAAGAACATCGGTATTCCAAGTGAGCGCATTATCCGTATTGGCGATAATAAAGGCGCGCCTTACGCATCAGATAACTTTTGGACGATGGGCGACACTGGTCCTTGTGGCCCTTGTACCGAAGTCTTTTATGACCACGGTGCCGATATCGAAGGTGGCTTGCCTGGCACGCCTGAAGAAGATGGCGATCGCTATATCGAGATTTGGAACTGCGTATTTATGCAGTTTAACCGTCAAAAGGACGGCACCTTATTGCCGCTACCAGCCCCAAGCGTCGATACTGGCATGGGGCTTGAACGCATTAGTGCCATCATGCAAGGCGTGCATGGCAACTATGAGATAGATTTATTCACTCATTTGATGGATGCTGCTGCTGAGATTTTAGAGATTGATAATGAGCAACAATCATCCTTAAAAGTCATCGCAGATCATATTCGTGCCGTTTCATTCTTAATCGCTGATGGCGTCATGCCAAGTAACGAAGGGCGTGGCTATGTACTGCGCCGCGTGATTCGCCGCGCCGTACGTCATGGCAATAAACTGGGCGCTGATAGTGACTTTTTCTACAAGATGGTCGCGCCACTCGTGGCTGAAATGGGCACAGCCTACCCTGAGCTAAAAGACAAACAAAGCGTCATCGAAAACGCCATTCAAAAAGAAGAAGCACAGTTTGCTAAAACCTTGGCGCAAGGTCTGCGTTTGCTTGCCAGCGAACTTGAAGGGTTACAAGATGGCGATACGCTCTCTGGTGAAGCCGCCTTTAAGCTCTATGATACGTATGGTTTCCCGCTTGATTTGACCGCTGATATCACTCGTGAGCGTGGTATTGCTATTGATGAAACGGAATTTGACGAGCATATGCAAGCACAACGTGAGCGTGCGCGTGATGCTGGCAAATTCGATGTCGATTACAGCAGCGTTATCCAAGTAGAGACGCCAACGACATTCATCGGCTATGAGCAGCTTGAAGAAGATGGCGTGACTGTTGACGCGCTTTATCAAGACGGCAACCCAGCAGACAGCTTGACGGAAGGTATGGAAGGCGTTGTGGTACTTGATCGCACACCATTTTACGCTGAAGGTGGTGGTCAAGTTGGTGAGCTTGGTGAGATTCGTACCGCATCAGGAGTCTTTGAAGTACAAGATACCAAAAAATCGGGGCAAGCCATCATTCACTATGGTGTTGTGACCATGGGCGACATTAGCACTAAGCAAACCGCTGAAGCACAAGTACTCTCTAGCATCCGTGCGGCCAGTGCCAAAAACCACTCAGCCACGCATCTATTGCATGCAGCGCTAAGAGAAGTATTGGGCGACGCGGTCACGCAAAAAGGCTCATTGGTTTCAAGCGAAGTCTTACGTTTTGACTTCTCTTATGACAAGCCCGTTAGTACTGCTGAAATCAGCCGTATCGAACGTCTCGTCAATGAACAAATCCAAGCCAACACTCCTGCTCGTATTGAAAATATGTCGATTGATGACGCCATGAAAAACGGTGCAATGGCATTATTTGGCGAAAAGTACGGCAGTGACGTTCGCGTACTGACCATGGGTACAGACACTATCGTTGATGGTCAACGCAAGCCCTTCTCTATCGAGCTATGTGGTGGCTTACATGTACAGCGTACTGGTGATATCGGTGTGCTTAAAATTACCAGCGAATCAGGTATTGCAGCTGGTATCCGCCGTATTGAAGCCGTCACTGGCATGAATGCGGTCAAAAACATTCAGCAAAGCGAACAGCAATTAAGCGAGCTTGCCAGTCAGCTTAAAGTAAAACGCCCTGAGGTCGCCCAGCGTGTCCGTACCATGGCAGATAAGCAACGTGATCTAGAAAAACAACTAGAGCGTTTGCAGCAAAAAATAGCCAGCGCCCAAGCTGCCAACTTACTCGACGACGTACAGACTATCGCAGGTACGCCAGTTCTTATCAGTACCTTAAGCGGTGTTGATGGCAAATCGATTCGTACGCTGATGGACGATATCAAGTCAAAACTGCCTGATAGCGTCATTGTATTAATTGGTGACAAAGATGACCAGTTAGCGCTAGCAGCTAGCGTAGCGAAGTCTGTCACTGCTAAAGTGAAAGCCGGTGACATCATTCGTCATTTGGCGGGTGAGCTTGGTGGTAAAGGCGGCGGTAAGCCTGACTATGCACAGGGCGGCGCACCGAAATCTGGTAACAGTGCAGCGGTTATCAATGCGCTACCTGCTTGGATTGAATCCCAGCTTAGCTAATCTGGCAAAACACGGAGCTTCACGCTGATCTATAACGCATAGAATACGTGATTGGTTATAACCATTATAACCAATCGCCATATATCTAAGCAGTACTGAGACTTAAAGTTACGCTGTAGATATGGTATAAAGGTCGACGTTTGAAGATATTACTCATTCACTGAGGTTGAAGCAAATACCACTATATGAATGAAAGACATAGGGCGTAACTCTTATAATCTGGCTTTATCTATATAAACATTGACGAGTATCATGTTGACTCTTATCGATGATAATAAAAGGTCATTATTGAATAATAGGTAGATTTTTATGGCGTTAATAGTACAGAAGTATGGCGGCACCTCGATGGGCAGTATCGACCGCATCAAAAACGTCGCGAAACGAGTCAAACGCTGGCATGACAATGGTCATCAAGTGGTTGTTGTGGTCTCTGCCATGAGCGGCGAAACCAACCGTTTGATTGATCTGGCCCGCCAAATTAGCTCTCAGCCTGACCCTCGTGAATACGATCAAATGGTCTCAACGGGTGAGCAGGTTTCTATCTCACTGCTGGCCATGGCAATTAAAGAGCTTGGTATTGGCGCCCGTTCATTTACTGGTCGTCAAGTGCCGATCAGGACCGATAGCTCGCACAACAAAGCGCGTATCGAAAGTATCGACGACAAAAACATACGCGAGCAGCTGGATGCTGGCAATATCGTCATTGTGGCAGGCTTTCAAGGTATCGACGACGAAGGCAATGCAACCACACTAGGGCGCGGCGGCTCTGATACGACAGGCGTTGCGATTGCAGCGGCTTTGGGTGCTGATGAGTGTCAGATTTATACCGACGTCGATGGCGTCTATACCACTGATCCACGCGTTACCTCAAAAGCCAAAAAGCTTGAAAAAATCACCTTTGAAGAAATGCTTGAGATGGCAAGTCTTGGTTCTAAAATTCTACAGATTCGTTCGGTAGAATTCGCTGGTAAATACGGCGTGCCACTGCGTGTACTCTCTAGCTTTGATGAAAATACTGACGGCAGCTTTGACCAAGAGTTTCAAGACAACGTGGGCACCCTAATTACGATAGACGAAGGAGATAATATGGAACAGGCAATCATCTCAGGCATCGCATTCAACCGAGACGAAGCAAAAATTCTAGTACGCGGCGTGCCTGACCACCCTGGCATCGCTTCTGCTATCTTAAGCCCAATTGGCCGTGCCAATATCGAAATCGATATGATTGTCCAAAACCTTTCGGATAATGGTACCACCGACTTTACCTTCACAGTTAATCGCACTGATTTGGACAAGACGCTAAAAGTGCTTAATGAAGAAGTCAAAAATGAGATTGGTGCAAAAGAGATATCAGGCAACAGCGAAGTTGTTAAAGTCTCATTGGTTGGCGTTGGCATGCGCTCACACGCAGGTGTTGCCAGCCTAATGTTCCAAACCTTAGCCGAAAACAACATCAATATTCAAATGATATCGACCAGCGAAATCAAAGTATCTGTGCTGATTCAAGACCAACACTTGGAAAAAGCCGTTAAGTCATTACACACCGCATTTGGCCTTGATCGTGAAGACGGTGAAAGCAAAATCGCTGGGCTATAAATGCTATAACGAGCACATGCAAGAGTTAATAGTTATCAATTAAATAGGGTCTTATTAGACCCTATTTTTATTTTTTATTATTGCTCTGGTTCGTATATAGCTAATAGTTTTGTGAAAACCCGTGACAGTATCTGTTATGCCCCCTATAATGGGGCTTTCATTTGGGCTAAATGAATCTACCTATCATTACCGCTATTCGCCTAACTTTAGACATAGTAGCTTGTAAGTTAAATACAAGAGATGTCTAGTGCGATGGTAATGTCCTGCAATTGAGATGTAATCTGATGAGTAATAATCTGTTGATGCGACATAAGGAGTGTGACGCATGTTAATTTTGACACGCCGCGTGGGCGAAACGTTAATGATTGGCGACGAGGTCAGTGTGACTGTCTTGGGCGTTAAAGGCAATCAGGTGCGTATCGGTGTTAATGCACCAAAAGACATTGCCGTACACCGCGAAGAAATTTATCAACGTATTCAGCATGAGCGTTCTGTACAGTCGCAAATGCAGCATCTTGAGCAAGGCAGTTTTGCGCCTTCATTTGATGACGAAGACTATTTCAATCGCTAAGCTATAACAGTTAACGCTTAATCAATAATTATTATTGAATATATATAAGCATTATATTTTTATAAGCAGTGTACACAAATACTGTATTTTTGATTTTTCAATCTGCTCTGAGGTCATTTATTTATGAGTATCCGCCAATCAGACGTATCGGCTCTACTTAATGGTTTGAATAAAAAAGCCATTGGATTCAATGATGTCATCAGTTTTATTGATGATTTTTATCGCTATGCGCCTGCTCCTTTCGTTAATGGTATGGTGCATAATGCAGCGGGTGAAAATGAAGGTAGTGCGAAGATTTTCGGTTTTGCTAAGCACCATGGTCTGAATCAGTTGGACACGCTAAAGCTATTCGGCGAGCACTATGCCAAGGTTCAAGCGACGCCTAACGGTACTGACCACGCCAATATCCGCAACTTTTTACATTGGGGTTGGCAAGGGTTTTTGATGCAAAAAAATCCATTGACCGTTCGCCCTAGTGTTGATACCACTGCACTTTAATTATTTTTGAGCATGCAAAAAAGCCACGCTATTATATAGCGTGGCTTTTTTATTGAGCGACTACTGCTGTGATTAGCGATACTCTTGCTTATTTATCACAAAGCTTATTTATCAAGAAATTTAACCGGCTGAATAGCACCTTTAGGATTGGGCATATTGGGATAATGATGCTCATGCTCCACATCACATTCAGCACCGACGATGGAGCCATTGTCTTTTACGGGTTTATGAATATAACCGGTACGCTCGGCAGCAGGTAGATGCTCATGTTCCCAAACCATCACTGCTTGCATACAGGTGTCGCGCTGCTCAGCCGTTAATTTGCGACCATCTGGCCATTTGCCAAGCTCAATAGCCATACGAAATTTATCGACCATGTCAGGCGTTAGTGTTGCTAATATTGTTTGCTTGTCCATCTTACTCTCCGCTACTATTTTTTATACGACAACTGCTTTTATTCATCATCCATAATATCATCATCGATATCAAGACTGAATTCTTCGGCATGGACATTCCAGTGTAATTTAGTACGGCAGGCTTCATAAAAATCAAACCCTGGTGGATGCAGTAGCGTCAGCTTATCAGGGTGCTTACGAATATAAAGCCGCTGCTCTTGATCGAGCGGTATGCTTGGTTTGCCATCTGCACTGACCATCGGTTGCGTGCGATTGTCCTCATGGATACGAATACAAACTTCGCTATTACCACTGACCACAATTGGACGGCTGGATAAGGTATGCGGGTGCATAGGTACTAAACATATCGCATCCATACTCGGATGGATAATAGGCCCACCACCAGAGAGTGCATAGGCTGTCGAGCCAGTAGGCGTCGCAACAATCAAGCCATCGCTATGTTGCCTATAGACATCATGACCATCAATTTTCAGTTGAAAATCAATCATATGTACCGACTTACCCGCATGCAATACGATGTCATTGAGCGCCATGTCTTCATGGATAATGTTGCGCCCTTCTCGTATCTCCATCGTCAGTAGAAACCGATGATCCAACTGATAATCGCCCATCAATACTTGACGTAGCTTAAAAGCCGCTTCATCAGGTTTGACATCGGCCAAAAAGCCAAGACGACCACGGTTGACGCCCAACACAGGTACGCGATAACGTGCCAGTGCTTCAGCAGCATGCAATATAGAGCCATCACCACCGACGACGATGACCAAATCACAAATCTCACCAATCAAGCTACGCTTAACGATTTTGACTTTTTCGATCTCAGTGAGATCCAAGGTTGGTAGATGGGCGGTTTGCATGTCCATTATCAAGGTGAGATTCATCTCATTGATCGTTTGGGCAATCTGCACCAGACTTTGGGTGACGCTGCGCTTGCCTGCGCGCCCCATTAGCCCAATACGCCGAAACGCAGGGTTTTTGATGGCGTGGAACAGCTCTGATTCATGTAAGTGTGGCAATCTTTCGGACTGCGCGGAGTTTTCCATAAAACGACTCGGAATAACGGTAAAGTACAGAGTAATGATAGCGATAAATGAGCGCTTAAACTAGCATGTTTTATCAATTATCGTTGTTAACTGTCGTAATCGACCCCATATATCTACCATTACACGCCCCTTTATAGCGTGTTTACAGCGCTACTGAGCATCAATGCCTATCAAACACAAATAAGTCATACCGTAGCTGCGTCAGGCCTCGACAGCCGTCACGTAAACACAGTTGACAATAACAGAGCTTTTGCTAAAGTAGCAGTAATTTATATCATTTTTAATTAAGGACATATGTATGGCCAATCCTATTGTCAGTCGCGCAGAGCTTGCGATCGGCGGTCAGCCGATGACCGTCAAAGGTGTCATCCAAAAGACCAGCTTGTTGCTTGGTTTATCTGCTATCACTGGTATCGGCTTTTTCTTTTATGCGCTAATGGCAGGTCTATCACAAAGCTTTATTACCATGGCAGCCTTCGGTAGTATGTTTGCCGCTTTTGGTCTCGCGATTTTTATCACTTTTAAACCGCAAAAGGCCAAAACTTTTGCCGTCCCTTATGCACTCTTAGAAGGTATCTTCTTAGGCGGCATCTCGCTATTCTTTATGAGAATGTATCCAAGCGTGCCAGTGACTGCAATGTGTGCAACCTTTGTGACAGCAGCCGTTATGCTAGGGCTATATCGCTCTGGTCTCGTTAAGGTAACGCAGAAATTCCGCTCTATCGTCACCTCAGCGCTTATTGCCATCATGCTCGTTTATGTTGCGCAGTGGGTACTTTCTTTAGCGTTCGGTTCGAGCTTACCTTTCTTATTTGAAGGTGGCGTTATCGCTATTGGCTTCAGTTTGTTCGTGATTGTTATCGCTTCTTTTACGCTATTACTTGATTTTGATAACATTGATCGCGGCGTAGCAGCTGGTATTTCTGAAGACTACGAATGGTTATTTAGTATCGGTATTCTTGCGACGCTAGTATGGATGTATATCGAATTTATGCGTCTGCTCAGCTACCTACAAGACTAATGTAAAACCTATCTAATAATAATGACACATAAAATAAAAAACCGTCTTTTGCTAAAGGCGGTTTTTTTATGGGTGAAACTAAAGTAAATACTATTTATAGAATACTAAGCGCGTTTTAGACGCAGCGCATTTAATACCACGAATAACGAGCTCAATGACATTCCGATGGCGGCAAGCCAAGGCGGGACATAACCGAACGCGGCAGGCAATAATACGATACTGTTATAAGCCAGTGCCCAGCGGAAGTTTTGTTTAATGATACGTTCCGTTTTATCCGCGATACGCTTGGCAGCTGTAATGGCTTCAATCTGTCCATTAAGGATGATGCTATCGCTTGACACCTGCGCCAAATCTGCTGCGCCAGCAATCGAAGTCGACACATCTGCTGCTGCCAACACGGGCGCATCATTAATGCCATCACCAACCATCAGCACGACTGACCCTTGTGCTTGCAGCTGCTGGATATGATTGACCTTATCCGTTGGTGACAGACCATTATATGCCGACTGCATGCCCAAACTCTCCGCCATGACCAGCGCCTGTGGACTGGGGTCGCCCGTCAGCATCACAGACTCAATCCCTAAGTCTTTGAGCGTATCCAGCATTGAGCGGGCGTTATCACGCACTTTATCGCTAAAGTAAAAACACGCCAGTGCTTGCCATGTGCTTGAGGAGCTTGTTTGACAAGACAACACAACCGCTGAGCTGGCACGATGGCTGAGTAAATCAATCGTTAAATTATTGTCTGCATTTTCATCAGTGGCGCTTTTATCCAAAGCAAAATCCACATGACCAATACGATATAGAACGCCATCAATCATGGCTTCTACCCCGCCTGCTGGATAATGCTGCAAGGCTTGAGTGGGTGGCAAATGTAATTGATAAGCGGCAGTCAGTAGCGCATGAGCAATCGGATGGCGACTGCCTACTTCTAAGGCCGCGGCTATGCCTAAAAAACGGTCTTTTTGCAAAGGCAACGCGCTTGAGTCAGCGTTTTCATTTTGGCTGACCGGTTTTATTGGCTCAATGTTCAGTAAGTTTGGCTTGCCATAAGTCAATGTCCCTGTCTTATCAAAGGCCACATGAGTAATCTCTGCTAAAGTTTGCAGCGTATGACCACGCGTGGTCAAAAATCCATAGCTGGCCAATCGATTGGTGGAGACAGTCAAAGCAATCGGCGTGGCTAGTGACAGCGCGCAAGGACAAGTAGCGACCAATACCGCGACCGTTGCCCAAATAGCTTGGCTTGGATCAACGATGTACCAGCCGATAAACACCAATGCTGACAACACTAAAATCCGCGCCACAAACCAACGAGCCAGCTTATCCGCTTGCTGTGCCAGTTTGGGCTTTTCACTCATGGCACGGTTCATCAGCCGATCAATTAATCCAATCTGACTGTCTTCTGGCAGTGCCGTGACCAGCATCTCAAACGGCTGACTGTCGTTTTGCGCGCCGCCGACGATATAGTCGCCTTGGGTCTTGATGATTAAATCACCCTCACCCGTCAGCAGACTTTGGGAGACGGTCGCAGTTGGACTAAGCAAAATACCATCGCTGATAATCTCAGACCCAGCCTCAACCATGATGATATCACCCACTTGTAAGCTTTGAGCGGTCACCATCTGTTTTTGTTCTGCGCCATACGCTGGCTTTAATAAATCTGGCTTTGATGAGTCTAGCCTTGATAGGTCTGGTTGACGGCTGGTTTGTTGCCAGTCTTGAGCTATACGATTGGTTATTTGATGGACATTGGCGTCCATACTCTGCATAAAATTGGGCGTGTACTTCGTCGGAGCACTTGCCACAGCGCTGATTGGACTTTTAACACCTGTCTCATGAACTGCCTGATTAATAGCACTCGTATCTACTTTACCAAAAGCATTTTGCTGTAACTGCTGCAAAATGAGCGCAGCGTCTTCTTTATTTTCAGCAGTTTTTTGTACTAAAACTGGCTCCACCACTACTAAGTCATTGGCCATCGTCGCCGCTTTTAGACGGGCATTATGCTCGATATAACGCCCTGCCAATAAGAAGAAAATAAACATGCTGACCGAATCATAATAGGTTTGACCATGTCCAGTAATGGTGGCGTACAAACTGGCGAAAAAAGTGACAATCAAGGCGATACTGACCGGTACATCCATATTGACTTGGTGCGCGCGAACTGCCGACCATGCAGAAGTAAAGAACGGTATGCCCGCATAAAAGAACACGGGAATACTGACGAATAACGACACCCAACGCAAAAAGTCGCGCTGTAATATCAACATCCCGCTATATTCACCAAAATATAATGCGACCGCATACATCATTGCTTGCATCGCGCCAAGAGCAGCAATTCCTAGGCGTAGCAGCATCTTGTTATTGTGCTTAGCCAGCATTGCTTCATGGGTGTCTTGACGGTAAGGCTTGGCTTCATAGCCAATTTCATTGATAACGGCTAGAATACGGCTGATAGGCAGCTTACTCTCGTCCCAAATGACGCGCATACGCTGATTGGTCAAATTGACCTGACACTTACTGATGCCATCAATCTCATAAAGACGCGATTCGATGAGCCACGTACAGGCAGCACAGCGTAAATTATTAACGGACAATTCCGCCACCGACAGGCCATCTTGAGCATAAACGAACTGTGACTTTATCTCATCATGATCATAGGCTTCGAGGCGCGTCAGCTGGGTGGGAAGGCTTGCGGTACGATTGATTTCAGAGCGATCAAGATAATATTGCTCAAGCCCAGCTTCAACGATGCTTTGGGACGCCAACTGACAACCCATGCAGCACATCTCACGGGATTTACCCAATATATCGGCATAAAATGGCGGCTGCGGCACTGGATCACCGCAGTGAAAACAATGACCAGCAAGGGGCAGCACCAACCCTTCTGTGATAGAGTTGTCTTCATAATGATGGCTGGAGGTTGGCATTGGTGAGGGGGCACTAGACATAATCGCGCTTACTTCCTTTAGACAGGTTTGCTCGAACCCAATTCGCTTTGAGTAAACTTGCTATCATCAAACGTGCTTACTTTTACTTAAAACAGCTATTTTAAATAGGTTCGGCACTGCTAGCACAGAGGGAGAATCAACCGCTAATTCATACAAAAAACATCGTTAGAATAATCGTAAATTGTTATCTTATATGGCATCCACAGAGCAAATTAAAAGCGCGCTGTGTTTTCGTATAAACATAGCCGTCAACAGATCGATTATACTATAAGCCAGTGCTGTGAGTAGTATAACCCCTCACAGTGTAATCCCAATGAATGCCTGCGTTGATGATGATAGATTGAAAAATTTGTCAATTTGCGTCATTATGAGGCAGTTTTTTATCCCTAAATGGTGCATCATCCGTGCAAAAATATAATTCTAAGCTACCAAACGCCAAGCTCTCTTCGCCATCTACGCCTTCTGTCAGCACGCTACCCTCTCAGCAGCGCGGCTTGGTGTTTAGTAGTATTTTATTAATTGTCATTATTGCTGGCATGGTGCTACTGGCGCTGTATTTGATCAAGCTCGATCGCACCATTACCCACAAGTTCGAAGGTAAGCGTTGGGATATTCCTGCCAAGGTATACTCGCAGCCGCTTGAGCTTTACCAAGGTGCCAATGTCGATAACAGCACGATTAAGACATGGCTTGAGCTGCTTAATTATCAAAGCAATAAGGCGTATGATCGCACTGGTACTTATCGTAAGTCCGGCAATACTTATTTTATCCATACCCGCGGTTTTACCTATAGCTCTAGCGATATAGACACTGAGCAAGTCATCAAAATGACGATTGCCGGTAATAAAATTGAGTCGATTCAAAGCACTTTACCAGCTAAGAGCGGCATTATTCGCCTTGAGCCAGTTAGTATCGGTGGCATTTACCCAGACAGCAATGAAGATCGTATGGTCGTCTCTTTAGATGAGGTGCCACAGCCATTGATTGATGCGTTAATAGCCACAGAAGATCGCGGGTTTTATGAGCATAAAGGGGTATCGATACGCGGTATCGCTCGTGCGGTCATCAATAACTTCTCTGGTGGCTCTAGACAAGGTGGTTCAACCATCACCCAGCAGCTGATTAAAAACTTCTATCTGAATTCAGATCGCACCCTAAAACGCAAAGCCAATGAAGCCTTAATGGCTGTGCTACTTGAGCTCCATTATAGCAAAGATGAAATTCTGCAAACGTATCTGAACGAAATTTACTTAGGACAAAACGGCAACCGCTCTATCAATGGTTTTGGTTTGGCAGCACAGTTTTATTTTAACCAACCCTTGAACGAGCTGCGTTTAGATCAGCAAGCCTTACTTGTCGGTATGGCAAAAGGCCCAAGTGTCTATAATCCACGTCGCCATCCAAACGATTCAAAAGCACGTCGTAACATTGTTCTTAGCAACATGCTAGAGATGGGTACGCTCAGTCAAGCAGACTATGATAAAGCCATAGAGAGATCGCTGGGTATCGTTGATAAGCCCGTTGAAGGCAAAAGCCAGTTTCCTGATTTTCTCGATATCGTCAAACGTGAATTGAATACCGTCTATTATTCTGATGACCTCAAAAACGAAGGTCTGACGATTATCAGTACGCTCGATCCTATTGCCCAACTAGCTGCTGATAAAGCAGTCGATAAAAAACTGGGCGAGCTACGTCGTAGTAGCAGCAAAACCAAAGACTTACAAGGGGCTTTGGTCAGTGCGAATCCAGAGACTGGCGAGCTGGTCTCCGTAGTCGGTAGCGGCAGTGAATTTACCGGTTTTAACCGTGCTGTCGATGCCAAACGTCAAGTCGGTTCTTTGTTAAAGCCAATCATTTATATGACAGCGCTCGAAAGTGGTCGCTATAATTTGGCGAGTTCCGTCGATGATTCACCGATTACGGTCAATCTAAATGATGGTACGAAATGGAATCCAAAAAACTATGACAATCGCGATCATGGTTATGTCCCCTTTACCACCGCTCTGTCTCAGTCTTATAACCAAGCAGCGGTACGCTTAGGCATGGAATTTGGGATCAATACTTTTGCCAAGCAGCTACAGCGTATGGGTATTAAAGAGAAAATATCACCCTATCCTTCTGCTTTGCTAGGTTCTGTCAATCTTAGCCCCATGGATATGCTTGGTATCTATCAAGTATTTGCTACGGGTGGCTTTCGGACGCCCATTCACAGCATTCGTAGTGTCATTGATGATCGCGGTCGTATTTTACAGCGTACAGGACTTAATACGCAGCGTAGCATTCCACCTGAGACTAACTTTTTGACCAATTACGCGCTACAGCAAGTGGTCGCCAGCGGAACGGCTAAACGAGCACAATCACTTGGTAGTAACCTAAATCTCGCGGGTAAAACAGGCACCACAAACGATTACCGCGATGCTTGGTTTGCTGGTTACAGTGGTAACTATGTCAGCGTGGTTTGGGTCGGTCGTGATGATAACAAACCAATTGGTCTGAGCGGCGGTACGGGTGCATTACCAGTATGGGTCGACTATATGAGTCGCTTAAAGTTGACACCGGTATCACTACCTGAGCCTGAAGGTATTGAGTGGTTATGGCTTGAAAACAATTCTGGCAAGCTGTCGAATGAGCGCTGTGCTGATGCACGCTATCTACCAGTGATGTCTGCGCATTTACCCGAAGAAGCCAGCAGTTGCGCCATTGGGTTGTATCAACAAGATAGCGCTCGAGAACAGAGTGAGCAAGGCGCTATCAATCAGCAACGCCGCCGCGAAGGCTTAGACATTCCAAATGGCGAAGCCGTTGATACTGACAACCAAAATGATAGTGATGCGCAGAACGGTGCTGACACTTGGTACGACCGTGCGGTTGAATGGTTCTAAAATTGTTTTTAAAACTTAAAAGAGGGTTCTAACATGGTGTCATCTATACAGCAGAGCGTATCCGTCAAGCAATACTTTATGCGCGCGGCTAAAAAAACCACGCTAGTGAACTCTGCCCTTGCTGTCAGTGCGCTCGTCAGCATGATGAGCTTGAGCGCCTGTCAGACGGTGCCTAATGCGACGAACACAACGCCTGTTCAAACGGTGCCCGCAACGCAAAATCCAAAAGCACCCTCATCGGTTACCAATATAACGCCTGCGACTCAAGCACCAATCATTGATAGCAGGGGTTACGAAAATGATGACGAAAATAAGAACAACTATCCTGTTGACCCTTATACGCCGTCCGAATCATCTGCAGCGACAAACCCATTGACGCAGCAGACCCCAGTATTTACAGAACCTAATATACCGCCTAGTCCCGTATTTACAACGCCCGACGCCGCGATTATTACGCCTTCTCCTGATGACTATATGATATCCGAACTCTCAGTGCCGTCACATAATGAACTGTTGGAGCGCGCGCGCCAAAATTCGCAGCAACGAAGTCAGCAAGTGGCCACTAATAACAGTGATTTGCCAGCATTTCGTAATCTCATGCAAACGGGAATCGGTCAGTTAAAATCAGGAAAATTGACCAGTGCTGAGAGTAGCTTTACCCGTGCCCAGCGACTTGCACCAAAATCCTCGGCAGTATACTTTTATTTGGCACAAGTTGCCCTCAAAAAGAACCAGCCGCGCAAGGCAGAAGCGATGGCGCGCCGTGGTCTTGCCGTCTCGCAAAATGCCAATCGTAGACGGGCACTCTGGCAAGTTATTTTGCAATCAGGACAAGCTCAAGGCAATTCACGCGTAGTCAGCGAAGCAAAGCGAGCATTGCGTTAGTTAATTAGTTAGCATCTAAATGAGCAGGACTGCATTCGCAAGCGTTAAAAGTTCATGGCTGTTAAACACTTATAAAAGTTAAAAGAGCCAAGCAAGGTATGCAAACGGTTAACTTTAAGTAGGCTGCTCATTCGCTATTTACTCCAAGCTGGGATTTATCCAAAACACCCATTCATTTTTACTCTAGATTAAGGTTATCGTTATGGCATGGCAACAACTGCACTTACAATGTGAAAAAGCAAACGTCGATCTCGCCGAGGCATTGTTACTAGAAGCAGGTGCATTATCAATCGCCTTAGACGACGCAGGGGATCAACCCCTCTTTGAGCCATTACCTGGCGAATCACCCTTGTGGGATGAGGTCATTCTGACAGGATTGTTCGATGCCACAACAGACATTGGTAGTCGTCATGCGGTCGAACAGTTAAGTCACGAAATTGGCGCACAGGTACACGCCAGTCGTATTTGGTTAAGTGCGGTAGATGATAAAGACTGGGAACGCGAATGGATGAGCAATTACCATCCTATACCATGTGCCAACAATTTATGGATTGTGCCTAACTGGATAACACCGCCTAATCCTGAGGCGACCAATATCATTATGGACCCTGGTTTGGCTTTTGGTACTGGTTATCATGCCACCACTCGCCTCTGTCTCGACTGGTTAACAGAGCAAGATCTGACCGATAAAATCGTGATTGATTATGGTTGCGGCTCGGGTATTTTGGGCATTGGGGCGTTGTTGTTGGGGGCACGTCACGTTTATGCTGTCGATATCGACCCACAAGCCGTGCTGGCGACCAACCAAAATGCCGTACGCAATCATGTCGATGATCGCTTGCAAGCATTTTTACCAGAGGAGTTTACTGATTATTGGAAACAAAACGACATTAAACCTGTAGAAGTGATGGTCGCCAATATTTTAGCCAAGCCACTGATTGGCTTAGCACCTTACTTTGTCACCTTAATGGCACCAAAAAGTCGTATCGTGTTAGCCGGCTTAATCGAGTCACAAACTGAAGAAGTGACTGCTGCTTATCAACCTTACTTTGCGCTCGATCCGAAGCACGCTTTTACAGCGCAAGAAGACCAACATTGGCAGCGCTTGTCTGGTACATTTACAGGCTAGCAACATGTAATTACATCTGTTACGATAGAGAGGCAGTCAAATGTTATGTGTTTGACGCCACTCTGTCCTGATCTATCACTCATATATGTATCAAGCATTTAACGATGAGTGTTTACTGTGGAAGCCTGAGCGTTGCAGGCAACTATTGGTGAGTGGCTACGCGGTATTGATAACCATACTTTTTTGGATTCGACCCTATGACCACGCCAATAAAAACTCAGTGCCCTCATTGCCAAGCTTGCTTCAAGTTAAAACAGACGCAGTTAAATAAAGTGAATGCAGCCGTCTGCTGCGATCAGTGTCAGCAGAGTTTTTTGGTCAATAGACATCTTATCGTCACCACCGATACGCCACCAAATCCTACAGATAGCACGACAACCAATCCTAATAATAAAAGCAATGCCAAACCATCCAGTAACAAGCCATCTTCAACAGTATTCTCTAATACTTTAATTCATGACGGCTTAATTTATGACGATATGGATATTGAAGAGTCGGATGAAAACAATTTGGAATATGACTCGTTAGCCAGTATGGATGCTTGGCTAAGCAAAGCAGATAACAGCAGTCATACCACTTCGATAACCAGTAAGCAGCACAATAATCTTGATAAAAGTGACGAATCAGCAGCTCAGGTTGCACTTAGTTCAGCCGAAGCTAATAATATTCATGCAAATATTGATGATACGACTGACAACGCATGGCTTGAAGATTTGCTCAAAGAGCAAAACAAAAATGATAATACCGTCCAAGAAGATACGGACTTATCACAGCTATTGCTCAGCATGGGTGTGCCCTTCAAAGACGAAGACCGCACGCATGAAGAGCGGGTCAAAAAAATGGAGGCACAAGCAAAATTCACTCCGACACCAGCGCGACGTTCGATTGCCTCGTTATTGTGGACATTAGGCTGCTTGGTCTTGGGGCTACTGCTTTTTGCCCAGTACGTTATTTTTAATTTGGAAACCTTGGTAAAAAATCCTGCTCATGCGGAACGATTACAAACCCTCTGTACGATCGCTGCTTGCAGCCTACCTAGTGCCGACTTGGCTGCCTTGACAGTCACTGAACTCAGTCACAAACCCAGCCAAATTAAAACAACGGGTACTTTTAGTGAAGTAAGTGCGACGTTAAACAACCAAAGCGTACAAGCACAGCTCTACCCTAGTGTTAAGGTCAGCGTTTACGGTGCAAATGCCCTCCTCGGAGAGTTCATTGCAGCGCCAGATGATTATCTATTGAGCACCCAAAGCCAAATAGCCGCTGACAGTCGCAGACAGTTACTGTTTACGATACCCATTGCCAATGCTCAAATTCGTGAAGTCAGTGTCAATCCCGTTTATTAAGCAAAACTTTAACAAATAGGACTTCATAAGATGATTTTAGATTAAATGATCTTAGTGATGACATTAGTTTCATGGTATCACTAAGATAACGTCTAATCTGTCAGTGCTAGCCGATATTAATTTGTTATAATATTCCTCTAACCCCTATAGTTTGACTCTTTTTAATCCCAAGGACATTATCTTATGGCACCTCATGCACAGCATAATGCCAATCGGTTTGCCCAAAGCTCTGAGCATCTTGCCGATTATAATGACGACAACTATCAGCATTCAATTCACAATTTAGAGCCTTCAGATAACCGTATGAGCCATATCCAGACTCATGAACCTTTACGTGTGAATGTAGAACGCGTGGTACGTCAGTATTTTGTGATGTTGGGTGATGAGATACCTACCGACTTGTATGAGCTCATCTTAAAACAAATCGAAGAGCCACTACTGTCCGTCGTTCTTGAACAAACGCGAGGCAATCAGACCAAATGCGCGCAAATTTTAGGTCTCAATCGTGGTACGTTACGCAAAAAACTCAAAACTTATAACTTGATGTAGCCTCACCTATATGAGCTTATCGATCGTCATTAACCCTCATTATGTATGGCAATGTATCGTTCATGACCTTATCCATAGTGATAACGTCTACAGCGAATGCCATTATCACCTTGCCAGACGTTTACGTCAGGCTTTTTTTATGGAAAGTTCTTATGAGTACAGCCCCACTTGCCCTACTGTCGGTCTCCGATAAGTCTAACATCGTTGAATTTGCTCAAGGCCTCATTAAAGCAGGTTTTGCTTTGCTATCGACTGGCGGCACTTATCGACTACTGACAGAGCATAACGTTGCGGTGACCGAAGTATCAGATTACACCGGTTTTCCTGAAATGATGGATGGCCGTGTTAAGACGCTGCATCCTAAAATTCATGGCGGTATTCTAGGGCGCCGTGGCACTGATGATGCTGTTATGAGCGATCATCAAATTGATCGTATTGATCTAGTCGTGGTAAACCTTTACCCATTCGCAGAAACCATCGCTCGTGCTGATGTAACGATGAACGATGCGATCGAAAATATCGATATCGGTGGTCCTACAATGGTACGTTCTGCTGCCAAAAACCATGCTCACGTTGGTATTATTACTGACCCAGTAGATTATGATCGCGTGCTTACTGCTTTGGGTGATGGCACTAAACTGACCGCTGCCTTACGCTACGACTTAGCGGTGAAAGCCTTTGAACATACTGCACAATACGACGGTATGATTGCCAACTTCTTAGGTAGCCGAGTCAATGAGACTCAAGAGCCAGAGAACTTTTCACGTACCTTTAACGTGCAGCTAGAAAAAGCCCAAGACCTGCGATATGGCGAAAACCCACATCAAAACGCGGCTTTTTATACCGAAAACCATCCACTCAAAAGTCAGCAAGCCTCTATTGCCACGGCGAAGCAATTACAAGGTAAAGCACTGTCTTATAACAACATCGCCGATACTGATGCGGCGCTTGAGTGTGTCAAAGCGTTCAGCGCCTCTGCCTGTGTCATCGTTAAGCACGCCAATCCTTGCGGTGTCGCGGTCAATACCGACCAAGTAGCGGCTTATAATACTGCTTTTAGCACGGATCCTGAATCTTCTTTTGGTGGCATCATTGCCTTTAACCGCCCATTGACCGTTGCTGCTGCAAAAGCGATTATCGACAATCAGTTTGTGGAAGTGATTATTGCACCTAGTATCGAAGATGGTGTGCTTGAGGCGACTGCTGCTAAGAAAAACGTGCGTGTATTGGTATGTGGCGAGCTACCAACGCCTGAGCAGCGCGAAAGCCAGCTCGACTATAAGCGTGTTAACGGTGGGCTGCTCGTACAAGAGCAAGATCTGGGTTTGATTACTGCCAACGACCTAAGAATCGTCACGGACGTGCAACCAACGGAAGCGCAGATTGCGGATTTACTATTCAGCTGGAACGTCGCAAAATACGTCAAATCTAATGCCATCGTTTATGCTAAAGGCCAGCGTACTATTGGTGTTGGCGCTGGTCAAATGAGCCGCGTCAACTCAGCACGTATTGCCGCTATCAAAGCTGAACATGCTGGCTTGGCCACAGAAGGCGCTGTTATGGCCTCAGATGCCTTCTTCCCGTTCCGTGATGGCATTGATAATGCTGCTGAAGTAGGTATCTCAGCGATTATCCAACCAGGCGGCTCTATGCGTGATGACGAAACCATTGCTGCGGCGAATGAGCATGGTATCGCAATGGTATTTACAGGTATGCGCCATTTCCGCCATTAAACTGTGTCTTATCACTTTGAAAACTGGCATTAATAGCCGTATTGAATTGTATATCGCTGTTAATGCTACATTCTTATGATAAAAGCAATATCCATTAAAAAAGCCACTATAAATAGTGGCTTTTTTATACGTCAAATTTAATAAAAGTATTTAGAAAAAACGATTTAGCAATTAGGTCATATTTCCCTTAATACTCTTATTTCAACACCTTTATCTCTAGCGCCCTTGCGCATTGGCCATATTAGTCTCATTGATCTCGACTTTGTACACTAGACGTAGATACTCTAGGTAATCTTGTAGCTGATCTTGACCCAAGTTATCACGGATAATCGAGGCAGTTTGCGCGCGTTGCATATCAGACAGTGGTGACTGTTGCTCGGTCTTGATACGATCACCGACCAATAACGTCGCACCCATTTCTGTTTCGCTCGCAATCGCAACGACACCATTATTGGCCGCTTGCTGACTAAACGCCAAACCTCGCTCTTTTTCTGTCAATCGTGTGGTTTGACGGTTTATTTCACCTAAGGCTTGAAAACTGACTGGTTGTTTAGCAATATCTGCCGTTGTTTTAATGCCTGCTGACAGTTTCTTAGCATCTTTTAATGCCAATGCCGTGGCTTTTTGCTGACGTAATATCTGTGTGATTCGTGGCGTAGCCGCTGCTAAAGCAAGTGTTTTAGTAGGACGATAATTGCTTGGCTGTACCCATACCGTGCCATTACCAACTTCAATACCGGCGGTAACCGCTTGGTCTTGAATCGTAAACTCATCAAAGGATTGCTTAATAACTGCCGGTTGCGACAATGCTGACTGATTGTTTTCTTTACGATAATCCTTGAGACGTTTTAGCGTCACATTCTCTTGCTGAGCGATATCTTCGATACTAAAACCATCTGCTGCCAAGTCGTTAATCGCAGTCACTTTATCGGCATACATCTCCTGACGCTTATACTCTTTTGCTTTAGCGGTCAGCTCATCACGCATACTCTCTAAGCTTGGAATCTTCTTGCCATTGTCTTCAGTGACAGTAAATATCTGATAACCAAAGCTGGTCTTAACTGGGGCGCTCACATCGCCGACACTCAGCCCCTCCAGAGCTTTCTCAACTGCTGCTGCATCATTACCAAACACAGAAGGGTTAAAGCGGCCGATATCGCCACCCGTCTCTCCTGATGGGTCATCTGACTGTGTTTTAGCAAGCTTACCAAAAGCCTCGCCTTTGTCCAAACGGGCTTTCACTTTGTCTGCGCGAGCTTTTGCATCTTTACCTGTCAATAAAATTTGACTGATTTTGCGCTCATCGACTACAGCCAGCTGCTGCTTATAGGCTTCATATTGCTGCTGCAAATCTTTTGTTGTGACATCAGTCACTGGAACGGTCTGAGGACTCAATTGCAGATAAGCCAAGTCTACCATTGCCGCGCTTTTTAGCGTGTCTTTATTGGCATCATAGTAAGCTTGTATGTCGTTTTTGCTCAGCTTCACTTGCTCTTGGTAATCCTGCCAATTAAAGCGATGCAACCAAATATTGCGCGACTCTAGCTGCAGATCGATCAACTGACTGACCGCTTGCATCGGATACACTGCCGTACCAACGATACTGGCATTGAGCTGATCGAGACTTAACTGGTTACGAAATTCTGTAAATAGCTGGTCTTTGGTCATGCCGCGCTGACGCAAAAAGTTTGAAAACTGGTCATTTGAAAAGTTACCATCAGCATCCTGAAAAACTTCTTCTTGACGCAGCAGACGATTGATCGTGTCATCAGACACTGTCATACCAAGCTTACCAGCCTGTTGCTCTAACAAAGTCCGATCGATCAAACCCTTTAGCACCTGCTCATGCAACACATCTTCATTCAATAAGCTGGCATCATCAATTTGCTCTAATGTCTCAGTACGCCGGTTATTGACAGCAGTCTGATACTCTGATAATCCGACACTTGCCTCACCTACCTGTGCAATTTGGTTGGGATCAACGCCACCACCAAAGTAGCTTTCGACACCCAAGAGAGCGAGCGGCGATAGGCATAAAATCAATAAAATGCGACCTGGCCAGCTTTTTAAGAAATCGCGCAATTTATCCATAGTTATCTCTGCTTTATTAACCTATATTGATGAAAAACCATTGTAATACTATTATTAATATCAATGCTATCTAAGCCGGCAATGGTAAGAAGAAGAACATGTGCATTTTATAGAGGAGTATAGGGCTGAGTGAAAAAGCCTTACTCAAACAACACATCTATCGCGCGCCCTATGATACGTGATTTTTACGGTAGACTCAAAATATTCACGTGGTACGATACAAACTATGGCTACAAAAAAAGCACCTAATATTTAGGTGCTTTTTTGCTGCTTCGCCTAGCGCTTAGAATGTGCGCTAAACTATCAGCGACCATCTATTACTTAACTGCCATCAAACGCTGTTTTTATTCGTCTTGCGAGTCATTATGCAGCGCTTGTCTATAATAGAGTAACTTAAAGATAACGGCTTAGTTTAAGCGCTCTTTTAAGTTTTTACCGGCTTTGAAGCTTGGTACTTTGCTTGCTGGGATGCTAAGTTCTTCACCAGTCTTAGGGTTACGGCCAGTGCGGGCTTTACGATCTTTTACGCTAAAAGTACCAAAGCCAACTAGTGAGATGCTATCGCCAGCTTCTAAAGCCTCGCCAACACTTTCCATAACGGCATTCAAGGCATCACCAGCTTGAGTCTTATTTAGACCACTTTTGTCTGCGATGCTATCAATCAATTCTGACTTATTCATAAAATTTCCTTCAAGTTTAAGGGGGGTAATAAACGCTCACGCCAAGCATTGTAACGCTCTCATAGCACTTACGCAATAAAAACTACCTGACTGGCGTATTAACAGGTTTCGCTTTGTTATCGTCTTTATATCAAGGCAGCATAAGGAGCGCAAGCGATTTTACATATTTTTGTGCCATGTACTACGTATTTGACACCCAATGTTACGCAAAACATCTGCAACGTCTATACAAGCCAGCTACTTTAGCTAAAAACACTGTCTGCATGTCTCTCTAAGCTTTGAAAACCGTGGTCAGTTGGTGTCTGTGCATTGCCAGTCATAAATAGTGGTGTCTTTATCGACTGCTAAATTGTACTGTAATAATTTTGCTACTGACAGAAACTAGCGTTACTTTTTATTATAAAGGCGTTACTATAAGCAAAATATCACTGCAAATTTTTAGTAAAAATCAACTTGAGTTGATTCGATAACTTTAATTTTAATTTGCTAAATAAAAAACGGATTATTTACATGAAGCGTTCTACGTTGTCTCACTCTTTTCTTAATATTATTCTGGTGTTCATTGAGTCGGCTCTGACACTACTGTTACGTTTAGATCCCGAGCTACGTAAAGCCGCTTATCCGCTTGCCAAGCAAGGCACTGTCGTCGCACTTCGCCTATACTTACCACATGTAGAAATTTTTGCCACCTTTAGTACCAAAGGCGTGCTATTAGATGCTCAGCTACCTATTGGCCGTAGTGAGCCAGATGTGGTTATCAATGCTTACAGTATCCAAGTCATCAATGCGATCACCACACACGATAGCGAAACAACCGAAAAATTACAAATGCGCGGTGAGTCAGTACAAGTGCAATTGGTTAAGCAATTTATCATGCAGCTCGGTCTCGGTAACTTGATTCAGGGTCTTATCAAAAAGATAAAAGGCGGCAAAGGTAAGTCTAAGCCTACTGACGCGGAAATGGCCGAAAAGAAAGACAACTATAAGTTCCGTATCAAGGAGCAACAGACACAAATCAGTACATTGACGACTAAAAACCGTGAGCTTGAAACCACGGTAAAAGAGTTGCAGAGCAAACAGAAGACATTGATGATTGTGACTATTATGGCGCTTGTCATTATGATTGGCTCAGTCATAGCACTATTGATGAACTAGTTTTTGTTAATGATGGTGATGTTTATTGATAAACATACTTATTCATAAATAATAATGCACCTTTAGGCGATTACTTTAATGACCATTAAGCGTTTGATAGCTTTAATAAGCTACCAAACGCTTTTTTATCGCTTTAATTTACTCATTGTGAATTCGAAACAAATCTAAAATGGATGCAGATATTTTACGATATGCGCTCTGAAGCCCTTCTACGCCGCATCTCAACCACCATTGTTTTTATCAATCATAGTAATCAATTGGATTAACCATTCAACCACACTTTAATCTTGACTAAATTACTCGGGATTAAGTATAATTACTCTATCGTTGCACACATCGGGTTCACCATCTGTTGTTTAATAGCGATAAGACACACTTAGTTGATAGATAATTAACAGAGGCAAAAGTTTGCTTTTACCAAAACTACTTTACTAAGATCGTTGTTAAATACACTTATAACTGAGAAGTTGGGAGATAACATATGCGTTTGACTACTCGAGGCAGATATGCCGTTACTGCGTTATTAGATCTGGCGTTACAGACTAGCCAACAAGAGACAGCGGTATCGCTATCCGATATTGCTAAGCGGCAATCCATATCTATCTCTTATCTCGAACAGTTATTTTCTAAGCTTCGTAAACGTGGCTTAGTCACGAGCATCCGCGGTGCAGCAGGTGGCTATCACTTGGCCAAGCCATTGCACGAAATTGATGTGATGAGCATTATTTCCGCTGTCGATGAATCTGTGAATGCGATGCAGTGCGAAGGACGCGGTGATTGCCAAGGTGGTACAATGTGCTTAACCCATGATTTATGGTGTGCATTGTCCAATCATATCGAACAGTACTTGAAAAATATAACATTAGCGCAATTATTAGACATGGAAAACGTGCAGTCAGTCTCAGACCGTCAGCAGACCGTTACCAAAGATATTTCAATAAAAGACATCAATACTATTACCCTATCGACCAGCGAGGCAAACCCAGCATGAGCCAACATAACAACCTTATATACTTAGATTATGCCGCCACCACCCCAGTTGCTAAGTCAGTTGCAGCTAAGATGAGCGAATATCTGACGGTAGATGGCATCTTTGGTAATCCTGCCTCGCGCTCGCATGGCTACGGCTGGCAAGCAGAAGAAGCAGTAGAAACAGCGCGTCAGCAAGTGGCAGAAGTCATCAACGCTGATCCACGCGAAATCGTCTTTACTTCTGGTGCGACTGAGTCTGACAACCTAGCAATTAAAGGTGCCGCTCACTTCTATCAGTCTCGCGGTAAACATATCATTACCAGTAAAATCGAACACAAAGCTGTATTAGATACTTGCCGCGAGCTTGAGCAAGAAGGCTTCGAGATTACGTATCTTGAGCCGCAGCCAAGTACTGGTCTTATTTTTCCAGAACAAGTCAAAGAAGCGCTACGCGATGATACTATCTTAGTGTCACTGATGATGGTAAACAACGAGCTTGGTACTATTACTGATGTAGCCGCTATTGGCGAAATCACTCGTGAAGCTGGTGTTATATTTCATGTTGATGGTGCACAATCTGTTGGTAAAGTTCTTATCGACACTCAAGAGATGAAAATCGACTTAATGAGTTTTTCAGGTCATAAAGCATATGGTCCTAAAGGCATCGGTGCCTTGTTTGTTAGTCGTAAGCCACGTGTTCGCCTAAAAGCTGAGCAACATGGCGGTGGTCACGAGCGCGGAATGCGTTCAGGTACACTACCAACGCATCAAATCGTTGGTCTTGGCGCAGCATTTGCCTTAGCCAATGATAGCTACAAAGAAGACAATGCCCATGCAGCCAAACTGCGCCAAAAACTGTGGGATGGTCTACAAGATATTGAAGAGATCTACCTAAACGGTGATTTAGAGCATAGCGTTCCTAACATTGTGAACATCAGCTTTAACTTCGTCGAAGGTGAATCACTAATGATGTCCCTTAAAGACTTGGCTGTATCATCAGGCTCAGCCTGTACGTCAGCGACACTTGAGCCGTCATATGTACTACGTGCTATCGGTCGTCCAGACGAATTGGCACACAGCTCTATTCGCTTTAGCTTCGGTCGCTACACCACTGAAGAAAACGTCGATACGATTATTAAGCAAATGCACGAAGCCGTTGATAAACTACGTGCCCTATCACCACTTTGGGACATGTACCAAGAAGGTGTTGATTTAGATTCAGTCGAATGGGCTGAGCACTAAATTTAAGTATATATAGCGATATAAACATCAAATAAATTTATTAAACGATTGATCAGACAGTTATAAATACCATTTTTATTAACTAAATGTTTGACCCCAATTATCGATGAGTGGGTAGTGTTTCAACTTTTAGAAGCCACTGCTCATCATCTAACTAGGAGAAAACCCCATGGCCTATAGTGACCAAGTTATTGATCATTACGAAAACCCACGCAACGTCGGCAATCTTGACAAAAATGCCAAAAACGTTGGTACTGGTATGGTTGGTGCCCCAGCTTGTGGCGATGTGATGCGTCTACAAATCCAAGTCGATGATAACGGTATCATCGAAGATGCACGCTTCAAAACTTACGGCTGTGGTTCAGCAATTGCCTCAAGCTCGCTCGTTACTGAGTGGCTAAAAGGTAAGAGCTTGGATCAAGCTGGTGAAATTAAGAACAGTCACATTGCTGAAGAATTGGCATTACCACCAGTAAAAGTGCATTGCTCTGTACTTGCAGAAGATGCTATCAAAGCTGCTATTAGCGACTATAAAGATAAGCACGGCGCAGCAGCAGTAACCGAAGAAGCTGTTATCTAAGGCTAAACCTACTGGCCTATGCGCTGCATAGAATTAGCAGTGCTAAGTAGCAACACGTTAAACAGCTACTGATGCTAAAAAGGTGACAATGACACTTATGTAATTGTCACCTTTTATTTTCTAATAGCCGCTAGGGCGTGTCATTAATTAGATTGTGAGTCTTAAAATGAGAAAAATTGTAGATAAACAAGGAAGAAATTGCCGTTAATATGAACATATTGACAATATTTCTGACGATGTTTAGCAAAATTTAGCCATTTTAAGGCCACTAAATGTATTAATGTGCTAATTGATGACACGCCCTATCATATTATTTTGGCAAACTTGTGATTCCAGTTGCCAGTCTATACAGATTTTTTATTGATACTTATAATTAATAGTCAATGGGAGTTGGCATGATTGAAATGACAGAACGCGCCGCTCAACATGTTCGGGATTTTTTGGACAATCGCGGTAAAGGTGAAGGCATTCGAGTGGGTATCCGCACAGCGGGTTGCTCAGGTTTGGCTTACGTTTTAGAGTTCGTAGATACCCCTGACGAAAATGACACGCGTTATGAAAGCCGTGATGTCAGTATTTTTATTGATCCTAAAAGCTTGGTCTATTTAGATGGTTTATTGATGGACTATGAAAAAGAAGGATTGAACGAAGGCTTTAAGTTCACTAACCCCAACCAAAAAGGCGAATGTGGTTGTGGTGAGTCATTTACCGTTTAATGATTCAATGGCTTAAGGTTGCTGACTTTGCTCTTAAGCGATGATAAAAGAATGCTGCCACAATTAAGTCAGTGTGGTCGACCAAATAGCAAACCTATTCTGATATTGACAACACTTTAGAAATAAATAGAAAAAGCAAGGCGTATGATATGACAGATATTACTCAAGAAGCACAGTTTGATAACTTTTTTGCCCTATTTGAGCAGCCTGTACAATTTGACGTCAATCAAAGTAGTCTCGATCAACATCTACGTCTGCTACAAAAACGTTACCACCCTGACAATGTCGCCAAGAACTTGACAGACGCTGCACAAGCGCAACAGCAGTCTGAGCAAGCGTCAGCATTGATTAACCAAGCTTATCAAGCGTTGAGTGCGCCTGATAGCCGTGCGAGCTATCTGTTAGATATGGCAGGACAAGCACAGAACCTAGAACACTCAATCGCAGATTTAGACTTTTTAGAAGATGCGATGCAGATGCGTATCGAATTAGATGAAGCGATTGAAGACAAAGATCGCCCAACCTTACAGCAATTACATCCGCAGATTACCGAACGTTTGACGAAACAGTCTAAGCGTTTTAGTGACGCGTACCAAAGCAAGGACTGGCAAACGGCGATTGATGCGACGCAAAAACTGAAATTCTTGGTCAAGTTAAATGCTGACGTGACGACAGGGCTTGATGAGGTTGCGACGTCTGAACATTCAGATGATGATGATTTATACGTTTAGATAATGAATATTTAAACGCTTGTATTATTAATAATGTATACACGCTTTTCTAATTTATTGTTCTTATTTAAAGCTATATTTAAAACGATGGTTAAAATAGTCCCAACGATACCGTATAATCCCTTATTTTAAGCGCTATTTAACGCTACTCTCTTCTATGTTAGAGAAGAATCGCAGCCGTTGACTGTCATAGCACCTATGTTGTATTTGCCACATTTCACTTATTCATTTTATCTTTGAGTTATCTTATGTCTTTATTGCAAATTGCCGAACCTAATCAAAGTGCCCAACCCCATCAGCATCGTTTTGGCCTAGGGATTGATCTTGGTACCACGCGCTCATTGGTCGCTGTGGTGCGCTCAGGCAAGGCGCAAGTGTTAGAAGCAGGCGCAGCTAACGATACTCTATTACCCTCTGTGGTCTATTATCCAAGCACAGGCAACCCGCTTGTCGGCTACGATGCCCTAGCCCACTTGGCGGATGATCCAAAAAATACGATCGTCTCGGCTAAGCGCTTTATGGGTCGTAGCCAAGCTGATATAAAGTTCTCTCATCCTTATGAATTAAGTGGCAGCAAAGACGATATGCCAGCATTCGTGACTGCTCAAGGCGAAGTATCGCCTGTTGAGGTATCAGCGCGGATATTGGCAACGCTTGAACAACGTGCAGCCACTGCATTGCCTGCAGACAGTATTGAAGGTGCGGTGATTACCGTTCCCGCTTACTTCGATGAAGCTCAGCGTCAAGCGACCAAAGATGCCGCCCAAGCAGCCGGTATCAATGTGCTGCGTCTATTAAATGAGCCTACCGCTGCGGCAGTCGCCTATGGTCTCGACCAAGCTACGCAAAATGGTGATAAAGAAAGCTACTACTTAATTTATGATTTGGGTGGTGGTACTTTTGACGTTTCTATCTTGAAGCTAAATGATGGTGTTTTTGAAGTATTGGCAACTGGCGGTAACAGTGCATTAGGTGGTGATGATATCGATCGTCTGATAACCAATTGGCTTATCAAACAATTAAACATCGATCCTAAAGATGTGAGTCGTCATGACAAGTCAATACTGGCGCAACAAGCCAAAGCTTATAAGCAGGCATTGACTGACGATCAACAAGTTGATATCGATATCACTGTGAATGAGCAGGCTTATCAAGGTGTATTGCGCCGTGAAGACTTGCTGGCTATTACAGAACCTGTTAGCCGCCGCACGATAAGCGTCTGCGAACAAGTGCTACGTGATGCCAAACTATCTACCTCAGACCTAGATGAAGTTATCTTAGTCGGTGGCTCTACTCGTATGCCTGCTGTGCAGCAAGTTGTCACTGAATTTTTTGCCAAGCAGCCGCTGTGTCGTCTGAATCCAGATGAAGTGGTTGCTTTGGGCGCAGCACAGACAGCGCATCAGTTAGTCAACGGCGATAGTGACAATAACTTATTACTGTTAGACGTAACGCCATTATCGCTCGGTCTTGAGACCATGGGCGGCTTAGTTGAAGTACTGATTCCACGTAATACGCCTATCCCCGTCAAGAAACGCCAAGTATTTACCACGTACCAAGATGGTCAAACAGGCATGGTGATTCACGTGGTACAAGGTGAGCGCGAGACGGTGGACAACTGCCGCTCATTGGGACGTTTTGAGTTATATGGCATTCCATCGATGAAAGCTGGGTTTGCCCGTATCGAAGTGACCTTTAGTATTGATGCCAATGGTCAGCTAACTGTCAGTGCGCAAGAGACCACCACCAAAACAGAAAGTAAGATTGAGATTGTGCCTTCTTATGGTTTATCTGACGAGCAAAAAGAGCAATTACTGGTGGCTGGATTTAAGTACGCTGAAGAAGATAAGAACGCACGCTCTTTAATCGAAACAAAAGTAGAAGCAGAGCGTGAAGTACTCGCTCTACAATCTGCACTCAATGAATTTTCAGCATTACTATCCTCTGAAGAACAAAGCATTTTAGCAGAGCAAATCAAAGCTCTAGCAGCCGCGCTCGACACTAATGACTTGAGCTTTATCGAAACTAAGCAGGCTCAGCTCAAGCCTCATAGCGATGCCTTTGCTGCCCGTATTATGAATCAAAGCGTCAAAGCCAGCATGGCAGGTACGAATGCCCAAGATTGGTAGCAGATACGTTTAAGAATGTGGCTTAGCGACCATACTAAGCTCATCTCTTATATTTTTATTTTTTTAATTGATTAGCACTGGAAAGACGATTTATGCCAAAAATTACCGTATTACCGCATCATGAAATTTGCCCTGAAGGCGCCGAAGTCGAGCTAGAAGCTGGTAGCAACCTATGTAAGGCGCTAATAGAAAAAGGCATTAAAATTGAACATGCATGTGAGATGTCAAAAGCTTGCACTACGTGTCATGTGGTCGTTCGCAAAGGCTTTAATAGTTTAGATGAGATGGACGACATTGAGGCCGATTTATTAGATCGTGCTTGGGGCTTAGAGCCTGACTCACGCCTATCTTGTCAGGTTATGCTCGATGATGAGGATTTAACCATCGAGGTTCCTAAATATACGCTCAACCATGCCAAAGAAAACCATTAAACAACCTATCTTACTCTTATGTTAAAAAAGCCAGCTATCGTCATGATAGCTGGCTTTTTTGTGCTCAATATTATAGATATTGCTTTTAGACGATTATTTATGACCATTGTTGTCACGTTTGCATTCTGCTGCTATATCAGTTGCCAACTTTTCTTCTTCTTGTTCAACCCGCTCAAGCGCAAAATTCAAGCGTGCCCTGATATCTTGATAATCATTATCTTTCATATCTTTAAAGTTCAAATGCAAGTTGAAACCTGGCAGCGTGTGATCAACCCATTTAGAGAGATGACCCTTATCAGCATCAGGATCAAGCACTTGCCAAGCATTTACTTGATCATCAAAGCCTTTTAGCTGAAATGCACCAGCGTGCTGACACTCATAATTATGGCAGACGTAGTCGTAGGTACTCTCACTAACTAATATTTCATCTTTACCAGCACTCGCTTCAAGTCTTGCTGCTAAATTGGCCTCTTTACCGATCAAGGTATAGCTGAGACGATTGTTGCTGCCAAAATTACCAACATGGCAGTAACCTGTCGTAATTCCAATGCGTATGTACAGTCCTTCAAAACCCATGAGCCGCCATTTTTGTCTTAAAGTGCGCATCTCACGACGCATATCTATCGCCATTGCGATACAGTCTAGCGCGTCTTGGCGAGCACCGCGGCTCTTTGGTTCACCAAAAAAACACAGCATGCCATCGCCAATGAACTTATCAAGCACGGCGCCATGTTTATTGGCTATTAAAGTCATACAGTGCATATAGGTATTTAAAATGTCAGCCAAATTATCAGCGCTCAAACTATCGGACAATTCGGTAAAACCAACGATGTCTGAGAACATAATCGTCAGCTTAGCACGCTTATTAGAAACGATGACTGGGCTGTCAGATTTGACGATGGGTTCCCAAATTTGCGGCGGTATGAAGCGTGTTAACTTATTAATAACGGAGACCATCCTGCTTAGACGCCCGACTGCCTGATTAGCACGCGTTTCATAACCGAGATATTCTTGATACATATACTGAAACTGACACAGAATAACCGCCATACTTGCCAATAACACGATTGGTGTTGTCCAGCCTTCATAGCAATCTATCTCAGCTACCGCCAAAGTGACGCTAACATAATAAAAAACAATGACCGTTATAATTGAGCTGGCGATCAGCTTTAAATTATTTTCAGAGCCACTAATGATAATCCTAAGACCTATAAGCGCAGCTAAACTCAGCGAAATAATGATGCAAAACTGTACTGATCCGATGACCGCAGACAATAAAATAATGACAATATTAGACGTCCAAAAACTTTTTGGGCGACGATAATTGTAGATTAGTATCATTAAGCTTGGCAGACAAACAATAACAAGAAGTGCCATTGAGGTAGATCTAAAATCAAAATGTAACGCGAGGAGTATGACCGTGAGAATTAAGACGAAGACTTCTGGATAGTCAAATCGATATACCCCTTCATTTTTTGAAGGGCGATTTGGTCTCAGCGTGTCTAAAAAAGGCATATAAAGTGTTCGCTTAAGCAAAACAGATGGTTGGAAAGACTAAAAGGCTACGAAGATAGCACAGGTGCATCAACTACCTCTACTATCAAGTCGGATATTAATCAGTTATCACTATATTATAATTGATATTATACTTTTTAAGTATGTTAAAAACTATGTCATATATAACCAAAAGTATACCACCTATCACTTATTTTACCTTGAATCTATTTTAAATCGGAATTACGGTACTTATTTTGCCGACGATGCTTGATCAGCCAACCGATGATAATTATCACAGCCAATATGCCAAACCCTTTAGAATAAGGGGCCAATACGCCTTCGATGACCTCATAGTTCTGTCCGAGATAATATCCCGCTAACGTTAATACGGTAGTCCAAATACTGGCACCTAACGCTGTCAATACTAAAAAAGGCAATAGCGGCATCTTGTTCATGCCAGCAGGTATAGAGATGAGCGAGCGAACGCCGGGCACCATACGCCCAAAGAACACGGCTGTTTTGCCGTGTTTATCGAACCAGTCATTCGCAGAGGTAACGTCATCGGGTTTAACGAAAACGTATTTGCCATATTTTTGGGTAAACGCGACCAAACGTTCTTTATCAAATACACGACCTAAATAATATAAGGGCAACGCGCCAAGTGAGGCACCTAGTGTACCGGCAACAATAACCAGCATTAAATTTAAGTCGCCTTTTGACACGGCAAAACCAGCCGCTGGCATAATGACTTCAGAGGGTATCGGCGGGAAGACGTTTTCGGCAAACATGGCAAACACAATACCAAAGTAGCCAAACTTTGCCATAATACTGAGTCCCCATTCGCTGATTTGATTCATAATGACTGCCTCCCCTTATTAAAACTATAGACGATTTATTTTTCTAATTTTGAGTAAACCTAAAAATGTAACTATCCAAACATTGCTATTCGTCTTAACCTCATTTATGTCAAAATTCTCTGTTTTATGCTATCTATAGCACTTGCACTATGGCAACGATTAGACAAATCCTATGACCAGTAATTCGCCTATTTCAATGACATCCAGATGGATCTCCTTAGCGTGCGCGTTAGGGGTCTTTGCTCTTTTGTACTCATTGACTAATATCTATGCGCAAACACTTTTTTATGATACTCAGTTTTATGCTACTCAGCTTTCTAAGCTAAGTAGCATAAACCCTGTATGGCCTAAGAAAGTTCATATACTAGCCATACCGATTGACACAGCGATTCCCTTTATTGCGCTAATGATTGTGCCTTATAGCTGGTCCATCATGCTGTTTTGCGCCAGTTTCTTCATGGTAAAAACGCCAGCACAACTCTCCTCATTAACGCGCAAGTTGATCCTAGCTACCCTTTTTGCTTGTTTTATCTTTTATGTGTTTCCCGCCAAATTTACTTTTGAGCGCCCTACAGTTTTGGGCTGGACACACTATGGCTATCAGTTTTTGCATATAACAGACAAACCTTTTAATCAGTTTCCTTCCTTGCATGTGACATATGCTGTATTACTAGGGACGTCATTATGGCAACTTTCAAAATCTGCGCTCTATCGCCTGACGCTCTGCTGTATCTGTAGTCTCATCATCATATCCACCGTTCTGACTTATCAGCATCATCTACTAGATATTGCTGGTGGGTTGTTACTGGCAACGTTGATACTGGTAATAACCAATAAGCTGCGAAACAATTTGGTTTTAAAGTATCTGACAGTGGCGATATCAGGATTTTTAATCCTATCGATAGCAGGGTTTATGCTCAATAGAAGCATGACCTCTATCACTTTTGCAGGGTTATATTATTTAGTCGCCACGTACTGGATGTTAAGTTTTTTTGTCTTAGCTTGGGCTTATCAATATCCCAATCAACCTCGCGACAAACGTTGGTTTGCAAAGGATGAGCAAGGGCGCTTGCTCCTATCTACTTGGCTGAAGTTTGCACCCTTACTATTAGGCTACCGGCTGATGTGGTATGTCGGGCAACGGTATCAGCTCACTCAACATACAAAATCAGATTGTAGCTCATTGAACCATACTGATAGATGTCCACCACATAAAATAGCAGACTCTATATATGCAGTTGCTACCCCAAAATTATTTGGCTTATCTAAAATGAGCGATGAGCATTATTCATACTTTTCTAACTTTGCGATGATTATTGTGGTTGACTCGGCTGTAGAGACCAACAGTCATAGTTTGAGTTTAAAACAAGCATTGCATACCCATCATACTTACGCGCAAGCACAAAGATTAGGCGCTGGTCATTTGAATGTCAGTAATTTAGACGTTAATTATGACAGCTCATTATCCTGCGATTTTCATCCATCATTTGCTGCTTTTCAGATGAGATATCTTTACTTTCCACTATTAGACTTACAGTCGTTAGGAGAGATTGATACTCAGGACTTTATCCATTTATTTAAACAGATAGACACATTAGCAGCCATTGATATAGCGACTAATATCACGAAAAAACAGCTGCCTAGCAAAACAATCCTGATCAACTCCCAATGCGTAATGGGACTATCCCGTAGCGTCGCCCTGCACGCTTTATATCTGATATATCGAGGACATCTGACTACCGATAATTACGTTGCTTGGATCAACGAGCAGTATCCAAAAGCGCATGTCAATGACGATTATCTACCCAAGTCCCTCGTTGACAAGGTTAGGGTCTTGGCTAAAAATACTTGAACAAGCATTAAGAAAATATCATCAATATATGAGCTCTCTTTTTTTGAAGCATACTGTTGCAAGTGCGCAAGCAATTGTCAGTGACAGCAGCATCGATACCAAGGTATGACTAAAAAAATGGTCGCCAAAGAGCATTTTGTACCCTCCCATCGTCCACCCTAAGACAGTGACTGTCTCAAAGATTCTATAGCGATATTGTCGTAGCGTCGGTAAAAACGCCAAGCCATATAAAGAAAATCCTGCGCTAGCATGCGCTGCTGGAAAACACTTGGCGGGTGTCATAGCCACTATGTCTTGCCAAAGATTAAGGTATGGTAAGTCACCGTTAAAAACCATCAAGTGATTGGGGCAACTGACATGGGTCATGCCTTTGAGCATAGCAATGGTAGACGGCACCATAATCAATACGCTCAAAAGATAACTTATCTCACGCACCGATAAGGGAGTAAGGAATCTATCAAATTTTGATTTACTGGGCAGAGAGGTTTTAATCAAGGGCTGTCTATACTTGATGATTAGCACGGTTATTAAGTAAACGCCGAGCAAAATCAGCAATAATTTAGGTAAATCATAAAATATAAACGCGTAAGGCTGCGTACCTTTATCTATCAGCCACCGACCATTTGCATAGAAAAGCTCACTGATACGAAGGTCCAATTGGCTATGCTCAAATGTCAGTGTCGCAATGAGGGTGAGGCACAAGAGTTTGAGCCAAGCCCAATCAGCGGAATTGGTTTTTACAGTCATTGATACACCCAAAAGATAGGATTCACAAGAAAGTGCTAGATAGCGCTATCAGCCATAGCAGGGTCAAAAGCAGTAATGCCAAAAATTGTGCAGCAGAACCGACATCTTTGGCTATTTTGGCCAGTGGATGCTGCTCTGTCGAAGCATGGTCAACACTGGCTTCGATACCCGTATTAAATAGCTCAACGATCAATGATAAGAAAGAGGCGACTGTCAGCAGCATTTTTATGCTGAGGTCAAAAGGCATGAAGATGAGTGCCATGAGTAAGGCCAAGTTGAGCCACAAAACCTGTCTAAAGGCCGCCTCAAATTGGTAAGCTGCCTTAAAGCCATCTATAGAGTAACTGGTGGCTTTGACGATACGGGCAAGACCTTTTTTACCTTTCGCGTTACTGGCATAACTATCAATTGCAAGTAATGGGATAGGAACCGGTTGTCCAGTAGGCTCAAAATCGGGCTTTTTATAGTCAAAGTGAGAGGGTGTGACTTTGCTCATATTGAACTCTTTATACTCATGAATAGTAGGATATCCTGCAAGTGTTGAGTATAAGATAGCAAAGGTTAAGACAACGTTAAGAAAGCATTAAAAAATTATGAGCATTTTTTAATGCTTCGCATTGATGAGTGCTATTGATAATAAATACTAAACGTACTACCACCACTCTCATTGGGATGATGGGTTAACTGCCAGCCCATATGAGTCATAATACGCTGCACGATACTAAGCCCTAACCCCGTACCTTCTACTTTATAAACAGAATGAAAGTTAGGTGATAGATCTTTATCCATTTGATTGTCGGTATCACTGTGATTTAGACGCTCAAATCTTTCATAAAGTAGAGGCATCATAACTTCAGGAATACCCAGACCAGTGTCCGTCACCGTTATTTTTTTAGCATCGATAGTGACAATGACTTCTCCATCATCCGTATACTGAAACGCATTTTTGATCAAATTACCCAACGCCATCTTAAGTAACTCAGGTCGCACATAGGCAGTGTATTCTTGTTCTGCTACCACTGTGCAGGTCACTGTTTTATAACGCAGCAGATACTTCAAACGTTCAATTTCATTGGCTGCAATGCTATTAATGGACGTTAGCGGCGCATCCAATTTTTCAGGCGCACGCGAAAGCAATAATAAAGCCGTGATAATTTCAGAGGTCTCTTTGGCAGTATTGCTGATACGATTGGTAAATTCGCTCAAGCGGCTGTCATGTTCTAACTGTGAGGCCAACACTTCAGACGCGCCCATAATAATTGTCAATGGTGTGCGTAGCTCGTGGCTGACATCACCTGTAAACAGCTGCTCGCGTTTTAGATACTGCTCCAGTTTATGGTTTTTTTCATCAATCGCTCGAGCCAACACTCCGACTTCCGACGGCAAATGGGTCAACTCTGTCAAGTTACGATGGTCTGTTTCCACTGCCCGCTTTAGAGCCAGTAAAGGCTTGATGATTTGCTTGGAAGACAATTGAGAAAAGACAATAGCAATCAATAAACTTAAAATGACAGCAGCTTTTAAGGCAGCCGCAAATATGTCCTCTAAATGCTCAAAGATTGCCAAAACAGGATAATTTTCCATCACCATATCGGTGTTTTCTAGGTAGGTTAGAATGTAATTTTGTTGGTCGCGGTGATAGTGAAAGAAATGCAGTTCAGTGTTCGTTTTGTCTGCGTCCGTATCAACAGTGACAGAAATCTCTTGCACCGTTTCAGTCGCTATGGCTTTTAAATTCTCAGGTGCACTATCATAACGATAAATTTTAATCCCTGGTTCTGCCGTATAAACCGTCTGCTCACCATACTCTTTCTGACTGAGCTCTAGCTGCTGTAACAGACGAGCTTTAACCAAATCCTGCTCTATTCGCATTTCGGCATACAAAAAAATACTGACAAAAGTGGCGCATAGTAACAAGGCAAATAAGAGGTAGGACACACGAAACTTATTGGCTATAGAATCTATATTAAACATGGCATGGGCTTACTTGATAGTAGCAGAAAATAAGTATAGGTTATCAGGGGTATAAATACCCCCAACCAGTTTATCGTTATTGACCGTTAAATGGCTCACGAGGTGCTAAAAAAATGATCTGCGAAACAAATTATGACAAATTATCAGGGTCGACGATCTGATAGCCAACGCCTGGTATGGTCATTATCATCGGTTGAGCAAATGGTTTATCGACCTGTGCCCTTACGCTATGAAGATGAGTGCGCAAAGCATCACTACTTGGGATATCTCGTCCCCAAACTTTTTCCTCAAGCTCCGTTTTGCTGACCACTCGAGGGGCAGCGCTCATCAGTGTGGCGAGTATCTTGAACCCAGTTGGGGTCAGTTTTAAAAAGATACCCTCGCGCTGAATAGTGTGCTCATCTGTATTTAGAGACAGTTTACCGACCTCTATACTATGCCGAAAATGCTCATCTTGATGGCGGCGTATGAGCGCTTTGATACGGGCTTCGAGCTCCACCAGTGAGAAGGGTTTGACCAGATAATCATCAGCACCACTATCGAATCCTGCGACTTTATCCAAGACCGTATCGCGAGCCGTCAGCATCAATACCGGCGTCTTATCATGCAACTCTTCTCTGAGCTTCTTGCACAATTGAGTGCCATCCATACCAGGGAGCATCACATCCAATAATATAACGTCATAACGATTGGTTGATGCCAAAGTCAAACCGCTATAACCATTGTGAGCGTTGTCGAGCTCAAAACCTTTTGGCTCGAAAAACGCATAGATATTAGCAACGATATCGGGATTGTCTTCAATAATAAGTATCTTGTACATGGCTCTGACTACCTAAAGATGATTGCCTAAATATGACTGCCTAAAAACGCTTATCTATCATAAATAAGCATTTAATTGGCGACCTTAAAAAAAGTAGGCGCTGAGGCTACCTCGTCGGTGGTGATATCAAAAAAGCTTAGTAAAGTTGGCGTGATAAAGTCATGTGATACTGGCTGAGTGCTCATACTCGTCAGACTCTCGCTACTGATACGGTTACCCGCAGGTGACCAAACAATCAACGGCACTTGCTTTTGCGCATTCGGCGCAATGCTGTACGGCAGTCCATGTAAGTAGATATTGTTCTCACCCAGACTTTCTCCATGATCGCTAATATATACCATCACCACCTCATAGTCTTGTTGATAAGGCTTCAATGTTTCAATAACACTATTTAAGAAATAATCAGTATAGCCAATCGCATTGTCGTAACCGTTGATGACCGACTGTGCATCACATTTGGACAGCTCATTGGTCATACAAACTGGCTGAAATTTTTCAAAGGTTTTAGGATAACGTTTGTAATAAGCGGGGCCATGATTGCCCATTTGATGCAGTATAACTAAGGTGTCTTTTTGGCTAGAGTCCGACTTAACCATTTTATCAAAGCCATCCAACATGCCAATATCTCGGCATTCGCTATCACAATTAGGATTCTTATCCGGCGTTTTGTAATCCTCAAACACCACTCGATCTGCCACGCCTTTAGAGCTAGAGTTATTGTCTCGCCAAATGACCTTGACGCCTTGTTTGTTTAGCGTATCCAACACATTTTCATTGTAGGCAGCGGTATCTACATCGTAGTCACTTTGGTTTGCATAGCTGAACATACAAGGCACTGAATAAGCGGTAGAGGTGCCACAGGCCGTTACATTCTTAAAGCTATAGATATCCGCTTGCTTGGCAAGCAATGGCGTGGTGTTGCGTGTATAGCCATTCAAGCCAATGTGGTCAGCACGCACAGTCTCTCCGACCACAAAGACCATCAGCTTAGGTTTTGCAGTGCTATTCACAGCTGCGCTACGCTTGGCATCTGCTGCATGAAGTATCAGCGTATCAGGGCGTTGCCGTTCAGCTATATAATCCGTTCCTAGTTTTACGACAGAATAAATGGGCGTGATTGGGTTGCTATAATAACGGACTTCTTTATGCTGACGAAAAAAGCTGGCGTACTGATCGCCAAAAGGTATCAGGCAAAGCGCAATCAGCGCAATAGAGGCAACTAAGGTTGCGGTCTTTTGAAGTATTGCGCGTTGCCAAGAGAGGCGCTTTAAACGAATTTTGCTAATAATAAATGCTGGAATGATGCCTAATAATACCACTCTAATCGCAAAGCTTGGTGCCATTAGATCCATAGCCTCAGCTTGATCGGTTTGTAAGCTATTGATAAGCATATTACGATCAAAAATCGTGCCGTAAGCATCGGTAAAATAACCACAAACCGCTGCCACCAGCACCATGGTAATCAACACTGCTTTTGCCGTTGAACGATAACAAAGCAGCTGAAGTATCAGCCACAGCAAACCAAACAACAAGCCCACCAGTGAAAGAATGAACCCCGCATTTGTATCAAGTGGGTAGATATTTAGGACTTGCGCAAAAAAACTAATATTAGCGGTAGTGACTAAATATAGTGCAGTAATGACGATAAGTACATTAACATTCAGCTCAAAATGATAGCGTTTGCTAATAGCATATTTTCTATCATGAACTTTGGTAAAGCTAGCACTAAGCGCTTGAGATATTGACATACAAATACTTCTCAACAGAATGAGTGAAGACCCAATTCATTAAAGTAACAAGTACCTTGTTAAGAAGGCGTTAAGCTGCTTAAATTAAAAAAATACTTTAAATGACAATGAGAAATTTAGGATGTTAGAAAATGAGTCATGCGCTATTCACTGGGATCAGCGCCGGGTGGAAAGTCATGGCGCAGCTGCGTGACATTAGCAGTGGTCACCGTGTCCGTATAGTTGTTCAAATCGCTATGCACATACTGAGTGACGGCAGCTATTTGCTGATCGGTCATCATGCTATGAAAAGAAGGCATACCACGTAGACCATTCATGACGACGCTAATAATATAATACTTTGACTCCATCTTAGTGTTGTTAGCTAGCGGTGGGTAGTAGCCTGCTCCTTGTGCACCCTCGCCTTTTTGCATATGGTAGCCTGCTCCTTGTGCACCCTCGCCTTTTTGCATATGGCAACCTGCACAAGAATCCTCATAAAGCTTTTTACCATCAGTAGAAAAAAAACCGCTTTTGCCTTGTGAGCTGCCTTCAAATTTGGTGAGCCATTTCTGCAAGCCAGCATCTTCGCTTATTTTCAGTATCAAATTGACATCAACGATATTCGTGGAGGGTCTGGTCAGCGCTTCTTTGGACATATAAACCGCGCCCCACGCCCCGTTATTGCGGCTGGCTTGATCGTCAAATATCATGGGGCTGGATTGTTGACTGGCAATAGTGACCGCATTATCGTTACTATATTGACTACAGCCTGACACGGTAAATGTGCCTACCAACGTTAATAATATGACTGTCTTATATAAAATAAACGGTTTAAGACCGTTAAAAGAGCGTGGTTTTATCATGTTTATGATCGCCTTTATAATCGTTACTATATAGTTGTTACTATACGATCGTTACTATGCTGGCCAAAATAGGCCTACTAGCCAAGTTTTTTGGCCTTTTGGTGTAAGCGTTTGGCCGCGTCCATCCCCGATAATATGGCCCCTTCTTGCCAAGCCGGAATGTGTGAGCAATGCTCGCCTGCTAGTACAATCCGATGATCAATGCTGCAAAGCGTATCGTAGTATTGCTCACGGCTCGATTCACTCCAAATACCATAACAACCAAGCGACCACGGGATACGATGCCAAGCGACTGACGTACCTGAACGAAACTCTTTGGGATATTGCGGATGGATACGCTTGCCGTATTCTAATGCCGCCTTGATGCGCTCTTTTGGCGTTAAGGAATTGAACTTATAAGAGGTTTCTCCAAAGCCATAAGCACCTAATAACACGCCTGAACCTGAGGTAAATAAATCTTGTGAAGGGTAGGAGATCTGGGTAATAGGTAGATCCGTATAAGTGATGCCGCCATAGATCCATTCATCCTCCTCCCAAAACCGCCGTTTGAACTCCAAACCAACTTTATAAGAGCTGTCATAAGGAACGGCTGCCATCGCTTGCTTCATTGGTTCTGAGACATTGATGTCGATTTGGGTCAATACTGACAGAGGAATAGTGCAGATACACCAATCGGCACGAACGCTTTTGACGCTACCCTCTGGGTTATTGCTTTCAGAATTGGTGCTATCAATATAATCAACGGTTACCCCTGTCTCATCTTGATTGATTTTAGTAACTTTGGCATTAAACTTGATCATATCGCGGCATTCGCGAGTGAAGGCATCGCCTATTTTGCCCATACCTCCGACAGGTTGAAACATTGCTGGTTGATGCACGTAAACGGTGTAATTAGCATAGAGATCAGACCACATCCCTGAGTCTAATAATTTTTTCATTGGGATTGGTGTCGATGGCTTGTCGTCAGGCATCAGACCGCCACCCGGATAGACACTATAGCCGCGATGTTTGCTGGTTTCATGGCTTTTGACATAGCGATAGCTATTATCAAGAACGCCCCAACCTTTCAAACCTTCTAGTAACTTTTCTTTATCTTCTTTGGTGACCGTATCATCTAAGCTACCTTTATTAACTGCTTTAGATAATAACTCTGACACGTAGCCACGGATATCGCTTTGTACTTCGCCTAAGCGCTGCGGTGCACCATTGAAATGGTTAGTACGATGTAGATAAGCACGATCATTGGTTTGGATAAAGGGCTGCAATGCGACATTAAATTTTTTGCAATAATGAAATACCGCATAGTGATGTACGGGCAATCGCCACGGTCCACCATTAAAATAATTGCCTTTTTCAAAGTCGCAAGTCACCTCCTCACCGCCAAGCTCAGTATATTTATCGCCACTATTTAGCGTCCAACTGCGCCCACCACCGCGATTTTGGTATTCAAGCACAGTGATTTTATAGCCCGCTTTACGTAACTCATAAGCTGCTGTAAGCCCGCTCAACCCTGCTCCCAAAATAACGATGCTCGCGCCAGCAGGAGCACCCTTGAGATCTATTTCTTGCTTAAAACTCGACTCGGATGCAAACCCCAATGTGGTCATCGCCTGATACATGGCAGTCGCGCCAGCAGTCTTACCGATCATTGAAAGCAATTGTCGCCGTGTAGGGGAATGCAGTAAATCGTTCATTTAATTATCCTTGGCACACTTCGTTTTTATAGTAGGGTCTGTTGAACATTCAAATGTGGTACTGGCAGTGGCTATTTTTTAGACAATACGCAGTGAAATTTTTGACGCCTAGTCATTCTAGGTTAGACAATTTCGCCATGTATTGGCAAAAAATAGCCCTGCCCCTGCTTGTATACTTGGGGCTGATACTAAAATCACCCCAAACGTTGTTGTAAACCTAGCTAAGGTCTCGACATTATCGTCGGTTTACGCCTAGTTTGGGAAGATTTTAGCGATCAGCAGTCCTAATATTTGAATGTTCAACAGACCCTAATCAAACAAGCAAATTTTCAGATTCAATTCTTTAAATTTATGGAGGTGAGATTTAACTTTTTTCTTTGATGACGCGTTTGACATCCGCCGCACTGACTTCGCTACTTGGCAGACCACCGAAATTGACTCGCACGTAGTTAGTAATACTAGCGATTTGTGCAAGGCTTAAGTCTTTCTCAAAACCTGGCATCTTCGGCGCAGTATTGAACGCACCTTTTGCCCCAAAAGCGATAACGCCAATCAACGCATCAGGTTTGGCGCGACGAATACTGCTAAGACCGACAATAGCAGCATAGCGGGCATCCGGTTGGGCATACCCATCAACGCCATGGCAACTCCCGCAATGAGCAAGATACAGGGCTTTAGATGAGGTTTCAGCTGAGGATATAGACGAATCGCTGCTACTAGTCTTAGAAGTATTCGTTTTAACCTGTGCTAGATAGTCCTTTTGCTCTAGTAAATTATAAGTAATAGAGGAGCTGATGGGATTTGGTAGACGTGCAACATTAACTGGCAGCAGATAATCATCAGTCTTGATCGCAGGAATGACTTTTAGATAGTTAGCCATCGCGCTCAAATCTTCATCGGTGAGATAACGCGTACTATGTCCTACTGCTTCTGCCATAGGTCCGCCTGCATATGCTCGTTTATCAAGTTTTCCAGTACGCAAATAAGTCACAATATCACGCTCACTCCAACGTCCAATACCAGTGTCGTTATCCGGAGTAATGTTAGGCGCAAACCATTTACCAAGCGGCGCACCAGAGAGGTAACGGTCTTTATCGAGACCTTGGGTGAGGTTGCGCGGCGTATGACAAGTGCCACAGTGCTCTAAATTATTCACCAGATATTCACCGCGCTGCTGCGTTGGTGTCAGACCAGTACGGTTTTTAGTAGACGGCACATTGATGACATTCCACGCGAGCATTAAGCTACGAATATTTAGAGGAAAAGGCAGTTGCGTTGTTTTTTCAGGTGGTTTATCGACGACAGGAACCGTTTGGAAGTAAGCAAATAAAGCGCTAATATCATCGTCTGTCATTCCATGATAGGACGGATACGGCATCGCCGGATAAAGTTGATGGTTTGGCGCGCGACCTTTACGTAATGCTTTGGTAAAGTCAGCTTCCGTATAATTACCGATACCATACTGCGTAGAAGGCGTGATATTGGTCGAATAGATATTACCGATAGGCGTTTCGATAGGAACACCACCACTATAGTCCTCACGATGACAGGCCATACAGTCGGCTGTACGTGCAATATAAGCCCCGCGATTGGCCAAATCGTTATTGATTGGGCTAACATTAGGCAGGCTTATGCTGGGAGGTAAGCTGGATGGTGTCAGATTGCTATTGCCGATGCCTGTGCCGTCAGCAATGGCAACGTTAGAGGCTATGCTCAGCACGCTGAGAGCGAGTGTTGATATCATCATAGAAAGTGGCTTCATAATATCCTTATCATACCAGTCAATCATCCTTGATCACTTTTCAAAAGCTGTCTGCTATTAGTTAATAGGTACTACTAAAATAAAACTATTTATCGGTAATAGCTACTGTTTAATGGCCTCAATTTGAATCTCCAAGTTGAGGTTTTTAGTGACTCCAAACCATGCATATTTATCGATATTCCATTTGGTTCGGTCAACGGTAGCCGTAAAATTACCATTGCAAATATCTTTTTTAAGTGCGGGATGCAAATAACAGTCAAACTTAGTCGCTGTCAAGCTTATAGGATGGGTTTCGCCATGCAGGGTTAAATCACCATCCACTTTTAGAATCTTAGGGAACGATTTATTCTGATTAAAGTACCATTTGGTAGAGTCAAAACGCGCCAACGGAAAGCGCTGCACATCAAAAAACTTAGGACCTGTCAAAGTATGATTAAATGTCTTATTGCCAGTATTCAAAGAGCTAATAGGAATAACTAATGAGATATCACCTGTCTGTGAGCTTGGATTATATTGCAAATTACCTTTGACATCATAAAAGCCGCCAGTAGTGGTCGAGGTTTTGAAGCGTTCGATAGCGAAGCTTACATTTGTACTGGCGGGATTGATGACATAGCTAGCGGCATAACTGCCCGTTATGTTACTTATTATTAGTAGTGGCAGTGCTAAAAAGGCAAAAAGATATGATTTTTTTTGACCGCTGTCTGAAGCGCCCATAGCCACATTCCTTCGTAAGCATTGTAAGCCTTATTGATACTACTGACTTTTTTATTGATGGACGCAATCCATGCTTGTACTTAATAAAAATTTAGCCATTTTAAGACTGCTAAATAGATAACTCTGTTAGGTGATAACACGCCCTAATGACTTATACCCTATTTATCAAAGATTTAGGAGTATTATTTTAGCGAAGGTGGCAATATCTGCTTAGGCTAAATTTTCGCTATATATCTAGGGTCTGTTGAACGTTGAAATATGGCACTGGCAGTGGCTATTTTTTAGACAATACGCAGTGAAATTTTTGACGCCTAGTCATTCTAGGGTAGACAATTTCGCCATGTATTGGCAAAAAATAGTCCTGCCCCTGCTTGTATACTTGGGGCTGCTGCTAAAATCACTCCAAACGTTGTTGTAAACCTAGCTAAGGTCTCGACATTATCGTCAGTTTACGCCTGATTTGATAAAAGGTTTGATGCGATTTTAGCGATCAGCAGTCCTAATATTTGAATGTTCAACAGACCCTATTATCATAAATAGTGCACCGTTAAGAAAACGTTAAGATGCTAAAACGTCAAGACGGTAACTTGGTTTAGGAAGGATAATTACATTAGAAATTTAGGACAGGTAGTTGCGCGTTTTTACTGTCGTACTCTCTCAACGTATTGAATCTCTGAAGATACCAGTGCTGTTCGTTTTGATACGCGCAACGCTGTTGATGATTTGCTTATCTTCTCGCACTTTAGTGACAATACAGTCCAAATAGACAATGAGATAGATGCTATTGAGAAGCTGATTTTGCCAAGCGAGGATACCATCGATGAAAAGGTCATTGTTTGGTCACCGAGCAAATAGTCAGTGATTTTGAAACGAAAACTATAGTCAAGGAATGTTAGAATCGCTACAAGACGACCGACCGCAGATAGTATACTGAGTACATCTAGGACGGGTAACACCGTAGCGGTTTAAAAGTGCTCTGACGATACCTGCATGCAGATTCATATCTGGTTCATTAATAAAGAGCTAGCTATTGCTACTGAAATGAGAAAATGACAAGTCCATATTATTAAAGAGCTTGAGCTAAAATTTAGACACAAAAAAACCTCAAGTAAACTAATACTTGAGGCGAAACTTGCTTAAACTCGAAAGTTTAAATTCGTTTTAAATATGGCGCAGCGGACGGGACTCGAACCCGCGACCTCCGGCGTGACAGGCCGGCATTCTAACCAACTGAACTACCGCTGCTTAGGTCTCTTTAGCATTTTACCTTTATGAAGAGGCCCACTTCGCTAAATAAGTGGTGGGTGATGACGGATTCGAACCGCCGACATTCTGCGTGTAAGGCAGACGCTCTACCAACTGAGCTAATCACCCATCGAACAATTGCTATGCAATTTATTCAACATCAACCGAGCTCTTTAGTTTGTCACTAAGCTCTGCTGCTGTGGGTGTGTATTATATAGATTTACATGTGCGTGTCAAACAGTATTTACCACTTTTTGAGATATTTTATTCACTATTATGACAAGCATATGTTTTTATTGATTTTATATTTTTATAAATATTCAATATTTTCAGACTTGATACTTATTTATTAGCTAGTGCTTGTTCGATATCGCTTTTTATCGCCTCAGGCTTGGTCGTTGGTGCATAACGATCAATCACTTGACCCTTACCATCGATTAAAAATTTGGTAAAATTCCATTTAATACCATCGGTAAGCAATCCGCCTTTTTGCTCTTTGAGCCATGCATAAATGGGATGAGCCTCTGCTCCGTTGACATCAATCTTTGCCATCATCGGAAAGCTGACGCCATAATTCTTTTGACAAAACGCGCCAATTTCGTCATTACTGCCTGGATCTTGGCTACCGAATTGATTACAAGGAAAGCCAACGACGACCAATCCTTGATCTTTGTATTGCTCATATAGCGCCTCCAGCCCTTCAAACTGGGGCGTAAAGCCACATTTACTCGCGGTATTAACGATTAACAATACCTTGTCTTGATAATCAGAAAACGCTTGCGGGCTACCATCCATACGCTCAGCCGTAAAATCATAAATAGTACTCATTATTTATCCTTAAATTGAGGTTTTTGTTGTTTTGGGTATTCATTTGACACTTTTACTTTATCAGTCATATAAGCGGCAAATGTTATTGAAAAGGAAGCACTTTGTACTTCCTTTCCACATTACTATTACTACTATTATCTGAATACTTACTTCTCAGACTTATCTAAATCGATAGATACTGAGTTGATGCAATAGCGCATACCTGTCGTCTCACTCGGTCCATCAGGGAATACATGACCCAAATGTGCGCCGCAGTTGCTACAAGTTACTTCTGTACGAGTCATACCTAGCGAATTATCGACGTGCTCTTCAATTGCGCTATTATCAATGCCTTGATCAAAACTTGGCCAACCGCAGCTTGCATCAAACTTATTGGTTGAATCAAATAAGCTGGCACCGCAGCCTTTACAACGGTAAACACCGTCATCAGTCGCGTCATTATAAACACCAGTAAATGGGCGCTCTGTGCCTTTCTCACGCAGTACATGATATTCGTCAGCACTCAAACGCTCTTTCCAGTCAGCTTCAGTCAATTGGCTAATTTCTTCTTTACTTAATTGATTGTCTTGCATGATTTGTCCTTATTAGAGTATCTGTTATCTCTGTCACTATTTTATCGCCATATTATTATGAAAACGATGTGCCCTATCTGTTGCTTATCGACTCACTATTCAAGATGAATATTAGAGTCGCAATGCCTGTATTTTGGAATAAGTATGTCGTTAAATAGAATTTTATCCAGCTTAAAATATATCAAATTACTCTAAAACTAGAGTGAGTAAAGATGTAATTTTGATAGGTAAACATGTATTTAGTTGACTGTCATCGTCGGGCGCGTCATACACAAAGGGAATAATGCAAGTAAAACTTGCATTTATAAGTGTAAGTGATTTGAAAACCTCTTGCATTAAGATTAACAATGCAATAATATCTTGCATTGGCGTCTAATTAAAATCCTCAATTCATCTACTTATTGAAAAACTATCAGTTAATAAAGGCCTAAACAACCATGTCGGATGACAACAGCACCCAAGCAGCACGATTGGTACAATTACGCCGTAAGAAAGGATTCACCGCTGAGCAGCTAGCACAAGCGATGACCGCTGCTGGTGCCAAGGTGAGTCGCGGTGCTATCTCGAACTGGGAGCGTGGTACCAACGGTATCGTCTCATCCAAGCTCCCTACCCTCGCACGTATTTTGGGATGTAGCGAAGGGTATCTGTTACGTGGTGAGCTTCAAGATGAAAACTCTGATGACACATCGCCTAACAGTAATAGCCCACCTCAAGATGAAAAAATGCAAGACGCAATAACACCACAGAAAACACAAAGAAATCAGACCAAGACGCCATCAACCGCTTTCATTGATACTAATAAAAACTTACCAAACAATCTGACAAATGGTCATGCTATGAATCCGATAAAAAAATCCGATAAATTACAAAACGTTTGCTATGACATTCGTGGTCCCCTGTTACAGACTGCCAATAAAATGGAAGCAGAAGGCAAACGCATATTGAAGTTAAATGTGGGCAATCCAGCGCCGTTCGGCCTAGAAGCGCCGCATGAGATTTTACGCGACGTCGCGATGAATCTATCTGAAGCCACGGGGTATTCGGATTCGCAAGGGATTTTTTCGGCACGCAAAGCTATTTTGCAGTATTACCAATCTAAAGGTCTGCTCTCGGCAGTTGATGTCCGTGACGTATATTTGGGCAATGGGGTCTCTGAGCTGATTGTCATGACCATGCAGGCGTTGATGAATGATGGCGATGAAGTGCTCATTCCTATGCCAGACTATCCATTATGGACGGCTGCGGCCAACCTCGCTGGCGGCACTGCTGTACACTATCGCTGCAATGAAGAAGACAACTGGCACCCTGATATCGAGGACATCAAATCTAAAATCACCAGCAAAACCAAAGGCATTGTGGTTATTAACCCCAATAATCCGACAGGTTCCCTTTATAGTGATGAACTACTAAAGCAGATCATTGAAGTCGCTAAGGAGCATGACCTAATCATCATGGCCGATGAGATTTACGATCGCATTCTCTATGATGATAATGTGCATACCCCAATGAGCACTTTAACTGACGACGTTCTGGTTCTTTCATACAATGGCTTATCGAAGTCGCATCGTATTGCAGGGTTTCGTTCAGGTTGGATGATGGTATCCGGTCGCAAGCAACATGCAGCGGACTTTATCGAAGGCTTAGATATGCTCGCATCCATGCGCCTTTGCTCTAACGTTCAAGGACAGTATGCGATTCAGACAGCCATGGGCGGTCACCAAAGTATGAAGGACTTAACCTCTAAGACTGGTCGTCTATATAAGCAGCGCGACATGGCCGTTTCACGTCTTAATGCGATTAAAGGTATTTCTTGTACTATGCCCCAAGGCGCGTTTTATTGTTTTCCAAAGATGGATCCTGAAGTTTACCCTATCGAAGATGATATGGATTTTATGATGGACTTACTTGTCGAAGAAAACGTATTGATGGTGCAAGGGACAGGATTCAACTGGGACAAACCAGATCATTTTCGCTTGGTGTTCTTGCCAAACTTGCTTGATTTAGAAAATGCGATGGATCGCTTGGACCGCTTTTTTGCCAAAAAACGCCAGCAGTTTGGCACTGAGTAAATCTGCATCCAACATAAAAAAATGCTTATCAGCATCACGCTGATAAGCATTTTTTGGTTCTAATCCAAGCCTTATTAATGGGCTCTATAGCATTACTCTTAAAAGATATTTATCAATATGAGATAACTAATAGCAGACATTGAAGCTGCAGCCGGAAGGGTAATCACCCATGCCAGACCAATTGGTTTCATAAGCTTCCAGTTAGTATCTCTATTGACGATACCAATGCCAAGTACCGCACCGACCAAGGTATGTGTACTGGAGACTGGCAGACCCATCGTCGATGCGCCCATCACAACGGCAGCAGCAGCCAATTCAGCTGAGAATCCAGAAGCTGGATGCATCTTCGCTAGATTGGTACCGACGGTCTGAATCACTTCTTTACCAATAAACCAAAGACCAACGATAAGAGCAACACCAAAGGTTAGCATTACAGCAGGGGGTACAGCCGCTTCGGTAGAGATGCTGTTGGTACGGATGACATCCATAATCGCCGCAAAAGGACCAACTGCATTGGCAATATCGTTTGAACCATGACTAAAGGCAAATGCAGAGGCAGTAAAGACCTGCATCCAGCTGAACATAATGAATGTGGCTTTGGTCAGATCTTCTTTGTGCTTACCACGGATACTCTTGGTATAAATATAGGTCGCAAGCCATACTAGCGCTGAGATCATCCCCATGATCAAAAAGCCCTGCAGCGTCGTCATACCATTATTGACGTTCTTTAGACCTTTAAAGACAACCAGAGAGGCCATGACTGCACCGCCCATAGCCGCAATCATAGGTACCCATTGCTTCAATGCCTTTAGGGTATCGAGGTTACTTCGCTCGTTTTCAATCTCATAAAGCTGTTTGTAATAATCGGTCTCTAAATCTTCAACGACGCAATCATCATCTTTGTAGATTTCTTGGTCACGTAACATCGCTGAGGTATAAGCCAGCTGTTCTGATTCTGTTAGACCGTCCAAAAATTCTTTGTGGTTTTGTTTTAAGGTTTTTTTATCAGCTTTTAACTCGCCAATATGCGCCTCTGTTTTATCATTATACTCGATGATATTTTTCTTAATTTGCCCATATAATAAATAAGACAAAACACCGCCTAGTAGCGGTGATAGGACCCAAGAGATGGCGATAGTACCAATCTTGCCCCAATTCACGGTTGATAATGCCATCTCGGTACCACCTAACGTGATACCTAATACGATGGAGCTACCAACCACGCCGCCAATAATCGCATGTGTGGTCGAAACAGGTAAGCCTTTTTTGGTGGCAAATAACAGCCAAAAGGCGGCAGCAATGAGCGCTGAAAGCATGACATAAATAAACTGGTTGGGTTCGACTGCGAGGCCATCTAGATCGACAATGCCGCTTCGGATAGTATCGGTTACTTCACCACCTGCCAGCACAGCGCCTGACACTTCAAATATCGCTGCGATACCCAATGCTTGCGGGATAGTCAACGTCCCTGCACCTACTGAAGTACCAAAGGAGTTGGCGACATCGTTACCACCGATATTGAATGCCATAAAGACACCAAAAGCGGTCGCCACAATAAATAGCGTCGTTTGCTGACGCATCGTGTAATCTAGACCCCACCACAAAAAGTAGCTGGTCATCGCAACCAATAAAATGGCAAAAAATAGATTTATTCTCATGGAGCCAACTGATTTAGCTGACTCTGTAGAACTGTTGCTAATACCCATACGTTGATGCGTCCTGCGTAAGCTGATTGGAATTATATGCGATTAGTAATATTGCGCAGCTATACAGGCAGGTTTTAATATCCCGCACTAAAATAGCATTATATAAAGGCGCAACGTGCTCTCTAAACAATGAACTCTTTACGTTTGTTTTGCTGCCGTATCTTAGAATCGATTGTTGCTGTTTAACGTTTGATTCAAATTATTAATATATTATCAAAAACCCATCACTCCACATGTCACAAAGCCGCAAGTGGTATTGCTAAATCATCTGATTACAGCATCTTGCGGCTTATATTTGTGGCGATGTTACTGTTTTTACCGATATCTGATACGGCAACAATATCTTTTAAATATCTGTACAAATCATACAATACACACTTATTAAGGCAATATATGATATAACAGAGACAATTGTGCCCCTATTATATTAAATATAATCACATAATGCATAATGATATTGCAAGATTTGTAACTGTGACTGTGTACTTTCAATGTCACTCTTTATCAGTGACAGATTAGATCGAGTGTGTTTCACTAAACTTCACTTGGAAAAGACGGCTAACAATATAGACCGCCATTAACCTTCGATTTTAATAAAGAGCTACTGGCTTTTAGATGCTACTGACAACTGTTTAATAGCATGATCTAAAACATCCAAACGCGCCTGACGTTTCTCGTTGGTGGCTATGACACACCATGGTGCGTATTCAGTATCAGTACGTGCCAGCATATCAGCGGCGGATTGTACGTAATCTGACCACTTATCACGGTTACGCCAATCGTCATCAGTGAGCTTAAACTGCTTGTGAGGTGTTTCTTCTCGCGCTTCAAAGCGCTTAAGCTGTTCTTTCTTATCAATCGCCAGCCAATATTTAATAACCAACGTCCCTGCTGCGCTCAAATCCGCCTCGAAGCGGTTGATTTCATCATAAGCACGTTGCCATGCAGCATCAGTCGCAAACTGCTCAATACGCTCAACCAACACGCGCCCATACCAAGTACGATCAAAGATGGCAATACGGCTAATACGATTTGTTTGCTCGTCAGGCAGCCTTGTCCAAAAACGCCAGAGATAAGGATGCTGCGACTCGTATAGCATCGGCGCACCAATATTATAAATTTGGTATTCACGCGGATCGAGCGCTGCCACCAGTCTTTTGATAGCCCCGCCTTTGCCAGCAGCGTCCATTCCTTCAAAGGCAAAAACAATATGACGACCTTTGCGCGCACGTAGTAATTCGGCAAGACGAGCTTGTTTTTCTGTCAATGCCTCTTGATAGTCAGATTTACTGACGTCTGAGCCATCAATATCGGTTAATAACTTGGGTATTTTTACAGGTTCAAACATTTCCTGATCAACTTTTGACTCAAGTTTTTGCGCCTTGGACTCGGACTGACTTTTTGTTGTTTCCTTATTGTCTGTTCGACTACTTACAAGTGCAGTTTGCATCGCATGCAATACTTCATGGCAAAAATGATCGGCAGCTTGTGATTTATCCTCACCATCGATGATGATCCAGTCATCCTGTTGCCGTAACAATGTCACGGCTACTTTGTTAAACTGCGCGACAATCTCTGCATTATTCCAATCAATTTGATACAAAAACTGCGGATCGGCTTCATCGTCATTTAATCGCTCTTGCAACGTTTCAATATCAACATGAAACCAGCATTTTAGTAGTCTGGTTTGATTGGCAACGAGGTCTTGCTCAAATGCTTGCAGTTTAATAAGTTGCTGCTGTAGATACGCTTGCCATTTCGCAATCGGTAGCGCTTTGTCATTATCGGATTTTTTGTCTTCTGATTGACTATTTTTTGACGACTTATCATCGTTTTTGTTGTCTGCTGCCATACGCATGACGTTGTAAAGCAAATCAGCATACCAGTTGCCAAAATAAACCATGACATCACCATGACGTGGCAGCGCTTTAGCGTGTGCTTGCCACATCGGCTGATACGCTAAGGGACAATAACCAATAGTTGCCTCCACCTTAAGCAGCCGAGGATCTACCCACTGGCGCAACTGTTTGACAGCAGTCCCCTTGCCCGCCTGCTCCATACCATTAACCAGTACCAACAGCCCAGTTGGCTGATTGGCAGGTGGCGGCGTTTGTTGCCGTGTCGCGCGCAGAGCATATTGGGCAGTAACCAGTGCCAATCTAAGGTCATCTTTATCCATCGAAAACTGACTCAGTGGATTGGGCGTTAAGCGCTCCTCGATCACTTGCTCACTAAATTGCGCACTGACCGCTTGTGGTGCTGTAAGTTCAGTCGTATTATTATTTTTGCTCATAACTGGTATCGTCCTATGATTGAAAGCGTGTCAGCTTAATCATAGCATTCGACCAATTCAGTAAATAACGCTGCTGTGTAACAGTTTGACATTTGTATTCTGCTTTATTTTCTTTTAAGGTGAACACAATCTTGAGAGCATGTTTTAAAAGAGTCTTAAAATTATAATAAGCACCAAAAACGGCATAACTTTGACCATTTTATTCTCAACTTAATCATGATCTTTATTTTTATATAGGATTTTACGCCATGTCTGCTTTAACCGACTTACAACAGCACTTAACAAATTTTTGGGCGCTGCCACATCATCAAGACGCCGAATTGAATATCAAACTCAACGAAGTGCAAGCATGGCAACAAGCGCGACTCCAACGTACGCATAGTGAGCTGTTTGAACAGCCAAAAAACCAGCTGATGGCAGACTATTTTCTGACACAGTTATATGGTGGCGATGAGTTCAAGTTATTGGCCGAACAGTTAGAACGCATTTTGCCAAAAGCAAAAAAGCTTGAGCGTCTTGCTAAAGAGTCCGCTTTAGAAGCTGGCAGCATGGGCATCCAAGCAGCCATTTTAGCGATTGAACTAGACTTGCATTTGGCCCAATGGCTACTTGCTCAAGACTTACCAGTCACCGAAGACAATATGCTAGCCGCCTATCGTACTGTCGATGAAGAGGATGAACGCCGTGTCCAGATTGGTACTCTTAAAGACGTTTGCTACCGCACTGACAAACATCTGAACTCATTTATGCTCAAAAAAGCGTTTGCCCTAGCAAAAGGCACCGCCTATCGCTATAACTTTCAACCACTGTACGACTTCATCGATACTGGTTTTAAGGCCATGAAACCCCTCAAAAGTGTGAGCAATTTTATCGAGCCGTTTTGTGAACGTGAGCTTGAGATTATTGACGAAGTTCATGACACGGATAATGGCAGTAAGCCCTTGTCATTTGATGTATCATAGGATTGATGAGAGACTGCGTTAACTGGCCAAAACTCGTTAACGAACACAATATATACTCAAAAAATATCTCAAATAAATAATCATAAAAGTGAACAATAGGATAATGCAATGACCGATATTACCAATAATAACACTGCTCACTCTGACCAAAAGCCAGCGCTCAACACCACGACTAATGGTCATTTACAAGATAAATTGGTCAGAGACAGTATCACTCACAGTCAAAATATCACTGCACAAGTAAAAGCGCGTCAAAGTCCTGTGCCTAATGCGATGACTAATACTGGTAGTGATGCTAACGTCAAAAAAAGTAATGATTTTACGCAAGTCCAAGACTTGCCAACCGGAACGCCACAAGGCCAACAAACCACTATGTCAAACAACCCTACAAACAATAGCGCCGCTGCACAAGAGCAGACCGCTAAGCAAACGCTTTTTAACCAGCGTGATGACATTAATAACCCGCACACACTCGACACTGACGGTAATGAGCAAACGCATTTCGGTTATAAAACAGTCAATAAATCAGAAAAACAAGCACGTGTTGCCGACGTTTTTACCTCAGTCGCCAAAAAATATGACATTATGAATGACTTGATGTCTTTTGGTATTCATCGCCTATGGAAGCGTTATGCGATTAGCTTATCAGGCGTACGTGCGGGTCAGCATGTGCTCGATATCGCTGGCGGTACGGGTGACTTGGCCAAAGTCTTTAGCCGTGAAGTCGGTCGCAACGGTAAAGTCGTGTTATCTGATATCAATGCGGCAATGTTAGAAGTTGGTCGTGAGCGCTTGATTAATGCTGGCTGCAATAATGTCGATTTTGTACTTGCCAATGCGGAAACATTAGCACCATTTGATGACAATAGCTTTGATTTGCTTACCATTAGCTTTGGTTTGCGTAATGTCACGGACAAAGATGCTGCTCTAAAATCTATGTATCGCGTGCTGAAACCAGGTGGTCGCTTATTGATTCTAGAGTTCTCAAAACCTGTGTTTGAGCCATTGTCTAAAGCCTACGATTTATATTCATTTACCGCCTTACCGATTATGGGTAAGCTGATTGCTAATGATGCTGAAAGTTACCAATATTTGGCTGAATCGATTCGTATGCATCCTGATCAGCAAACGCTGAAGCAAATGATGCAACAAGCGGGCTTTGAAAATTGTGATTATCATAACCTTACTGCTGGTATCGTCGCCGTGCATCGTGGCTTTAAAGCATAACGATAAAAGAAAAATACTAACACCCAATAGTCGTAACCACTGACCCTGATAAACCATGCGCTTTTCTAAAGGCGCTCAATTAAATATGCGAGAGCCTTATGCTGACTGTGTTACTTTTGGCTGGTGCCGAAAAGCTGATTAACCTTGCCATTGCTAGCGATGAAATCACCAAATCAGGTCTAGCACCATTGGCTGGCAAAGTGTTACGGCTGAATATGAAGTCGCCTGAGATTGATTTGGATGTGTTATTCACCCATGAACGTTTGCGTTTTGAGCCCGTCACGACTGACAGTGTGTTTGAGCCAAGTGGCCGCATGAGTGAACGCCAAAAAGCGAGTATGGAGCGCGCACGTATCGGTCACAGTCGACCCGATTGTGTCATTACCGTAGACAACCCAGCCCAGCTGCTCAACCTGATGCGAGGCACTGAAGGTAACTTGCCTATCGCTGGTGACTATAAAGTGCTGATGCAACTGAAACAGTTGGTGGCAGGTTTTGACCCAGATGTCGCTGGTCAGTTAGAACCCTTCATTGGCAAACCCATGGCGAGTCAGTTGCATCTACTCATATCACAGCTGAAAGGCAGTTGGCGTCATAGTGCCAAACGTGCTTTTAATGATGTCAGCGACTGGGCGAATGATGTCGCAGGCAACAGTGTGCCTGATCCCATTGAACTGGAAGAAGTAAATGATCTTAAGCAGCAACTGTTAAAGCTGCGTGCTGATGTCGAACGTGAAGAGGCCAAACTTGCTGCTATTAAAATAGAGCAGGCAAAGTTTAAGAGCAATGAGTAGTCTTTTATTATTTTATAACGAATTTACTACTTGTTATCTTTTTCTATAATATTGCCCATTTTATCAATTATAAATTTTTGTTCATCTATAGTAACCGTAGCTAATCCATTTTTGAAGTCGGTGGCATAATCATACTTAAAAGATATTATTATGTCGTCTAACTTATTAATATAACCCCATTTATCGTCTATACTTGCTCTCGCTAAGCTCTCTGAAAATCTGAAAGCATATTGATATTTTGGAGAGATTACAACGTCTCCTTTTGTATCAACAAACCCAAACTTGTTGTTAGTTAATAAAGCGGCATAACCTTCTTGGAAGTCACCTAGTCCTTCAAATTTTGTGGGGATTACAACTTTGCCTACTCTATCAATAAAGCCCCACTTATCATTCAGCTTGACTGACCCAAAGCCTTCTGAGAACTTATCTGTTTGGTCATAAGTAAAAGGGACTACTATATTATTCGTTGAATCAATATACCCCATTTTCTTACCCTTTTTCGCCCCAGCTAATCCTTCTGAAAAAGGAGCAATATAATCATACTTAAAGGGAACAACGATCTCTCCCAAATTATTGATTACACCAGCTTTCCCTTTAAGATAAATGGATGCAAACCCTTCTGAAAAAAGAGGGATACGATCATACTTAAATGGGACAACGACTTCTCCTAAAGTATTGATTACACCAACTCTTCCTTTCAGATAAACAGAGGCTAAGCCTTCTGAAAACCTATGTCCATCATCGTAAATAAGCGGGATCGCCACCTCTCCCTTTTCATCTACAAATCCAACTTTTTGCGTTTTATCATCCATAACTATGGCACGCCCAGAATATAGACAATCTGTAGTCTCAAAAATCTCTTTTTCAGGTGAATCGCACTCAAACGCAAAAGCAGCGTGATTAATGAAAATCATTGACAAGAGTGGAAACCATAGTTTATTTATTTTCATTTTAAATCCTTATAGAAATTTTTGACAAACCCAATCTGTCCTAAATGAATAATATAAGGCTCAGCCATTCTTAAAATATCTTTACCATGATAGTATTACTTCTAAAATTTATCTAGTTTGATCATATCTTTTAAATTTACTTAGAGTAATTTTGCCCATGTTATTATCTCACCGTGCTCGACTGCTTGAGCTTTGGCGTATCGCCGCAATATATCGCATTGATACGCACTTTTCTATTGAAGAGGCGCCACAGCTGCAACCTTTAGCACGTTTAATTCGCTTGCATCCAGCCGCTTGGGGTAAAAAACATCAGCCAAACGCTATTAAATACGCACTTGAGGACATGGGTACGCTGTTTTTAAAATTAGGCCAACTACTGTCAACACGTCGTGATTTGGTACCGCCTGAGATTATTGCTCAACTGGTTCAGCTACAAGACAAGGTTAAACCATTTAACTCTGATGTGGCCATTACCCAAATCCAAGACCCTAAGCATGGTCTTGGGCAGTCTATTGGCACATTGTTCGCACGCTTTGATGTCAAACCGCTGGCGGCCGCCTCTATCGCCCAAGTACACACTGCCGCCCTGCATGATGGTCGTGAAGTCGTCATAAAGGTGGTTCGTCCCGATATCCGCACCACGATTGTTTCTGACTTTGAGCTACTACGTGAATTGGCAAGCTGGGCATCCGCTCGTATTGAAGCGGCGCGTGCCGTACATATTATCGATATTGTCGAGGATTATCGGCAAGTCATGCTTAACGAGCTAGATCTGACGTTAGAGGCAGACAATACCACCCAAATGCGCAATAACTTCTTGGGTTCAGCGTTAATGTATGTGCCTGAAGTCTACGATGCTGCCAAAAATGTGATGGTGATGGAACGTATTCAAGGCGTCCCTATTTCGCAAGTTGAGATGTTCGATCAGCTTGGCTATGACCGTGCAGCACTGGCAAAAAAAGGTCTAACAATATTTTTCACCCAAGTCTTTCGTGATAATTTCTTTCATGCTGATATGCATCCAGGCAATGTATTCGTAGAGACCCCGCCTGTGCAAACACTACATGCAGGTATGGCAGCGGTCGACTTGGGTCATGAGCCACGTTATATCGGACTTGATTGCGCCATCATGGGCACCTTATCAAAAGACGATCAGCTCATTGTCGCGAGGATGTTATTGGCAGTCATGAATAACAACTTTACCGCAATGGTTGATATCGTCAGCCGAGCTGGTTGGATACCACCAAATGCAGATAAGCATGCGTTGATGCGTGATATGAAACGTACCGTCGGCCCTATGCTACAAAAATCCATTAATGACATCGACTTTGCTGGCGTATTGATGCAGATTTTGGATATCGCACGTCGCCATCATATGAGTATCCCGCCGCAGCTGATGCTATTGCTGAAGACATTAGTACACGTTGAAGGCCTCGGTCGCGATTTATATCCTGATCTTGATATTTGGTCACTTGCCAAGCCCATTTTAAGCAGCTGGATCAAAGAACAGCTAGATCCGATGCGTAATCTACAGCAACTACGCCAGCAATTGCCTGAGATGTTACTGTCTACCACTGATATTCCCAAGTTACTAGATCAAGGCTTACAAAGTCTTGCCTCGCAAGGCTCACGTCAAGACAGCCAACTACGTGAAATACAGCAAATTCGCGCGGACATGCTTAATGATCGCCGCCGTGATTGGCTAGCACTTGCAGGCTTTGCTATTTTCATTGCCATTGCAACGCAAGTCATTGGTTGGCTATCACCTATATTTTATATACTGGCTATTTTGGTAGTTGTTTGGCGAATTTTAGCCTAGAGACCAACTTTATCTTTTACTTACTTAGTTCAGAAAGAGCCTCGTAACTCGAGACTCAAACAAAAAAATGCGCCTGCTTTTAATGAGAAGCAGGCGCATTTTTTATGCTAAATACTGAATACTGAATACTGAATACTGAATACTGAATACTGAATACTGAATACTGAATACTGAATACTATAACATTTGGTCAATCGCCATTTGAGTCAATACACGACCACGTGCGGTACGCAACACATAGCCTTGCTGAATTAAGTATGGCTCAATCACGTCCTCAAGTGTACCGCGATCCTCTGCCATAGCAGCTGCTACCGCTTCAACCCCTGCAGGACCCCCGTCAAAACGCTCATGTAGTATCTCAATATAACGTCTGTCTAAATGATCGAGACCACGTCTATCAACAGCTAGCATATCTAGCGCACTACCCGCAATCGCACCATTGATACTGCCATCGCCTCTGACCTCCGCATAATCGCGTACACGGCGTAGTAACCGATTGGCAATCCTTGGTGTGCCTCGGGCACGGCGCGCAATCTCCACCGCACCATCCTCACTCATAGGCACACGCATCAAGCGGGCGGCACGGCTAACAATCGTGGTCAGATCGGCGATATTATAAAACTCTAGCCGCTGTACAATGCCAAAGCGATCACGTAGTGGTGAGGTCAATAATCCTGCTCTGGTCGTTGCCGCAACCAAGGTAAACGGTGGTAAATCAAGCTTGATAGAACGTGCAGCTGGCCCTTCACCGATCATGATATCTAGCTGAAAATCTTCCATGGCTGGGTAAAGTATTTCTTCAATGACTGAACTCAGACGGTGAATCTCATCAATAAACAGGACATCACCCTCCTCCAAATTGGTCAGCATGGCTGCCAAATCACCTGGACGCTCGAGGACAGGCCCTGAGGTCGAGCGTAAGTTACCGCCCATTTCACGAGCAATGATATTGGCAAGCGTTGTTTTACCCAACCCTGGTGGACCAAAAATTAGCGTATGATCCAATGGCTCGCCACGACCGCGTGCCGCGCCAATAAAGACTTCCATCTGCTCACGCACCACCGGCTGACCGATATATTCAGCCAACAGTGCTGGTCGAATATTGGAATCAGGCGCATCCCCTGCGCCTTCTAACGGATTAATCAAACGATCTTGCATCATAGTTTTTATCATTATATTAAAAAATTAGGTAATAAATAGCATAACCAAACGCCACCTATAAGTCATGCAAAACATCAACAGTTATATACCAAAACGAAAATAAGCGACAATTAATGTCGCTTATTTGTTTGATACTGACTGATGTAACCATTAATAGCAGTAGGAGTAAAAACTACTTAAACGTTGATAGCTGCTGTAATGTGGCTTTTAACAATCCTTGTGTATCTGCAAAAATGTTACCGTTACTTTTGGCAGCTTTGATGGCTTGCTGAGCTTCTTTTTCTTTATAACCCAAACTAATCAGAGCGCCTTCTACTTCGGCGATGATATTGTCTTCGGCAGAAATCTCAGCTGGCTGCATAGCAAACTCTAAATTACTATTATCCACTTCGATATTTTTTAGCTTATCTTTTAGCTCAATTAATAACCGTTGCGCAGTCTTTTTGCCAATACCTGGAATACGAGTTAATGCGGTTTCAGAGTCTTGCTCGACGTGCATTTTTAGCTCAGCTGCTGACATTGCAGACAGCATCGCTAGTGCCATTTTTGCCCCAACACCGTTGATTTTAATCAACTGACGAAAGACATCACGCTCTTTACGGTCAATGAAACCATAGAGCAGCTGCGCATCTTCACGCACATGGAAATGCGTCCAAATGCTTGCCTGCTCATTGAGATGTAGCTGACAAAATGAAGGCAATGGCAGCTCAATATCATAACCCACACCAGAGGTCGTCATGATACAGGCGGTTGGTGCCATTAAGTATTGCACTTGTCCGGTAATCAATCCAATCATCACTTACTACCTCTTATATGGGCTATTATATAAATAACATCAGCTACCACTTTCTGTCTGCGACGCTTGTTCAAAAAAATAGCATTACTGGTAAAAACTCACCATACCTTCGAGGCTGGTTGGACGAATTTTATGCGCTTGACCTGCAGAGCCAAAAGCTTCAAAACGATTGGTGCAGATGTCTGACATTGCGACCATAGACGCTTTAAAGTATTTACGTGGATCAAACTCACTCGGATTTTCTGCAAGAAATTTGCGGATAGCACCTGTTGAGGCCAAGCGTAAATCGGTATCGATATTGACTTTACGTACTCCGTGCTTGATCGCTTCGACGATCTGCTCAACTGGCACACCATAAGTTTCGCCGATATCACCACCATTCTCATTGATGATTTTTAGCCATTCTTGTGGCACTGATGATGAACCATGCATCACCAAATGCGTGTTAGGAATACGAGCATGAATCTCTTTTACGCGCTCAATAGATAAGATGTCACCTGTAGGTGGACGCGTAAATTTATAAGCGCCATGGCTAGTACCAATAGCAATGGCTAGCGCGTCGACATTGGTGTCTTTTACAAATTGTTCGGCTTCGTCAGCACTGGTCAATAGTTGCTCATGATCCAATACGCCTTCAGCGCCAGAGCCATCTTCTTCGCCTGCCATACCAGTCTCAAGACTACCTAAACAACCGATTTCGCCTTCTACAGAAACACCGCAAGCATGTGCCATTTTGACGACTTCACGAGTAACGCTAGCATTGTAATCGTAATCCATTGGCGTTTTGCCATCTTCACCAAGCGAGCCGTCCATCATCACTGATGAAAAACCAAGCTGAATTGAACGCTGGCAAATCGCTGGTGACATACCATGATCTTGATGCATAACTACTGGAATATGTGGCCACTCTTCGATAGCGGCAATGATCAAATGACGCAAAAACGCTGACCCTGCATAGTTACGTGCGCCTGCGCTGGCTTGTACGATGACAGGTGAGTCACAAGCATCCGCAGCCATCATGATTGCACGCATTTGCTCTAAATTATTGACGTTATAAGCAGGAACACCATAGCTGTGTTCAGCGGCATGATCTAGAAGTTGACGTAAGGATATTAGGGCCATAAGACGCTCTCTGATTAGATTTTGAATAGTATTTAAAAAAGCTTTATAACGATCATCCCAATGTGCAGAAGACCATACTAACGGTATAGAAAGTAATAAAAGCCCAAAATATTTTGGGTGTGAACGCTACGCGGTGATTATAGCAAAAATTGTTCCGTCTTCGTAGCAGTTGCCCGACTATTTGTCAGTCTACACGTCCCTTCACGTGAGTTTGATTATTATCAACTATAACACTGACACACAACGCAAAAAGCCTTGGTAATCACCAAGGCTTTTCTAGTATTTTGAGGGCTTATAAAGCAACTATCAATTAAAGCAATTATCAATGCTCGCTACTCATTCAGTGCCTCGTCCTATCAATCGATAGCACGTCACCGAATCAATAACTGACTTGCTCAGTACGATTATTAGTACTGTTGCTCTGCTTCTACTGCGTTTTCACTGGCTTTATTTTCAACAGCAGATGCGCCATCGGCAACCACTTCAGCAGTATTGGCAACGGCTTCATTTGCGCCGACCACAACCGCTTCACCCGTGTTTTCTAGTGCATTTGTAGCGGCAACACCAGCAGTGTCAGCGCCTTCAGCAACTTCAGTACCAGCGTTTTGTGCGGCAACTTCAGCTTCAGCAGCAGCAGCTTCTGTTTCAACAGCAGCAGCGTCAGCGTTAGCAGCAGTGTCTTCAGCAGCAGAATCAGCAGCAGCTTCAGTTTTATCTTGTGTTTCTTGGCTACATGCAGTGATTGCAAAAGTACCAGCAAGTACGCTAGCAAGTAACAAATGACGTTTTAACATAATAAACCTCTCGTAAATAAAGCATGTCAAAATACATGGTTGCGCTATTCTATAGGCAGTAAATAAGACATGCAATAATAATTTTCAGTATAAAAACAAATAATTACTACTTGATAATAATTGATGACCAATTGCACTCATAGCTGTCAAATTAACAAGGTAAGAGAGCCAGTCACCATATTATTTTTATAGCCTACCTTAGATGATTGCGGTAAGTTGTACGCCTAATGTTACTGAACTGCTGAAAGTTGGTTAAATTATCGCGCTTCTATTTGCAGTGCGGCAACAGCTGGCAGCACTTTGCCTTCTACAAACTCTAAAAATGCACCGCCACCTGTTGACATGTAGCTCACGCCATCTGCAACTTGATATTTATCGATTGCTGCTAAAGTATCGCCACCACCAGCAATCGAAAAACCTTGACTGTTTTTGACCGCATTTGCCACGATTTGAGTGCCTTGACCGAAAGCATCCACTTCAAAAACACCCACTGGCCCATTCCACAAAATAGTCTTTGCATTGGTAATAGCATCAGCCAGTTGCTTGGCGCTTTCTGGAGCGATGTCCAATATCATGTCATTATCACCAATCGCATCAACCGACTTCGTAGTCGCAGTGGCTTTTTGTAATGAACCTGTAAAGTCAGCGAAATCGATCTCATTCTTATCGGCAACCACCACATACTCAGGCAGTAAAATCTCAGTTTTAGTCATAATCTCACGAGCGGTCTCAACCAAGTCCGCTTCATATAACGAAGCGCCGACACTGTGACCTTGCGCGGCTAGGAAGGTATTCGCGATACCGCCACCAACGATTATTTGCGTGCATACTTCTGCCAAGCTGTGCAAAACTTGCAATTTTGTAGAGACTTTTGAGCCACCAACAATAGCGAGCATGGGCTGCTCTGGGGTCTCAAGCGCGAGGCTCAAGGCATCAAGCTCAGCGGCTAATAGCGGCCCTGCGCACACTGTTTTATCTGCTTGACGCATTGCTTGAGTGACACCCTCAGTTGAGGCTTGCGCACGGTGCGCAGTGCCAAAGGCGTCCATCACAAACACATCACATAGCGATGCATATTTCTGTGCTAAGTCTGCATTATTTTTCTTCTCACCCGTATTAAAGCGCACATTTTCTAGTAGTACCACTTCACCTGCTTTAATTGCAACGCCTTCAGTCAGATAGTCATTGTTTAAACTAACTGGCGCTGCCAATTTGTCGCTTAAATAGTCAGCGACAGGTGCTAGAGAGTATATGGTTTCAGGGTTACCTTCAGTTGGACGTCCCAAGTGTGAACACACAATAACGGCAGCGCCTTTCTCTAGTGCCATTTTGATGGTAGGCAAGCTGGCCTGCAGGCGCGCATCACTCGTGACCTTACCGTCTCTAATAGGTACGTTCAAGTCTTCTCGAATCAATACCACTTTGTCCGTTAAGTTTAGCTCACTCATACGCAAAAAATTCATTACCTGCTCCTATGCATCATCTATTGTTAATCTACGGTGTGGCTTTTTACTAAATATCACTCAATGCTAAATATCACTGAATGACAGTTATCAAACTATTTAACCGCTTATTCTTACTAATGGTCTCATGAGACTAATCTAGCAAGAATCTGAGGCGGTGTATTCTAGCAGTTTTCTAACAAGCGCTCATAAAGAACCTATGATTAAATTTTACTAAGCAGGTTAAAAATAAGACAAACTTATTTAATTTTTATAAAAATCAGTAACATTTCGTGGTGGTACTCAGCAGTCAGGCTGTTTATGATGGCATTGATGTTTATCGTAAATATGAGCTTTACGATACAGCGCCTATTAATGATAATAATTAAGTTCAACAATAAAAATAACCCATTAGGAGAATACCATGAGTATCGATCTAGCCACTGCTAAACAGACTTTATTGAAGCTGAAAGACGAGTATGAAACTCGAATCGATAAAATCGAAGATCATATCCAAAATCCACAAGATGACCTCAATGAGCATTGGGAAGATCAAGCCATCTCTTATCGTCAAAACGATATGCGTAAAAATCTCATGGGTGAAGCACGACAAAGCCTAATCTATGTCGAAAATGCCTTGAGCCGTATCGAAAATGGAACTTATGGTGAATGTGAGGTATGTGGCAAACTGATTGAAGAAAAACGCTTGGAAGCACTGCCCTACGCCACCTTATGTATGGAACATGCAGAATAACGATTCATTTATACAATGCACTTATATTTTGAAATATCGATTTTATTTTGAAACATCGATTTCAAATTTAGAAATAAGTTATAAAGCAGGCGTCTGCCACGTACCAAGCGCCTGCTGCCATTGCTCACAACGCTCGGCTATTTGGTGTTCTGGCAAATCCATAATATCCCCAACTACTGCTACATAAGCAATCGGCAAACCTGCCAGCTCAATAACGTTTTCTGCCGTTAGACCGCCTATCACACATAACTCAATACCTTGCTGACACCCATCGACAAGCTCTCGACGCGAGATGACATCCGCATTAGGCTTGGTTGTAGACGCAAATACTGCGCCCATCGCGGCATAACTGGCGCCATCATCCTGCGCTTCTTTCACCAGCGCCACATCACCATGACAAGTGCGGCCAATAATCTGATTCGATAATAGACATTGCTTGGCCTCTCTGATATCGCCATCTTCTTGCCCCAAATGAACCCCAACACCAAGCTTTGCGGCCAGCTGAATATCATCATTGATGACGACTGGGACATTGTATGTCTTTGCCAAACGAACTATTTGTAGAGCTTCGTCATAGAGCTTGGATGCGCCATTGCTTAACGTCAATGTTTGCTTACGGCGGATTTGCAGTAAGGCAATAAAACCTGTGGCAAACGCTGTCTCTAATTTGCGGTATAGCAGCGCGAATTCATCATCATTGGTCAGCAAATATAACTTTGGGGCTAGTGTAGTAGTCGATGCTTGAGTCATATGGTTTTTCCTAGGGCGTGTTCTCAGTTTAAAAATGCAAATAAAAATTCAACACAATAAAAAAGCCGTTATATCACATAACAGCTTTTTTATACCTACTAAACCCATCCGCTTACACTGTACGGCGAGTTGCCAAACTGTTTAAAATATTTTTAGCATCACCCCAACGCGTGGCTGAGCTGTTCGCCCCTAAGATGACAATAATCGCAGGACGGTTATTCACACGCGTTTCCATTACCACACAACGACCTGCTTCATTAATAAAACCGGTTTTTGAGATGCCGATTGGATAATCACCTGAACGTACTAGACTACTGGTGTTGTTGGCTTTATAGGTACGGTTACCGGCTGAATAATTGGCCACGTAAAAGTCATAGCTCTTAGTCGTGGAGAAACGACGAATCACATCGTAGTTACCAGCAGCACGGACCATTTTTACCAAGTCATTTGATGAAGCAACGTTACGTTTATCGAGACCCGTTGGATCACCGAAATAAGCTGTCGTCATACCAAGCTCTTGTGACTTACGGTTCATCGCTCGTATAAAGGCATCATAGCCACCTGGATAGTTACGCGCTAGGCTTTTGGCAGCAGGGTTTTCAGATTTCATTAATGCCATTAACAGCATTTCAGCACGGTTCAGACGATCGCCTGATTTTAATCGCGAACTTGCACGCTTAGGACCGACGAAATCTTCAGGATCGAGGGTGATCTCTTCTCTCATATCGAGACCTGCATCCAACACCACCATTGCCGTCATTACCTTAGTAATACTCGCCATAGGACGGGCGACATCAGCGTTTTTCTCATAAATAGATTCACCAGTTTCGGCATCGATCACCGCCACACTACGAGAGTCGGTGCTGATCGGAATCATGCTACTGCTGCCAAAGCTCCCACGATAAGTAGTGTTATAGCTGTTGGTGTTATTGAAGCTGTTATTACTACTACCAAAACTACTGGTGTTGCTGTTAGTAATATTGGTAGTGCCATACCCATTATCGACTTTTTTGATGGCCGAGCCGTTAGACTTGTACATGATATTGCGCGCTTCGGACAAGCTATCGGCACCGCCCCAACTCATACGAGCACTCGATCCAGCATCAGCGCTACCATTAATTGTAAGTGCAGCTTGTGCAATACTGCCTAAACTCAATGAAATCATGGCAGCAACTAACTGCTGTTTGGTTAATGGTAAGTGCTTCATTCTTCCCCCTGCTGTCGCGATGCTGTTAATTAGCGAATCAGTTACATACTAATTAATAGCAACAACGTACGTAGCGTTTGTGGTTGTGTTTGTAGGTACTCACATAGAGTTTTTGTATTTTTAGTGTATCATGGTTTGCATTTAAGTTTAATGTACTAAATCAGTTAGATGGGCATTTTTTAACCTGCTTCAAATTTTGCTACATTTAAATTAGATTTTAGCAATATTAATTAACACTATAGCAATATATGATGAGAGTAGTAGTCATCAAATCAATGCGATATCATCCTATTATAAAATAATAAAAATCATTGTTGTGGTTAATAGATATACAGATTGGTTCAGATAGTTTAACGTTCACAATGCAACCTTCATTTTGATAGACAGCAAAGAGTACAACTATGATTCGAGTATTGGTAGTAGATGATCATGATTTGGTGCGGATGGGTATCAGCCGTATGTTGGCAGACAGTGCTGATATCGAAGTCATCGGTGAAGCTGACAGCGGCGACATGGCGATTAAACTGGCCAAACAGCTGCGCCCTGATGTGATTTTACTGGACGTTAATATGCCCAATATCGGTGGGCTTGAAGCAACCAAGCGCTTGATTCAGCTTGATCTGGGTATTAAAATTTTGGCCGTCAGTAGCATGTCGGCGCAACCGTATCCATCCATGCTGATCAAAGCGGGCGTCAATGGTTATATTACTAAAGGTACACCGCTTGATGAGATGATACGAGCGGTCAAAAAAATCTATCAAGGCGGTCGTTACTTTAGCCAAGATGTCGCTGAGCAGTTGGCTGATGTTCTCTTGTCAGATAACGCCAACTCACCTTTTGACCTATTAAGTGACCGCGAAAAGCAAGTAGCCATGATGGTGGTCAACTGCCAAAGCCCGCAGCAAATTGCTGATCAATTGTTCGTAAGTGTCAAAACCATCAACACTTATCGCTATCGCATTTATGAAAAAGTCGGCGTCGATAGTGACGTGAAATTGACTCATCTGGCTATCCGTCATGGTCTCATTCAACCGTAACCCCCTTCATACCTTTTTTATTACGGTCAATTTATGAAACTTGCGCTCAGAGCCGTCTCTGCCATCACCAATTACCTACAGCAAGATGAGACGCTGCCTCTACCACAGTTACGGCGGTTGGGACTGATCTATAGCAGTTATCGATTTATCGTCAGCGTATTTTTTATGTTGATGGTATATGTGACCGTCAAATCTGATAGTGGCTCATTATTACCAAGCTTATTGCAGCAAACAGCGCTTAGTTTCTACGTCATCATCAGTTTAATTTTGCTTGGCTTGTTTTATGTGGTGACTAAGAATCTGCGGCGCCAGCTGGCTTTCGGATTGGCATTAGACGTCATTATCTTGAGCCTTTTGCTTTATACCAATGGTGCCCCTGACTTACAGCTCACCATGCTTTATATGGTCGTCGTCGCGGCCAGTTTCATGCTACTGTACGGCTCGCAAGCACTTATCATCACTTTGCTTGCTATTATTTTCGTGATCTATCAGCAGTTTTTTTATGCCATCGCCAATAGCATGAGTTTAGCCAATTTAGGCGATGCCCTGCTGATGTCAGCAAGCTTTTTGGCGGTAGGGGTTTTGAGCTGGTCCATTTCCCAGCGCTTGGTACAAGTCGAGCAAGTCGCTGCAAATCAAGCCAAAGAAGTCGAACGACTGAACGTGATCAATCAAGAAGTCATCACCCAAATGGTCAATGGGGTCATCGTGATTGACAGACAGCATATTGTGTTAGCAAACCTAGCGGCTCATCAGCTACTCAGTATTCCCCACCCTCCGCTAGCGTCCATGCTTGATACATCCAGTCATTTAAGATATGAGAAAAACAACCCCGAAGCTACCCTTCTCGCCGACTTTCAGCAGCAGCTCAAAGAACAACATCTGCAACTTATTGATGCCTGTTTGTCCGTCTCTGAAGGGCTGTCACGCAGTTTTGTTTATGAATTACCTGCGGTAGCAAATGCCTCTGTCGTTGGTAAGCTGCGGGTACAAATTATCCCCTTAAAAGATAATAGCAAACTGATCATGCTAGAAGATTTGCGCCGTGAGCAAGCCAGCGCTCAACAGTTAAAACTGGCATCGCTTGGGCAATTGACCGCAAGTATTGCCCATGAAATCAGAAATCCGCTTGCGGCTATCTCACAGGCCAGTCAACTATTGATGGAGGATGTCGTAGAAAGTGAGAGGAACAAAGCAGCAGAGCACAGTACTATCAGTTCTACTGCCGACCATACAACAGCGATGACAGAGCCTGCAAATACTTATATGACGGGCAATCACGAACTGTATGAAATGATATTTTCGCAAACCAAACGCGTAAACCGTATTATTGAAGATATCTTAAAACTATCGCGCCAGCAGGTAGCCCGTCAGCAATCAATTCTATTGGCTGATTGGCTACCACTGTTTTTGGACAATTATTTTCGAGACCATGACATTTTTTTGCGTATATACACCAATCCCACCATCTCGTTCGACATGCACCAATTGGAACAAGTATTAATTAATTTGATCAATAATGGTCTGCGTCATAGTAGCTACGCTCACCCTCATGCTTTTGTGGAAATTGAGATTTACTGTGCTGATAACGATGTTATAATTGATATTTTAGATGATGGATTGGGCGTTAGTAGCAATGATTTACAGCATTTATTCAATCCATTCTTTACCACCGACGAAGCTGGAACGGGTTTAGGATTGTATTTATCGCAGGCGTTCTGTGAAGCCAATCAAGCCCGTTTACTCTATATTCCTGAACACCAAAAGACTTGCTTTCGCTTGATTGCCCCTGCTATCGACACCGATGGTCACGATGCTGATAAACGGCTTACTGAAGACCAGTAGCTTCTATAAAAGAGAAGGGTTGTTTGATAAAAGCATGTTGATTATCACCCTTACTAGGGCGTGTCCTCAATTAGCACATGGATACATTTAGTGGTCTTAAAATGGCTAAATTTTGCCAAAAATCGTCAGAAATCTTGTCAATATGTTCATATTTACGGCAATTTCTTCCTTGTTTGGCTGCAATTTTCCTCATTTTAAGCCTCACAATCTAAATGATGACACGCCCTAGATAAGACAGATTGAACCCTATTTTTAAATTTTCAGCCATTGAACACAATGAGATAACGTATGACAGTAACCGCGCTAGTCGTTGATGATGAAGTAGATTTGTGCCGCTTGATGCAAATCACCCTAACCAAGATGGGCATCAAAAGCGATGTGGCTTATACATTATCGCAAGCACGCGCCTACTGGCAGCAAAACGACTATGACTTTTGTCTGACAGATCTTAAATTACCCGATGGCTCAGGTCTAGAGTTGGTCAAAGACATCAGCAACAGCTCTAGTACACCGATCGCCGTGATTACTGCCCATGGTAGTATGGATTTGGCTATCGAAGCGTTAAAGCTGGGTGCTTTTGACTTCGTTAATAAACCGCTTGAGTTGCCACGCTTACGCCAATTAGTCGAAAATGCACTAAAGGTTATTCACCAAAATAACGAAGCAGAAGCCGCGCCTGAATGTTCACCTGAGCAGCAGATGTTGGATAGCCGTTTAATCGGTGATTCTGCCGTCATGCATCCCCTTAAAAACACCATTTTAAAATTGGCACGCTCACAAGCGCCAGTTTTTTTATCGGGTGCGTCCGGAACAGGTAAAGAGGTGGTTGCCAAGCTGATTCATGATTTAAGCCCACGTCGAGATGGCAGTTTTGTACCGGTGAACTGCGGAGCAATCCCTTCCGAGCTGATGGAGTCGGAATTTTTTGGCCATAAAAAAGGCAGCTTTACGGGAGCGGTCGCTGATAAGCAAGGTCTGTTCCAACAAGCCAACGGTGGGACTTTATTTTTGGATGAAGTGGCAGATTTGCCCTTGGCAATGCAAGTCAAATTACTACGCGCCATTCAAGAAAAAACCGTGCGTGCTATCGGTGATACCAAAGAGCTGCCTGTCGATATCCGTATCTTATCCGCGACCCACAAAGACTTGAACCAATTGGTACAAGGCGGACTGTTTCGGCAAGATTTGTATTACCGCATTAACGTGATTGAACTAAAACTGCCCACGCTTAATGCGCGGCGTGATGATATTCCTGTCTTAGCAAAGCATTTTTTAGCACTGATCGAAAAAGAGTGGCAGTTGGACACCCCGCCCTCATTGACAGCAGCGGCTTGCGAGCGCTTGCAGCATCACGATTTTGCTGGTAATGTTCGTGAGCTACGCAACTTACTCGAACGCGCCGTGACATTGGCGGAAACGTACACCATTGACGTCAGTCATCTGGGTCTAGCAGAGCTTGATACTCATCAAGAGATTAATACTCAACAAAGTCAAAATACCAACGCAACCAGTCATAAAGTGCCTACTCCCAACCCATCTAATTATAAAGAAGACAACCAGCCAGCAATCGCATCCGTAATTAACAAAGAGGAAATTGGTCAAACCTCGACGGTTAAGCAATCTGAGCAAGCAAAGACCAATCTACATCCTTATCGTACGATTACGCAGCACTACCCTTCCACGATTCAGCGGTCGATGGCCGATAGCAGTGAACCAGACCGTAGCCCCATCTCTTCTATAGAGCAGGAATTAACAACCAGTCATACGACTCATGACGAGCAAACAAGGTCAAAAGAGGATTTTCAAAGCCAGTTGTTGCCTGCCAAAGGTCTAGAACACTATCTGCAAGAGCAAGAAAAAAACCTGATTATTACTGCACTTAAACAAACAGGCTGGAACAAAACCCAAGCCGCTGAACTGTTAGGAACGACGTTTCGCTCTTTACGTTATCGTATGAAAAAGCTCGATATTGCTGAAGATCAGGCCGATTGATTTTAAGGTCTGTAGATTTAAACATAATACATCATCAATTTTGAGCATAATAATGGTGCTGGGCAATTAGAGTACGCTTAGCGCTATCATTACCTATTTACTTTTCGTCTATCTGCTTTTCGTCTGTCTGATCTTCGTCTGTCTGATCTTCTAGCGTATTATCCTCTACAGCTGAATTTCTCACAAAGCGAATACCCGAAGCGAGCGCTTTTGCCCTGAGTAAATCAAGCGCCTGCTGCTCCCATGTATTCTCATTACCCAGTAGAGCCACGTCAGGCTCAACCCCGATACCATCTATCTTATTGCCAGCCGCCGTCACATAATTGGCAACGGTTAACTTAACGGCCTGTTCGTCATTCACAGGTATCACCGACTGTACCGAGCCTTTGCCATAGCTCACCTCACCGACGATAGTGGCGCGTTTTTGCGCTTGCAAGCTGCTTGCTAATACTTCTGCAGCTGAGGCAGAATAACGGTTTTGCAATACCACTACGGGCAATGGCTTGAGTATTGCAGCACCTTGGGTCGATAAAACACGAGAGTCATCTTTCCGGCCTTTCACTTGTACCACATCAGTGTCCGCCATAAACAAACTAGCCACACTCACCGCTGAGGTTAAAACACCACCTGGATTATCACGCATGTCTAACAAAATACCGGATATCGGTGCTTCTAAGCTAATAAGACCTTGCAGCAGCTTTTCACGACTGTTGTTTTGAAAAGCTGGCAATTTCATCACCGCCATACCATCAACAAGCCGAGTCTCAATGACTTGCGGATGGTTATTGTTACGCTGTAAAGTCGTGGTATGTTTGCGGCGACCCGCTTTAGAAGTCACAATATCCACTTGTGTACCCGCAATACCGGTTAAAAGCTGTTCAACATCATTAGTTTGTCTGTCGTCATCTAATTTGAATTCATCAACTTGATGCAGATAATCGCCGACTGCGATGCCTTTTTTATCCGCAGGTGAGTCATCAAGAACCTCTGTGACGACCCAATAGCCAGCTTTTGGTCGATAGACCACCTTGATACCAATATCGCCGACATCCCCTTCGGTAAAAGCGCGTAGATTTTCGTAGGCCTCAGCATCCAAAAATTCAGCGTGGCTATCGAGCTTGGTCAACATGCCACTCATCGCATTATTAAATAACTCTTCGTCATTGACCGTGTCTACATATTCACGGCGTACCAAATCTATGACCGCAACAAACGTTTTTAGAGTTTCAGGAGAGATAGCATTCAGTGACACTTGGCCCACTTCAGCAGGGATATCCGTATTGATATCGTCTGCCTCATCGGTCAAAGCACTTTCATCTGCAACGCTGTCTATCGCATCATCAGACGCGTCAGCAGCATCCAACATATCGGCAATATCAGACAAATTATCTGCACCGTTTTCTGCCGATATCTCATCAGCATCGAGACTGATAAGCTGTAGGCTGGCCGTTGGGCTGCTTTCATTATTTGTCGCAGCCTGTGCTTGCATGCCAACAACATTCAACCCTATGAGACTGGCCATGAGTACGGGTTTAAATACGGTCGACGTTATCAATGCGGTCATCGTTGATGGTTTTTCTAGTCGTTTAGACACCGACGAACGTATAAGACAGATGGGATGCATAAAAACTCACCTAGATAAAAAGAAAACATGCAAAGTTATTATATGGCAATTGATGAATAATATCTTGTAAAGTAGCATCAAGATCACAGCCAAGACTAGGGTAATATTGCAAGTAATACCAAACCCAACAAGTACGATTAGCTGTGTCAAACTCGTTTTGTCTACAATGCGTAGCACTTATACTCGTTTTCCTTGCTACTCTAATTTTTGTGAATGGTATAAGTTAAAAACCTATCCTAAAAAAAGGAAGGAGCATAGATACTCTTCCCTTTATCTTTCATTCGCTGACTGCTTCAGCTGTGCTTATGACATTATCATAGCCAGCATGCGAAAGTGTCAGAATGACTGAATCACGATACTGGAATCAATAGGTTTTCACCCGTCATTTCTTCTGGCGCAGTGATATTCATCAATGACAAGATGGTCGGTGCGATATCGCTAAGCTTACCGCCACTACGCACTTGTACTTTTTGCTCACCAATATAAATCAGAGGCACATGCTCGGTCGTATGTTGGGTATGTACCTGTCCGCTTTCGTAGTCTTGCATTTGCTCAACATTGCCATGATCAGCGGTAATGAGCATATCGCCGCCAGCTGCTCGTACTGCCGATTCAATGCGGCCAACACAGACATCTAAAGCCTCTACCGCTTGCACGGCTGCTTCAAAGATACCGGTATGCCCTACCATATCACCGTTGGCATAATTGACGATTAGCACATCATACTTGCCCGACTCAATAGCAGCCACCAACTTATCGGTCACTTCAGGAGCGCTCATTTCTGGCTGCAAGTCATAAGTGGCGACATCTGGCGACGGCACAAGAATACGTGTCTCACCTTTATACTCTGCTTCGCGGCCACCACTAAAGAAAAACGTCACGTGCGCGTATTTTTCAGTTTCGGCAATACGCAGTTGCGTTTTACCTTGCGCTTGCAAATATTCACCCAGCGTATTGGTCAAAGACGTTGGGTAATAAGCAATACTGGTCTTCGGGCTATCCGCTAAAATATCTGAATACTTGGTCAACATAACAAACGCCGCCAGTTTTGGCTGTTTATGACGGGCAAAACCTGAAAACTCATGATTTGGCAGCACAAACGCTTGCGCTAGCTCACGAGCACGGTCGGCACGGAAATTCATAAAGATAAGTGCATCATTATCATCGACGGTATAGGGCGTGTCGCCGCTCTCAATCACGGTAGTCGGATTGATAAACTCATCAGTTTCGCGGGCTTTGTAGGCGGCTTGAACAGCACCATCAGCACGGGTAGATAGACGATCGGCTTTACCTTCCGTAATAAGCTCATAGGCCTTCTGTACTCGATCCCAGCGATTGTCACGATCCATCGCATAATAGCGACCGATAATACTGGCAATCTGTACGCGACCTTCATAATGGGCGTTAAGTTTATTCAAATATTCACGCAAACGATTGATGTATTTATCAGCAGATTTAGGCGGCGTATCACGACCATCTAAAAAACAATGAACAAAGACGTTTTTGGCACCGTGAACCAATGCCGAATGACACATTCCTTCGATATGGTCTTGATGCGAATGCACGCCACCATCAGAGAGCAAGCCCATAATATGAACATTACCCCCTTTTTCGTTAGCCGCTTTGACAGCATCGACCAAGGCTTCGTTTTTATAGAACTCGCGATTGGCAAGCTCACTTGAGATACGGGTTGAGTCTTGATATAGCACACGACCAGCACCTAGGTTCATATGGCCCACTTCAGAATTACCAAACTGACCATCTGGCAAACCAACATCCTCACCCGACGCAGAAATTAATCCATGCGGATATTTCTGATAGATCTTATCTAGATTCGGCATATTAGCCGCAGCAATGGCATTATCCTTGTCTTCTTCACGATGACCAAAGCCGTCCAATATCATTAAGACATGCGGTGTTTTTTTATGCTGTGCGCTATCTTGCTTGCTATCAAGCTGCGCCTGATTGTCGTCAATAGATTCAGATTGTTGCTGGGTACTGGTCATAGATTACCGCTCCTCAAGTGAATGAACGCCTATACTGCTATATTAGGATGTCGAAAGTTGTCTATATTAGCATACATCTTGAAATTGCTGAAAAACTGCGCGTTTATCCTGCTATTTCAATGCTTTCGACCCTTTTTTTCTGTTATTTATTTTATGGAAATGGTTGCTATTATTGCTGCACTTTTCTAAAAAGACGTATTAATCTGTAAACCGAGCTTGCAATCAGCTATGCCATTAGTTAAGATAAATCTATTCTGAAGTGTTGGCTAGTAGATGTTTATTCCCTGAGCCGATAATGCTTTACCAGGATGTGGTACCTATTGCTTCATTGTGTATGCCTGCACCGCTTGCGGTGTATCAGGAAACCTGCAGAGGCAGTGACGCATCCGCCCTGAACTTCACGGTTCATGGGTCACCATCTTACGGCGGCACTTCGGTTGTTATATTCGGTTAGTCATGTCTCTATTTATATTCACTAGGTTTATTAATAACCCATAAGTTTATAAGAGATTCATAATAACCAACAAAAAGCCCCTCTCGTCAATGACGTAAGGGGCTTTTTTTATGTCAGTTTTTCGCTATTTTTATTCATCATTAGCAGATTTGGTAATCTTTTTGACATCTTTAGGAATGTTTTTAGCAGTCCCGTCAACGGTTGTATGCTGCTTGAACACATCCCCAAATGGGTTTTGTTGTTGTTGACCGAACGGGTTTTGGCCATTAATACCACCGCCAGCGCCACCAAATGGATTTTGTCCACCCATACCGCCTGCGCCGCCGAATGGGTTTTGACCGCCGCCCATCTGTTTGGCCATCATCTCCATCATTTTTTGCTGGTTGTTCATGACGTAATTATTAGCAAAGTCTTTAAGCTTCTTTTGCACAGGCGGTAACACCACAAGCAGTGCAAGCAAATCGCTAAGCACACCTGGAATAAGTAGCAAAATACCAGCCGCTGCCATGGCCACACTTTTAAGCATGGTCGACTCTTGTGGGCGCATCGCTGGGTTCATCATGCCGCCCGCTTTCATTTGCTGAGCCATCGGATTGAGTGCTGCCATACCTTTACGAATAAGGGTGATACCGATAACTGCGGCGATAATAAACCACATGAATACCCACCAACCGCTCATAAACTGGGCAATTAAATACCACAGTAGCATCTCGATAATAAACCAAACGATGGCAATACCAACTATCTGACCCATAAAGTGTCATCCTATAAAATAAAAACCAATAAATTGAGCGCCATACAAATTAAGATGGCTAACATATGATGTATATGGGGATTGATTGCTATACTATCAAACTTAAGGCGTATTTTTAAGCCATATAGTCGGGGCAATATAATTTGGATACAAGGAAGATGAGTAAAAGTACTACGAGTAGTAGGCTAAGCGAGTCTGACACCGTATCCGATTTATATAAGATTGAATATAAAACAAAATGTAAGTAAGACGGAATACTATGGCAATTATTATCGGGATTGACCCAGGCTCACGTATGACGGGTTATGGTATCGTGCAACAAACGGGCGATAAGCTAACCTATATTGATGCGGGTACCATTCGTACGGATACCAAAGAGATGCCTGAACGCCTAAAGCGCATCTTTAATGGCTTGACGCGTATCACCCAGCATCATCTAAAATATGCAGAAGAGCCGATTTATACCGCAATTGAGCAAGTATTTATGGCAGAAAACCCAGATTCTGCGCTGAAACTTGGGCAAGCACGAGGCGCAGCCATCGCCGCGATGGTGGCACTGGATTTGGAAGTATCAGAATATACCGCACGCCAGATCAAGCAAGCTGTGTGCGGTTATGGTGCCGCAGCTAAAGAGCAAGTACAAGAAATGGTCTGCCGGATACTGTCTTTAGATGTCGTGCCACAACAAGATGCTGCTGATGGTCTTGCCTGCGCTATTTGTCATGCGCACTCAAGCCATTCAATGAACAAGTTGCTCCTAAATAGCGCCATGCGTGGACGCGGTGCGTCTAAGAAAAAAGGTCGCTGGCGTTTGACGGAAGAAGATTTAGGTAATTTACGATAAGATAAGAAGCCAAAATACAGCAAACAACCATAAAAAAAACACGCAACCAAATGGCGCGTGTTTTTTGTTTCAACCATCTACTCTGCGACGGCACTCTCAATCACAGCATCTAACACATAAGCATATTCTTCGCCTTCTGCATTTTCGTTATTGTCGATCTGATAGCGTTGTAGGCGTAATACTTCTTCGTGCATGCCGTCGTGTTGATAGCCATCAATGTCACCCTTGAATGCTGCCCACTTGCCTTCGCTGGTTTTCAGGCCTTGATCATCATAAGTGACAGGCTTGACTTGCAGACACATCCTAGAGTCAGCATCGCCACAAGCGATTTTTTCACTACTCACTGCCCAAAAGACGGTCTCGCCTTTGCTATTATATTTGGCTTGTGAAGTGAGCCTACCTGTCCAAATCAAGGTCATCGAATCATTAGTCACTTGCGTCAATAGTGGCGTCTCACCTTCAGTGACAGTTAACTCGCTACTACCTTGCATGAGCGTATTTAAAAGACTCTCTGCGCTATCAAGATTGCCACACGACATCTTAGTGCTCATACTATCTGCTATCGTTAACCTTTGAGCTTGTAATTCATAGGCAGCGCTCATCGTATTGCAGCCAACGCTATAACTTAAGGTATCTTGACCTTGATTAAATAATAGCGTCACCTGATCCTTAATATTTATCAGTGGTGCTAATGGTTGATTGCTCGCATCCTTGGCAGTCATTAGTGTCCAACGATGGCGCGCAAGATTGCCAATCATCTGTTGTTCGACGCTGAGCTCAGTTACTTCAGATGCCGCCACTGTCTCATTAGCATCAGGCTCAGCTTCTGTGTTTGCTAGCGTAGCCCTCATCTCTGCACTTGCCGTAGCATCTGTCCCTTCGCTCTCCGTAGATGGGGCACTTTTTTGACAAGCACCTAGTGTCAGACTGACTGCCAATACGCCGGATAATAACAGTAGTTTTGTGATTGGTTGCCTTTTTATGTCTACCATACTACGCCTCTCTTACTAAGCTTATCTGATGCCTGCTATGACTGTATTAACTTATAAGGATTCTTATAGCTATTCATAAAACAAAACCAATAGCAGCAATCCGATACAATTTAACCACTATAACCTCGATCCTATTATCATATGTAATGAAACGTTTCATTTTATTAATGATTTTTTAATAAATAAACATAGTGAGTTTCCAAAAAAATAGGGATGGCTAACAGTTCTAGTTAACCATCCCTATTTGGGTGTTTAATACAGCTATTTACACAGTTGGTAGTTAGCACTTCAAACCACTAAAACCTAAAGCACGATTGACGATGTAACAGGTTCTAATTGCACGGAAAAAGTCAGATTTAATTACTATCCACTACTCATTGGTCGCTTTAGGTTCTGCTTTTGCCAGTTTTTTAATACTAAAACGCTCATGCATTTTTTCATAAAACCGCGCAAGATTCGCGCCATGAGCCTTGGGGTCTACTTTTAATGCTTTGCCAAAGTCCAAACCAAGATATAGCACGATATCTGCAAAGCTCAGTTGATCCCCGACTAGATACTCATGACCTTCTAAGCTTGTTTCGAAATATGCCAAGGCTTTGACAGCACGCGCAATGGACGGGGCTACAAATTCTGGTACTTGGTCAACACGTTGTGCCTTTAATGGATGACTGTGCTGAAATGCCAGCATCAAGTTGTACAGTATTTCAAACTCCGCGATGCGGCGCATAGAACAGACTTGGGCACGCTGTACCACATCGTTACCCATCACTGAGCGCTCACCATAAACGCGATCAAGATACTCACAAACCGCCTGCGAATCATTGAGCATCGTACCATCATCTAACGTTAAAACAGGTACCGTCTGCATCGGATTCATTTGAGTGAAAGCCTCTGACATCTGCTCGTTAGCAGCAAAATCAATGTCTATCACGTCGATGTCATCCATATCATCGACATCAATGCCTTTTGATGCAAGCAAAATAAGGGCTTTACGAGGGTTAGGTGCAGTACGAGTTATATATAGTTTTTTCATGGCAAATTCCTTTTAAGTGTTATTTCCGAAAAGAACGATAACGGTAAATTTTTATGATTATCGTTATATTATCAAAGCACAGAAGTTTATTGTTGCTCGCTTAGTACAGTGACTATTGGTTTTTTTATCATAGCAAAACCTTGTCGCTGCTTGTGATATGAATAGTAAAAAACCCCATAACAGTAAGTTATAGGGTTTTTATTTTTTAAGCAATTGTAAAAACGCGCACTTTATTTGTTAGGCGCTGGCGTGGTGCGCAAATAAGGCTTAATTTCTGTATGACCTTTAGGATAATTGGCTGCAATGTCTTCATTTTTTACGCTTGGTGGAATGATGACATCATCACCGTCTTTCCAGTCGACGGGAGTGGCAACGTTATATTTGTCCGACAATTGCATAGCGTCAATAACGCGAATAATCTCGTCGAAATTGCGACCACAGCTGGCTGGATACGTTAAGGTCAAACGTACTTTTTTGTTAGGATCAATAATAAAGACACTTCTAACCGTCGCTGTATTATCCGCATTGGGATGAATCATGTCATAAAGATTGGCCACGGTGCGCTCAGAGTCAGCAATGATTGGAAAGTTGACAGCAGTTCCTTGAGTCTCTTCAATATCGCCAACCCAGCCTTTGTGGTCTTCTAAGCCATCAACTGATAAAGCAATTGGTTTCACATTGCGCTTTTGAAACTCGCCGCCTAATGCCGCGGTACGACCAAGCTCAGTTGTACATACTGGCGTATAGTCTGCAGGATGTGAAAAGAAAACCACCCAGCTATCCCCTGCCCAATCATAAAAGTTGATGTCGCCGTCTGTCGTAGTGGCGTCAAAATTCGGTGCGCTATCACCTAAACGTAAATGTGCCATGCTTAATTCCTTAGCTATTGTTAGTGATGAGCGCTGGTCTCTAAAAGCCAATGTTTAAGCATTAGCATATAAAGAAAATCACGCGCTCTATTATTATCATTGACGCGCGCCGCTATAAGAAAGGACTGGCTACACGTCAGGAAAAACTTACTTTATCTTAACAAACTGATTATCAATGTCTTGTGACGGATTGTAATGCGGTTATTCTACTCTAAACTATCGGAGAACGTAGAGTCTGGGTCAGTTCTATAATAGCCCTGTTAAGGTTTATGTTGTGACAAATAGTGCTGAATATCACTTTTTTGTGGATGATCACTCAACCACGTCGCAAAATTTTCAACTTTATCAAAATCTGTGCCTAATTTCTGCTGATAAAGTTTTTTAAAAGACTGATCGCGATCTTGATTTCTTAGTTGCTGTTGCCACGGCTCACTCATTACCGCGGTGAGTTTATCCTGCATGTTTAGATATTTGAGTAATGACCATTCACCTCGGTCTAACCAAACATCATCACAAGTGTGGCAAACGTTAATGGTGTTTTTATGCTCATTGTTAATGCGATATTTCAGCATAAACTTGCGACAACGTTGACAGATGAGCGCATTATCTGTGTTGTCTAATTCATCTGCACTAAAAGAGTCTAAGGTCTCATTCGCATTATTGACAGCAGGATGATTCTCAAGCCAAGTACGATAGCTTAGTAAATCGAGGTAAGTCCCTTCGCAGGCTTCGCAAACCAAAGCTGACAGGGTATCATCAAGCTTAGTCGGTGATAAGGTTTGGTTGGTACATTTATAGCAATATAAACTCATAACATCCTCTTTTAAGGTTAAGTTTAGGGCGTGTTTGATAATTCACAAATAGGCACTGTCTGTAGATTTATCATTTTTCACAAAAAAACCCATCCCTAGCGTACTAGAAATGGGCAACATTGCAAACTACTATTGTTGATTATTAGATTAAAATGCTATCGATAAGGATATGACTGACACAGATTAAGCTGGTTTATAACTGTCACGCAAGCTGACAATTTGATTAAACACAGGCTTGTCACTACTGTGCTCTTCGCTATCAGAGATAAAGTAGCCTTCACGCTCAAACTGGAAGCGCGTGCCAGCATCAGCATTGACCAATGATGGCTCAACCACGGCATTCAGCTCGGTCAATGAGTTAGGGTTCAATGCTTGATGGACGTCACTGACGTTACTCGGATCTTCGACACTGAATAGCGGCTCGTATAGACGCACGGTGGCTGGAATCCCTTGGCTCGCCGATACCCAATGAATCACGCCTTTAACCTTGCGGCCTTCAGGATTTTGACCCAAGGTCGTCGGATCAATCGTCGCTTTTAGCTCCACGACGTTGCCACTATCATCGGTAATATGCTCGGTCACGGCCAATACATAAGTATTACGCAAACGAATTTCTGGCTTTTCAGGTGATAGACGCTTATAGCCTGCTGGCGGTTCAATCTCGTAATCGCCTTTATCGATATAAAGGGTTTCGGTAAACGGAATCTCACGCTCGCCCATATCGATATTGGGATGGTTTGGCTGCGTCAACCATAAGGTTTGTGCCTCAGCGTCAAAGCGCGCATTGACGCTGTCCGCTTTTAGCATTTCCCACTGACTGACCGCATCGCTGAAGTTAGTAATGGTCACTTTCAATGGCTTAAGCACCGCCATACCGCGTGCTGTCGTATTGTCTAACGACTGACGAATACTAAATTCTAGCAAACGCATATCAGTCACACCATCCGCTTTAGAGACACCAACGCGATCACAGAAATCACGCAAGCCTTCAGGCGTATAGCCGCGACGACGCATACCAGCGACGGTTGGCATGCGCGGATCATCCCAGCCATCGACGATAGCTTCATCGACCAATTGCTTGAGCTTACGCTTACTGGTCAACGTATGGTCAACATTGAGGCGTGAGAACTCATACTGATGCGGCGGTTGCTCAAAGCCGATTTTATTGACAATCCAATCATAAAACGGACGATGGTCTTCAAACTCAAGGGTACATAACGAATGAGTAATGCCTTCTAAGGCATCTGACAACGGATGGGCAAAATCATACATAGGATAGATGCACCATTTATCACCGGTCTGATGATGTTCTTGATGCATCACACGGTAGATAATTGGGTCGCGCATATTCATATTGGCATCAGTCATGTCAATTTTGGCACGTAATACGGCAGTGCCGTCTGCATATTTGCCGTTTTTCATGTCTTCAAACAATGCTGAATTGTCTGCGACGCTGGCATCACGCTGCGGTGATGGCTTGCCTGCCTCATTGAATGAGCCGCGATTTTCTTTGATTTGCTCAGGGGTCTGTAGGTCAACGTATGCATCGCCCTGCTCGATCAATTGCACCGCCCAGACATATAGCTGGTCGAAGTAGCTAGAAGCATGCAGCGCCTCGCCTGCCCAATCAAAGCCCAACCATTGCACATCGTTTTTGATATTATCGATGTAATCTTGCTTTTCGGCCGTTGGGTTGGTGTCGTCATAGCGCAAATGACAGATACCACCAAACTCTTTAGCGACGCCAAAGTTTAGACAAATGGACTTTACGTGACCCAAATGCAAGTAGCCATTTGGCTCAGGCGGAAAACGGGTCACAATCTGCTGGTATTTTTGCGCATTGACATCGTCACGAATGATATTACGAATAAAGTCGTTTTTTTGTTCATCTTTTTGTGCATTGTTGCTTGAGTGCTCACTCATCGGGCATTGCTCCTAACGCAAATTGTCCATTCATGCAGCGTGCCATCACGCCTCATGAAAACTTAAACCAAACTATTAAAACCGGACTATTAAAACTAATTTACTAAAACTAAGCTACTAAAAATGGATGATCATAAACCCAATTGTTAAAATTGGCGCTGTTAAAATCAGCGTTCAAAAATCATTAAAAATGGAAAGTTGCGTTATTCTATCAGCTTTTGCAAACGCATTAACAGCCAGATACATGACACGGGATAAAAAAGCCGTTAGACTAGCCATAACTTTTAACCACCAACTTTTTATCCACCACTTAACAGCGTCATTTTAGGCGCTGCAATCAAAAAGGAATATCTTATGGTAGACATGCCACCAGTAGTAGAGCTTGAAACCAATATGGGTGCGATCGTTATCGAACTCAATGAAGAAAAAGCGCCAAAAACCGTAGAAAACTTTTTAAACTATGTAAAATCTGGTCAATATGACGGCACGATTTTTCATCGCATTATTGATGGCTTTATGATTCAAGGCGGCGGAATGGACGCTGAAATGAATGAAAAGCCAACCAATGCTCCAGTTGAAAACGAAGCAGACAATGGTCTAAAAAATGATGCTGGTACGATTGCGATGGCGCGTACGCAAGATCCGCATTCAGCAACCAGCCAGTTTTTCGTTAACGTAAAAGACAACGACTTCCTAAACCACTCTGGCAAAAACATGCAGGGCTGGGGCTACACTGTATTTGGTAAAGTAACAAGCGGTATGGATGTGATCGAAAAAATGCGCGGCGTTCCTACTGGTCGTTTCGGCATGCATGCTGACGTACCAAAAGAGCCAGTCGTTATCAACTCAGCGACCATCATTACTCAGTAATAGTTATTAAAAAATGGCTTCTCAGTAACATTTAATAAGTAATGGTTATTAAGTGATAGTCAAGATATAAGCATTATTGATAGAAGCTTATGACAAGTCACGAGGATAAGGATAAATGCAAAGTTTTAACCATCTAATTACCACCCGCCCTCATGAGGTGCGGCAAGTATTGATTAGCGATTTGCATTTATCGCCTGAAGAGCCTGCCTTAGTGCAGGCTTTTTTGGCGCTACTAGATGATTGCCTTGCCTTGCCTGCGCTTAAGCGCCTATTCATTTTGGGCGATTGGTTCGAAGTTTGGCTAGGTGATGATGTGTATTTGTCCTTATCAGAAGAGGAGCGACAAAGTCATTGGCTTACCCCACTTATTACTAAGTTGAAAAAACTACGCGTAGCTGGCTGCGAGATTTTGGTCATGCATGGCAACCGTGATTTTTTATTGGGGCAGCCTTTTTGCAATTTATTTGGTGGCGAGCTTATTTTTGAGCCTTACGCCTTAAAAGTTGGTCAACAAGACTACCGCTTAGAGCACGGCGATGCCTTGTGTACTGATGATAAAAAATATCAGTTTTTTCGCAAAGTAATGCGCAATCCTATGACCCAATGGTATTTGCTGAACAAACCGCTAAAAAAACGTCTGGCTATCGCCGATAACATGCGTAAAAAAAGTCAAAAGAACAATGCCAATAAAGCCGCGCATATTATGGATGTTAATGACAAAGCTGTAGCTGTGGCTGTGAATAACAATGATGCGCTATTACATGGACATACTCATCGCCCTGCCATTCATCAAAGGGATAATGACAAGATACGTTATGTCCTTGGGGATTGGCGGTTGCTCGATGAAGAAAAACGCCAATCCAAAGTTGTGGCGGTGATTGGTGCGGTTATATCTGAAGAACACTTAGAGCATAATAATGCTGAGTTTAGCTTGGTTGAGTTTAGCTATTTAGTGTAGGGTGCGCCTCATTAAGTACCTTTCATTTAAAAGAAAAAGGGTCTGTTGCATAAGTAACAGACCCTTTTTTATACCATTTCACATTCTGCGAATCGCTATTCTGCTAACCATTATACTAAGGCATAAGTTTAAAGAAATGCTGACGATAATGCTTTAGTTCACGGATAGAATCGCGAATATCATCCAATGCTAAATGACTGCCACCTTTTTCAAAGTTTCTGAGAATATCAGGACGCCAGCGGAAACACAGCTCTTTGATTGATGACACATCAAGGTTGCGATAGTGAAAGAATCGCTCAAGCTCAGGCATTTGGCGCGCCATAAAGCGACGATCTTGACAGATGGAGTTGCCACACATGGGTGACTTGCCGCTATCGACCCATTTATTGAGGAACTTAATCGTCTCAGCTTCTGCTTCTGCCAATGTCACGGTACTACGGCGCACACGATCCACCAACCCTGACTGCCCATGCTGCTTGGTATTCCAATCATCCATGCCGTTTAAAATACGGTCAGACACTTTGATAGCGAATACAGGTCCTTCAGCAAGGACATTGAGATCCTCGTCCGTCACCACGGTAGCAATCTCGATAATCTCGTCATTGATGGTATCAAGTCCGGTCATTTCTAGGTCAATCCATACCAGCCCTTTTTTGCCTTGGTTTCTGATTTTAATCTTATTGGGATGGTCATCGGTACTCATATTTTGTCCTATGGTCAAAAAGTTTGGAACAACTTTGGCGCAGTATTACTTACGTAAATCATCACCAGCTGGCAACGCGCAGATGGCATTGCTGTGCGCTTGGTGGTTCATAACATCCAAAAAAACTTAAACATTACAAAACCACTGTCTGGCACAGGCGCTTTAGGCTGTATGTTAGCAAATTTTCACGCTACACTTAGCAATATTTTTTTAATAGGTCACACTCTCATGGCATTAATCCGGCAACGCAAGCTGACCAAACAACAGATTCGGCGCATCGACAAACAACAGCTGATCAGTCAAGACAGCATCGATGAGAGTTTGATGGATGGCGTGGTCATGGCGCACTATGGTAAACAATTAGAAGTACAAGTCACCAGCTTGCCAGCGGTCATCCCAGCGCAGCCAGAAGTTGCCCCTGATGATCCTGAGCCGTTTTGGCAAACGCTTGAATTGGGTGATATTTGGCGCTGTCATGTACGTACCAACTTGCCGATGCTGGCCGCTGGTGACCAAGTACGCTGGAGCGCCGATTCTAATACGGGATTTGGACGTATCGAATCAGTCAAGCCGCGCACGTCTCTCGTCTCACGGCCTGATCGCTATCATAAGCTCAAGCCCGTTGCTGCTAATGTCGATATTCTCGCCATTGTGTTTGCGCCGTTGCCTGCTGCTGCACCAACCTTAATCGATCGCTATTTGGTCGTCTGCCATCATGCTGGTGTAAAGCCGCTATTGGTGCTGAATAAAGCCGATTTACTAGCAGCAGAAAACGGCGTCGATACCAGTGAGCTGTTGGCACAGTATGCTGCCCTTGGTTATGAGAGCGTATTAACCTCAGTTGATTGCCCAGAAAACGTCGCAGATAGCGATGAGCAAGAAGGGCTGGATGAGCTCAAGCGCTACATCGATAAAAAGCTGGTTATTTTTGCCGGACAATCGGGTGTTGGTAAAAGCAGTTTAATCAATGCGCTATTGCCAGACTCTGGGCAGATCGTCAATATCATCTCTGAGAACTCAAAGCTTGGTCAACATACCACCACCACCAGCCGTCTGTTACCCTTTAACCCTGATGATTTAACCCAAGGCGGTATCGTTGATACGCCGGGTATTCGCGAATATGGTATTTGGCATTTGACGCCGGATGATATCATCTCAGGCTTCGTTGAGCTTGCACCACTGTCAGGTGACTGTCAATTCCGTGATTGTCGCCACACTCACAACAGCAAAGGCTGCGCGTTATGGCAAGCCGTTGCTGACGGTGAAGTGCTGCAACGCCGCGTTGAAAATTTGGTGACGCTAAGAGAAGAAGCTGACACCAAACCTTATTAACCGTTGCCTTATTAACTGTTAAACATTAGGTTGAGCATCGCACGTTTACTATAGATGACCTTATCGGTATAATAGCGCCTTGTTCAATATCGTTAGGCTGTCTTCTCAGCTTAACAGAACACTCATTTTTGGAGGTATGTTTTGGATCGTGCGCTAGAATTTGTGGGTAACCACCCGTTTTTATTTGGCATATTAGCCGTACTTGCCGTACTGTTCTTTGCCATCGAAAACAAACGTAGCGGTAAGAAAATATCACCCAATACCCTTGGGATGATGGTGAACTCGCAAAACGCGCAGCTTATCGATATTCGAGCCAAAAAGAAGTTTGAGACCGGTTATATCCAAGGCAGCCGTAACATACCTTTTACTGATCTCAAAGACCGTATCGAAGAGATTCGTGCGATTGAGCATCCAGTTATCATCATTTGCGATATGGGCGTGCAAGCAGGCGCAGCCATCCAAATGATTGGTAAAGACAGTGTTTACCGCTTAGAAGGCGGTGTTGGCGGTTGGCAAAGTGCTGGCATGCCGTTGGTCGGTGTAAAAGATGCCAAATCTAAAAATAAAGGTAAGGCAAAACCGAGCTTGCATAAGTAGCTTGCGTAAACCTACCTAATCAAGTAGCTTGCTCAGGCTACACGCTCGTTCTCACTGCTAGCAGCGCAAAGTTAGAAAAAAGACACTTCTTCATTGGGTGTCTTTTTTTGTGTGGCATTTACGCTACTGTCACACCTTTTGGGCTTAGCCAGCTTGAATTTATGCTACCCATCCCCACTTTATAATGAGCATAACCAATTACATTTGTAATTTACTCGTTGGTGACGGATTATAATATTTTTTATAACATGAGTGTTTATAATAAAACTGTTGCCGCATAAACTGATAAATAAGGATTTACCATGACTGTATCTGTTAAAGTTTACACCACTCCTATCTGCCCTTACTGCTCAAACGCCAAACAACTGCTAAAATCTAAAGGCGTTGACTATGAAGAAATCGGTATGCATGACATGAGCAGCGATGAGCGCCGTGCTTTGATGCAAAAAACCAATAACTATCGCACCGTACCACAAATTTTCGTCGGTGAGACTTTCGTTGGTGGTTTTGATGAGCTCAATCAAATGAACCAACAGGGCAAACTTGACGAGCTATTAGCAGGTTAATCTGTTAACTTTGCTGACTGTCATTCTTTACCTGTGCTATCTTTGCGTTTGTAAAGATTTGATATTCGAAAATCAACAACCGTAAGAATAAAAAATTGGTAAAAAACATCGAGATAATGTCTAAATAACTTCGAAATAACCTCGAAACATAGTCTCGATTTATATTACAATTATTATTTGCCCACTCATTTGATTAACTTTTAGAGGAATTATCATGGCTGAAGAACAAGCACAACCACAATTGGCACTAGAACGCATTTATGTCAAAGACATGTCACTTGAAGTACCAGGCGCTGGCGTATTCACCAAAGAGTGGAACCCTGAGCTAGATATCAACTTATCAAGTAATGCTGAAAAACTTGACGACGATCATTATCAAGTGATTTTGACGGTAAGCGTCACGGCTAAAAACGCAGATGAAGCGGCGTTTATCGCTGAAGTGCATCAAGCCGGTATTTTCTTATTAAAAGATATTCCAGAAGATCAAATCGGTCAAATTTTAGGTGCTTACTGCCCTAATGTGCTATTCCCATACGCTCGCGAAGTCATCAGCGACATCGTGACGCGTGGTAGCTTCCCGCAGTTATTGCTAGCACCTGTTAACTTTGATCAAGCTTACGCGCAAAGCCAGCAACAAGCGCAAGTAGATGCTGAAGGTAACGCATAAGTTTTAAATCAGAAGTGTACTGACTTTATAAGTCATATATTTTGATAAAAAAGCCGTTTACTCATGATGAGTGAGCGGTTTTTTTTATGGGCTGGTTCCATAATTTTAAGGCAGTTTTATCACTATCAATTTTTGGACATAAAAAAACCCTGCTAATGAACAGGGTTTTTACTGACTACATCTATCATTTACAATCGATAGCTAGCCTTTTAGGGCTGATAAGATTTGTTGCTTAACCTCATCGATGCCTTGGGTACCATCAAACTTGTCATAGTTAGGCGCTGCATTACCAACATCGCCGCCTTCTTTGGCTTTATCTTGATAAAAACCAACGAGCGCTGATGTTTGCTCATGATAAGTAGACAGACGGTCGCGAATGGTAGACTCTTCATCGTCTTCACGCTGGATAAGCGCTTCGCCAGTCACATCATCAAGGCCTTCTTGCTTCGGTGGATTATGATCCACATGATATACACGGCCTGAGCCTGGATGCTGGCGACGACCAGATAGGCGATTGACGATTTCATCATCAGGCACACTGATTTCAATCACATGATCAATCGCAACGTCTGCATCAGCAAGTGCTTGGGCTTGAGGAATCGTACGTGGAAAACCATCCAAGATACAACCATTCGCGCAATCAGGCTTAGCGATACGTTCTTTCACTAGGTTGATGATGAGATCGTCAGAAACCAAACCACCAGCATTCATAATGTCTTTGGCTTGTTTGCCAAGCTCGCTACCTTCTTTGATTGCTGCACGCAGCATATCACCCGTTGAGATCTGCGGAATATCATATTCTTTAGAGATAAACTGGGCTTGGGTACCTTTACCGGCGCCTGGTGGACCTAGCAAAATAATACGCATCATTACACGACTCTCCTTAATAAATGGGATTTTGGGACAAATAAAAATCAGGGATTGGTTGATTGCAAAGCTACCTTACCTTGTGGCTTTGCAAAGCTCAAGTATTTTCATTATTACTGTGATAAGTTGCCATGACTTATCTGTTCATATAATGCTATTGCGCGTGACTCCGACGGGCAACAGCAATGGTATTAAAAACTGATGGTGTGAGGGAATTATATCAAGGAACCTGTTGATTGATATCAACGTTGACCTGATTTTGCTCAGCGCTAATCACCACAGGATTACCCGATAAATCACCTGACTCTGCACTGGCATTGCCGCTATGGCTAATGCGGGCAATGACGGCCAACTGTATTTTGTCTGCACGGGCAGATTTTAGCGTTCGTGTCGGCATCATGGCATCAAGATCGCTTAGACTGATATTGACCTCACCTTGCTTAATCACGCTAATTGGCAAACGCTTAGCAGCAAACGGCGGACCACCTTTGACATCGCGTATCGCTACAAACAAAACATCATCGCCTTTGACCAGCGGTAACAAACTGGCGTTGATCGTTATTGTGACATCGATACCTTCAGAGGCTTGTTGCTGCTGAGTCGTCACATTAGCACTCAACTCGTCCAAACTGGCCAGTGCTTGTGTGTGATCCCCAGGCTTGGCCGCAATACTAGCGCGCAAACGCTTAATCCAGCCTTGTGCTTGATCAAAGTTACTACTGCGTGCCTCACCCATTGCCATGAGCATTTGCGCACCCTCATGCTGTGGATTTTTGGCTAAAACCGCCTCCAAAACACGACGACTATTACCATCCAACTGCCCTTTATTGGCAAAGAAGCTAATCTGTGCGTACGTCGTCGCAATCTCTTCGTTATCTGGCGACAATCGATAGGCGCGCGACAATGCTTCTAGTGCCGAGTCCGTCGCCTCTAATGATAAGAACAACTCTGATAAGCGCATCCAGCGATTGTAGTCATCAGCGTGGCGATAGACATTGGTTTGCATAGCGCTAATCAGCTGCTGCCCATCTTCAATGGCCCATGCTGGCGGCTGGTCAATCTTACCTGTGAGTAAATCATCAGCAACTTGACCAACTTTATCCTCGGCAGCCCACAATTCAAAAACAGGCGTGCGATCACCAATCATCAGATATGCCATGACCGCCAAGACCGGTACCCAAACTATAATAATCAATCGGCTTTTGATACCTGGTACGACCATCGGTGCTACAACGCGCTGTGCATCTAAAAGCTGACGTTCAAGCTCAAGCTTTTGGGTTTGATAATGGCTATCATCAATCGTGCCAGCATCCTTATCCGATTTTAGCTCTGCTAGGCGCGCCCGAAAGACAGCGATATTGATATCGAGTAGCTGATTGTCCACGGGTTTATCTGGTGCGCGTGAGGCTCTTAACCACGGCATGATGGCGATAACACCAAGGATCAAAGCGATAAATAAGCTTAGAGCAATGAATAAGCCAACGGTAGAAAATAGGGTCATTTTTTGTCCTCGAGGCTGGTGGTGTCATGATCCGTTCTATTGACGCTATTATTGCTATCGGCGCGTGATAACAGGCGATCAAGTTCAGCTTTTTCTGCTGCCGTCAACGCAGCCGCGCTACTGTCCATCGTCACTCCACTTTGACCACTGGCAATACGCTGATGGCGCTTACTCTGCCAAAACCAACCAACAATTAAAAACACCAGTAATAACGGCGGGAAAAACCATAGTATCCACGTCGAAGGACGGACAGGTGGCTTATAGCTAATAAAGTCACCATAGCGCTCCTGCATATAACTGCGAATCTCGGTATCACTACGACCATCTTTGACCATATCGTAGGTTTTTTGCTTTAGGTCTTGAGCAATTGGCGCATCAGAACCTGCAAGGTTTTGATTTTGGCATTTGGGACAGCGCAGCTCTTCGATGAGACCACGATACTGGGCTTCTTGTTGTATAGAGTCAAAGTCGTAAACGTCAATGGCGGCATAAGCGGTCATACTTACGCTCATAGCAAGACTTATACTTAACAAACAGGCAGATATAAAGCTGGCGAATGTCGTGCTCAGAGTCTTCATGTGTTTTATAAGCATAGTCGTTATAGACATCGTCATCATTTGCACGCCTCCTTGACCTGAGTAGCGTCAGGACTGACATTACGCTTATTGGCTTCGTTGAGTACCATGAGACAAGGCGTGATACGACTTTGCCAATTGCTCTCATTAATCTCACCGATGATATGCTGACGAATCACCCCTTCACCATCGACGATGAAAGTCTCAGGCGCACCCGTCAAACCTAAGTCTAGAGCAAACTGTCCCGATAAATCCTGAATAGACATCGAGAATGGATCACCACCACGGTTGAGGTAGCTGAGGGCATCACCAATCTCATCTTTATAGTTGACGCCAACCAAATTGACACCGCGCTCTTCTAACTGCATTAAAAAAGGATGCTCGATAATACAAGTGGGACACCAAGAACCCCAAATATTCAGCAAAAACGGTTGATCAGGCAGATTGTCATTGGTCATAATTCGGCTAGTATCGGATAACAATGGCAGCTCAAAAGCAGGTACTGGACGCTCAAGCGCGGTATTGGTAACGATCTCAGTCGGCTGACCTAAGCGCATGTAGAGCATAACCACGAAGCCTGCAAAGACGATGAGCGGAATGACAAACCATATCTTTAGCTGCTTTTTATTTATGGTTTTGTTGCCGTTTTGATTAGAGGTATTATTTGACCTAGTCATACTATTTGTCCCCCATCTTTGCTGCTGGTACTTCTACATCTGCTACTGTTGCAAAACCTGCAGCATTAATCACATTTTGGCTGACAGTCTTAGGCTTTTTAATGCGATAGCGCTTATCTAACATACTTAGCAGCCCACCTAGAGCCATAATAATAGCACCAAGCCATATCCAACGAATCAACGGCTTCACATAGATGCGTACCGCCCATTGGTTGCTGTCTTTAGCAATCGGTTCGCCAAGTGCCACATAAACATCACGCATGAGGCTGGCATCAATCGCCGCTTCAGTCATCGGCATCATACTAATGATATAGTTACGCTTTTCAGGGTACAAGGTGGTCACATCTTGACCATCTTTGCTTACTAATACCTCAGCTTGTGTCGCATCAAAGTTACTGCCTTTGACTTCGCTAAAGCCTTTTACGGTAAAGTCATAGCCTTGCACGTGAACGCTATCGTTTGGTCCCAGCGCCACATCTCGCTCGATGCTCAGACTACTAGTAAAGGCAATACCGATAACCGCTATTAAGACGCCAATGTGTGCCGTTTGCTGACCCCAGTAGCTCAAACGTAATTGACTTAAGCCTTTTAAAAGGCTCGGTGCATTTTTGGTTTTGTCTTTAAAGTCGACCACCATCCAGAACAATACCCAAAAGCTAACGGCCAAAGTAACGCCAATATTGAGCATAGAAGAGGGATGGACAAAGTAGGTAATAATGGCCGCAAGCACCAGACTACTAACCGCAATGACCATACCAACGCCTAGTAATGGACGCTTGTCTTTTTTCCAGCGGATATTGGAGCCCATACCCATTGCAATTAACAACAACCACGTTAAAGGCACAAACAGCGCATTGAAGTAAGGAGGACCAACGGACACTTGACCTAAATTAAAGGCATCAGCAATGATAGGATATAGCGTGCCAAGCAGCACCACCAAGGTCGAAATCAAAATTATGACGTTATTGATGACTAAGAATGACTCACGCGAGATGAGCTGGTACTGACTCTCAACCGTCAAGCTCCAGCCGCGGATAGCAAACATCAGTAAACCACCGCCAACGATCACACCCAAAATAACCAAAATAACCAGACCACGCGTTGGATCGGCTGCGAACGAATGTACCGACGTAATGACCCCAGAGCGAACTAAGAAAGTACCGAGCAGACTGAGGGCAAAGGCAAAAATTGCCAGCATAATCGTCCAAGCCTTAAAGACACCGCGCTTTTCTGTTACTGCTAGCGAATGTAATAAAGCAAGACCAGCAAGCCATGGCATCAGTGAGGCGTTCTCTACTGGATCCCAGAACCACCAACCACCCCAGCCAAGCTCATAATAGGCCCACCACGAGCCCAGCGCGATACCAATGGTCAAAAACCCCCACGCAGCGAGTGCCCATGGACGCGACCAACGTGTCCAAACGGCATCCAAGCGCCCTTCCCACAGTGCTGCCATACAAAACGCAAATGGCACCACCATACCCACATAACCCATATACAGCATGGGTGGGTGAATAATCAAACCGAAATCTTGTAGAACCGGGTTTAAATCGGCACCATCAACTGGTAAATTCGGCAAGGTACGATCAAACGGCGACGAGGTGAAAATCAGCATCGCCAGCATCATCATCTGTACGCCAGCCAAAATTACCAGTACGCGCGCGCGCATAGATAGCGGCAGACCGCGGCTAAAGTAAGAGACCAAGGCACACCAAGTGGCCATGATGGTCATCCAAAGCAACAATGACCCTTCATGCCCGCCCCATGTCGCTGATAGCTTATAGTACCAAGGCAATAAAGTATTAGAGTGCTGACTGACATAGACTAGGCTAAAATCATTATAATAAAAGCCTGCCATCAAAGCGCCAAACGAGATAATCATTGCAGCAAACTGTGCCCACGCCAAACTTGGCGCCAGACGCTGCCAAGCAACGTGATCACGCATAACGCCAATGGTTGGTAATACTACTTGCAAAATCGCCAACATAAAAGCGATCAGCAAGGCAAAATAACCCAATTCTGTGATTAACATACGGTCTAACCTTGTTTACCTTGGATACAATTAAAGGTTCACCGATGGCATGGTTAGCCACTGGCAAACACTAAATAATCCTTTATTTGATCATGGTTTACGGTTGAAAACTGAGGTTTTAGTGGCTATAGAAGCCCATAAAACCCGCTACTATTATCGTGATGTATTAATACGAATTATTAATACAAAGAAGCTGGCTTAAACTAGGGCATGTCGAGCACTCAACCATAGCACTGGCAATAGAAGTGACTATTTATAAATGCTTTGTGAATGTTCAACATGCCCTAATATTGTTAACTATATTATTTTAGAAAGCTTTTAAAAGTTTTGAATCATTGCTCTACTACTGCATCGCTGGGAAAAACACCAATACCAAATGCAACCAACCTGCCAAAAATCCAGTCAATCCGCCCAAGACGATAAGTGTCATCTCATCTTCACGAAACGCCGGACGTAATAAATTCTGAAACTCATCTGGCGATAGCGCACGAATACGATCCCGAAACAGCCCAAATATCTTACTAGCTCGGCTTTCATTCAGCTCAGGATCTCGCAGTGGCACCATAGTAGCAACGATAGATTTGTCAATGATAGTGTTTTTTAACTGTCCATATTCACGGCGACCAAGCCCTACGCGCAAGGTTGTGCTAATGACAGGAGATTCTAGCACTTCATATAGGTGCGACTTCATAAGTTCACGCGTTTGCACAGCACGATCCCCATACATCATCTCATTCATGATGTTCTCAAGCGTGACCAAATCCTTTACCACAATCTCAGCAAAAACTTCAGAGACTTCCTCTTGCCGTTTCATGAAACCACCCTGAAAACGGTACTGACCAATATGTGGCAGCTGCGGCCTAATAAACGGGAAGCGACTTTGCAGCGCAAAAAACTTCACATAAGGGATAAAGTGTGGCTGCACTGGATTAAACACCATCCAAATGGCAATCCAGTTGGTGAGAAATCCCCAAATAGCGGCAAAGAAAGGCACCGTCCAATGCTGCGGCACCACCAAAAATATAAACATTTGGATAATACCGAAAACCAGTCCAATCAACGCACTGATATGCCAAATAAAGTTAATCTCTTTTTGGCCTACCTTCAAAAACATATCGACCATTAAGCGTCGATCATTTTCCATCGTATTAACGATCATTTTACGCATATCGACCAAGTCTTCGACATGATAAGTCAAATCCGTCACGAGCGACTGCATGATACTAGGCAGCTCTTTGTGCGCTTGAGCATAGACGCGACGCTTTAACGCATAAGGCAAATTGCCCCATAGTGCTGGCGAGTGATCCAGCATAATCTCATCAATCAGTGGCTCAAGGTTTTTATCCACCGTATCAGTGATGAATACTGCCATCTGCTCAGGTTCCATCGCCTTAAAAAACTCATTAAGCGACCCCAATTTGGAGAGCGTCTGATCTACAATCACCCCAGATATCTTGCCCGCTTTTCGCGGAACGATACCTTGCCAACCGATACCCGGTAGACCAAAAAATGGAAAGTTCGGAATACGAATACCCCAAAACTTGACCGGATAAAACAGCATTTTGAGCGCCATCCATACATGTATCCAAGTGACGAATGCCGTCACTGGTGGAATGGTCAGCATGGCAAAAAACTCTGGGTGCTCAGCTATCGTCTGCCACAATGAAGTTGCGTCCATGACTTTCTGTGTCCCTGACGTGATGGTTGTCGTTGCTAATGAAATACGCTTAGCAAGTTGAGAACGCTTAAAAAGACGTTCCGCCCAAATAACTACTATAAAATAAATCGCCTGATTTTAGCATACTTGCCGTTTATTAGCACATGTAGACCAGAAGCAAGTTGTGACTAAAGGTGACATATTTTATGTGATTCTGATGGTAGAAAAAATATTAATATGGTCTATCGCTTGTCTGGCGTATTATGACAACAAAATAAATGGCTGAGTACTGCGCCCTCGCGTTTGTTCTGTTATAATTTGTGCTTAATTTGCAGCGAAACCTAGCATACCACCCCGTGCAATCCAATGCTTACTCATAATACTGTATGTGATTGAAATCCTTTATCTTATCTTTTATATCCATCGCGTTTTGGCTTACTTCCCTGCCCTTTTATTCCATTTCCAATGCTTCTCTGACCGCCTGAGTACTGATTTTCTATGAATAAACCGCTAGCTTCCGACACCGAACAGGTCAACCGTATTTTTGCGCACCGAATTATTATCTTTGGGCTGTTAATCTTTTTGGGTCTGAGTGGTTTGCTAATACGCTATGGTTATTTGCAAGTTTATGCTCATGATAAATACACCACACAGGCAGACAATAATCGCATTAAGCTAATATCTGCGCCGCCAAGCCGTGGTTATATTTATGATCGTAATGGTGTGATTTTGGCAGACAATCAGCCCGTGTTTACTGCCATGCTAAGCCCTGATGAAGTAGAAAACCCAGAACGCACTTTAAATTTGCTCGCGCCTATTTTTGAGCTTACTGATAAAGATATCACGGATATTTTGGCACGTCTGAGCAAAAGCAAAAACGATCCGGTAACCGTCAAAATCGACTTAACCGAGGCGCAACTGGCACAATTTAGCGAGCGCAAACCTTTCTTTCGTGGCGTAACCATCCAGAGTAAGCTGACACGCTCATATCCTTATGACGAGCTGTTTGCCCATGTCATCGGTTATGTTGGTCGTATCAATGATAAAGAAACCAAGCGCATTGACAAAGATCGCTATGCGGGCACGGATCTCATCGGCAAAATCGGCATCGAAGATTTTTATGAAGATATCTTACTTGGGCAACCGGGCTACCAATCGGTAGAAACAGACGCCCACGGCAACATCATCCGCCAACTAGACACCAAGCCACCGATTGCAGGGAATGACATTACCTTGAGCTTGGACTATGGTTTACAAACCATCGCTCAGCAGCAGCTTGACGGTCGCCGCGGTGCCATTGTAGCGATAGATCCAAAAAACGGTGACGTACTCGCATTCGTGAGTAATCCAAGTTACGACCCTAACCCTTTTATTTCTGGCATTTCCTTTAAAGATTATGGGGCGCTACAAGATGATCTTGATCAGCCCCTCTATAATCGCGCCCTACAAGGCATGTACCCGCCTGCCTCTACCATTAAACCATTTGAAGGTTTAGGTGCGCTACACTATGGATTGCGAGATTGGAATACGACTATTTATGATCCCGGTTATTTTAGCTTACCTGGTGACTCGCATCGTTTTCGTGATTGGAAACGTGGAGGTCATGGCTCGGTAGATTTAAAGAAATCTATCGTCATGTCAGTCGATACCTACTATTATAAACTGGCCTACGAGATGGGCATTCAGCGTCTGCATGATTGGATGGTACGCTTTGGCTTTGGCGAAGAGACAGGCATTGACTTGCCCAATGAAAAGTCAGGCATTATGCCTTCGCCTAAGTGGAAAAAAGACACTTACGATAAAGGCTGGTTACCTGGTGAAACCATCTCAGTCAGTATCGGTCAAGGGTATTTCTTGGCAACGCCGCTACAGATCGCTAATGCGACAGCGATGACTGCGAACAAAGGCTATCATATCACCCCGCATCTATTAAAAAGCAGCGATGGTGCGGCAGCGGTCAATGTCATCACCAAACCCGATGGCAAAATTGACTATAACGGCAAACCCTCTGATTGGCTGCGTATGCATGATGCGATGGAAAGTGTGGTTAAAGATGGCACGGGACGCGGTATCTATACCCCGCGCTATCGTATCGCGGGCAAGACTGGTACAGCACAGGTAAAATCCATCGCTCAAGGCAAACGTTATGATAAGTCTGCGATAGACAAACGCCACTGGGATCATGCGTGGTTCAATGGTTTTGCGCCAGTAGAAGACCCACAAATCGCCCTTGCCGTGTTGGTCGAAAACGGCGGCGGCGGTAGTGCCGTGGCAGCACCTATTGGTCGCGCGCTGTTTGACTATTGGGTATTACAACGCAAAAACGATCCTATTCTGCCACCCTCTGCTGATGAGCTAAAAGTCATCAAACGACAAAAAGCCTTTGAAAAAATCATGCGTGACACCCTGCGTGATAAAGAAGAGGCACTAGCAGAACGAGCAGCCGCACAAGCAGAAACCACGACAGCGACCGAATAAAAACCAATACAGAAAAAGAATAGTGGCCATGAAAAAAACAGCAGCATCGCGTAATGCCAAACGGAAAACATCTCATCAGGAAAAATCATCGACGGCCGGTCAGGTACGTATTATCGGTGGGCAATTTAAACGTCGCAGCGTCAGTTTCATTGATGCTGAAGGTCTGCGCCCAACATCAGATCGCCTGCGGGAGACACTATTCAATTGGCTACTTGCCGACATCCATGGTGCATACGTGCTTGATAGCTGTGCAGGTAGCGGCGTCTTAGGCTTTGAAGCGCTGTCTCGTGGCGCAGCACACTGCACCTTTATTGAGATGAATCGTGGGCAAAGTCAAATGCTAGGCCAAAGCGCTGAGCAGTTGCGACTCAACGCTGACACCTATCAAATTATCAATGGCACAGCAGAGCAAGTATTGATGCAAAGTCATATCGTCCCGCGCCCTTTCGATGTCGTATTTATCGATCCGCCTTATGCTGAGGATTTATGGCAGCCTATTCTAGCGACGCTTATTACCCAAGCATTAATCAACACCGAGACGCTTATTTATTTAGAAGCGGACAGAGACTTAGCGACACAATTGGAGCAGTTAGAAGAGACTATTAATAATAGTATGATGACTCAGCCATCTGTTATTCAGCAACCAATTAACTTTGAATGCTTGAAACAAACCAAAGTTGGACAAGTTGTTGCTGGACTTTTTCGCCTATCATCGTCATAATTGTCGGGTTAATGAAAGCCGTTAATAAATTTTAAAAATGTTTAAAACCGCTAAAAAACTGGCCAACGCTGCAGTTTAATGTATATAAGGCGAAAATAAACCCCAATGCAGCTTGCAAGCGTAGGCGCTACTGCTTATAATGTGCAGTCTGTTTTTTGAGAGCCCCGTTTTCCCAGCTAAACTCTCAACGAATTCTAATTTTAAGGTTTTATCATGAAAACACTTAGTGCAAAACCAGCTGAAGTGACCCATGACTGGTATGTCGTAGATGCTGACGGCAAAACCCTTGGTCGCTTAGCCACTCAAATCGCTACTCGCTTACGTGGCAAGCATAAGCCATCTTTTACGCCGCACGTTGACACTGGTGACTTTATTGTTGTCATCAACGCTGACAAAATCACGGTAACGGGTAAAAAAGCGCAAGATAAAAAGTACTATCGTCACAGTGGCTACCCAGGTGGTATCAAAGAAACCAACTTCAGTAAATTGCTTGCACATAAGCCTGAAGATGTTCTACACAAAGCGGTTAAGGGTATGCTTCCAAAAGGTCCTCTTGGCTATGCGATGATCAAGAAGCTGAAACTTTATGCGGGTACTGAACATCCACATGAAGCACAGCAACCTAAAGCACTAGACATCTAAGGATATACTTATGGAACGCAATTACGGAACTGGTCGCCGCAAAACTTCTACCGCTCGTGTCTTTTTAGCGAAAGGTACTGGTAGCATTGTTGTTAACGGCAAACCACTTGATGAGTATTTCAGTCGCGAAACGTCGCGCATGGTTGTTCGTCAGCCTTTAGAATTACTTGACACCCCTACTGCTTATGACCTTTACATCACTGTAAAAGGCGGCGGTATTAGTGGTCAAGCTGGCGCAATCCGTCACGGCATCACGCGTGCATTGATTGAGCTTGACGAAGCCAACAAACCTGCTCTAAAAGCAGCTGGTTTTGTGACTCGTGATTCACGTCAAGTTGAACGTAAGAAATTGGGTCTACGTAAAGCACGTAAACGTCCACAATTCTCGAAACGTTAATCAAAGCTACTTCTTTGCTTTTTGTGGTTATCGCCTTTTTCTCAGAGTCGATTTAACAGTATTAAGCAAAAGAATAGATTTGCAAAACCTCATAAGCTGGTCACAGTTTATGAGGTTTTTTTATGGCTGTTCATTAAGTGTCGAAAACCAGCTTGCAAACCAGTAGCGACTACCCCATCATTATAATAACTTTTTGTCATTAGCTCCGACGTTATAAACAGTGCTACAAAAGGACATTATGAAAGCGCCCGAACAATACGACCCCAGCAAACCGCCAGCAAAAAATAGCATACCACCACTGAGTATGCAGCGGTCGGATAAGTCACCCGCCATTCCTGTCGGCACGCCAACGATTACCCAAACTCATAAACGTACGGCACGAGCAGACAAAAAGCCCTTTCAATGGCAGTTCTTATCGCCTAAATATTGGGCAATCTGGCTATTGTTCTTGATGATGTTGCCCATGATTTATCTACCGCTACGCTGGCAGTTTTGGCTAGGGCGTAAAGTGGGTATCTTGTTTTACAAAGTTGTAGGCTCGCGGCGACGTGATACGCTCATTAATTTAAAACTGGCCTTTCCAGAAAAGCCGGAAGTTGAACGTGAGCTGATGGCAAAGCAGGTCTTTGTCAATCAAGGTATTGGTATATTTGAAACCTTGTGTGCTTGGTTCCGCCCGAATGTCTTTACTCGCACCGTTTCTATTTCAGGACTACAGCATTTAGTTAATGCCCAAAACGAAAATCGTCCGGTCATTTTACTAGGTGCACATTATACGATGCTTGATTTGGGTGGATTGTTTTGCGCGCAATTTTTTGCCTTAGATTGTATGTATCGTACACAGAATAACCCGCTACTCGACTGGTTTATCTACAATGGTCGTACCAACATATTTGGTAAGCAAATCTCTAGCAGAGACATGCGTAGCTTGGTGAGTTCAATTAAAGCCGGGCATGTCATTTGGTATTCTCCTGACCAAGACTATGGTCTTAAGCAAGGTGTCATGGCACCGTTCTTTGGTGTGCCTGCAGCCACTATCACTGCCTCAAGACGCATGGCAAAATTGGGCAGTAAGGCGCATCCGCCTGCTGTCATGGCATTGCATACCTATCGGCAAACGCCAGATAACTTGCCGAGTGGCAAACGCCCGCATTATCATCTGACGATTACGCCTGAGCTGCATAATTATCCAAGTAATGACGAGGTTGCTGACGCCACTCAGGTGAATGAAGTCTTAGAAGGACTCATTCGTATCGATCCCACCCAGTGGATGTGGTTTCATCGGCGCTTTAAACATGGGCCTAATGGTCGCACAAATATCTATAAGTAGACTTTATTCCCAAAAATATAAGTAAAATTTGCTATACTTTGAGGCTAATATTTTTGCCATTAACTGTGCAAAACTAACCATAAATTTATAATAATTTGATAAACCAAATAATGGATTTCCCATGAGTAACAACCGTACTTCTGATAATCAGACCTCTGATAGCCAAATATCTAATAGCTCAACGCAAGCCAAACGCATTTTAACTGGTATCAAGCCAACTGGTACGCTACATTTAGGCAATTACGTTGGTGCTATTCGTCCAGCAATTCAGTCTATTCAAAACAGTGATGATGAAGCATTTTTCTTTTTAGCAGATTATCATGGCATTATTGGCTGTTACGACCCTGCCGTCATCCATGAGTCGACCAAAGCCATTGCCGCGACTTGGATTGCCTGCGGTCTTGACCCTGAGCGTGTGACTTTTTATCGTCAATCAGATGTACCAGAAATATCAGAGCTGGCTTGGATTTTAAATTGTTCATGTGCCAAAGGTCTGATGAATCGTGCTCATGCTTATAAAGCAGCGGTCGATATCAATATGGAAAAAGAAGACGTTGATCCTGATCAAGGTATTAATATGGGGCTGTTTGGATATCCAGTGCTGATGGCAGCAGATATCTTGATGTTCAACGCCACCCATGTGCCTGTTGGTCGTGATCAAATTCAGCATATTGAGATGGCACGTGATATCGCCGGTACATTTAACCACCGCTACAAACCGCTTTTCACCCTACCCTCAGCGGTCGTTGACGACAATATCCCGTTATTGACTGGTCTTGATGGGCGCAAAATGAGCAAAAGCTATGGCAATACCATTCCGCTATTTGGTGAGTCCAATCCGCAAGTCAGTGCCGAAAAACAAATGCACAAAGCCATCATGAAAATCGTCACTAACTCGCAGCTTCCTGAAGAGCCGAAAGATCCTGACGACTCTGCTATCTTTGAGATTTATAAAGCTTTTGCCACGCCGCAAGAAATCGCCGACATGCGTGCACAGTTTGCTGCTGGTATTGGCTGGGGCGATGCCAAGCAAGCATTATTTGACAAAATAGATGCTGAGATTGCCCCATTTCGCGAGCGTTACCAAGAGCTAATGGCCAATCCGAAAGAGTTGGAAGCAATCTTACAAATGGGTGCAGAAAAAGCCCGTCGCCATAGCCGTAAACAGTTAGACAAGACTCGCCGCGCCATTGGTATTCGTCCACTTGCCAAACTTAAATAGTCATTTAATGATGGTCACCAATACGGATATAAAACGTGGATACTGACCTACAGTATGGACAAACAGCTGTATCGCAAGCTGTCTTGTCCATAGATGCTTATCAAATGTCTGAATCTCTAACGAGTCATGACGCTACAAGTGCTACAGACCGCTCAACTATTCGTGATACGTCGTTACGCATCTATCAAACGCCAGTACAGCATTTACCAGAAGATCTTTACGTGCCACCGCAAGCATTTGCTATTTGGTTAGAACAGTTTGCTGGACCGTTAGATTTTTTATTATATCTGGTCAAAAAAAACAACGTCGATCTGACGCAAATGCCAATACTGCCTATCACTGAGCAATACTTGGCTTACATCAGCGAATTAGATACCGAGCATTTTGAGTTGGCTGGTGATTATCTATTGATGGCATCAACGTTGATTGCGATTAAAACCGAGCTGTTACTACCAAAGCCCGAAACGCCTACCGATGAGCGCGACCCAAAAGCTGAGCTGATTGAGCGCCTCGAAGAGTATGCGCAAATTAAAGTAGCCAGTCAGCGCTTGGATAGTCTGGTACGTCTTGAGCGTGATGTGTTCTTGGCGATGGTCAGTATGCCCAGTCAAGACATTATGAATGCCGAGCTGCCGAACTACTCACCGAATTTATTGATTGATAGCTTGTTCAAAATGCAGCTACAGCCAGACTATCAAATGCATTCCATCAAGGTCGATACCGTTCCACTTGCCGATCGCATTGCCAGTATTAGTAGGCAATTAAGCACGGATGGCGCACGCTCCTTTTATGAGCTACTAGACAAAGCGCAAGGTAAAATAGGTGTAGTGGTCAGCTTTGTCGCAGTGCTCGAGCTGATGAAGCGGCAACTAGTTGGTGTTGTGGTAAATTCTGCTCCTGACGGTGATAAGACCTCAATGGATACGAATCAATCTGCTATAAACGAGCAAATGGGACCATTGACCTTACAGTGGTTGGCTTAATGATTTTCAAAAGAGAGCTTTCCTAATGACAGATATTCAGTGCCAACATCTTGAAGAGATAAGCAAGCATATCGAAGTGCTGTTGCATGCATCTGAAGCACCACTCCCTGCCAATGCCTTAAAGAAGCACCTGTCGTTGTCTAGTAAAGAGCTAAAACAAGCTTTAGATCTACTAAGACAACGCTTAGATACGGGCGTCCTTAGCTTACATGAAACTGCCAGTGGTTATCGCTTGCAAATCGCAGATAGCTACAGCCTTTTAATCCAACGCGTGTTCCCGCAACGTCAAGAGCGGCTAAGCCAAGCCCTACTTGAGACCTTAAGTGTGGTTGCTTATAAACAACCAGTGACCCGCAGTGATATCGAGCACGTGCGCGGTGTAACACTATCGAGCAATATATTGCGCCAATTGTTTGATAAAGGTTGGATTGAAGAGAAGGGCTATAAAGAGACTTTGGGTCGACCAGCATTGCTACATACCACTGCGCAATTCTTAGATGCATTTGGACTGAGTGATTTATATGAGTTACCACCAATGCCAGATATGGCAGCCATCAACACCATGGCCTAATGTTTATATCGCTTCGAAAAAAAGGACAGACCTCATGAGGCCTGTCCTTTTTTTCGAAGCTGATTGGTGTAAACCAATACAGCTTGATTCTGTCATCAATTAGCAGTACTAATTACTGATTACTGATTACTGATTACTGATTACTGATTACTGATTACTGATTACTGATTACTGATTACTGATTAATAATATCAACACCCTTTGGTGGAGTAAATTTGAACTGACTGCTGCTAATGCTTGGGTTTAGCTTGATACCGCTGAATTTGATAGAAGTGGTTTGACCCAAGGTATCATTTAATACCATCATCACTGGTTTGCCACCGCTAAAACTCATTGATAAGCTTTTAAAACTGGCACTATCTGACTTTGGATACAGCACATAATAGTTTTTGTTATCGTACGGCTGGGTGATTTTAAAGCTTTGATCAATTTTGCTTGGATCACCTGACAATAACAGTGCTGGGGTGTTGCCCACTTGGCTATCGACGTTTTGTTTGGTCGCTTGCTCTAAATCTTTATCATAGACCCACATAGAGCTACCATTAGCAATGATCAGCTGCTGTGAGGGTGATTTTGTCTCCCAGCGAAAATTGTTTGGACGCTGCACACTCATAGAGCCAGAAAAAGTACCGCTGCTAGCGCCTTTTGTCGTTTGGCTAAAGTTGGCTGTCATGCTTTTTGTGTTTGTTAACAGCTTATTCAAACGCGTGGCTGCTGTTAGATTGTCAGCAGGCGCAGCGGTAGCAGACTGAGTCAGTGCCATCATTGGAGCTGCAACACCAAGCGAAGTCATTAAGACGCCCGCTAAAGCACCGCTCATTATTTTTTGTTTTAGAGTCGTTGTCTGTTCAATCTTTTGTTTGTTTAGTAAAGTCATTATTAATTCTCTCTTAAAGTGCGTAATCGCTAAAAAATAAATGTTCTTATTAAATTTTTTGTTTTCGATAATGTTTAACTCACCAGATAAAACCAGTGTCATTAAGCAATGCGCACAGTGTGCCAGTTTTTTCATTACGCGCCTAGTCATGATTTGCAATCATTACTACGCCTGCCATACACGCTTGTAACCAACTCTGTTACACAGGATTCAAGGTTTTTAGATAGGGTTTTAAAGGCTTTGATGGCTCACGAACGCAAACCTACTATAAAGTATGGATATAAAAAAGCCTCCACTACCATACGGTAATAGAGGCTTTTCTAGTCATCAGATTATTTTATTCACAGAGAATAAAATAATTCAGATGGGCAATTATGCACTTTCAACCATAACATAACGACGGTTGAATTTACCTTTGGTCGCAAACTTTACAACACCGTCATTCAGTGCAAATAAAGTGTGATCACGACCCATGCCAACGCCTTCGCCTGCGTGGAATTCTGTACCACGTTGACGAACGATGATGTTACCAGCGACGATGGCTTGACCGCCAAAGATTTTTACGCCGAGCATTTTTGGGTTTGAATCACGACCGTTACGTGACGAGCCGGCAGCTTTTTTATGTGCCATGAGAAAATCTCCTTGTTAATGTGACTTATCGCTAATGCGACAACTCTTAAGCATTTAGTGCGCTGTTTAGCAATAATTGCTAAATGGGTAATTAGGCATTAATGGCTTTGATTTTTAACAAGGTATACCATTGGCGGTGACCTTGCTCTTTGTGATAATGCTTACGACGGTTGTGCTTGACGATACGAATTTTTTCGCCGCGACCATGCTCAACAACTTCAACTTCAACGCTAGCACCTTCAACGATAGGCTGACCGATTTTGACAGTTTCACCGTCAACAATCATCAATACGTCTTCAAATTTGATTGTAGCGCCAGTTTCTGCTTTTAGTAGTTCAACTTTAAGCAATTCATCGACGACTACACGGTGCTGTTTACCACCAGTTTTGATTACTGCGTACATTGTATGACTCCGTTTAACCCGTGTGCCGTGGCTGATGTTATACCAACGCTTTTACGACGAACACGACAGGGAAAAATTAAAGGCAAGATTTTACGGCTTTTTGCTCATAAAAGCAAGCCGCGCCTCTTGTTTTTGTAAGGTGGTTACACTAATGACAATCACTCATCCTGCTATATCTACTGCTGATTATAAGAGCGTCATAGACAACAATTCTAATATGAGCATACAAAACAGCAATGACGAATGATCGATTAAGCCCAACAGCGGTTATTATAACTTATGCAATCAGTTACTTACAGCCTTTTATGAGTCATTTATGTGATTAAAGAATTTTAAATAAGCTAGGGAACATATATTCAAAATATAAGAGGTTTTTACAGTTTTTATTCTTCTTAACCCGCGCAGTAAAGCGTGTATAAAACATTTTTGATCTACTTCTGCTATATATTTTAACCCACAATTTAAACGTACAGCTATGCTATTATAAGCAAAACGATACCTTACCTATAGATAGATAAAGTCAAGGTTATAAAAACTCTCTTTATTCTTATTAATATGACTATTTATTATGACTATTACCTCTTCAACTAATACCTCTTCTATGACTCAATCCATGCCTAGCTATGCTGATATTCAAAGTATCGTCGCTGATGATTTTGAGGTGATGGACAAGCAAGTATTTGGTAGTCTCAACTCAAAAGTACAGCTCGTCATGAACGTCTCGCAGCATGTAATCAATGCTGGTGGCAAACGTATGCGTCCACTGATTACCTTGTTATGTGCCCGTATGTTCAATGACAATCCATCAGAAAAAGCCATGCATTTAGCTGCCATCACTGAGATGCTGCATACTGCTACCCTCGTTCACGATGATGTCATTGATGAGTCAGGACAGCGCCGCGGTAAGCCAACGGCGAATGCCACATGGGACAATGCCACCGCAGTATTGGTCGGTGATTACCTCATTGCCCGAGCTTTCAACCTACTGGTCGGTTTTCAAAGCTTGCCATTGTTGCAAGTGTTCTCGGATGGTACTTGTGATATTGCTGAAGGTGAAGTGTTGCAGTTACAGCATCAGCATAACCCTGCCGCGACAGAAGAAGACTACCTACGCATTATCGATGGCAAAACCTCACGTCTGTTTATGATGGCGACCCAAGGTGCCGCTATCTTGCAAGATAAAACAGAATATATGACGGCGTTGGGTGATTTTGGTCAACACTTTGGCAATGCCTTTCAGATTATCGATGATGTGCTTGATTATAGTGGCGATAGTGAAGTGATGGGCAAAAACCTAGGCGACGACCTTGCTGAAGGCAAACCTACTTTACCAACGATCAAAGCGCTTGAGTTGCTAAAAAACAGCGATACAGAAGGCTATGAGCAGCTCCGCATTGCCGTACAAACTGGGAAAACGCCTAACGCTGAACAGCTTATTGATTTGGTGCGCCGCTCAGGCTCATTAGATTATTGCAAACAGCGTGCTTTGGAAGAAACCAAATTGGCGCAACAAGCACTGAGTACGCTACCAGACAATCGCTATCGTCAAGGTTTACATCAACTGACCGAGCTTGCTAGCGCACGTTTAGTGTAGCTAGTGTAGCAGCATCGTTTTTTAATAGTTGTTAGTCTCGATTCACGTTTCTATTGTGATACTGATCTATGCATAGTAGAGACTATTGAGCGCTATTTTTATGGTCATAATTAGTAGTTGATAAATTCGTTCTTTTGTTTACAAACCCAAATTTTCATCGTTTAAAAGCCTCAATAATTATGTGGTTTATAAATATAACAAAAGTTTACAATATGTTTTGATAGTAGGTTGTAAGTCGCCCTATTAGCGGTTAACTGAGGTGAGGCTTACTATAGCGGCACCTCGTTTATTCATAAAACGTAATATTGCCGCTTTTTGCCGCCTTCCCTCTCCTAAAGTACTTGACTGTGGGGTAACCCCATTAGTTTATAATAACTGATTAAATAATAACTGATTAAATTTACTAATCAACTCTGTGGCTTGCCTACATCTATGATGCTAAAAACCTTGCCTCATGATTCATCATACAAACGTAAGAACTGGGCATTCTAGTCATTACGTGATATTAAAATTGGTTCTATTAAAACTGATGTTATCGAAAGTGATCTGAGCAAGATATGGCATGTACTTAGCGTTAAGACTGCCCCTATATTTAATACCTTTAAAATTCAATACCTTTAAAATTTCATACGTTAAGATTTATTTACTTATAAATTTTTTATACTGTCACTATTTATTTTATACCTATTGCCGAGGACATTGATGAAGCACTCTACTCTTGCGCTTGTAATAGCATCTGTACTATCTGGAGCTGTACTGATTGGCTGTGACAAAAACGAGGACGCCGCTGGCGCAGATGCCGCACAGCAGCAGATGCCGCCTGCGGTTGTCAACGTTCAGACTGTCACTCTCGATACTGTACCCCAAGTACAAACATTCTCTGGACGCACTGCGGCCTATCAAACCGCTGACGTTCGTCCACAAGTTAATGGCGTCATTGACGAGGTACTGTTCCGTGAGGGCGGTAACGTCAAAAAAGACCAGCCTCTCTATCGTATCAATACTGATAACTATGCCACTTCTATCACCAGTGGCGAAGCAGCAGTTGCTCAGTCTCAAGCCAATTATCAGACTGCACTGGCCAATAACGCCAATGCCAAAGCTGAATTGGGCAGTCGCCAAGCTTCATTAGCCCAAGCGGTCAATGATTTTCAGCGACTACAAGGTCTTGTAGAGATCGACGCTATCTCTAAACAACAATACGATCAAGCACAGACAGAAGTCCGTACAGCACAAGCTTCATTAGAAAGTGCGCGTGCGGCGGTCGGTCAGACACAAGCAGGTATCGAAAGCGCGAAAGCAGGTATCCAAACGGCTCAAGCAGGATTGGAGTCCAGCACGTTAGATCTTAACCGCACGATTGTACGGGCACCGATCTCAGGGCGCACAGAGCGCTCGAATGTGACTGCGGGTACTTTAGTCAGCGCCAGTCAAGCCAGTCCACTGGTGACGATTTCGCGTCTAGACCCTATCTATGTAGATATCAGTCAATCATCGTCTGAGCTGCTCAAATTACGCCAGCAAATATCTGAAGGCAAAGCTCAACCCGGTATGAACTCGGTTGAATTGGTTCTAGAAGATGGCTCAGTCTATCCTGTACGTGGCAAGCTTGCGTTGTCTGAAGCAAAGGTTGATGCGTCAACTGGCGCTGTGACCTTGCGTGCCATCTTCCCGAACAGCAATAACATCTTGCTGCCGGGTATGTATGTCACTGCACGCTTGACCCAAAGCGTCATTACCAATGCCGCGCTAGTGCCGCAAAGCGCAGTGTCACGTACGCCTAAGAGTGAGACGCAAGTCTATATCGTCGATGAAAACAACAAAATCCAAGTACGTCCAGTCACTATTAATGGTACTTATAACGGACAATGGGTAGTTACTGACGGTCTAAAAGCAGGTGATAAGGTCGTGATTATTGGTGGCTCAAAAGTCAAACCTGATCAAGAGGTAGTCGCTAAGCCATTAGAAAGCACCAAGCCAGCACCATCTGCAAAAGGACAAGGCACGCCAAACGCCAAAACGCCTCAGCAAGCTGCAAAAACGGTGGATAAGCCAGCTGGTAACGGAACTTCTGCTAAGAAACCTACAGAAACCACTGCTAACTAATTCCATTCAAAGATAGGAAGACTTAGGGATATACTATGTCACGTTTTTTTATTAATCGCCCTATTTTTGCATGGGTGATGGCTATTTTAGTCATGCTCATCGGGGTGATATCGGTCATTAACCTACCGATCGAACAGTATCCACGTATTGCACCACCGACCATCTCAGTCAGTGCCAGCTATCCTGGTGCTAACGCACAAACTGTCGAGAACTCAGTCGTACAGATCATTGAACAACGTATGAAGGGTCTTGATGGTCTGATGTATATGTCGTCATCGAGCTCGTCAAATGGTAGCGCCTCAGTGACGCTTACCTTTGAGAATGGTACTGATTCTGATACCGCACAAGTACAAGTACAGAACAAACTGCAAGCGGCGATGAGCTCCTTGCCTGAGTCTGTTCAGCGTCAGGGCGTCAACGTCAATAAATCGTCTAGCAGCTTTTTGATGGTGCAAGCATTTATTTCTGAAGATGGCACTATGGATCGAGCGGATATTGCTGATTACATTAACTCCAATGTCGTCGATTCGATCAGTCGTGTAGAGGGTGTGGGTGAAGTTCAAGTCTTCGGTTCTACCTATGCAATGCGTGTATGGCTTGACCCTTCACGCCTACGCAGCTATAACATGGTACCGTCTGATGTCGTCAATGCAATACGAGCGCAGAACGCGCAAGTATCTGCTGGTCAGCTAGGTCAAGCACCTGCTGATACCGACCAACAGGTTATCAATGCCACCGTTACAGTGCAAAGCTATCTACAAACACCTGAAGAATTCCAAAATATTCTGTTAAAAACAGATACCTCAGGCGCCCAAGTACGCTTAGGCGATGTGGCAGATGTCGAAATCGGTAGTGCAGACTATAGTGTAGTATCGCTATATAACGGTCAAGAAGCTGCCGCTTTGGGTATTTCACTCGCAGGTGGTGCTAACGCGCTTGAGACTCGTGAAGCCGTTGGCGCACGTATGGCGGAGCTAGAAAAAAACTTCCCAATTGGTCTAGCCTCAGTCGTTCCTTATGACACCACGCCATTCGTACGCTTGTCTATCGAACAAGTCGTCATGACCCTCATTGAGGCGATTGTGTTGGTATTTATCGTCATGTTCATTTTCTTACAGAACTGGCGTGCAACTATTATTCCGACGCTTGCCGTACCTGTCGTTTTATTGGGCACGTTCGCAGTGCTTTATGTAGCGGGCTTTAGTATCAACGTGCTGACCATGTTTGCGATGGTACTATCCATCGGTCTACTGGTCGATGATGCGATCGTTGTGGTAGAGAACGTTGAACGTATTTTAGAAGAAGATCCTCATATTTCTATTAAAGACGCGACCATTCAATCGATGGGTGAGATTAGTAAGATTGTTATCGGTATTGCTTTGATTCTATCAGCAGTATTTGTACCGATGGCCTTCTTCGGTGGTTCAACGGGCGTAATTTACCGTCAGTTCTCCATTACTTTGATTACTGCTATGGTGCTATCAGCCATTGTCGCCCTTGTTTTCACCCCTGCGCTATGCGTGACCTTATTAAAACGTGGCAAGAGCCATGAAAAAGGCAACGAAGAAAAGCAAAAAGGCTTCTTTGGCTGGTTTAACCGCTCATTCTTTAAGCTTAGTCGTTCATACGAAGGCTTTGTCGGTAAAAGCTTTCGCTTCAAATGGCTATATTTGATTGGTTATGCGGCCATTATTGGCGTCATGGTGGTGGTATTCTTACGTATTCCCGGCTCATTTTTACCAGAAGAAGATCAAGGTATTATGTTTACTTTGGTTCAGCTTCCTGCCGGTTCGACGTTAGATGAAACACAAGAAGTGCTCGATAAAGTAAGAAACTATTACGACACTCAAGAAACCGATAACATTGCCTCCGTCTTTACCATTGCAGGCTTCAGCTTTGCAGGTCAAGGGCAAAATATGGGACTGGCATTCGTTCGCCTGTCAGATTGGGAAGCGCGTTCGGGTGATGAGAACACTGCTCAGGCTGTTGCTGGTCGAGCAATGGGTTACTTCTTTACTCAATTAAATGAAGCGCAAGTTTTTGCGATTGTACCGCCAGCCATTACCGAACTTGGTAACGCCAGTGGTTTTGATTTGATGCTCCAAGATAATGGTAATCTTGGTCATGATGGGCTACTTGAAGCACGAAACATGCTGCTAGGCATGGCAGCGCAAAACGATCAAGTCGCTGGTGTACGTCCTAACGGTCAGGAAGACTCACCGCAGCTTAAGGTGAATATCAACCAAGAGCAAGCCGCCGCTTATGGCTTGTCACTAGGTAATATCAATAGCGTTATCTCAACCGCTTGGGGCTCAAGCTACGTTAATGACTTCATTGATCGTGGTCGTATTAAACGCGTCTTTGTTCAAGGTGAAGCGAGTAGCCGTACCAATCCTGATGATATTGGTAAATGGTATGTGCGAAATGAAATGGGCGATATGATCTCATTTAATGCTTTTTCGACCAGTGAATGGCAATCAGGCTCACCACGTCTGACCCGCTACAACAGCTTACCGTCTATGAACATCCAAGGTAGTGCTGCGCCCGGTCTAAGTACTGGTGAAGCCATGAGCTCGATGGAAGCCATGATTGAGAAGCTACCTGAAGGTATCGGTTACGAGTGGACAGGTATGTCACTAGAAGAGCAAAAGTCAGGCGCTCAAGCACCGATGCTCTACGCGCTTTCAATCTTAGTCGTGTTCTTATGTTTGGCAGCCCTCTATGAAAGCTGGTCTATCCCCTTCTCTGTCCTACTAGTCATTCCACTTGGGGTATTAGGGGCAGTGATATTTACGTGGTTGCGAGGTTTCGCCAACGATATTTACCTGCAAGTAGGTCTATTGACGGTGGTTGGTCTATCGGCCAAAAACGCCATCTTGATTATCGAGTTTGCAAAAGAGCATCAAGAGGAAGGCTATAGTCTAAAAGAGGCAGTCATGACAGCCGCACGCCAACGTCTGCGCCCCATTATCATGACCTCACTTGCCTTTGGTCTAGGTGTTGTGCCATTATTCTTGGCGAGCGGTCCAGGTTCAGGCAGTCAAAATGCCATTGGTACCAGTGTGGTTGGCGGTGTTGTAACGGCGACCCTCTTAGGCATCTTCTTTATCCCAATGTTCTACATTTGGATACGCAGTGTGTTCCCTCACAAGTATGACAACAACAAGCCAAATGATAAAGGCGATGGCGACAATGGTACGCCTGCTCCTCAGAACCCAACTCCCTCAGAGAGTTATCAGCCTGCAAGCCTTGGAGACAATACATAATGAGTGCTCAAAAAACATGTACAACCAATACTACAGCGGTGGTAGCCTCAGCTACCCTTGCGCGCCCAGTTCTATCACGCATGCGCAAGAACAGCGGTCGTTTAATCGGCTTGACTGCTTTAGCGATGAGTATGGCGGCTTGTAACACCATTCCAAAAGCCGATACTCGCCCTGTACTTGCTGAGCCCAATATCTCTATTGAACAAGCCTACGGGGCGTTCGACAAGGAAACGGCTAGTAACGCGTCACAGCCAAGTATTGCGGGTCAACGCTGGCAAAACTTCTACAGCGATGAGCGTCTAAAAGGGCTGATTGCTTTAGGACTTGAGAACAATAAAGACTTTGAAAGTGCCCGTTTAGCCATTGAAAAAGCACGAGCGCAATATCAAATCACCGATATTAACGACCTCCCAACCATCAATGGTAGTGGCGGCTACACGCGCCAAGCACAGAATAGAACCGACAAAAACCCCAACAGTAGTTATAACGTCAACCTAGGATTGGCCAACTACGAGCTGGATTTTTGGGGTAAGATTTCTAGCCTAAAAGATCAAGCGTTGCAGAATTTTTTGGCGACTACAGCCGCGAAGGATTCGACTCAAATTAGTCTAATCAGTAATATTGCCCAAAGCTATGCCAATTTAAGCTATAGCTTGGCACAGCTTAAGCTGGCAGAAGCTACTGTTGAGAGTCGTGACAGATCATTGTTTATTGCGAGCAAACGTTTTGAGGCAGGCATTGATCCTAAACTGCCTTCATTGCAAGCCAGTGCTTCTTTAGAAAATGCTAGGCTTGCCGTATTACGGGCACAAAGCAGTATCTTGACCTCACGTAATGCCTTGCAATATTTGATTGGCGCTTCTATTCCAAACGAGTTGATTCCAACACCGGCAGTCAGCAATATTACTAGCCAGCAACTCTTTAATGCCGGCTTACCAAGTGAGTTGTTACGCTATCGCCCTGATGTCTTACAAGCGGAATACAACCTAAAAGCTGCGGGTGCCAATATCGAAGTGGCACGTGCGTCTTACTTCCCTTCTATTAACTTAGCAAGTAGTGTTGGTGTCAGTAGCGGTAGCTTAGATGATCTGTTCAAAAGCGGTGCAGTCGGCTGGTCTTTTGGCCCAAGTATTAGTGTCCCAATCTTTGATGCAGGACGTTTGGATGCTGAATACAATGTGGCCAAAATCGAGCGTGAGCAGACGCTTTCGAGTTATGAGCGCTCTATCCAAACCGCATTCCGCGAAGTGTCGGATGTGCTAGCGACGCGGGCCACCTTGGGTGAGCAGTTAGAATCCCAGTATCGCCTACAAGATAACTTTGAGCAAACCTATCAAATTGCCGATGCACGCTTTAAAGCGGGTGTCTCCAACTATCTAGATGTCCTCGATGCCCAGCGTTCGTTATTCTCAACCCAGCAGGGAATTTTGGATTTAGAACTACAAAAACTTGTCAGCCAAATTGAATTGTACCAAGCGCTCGGTGGCGGTGCTAACCTTGATGTGCCAACGGTCATCCCTGTGCCGCAATATACCAACTTGGTTCAGGTCGTCAATTTACCTGCCTATAGCAACAAAGTAAAAGCGGCTAACGCGATTGATGCGGCGAGCTCAGCACGTGTGGCATCTGTACAAGAAGCCATCGCAATCAAACAAGCTCAGCCTTCAGAAACCACTACCTTTGAGCCGACTGCTATCGTCGATGTCAATAGCGATGGTAAAACAGATGCTGCAGTGGGTGTGATTACCGAAGAGACGCGTTTCAATGAAAATAGTGTTGAGCAAGTGCCGGTCACGCAGATTGTTGAGCCTTAAATGGTTCGATCTTAAAATCGTGACATCACAGTATCCTTGTATTGACAGTTGATAAGTACCATTAGCCCTGCCGACTTGGTAGGGCTTTTTGCTTTTATCAGCTGTCTTTGGTTATAGTAGAATCACTAAGGCGTGTCTTCATTTCAAAAATGGTGATAAAAATGAGATAAATTGCCGTCAAACAAGAAAAATAGTGCAGATAATATCGGGATATTAACCAGCTATTTGACGATGTTTGGCAAGATTTAGCCATTTTTAGCCCATTCAGATGACTATCGAGTGAATTGAAGACACGCCCTAGGCTAACGGCTATTTTATTAGCGCCCATTTTCAAATATTAAATCTATAGTCTTTTTTATATTGAACTGACTATATCAGCACCTATGCTCCAATGATATGAAGCGATAACCATTAAAACGATCGTAAGGAATGATTATGACCTATACCTTTAACCGCCAATACCCTGCCACTCGCCTGCGCCGCCTACGTTATAATGATAATGTACGGGCTATGATTCGTGAAGTAGAGCTACATCCTAAGCATTTCATCGCCCCCGTATTTGTCTTAGAAGGACAAAATCAGCGCGAAACCATCGCTAGTATGCCGGGTGTTGAACGCCTGTCAATTGATTTGCTGATTGATTATGCCAAGGAATTATTAGCAGAAGGTGTCACCACTATCGACATTTTCCCTGTCATTGATAACTCACTAAAAACGCCTGATGGCAAAGCAGCCTATGATGAAAATGCCCTGACTGCACGTACGATAAAGGCGGTCAAAGACGCTGTGCCAGAGATGGTCGTCATGACCGATGTGGCATTAGATCCTTACACTTCACACGGTCAAGACGGCCTGCTCGATGACAGTGGCTATGTCATCAACGATGCAACCATTGAAGTATTGGTCAAGCAAGCGTTAGTACACGCCCGCGCAGGTGCTGATATCATCTCTCCCAGTGACATGATGGATGGTCGTATCAAAGCCATGCGTGATGCGTTTGAAGCAGAAGGTTTTGTGAATACCGCGATTATGGCCTACTCAGCCAAGTATGCCTCTGCATATTATGGTCCATTCCGTGATGCGGTCGGCAGTGCTGGCAATCTAAAAGGTGGGCACAAGAAACAATATCAGATGGACTTTGGCAATCGCGCTGAAGCACTGCATGAAGTCGCCATGGACATTAACGAAGGCGCTGATATGGTCATGATAAAACCTGGTCAGCCATACTTAGATTTGATTCGTGAAGTCAAAAATACCTTTGGCGTACCAACCTTTGCTTATCAGGTCTCTGGTGAATATGCTATGCATATGGCTGCTATCCAGAACGGCTGGTTGAGTGATGCGGTCATCTTAGAATCTTTGATTGGCTTCCGCCGTGCTGGGGCTGATGGCATCTTGACGTACTTTGCATTAGAAGCTGCCCGCCAATTAAACAATGCTTAATAGCAATTAAATGGCTTTTTATATCGCAAAAATCGCCCCAGCTGCTTCATAGTCGCTGGGGCGATTGTTTATACTGCAACTCTATTTGAGGCAAAAGATTTTTATTGTGCTTACGAAGTATCGATATTTATAACTGCTCACGATTATGCGCTGTCATAAAATCAATAGCAGGACCAACAGGTATGATACGAGTGGGATTGATATTGGCATGACTGGTGTAGTAATGCTGCTTGATGTGAGTCATATTCACCGTCTCTGCAATACCTGGCACTTGGTATAAATCACGCAGATAGCCCCACAGATTTGGATAATCAACAATGCGATGCAGATTACATTTAAAATGCCCAACATAAACAGCATCAAAACGCACCAAGGTGGTAAACAGTCGCCAATCGGCTTCGGTTATAGTGCTGCCTGTTAGATAACGCTGGTGTGCCAAGCGCGCCTCAAGTGTATCTAGTGCCGCAAACAGCTCAATCACGGCCTCTTCATAGGCTTCTTGTGTGGTCGAAAACCCAGTTTTATACACGCCATTGTTGATAGTAGAATAAACAAAGGTATTGATATCATCGATTTCGCTCAACAGATCTGCTGGCAAAAAATTACCTGCTAAGGCACCAACTTCGTCGAAAGCTGAATTAAACATGCGAATGATTTCAGATGATTCATTACTCACAATCGTATTGGTCTTCTTATCCCATAAAATCGGCACTGTGACACGGCCTGTATAATCTGGCTTTGCTTTGGTATAAAGCTCATACGCATAGTCTGCATGGATAACTGGGTCAGCAACGACGCCTGCACCATCTGCAAATGTCCAACCGTGCTCACCCATATAGGGATTAACCACGGATATTGGGATGAGGTCTTCTAAACCTTTGAGCTTACGATAAATCAAAGCACGATGCGCCCAAGGACACGCAAGTGACACATATAGATGGTAACGGTCAGGTTCGGCTTTAAAGCCCTCAATACCTGTTGGTCCTGCCCTGCCATCCACGGTCACCCAGTTTCTAAAGCCTGCGTCTTCGCGCTCAAAACGTCCACCGTTGGCTTCTGTCTCGTACCATTTGTCTTGCCATTGTCCGTCTACCAATAAGCCCATATTATTCTCCGACTATTTCTAATTTTCATTTGGCGCTGTTAGGCATGACTGAATCTAAGTCATTACTATTATGACTATCACTTCAGTTAGAGAGATATCATACCAGTTATAGGCTTTTATTTATTAGAATTAGCCTTATAATTAACAATAAAAACTAAACTTATTAAATGATATATTTAGTAAATATACACAAAAAAATATTTTGTAGTGCTTAATATAGACTTCAATTCTAAATATAATAATAATAAGGCAAGATTATGATAAAAAAGACTTGCAAAGTCTGTGAAACTTGCTAAAATGCTCAACCTAAATAGGCGTATAGCTCAGTTGGTTAGAGCGCTACCTTGACATGGTAGAGGTCAGCAGTTCGAGTCTGCTTATGCCTACCAAATATTTAGAAAGCCCCGGTCTAACGACTGGGGCCTTTTTTTGTCCGTAAAATATGGACTGTAGGGGGAAAGGAAACTATACGTCGATTCAAATTTCCTCTTCTCTCACTTTCAGCAAACGTCATCAAAAAACATGTGTGCCTAAATTGTGCCTGCTCTCTATTTCGCCTATCTTTCAGAGTAGCACTTTCGACCTCTACCCTAAATTATTTAAAACACTCTCAAGTGGCACAACAGGCGATTCATACGATAATGCCTTGGCTGAAATCATCAACAGGCTATATAAGTCTGAGATGATTGAGTACCTAAAAGAGCAGTGGCATGGGGTGAACGATGTTGAACTGGCAACCCTTGAATGGGTGGCACTTCGAGCACACTCTCGTCTTGCAAAGCTAAATCGATAGTTAATCGATTTTTAACGTTTCTCAGGTCTAATAAAGCCCGACTGCATAGTGCAATTGGTTATGTCTCACCTTTTGAGTTTGAAAAGCGGTATTATGATAATTTAGCCCTGTCAGGCATTGCTGATTGACTTAAGTAAACAGTCTCCGATATAGCCCGACAGATCACTACCCTTAGGGAATTCGAACATGATCCTGAAACTTAACGTCAAACTCCATTATCGACTCTCCGCGCCGATGGACCTTTTGCTTCAGATCGAAGCCGCCGATCTTGTGGATCAGCGGGTGCGTTCGACCGAGATTTGGACATCAGACGTTGCGCATTTTTCACGGGTCGCCGCCGATGATGGCATAGGAGAGCGGATTTGGATCCGCGCCGAAGGGGATTTTAGCTGCACTTACATCGCAGAAATTGCCGTTGACCGTCCTATCTTGGACATATCGGCACTGCCCCAAACGCCACTCCACCTTTTGCCCGGAGAGACGATCAAACATTTGATGCCATCTCGCTATTGCCCGTCAGACGAGTTCCAAGCCTTCGTGGATGCCGAGTTTGGCGATCTCGCTGGCGGCGCACGGATTGCCGCGATGCGTGATTGGATCGAGTCGGCGTTTAGCTATGTGCCCGGATCGAGCCACGCACAAACCACCGCGCTCGACAGCTTTGTTCAACGTCAGGGCGTCTGCCGTGATTTTGCGCATGTTCTCGTGACACTAGCGCGTGCGTCGTCGATACCCGCTAGGTTCGCGAGTGTTTATGCGCCTGATGTGACGCCACAGGACTTTCATGCCGTGGCCGAAGTCTATCTCGGGGGAAGCTGGCACCTCATTGATCCGACTGGCATGGCAGATGCCGACACGATGGCACGCATCGGTGTTGGATCTGACGCGTCCAGCGTCGCGTTCTTAACCTCGTTCGGATCCATAGAATTGGTCAACCAATCGGTATCCGTGACCAGACAAGCTTAGAATCCTGACCCTAGGCAGGCGGCCTGCGTTTAAGACAATGACCGCTGCCATAACAGGCGGCGGCAGTGGTCTTGCTCAATCGTTTTCGCGCTCTTCACGTTCTTCACCTTGCGGATCAAGGTTTTCATTCAACGGATCAAGGACAAGGTAAGCATGCCATGTTGCGTGTCCAAGAATAAAGCGAGACCAAGATCTGCTACAAACGAGTAACGGCGTTGGTGTTATTGTCTCAAGACAGATGTTGTCTCTCATGCACGATAAAAACTTTACTAAAGCGTCTCAGGCTGCTGCCTTTTTAGGACTGATCCCTATTCAATCTTTAAACCCATTTTCAAAATGGTATATTCGTTCAATGATTTATCAGTATATGTTCGGTGCACTATACAGGTATCAAACTGCTAGTGTTAGATATGAACTTAATGACTATAAAATCGACAGCATGAGTCATTATGATCGAGCTGTCTGATTAAAACCTCCCATGTTATTTTCTACAATTTCTTCAGAATAGCTCAATTGACATTGTAGTTTAGCGAACTGGATTGCACTCAAAAAAAATCACATAAAAGTGGGCAACGTCGTTTTATGGATCACTTGTCTAACTGATAAGTGGGTATGTATGTCTTTAACGCTAGTAAGCTTATGTAGCTTACGAGTAAATTCTTCATAACCGTTGAGATCTGGGCTTACCACCTCTAATAAGTAATCGTAAGAGCCCGAAACAACATGTCCATTAATCACCTCATCCATCTCAGATAACGCTTTTTCAAAGGCTATAATTGATTCTTCTTGATGGTTGCTCAGACTAACTTCTACAAAAAAGCTCATCGTAATACCAACTTTAGCTTTGTTTACGTTCGCCTGATAGCCCTCTATATAAAACTCATCTTCTAAACGTTTCAAGCGTCTGGCACAAGGTGAGGGTGACAACCCTATTCGCTCGGCTAATTCAGCCGTTGATAAGCGTCCTTCTTTTTGAAGCACTTCCAAAATATGACGATCAATTTTGTCCATAAATTATCTCTCTAGCGTTTTCAGCCAAAATTTCACAGTTATTTAGCATTATCCATCAAATAACTGTGAAATTGCAATCAATAAACAGAGATAAAGGCGTGGCTTTTGATTGATAATTGGTTTTTAAAGATAAGCATAAGAAATCAATATGAATACAGCATTTCAGTCCTCACCACGTAAAAAACCCTTGTTCATCATGTCGCCGCTAATGAAAGGCTATGTGGCTATGATTATTGTGTTATTTATCTGGTCAGGCTTTGCATTGACTGTTCGGGCTGTTGGTGCGTCGTCGTTAAGCATTGCTGATGTCATGTTAATTCGATTTAGCGTGCCCCTACTTTTATTGACGCCATGGGTATTGTCCAGTTTGAAGGAAATCAAAAATATTAGATGGTCTGACATCACGTTTATTATGCTTGGCGGTGTTCCTTTTCTCTTGCTAGCCACTTTTGGCGCGAGCACTGCTCCTGCAGCTTACGTTGGCACTATTTTGACAGGGACACCAGTATTCTTTGCCGCACTCTTGTCCTTTATTTTTTATCGTCAACGGATCTCGCTGAGTAAATTTTTGGCATTTCTTCTTATTCTCTTTGGCATAGCCACTATGATTGTCGGGAATGCAAGGTCAATACCTGACAGTCTTCTATATGGCGCAGCCTTTTTACTGATAGCGAGTCTGGTTTGGGCGGGTTACACTTTAGGCTTAAAAAATACGAAATTGAGTCCAATAGCTGTTGCTATCGTGCTTTCTTATACGTCATTCTTTGTGACATTGGTGATGGTACTATCTGGTATTTTGAAGACAAATCTAGGGGTGATTTCTTTTGACGATGCCCTACCTTTTATCTTAGTACAAGGCATTGGTGTTGGTGTCATTTCAACCATTGGATTTTCTTATGCGGTCAATAAACTTGGTTCGATTCGCTCTTTGTTACTTGGCTCGCTTTCTCCCGGATTAACCGCATTACTCGCAGCGTTGGTACTTCATGAAGCCTTATCAATCGCAATGATATGCGGCATAGCGTTAAGCACAATTGGCGTCATTTTGTCTAATCGAGCGAAATAAATAACGACATGTCCTCATTTTAAAGATGAAGATAAAAAAGAAATAAACTACCGTCAAACACTGTTTGGCAGAATTTAGCCACCTCTATACCAGTTAGATTACTATTATTCGAATTGCTAACATGCCTTAGTATAAAGTAAGTATACGGGAGGAGTTTCATCGAATATGTGTACTACAGTGCCCAGGTAACCCTCCCAAACTTAAGACACCTAATAAATAGAATTAAGCTGCCTGACACCGTATCTGATTTATATAGGATTGACTATACATGAGAGTTATTCATGCTCGGCTTAATACAAAAAAGCCAGATGCGTAAGGCATCTGGCTCATTGAAAACCATCAATCTATTTTAGAACGAGACATATTAAAAAATCATATGAGCACATAGTGCAATAATCGGTAATGAGATAATGGTTCTTAATAGAAAAATCGCTAATAACTGTAAGAAACTAACTGGAATCTTTGTTCCTAAAATCAATCCCCCTACTTCCGACATATAGATCAATTGAGAAACTGATAAGCAAGCGATGACAAATCGAGTTAACTCTGATTCTATTGAAGAACCGATAATAGCAGGTAAAAACATATCGGCAAAACCTACCATGATCGTTTTTGACATTTCTGCTGCAAAAGGTATATTCAATAACTCTAAGAATGGGATAAACGGCATACCTAAATAATCAAATACAGGTGTTTCTTCTGCAACGATTAAGCCCATCGTCCCGATTGCCATAACGACAGGTAATATTCCGATCCACATATCCAAAATATTTTTTAACCCATCCTTTAAGAAAGTATAAAAGCTTGGACTTTTTTCTGCTTTGTGAACGGCTTTATGTAAACTATGGGTAAATAATGTTTTTCCTTCAGGGATGGTTTCATGATCTCTATCACTGTTTTCTACTACATACGTATCTTCAATTCTAGATAAAGGCAGTAATCTTGGTACTATTAAAGCACAAACGATCCCGCATAAAGCCACGACCCCAATCATATTGAGAAAGTAAGTTTCTAGCTTAACCTGAGAGATGACAACCAAACAGAATGTAATCGAAACTGCTGAAAAGCTGGTAGCAATAACGGCCGCTTCTTTTTTGGTATAAAATCCGCCTTCCAACTGTTTATCAGTTAGCAATACGCCAATCGTGCCATCACCCAACCATGATGTTAGACAATCTACAGAGGACCTACCGGGCAAACCAAATAAAGGTCTCATCACTTTACTTAATAAAACACCAAAAAATTCTAACAAGCCAAAATCGAGCAATAACGGTAGCAATAATCCAGCTAAGAAAAAGACGATAAAAAGTATTGGCATTAACTCATATAATATTAAGCCGCCAATATTGTCTGAATATATTGCCTCAAACCCAAATTTGAAATAGGTAACGACCACAAAAAATGCACCAAGCATTCTAATAATAAGCCAAGGTGTTGTGACATTCAGTAAGTTGTTTAAAAATGCATTATTCAAAATCAATGAAGGTTTCATGATTTTAGTATACAACGTACAACACAGTGTAATCATAATTGAGATTACAACAAGCAATGGTAAAATATCACCCATGTAACCTTGTATATAATCCTTTAACACAGAGATAGGAATGGTAAATCCTTCTGCATATGATACAAACTTACCATCTACATAGGGAATTGGAAATACGAAAAGCATCAAACCTATTATAGAGGGTATAAAGAATTTTAAAAATTGTTTGATATTGATACTGCTAACATCTTGACTTGAAGAACTAGCTTTAATAATGTCCATATTATTGTTACTCGCAGTCCATTTTTTAACTAACCTAAATATTTGCAATACATATATTTAGGCTAGATGCTTTAACTTATTTTAAATATTTAATATTAGTAATTCTTTAAAAGAGACTGTGTCACTTTTTCTAAAATTTTAAATATTCTGGTTGAGTCATCTTTTGAATTGTTATACAAAGGATTAATTTCTGCCATTTCCCAACAGCATACTTTCTTATTTTTGATTAACTCTATGTTAAGTTGCATGGCTTGTTCGTATGACAGGCCATTCATTGCAGGCGTACCGGTTCCTGGTACATACAAAGGGTCAACGCTATCAACATCAAATGAGACATAAATGTGATCGCAGTATTCTAGTTTCTTAAAGATTTCCTCTACTGTAGAACTGATACCTTTTTGAGTGATTTCAGCAACGCTATATAAAGGGATCTTATGTCTTCTAATTAAATCCATCTCTTCTTCTTGATAATCTCTGACGGCACAAAAGACCACATTTTCTGGCTTGATTGAGGGTTCGCTTGATGCCATAAATTTCAATCTTTCCCAATACTCTGTTTCTTTTTCAGAAAGCTCATTGCGCTGACATTCTAGATTGTCAATGGCACACGCCATGGCCAAAGGCATACCATGCATGTTGCCTGATCCACTGGTATAGGGTGAATGAAAGTCAGCATGTGCGTCTATATAGACCACACCAATTTCAGCATCAGGATGCGCCATTTTTAGGCCATGCATCGTTCCTGCGCAGCTAGAATGATCTCCAGCTAAAACAATGGGGAATTTATTCTCATTTCTTATATCTTTTATTTTATGTGCTAACTTAGAGATAATCGGTTCAATCACATCAGCATATTTTGCATGCGCAAATTGTGATTCCCCTTCACTATTACTATCATCCTCAATACTGTCGAATTGCAATTTTTCAAAATAATCTGCATTAAGCTCTTTTGATGATGCTTTTAATGCATCAATGCCTAGAGAGGCGCCTTTTTTATATCCTGCAATATCTGAATAAACTTCTACTATTCTTATATTTTTCATCATATCAGTCATGATTTTGTCTCTATTAAATAAAATAATTTTCACATCATTTAAATTAAATTCATTTTTATATATTAAAGCTCTTGAAAATTAGCAGATAGATTTAAAAAATAAACATATCCATAACTGTCCAAGAGCCCTACGAAATATAGATAAACTTTTAAAAATGATGCAGGTTTTAAATGCTACAAAAAATGAGAAGTGCTTATCATTTTTTTGTACTAATTACTGTTGTATCAATAGCGATTGTATTAATCACTTACGACATAGCCGCAGCCACCGATTCAGCTTCATTCGTCACTAAGCTATGATCTTTGCTATGCTCTTTCACTACCGAATATAGATTTTTAGGGTCAGCTTGCTGAGGTATCATATCTAAAATCTCATACCCTCCCTGCTTTCTGATCAAGTCGCGTAAAAATACCAGCGCCGTAAAATCTTCGGATGCGAAACCAACACCATCAAACACGACTAGATCATCAGCTGACGTGCGAGCTTGCACTTCACCTTTGAGGATGCGATGAAATTCAGTAACAGGGAAATCGCTTGATAGATTTTGGATCTCTCCCTCAATGCGTGTCTGAGGCTCAAACTCCACAATCACATGATCTGCTCGCATTAATATGTTGCTATCCAGCTCTGTCTTCCCAGGACAATCACCGCCTATCGCATTGATATAAACACCTTTTGTGATTATATCGTCTCGTAAGATAGTGGCATTGGTTTTGTCAGCCGTACAGGTAGTAATGATCTCTGCACCCAAAACAGCTTCCTCTAACGTGCGACAAATAATCACTTTCAAACCTGAGTCTGAAAGGTTATCAGCCGTTTTTTGCGAGGCCGCTGGATCAACATCATACAAACGAACTTCTGAGATACCCATTATGGCTTTCATACCCAATGCTTGAAATTCAGACTGAGCGCCGTTTCCTATTAACGCCAGTTTTGTAACGCCTTTTGGGGCACAATGTTTGGCCAACATAGCTGATGTGGCAGCCGTACGTAATGCCGTCAGGATACACATTTCTGTCAGCAAAATAGGATAGCCATTTTCGACGTCAGACAAGATACCCATCGCTGCTACGGTCTGCAAGTTTCGTTTGGTATTGATTGGATGACCATTGACATATTTGCAAGCAAACATCTCTCCATCGCTTACTGGCATCAACTCGATGACGCCGTCTTTGGAATGCGAAGCAAAGCGAGAAGATTTTTCAAATTGATCCCAACGAAGATAATCTTTTTCTAAAGCATCCACTAGATCTGTAATACATTGCTCAACACCATAATCATGAATCATTTTAGCCATCGCTTGTACACTAACGAATGGCACGCCTTCCTTGGGTGATACGATAAATTTAGACATTAATGCTGTTCCTTTTCATGAATATTGTTTGTTGAACCGACAATTAATATCCTACCAACTATAATTGTCAGTTAAAATGTCAATAAGTTATTAAATATGGGCCTATTTTTGACATATTGTTAGGTATTACTTAGCATAATGTCAAAATTCAATGAAGGAAGCGTTTTTATGGCGTATTACACTTATGATTCTTTAGATAGCGAACTGATATCTGAACTTCGACAAGATGGTCGAGCAACCATCTCAAACCTTGCTAAAAAACTCAAAGTCTCTCGTGCCACTATCCAAAACAGATTGGATAGACTGATGCATAACGGCGCTATTTTAGGATTTACGATTCGAGTACATGAGGCACTAGATAAAGAAACTGTCAAAGCGATGATGATGATTGAAGTGACAGGAAAATCTACATCACAAGTGATTAGGAAACTGCGGGGTATCCCGCAATTGATTAAGCTGCATACGACCAATGGGGCATGGGACTTGGTAGGAGAGATACACACGACAAGCTTGAGAGAGTTTGATGAAGTACTGCGTCAAGTAAGAGAAATTGACGGCATTCTGAATAGTGAAACCAGTGTTCTGCTTTCGAGTTTGTAATATAGTCAATCCTCTATAAACTGGATACGGTGTCAGTCACGCTCTAAGGATGTAATTCCCTAATGAGGAATTGAATGTCTGGCTGTAGCCCACGTAATCCCAATGGGTACAGGCTTTTATATTGAATTAGTGTACATCTGAATGTACTCAATGAGCTGGCTTGATGGTTTTTTGACTAGGTTATTAGGTAATCATTAAAGTATAGACCTCTAAAACTCCTACGCTTTAATGATCGGGGCGATTCACCGCTGACTATTTAAAATAGGCTTCAGTACTGGCAACCCAATAAAGACTCGTATCTTTTTTTAAAGGTACAATTTTTTAAAGGTACAGTTGCAAGTGTATGACCTTCATTTTCAGTGAATTTAATTTGAATGCGCATGAACACAGGTAATACGCTTCATATTTTTATCAATTATACGCAGAGAATAAGCAATAAAAACAATACAGTGATGTACTGACAGCGATATTCAAGAGGCACCGATTCTCATCCATATAGTCACGCCTGTGTAGGCAATGATTTTTGATGATGCAGGGCATACAAGTGCAGTTAGCAACCAAGGTAAGTAGTGATATAATGTCCCAATTATCGATATTTTATGAAAGGTTTACATTATGGCTCGTACAGCTAGCGCATTGCATATTTTAGTAAAACACAAAGAGCAGGCTGAAGACATTATTGCCAAGCTCAAAAAAGGCGCCAAGTTTGATGTACTGGCTAAAAAATACTCAACCTGCCCATCAGGTAAAAAAGGCGGCAGCTTAGGTGAGTTTGAAAAAGGCGACATGGTACCGCCATTTGACAAAGTCTGCTTTAGCGGCGAACTCTTCACCCCACATTTAGTGAAAACCAAATTTGGCTGGCACGTGGTTAAAGTGCTTTACAGGACGTAAGCACTAGCGCCGGAGCTTTTGGTGGTAGCTGACTGAAAGATGCCTTAAACATTGTCCTGACTCATATATGATCTAAAACAACTTACAATCTAATGTCAGTGTCATAGCTAATAATATTATGGACAGAATAGAGGTCGGAAACACTGCTAAATGGCAGTGCCCAATTACGAATTTAATATTAGGGTCTGTTGAATATTCACAGATAGACACGGTCAGTGCCATGGTCGAATGTTCAAACACGCCCTAAACTTTAATGACACAATAGCTCAGAACAAGCACAATACTTTTTCTATCAGCTCAGCGCGTGGATAAGGGCATAGATAAGCGAAAATTAGCAGCACCTTATGGCACTTTTATATTCTGAACGGCGTTAAATGGCAGGGCAATAGAAATTTATATCTTATTTTGATACACAAATGGTGTTCCGATTTTATTTACTGAGTCAATGGCGTTAGAAATTACTCAAAAACGCTAGAAAACACCGCCAACAAGTGGATAATGATAGGTCGAATCTTCTCAATTCCAGTTTATACGCTCATAAAAACCAAATATGGTCAGTCCTCTATAAATCAGATACGGTGTCAGGCTCGCTTAGTCTACTATTTGTAGTACTTTCCCTTGCCTTCCTTGTATCCAAACTATATTAAACCGACTATGGTTAACGAGCGTTCAGTGAACTGGAGTCATTATCAGTTAGTAGAATAAAAGGATTTAACATGCGACTGTCATCATTCATGCAAAAAATGCACAAACGCAACCCTAAACTGGGCAAAGTCGCCTCGCTTGCAACAGCAACAGGTGTGCTTGCTGGTAATAGCTTAATCGTTGCGCTACCCGTATGGCTGATGGGTGCCACCAAAGTCGTGACCGGTGCGGCGATCGCTGATGACACGATGATCAAGGTGACCAATTATTGGATAAACAGTAATAACGCTTTAATCGATAATATCTTGCCGGAGAAAGACTGGCGTATCAGCCTACCTGATGACGTCAATATGCAAGGCAAGTACCTACTGATGAGTAATCATCAATCATGGGTAGATACCAGTATCGTGCAATATATTAGTGAAAATCGCTTACCGTTGACGCGCTTTTTCACCAAGTTTGAGCTGATATATATTCCTGTTATTGGTCAAGCTTTTTACTTTTTAGACTTTCCTATGATGCGTCGGCACTCTAAAGAAGCGATTGCTAAAAACCCAGCCTTACAAGGTAAGGATATTGAGGAAGCAAAACGCGCGTGTGCCCTCCTCAAAGACAAACCCTTTACCCTATTGAACTATTTAGAAGGGACGCGCTTTACCCAAGACAAGCATGACAAACAGCAGTCACCTTATAAGCATCTGCTCAAGCCTCGCGCAGGTGGTCTTTCATTGGCGATCAATGCATTGGGTAAAGAGATGGATGGCATCTTGGATATGACCATCGTTTATCCTGACGGGGTGCCGACGTATAGTGATCTGTGGAAGGGCAACATTAAGCGTTTGGGTGTCGACGTGCGACATGTCGAGATACCTGATGCACTATTTGATGCGGTCAAAAACGGTGGTTATGAGAATGATGAGGCCATCAAGGCGCAAATGTTTGCTTGGATAGAGGAAATGTGGCATCAAAAAGATCAGCGTATTAGCGCTATGCTGGCTGAATTTGATAACCGTCCTGACGTATAAACCAATCAATAGAAAAGGTAATAAATAAGGCTTATATATTTTGATACTTTGACCCCCACATTAAAAAATTGAGTGGGGTGTCAAAAAGCATGCTTGGTGGTTAGAGCATGACTATAATCAGGTCAATACAAGAAAGAGACAGCACAGAGAATATCAGGATATTAACTAGCAGTTTGGCAAGATTTAGCCGTTTTTAACCCACTTAGTCACTTTCGTTCAGATTGAGGACACGCCCTGACTCATCAAGGTATTTAAATATGAAACGTGCCAATCAATTACAGCCATTATCTCGCCAGCATCACCTTGGTCTTAACTTGTCTCGTCATGCGAAAGAATGCACTGACACGGCTATAGAGATTGCCAAGCACTGGCATAATCTCACCGCTTATATCGACGATATGCATTATCATTTTCAGACTGAAGATCATTTTCAGATTGAAGACAACTTAATTGCTAATGCGTTAGAGCCTTATCGCGCATCTCAACCTGAAGTAGCATCGGTATTAGCGGCGCTTGCTGGTCAGCATAAACGCTTGCAGACCCTGATAGATGCGGGTCAAAAAACGGTCAGTAATTCTATAACGGTAAAACAAGTCAGAGAGCTTGGCACGTTATTATACGACCATATTCGTTTTGAAGAGCGCGAACTGTATCCCATTGTGGAAAAGTATCTAACAGAGGATGAGCTGGATGCTGTTTATCAAGCAAGCCCAGACAGTATTAAGTGCTCAGATGAGAACCGCTAGAAATTAGAGTATGTTAAAAATGCTGTTTGCGTCGCTTCTATCGGTGTTAATTGAGCATCATCATTGGTCCAGCATCAGCGTTGATTTAGCTTATTGACAGTGGCAATCAAGGCGACCATGATGATACCAATGATAATAAGAATGCCGGACATCATATGTGCGGCTTCATAATTCAGTGCCTCCACTTGCTCATAGATAGCAATCGAGACGACCTTGGTCTCACCTGAGATACTCCCACCTATCATCAGTACCACTCCAAACTCGCCAATAGTATGGGCAAAACTAATTAAGCTGCCAAGAATGATACCAACGCGCGCTTGTGGCAATGCCACTTTCATAAAGCGCCTCAGACGACTTGGCTCCAATAAATGCGCCACTTCGATGACGCTGGCTGGAATGCGTAAAAACTGAGCGTAGACAGGCTGAATATAAAAGGGCAACGAGTAAATAATAGAGCCGATGACAAGCCCTTCAAAGGTAAAGATGAATGGGCTGATATCATGCTCAGCGAGCCATCTACCGATACCGACGTTGGGGCTTAATAGCAGTAATAAATAAAAGCCAATCACGGTAGGCGGTAATACCAACGGCAACGCGATAACGCCCATTAATAAGACTTTAAAACGGCTAAGTACTCGGCCACGGCTCGGTTTGGCAAGCCAATAAGCGACAGGCGTTGCAAACAGTAATAAGCACAAGGTCGTCACACTAGCGAGCTTAATGCTCACCCACAATGGACTGAGCATGTCTGCCATAAGAGATTGGGCTATCATAACGTCATTGCTCTTCTTGGTCGTTGCTAGCCGTTACTGATCGTAACAAGTAATATAGTCAAAATACACTAAAAACGCGACGCTATTGCTGATATCAGTTTTTTGTAGCCTCTGTCTGCGCAGGCACAGCAAGCAAAATTGATATCAGCAGTGCGTCATGTATCGATATTACTTTCCACTGACTATATCATTTACAAAAATTAGAGTAGCAAGGAAAAAGAGTACAAGTACTACGCATTGTAGGCTAAGCGATTTTGACACAGCTAATTGTATTTTTGGGTTTGGTATAAGGATAATGCTTGGTTATTTAACCATTAAATAGCCCGCTTGCGAGAAATAGTGTTGTCCTGCTTTTGAACGTAAATAATCTGTAAAATCTGCGGCGATGGGCGCGTCACTAATGACGATACCATCTTGCAAAATCGCTGGATAAGAGGCTGGTGCTAACGTGATAAATTGTTCAGGTTTGGCTTTGATAGCGATGATTTGTGACTGTGCAACAAAGCCATAGTCCACACTGCCCGTATGTGCGTATTGAAATGCTTGGCCGATATTTTCTGCTTGTATCAGGCGTTTTTGCTTATTTAAAGTGTTATATAAATTTTGCGACTGTAAATAGGCTTGTGCCGATGCGCCATAAGGGGCAAGCTCAGGATTAGCGATGGCTATCTTGCCATTAGCGTCTTTTATGAGTAAATCACTCAGCATTGCTGGACTCGATTTATCCAACGACTTAGTGACGCTATATAGTGCCAACTGGCCTTGCGTATAAGTAAACGCTGTATAGCTCTCATTATTTTTAGCGTTATTAACGACTCTTTCAGCCGCCAGTTTGGCAGGGAATTCTTGATTGGCAGATAAGAATATATCGTAAGGTGCGCCTGCTTTTATTTGCGCGTATAACTTGCCTGACGAGGCATAAGTGACGTCGATATCCTGCGCCGTTAAGTTTTTATCTGCTTTATAACCATCAACAATTTGAGGCAACACATCCGATAAATTGGCAGCAGCAGCAATACGTAGGGTTTGGGTTTGCTCAGGTGTCTGGCTAGCAGAATCCGTGTCAACCGTATTTTCTGCTGTGCAAGCGCTTAACGCTACTAGTAAAAACGCAGAGATAGGTGTCACCGCCATCAACTTAGCCATTACTAACCATCCTCGTTCTTAACCATTGTTACTAAGCCACTTGGAAACATCATTGTCGTAGTATTCTTGCTTCCAAACCGGAATATCTGCCTTAATTGTATCGAGTATCCAGCGGCAAGCATCAAAAGCGGGATAACGATGGGCAGAAACCACACCAACCCACACAGCGACATCGCCTATCTCTAAAGCACCGATACGATGAATGGCAATGGCATGAGTGATTTCAAAACGCTTTTTAGCTTCTTCGATAATTGCGCGACCTTGATTCAGCGCTAAGTCTTCATAACCATAATAGGTCAAGCGTTCAACACTAGTGGCATTATTATGATTACGCACTCTGCCTTCAAAGCAAACAAAAGCACCGCAGCTATCATCATCGAGGGTGTTTTTGAGTCGGTTTTCATCAATCACCACATCCAATAACGCAAAGCCATCACGCTCAGCGATTAGGTAGGCTTCATCGATACTACGCTTGATACTCATTGAGTGGCTGTGGACGTTATCTGTCATTTGATGTCTCTATTTGCTGTCTTTTTAATTAGGAAGCGATCTACTAAAATTTAACCACCCGCAACTGGGGTGATAAATACCACACTATCACCATCATAGATCTGGTCTGTCCATTTAGCAAAGTAATCATTTACCGCCACGCGTAGCTCTGCCTGCGGGCGACTAAAGCGATGCTTTTGACTGAGTTGTTCGTATAGCTCAGTCAATGAGGTCGACTGCTCAACGCTGACCGCTTCTTCTTGGCAATTGGCTTCGTCCGCTAAGCTGGCGAAATACAAGACGTTGATAGTCATCGTTGCTTCAGTGTTTGGTGCTACGTCAATATTACTCATAAAAACCTTCCATTCTGTGCAAACTATCGAGCTTTATAACTATAGTCAGTTAAAAGTAATATCGACACATCACGCACTGCTGATATCTATTTTTTTTGCTTGCTATGCCTGCGCAGACAGAGGCTTCAAAAAATTGATATCAGCAGTACCGTAGCGATTTTAGGATATTTTGACTATATATTACTGCTTATCTGGTAATGCTCATCGTTATAAAAAACTTCATTATTCTAAGTGTGATTTTAAGCATGACGATAGTCTGATTTTCCACCTGTTTTTGTCACCAAATGAATATTATCAATAACGATATCATGCGATAGCGCTTTGGTCATATCGTAGATGGTCAAACAAGCAATGCTAACGGCGGTTAAGGCTTCCATCTCGACCCCAGTTTTATGCGTGACTTTGACAGTGCCGCTGACGATAATGGCATTTAGGTCGTCATCATAAGCAAAGGCTAGACCAATCTTGTCTAGCGGCAATGGATGACACAGTGGAATCAAATCGTGGGTGCGCTTGGCGGCCATAATACCGGCGATATGCGCCGTCTGAGTAATGCTACCCTTTTTGGTCATACCATCAGCAGCTTTGATTTGCGCATAAATCTCGCTTGGGAAACGCACTTGTCCGACTGCATTGGCTTCTCGCGTCGTTGCCGTCTTGCCACTGACATCAACCATGGTAATATCGCCGTTGCCGTCTAGATGCGATAAGCTAGATTGTCTGCTTTCCTGATTATTGCTATTCATTGCTAATGTCTCTTGATAAGGTCTCTTGATAAGGTCTCTTGATAAAGTCTCTTGATAAAGTCTCTTGATAAAATTTTATAAATCGCTTAACACTGCGCAGGCACGTTGAAAATCTTCAGGGGTATTAAAGTTGGTCAGATGCTGCCAATTTTCTGTCAAAGGCACCGCTTGCGTAAGAGGCTTGATAAATGACATGACGCGGCGTTGACCGCTATCAACATAAGCCTTCAGATCAGGCTCAACACTTAATTGATACAGCCCCAATAATGGATATAGATGGCTATCATCGGTTAGACAAACCACTTTTTTATCGGCCGCTTGACTAATCACTGGTTGTAATTTTTGCCACAAATCAGTTGCCGGTATTAAGCTATCGCAGCTAATAACGAGTAACCATGAGGAGCCGGATTTTTGGTTTGGCGTTGTATCAGTGAGCTTAGCTAATGTCTGCAGAGCTGATTCAATAGCAACCAAAGCCCCGCCATTATCGCTCTGTTTGTCATCTTTCATAGGAGTGTAATCAGTAATATGCATAATTGAAGATTGTATATTACTAACAGTTAAATCTAAATCAACCGTAAAACCGCGCTCATGGTCTGCAATCATGATCGGTATATTGAAACCAGTTGCGTTTTCCGCAGCTGGTTTTAGTTCAAGGGCATGACGCACATGATAGTCTAATAGCCGCTCACCTGTCGACAGAGTGAGCTCCGCTTTGGGCGTGCCCATACGCTTGGACGCACCACCCGCTAAGATGACTACGCCTGCCAAGCTATTTAGATGTGGTGCAGTATCAACCATCATTGAATATCAGTCATGGCTAGGATTTTGTGCCAAAAAGTGCGGCACAAAATTGCATGGACGAGTACGGCTATCGAACTGCTCTTTTAAGATATTTTCCCAGCCAGTACGACACGCGCCTGATGAGCCCGGTAAGCAAAATATACCGGTGCCATTTGCCATGCCAGCAACCGCTCGTGATTGTACCGTAGACATGCCAATTTCATCTTTTGAGATGAGACGAAACATTTCACCAAAGCCATCGATCGACTTATCAAACAGTACTTTTACCGCTTCTGGCATGCTATCTCTGATAAAAAATCCCGTACCGCCCGTCGTAATCACTGCATGAACCTTTGGATCTGCAATCCAACCACTGATCACCGCTCTTATCTGGTAGATATCATCAGAGATCAATTGACGGTCTGCTAAATGATGCCCTGCTTCGGTTAAGCTGTCTACCAAGTATTGTCCTGAGGTATCTTCTGCAAGTGTTCGACTGTCAGAGACGGTTAATACGGTAATATTAAGCGGTGTAAATGCTGTAGCGGGTTTGCTCATAGAGTTTCCTCGAGAAGGTGATGTTAATGTTTAAAAAAGCGTAACGTGCTTATTAATTTAACCGCCAATGATTGACAGGTTATGCATAATGCCGCTATTGGCATCATGCAAATGATGGTGCTCAGGTTTAATCGGCATAAAGCTATATAGATCATTGACTAAACCTTGCACATCGTTAGTCTGTAGATGCTGACGAATATCATAGTTGCCTTGATCGAATAAGCACAGATGCACTTTGCCTTGACTGCTCACCCGCAGGCGATTACAGGTATCACAGAAATGCGCCGCGTAAGGGGCAATCATACCAATGCGTCCCATATAATCAGGATGGCTGTACTCTACCGCTGGACCATCACTACTGCCGCGCTCATGTGGCTGCCAGCCATGCTCTAATAAATAATCGGTAATAATATCGGACTGGGCATGCTGAGCAAAAAACAGATCGCTATTGTCGCTGGTCTGCATGAATTCAATAAATCGATAAGTCACTTGTCTATCTTTGACATAATCAATGGCATCTATCAGATTTTCAAAGGCAGTTTCTGCCATCAACACACTATTAATTTTAAGCTTAATATCCGTGGTTTGCAGCAACGTATCCATGTCAGCAAGTAGTTGTGGCAAGCTATCAAAGCCTGTCATCTTGTGAAAAGTAGCGGCATCAAAGCTGTCCATGCTGATATTTAACTGGTCGAGCCCAGCTGCTTGCCAACTGGTTAAATGCTTACCCAGCTTATAACCATTACTGGTCATCGCCACCGTTTCAATGCCATCAGTTTGTTTGATGGTTTCAATAATCTCGACGACATCGCGACGAATCGATGGCTCACCGCCAGTGATTCTAACTTTTTTGGTGCCGACTTGAGCAAAGCCGCGTATCAGTGTGGCAATCTCAGGGACGCTGAGCTCATCATCAGGGCGTTTGCCTTGATAGCCGTTCGGCAAACAGTATTCACAGCGAAAATTACAGAAGTCAGTAATAGACAAACGCAGATAAGTGAGACGTCGAGCGAAACCATCAGTTAACGGTTGAGAGTACTCAATATCTTGCTCGGTAGGTGCTGCTACAGACGGGGCTTGATAATTATCAAAAGCCGTAGTGGCTGTTAATGTAGACATACTAGGCGAATACAGTTGTGCATGGCCTATCTTAATGTTGTCATCACTCATATTTTCCTACCATCAGTAGTGCTTGTGGGCAGCATTACTTTATTATTCGTGTTTGGCCTACCATTGTATGATTTATTTTCAGTTTTTTTGTATTCATCTTATAGAGATTTAGAAAACTGTCACTACGCATGTAGCCAAGGGAACGGCTGCACAATGACGCTATCACCTGATGCCACATTACCACTGTCTTTGTCCAAAACAACAAAGCAATTCGCTCGGCTAAGCTGTTTGATTCTATGTGATTGCTGACCTGAGAAGCACTCAACTTGATAACTGCCAGCATCGTTTTGTGTGAGAACGCCGCGCTGAAAGTCCTTACGACCGGCTGATTTTCTGATATCGTTTGTGAGTGTCGCTTTGACACTCAGTTGCATAGGTCGCTCTGCTAGATCAGCGCCTGACATTTGCCACAATGCTGGTATCACAAACTGTAGTGCCCCAACGACCGTCGATAATGGATTGCCCGGCAGACCAAAATATAACACGGGTTTAGCTGTATCTTTATTTAATTCACCAAACACAAACGGCTTACCCGGCTTCATCGCGACTTTATAGTGGTTAATCTGACCCAGCTGTTCAATCACGGTGGTCAAAAAATCATAATCACCAACCGAGACGCCAGCCGTGGATATCAGGACATCGCAGTCTTGCATCGCTTTGTGGACAGCGGCAGTCGTCTGCTCTAGATTATCAGGGATAATGCCGTAATCACGAATGGTCATCGGCAGATCAGCCAGCATGGTTTTGAGTGTGGGCGTATTGGAATTATATATTTGCGCCAAGCTTGTCAGCTCATTGCCAATAGCAACCAGCTCATCACCAGTTGCTAACAAGCCTACGATCAACGGCTGAAATACCTTAACTTGGCTAATTCCTAAATTAGCCAGTAAGCTAATATCAGCAGCATTTAGGCGTTTACCTACCTTCAATACGGTCTCGCCCGATTCGATTTCTTCACCTTGTTTGCGAATATTGCTATCGATCTGAGCCGTTTGCGACAGCGTCACCGTGTAAGGTTTTGATTTATCGATTGAGTCTCTAATAGCGGCAAAGTTAGTATTCTCTTGCATAATGACCGTGTCACAGCTATTTGGAACGACAGCACCAGTAAAGATACGTACACCTTGTCCTGCTGTTAAGTCACCAGTATAAGCACTGCCCGCTTGTGATTCGCCAATGATTTGAATGATGCTGGTATCTGATATATCGCTGCCATGAGCAATGGCATAACCATCCATCGCCGATAGATTCTGTCTTGGTATATCGAATGTTGCGGTGATATCTTGCGCCAGTATTTGGTTACGACTGGCTAGCAGCTCACAGGTGTTGAGCACCCTTGTTGGCAATGGAAAGTCATTATTATTATAAGTATCTACGCGCAGCTTTATCGCTGCCTGTAACGCTTCCATCGTAATCATAAGAGCACACTCAGTTTGTCGGTTATTATTAGTATTACATTATAATTATTCATTATAGTGAGGCATTGCTGACAGTTTATCATCTGCAGTCTGTATTTTTTGCTATCAGCATTAATGGCATCCCTTCTACAATTGCATCCTTTATACTTGTTGTTGTAGTCGATTTTATATAACGTCAATGTATGCGTACTTAAGTTTTTGATAGCATCATACAAATAGGTTTATATAGCACCCTGCTCGTTAAACACTAACAGATAATCGACATTAGGGCATGTCCTCAATCTGAACGGAAGAGACTAAACAGGCTAAATACTACCAAACTGTATCAAATAGCTGGTCAATATCTCGATATTATCTACGCTATTTTTCTTGTTTGGCTACCGTTTATCTCATTTTATCTCGTTTTTATCGCCATTTTTAAAATGATGACATGCCCGAATAGTGAGTACTTAATTTTAACTGCTTAATTTTCAATGCGAGCCTTTTAACTCAGTACCATTTAACTCAGTGCCTTTTAAGTAAGCTGCTACTGGTAAATCAATGCCTTTAGATAGGGCATAAAAAAACACCTAGATTGAGGTGCTTTTTTGTGTTCATACTTATTTATAACCATGAACACAGTCGTCAAAAACGATGGCGTTGATTATTGCATAATAACGCCAGCAACCAACTTCACCATGATGTCAATGAAGAAGCACTACGCTGACTGATAAAACCGTCTGGCGTTTGAGCATTATCGGCTTGCCAGCGCTGGAATGCTTTGCGGGTATTGGTACCGATAATACCATCTGTGCCTTTGGTGTCATAACCTGCACCAGTTAAGCGCTGCTGCAATCTAGTCACTTGAGAAGTCGATAACGGGTTTTCATAGCGCGGCCATGATTTTCGTAGACCACTTTGCCCAGCCAGTGCTTTACCGAGCAAGCTCACACCCAGCGCATAGCTCGATGAGTTGTTATAGACTTTGATCACATCAAAGTTTGGGCTTAACAGTAGCACTGGGCCATCTTTACCCGCTGGTAGCCATAGCTCCATTTGCGTATTGGCATCGAGATAAATATCATCTATGGTATCAACGCCAAGCGCTGCCCATCTGGCCGCAGGTTGCTTGCTACCGACAACTGAGTAATCAAATGAAGCCGGAACCGTTACCTCATAAAAAGGCGCCAGACCACGAACCCAGCCTGAATTGCTGAGATAATTGGCGGTAGAGGCCAAGGCATCGCCCGTTGACCATGGGTTACGATGACCATTATTATCGCCATCGACACCATGCTCTAACCAAGTACCTGGGATGAACTGCGTCTGTCCCATACCGCCAGCCCAAGAGCCTTCTAACTGCGACCAAGACACGTCACCGCGCTGCAATAGCGTCGCTAATGACAGCAACTGCGTTTCGGCGAACTCTTGGCGACGACCATCATAAGCAAGGCTAGAGAGCGCGCTTGGCAAATCGCTATTGCCAGTCACCACACCATATGACGACTCCATGCCCCAAATCGCAGCGACGGTTTCGGCACTTACCCCATACTGCGATTCTAGTTGTGACAAAAATGCCCGTTGCTCAGAAAACTTGCGCTTACCCGTACTCACACGCCCATCTGATACCGCAGAATCAACATATTCCCACGGCATCTTTGAAAACTCTGGCTGTCCTGAGTCAAGCGAGATGACCTGCTGATTTAAGTAAGCAGAATCCATCAGACGTCGAACCGTTGAGGCATCGTAGCCTGATGACAGCGCACGCATGGAGAAGTCAGACTTCCAATCAGAAAAGCTGTTGTAGCTTGGTTTTGCCACTGGCTGCGGCTTGATAACCGGTGCTGGTGTTGGCTTTACTTGAATGGTTTGGGTCTGGGTAATCTGTACATTACCTTGACGCACAGGCTTGCTAGGCTTCTGCATCGCCTGTTGACTGGTACAACCTACCATCACTAAGGCAGGAAAAAGGGCAATATACTGTTTTTTTAACATCATAAAAACTCTCAATTATGAATAAGTGACTTAGCGATTAGCGGCAACAATTAGCAGCAGTTCATCAAATTTAACGTCTAAGCATTTAACGTCAAGGCATTTAACGTCCAAGTACAGCCCGTGGATCGATAGGATTGCCATTCAAGCGTACTTGAAACTCTAGGCCGACTTGGTTGGTTTGACCACTGCTACCCATACTGGCAATACGCTGGCCAAGTTGTACTTGCTCGCCTTCTTTGACCAGTAATTGACTATTGTGAGCGTAGGCGGTGATGTAATTATCGCTGTGGCGAATCATGATGAGGTTGCCATACTCTGGTAGACCACTGCCCGAATACAGCACAGTTCCAGATTGGCTGGCAAGCACAGGATCACCTTCGTTACCAGCAAACCACATGCCCATGTTACCCGCTGCCGCATCAAAGTTGCGAACCACTTGGTTGCGACTTGGATAGTCATAGCCTGATGTCGCGTTGGCCGTTACTTCATATGCTGGCGTTGGCGTGCTGGTGACAGGAGGCGTATAAGTCGGCTGTGAAGGAGCAGAGGTATTAGCACCATTATAAGTGTTATAGCGATTGTTGCTAGCTGCCGTTACTGGCGCGCCTTCCCATAGCTTCAACCATTGACCGCTATAGATAGTATATTTACTATCCAAACCGTTCATCGCCCCAATTTGACGATAGCTCAAGCGATAGCGCTCAGCGATTTGACTGACCGTATCGCCACGCTGCACGCGATGATAGTTAGGAACGCCTTTAGCATTGGTAATAATCTTAGACCCCGCTTGGTTAGCTGATTGGTAAGTAGGCTTCGTCGCACAGCCGACTATCGCTAACGATGCTGCTGTCAACGTCCCTATCAATGCTACCGTTGCCAAGCGCGATCCAGCAATAAGCTTCTTCATACAAGATTTCCTATTCTTTATGTTACTCACAAACTCCTTGTGCTAATCACAAGCATTTTGCTAACTTTTATACCGTTTAATTTTTGTCAAATACCATCATCAACAACTCGATAATAAATGATTTTTCTAATCTTTGGCAGCGCTAAATTATAGCATTAACGCCGACAGCCTATTGAGAGTGTCTGCTGGCGTGTGATGCAAGCGTACTGGTGATAGACTAATATAACCTGCTGCCACCGCTTGGTCATCCGTCATATTAGTTGCCGATGACTGAGTGTCTTCAATTTCTGATGGCGACTTGTATTGCTGCTTACGTAGCGATAGCCAATAGGCATCTCGACCGCGCGGATCCACCACATGATGTACAGGCCGTGCTATTTGGCTATGTCCCAGACAGGTGATTTTTCGACCTTTGATATCATCGGCATCATTTACATCGGGGATATTAACGTTTAATACATGATAGGGCAAACTTTTGAATGCCTCTACTATAGATGTTTCGGTTAGCAGTTTGACGATTTCATCGGCGGCCATTTGATAGCGGCTCGTTTGATCTTGTCCATTGCCTGTCATCCTTGCCCCTACCAGAGAAGTCGCAATTGCAGGTAAACCAAAGAGCTGCGCGGTCAATGCCGCGCCAAAAGTGCCCGAAAACAATACATCTTGCCCCAAGTTAGCCCCTGAGTTAATACCGGTAATCACGCAGTCAAAGTGTGTGTCTTGATATAGCTCGTGTAACGCCAAATAAACACAGTCCGCAGGCGACCCATTAACTGCGATAAATCCCGAGGGTAATTGATGAGTATATAACGGCTGAGAAATGCTCAATGCGCTACCACAGCCACTCTGCTCATTGTTTGGGGCAACTACCATCACCTCGCCAACCTTTGATAAGGCTTGCGCCAACGCTAACAATCCTGGCGCATGTACCCCATCATCGTTACTCACTAAAAATTTCATTTGCACTCAATATATTTAGGTTTGACCGTCTGTCTGCTTGTCTACTTTAAAACGATAAAATTGTTATACTCAGCCCGTTATTTGACGGTTTATTGCTTAGCGCAACTCACACTGACGGACGGCTAAAAACGATTGTTATCACTCAGTTTTCTTATAGCAATGGTCATTATTAAGTAGCACCTTACCCTTATAACGGTGTTAGGTGCAACGACATTGTAGGCGATTATACCTTAATCGTAGAGAGACACGAACCCACTCTTTGCACTGAATTCGCCTGTTGCTTGGCATGATCCTTGATCTTTCATAGCAGTCAAATCGCAATTTGAAAGTAAAACTGGTCGGTAACACGTTACAATAGACAACAACGCACAACAATATAAACTTATACTTTTATGCTGACGTAACTTATAAGCTGATGCTACTGATATGTTGCTGCAAAATGCCTTTGGCTCACAATATATCTACACATAAATCAATATTTTATGTGACTTTTGTTTTTTTACCCATTAACATATGACCATTAAATAAAGATAAGCGAGTGTGATACTGAATGAATAATCAATCGATATTATCTATAGCTTCTGTGATAGCAAAGACCGCCTCAAAAATTGGTTTTGCAGGACTGATAACGTCTGTTGCCATGCTGTCTCAAGCGACCAATGCTGCACCCAATCCAGCAACCACTATCCCATTGGATATGTCTGGTATGAATATCACCAAGCATGAAATTGCCGTGATGCAAGTATTGTCTGAGATTTGTCCACCGATGCTAAATGGCAAACAGAAACAGCGTTTTTATAAGTCTTATACCGTTCAGTTGCATGAATTGATGCCGTCTTTAGAAGATCCAAAAGCGGCGATTCAATATTTATCAACACAGCAGGATTATCGCCAAATATTACAAGGCATCCGTAGCTGGACCATGGGCTTCTCCAAGCAAGAGAACAAAGCCTTGTGTGAAGATTTGGCAAATGCTGAATATTAATTACGATGCTTTTAGTTATATGACTAAAACGCAGACTTTACTAAACCTAAAAATACTACTCGATATAACCAGCTCTATTATTCAATCGGATATAAGCAGCAATAAATAACCATAAAAAGCACAGATATTGCTGCTTTTGCTCTATCAAATTCAATAACTGGAATGATAGCGTAATGGGCTTAATGAATAAGCTCATTGCGCTTAGAAGAAGCTTGCTGTCACCCGACTGTTCAATTGCAGTGGGTGCGGCAAGCTTTTTTGTGGTACGTGAAAAATATGCATAAATCCTGATATATCGAAACGCTCTATAAGCGTTGTCTCTCTTTTTTAGTCGCGTCCTATTTTTTGTATTTATCGATTCCCCATCGGTTGGCATTTTGCTAAGATAAGGCGTTAATTTTATGTCCGTCGCTCAGGCATGGTTTTCCTCATTCACATACTCTTTTAAACCTTTATATTTAACATATACGGTTTGATAGAAGGTGTGAGGTTTAGTACCAGCTATGATGCGACAGATACATTTGGTTCCATGATGCGGTGTAACAATCTATGACAGTAAAGCGTGTAAAAAAACAGCTGGTGCAGCTGGTAGTTGGCATGAGTATTTCTATGAGTGCAGTGATGGCGAGCGCCGCCATTCAGCCACCTGAAATGGAAAATACAGCCTATGTGCTAATGGACTACAATACTGGTGAAATTTTGGCACAAAAAAATGCCAATCAAGCTCTTCCACCAGCGTCTCTAACAAAAATGATGACCAGTTACATCATTGAGCAGCGCTTAGCATCAGGTGATCTCAAAGAAGAAGAACAAGTATTGATGAGCAAAAATGCTTGGTGTCGCGGTAGTAGCAGTCAATCTTGTATGTATGTGCCGGTAAACAAGACGGCCAGCGTTATCGATATGCTGCGCGGTATTATCATTCAATCAGGTAATGATGCCTCAAAAGCGATGGCAGAGCATATTGCTGGCAGCGAAGACTCATTTGCCATCTTAATGAATGAGCAAGCGCAAAAGCTTGGTATGGAGAACACCCACTTCGTTAACTCTACGGGCATGCCTGACGAAGGTCATGAAGCCTCTGCATTGGATTTGGCCAAGTTGGCGCGCGCTATCGTCAAAAATAGCGGTGACTATTATGGTATTTATGCCGAAAAAGAGTTTACCTATAATGGTATTACTCAAGGTAACCGTAACGCCCTACTCAGCACCGACTCTACTGTTGACGGTCTAAAAACAGGTCATACCGATGCCGCTGGCTATTGCTTAGTCGCCTCAAGCAACCGCGAAGGCATGCGTTTAATCTCTGTCATTATGGGTACAGAAAGCCAGCAAGCACGTGCCGATCAGTCACGTGAGCTACTCAACTGGGGCTTTGGTCATTTTACTACCGTAACCAAAGCACCTGCTGGCCAATTCGTAAGCAAAATCCCTGTATGGTTTGGAGAAGCTGAGGAAGTAGAACTAACCACGGGTGACAATCTACAAATTTTGACCAGCAAAACACAGAAAAATAAAATCACGACCGTGGTTGATATCCCTGAAAGTCTAGAAGCACCTATCAAAAAGGGTCAAGAAGTTGGCAAATTGATGGCTGTCATTGATGGTAAAGCAGTCGCATCAGTGCCTATCATCGCGACCAATGATGTCGAGCAATCAGGCTTTATGAGTCGTATGTGGCAACATGCGGTACGCTGGGTACAGAACTTATTTTAAAGTGACGCTGTCTGCTAGCAAAATCATTTTATAAAAGTATAGAAACAAAAAAGACGCCTCAAATTTGGGCGTCTTTTTTGTTTCTATACTGAGTTATAGCTATACTAATTAATACTTATATCTATTGCTTTTAAATCAATTAATTTCAAGCCACTTTTGAAGTAATACCATTCACAAAAAATAGAGTAGCAAGGAAGAAGAGTGCAAGTACTACCTATTATAGGCTAAGCGATTTTGACACAGCTAATCGTATTTTTGGCGTTTGGTATAAGCTATGCCCATATTAGCCAACTTTTTAGCAGATCACTTAAGGCTTTATCATCATAGGCGGCGCTATGGCAATAATCGATGCCAGCCGCTTTTAGCCCATGCTCAAAACTGTCTAAATATTGCGCTTGATCTGGAACGTACCAATACACTAATAAAGCACGGTACTCACTCTCGTAGCTTTCGAACTGGCGTATACGCTTGGCTATGACTTCAGCATTACTCGATGGCACGTCTTCTGCAAACATCACCATATCGACTTTTCTCGTATTTAGCTCATCGATAACGAGATGCCCCTGCTGATGACAGATGACCACTGCTCCCAAACGCTGTAGCTCATCCACCAAAAACCCTGTCTCATGAATATAATAATAAACCACAACCAAACCAGCCAACAGGTTTTTCTGATGAACTTGGTGTTTATTGGGCAAAGGAATAGTGAACATGAACTGTGTACCGACGCCTAAGGTACTCTCAACCTCGATAGTCGCGCTCATTAGCTGAGCGATTTGTTTGACCACTGGCAAGCCGATACCCGTCCCCTCATATTGACGGGTTTGTGATGAATCTACCTGAAAAAATGGGTTGAAAATATCCTCGATATAATCACTATCGATCCCAATACCGGTATCTTTAATAGTGATTTGCCAACGGTTACTGTTGTCAAAGTGGGTCAATTGCGAGGTAATACTAACTTGCCCTACTGGGGTAAACTTAATCGCATTACTAAGGAGTATCGATAGTACCTGTTTTATTTTTTCGACATCGCCTTCGAGAGTATAGTCTATATGATAGACATGGCTGAGTAACGTCAAGCCTTTTTGTTTAGCAATAGACTCAAAATCCACCAACAGATCAGCAATTAACTGAAGCGGATTAAACTCACTCGAATGGATGCTAATCTGACCTTTTTGTATTTGATTCAACTGAATGATTTGGTCAAGCGACAATACCAATTTTTCACTGCCATTACGAATGATATCTAACGCGTCTTTTTGCTCATCACTTAGTCGCTCATCATCTAATATCTGTAAGCCGCCCACAATAGCATTCAGCGAGGTTTTTAACTCATGGGTAATCATACTTTGAAAATTATGCAGCTGTACATTTAAAGACAAATCCTTATGATGTAACTGCTGCTCAAAAACAGCAAGTGCTTCATAGTCTTGTTGTGCCTTTTGCAAGCGATCAAACAGAACAGTGAAAGTCTGCTTAATTTGCAGCAGTTCTTGAAACTTAAACTGCTGCGAAATAACGGGCAGCTGTTCAAGCTCTGGGTGCTTGCTAACGATTTCACATACGTCGGTTAGCGCTGCAATATCTTTGACAGGCCAGCTAAGTTTGCGCAGAATATATAGCATCCAGATGACAGCCAATATAGTGGTGATAAGCCATAATAGTAAATTGCTGCGCAACCAGTTGGCACGCAGTTTATCTACGTCCAAAGTTATATTGATATAGCCAACCAAGGTACTATCATCAGTTAGCGCCTCAGGGTCTAGCGGATCGATCATGTTATCTGATAAAGGCTTGTCTGTTTGCTCAGTCGCGGCTATCGTTGCAGCGCTATCGGTAGTGATATCGTCACTGACAACCGGATAATTGAAGCTGACCGTATCAGCGAACAAAGCGTTTTGCCAATCATCGTGTGACTGGTAGGCTGTGAACCTATCTATATCTGCAATAGGCTGCGGCGTTGAATAAAATAAAATACTTTGGATATTTGGTTCTGCCGACAACACAATACTGACTTGCTTGGCAACAGTATCTGCACCGTCTATCGTCGATGCACTGCTCGTCAGTAAGGCAGCCAACTGCTGAATATGCCGATGCTTTTGCTGATAGTGATACACAAAACCATAGACAAAAGACAATAGAATACCTACCAGCACAGCCAAAATGATGGCCTGCACGACAGAGCGCCAGATAAACTTAGGAAGGATTTGCAACGGCTGGTTGTTCATGTCACTCAACTGAGTTAAGACGACTGGTTATTTATATTACAGGTATTTGCAAGATATGATAAGAGCAACATTAGTATACTCTGTTGCAGCCTTGTTATAACAAAGCTGCAGCAGGGTATACTTTGGGGCTTTATAAAGAACCGAAAGGTAATAAGCCTACCGCTTTAACGAGGTTTTTTATCTTTGGTGGTGAACTTTTGCGCTCGATTGCGCTCACGCTGACGCAACTGCTGCGCCTTCGCTTTGGTCGGCGTGTCGCTTTTGTTGGCGTATGGGTTTTCGTTCAGCTTAAAGACTACGTTAAGTGGCGTACCTTCGAGCTTGAACACCTGACGGAATTGGTTTTCTAGGTAGCGCTGATAGCTTTTAGGCAGCGAGCCAGTTTGGTTACCATGGATAACAATCACGGGTGGATTGTGACCACCAATATGGGCATAACGTAGCTTGATACGACGACCAGCAACCGTCGGTGGCGGATTGGCGGTCACTGCATCTTGTAAAATTTGGGTCAAACGGTTGGTTGACACTTCAAACATAGAAGATTGGTAAGCGCGTAAGATAGATGGATATAAATTACCCACACCAGTACCGTGTAATGCTGAGATTAGATGCACTTTTACATACGGAATGAAGTTAAAACGGCGATCCATCTCAATTTTGATATAGTCTCTTTGATCTTGTGTCAGACCATCCCATTTATTGATTGCCACCACTAAGGCACGACCTGCATCGAGTGCATAGCCGATCATATGCAAATCTTGGTCAACGATACCTTCGTGGGCATCAATGACAATAACCGTGACGTTAGAATCTTCAATCGCTTGCAAGGTTTTGATAACCGAGAATTTCTCTACTTTTTCATCGATTTTTCCGCGGCGACGAACACCAGCGGTATCAATCAATACGTAGTCTTTGCCATCGCGCTTATAAGGGATATAAATGCTGTCACGTGTGGTGCCAGGCATGTCAAACACCACGACGCGATCTTCACCCAATAAGCGGTTTACCAAGGTAGATTTACCAACGTTTGGACGACCGATAATGGCAAGCTTTAAGCCTCTTGGTTCTACCATCGCATCTTGTTCAGGCATGTCAGCGGTCAGTATTTCTAGTAAATTACCGACACCGCGACCATGACTGGCAGCCATTGGATACGGCTCGCCCAAGCCTAAAGCATAAAACTCTGCAGGCGCGGAGTCATGTACACCATCGACTTTATTGGCAACCACATAAACGGGTTTACCAAGGGTATGCAAGAATTTACCGATTTCGGCATCAGCGCCAATCATACCAGCACGGGCATCAACCACAAATACGATGATGTCTGCTTCGTGAATAGCAGTATGCGACTGCTCAGACATATAATCATCGATGTTGCCGCTACCATCATCAGCTTCACCAATACCGCCCGTATCGACGACAATAAAGGCTTTGCCTTCATATACCGCATCGCCGTATTGACGGTCACGAGTCAGCCCTGACAAATCAGCAACCAGTGCCTGCCGACTTTTAGTGAACTGATTAAATAAGGTAGATTTACCGACGTTTGGACGACCAATTAAGGCGACCACAGGCTTGATACTCATGGGTTACTCTCAGTGAAGGGTACAATGACGGATAAGACAGCTACTCGTTTAATAATATGAGTAAATATACTGCGCTTGACCGTAAACTAAAATGAATGATAAATATAAAACGATATAGTCAATACTCTATAAATCAAATACGGTGTCAGGCTCGCTTAGTCTACTATTTGTAGTACTTTCACTCGCCTTTCTTGTATCTAAATTATATTAAACTGACTATAGCAATAAAAATGAATTATTGGCTATTTTACAATAATAGATGATATATCTAGTGGCTGCATTATTACCAAATACTGGGTATAGATGTCATCTAATAGACATCATATACAGGCACTACATACCGCCATTATATAGAGATAATGTTGGCAGCGCATCGGTCGCATAGAGTACGCGAAACCTCAGCGTTAAACAAGCCATTTGCAAAAGGCACGAAACGCCGACGAAGCAGCGTTTATTCCTTATAATGTCGACATAGCCTCATCATAGCATCGACATTGAGCAGTACGCTTAATCACAGGCTTAAAAAAACCTTATTAATAAAGCGCCTGCCCATAAAATCTTAGCGAGCCAATTGCCAAATAGCAACTTGACCTGAGGTACTTTGGGTCAACAAACGGCTACCTTCTACTTGCAAGTTGGTGAGCGCGCCTTTGGTCTCTACACGGCTGACGATTTTTCCGCTGGCAGGGTCAAATAAATGCACGACCCCATCATAATCACCCACTGCAATATAGTTTCCAATCATAACAGGGTTGGTTAAGTGGCGATAAGCCAACTCTTCACTTTCCCACAACATCTCACCACTGTTGCGATCATAAGCGACCACTTTTCCGTCCAAGCTGGTGGCAATAACTTGCTGGTTGTTTACTGTAAGCGCTTTTAGGCTGGCAAGATCATTAATAAACATGACTTGACGTGATGCTAAATCAATGCCTAATAATTGCCCACTATAGCTAATGGCAAACAGCTGATTGTCACTGACGACAGGTTTGCCATCGACATCGCTCATACGCTCAACTTCGCTACTGCCTGCACCAACACCAACACGTCTTGACCACTGCGGTAGACCGCTATCGGTGGTCACAGCATGTAAACGCCCATCAGCCGTAGCCAATAATGCTGTTTTATCATCTAACAAAGTTGGTGCCGCACTACCACGTACGCTGATAGCGGGTACTTGGGTAGCAAACTGCCATACTGACTGGCCAGTCTGTAGTGATAAGCCGTGCAAGAAACCATCATTAGCTGACAAAATCACCCGATTATTAGTAATAAGTGCTGGTGACAATACCGATCCTGATAACTGCTGCTGCCAGCGTTTTGCGCCAGTAGTGCTATCAAAGGCCATAATTTGACCGCCACGCGTGCTGACAATCGCAGTTTGACTCAAGGCATCTATTGCGACACCACCTGTGATTTGATCACCTACATTGACTGACCACAGCTCTTGACCGGCATTATTAAAACCAGTCAAATCACCACCGCGCGAAGCAGTAACAATTTGCGAGTTGGCGTAACCCACTTGCAAATCAAGTGGATCTTTTTTGCTGGCTTTTTTGTTACCGACATCAGTGCTAAACACAGGCTGTAGCACGCTAATAGGCTGCGCAATTTGCACCAGTTTAACAGGATCGTTGACGACGGGTTTGATACCGCGATTACAGCCAGCGACAGCTGTTGCCATCGCTGCGATGACGGCGACATGCATGATCGTCATCTTAATGGTTTTAGCCTTTAACGTGTTGCTAGAGCGAATAGATTGAGTCATTATAAGTTCTCACTACAAATAAATTAACAATTAATAAATTAGCCATCAGTAAATAAGCAATTGATCCGTAATAAAAAAGTTCGGTATATTGACCTTAACTTTGAATACTACCCTGCTGACTTGCTGCGCTACTTAGTTTGTAGAACGGTTTTAGTCATTCGATAATTGAGTTATCAGATAAATCATTAAAACTAAGAGGGTTGTTCAGTAGCAGCTGTCGTATTTTCAATCACTAATGGCTGCTCAGCAGTGGCAGACTCTTGAATTAGGCTAGCTTGCGACTCGATAGGCTCAGGCACGATACCAAGACTTTCCATTTTTAAAGCCAATACCGCACGTGTTTCTTGACGACTGCGTAATAATTCCCAAGCATTGTTATAAGACTTAATCGCTGAGTCTTTATTGTCTTGTGCCAAATACACATCACCCAATAACTCTTGCTGACTGGCTTCAAATGAGCTTGGCATATCGTTGTTGGCTTCGGCTAAGGCTGCATCTGCATCACCAGCAGCCAATAGCGTTTTGGCATAACGCAGACGGGTAATTGCTGTTAAACCTGCATCACCCAAATCGATTGCCAGTGCTTTTTTTAGCGTCTCGCTTGCCCCTGTAAAGTCATCACTATCAACTTGCTGGCGCGCTTTAATCATCAGTGCTTGCCACGCATAAACTGACTCACCATGCGTGCTCACCAAAGTATCAATATCTTTGTCTAACTGCGTACGGCTCTCTGCCAGTGCCGTTTTCGCCTCTGCTTCTAAATCTGGGTTTTGTGATGCCAGACTGACTTCTTCATTCAACCGCTGGATGTCCGCATAATGATCAGCAGCAACCGTATCCACACGGGCATGATTGTCCTGCCAATACGTCCAGCCAAAATAGGCAGCCAGTGCCAATAGAATCGCAGTGACAATATAACTGCCGTACTGCTTTAGGGCTTGCATTGAGTTGTCTGCATTCGGCGAATTGGGTGTCAGAGCCATAGGTAGTTACCTGATATAATTGTTATTAAATTACTGATATTAAAAACCAAAAAAGCCAAAACTGATTATTTTCGAGAAAAATTATCTTTACTTAACAACCAGTCTTGCATAACGGTCTTTTGCTCGCCTGTCTGCATGTCTTTGATGCTAATGGTATGATCGTCCAGCTCTTGCTGCGCAATAATAACGGTCAGCGCTGCACCAGATTTATCCGCCTTTTTCATTTGCGCTTTCAGACTCGTCGCACTGGCCATTTTTATCCGTAAGTCTGCACGGCTATAGCGTAAGTTTTGCGCATAACCAATACCCGCGCTATAAACATCTGGGTGAGCCACGACAAAGACATCGCAAGCTGGCATATCAGCAATTGGAGCAACAGCTTCCATGAGCAATAATAAACGCTCAAGTCCCATAGCAAAACCAACCGCAGGCTCAGACTTTACTGGTTTTTTGTCGTCTTTATCATCACGTCCGCCGATAGACTTTAGCTGCCCGATCAAACCATCGTAACGCCCGCCAGCACAAACCGTCGCTTGACTACCAAGCTTGTCGGTTACCCACTCAAAGACGGTTTTGTTATAGTAATCAAGACCACGCACTAAATGCGGGTTAATCTCAAAACTGATGCCAAGGTCGGTCAAATACGCTTGCACTTGTTCAAAATGCGCCACGCTCTCTGCCCCTAAAAAGTCAGCAAGCTTTGGCGCGTCTGCCAATACCGCTTGGGTGCTCGCCTCTTTACTGTCTAAAATGCGCAATGGATTGGTCGTCAAGCGGCGTTTGCTATCATCGTCTAGCTGATCTTGTTTGTCGGTTAAATAAGCAACTAGCGCCTCGCGATAAGCATGACGCTCATCCAGCTCGCCCAAGCTATTCAGCTGCAAATGCATCTCATCTTTTAGACCCAGCTCTTGCCACATCAGATGCGTCATGGCAATCAGTTCAGCATCGGCATCCGGTAGTGCACTACCAAAGCTCTCGACACCCAATTGATGAAACTGGCGATAGCGACCTTTTTGTGGACGTTCATAGCGGAACATCGGGCCGATATACCATAATTTTGGTGTATCACCGCGCAGCAAGTTATGCTCAATCACAGCCCGTACCGCGCCAGCTGTGCCTTCAGGACGCAATGCTAAGGGTGTTGGTGGCTCAGACTTATCCGTAAAGCTATACATCTCTTTTTCGACAATGTCGGTTGCTCCGCCAATAGCACGGGCAAACAAATCAGTTTGTTCTACAATTGGCAAACGAATATGTTCATAACCGTATCTACCCAGCACATCAGCCAATATCGCCTCTAGATGCAGCCATTTTGCGGATTGGTCAGGCAAAATATCATTAAACCCTTTAATAGCTTTAATCATGGTACGGTCATATCCTTAAAAATTTTAACAAGTATTCTATTATTGTTGTGACGCTTCAACGAGCGCTATCGGAATCTGAATTATCCCAGCTTATTTTACCCGAATGATCTCATTCTCACGTTTTTTGGCCAGCTCTTCTGCATGCGCGCGAACCATACTTTCTATTTCATCAACCAAGTTATTAGTGTCGATAAGATGGCTTTTTTCACCCATACGATAGACCAATGACTTACGTGCAGCGCCAACGATACCTATATCAGATTCCTTCGCCTCACCTGGGCCGTTCACTTTACAGCCAATCACTGACAAATTCATCGGTTCGCGCACATCTTCTAAGCGTGACTCTAATGCGGTCATCACTCTAATCACATCAAACTCTTGACGTGAGCAGCTCGGACAAGCAATAAAGTTCACGCCATTAGAACGAATATTGAGCGATTTTAAAATATCAAAGCCAATTTTAATTTCTTCTTCTGGCTCTGCTGCCAACGAGATACGAATGGTATCGCCAATGCCGTCCAATAATAAGCCACCGAGAGCAATGGCGGACTTGACCGAACCGGTACGATAAACGCCAGCTTCGGTGACACCTAAATGCAGCGGATTGTCGATTTGGGCAGAGATAAGACGGTAGGCATCCATAGTCAAAAATACATTACTGGCTTTGACCGAGACTTTGTATTGATCAAAGTTCAGACGTTCTAAAATATCGATATGACGCATCGCCGATTCTAGCATCGCCGCGCCATTCGGCTCTGTATATTTGCGTTGAATGTCTTTTTCTAATGAGCCAGCATTGACGCCGATACGAATAGGAATGTTATGATATTTGGCACAAGCGACGACTTCACGTACTTTGGCATCGCTACCGATATTACCTGGATTGATACGTAGACAATCTGCACCCGCTTCGGCAACCGCTAGCGCAATCTTATGGTCAAAATGCACATCCGCTATCAATGGGACACTGACCAGCTTTCGAATCTCACCAAAGGCTTTGACCGTATCCATCGTTGGCGTTGATACGCGCATCAGATCGGCACCAGCTTCAACGCAGCGTTCGATTTGAGCCACGGTCGCGGCCACATCACAGGTGTCCGTATTGGTCATGCTTTGCACACTTATCGGTGCATCGCCACCAATCGCGACATCACCGACATAGATTTTTTTGGTCAAACGACGGTTAATAGGCGATGGCATTGACATACATAAATCCTTTAATTAAAACTAAAAAGCAATAGGCTCAAATACAAAAAATACTAAGGAGCCAACTCAAAACTGGCCTGCTTATCCGTTGCATAAGTATCTAGAGCGACGGCTTCTTGATTCAGCATTAAGCTAACATTATCGACATTATCAATCTGTACATTAAATGGTGGCATACCTGATAATTTATAGTCACCAGCGGTCTGCGCACCATTCATCAAGTTGCTACCAGAAGCGTCAGTAATGCTGATAATGGCGTCATCTGTCAGTTTGACGTCTAAAACTGCCACATTGGTATTGGCATCACCGCCTAAATTGAGCGCAGAGCCAGACGCGCCGACCCCATTGGCATTCGTATTAATCGCTGCACCTTGTGCTTGCTCGACGGCTGATATGTCCTCGACAGCGACGGTTGGTTCTTGGTTATTTTCTTTGCTCGCATTGCTCACCATACGAAATAGAAATATCGCTAAGATGATTAACCCGATAACGCCTATGATTAACAAAGGGTTAAAACGAATACGGTTATGCGTATCACGCTGCAATGTACCCATTGGACGCAAAGGCGTATCGGTATTGTTTGCCAATTGAGCTTTGAGCTCTTTGGGATAAGCGGCATCAAAGCTGCTTGCAATTTTTACCGGATCTAAATCCAAAAATTTGGCATAATTAATCGCAAAACCACGAGCAAAAGCGGCTTGCGGTAGCTCAGAGAAATTCTCACTCTCTAGCGCTTGTAGATGTCGTTTTAAAATAAATAGCTCAGCTGCCACCTCTTCTAAGCTGACTTGCTTATTTTTTCGGGCTTGTTGCAATACAGCACCAAATGATCCCTGCTGGTTAGATTGAGTGTTTGATGATGGGGTGGTCATTTCCATGGTGCCTCTGGATTATTAAGCCAAGTCTTAAGTTGTTTTGCCTCGTCGCTTAATGGATAAGCGGATAAAAGCTGCTGTGCCAATTGCTGGCGCGTTGTTTTGTTATTTTGTGCAGCGGCAATTTTGATGCCTTGCAATAGTAAGCGCGGGCTAATGCCCTGCCCTTGTACCAGTATCAAAGTCTCATCATAGAGCCGCTGTGCTTGTTGCACACGCTGCTGCTCAAGCAATAAATCCACCAATTCAATATGGGCAATAATACTGTTGCGATTGCCATCTAACGCCCGCAAGAATGCTTTGGCGGCTGCCGGATGATCATCGAGTTGCAGGTAAGTGCGACCCAAGTTTTCTAATGCCCCAATACGGCCTTCATAGCCTAATGCTGCACCGGCGATTTCAAACTGCGCCGCTGCTTCTTTATAGCGCTTCATCTGCGACAAATAAACGCCATAATTATTGTGCGCCTGCTCAAAATCTTTATCAAGCGCGATGGCTTTTTTAAAATACTGGCCGGCTTTTTCAAGATTGATGCGGCTGCCTTCTTGCTGCAACAAAACGCCCATCATATCATAGGCTGGCGCGTAACGGCTATCCGCAGCAAAGGCTTTTTCTAGCTGACGCTGCGCGGTATCAAGCTCGTTTTTGCGGATATATTGCGCGGCAAGTGAGGTGCGCACACGAGCAATCTCTTGTTGATCCAAGTTGCGATCGCTAGTCGGTCGCGTGGACGTTTGATAAGGGGTGCTACCCGTTAGATCATTGGTCGTCGTACTTTGACAGCCGCTCACTAGCAAGCCTGCCAATGCACTTGCCAGCAGCATACGCTTTGGCGTAGCCAGTGACTCAATCGCTGATATCAACGGTTTGAACGCTGAAAGAAATGGTTTTTGATATTTGAACTGACAAGAATCTTTAGAAGTCATCATAGCCGCCATCATAAAACTGTGGTTCAGTACAGGGGATCAAAGAAGCATCAGTTTAATAGATTTAGCCCCCATAAGTACAATTTAGTTACTATTAATTGCTACCTTCATGGTTATTAGCAGTTATGACTACAATTTTATTACCGTTGTGATGGATAAAAGACAGCTAATTATCAAACCTTTATAGGCTGTTTATCATTTCTATCAATACCGTCTTCAGTTATCAATACCACTCTAAATCTTCTATGCTACCTCAAACCATATTACCCTACACGTTTTCACGATCTTTGATGCTTTGCTGCCACGCTGCCGAACGTCTAGTACGATCAGCAACTTGTCCGACTAATTGACCACAGGCCGCATCGATATCATCACCACGGGTTTGGCGAATCGTACACACAAATCCTGCTTCACTTAAAATATTGCTAAAAGCGTGGATACGATTATTGCTTGATTTATCGTAATTGGCATGTGGGAATGGATTAAACGGTATCAGATTAATTTTGCTTGGCAAATCACCTAATAAAGCCACCAATTGATGAGCGTGCTCATTGCTATCATTGACACCATCTAGCATTACATATTCAATCGTCACATGCTTTTTATGGCGCGGATTGACGTCATAAACATAATTGCGAGCGGCTGCCATCAACTCTTCTAGCGGATACTTTTTATTAATCGGCACTAGCTCATTGCGCAGCTCATCATTGGGTGCGTGCAGTGAAATCGCTAACGCCACATCGATATCTTGCGCCAACTGATACATTTTTGGCACGACACCTGAGGTTGATAATGTCACTCGACGTTTTGACAAACCATAGGCGTGATCGCTCAGCATCAGCTCCATCGAACCAACCACTGGCTTGTAGTTTAGTAGTGGCTCGCCCATGCCCATCATCACGACGTTGGTGACGTTATTTTCCCATAAGCTATGATCGACGTTTTCTAAGCTGTCATTGTCGTCAGTCATATAAGAGGCATTAGCTACCCATAATTGTCCGATGATTTCAGCCGCCGTTAAATCGCGCTCAAAACCCTGTTTGCCAGTACTACAGAAACTACAATCCAGCGCACAGCCAACTTGTGAAGACACGCATAAAGTCTTACGACCATTTATCTTGCTGTCATCTGCTGGAATCAGTACCGTCTCAACCAATGAGCCACCAGTCACTTCGAACACCCATTTCCGCGTGCCGTCATCACTGTATTGGCGATGAATGACTTTTGGCGGAACGACGCAAGCATTGGCTGATAATTTATCACGCAATGATTTGCTAAGATTGGTCATTTGCTCAAAATCGGTCACGCCCTGCTGGTATATCCACCTAACCACCTGCGTTGAGCGAAAAGGCTTTTCGCCAATGCTCTTAAAATACTCTGCAAGTTGGGCTTGCGTCATTCCTAGCAGGTTGGTTTTTGCCTGCGCTTCATCTACTAGCTTGATACTATCTGTTAGTTTAGTAGGGATATGTTGGATAGGTGATTGAACAGTGGACATAATAGATAACCTTTTTGCATAAGCTTAAATAAGCGGTGCAATTGTTTATATGGATGTTGTCATACATACATAATATATGAGTGCATGAGCAATCCGTTATGAGCGCATTTGATAAAAACATGCTGATAAGGGATTGATAACGCTACGTAAAACCAATAATGAGGCAAGTCGTTAAAGATTTCAATGAATAATATGGTCACAGAATTCTAAGCGGATACAAGGCAGCCGACTGCAGATTGTACAAGTAGTACATCTAAGGAGGGTAACGCCGTAGCAGTTTAGTAATTCTTTGACTATAGGATTATTATAATAGCTAAAACGGCTTATACCCATAAGATATAAGCCGTCTTGCAAAACTAATTATTAATAACCAACACTATAAACGGATATTAATAATTGCTGCTACTAGCGCGTACGTGCACAAACTTCATCTTCATTGAAGAAGTAGCTGATTTCACGTGCAGCTGATTCAGCTGAATCTGAACCATGAACGGCGTTTTCATCGATGCTGCTAGCGAAATCAGCACGGATAGTACCTTCAGCAGCGTCTTTTGGGTTAGTAGCGCCCATGATTTCACGATGCTGAGCGATAGCATTTTCGCCTTCTAGTACTGATACCAATACTGGACCTGACATCATGAAAGATTTTAGATCGTTGTAGAATGGACGCTCAGCGTGCTCAGCGTAAAAACCGCCTGCTTTTTCGTCATCAAGTTGCATCATTTTTGCTGCAACAATTTTTAGACCAGCTTGCTCGAAGCGGCTATAGATAGCACCGATGTGGTTGCCAGCAACTGCGTCAGGTTTGATGATAGATAAAGTACGTTCGTTAGCCATGAAAAGCTCCTAATAAATGATAAATTCAATAAAAATAAAATGGTCAATGCTTTGTTTTATCTTTGGCCACAATGCTGGCTTGGGCAAACTTAAATAACTCATTGTCTATCAATACGATAATATGAGCGCCAACATAGGATTGCTGCCTATTATAATGATTAAGACTATAAATGATAGGGTTAATTTATGACCGTACCTTGCATAAAAGTAAAAACCCCAATGCTCAGCACTGGGGTTTTATCATTCAATCTACCTATTCATAGTGGGACAAATATAAAGCTGATACAAGGAAGACGAGTGCGAATTGTACAATTAGTACATTAAACGAGTCTGACACAGTCACAGCTTTATATTTGGTTCACTATACTTACGCGTCGTATGGGTCACGCAATACGATGGTCTCTTCGCGGTCAGGGCCAGTTGAGATGATATCGATAGGGCAATCGATCAATGCTTCGATACGCTTGATGTATTTTTTCGCATTTTCTGGCAAGTCGTCATAATTGGTGATACCAACGGTTGACTCACTCCAGCCTTGTAAGGTTTCGTATTTTGGCGTAACTGACTCATAGAATTCAGCATCGTGCGCGCCTTTACATTCAGTCTCAGGCAAGTCGTAACCCACACCGATAAGCAGCTCTTCTAAGCCATCCAACACGTCAAGCTTAGTCAAGCAAATACCTGATAGGGAGTTCAGTACCACTGCACGACGTAAGGCTTCGGCATCGAACCAACCACAGCGACGCGCACGACCAGTGGTGGCACCAAACTCATGACCGACTTTGGCTAAATGTGCACCAACATCATCAAACAATTCAGTTGGGAACGGGCCACTACCAACACGCGTGGTGTAAGCTTTGGTGATACCCAGTACGTAGTCTAAATACAATGGACCGATACCAGTACCAGTCGATACGCCACCAGCAGTGACGCTTGAGCTGGTCACAAACGGATAAGTACCATGATCGATATCAAGTAATGTACCTTGAGCACCTTCAAACATCAGGTTCTTGCCAGCAAGGCGCAATTGATTAAGGTCTTCGGTCACATCGGTAACCATACCTTTAATTTCTTCTTTCCATTCTTTACAAAGCTTCAATGTCTCATCAAAATCAATCGCTTCAACTTTATAATACTGGGTCAATTGGAAGTTATGATATTCGATAAGATTGCGTAATTTTTCCTCTAAATCATCACGGAATAAATCAGCAAGCTTGATGGCACGGCGCGCTACTTTGTCTTCGTACGCAGGACCGATACCGCGACCCGTCGTACCGATTTTACCAGTACCGCGCTTGGCTTCGCGTGCTTGGTCAAGTGCGACATGATAAGGCATGATAAGTGGGCAGTTTGGTGAAATGCGCAGACGCTCACGTACTGGTACGTTATTGTCTTCCAGCTCTTTCATTTCTTTTAACAGTGCGTCAGGTGCTAACACCACCCCGTTACCGATGAAGCAGGTGACGCCTTCACGCAGGATACCTGATGGGATTAAATGCAAGACGGTGGTTTTGCCATCGACAACTAACGTGTGACCTGCGTTGTGACCGCCTTGAAAGCGAGCAACTGCTGAGGCTTTTTCGGTTAGTAAATCAACGATTTTACCTTTACCTTCATCGCCCCATTGGCTACCCAAAACTACGACATTCTTACCCATGATCAATCCTTACCTTTATGTATTGAGGTGTGTGCAATAACGGTTTAAAAAACTAAAATGATTTTGATAACGTCAAAAAATAACAGTCACGATAGCAACATTAAGTATGGCTTAATAAAGCTGTGTTTACACGCTCTGTAACTGCCACTCATTGTCTGCGAAACTTAAGCGATGCGTGACATCTGCTGGATGGTCTTGAGTATCTAATGGCATGGTAACGCGATAGCCCTGCTGACGTAGACTTTCCACTTGTTGTAACAGCGTCTGCTTCTGGGTCTTATCGGCATTGTGCAATGCGGTATAATCCACCAGCACAATGCTTGGCGTATCAAGCTGCGTATGCGCGAGTAAACGGCTGACGTCCATACTAAAGCCGGTAGCTTGACGCGGCTGTTGGGTATAGCTCTGCATACCATCAAAACGTCCACCCCGTACCAACGGCTGGGTTTCACTATTGATATAACCGTTAAAGACAATACCCGTGTGATAATGATAGCCTGACAACTCTGTCACATCGATACTGACCGGACATTGCCATTGCTCTTGTAGATGGGCAGTGAGGCGTTGCAACTCATCAACAGCCGTTGCGATTTGCGTATCCTGCTGTGCTGTCGCTGACAGTTTTGCCAATAAATGCGCCATATCATGACCAAAGCGCGCCAATGCGTAAAAATCATCACCCATCGGTAGTGTTTGGCAAACCCGCTTTAGTTCTGGCAAATTCTTATTGGCATACAAGTTCATCAACTGCTGAGTATCGTGCACTGGCAGTTCAGCCAATTCAGCCAAACGCTTAAATATCGCTACGTGACCCAAGTCGATGTGCAAGGTGGCGCTCATATCCAAGCTATTCACCATGCTAAACAATACATCTATCAGTTCGATATCGGCAGCCAGTTCGCCGCAACCAAAGATCTCAGCACCCAATTGCAATGGCGTCCGTGAGCCAAAAAGCCCTGACGGCAAGGTATGAATCACATCACCTGCATAGCAATAACGAGCAATACCCGTGCCACCGTGATGCGCATCGATACGTAAAATCTGCGGGGTAATATCAGCGCGCACGCCCATCAAGCGACCAGTTAGCTGATCGATAATTTTGAAAGTTTGGCGCTTTAGATCTTCTGAGGCATCACTCAGCAGCGACTCGGTGAATTCAATCATTGGTGGATTGACCAACTGATAGCCGTGAGTAATCAGCTGCTGCGTAAGCTTGTGCCTGAGCACTTCTTGCTTTTGGGCATCTTCAAACAGCACATCCACCACCCCATCAGGCAACAACCAACTATTGGCAACGTCGCTGGCAAAGTTATTCAAATATGGCATGCTAGTGGAGGTAGCCGTGTTTTCGGCAGGCTGAGCCACCGCTTCATTTGTCGTATTTAACTGGGCAAGTTTTGCAGAATCAGAACTGACAGACACAATAAATCCTTGTTTGGCGTATCGCTTACCAAAAACGCGGTACTGATGCGGTACTTATGCAGTACTTAAAGGTTATCTTTACAATTGCATTGACACTGTGCATTTTTATTTTTAACGCGCAACATCATTGACCCAATTATTTATGAACAAACTAGGTAACCGCAAAAGGGTGAGTAATAAGTATAAGTTAGGACGATAAGACGAGTATCTTTATGCGTTAATAAACCGCGATAAGCTAATAAACCTTAATAAATCACCAAGGCACTTTATGCTTTAGTTTAGCATAGCAGTTAAGGTTCGCCTAGTGACAATTCGCCACAATCACTATCTAATTGCTGGTCATTACTGTCAAAGACACGGCGATTATAATCGTGTTAGATACGTTGTGGTTCAACTAAAAATGTTAATATCGCCTTGGTATAATGAAGACTGTCATAAGCATGGTGAGAACCACGTTTTCGACTCAGACTCATGGTACACTACCCTATACTTTTATCTCGGAAGCCTTATGTCATCTGATTACCACCCAAACCCAGCCATTAACCAAAGCAACGTCTTAGGCACTGCTCTTGCCAGCTGTTGCTTTGATCCTATTACCGGCTTTTATCGCAATGGCTTTTGTCACACTGGCAATCACGACGTCGGTCAACATACCGTTTGTGCCAAGATGACCAGCGAGTTTTTAAACTTCTCCGCCAGCCGTGGCAACGATCTTATCACTCCGCTACCTGAGTACAATTTTGCTGGTTTACAGCCCGGTGATTACTGGTGTATCTGTGCGCTGCGCTGGGTCGAAGCGTTAGATTTCGATATCGCGCCACAAATAAAGCTAGAAGCTTGTCACGAAAGCTTATTAAGCTTAGTCGATATTGAAACCCTAAAAAGCTATGCCCTATAGCTAAGGTGAGCAAACGATAGCAGCGTTTACGACAAATTTGGATTATTGAAGTTTTTTATTATATGACAGGAAAGTATATGGAAAATGATAATAATCAATTGATTAAAAAAACGGCTCATATTGCACCTGACTCCAACATGGATCATATCTATGCCAGCATGAGTGACAAGCATCTCTATCTAGACGATGATGATAGCTATATCTATGGTGATGCCGCTGCCACGACTGAGGACACCATCGAGACCATGACGGTCTATGACCCCGACTCTGAACGCTATGAGGATATTGACTCATCAAGTGGGGATGAGGTGGTCAGCTGCTATGCCTACTCCCGTAAAACAGGGGAAAATCTCGATACAGTAGCGCTCAATGATGTCAGTCGGGCGCTAAACAATAATGGTCAGTTTATTTGGCTCGGTCTCTACGATCCCAGTCTAGAGACCATGGTCAAGGTAAAAGAAGCCTTTGGTCTACATGAATTGGCGATTGAAGATGCTTTTGCCGATCATCAACGTGCCAAAGTCGAAAACTACGACAATGACATGGTGTTTGTGGTACTGCGTACGGCGAAGTTAGAGGACAATGTCATTCGTTATGGCACCACCGCGATATTCATGGGCAAAAACTACCTGATTACCATCCGTAATGGTCCGTCAAACTCCTACGCGCCTGTCCGCGAGCATTGTCACCGTCGCCCTGAAAAGCTGCGTATGGGCCCGATATTTGTACTGCATGCCATACTCGATTTTATCGTGGATAATTATATGCCGATCACCGATCGGTTGGGTCGATATTTGCGCGAGCAAGAGCGCTATGTCTTTACCTACGAGTTTGACAAAGGCACGCTAAAAAATCTTTATGAGCTCAAATCTCAGCTAGTACATATGCGCGCCATTATTCTGCCCGTGCAAGACATCTGTAGCTTTTTTATTAATCACAAAAAAAGTGAGCTGGTCTCAGGGTTTTCTCAAGCGGCAAAACCTTACTTTCGCGATGTCAACGATCACCTTTTGCACTCGCTAGATGCCATCAATGGTCTCAATGAAATGCTCAGCGTGGTGATGAATACCTATATGGCCATGGTCAATATGGGACAGAACGAAGTCGTGCGTAAGCTTGCGGCGTGGGCGGGTATCTTAGCCGTACCCACAGCGATCGCTGGTATTTATGGTATGAACTTTGACTTTATGCCGGAGCTGCATTGGAAGTACTCGTACCTTGTTATCATGACTGTTATTATCGCTTTGTGTAGCTACTTGTACTACAACTTTAAGAGACTTAAATGGTTGTGACATAAAGTGCTGTGCATAAAAAAGGGCTACCACTGGTAGCCTTTTTTATGATGCTCAACAACTATAGTCAGTGAAAAGTAATATCGAACCATCACGTACTACTGATATTATTCACGGCGGTGCTTGGTATGACTATCAGGCGCTTGGGCATTATCAGGCAATAGTGCTTTAACCGTTAGATTGGCATGCTGTTTATCGAGATTATCTTCTGGACGACCGAATGTTTTTGCCGTCCACGTTAGTACCACGATAGAGCCACTCAATAGCATGATGGCCACAGAAATCGTCGCTAATAGCCATAAATGAAAATAGTCTGAGACCGCCTGCACATCAACCACCAAATGTCGTGACAAAGCGGTGATAGCAATAAATATCAAAAACTGTACTGGCAGACGATGGGTTTTAAAATAAATACCTATCATTGCCAACAGCTCAAGATAGATGAATAACATCAAGATATCTTTTAAATCTGCTGAGCCTTTTTGAATAATACCAACGAACTCTTTACCGGCGGTCCAGACGACAACCACACTGATTAAAAATAAAATAACGTAATGACAGATATCGACAAACTCTCTGCCAATACCTTGCAGTCGCTCGTGAATACCTACGTTTTTTTTAGCCATGTTTAAGTCCTATCAACTGAGATGTGGTTGATTTAGCCTGAGTCTTTGTACTGTGGAGACTCAAACCCCTTATCTATCGGCAATCAGTATTCGTATGACTATCTTTTTAGCCAGCGTTCAATCCAGCTGATTTTTCAGCTGCATCGACCGTTTGGCGAATCAGCGTGTTGATGGTCATTGGGCCAACGCCGCCTGGCACTGGTGTATAAGCACTGGCAATATTTTCCACACCTTGCATTTCAACATCACCAACACCGCCATCATCTGTAGGATGGAAGCCTGCATCAATAACTACTGCTCCAGCTTTGATCCACTCTGCTTTAATCAATTCAGGCACACCTACTGCCCCAACAACGATGTCTGCACGCTTGATATGTGCCGCTAAATCCTGAGTTCTTGAATGACAGATAGTTACGGTACAGTTGGCATTTAATAGCATCATCGCCATTGGCTTACCTAAGATAGCACTACGCCCTACGACCACGGCCTCCAAACCTGCCAGCTCGATACCATGATGCTCTAATAAATGCATGATGCCCTGCGGTGTGCATGAGCCATAAGCAGACTGCTGCATCGCCATACGACCAAAGCCAAGACAAGTCACGCCATCGACGTCTTTTGCCAAGTCGATCTGCTCAAAGCAAGCACGCTCATCGATATGCTCAGGGACTGGATGCTGTAGCAAGATGCCGTGGACATCAGGATTATTATTGAGCTCATCTATCTTAGCCAAGAGCTGCTCAGTAGTCGTGATACTCGGCATCTCAACACGTATAGAGTCCATACCAACACGCTTACAAGCATTGCCTTTCATACGGACATAAGTGGCAGAAGCTGGATCATCACCGACCAATATCGTCGCAAGGCTTGGGGTGCGTCCCGTCTTATCCTTGATCGTATCCACGCGCACGCGTAGTTGCTGTTCTATTTGTTTGGCAAGTGCTTTGCCATCTAAAACGGTGGCGGACTCTTGGGCAGTAGGCGCGGTAGACATAGGAACTCCAATAGAGGGTACGATATAAAAAAATAAAGACAGCGCGCGCAAATACTTTGCATGCCTGTCTTATCCTTAATCAAGGTGTGATTTATACTGATATTGTACCTGCCTACGTCTAAAAATCCTAGCCTGTATTAGGGCATGTCCTCAATTCAGTCGACAGTCATACGCTCATCTAGCCACAATCGACCACCAGCCACAATCGACCACCAGCCGCAATACTCTCAGCATCGCCGCCTAACGCATGCCCCAGTGGATAGCCTTGCTGATAGTAGCCATCGGTATAAGTACCATGATCATAAGATATGCCACGTGATTCACCGCCAGTACGCGTATCTGCATATTCAGTATAAAGCTGATAAGGCTTACCATAAGCCTTATCAGCATAGTCTGCACCAGCGAGATACATGTTTTTAGATGGCAGACCGCCTGCCTCGTCCTCACCCACATACTGAGCGTAGACACCAGCGGGTATGTTAACCAAAGGCATAAGACTCAGTCGTGCATCAAAGCCACTTAGCTGATTGGCAGGATCGTTATCAGTGTCACCTACTGAGGTATCATTGTCTCTAGTTCCTAGTAGTGCATCACCAAATGAGCTTAAGCTCTCAGGTCGACCTTCGCCGCCCCACATAAACGTACGGGACGCGCCTACTTCTAACCAAGGTAATGGATTAGCAGTCAGTCGTGCCCCAAACAGCTTGGTGTCTGGAATGGCCTCATAATCGTCGAGCTGACCAGCAAACAGCTGATACTGCCAAGGACCGACTCAATTCAGATATTTATAATTCGGTGCGGTTTGCGTATCACGCTGCATAGTAATCCCTGTAACTGGAATGCTAGCATCTCCTCGAATGAGACTACCATCCTGCCCTGGACCCCACCATGCTGGTATTTTACCCGCTATCAGCCATTGATTGGCTGCTGTACCGGCGATATATGACCCTTCAAAACTGACATCGTTATTGTTATCGCCATCGTCGATCAGCTCATCGTTCTTTACATTGGCTTGCAGATTAAACTCCCACTGTGCTTCGCTAAGCGACACCCCTACGGTGGCTTGTTGACCAGCGAGCTGATCATCTGTGAATGTCTGTGGAAACAGCTTTCGATCTGTCTGTAGGTACACTCCAGCAAAGGCTTTGACAAGAGAGTCACGGTTTTGCGCAAGCCTAGTCTGTATCGACTGTAATACCTGCTGCTGTGCTACTGTCTGCGCATTGGCAGACGGTAACCCACGTTTAATCTGATTAGCCGTCAATGGCCAAGTACTGGTACTGATCTGCGTCACACCTTGGGTATTTAACCAATCAAGATCCTCCTTGAGTTTTAGGTCGTTCATGTAGAGATTCTGTGCTGACGTCAGCATCGATGCTGTCGATAACACCCTAAAAACCAGTAGCACATTTAACTTTTTATACCTGATTAATCACTCTTTGATTATGGAGGTTAGGTTACAGATACTGCTTATCACATATTTATCAAAAAACTGTCACTAGCGGGCTTAAACACGCCCTAGTAAAACTTTCGCTGACGTTCACACAGTCATTGAGCCAAACACCCTATCAATCGCTTGAACGGTTTGCTCAATCTCTACTGTCGTCAGCGTAGGGTGAACCAAGAACATCAAACTGGTCTCTCCCAGCTGCTTTGCTATTGGTAATCTAGACTCTGGACGCAGACCACTGCCATCAAAGGCTTTTTCTAAATACACCTCTGAGGCCGAGCCAGAGAAGCAAGGCACACCTTGGTTAGCAATCTCTTCAATAATACGGTCACGTGACCACTCATCAGGTAGGTTGTCTGGCTGCACATAGACATAGAGCTTATAATAGGCATGAATACAGTCTACAAAGTCGAGTGACTCTTCCAATCTGGGTACAGAAAGATAGCCTTTGGAGTGCCATTTAGCACATGCCGCTAATATCGCTTGGGCGTTATCAGTGCGCTTAGCTGTCCAATCGCTCATGCGCGTCAGTTGGATACGCCCGATCACGGCTTGCATCTCCGTCATACGCCAATTGGTACCGAAGCTCTCATGCAGCCAGCGATAACCCGGTGGATGCTCAGTCTCATAGACAGCCGCATAGCTCTTACCATGGTCTTTATACGCCCACATTTTGCGCCATAGCGATTCATCATTAGTGGTGACCATACCGCCCTCACCGCCAGTGGTCATAATCTTATCTTGGCAAAAGCTCCAAGCCCCGATGTGACCGATACTACCGACGCTATGACCTTTATACTTTGCGCCATGCGCTTGAGCACAGTCTTCGATCACATACAAATTACGCTCATCTGCCAGTGCCATGATACCGTCCATATCACAAGGCCAACCAGCTAAATGAACACAAACGATGGCTTTGGTCTGTTCAGTGAGCACGGCTCGAATAGTTTCAGGAGTGATATTACCAGTAGCAGCATCGACGTCGGCGAAGATCGGGGTAGCACCAGCATTAACAACGGATGAGATACTGGCGATAAAGGTACGTGGGGTGACGATGACTTCATCACCTGCGCCAATACCAAGTGCCTGTAAGGCCACATCTAATGCTAGCGTACCATTACCCATGGCAATCGCATATTCACTATCTGCCCACTCCGCAAATTCACGCTCGAACTGACGGCCTTCTTGCCCCGTCCAATAATTGACTTTGTTAGATAACAAGACTTGACTGACAGCATCAGCCTCAAGCTGGGTAAAACTGGGCCAAGGTGAAAACGGAGTGTTTAGCATAATTGCCTCAATGGTGCTTATTTATAATTTATGATTAATGACTTACAACTAAATATTTGATTGTGAATCTTATTTTTAATTATTGAGTGGTCGTGCAGGATTACCAACCACTACCGCACCTGCTGGCACATCTTTGGTCACGACTGCACCCATACCGACGATAGCACCTTTACCAATAATTAATGGCTTATCAGGAGTGCCTTGCTTGATGACTGCGCCAGTACCGATATAGGCATGGTCATGGATATGGATATTACCATTACAGCTGACTCTAGGGGCAAAGGTGACGTAATCACCGATGATACAATCGTGGGCAATATAGCTATAAATATTAGCGTGAAACTGTTTGCCGATTTTGATATTCGAGGTCAACTGAGTGAAATGACACAATACTGAACCCTCTCCTATTTCTACGGCATCTAATTCAATACTATTAGATGCTTTTGTAGATAAAACAGCGATACTATCTTTGCTACATTTAGCTACTAATATTTCTCGAATCCTACTATCTGCAATTGCTAAAACCACTGCTTTGTCTTTAGGAGCTAAGCCTAAATACGCTTCATAATTATAAATCTTATAACCATTTAGCTCTTCATCTTGTGACCCGTCATCTACAAAACAAAGGCTTGCTTCTGGATATTGCTCACGTACTAAAGGTAACAATTCTCTGCCAAAACCGCTTGCACCATATATACCGATTAGCTGTTTCATTTCGAATCCTTTCTTATTTTATTATTTACTTACTTCCAGTAAATTTACTCATTGTTACTTCACCATCGGCGCTAATACCGTCTTTAATCAGCACTTTTTTTACCGTTTTAAACAGTATCTTGATATCTAACCAAAGCGATTGGTTGTCTACATACCAAGTGTCTAGCGCAAACTTTTTATCCCAACCAATGGCATTACGACCATTCACTTGCGCATAACCCGTAACACCGGGGCGCACATTATGACGACGTGCTTGTTCTTTACTATATAGCGGCAGGTACTCCATCAATAATGGGCGTGGTCCGACTAAGCTCATATCACCTTTTAGCACATTCCATAGCTCAGGTAGCTCGTCGAGACTACTATTGCGCAGTGCTTTCCCAAATGAGGTGAGGCGCTCGCTATCGGGCAAAGGATTACCATCACTATCTATGGCATCTTTCATCGTGCGAAACTTCACCATGTCAAATGGCTTACCATTCAGTCCGGGGCGCGTCTGACGGAATAATACAGGCGAACCTAGATTTTTACTGACTTTGTAAGCAGTGATAGCATATACCGGAGAGAGTACTACTAAGGCGGCACTGGCGGCGGTGATGTCGAATAGGCGTTTTATCATGATTTAACTCGCTTTAAATAAGGTATCTGCTAGTTTATTGGCTAGTTTCTTATAAGTTAGGTGATCAATGACAAATGCTTTACCTTTTACACCCATCGCTTCACGTTCGATAGCAGTCTTTGACTGTAGCTCTAACACAGCGTTAGCAATAGCTTTCGGGTCTTCTGCTGCAACCGTAATACCTGCACCTGACTGCTGAATAAAGTCACCTTTGCCAGAAAATGAGTGAATAATCGGTTTGACTGAGTATAAATATTCTGGAATTTTATTGGCAGCGATACCAAAACGATACATCGACTTATTTTGCCAACCGATATAACAGGCATCAAATAATGCTAACATGGATTGAACTTGAGTTTTCTCTATTGGATCGATAAAGGTTAGGTTATTTAGACCTAAGTATTCTATTTTTTTCACCAAATCAGCTTTGATTTTCCCTGCACCAACTAGCACAAAGTGAATGTTTGATTTGTCTTTAAGTATGTTGGCAGCGTCTATTAGATAGTTCATAGCATTAGCTTCACCAAGTGTCCCAGTGTAACCTACTACAAACTTATCGATAGGTATCTGATCTCGCACCTCTGTACTCAAAGCCTTTTTATTATCAAGCTCTGCTAAAGAGATACCATTAGCTATCCAAGTAAATTTATCTTTATTCATACCTCTAGACTGCATATGTTCAACTGCATTGGGTAGGTTAGAGAATACATAATCTGCTTTTTGATAAGCTTGATCTTCTATCCACTGCAAAAGCTTGATAAAGGGATGATTCTTGGAATAACCGCCAAGCTTCATCAAGGTAAGAGGCCAAATATCACGCACCTCAAATACGTAAGGCGCTTTGTAATAATTCGTCAGATACCTTACTCCAAAATAGCTAATCAGTGCAGGAGATGAGTGTAAAATAACATCTGGGGTGTCATTTATCTGTTGGGTGAGCTTGGTCAATTGTTTTGAAAATAAAAACTCGTTGATAATTCTTTTTTTGCTGTGAGCATCCGCATACTTAGGTAGCTTTACCCATACAAAATGAAAGTTATCTTCAACTTTTTCTATCAAGAAGTCAGTATCAAGCTCTTTACTGGTATGCAATAAATGACTATAGCTACCAGCTATGATATAAATTTTATGACCTTGCTTTGCAAGCTCTTGTGCCAAATAAAAGTGCCTACCACCAATGCCAGTCTCTGGTGTTGATGCGTATTGATTAATGATCCATATTATTTTTTGCGTACTCACAGATTCCTCACTTATATATTTGAACAATAGTTCTAATAGAAACAACATAGTATTTAAAATACTTGATGTAAATCTATTTATCTTTATGATGACCTTATATAGTTTGCTCACTATAAAACCGCTACGGTATCAACCTCGGTAACCATACACATATATCACTTACACGCGGTTTTCTTTTATAGTTATTATCGTAGATTGACTATACTACCTCTTACCGGACTTAAAACAATAAGCAATGGAATTAATAATAAGTAAGCATGATCTCCAAGGTATCCTGAGAACATAGCTCCAAAATAGATTGGAAAGAATAAGAAGATAGTTAACCATTGATCTCTTCTATACATGTATATAGAAAAAATAATTACTAGTAAATAAAATATAAAATACATTGCACCAAAACTTAAGAATATTTCTAAAAAAAAATTATGTGGATATTCTCCAGGAAGATAGAAGTACCTATTGGGATAGCTTAAACCAAATAAAAATTCTTTAAAAGATAAATTTTGATAGTAATCAATAATATAAGAAACAAAATCTAATCTGGCTGCTTCACTCGCATTGTTAGTATCAAAATAAGCACTACGACCAAAAAATTTAGACAATTTGTCTAAATTTAAGTACGACTCATAAATAAATAAAGTAAATATAATTATTAGTATATATTTATATTTATAATTTTTTAAAAATAAAATAAATGTCATAAGACCCAATAGTACACTAAGTAGTAACGCTCCTCTAGATTGGGTAGCTAAGGCGGTTGTTAATGTTGAAGAATATGCTAGTAAAATCCAAACTGGTTTAACATTGTTGTGTCTAAGCGACATAATAATAAAAGAAGTGTATGAGAATCCAATAATTCTATAAAATATATTAGGTCCGAACACTAGAGACCTTATGTTTACCGAATACATAAATAGGGTCAAAATTAGAAATAAACAACTTACAATCAGGAAATATCTTCTATACCTGACATCGTTAAAAACAAATAATATTATTGGAAAAATATTTATAAAAAGAAGAGCATAAATAATTGATATTTCGTATTGATTGCCAAGGTTTGCCCCTCTTAATAATAATGGGGCAAAAAAAAGTGTAGCAACAATTTGAATTAAAATCTCTCTTATAGAGAATTTAATTTGAAAAAAAATCCTATGCATAACTGCATAAATCCATACCAAAAAAAATATTGGGACTCCTAACAGCCTATAATCACCTACGAATAGATACGAAAAAACAACTATTAATATTGATATTCTTTTCAATGTATTCATATTAACTTCCTAATTCTGATCAATACACAAGATATAACCAAAACTAAAAAGACTGAAATTGCTGCGTTTTGAGAATTGAGATCAGAAACAACATAGAAAAATCCGAAAAACAAAACTAATATTAATAAATTTAACATTATAAACAATAAAGCTCTATATTGCTTGTCAGTAACTTGGAAACTAGTAATGTGATTTTGGAAGAATAAATTTAGAACCTGTGCAGCGATTAAAAGTATTGCTGTGATTTTAGCTTCTTCATATCCTGAACCAAAAATCCCAAGAACCCTTTCTGAGAAAAAAATGAATAGTATTAAAGAAAGAACCTGAAACATTGTAATAAATTTAATAGCATTTGAAATATTAGTTGGACTTTCAATTTTAGTTTTAATCTTAGCATGTATTAAAGCTATATATTTCGACGTTATACTATTAATATAACCGAGAATACTTGATAGTCTGCTTGCTACACCAAATAAAGCGACTTCAGAACCTGTTGAGAAAACTCCTAAAGCAAATATAGGCAATTGATTATATAAAGATTGAATCACACTACCACCAAAAAAGCTTTTCGATGAAACCAAAAGTGTACTTAAACTTACTATTTTTATATTAGATTTTATACGCTTTATTCTCAAAAGTAACAATAAAGAAAATGCAGATACTAATAAGGCAACGATATTAGACATTAAACTTATAAAGTAAACATTTCCTATATTTAAGTCTCCTATATACTGTAGAATATATATAAATAGTAGGAATAATATACTTGGCACTGTCATAGTCAAAAGCACTGATAGTGTTATTTTATTAAGACCATTGAAGATACAACCTATCACTATATTTATAGCTATAACTGCTGACATTCCTAACACGTATAACCAGAACAAACTATCATCGATGAATACAAAAATACAAAATAATAAAATCAATGTTATTAAAACTATATAAAGAATTAAACTAGCGGACAAACTGAGATCTATCTTAGAGTTGCAATCACTTTGCGCAACCTTTTTAATTAAAAGATTATCTGCTCCCATCCTAAAAACAACTGATATAAATATGCTTAAACTTATAAGCAAAAAATAATTGGCATTATCATCTTTATCTAGAAAGTTGGTTAAAATCAGTATTGAAAAAAAGCTAGCTACAGCTCCTAGTACTCTCACTAGAACGCCAAAAACGATATGAGCTAAAGAACTGAAATTATTTTTCATTAATAACTTCTTTGACCACTTTCATTTGCTCATCTAATTTCATATAAGGATGCATAGGCAAACTCATTACTCTCTCAGCCACTGCATCACCTATTGTTAATATTGAATTCGTATCTGCAACAGCAGGCTGCTTATTTAATGGAATCGGATAGTGTACCGCTGTTGGGATACCTTGCTCTTTTAGCTTAGCTTGTACCTCATCACGATTGTCAACTTGGATGGTATATTGCGCCCATGCACTCTGATTGTGTGTTTCGATAAAGGGTATCGTCGTAATACCAGCTTCACTAAACAGCTGATTGTACGTCTCTGACACATGTTGGCGTGCTTGCATCTCATCATCTAGGATTTCAAGCTTAGGTAGTAGTATCGCTGCTTGTAAGGTATCTAAGCGACTGTTCACACCGACTCTGATATGATGATAGCGGCGATCTTGACCATGGCGCGCTATTTGACGCATGACAGTAGCTAGTGCTTCATCATTGGTGAAGATAGCACCGCCATCACCGTAGCAGCCTAATGGCTTGCTAGGGAAAAAGCTAGTACAGGCGACCGTCGTTAAGTTACAAGAATTTCTACCTTTATAAGTCGCACCAAAACTCTGTGCAGCGTCTTCTATCACAGGCAGATTATACTTAGCAGCGATAGCATTGATAGTATCAAAGTCAGCACATTGACCATATAACGACACCGGAATAATCGCCTTAGTCTTCGATGTGATTGCCGCTTCGAGTTTCGAGGGGTTAAGGTTATAAGTTTTAGGGCAGATGTCGACATATATTGGCTTGGCACCCAACAACGCGACCGTCTCAGCAGTAGCGATATAAGTAAACCCAGGCGTAATTACCTCATCACCAGGGCCAATACCAAAAGCCATTTGCGCAATTTGCAGCGCATCCGTACCATTGGCACATGTGATACAGTGCTTTGCACCAGTAAAGGCGGCAAGCTTCTCTTCTAGCTCGCTGACCTCAGGGCCAAGGATATACTTACCGTGGCTTAATACCGCTTGAATACCAGCATCGATTTTATCTTTGATACGTGCCTGTTGGGCCGCTAAGTCTATAAATTGCATCATAATCACCTGCTTGCGTTGAATTCTTCTTGTATAGAAGCCATTGCTCTTTCATCAAGTCCACTTTTTTCAATACCTCTATCATTCGTTCCTATTTTCTTTGCTGGGTTACCAACGTATATAGAGAAAGGCTCAATAACGAGTTTTTTAGTGACAATTGCACCCATGCCTATCATGCAATAAGGCCAAATCTTTTGACGCTGATGAACAATACAGCCCATACCTAAGTTAGCGCCCTCCATGACTTCTACATGACCTCCAAGCATAACGTGGCTAGATAGAGTGACTTTATTTCCAATGACGACATCATGTGCTACATAAGCACCTTTCATCAAAAAGCAGTCATTTCCAATGTGGGTATTTCTGACAGTTCCAGCATCAATAGTCACACTTCCAGTAATCTTTGTACCTGAGCCTATATGGACGGTATATGGCGTTTCAGGAAACACATTTTTATCTTCGGGTGGATAGCCGATAATACAGTTAGGGCCTATATAAACATCATCTTCAATGATAACGCCTTCATGAATGACTGCTGAAGGATGTATTTGCACATTATTATTCATCTTACTATCCTAATAAAAATTTATTCAAATAAGGATGCAGCTTAGACTCGTCTGTGACCAAGTCTTTCGCATGACGAATGTGCTCCACGGTTTTGACACCAAACCGTGCATCTTCTAAACCATAACCGCGTCCTGCGAGTATCTCCTGATATGAGATCGTATGTAGATCTGTAAAGCCACCGGAAAACTCGATTTCGTCACCTTCGATATTAATAGAACGATAGGTAGGTTGTTTGCCTTTAACACTTTCAGGTAGGTCATCGGCATCAATAGATAGGAACCAACGGACACGTGCCTTATCATACTCTAGATAACCGCCTGCTTTGGTCTCACCAGTATAGTAGACTTCATTAGCCACTAGATCACCAAATATAAAGTGCAGCATATCGAAGAAATGCACACCGATATTTGTCGCGATACCGAATGACTTATTTAGATCGCCTTTCCAGCTTTCGAGATACCATTTACCACGAGAGGTGATATAAGTCAGTTCTACATCGTATTTCTCTTCACGATTGGCAGCAGCGATTTGCTCTTTTAGCTTGAGTATGGCGTCATGATGGCGTAGCTGTAATATATTATAAGCTTTATGACCCGTTTCTTTTTCTACTGCTATCAATTCATCGAGAATGGCTTCAGTAGGAACTAAAGGCTTTTCGCAGATGACGTCTGCCCCCAGTCGCAGACCAGCAGCGATATGAGAGTAATGCAAGTAATTGGGAGAGCAAATCGAGACGATATCTATCTTTTTACTAGGATCGCGTTTGAGCCGATAGCAATAATCACTGAATTGCTCAAACTCAGTGAAGAATTCGCTATTAGGAGAGATACTATCAATAATACCGACTGAATCATTAATATCATAAGCAACTGCTAGATGATTACCTGTCTCTTTGATCGCTTTCATGTGGCGAGGAGCAATATAGCCAGCAGCACCGATTAGTGCAAAATTTTTCATTATTTTATCCTTAATTTTATTAGAGACGAATATCTGTTTCTTCTTCTTTAAATACATGCTTTACGTCATAGATCACGTGATTTGACTTAGCCAATGCTCTTATAGCCTCCACACCCATTTTTTTATAATCACTATGATCAACTGCAACGATGACGCCGTCATAGTATCCTTGCTGCAAATCATCGATTAATTCGAGACCATAATGATCTACAACCTCTTGCTTATCCGCCCAATCATCATAGACATCGACGTTGATATTGAAGCTTTTTAGCTCTTTGATCACATCGATGACTTTAGTATTACGCGTATCAGGACAATCACCTTTGAAAGTAAAGCCCAGTACTAATACTTTTGCTTCGTCAATATGTATCTTATTTCGTGCTAGCTTCTTCACCATTTGAGTAGCGACATACTGTCCCATGCCATCATTAATGCGTCTACCAGCTAAGATAACCTCAGGTCGATAACCAACTTCTTGCGCTTTGTAAGTCAAATAATACGGATCAACACTAATACAATGACCACCTACAAGGCCTGGCTTAAACTTTAAGAAGTTCCATTTACTACCAGCAGCATCGAGTACAGCTTCAGTATCTATTCCAATGATATTGAATATCTTTGCAAATTCATTGACGATAGCAATATTCAAATCGCGCTGGGTATTCTCAATGACTTTTGCAGCTTCTGCTACTTTTATCGATTTTGCACGATAAGTACCAGCAGTAATAATAGAGGCGTAGAGACTATCAATTAGATCCGCCGCCTCTGGTGTTGAACCTGAAGTGATTTTGGTAATCTTAGTTAGCGTATTAACTTTGTCACCCGGATTAATGCGCTCAGGACTATAACCCACGTAGAAGTCTTCATTGAATTTCAAACCTGACACTTTCTCTATAATAGGAATACAGACTTCTTCGGTAGCGCCCGGATAGACCGTGGATTCATACACTACAAAATCGCCTACTTTGATTACCTTACCAACAGCAGTAGAAGCGCTCTCTAAAGGCGTGAGATCAGGAGCATTATTATCATCTATTGGCGTAGGTACGGTTACTATGTAGAAATTATAATCAGCGATATCGTTTAATTCAGTAGTGAACTTCAGTGAGTTGGCCATCTGAAGCTCGTCGCTACTTACCTCAAGGGTTATATCAAAGCCATTTTTTAATTCCTGTACTCGCTTTTTGTTTATATCGAAACCTACTACTGAACGATGCTTACCGAACTCCACCGCTAGTGGCAGTCCTACGTATCCAAGACCAATCACTGCGATTTTTATATTATTAATGTCCATCGTTTTATCCTGTTAACCAATATTTTCAATGAGTTTTTTCTTAGATTTTGAAACTTCGGGAGTAGAGCCTTCCTGATAACCCACTACAAAGTACTTAAACTGCGCTTTTAACCATATCACGTCATGTTTTTTTGCTCTTTGATTCAACTCAGACAATGTCACTTCGATATCGTCTAACGGGAAGCTATGCTCCATTGCCTGCATGATGAGAGGATGATCAGTGGGCTCAACATTATCCTCACCGATGATCAATTCCTCATAGAGCTTTTCTCCTGCTCTTAGCCCCGTAAAGACGATCTCTATATCACCATTAGGATTTTCAGCATCTTTGGTATCATGACCACTGAGATGAATCATACGACGAGCCAAATCAACTATTTTTACCGGTTCGCCCATATTCAGGACGAATACCTCACCGCCAGTTGCCATTGCCCCTGCTTGTATGACCAAATTCGACGCTTCTGGAATAGTCATAAAGTAGCGAGTGACATCAGGATGAGTCACCGTGATTGGCCTGCCTTCCTCTATTTGCTTGGTAAATACTGGTACGACCGAGCCAGACGAGCCTAATACATTGCCGAAACGCACCATACTAATGCAGGTACTACCACTTGTATTACTCAGCCCTTGACAAACCAGCTCTGCCAACCGTTTGGTCGCACCCATCACGTTGGTGGGTCTGACTGCCTTGTCGGTAGAGATCAGTACAAAGGTCTCTACATTGGCGGCAATCGCCGCGCGAGCACAGTGATAAGTACCTTTCGTATTATTGATAACACCCTCAAAGGGATTGTGCTCGACTAAAGGCACATGCTTGTAGGCAGCGGCATGATATACCGTCTTTATCTGATATTGTTTAAATATCCTAAGCAGATTATCTTCATTGGTAACATTGCCAATGACTGCAACGATTTCAATCTCTTGATAACGGCTATGTGTCGCTTGTAGTGCGATGAGCTCTTGATGAATACTATAAAGCGCAAATTCAGACAGCTCATAGAGCACCAGATACTTAGGCTTATTCTTAATAATCTGCCGGCACAGCTCACTACCGATAGAGCCGCCAGCACCAGTGACGAGTACACATTTATTCGTAATATTCTGCCGTAATAAGCGCTCATTAGGCTCGACCGTCTGTCTATTGAGCACATCGAGAATATCGACTTGACGCATACTACTGACAGTAACTTTGCCATCGACGATCTCCTTTAAGCTTGGCAGTTCTTTGATCTTAATAGAGATACCAGCGAGCTTATCGATGATCTCTCTCTTACGGGCGCGGCTAATAGACGGCATCGCTAAGAACACTTGCGCGATATCGAGCTTTGAGACAGTCTCTACGAGCGTGCCAGCATTATAGATACGTTTGCCGAGTAAATAAGCATCCGTAAGCTGCGCATCATCATCGACAAACCCAACGATATGATACTTATGCGAGTTTCTTAGACCCTCTAACAGCTCTTTTCCGGCTTCACCAGCTCCGTAGATCAGTACATTGTCATAGTCATTTATATGACGACGCTGTGGACGTTGCCCTTGCAAGCGGGCTAATAGCTCTCTGATAGTCAGACGACTATTCCATAACCAAATAAAGAATAAGAATAAATACAGCATAGGCACAGCGCGCGGCATACCAGGTATTGGATTGAAATAGAGGACGACTTGAGCGGTGACGATCAATACAAAGAATAGCTGTAAGACGCTACCCATCAGTGCACCGAAGAAACTACGAGCAATACCCTTATAAAAGCCAATAGCATATAAGCTGATGATCGGTACTACTGCGTATAAGCACAGCGCAAGCAAACCGATATGATTATCCATATCGCCATAGCGCATGGCTATCGCCAAATATAGGCAGATCACAGACATCACCAAGTCAGCCACTAACAAAACGGCTCGTTTGCTATTGCGTGACAGCGCTAACAAGCAGTCCGCGATACGCTGTGGCCCTTTGACATCTGCCCTTTGGTCAGTCTGATACAAGGATGATTCTATAGACATAACAAACAACCATTTAAGTGAAGAACGTCATACGAACAATGAAGCAGAAATAATAATTAATAATTAGTTTTTGTTATCACCATAAGTATAGTGATAGTGATAGCTATACTTATCCATTAGACCTTGCTGGACATCATTGAGGATAATGCCATCAACTTGTACATTGGATTTATTCATTTGCTTGACCGCATAAGTGACCTGCCCTTCTATCGACTTGTCATAGCGCGCGACCAGCAGTACTTTATCCACGTACTGCGATAGGATTATCGCGTCTGAAGCGGCGAGCACTGGCGGCGTATCGATGACGATATAGTCATACTTAGCCTTTAGTGTCGTCATCAATTGCGCGAATCTCTCACTCATCAGTAGCGAAGCTGGATTATGTGGATGGCAACCACGCGGCATAAAGTCGATATCATCGATACCCGTCTGACGAATAAAGCTCTCAATATCCAAATCACTAGTAGTAGACGCTAAGGCGGCCGTATTCATCTTGGCTAAACGACTGCTGCCTTCACTCAGATAGTCTGATAGACCTTGATCTTGACTCAAGTTAAATACTTTATGCAGCGCGCCTAGACGCATATCGGCATCCATCACTAGCACTTTTTTGTTTAGCTGTGAGAGGACTTCTGATAAGTTAGCAGTGATAAATGATTTACCGACGTTTGGACTTTCACTAGTGACTAAGATCACTTTGCCGCGCTGATTAACAACAGCCTGATTGCTAGCGCTCATCTCATTAAACGTGTTGGCTTGTTTTGGCATTGAGAATATCAGGCTCGTTCTTAGGCTCTTTATTGCCTCGTAGCTCAAGCTATTATGATCGACATGAGTCAATAGACGTGTGCTGGCGTGTTTATTCTTCCCGATTCTCGATAATAGTGGCGAGCGCGGTATCGTTGCAATCACCGGTACACTAGTCTTAGTCTCAAGACGCTCAGGATCTTTAACTACGTTTCTAAGTAGATTCTTTAATAGCACGAGCATTGTGCCTAGCATAGCGCCCAGTAATAGCGCCAAAACAATGATTTGTAGCTTTTTGGGGGCAATCGCCTTATAAGTGCTAATAGGCAAATCGACAATACGTGCAAAGCCAATCTGACCGGCCTTGACGATTTTGAGCTGTTCATAGTTTTTGAGGAGCGTGAGGTAGATCTCTCTATTGATCGCCGTATCTTCTGATAGCTTCAAAAACTCTCTTTGAAGCTCAGGTAAGTCGGCGACCGTCTCGTCGATCTCTTGCTGACGGCTGTTGAGCACCGCTAACTGCTCGTTTATTTGTACGACTAAGGGATGCTCATTGGTATAGTAAGTCGTCAGATCTGCTTTTTTGAGCTTTAGCTCATTGAGCTGCGTATCGATTTGCGAGTTTTCAGTGAGTAGCAGCTCTGCTTCTTTGGCCACATCGATAGTGCCATACTCTTTACGGAACTCATTGAATACTGCCTCAGAGTTTTCTAGTTTTTTCTTCAATGCTGGAATCTGAGTTTCCATAAAGGTTAGCGTCTTAGTAGTTTCTTCTGAGCCACGCGATTGATTCTGATCGATGTAAGAGAGGACGATTTGATTCAGGACGTTAGTGACTTGCTCTTGGCTCTTACCAGTCATAGACAGCTGGATAATGCCAGTCTGCTTGCCTTTCTCGACCACCGATAAAGCACTGTTGAGACTGTCTGTCGTTGCTTTTAGCGATTGCTGACTGATAGTGATCGGATAGCTCTCATCAGGTAGCTCATTGACGGTGATATAGATCTGACCTTCATTACCATTGAATCTATGCGACTTGCCAATTTGACCTTCAAAGTCATCGAAGCCATCATTCAATACAAATCCAGTGTCTGACTGAGTCAAGGTAAATGCACGATTAAGATAAGCACGCGGCACTTCGAATTGACTGACTTGTACGCGTCCTTTTTCACTCTCTAAGGACACCCCTTCAGGCGTATTCAACTGCGTATCGATACGATCATTCTTGATTTTATCGATAGCGCTGATATTAGGATCGGCCAGCTTAATACGTAAATTTAGTAGAGTGACTACAGGCTCCAAGATCATCCGCGATCTAATCAGCTCTGCTTCTGTTTGCGCTTTACTTGCCTCTGAGCCTACCAGATCAGAAATACTCTCGCCCAAAGCAGCAATGCCTTGAGTGTTTTCTTCTATCTGTATCATCGCATCCGACTTAAAGGTAGGATTGACATAGCGGCTGTACAAAACGCCGATAGCTAGTCCCAACAATGCAAAGAACAGCACGATCTTCCAGCCCCGTAATAGTACAAAAAACAGCGCTATGAGATCGATCTCGTCATCATCTTTTTCAATCGTCGTTTTGGAAGTGTTCGGTGAATCTGTAGTCATAAGGTCAATTCATTCAAAGTAGTGGCTTATTTATTGTTGGTTCGATACCGAGCCATTGATAATAAATGCTTAGCTGATTTTATCAGCCCAAGGTTTAAGGCTATCAAAGATATCTTGCCTAGCATCTTCAAATACTGAGAGCTCATGTCGATACGGATCAGCAATATCTTGATCGATCCAGTGCCCGATACGGAAGGTTTTGCCGCGGCAATGGGGCCAACGGTCCTCGATCCATTTACTCTGATTATCAGACATCGTCAAAATCAAATCAGCACGCTTCACTAGCGCTTCATCAATTTGCTTGGCGATATGCGCCGACATATCGATACCTAGCGCTGACATGACCGTTAAGGCATTAGGGTCAGCACCATTACCGACCACAGCAGAGAGTCCAGCAGAGTCGATCGTCTTATGAGGATATTGTTGTGTCAATACCGCTTCAGCGATAGGGCTACGGCAAATATTGCCGACGCAAACCACCAGAATATTGTCAAAGGCCATGATGAGTACCTATAATCCTGAGAGGCTTCTGATTGCTGAAGTAGAAGGTAACAACGAGTTGATAACACGACTCCAGCGGGTTAGCCCTGTTGGATCGACATAGAGAATGTCGTTGGGCTGCATCTCAAAACGGTTGGCAAGTGCCAAATTAGTGATGGTCTGCATATCGACATAATAGATATTGGTGCGGCGAAACTCTAAGTTATCACGCACAATGTAGACTTTTGCGGCATTGGCGGTAAACGAATTGAGCCCTTGCGACTCACCCAACACTTGAGCCAAGCTCAATCCTTGCTCTAAGATAGGAACAGGCTTTATTTGACCAAACTCGCCTAATACGTAGACAGTATTGCGGCTTTGACTATTGACATGAATAGAGTCGCCGTCTTGGATATAAATCTGATTACCTGAGGCGCCTATCTGACGCAAATCTGCTAGGCCAATATTGTAATTGCGACCCTTACGATTTAGGACAATGCTGTTTGAATCTCCAACTTCTGTCGCCCCGCCCGCTTTAGAGATCGCACTATAGAGCGACACGGGCGCATCATCAATAGCGAACTCGCCAGGCTGTCTGACTTCACCATCAATAAAGAACTTATTACCGCGATAGTTGATAATTTTGATTTGGGGATCGGAGTACTTCAGGAAGCGTTGAAGCTTACTCTGTAGAGATGCGGTAAACTGAGGGACACTCAGACCTGACGCTTTGACTCGACCTACCAAAGGAAACTGTACAAAGCCTTGCTGATCGACAGGATAGCCATTGACTCCGGCAGCTGCCATGTCGGGGTAACCGACTAGAACAATGCTTAAAGTATCGCCTTGTGCGATACGGTATTCTTTTTTATTAGAGTTTGCGATGAGCTGATAAACATCATTGCTAGGCCGCTTTACTTGCGGCGCCGGTAAGGTCGCTAAACTGAGCGGCTGAATATTGAATTGCAAACCATTCTCAGCGGTAAAATCCCCTACTGGAGGCAATTCTCCTGCTTGTAGACCAGAATTGATGGTTGTTGTCGCACATCCAGCAGACCATAAAGTAATCAGTAGTAAACTTGACGCTCTCAACAACTTAAGAGACTGGCGCATAATAAAAACCCTTCAAATCATAACGATGAACTATAGCCATCAAATCTAATTGTTACATAAAAAAAATAACCTCTATTCCCACAACACTTAATAAAAAAGCATTGTGAGGGTAGAAGTTGGCATAGCAAAAATTATTTTAGCGCACAAGAGACAATTGTTGGTTTTTCAAAGTAATAGCTGTCATCTAATCTTGAATATCTAGCCTATATTTCACCGCTTGTACCGAATACATTACCTTTTGTCTACTAAACTCTTGATCAATGTACCATTTTAGCATAGATAACCTATTTATCGTCTCGATTTTATTCTATAAATTGATAATGAATAAAAAACCCTACAATAGCGACAAATAGCGTAAAATGGCCATTGCAAATTTTTGGCTCGGCAGTGTAATGTATTTATTTTTCACCACTGTCGAGCCTAGCTGTATTTCTACATTGAGAAATGTAATAAACCCACCGACTCAAGGACATGATTATGAAAGATGAAAAATTACAGAAAGCGCTCGCCCGCATGGGGCTTGGCTCACGTCGTCAAATGGAAGAAGTTATTAAATCTGGACGCGTAACAGTCAATAACGGCCCAGCAACCATCGGTGATCGCGTCGAACCAGGCGATGAGATTCGTGTTGATGGTCGTCAGATTAAATACACCGCCGAAAATGAGAAGCGTCGCCGCGTATTGGCTTACTATAAGCCTGAAGGTGAAGTGTGCTCTGCCAATGATCCAGAAGGTCGTCCAACGGTTTTTGAGCGTTTGCCAAAACTGACCCATGACCGCTGGGTCATGGTCGGACGCTTGGATATTAACTCAACGGGCCTGTTATTGTTTACCAATGATGGTGAAATGGCGCATCGCTTGATGCATCCCTCTGGTGAAGTCACTCGTGAATACGCGGTACGTGTATTGGGTGAAGTGACGTCTGATATCGCGCGTGCGTTAACAGCTGGCGTGATGTTAGAAGACGGTATAGCAAAGTTTGAAGATATCAAAGAAGGCGGCGGTGAAGGCGTCAATAAATGGTATCACGTCCAGCTAAAAGAAGGTCGTAACCGCGAAGTACGTCGCTTATTTGAGTCGCAAGGCCTAAAAGTGAGTCGTCTACTGCGTACGCGCTATGGCACGATTGCATTACCAAAAGAGTTGCGTACCGGTCGTTTCTTAGAGCTCGACAGAAAAGACATCAATACCTTGACTGATCTAGTGAGCTTACGTCCACGTTATGGTACGGGTCTACATGGCGCGGCGAAAGAGAAGCAAGAGCGCATCAGAAACAAACCACTTAAAGCACGTCGCACGACTGACAGTCGTAGCGATAGCAGCCGCAGTGGTAGCGACAATCGCAACAGCAGCGCGAAGCCTAAAAGCAGTGCTAGCCCTGCCAGTCGTGGTACACGCAATACCCGTGACCGCAACGACAAGCGTTAATTTAAACCTGCAATAGATTTAAATTAGACCATAAAAAAGCTGCCCATAATGAATATTTATTGGCAGCTTTTTTATGGGTTTTTTATAATAATTTTACTAACCCAATATTTAGCTATCATGACTATTAATATAGTTTTTCATCACTCGTAAATCTTGCAACTGCTGCGTGTCCATTTGCGCTAACAGATTATCTGAACGCTGCTCAATATTATTTAAAACACTCTGTAATAACGCACTCGCTTCTGCCTTCTTGTCATTACTCACTTTGTGAGCATTTATATTCACATTCGCTAGATGGTAGTGACTGGCGAGCATTTCAGGCAAACGAGTATGCAGCAGCTTATGCAACACAAACTGCGCTTCTGTGAGTTCGGGCATTTTATGTTGCGCTTGCAGGGCTTTTTGATAGCGTTGATAGTGATTTACTTTTTCATCGATACGTTTTAGTTGACGCAAGTGTTGTTCTGATAAGCTTTGAAGATGCTTGTTGTTTAGATCAAGTTGTTGCCACTTTATAGTAGATAGTGACAACGTAGATAGTGATAGCGGCGCATCATAATCTTGATAAGTAAGCACACCTGGCGTAATACCAACGGCTTTATGCAAAGCTTGCCAGCCTTTTTTACCCAAATAAACGACCGTGACGGTTGTCACAACCCCAACGCCGATTAATATGCTCATATATATTTACTCTTTGTAACTTACTCTTTATCGCTCAATCATCTGGCTGACGGTTTAGCACTGATCATTCTTTATCGATCGTTTGATATTTTATAACTTAATGTCTTCAGCTTTAGGGCCTTTATTACTCGGGTTTTCTATTGCACTGACAGTAGCATCACCACTGTCGCGATTGCCTATCTCTTGATTGCTAGAGTGCTCAATTTGGGTACTGGCTATTGGATTATCAAAACGCTGTTGCAAATAGCGATTGGTTGCGAGCAATTTTTGTCCATCTTGGTGATATGAGGCATTGAGCAAATCATCAAACTGAGTATTAATGGTACTTAGTACGTCTAGCAACGCCTCTTTTCCAGTGACATTAGAATGCTTAATCTTAGTGGTATCAGCAAGCGCCCCATCCCCCACATCTAAGTCATGCAAGCGTCGATAGTCAGCTACCGCTAGCGGAATGTGCCTGTCCATCAAGTTTTGAATCATAATATAGGTTTCGTTGATTGTGTCTTTATCATCTATCTTGCCATCATTATTGGTATCGCCATAAATGACACGTAGCTTTTCGCCTTTTCCATTGATTTGGTCAAGGGCTGTTTTGACTTCGATGGGTAAGCTTTTTTCAGGAATATAACCCAACTGCGGCATCGCTTTATATTCAAGCATTTTGGGCGCGGTCACTTTTTTGATACCACGATATCCTAGATATAACCCAGCTGCTGGTAGCATCCCGTATAAAACAAACATCACTAACATCGCCGTTACTTGGGTCATAGGATTGTCCTCATTATTCATCGTGGTTATTATTGTTCTAGATAGCCTCTAATCTCTAATCTCTAAACTCTAAACTCTAATCTCTAAACTCTAAACTCTAAACTCTAAACTCTAAACTCTAAACTCTAAACTCTAAACTCTAAACTCTAAACTCTAAACTCTAAACTCTAAACTCTAAACTCTATGAGATTAAACAAAAAAATAAGGCTTTATTAAAGCCCCATATTGTTATGTATTTAACTGCTCATAGCTGATAATTAATAACAGTCATTAAAATAAATACACATTAGCTTTTCGTACGGCTTTTGACATAACGGTGCGTTGAGGCAAGACGATTCATAACCGTTTGATGCAACTCGTCCAATAACTCATCAAGCTCATAATCAATTTCTAAAAACAAATCAGTCAGCATGTCGCCTGCCGTCATTTTTCCCTGCATCATCGTGTTTTTGGTGCGATGTGGACTAAAACGTTGCAATTGCTCATAATGATGTAGTGCTTCTGGAATGCTCTCTGACACCAGCTTGTCGATGACAAACTGACGCTCGTTATGTTGCTGCTGTTGCTGCTCGTTGAGCTCACTGCTCCACTCACGGTAACGCTTGAGCTTGCCGTTAATTCGATCTAGTATCGCAACAGCTTCTATAGGCATAGCATTTAGGGTGGCCTCATCAACCACATCAATAAGCTCAGTCATAATCGGACAGCGTCCATGTTTGAGATACCATAGGGTATCGGGGTCGAAAGGCGGTCTATTGGTCGGGCGCATTGCCGCACGATTGGACAAATAGCGATCGGTCAGTGGCGTTGCCGTACGAATATCATTGACTTGCGATAAGGCTTCACAAATACGATCAGCACGCTCGGGAGGAGTCAATGGCAGGCGTTTACTAATGGCAGTTTCATCACTAGCACTGTCTTCATTGTGAATAATATTATCAGCAGGACTGGCATCATCTTCTGCATTAGGAGCGATAGCGCCTTGCTGAACATGTTTGGCAGCTCGCGTTGGCAAATCATCTTGAGCTTGCCCAAATGACTGTAACATTCTTGTCAAACTTACGACCATGTTCTGCTCTGCCCCTTGCCCATTTACTGATTGCATTCGACCACTCAATCCCTTATCTTAACAGTTTTTTGTCACGCTGCCAGTAAGCAAACGTCAACGTTTTGGTCTTTAACATTGAGTAAATGGTTATGAATGCACCCGATTATATTTCTGGTTTTTTGCTGGGATTATCGCTCATTATCGCGATTGGTTCACAGAATGCCTTTGTGCTTAAACAAGGACTCAAACGCGAGCACATCTTTTTTATCTGTCTCTTCTGTGCGGTCAGCGATGCGTTTTTAATCTCTGCAGGTGTTGCGGGCTTTGGCGCGGTGACCGCTCAGTATCCGCAAGTCGTCAACATTGCCAAAATTGCAGGCGTCATATTTTTGCTGGGCTATGGATTCCAAAGCTTGTATGCCAGTGTACGCCTATCCCATGCGCTGACTGTCGACGGACAAGTTGTGACCAGTTTAAAAAAGGCGCTATTGCTCTGCTTTGGCTTTACTTGGCTCAACCCACATGTCTATCTAGATACCTTGGTGCTCGTTGGCATGGTTTCAACTGGCGCTAGTAGTAAACTGGCCTTTGCGGTTGGGGCTGTCAGTGCCTCATTCTTTTTCTTCTTTGCATTAGGCTATAGCGCACGCTTACTCAGACCTCTGTTTGCCAAGCCAAAAGCGTGGAATATACTTGATGCCTTGGTGGGTATATTGATGTTTTACTTGGCTTGGCATCTATACCAAAGTTAGAAAACAGCTATAGTCAATCCACTATAAAAGCGTTACAGCGTTAACCTCGCTTGAGGTATTAAATATACATCTACACTTGGTTGCCTTGTACCACTTTTAAATTGAACCGACTATAGTCAAATTCATATAAATGTACAGTCAAAATCAAAAAACCCAAACACATTCTATAAACGTGTTTGGGTTTTTTTAGGCTCAACAAAAGCTATGTTCAGAAAGGCTATTATATTAAGTTAGGAAATAACGTACGCAATCCATTGACGATAATTTCAATAGAAACTGCAGCCAATAACATACCCATGATTCGGCTCATGATATTAAGCCCAGTATCACCCAATAAACGGCTAATACGACCTGCCGCCATCAATGCCAAATAGCAAAAAAGACTGATTAAAAAGCCTGCAACGATAACCGCAGAAACACGCAATATGCCTGAAACTTGAGAAGAATAAATAATGACCGTAGAAATACCACCCGGCCCAATCATCATAGGAATAGCCAGTGGTACTACTGCTGATGCGGTACTTGGTAGTGCATGTTTATCGTATTCAACATCGAAATTTTCTTGATCAGGCTTAGCGGGGTTACCATCGCCATTCATCATGTTCAAGGCAATCAAAAATACCAATATACCGCCTGCCAGCTGGAACGAGCCAATAGAGATACCAAGTGCCTTTAGAAGTACCTCGCCTGCTACAGTAAAAAAGCTGATGGTGATAAAAATAGTCAAGCAGGCAATACGTGCTACTTTACGTCGATCAATCATCGAGTAGCCGCGCGTCAAGTCCAAGAACAGCGTCAAAGCTGCAAAAGGATTAATCAAAACCACAAAGGCTAAGATGATTTTAATAATTTCAGTATCCACTGAGCGCTCGCTTATCTATCGGTAAAACTTGGGCAAAAAGATAAGGCCATCGTGCGAGTGCAACGATGACCAATAGGCGGTTAGCAGTGACATTGTAGCATAGGCAGATAAGCTAATAAAATCATTAACTTTGCTTAACATTCTGATATAAGCGCATTAGCGGCAATAGCTGATTACCATAGGTCGCTCAGCAACTTTTAACGGATAAATAATCGTATCAATAGTCGCCAATAGAAACGGCTCGTTACGCCGTTATAGTCGATACTAAATAGAATAGATACACGACATTATAATGCGTGACTGGTATAAATTTTTCTTGCTTGCTGTGCCTACAGCAGACAGAGGCTACAAAAAATTTATACCAGTCACACTGTCTATTTTTTATATTGAACTGACTATATAAAATCAAACGCTACGCACTAAAATCCAGACCGATATCTAGCGCAGTGGTACTATGCGTTAAATAACCCATCGCGATAAAATCAACACCCGTTTTTGCGACCGCTTGCACAGTCTCAGGGGTAATACCACCAGAGGCTTCCGTCTTGGCGCGACCTTTACACATGGCCACTGCTTGCGACAATATTTCAGGCGCCATATTGTCTAATAATACCAAGCTCACACCAGCGTCCAAAGCCTGCTCTAGTTGTGCTAGCGTATCGACTTCCACTTCAATCGGAATGAGATGACCCGCGAAATTTTGTGCTTGCTTGATAGCTGTTTTAATATCGCCTGCAATAGCAATATGATTGTCTTTGATCAAAATTGCATCATCTAAACCCAAACGATGATTGCGACCACCGCCGCAGCGCACCGCGTATTTTTGCACGATACGTAAACCGGGAATGGTCTTGCGCGTACAGGTAATTTGCGCGGGATAATCCGCCACAGTATCGACAATCTTCTGTGTCGCCGTCGCAATACCACTCAAATGCGTCATGAAATTCAATGCCGTACGCTCTGCCGTTAATAGATGACGTGCATTACCGCGTACGATAGCCAATACTGTATCTGCATCAACCTTCTCACCATCGATGACCTGAGCGATAAACTCTATCTGCGCATCAACCAAAGCAAAAGACAGACGCGCCAAATCCATACCACAGATCACGCCTGCTTGGCGCGCTTTAATCTGGAGCTGCGCCTGCATATCGGCGGGAATGGTGGCTTGCGAAGTCACATCTCCGCGTCGACCCAAGTCTTCGGTGAGGGCAGCCTCAACCAAGGGCTTAAGCAATACTTCATCCAACGCTGGCTCTCGTTCAACTGTCATCTTTAACCCTTATATAAGTATGCTATGAATATAAATTCGATTGATTTAAACTCAAAATGAGCATAAATATAGCGCAAAGTTAGCCTTCCCGCAAGGATAGGTCGGTATTTTATGTGTTTAGGGCGTGCCCTCAATCTGAACGAAAGCGCCTAAATGGGCTAAAAATGGCTAAATCTTGCCAAACTGCGTCAAATAGCTGGTCAATATCATGATATTATCTGTGCTATTTTTCTTGTTTGGCTGCAATTTATCTCATTTTTATCACCATTTTCAAAATGAGGACACGCCCTAGTCAACGTTTATAAACACAGCATATGACAGAAATATCGTAGGAATAATCTGACAACTATTTGTTTCGTTTGGGCAATTTACTGTCCATTAGCAAGCTTTGTAGCTCAATATCGTGGCGGAAGCGATAGAGCTTGGCAGGTCGACCGCGCTGAGCGCTACTACTCTCTCCTGTCTCCATTACTAAGTTTTGTGAATCAAGCAAACGGCGAAAATTCTGCTTATGCAAACGCACTCCTGATAAGGCCTCGACGCTTTGCTGCAACTGTGACAAGGTAAAAACATCTGGCATCAAACCAAAAATAAGCGGTCTGTATTCAATCTTGGCACGCAGCCTCGAAATAGCCGTCGCAATCACGCGTCGATGATCATAATACATCGGTACGCCTATACGTTGTGACCAATCGTCTGGCAGGATGACGGCTTGATAAGTTGGCGGGTAATTGGGCGCTTCGGGTATCAGCCCCCCTTCATACAGCATCTCATAGCGGAGCAGTACGTGCTCTGCGATCCACTCCCTACTTTCATGAGCATGGTCGCTAACCAATTCTTTGTCTGTCAGTTCGCCACCTGCTAAAAACGTCTCACTCAGTCCCCAGCATAAGCCAATACGTTGGCGTCGACGCTGTTGCACAATCAAGTCTTCGGCAGTATTTGCCCACTCCAACAACACAGGCACGATAAAATCTGTGATGATACTGGGCATACCATCTAAGTGATTTTCCCACGGGAAATAATCATACCAATCTCGCCACAGTGCCTCGCTTTGTAGCTCTTGCATCTGCGTCTCTTGCACCAAACCCAAATAGCTCACATAAACCAGCGCATGACCATCGATATTACGTCTATTGGTATCAACAAAGGTATATAACTGCTCCAGATAGCCAAGCGGTTGCTGCGTCTGCTCCTCCACCCATTGACGCACGCCTGCTTGCAAAGAGCGATGCAACGGCATCAAAGGACCATTGGGCAGCAGCTTGCCTTGATCCACTGTTAATACACGGGCTGTGTGGTCAGTGATGGCGACTAGCACCGCAACCACTTCAGTGGTGCCACTTCCCTGTTGATGCGCATGTGAATAAGACAAAGTCATAGTTTTGGCGACAATCCTTTAAATGTAGTCATTGAATAATAAGTTCATAAAATGCGGCTTTGATACTGTAGATGAGTATAACGTGAATCCCAGACTATCATAGCCTGCCGTTGTAATTCTACAAAACTAAAACTGCGGCTTATTCAACGACTTTACGGTCTGATGAGTTAAAAAATGAGTACTTTCATCGAGCCAGTTATAAAAAAACACTTGTATTTATGCTCAAAATGAGCATAATTAAAACATCTTATTCATTAGCAATATTCAATTGACTTATTTTTAGCGGCATATTACTTGTCGCTACTGTATAAAAGGTTTGCCTTTATGAAAACTTATCCTTACGACGCACCTGTCATGAGTACGGACAATCGCATCGCCACTCAAATGAACATCGAATATGCCAAAGCTAAAATGCCAGCAGACTTGCCGCGCGCTGAACGCATCGTGGTTGAAGAAAACATCAAGAAGCTATTAAAAGAGCATAATGCGGTATTGGTCGCCCATTATTATGTCGATCCCTTTATTCAGGATTTGGCATTGGCAACGGGCGGTTGTGTGGGCGATTCGCTAGAAATGGCACGCTTTGGGCAAGCACACAGTGCACAGACATTGGTGGTCGCTGGCGTACGCTTTATGGGCGAGTCGGCAAAGATACTGAGTATGGAGAAGACAGTACTGATGCCAGATCTAGAAGCCGAGTGTTCGCTTGATTTGGGCTGCCCTGCTGACGAGTTTTCCGCATTTTGTGATGCTCATCCTGAGCGTACCGTCGTGGTTTATGCCAATACTAGCGCTGCCGTCAAAGCCCGTGCTGACTGGGTGGTGACGTCATCCGTTGGCATCGATATCATTCGCCATTTGCATAATAATGGTGAAAAAATCATTTGGGGCCCTGATCGCCATTTGGGTAAATATATCGCCAAAGAGACTGACGCAGATATGCTGCTTTGGCAAGGCTCGTGCCTCGTACATAATGAATTTAAAGCGACCGAACTGCTGCAATTAAAAGAGGAGCATCCAAACGCCAAAGTATTGGTGCATCCTGAATCGCCTGATAGCGTGGTGGCACTCGCCGATGTGGTCGGCTCTACTAGCAAATTGTTGCAATCAACTTATGAGATGGATGCCGATACCTTTATCGTCGCCACCGACTTAGGTATCTTGCATGAAATGCAAAAGCGCTCGCCAAATAAACGTTTCTTAGCAGCGCCTACTGCTGGTGAAAGCGCAAGCTGTAAGAGCTGTGCCTTTTGTCCATGGATGGCGATGAACGGCTTAAAAGGTATCGAGCAATGCCTAACCAATCAGAGCGGTGAAGTTTTGATGACGCCTGATCTGGCAGTCGCGGCCAAAAAGCCATTGCAACGTATGCTTGATTTTGCCGAATCACAAAAACAACGAGTGGCAGCCAGTGGCAATATTGTTAAAGACCGCGAGCTGTTCGCCAATGTCGGAGCAGCCTAATATGAATGCGGTGTCTACAGCGGAAACACTAATTGCTGATAATTTTGATGGAGCGGTACAAACCGATGTCCTAATTATCGGTGCAGGATTGGCAGGGCTAAGCACGGCTCTAGCATTACCAACATCGCTGAATATTACCGTATTGAGCAAAGCTGCCTTGGAAATTTGTTCAAGCCATTATGCCCAAGGTGGTATTGCTGCCAGCCTAGATAAAAATGACTCTGTCGCTGACCATATCGCTGATACGCTAATTGCGGGCGCAGGATTATGCGAAGCTGACAATACCAGTAGCATTTTAAGTGCTGGACAGCAGGCCGTTCAATGGCTGTGTGAGCAAGGTGTGCCTTTTACCCAGATACAGCAAGATGATAATGTAAAATCTTTCACTGAACTACAGACTGCTAACTTACATTTAACCAAAGAAGGTGGTCATGGCTGTCGCCGTGTGGCTCATGCAGATGACGCGACTGGTCGACACATTATGGAAGCCTTGACCATAAAGGCTCAATCTGCTGCCAATATCACTATTTTGCCTTATCATGAAGCGCTGAGCCTTTTAACAAACAGTGATAATCAGTGCCAAGGGGCGCAAGTTTTTGATCATATTAGTCAACAACAACTGACTTTTTATAGTCGCGCAGTCGTACTGGCTAGTGGTGGCTTGGGTCAGTTATTTAAGCGTGCCAGTGCGCCCAACGTCTGTGTTGGTGATGGCGTGATGATGGCATGGCAAGCAGGCTGCCGCTTAGCGAATTTAGAGTTTATTCAATTCCATCCGACTGGTTTGGCGTTAGATGACAGTAGCTTTTTGATATCGGAAGCCCTACGCGGTGAAGGTGGCCGTCTGACCTGTCCACAAACCGGTGCGCGCTTTATGTTGGACATTGACGAGCGTGCAGAACTGGCACCACGCGATATCGTCGCTCGTGCCATTGCTGAGCAGATTAGTACGAATGGACTTGGCTACGTAAACCTTGATGTCAGTCATCTGCCAGAACAGTTTTTACGAGAGCACTTCCCGCAAATTTATCAAACGTTATTAGAGCTTGGCATCGATATGACTACTGGCCCAATTCCGGTCGCCCCTACCGCTCATTATAGCTGCGGCGGTGTAGTCACATCTGTCAATGGTATGACCGATGTGGCAGGTCTCTATGCCGCTGGCGAAGTTGCCTATACAGGTTTGCATGGTGCGAATCGCTTGGCGAGTAATTCACTTTTGGAGTGCGTGGTAGTTGGGCGCAATATCGCTGCTGACTTACCGCGCTATTTAAAAGACGTGACTGAGCTTAGTCAAGCGACATATTTTGATAAAGTAAATCAATCAGCCCTTGGCATTTGGACGCCACCAACGCTTAAAGATACTCAGCCCATTACTCTGCCACCGTCTACTGACTATAAAAGCAATACTCATCATAACGTCAATATAGATGCGGACATAGCTGGGATAACCGCCAAACTAAAAGTTTTGATGACTGCTCATATGGGTATCACTCGCAGCGCTGGGCAATTAGCACAAGCATTGCTACAAATAGAAAATTGGCAGCAGCAGCTTGGATGCCTCAAGTCTAATTCAACCAATATCAGTAGTAAGAGCGATACAACTACCCTTGCCAGCTTGGCATACTTTCAATTAGCACGACAATTACAACTAGCGACATTGATTATTCAGTCGGCTTATCAGCGTTATGAGAGTCGCGGTGGTCATTATCGTCAAGACTATCCACATCTAGCAACCACACCTCGAACGAGTGTGATTGCGCCATTACCAAAGCAGCAAGAAGGTAGCATTGATTGGTTGATTCAGCCTATAATCAGTGACACAGAGGTTGGAACAGCATACAGTTGCTAACGTCTAACAGCGATTGAAGATTGTTATTCTAGCCATGAAAAACGATAAATTGCCGTTCTTTATTGACCCCAAAGTGCTTAAAATATGGCTACTGATACGCTGTTTGTGATCGGACTTATGATGGTCGTCAGTTTGACGTGGGCCTTGCTTGCCCTACCTCGCTTGCGTAAGCGCCTGCCAAAAATTTATCTGATTGCACGCTCGTGGTGGCTGATGTTAGCGGCGCTTTGCGCGTGTTATGTTATCGCTAAGATAACGGATAATAGCCAACCCTCACAGCCTCCTACCTACCCCTACCAGTGGATGCTCATCGCTTTTTTCGTCTTAATTGGTTTGCGTGGTAGCTATGAGATCAAACGCTTATGGTGTCTGCGCAACAAAGCTGTGCTGATTAACAAGCTCCAAGCGCGCGGTTTACAAGCAAATACTCAGCCTTTTAGCAAAACTCCTAACCATTCTACTCAAGCTTACACACGTTTAAATCTATTAGACCTAGTCTTTAGTTTTGCTTTTATCGCACTGATTGTCAGTCTCATTGCCTTACAACAATTAATCTGGCAACGCGAGCAGTATGGCGTTTTATTTTTTGTATTATTCTCCAGTCAATTTAATGATATTGCCCAGTATTTATGTGGACAATTGCTTGGTCGCAAGCTGTTTAAGCGCGGTCTTGCCCCAACCATTAGCCCTAATAAAAGTATCGAAGGCGCTATTTTCGGCAGTATGCTAGCGGCGCTATTGGCAACGCTATTGGGCATTTGGCTCACGCCTTTTAGTTGGTGGATTTGCTTATTAGCCGCTTATGGCTTAGCGGTCAGTGGTATTGCTGGAGATTTATTAGAGTCCGCCTTTAAGCGTCAGCACGGGGTAAAAGACACGGGTACGATGCTCGCTGGACATGGCGGCGTATTAGATAGAGTGGATAGCTTGCTGATTGGCGTGCCGCTATTTACCTTGTTTTATTGGCTGCTCGGCTAAGTTGTTATATAGTCGATTCAATTTAAAAGTAGTACAAGGCAACCGAGTGTAGATGTATATGTGATACTTCAAGCGAGGTTAACGCTGTAATACTTTTATAGTGGAATGACTATAGTCGATCCACTTTTAAAAGATACAGTGCTACTGGGGTTAGTTATTCGCAGTCTCTGTCGGCGTAGGCACAGCAAGCAAGAAAAATTGATACCAGTAGCACGTTATAATAGTTGTATTTCTTTTATTTAGGACTAACTATATCCAGTAGGTTTATCCAATCTACTGCGCAATATCCAGTTAAGCACAGGCTTAGGTAAATGATTGAGCGCGCGAGTGATATAGCGCATGGAGCGTGGAAAGATTGCCAGCTCCATATCATCATCAATCGCTTGCATGATATGGTCAATTGCTGTTTGAGTCGTCATTATAAAGGGCTTATGGCCAGCATCGCCGTCATTCAAATCGCGTAAGGCTTGGGTATCAATATAGCCTGAGGCAATACAATTCACTTGGATATCATAAGGTGCAAGTGCAAGTCGATAAGCGCTGGCAGTCGCAATCATGGCACGTTTGCTTTTGGCGTAAAGGCTGGCATAAGGATAATCCATAGTACCGGCGATAGACGCGATACAAATCAAGCTGAGTCTGTTATTTTCGTTGAAATCTGATGAACAACTTTGGCGCTTTAACTGCTCACTTGCCCACCTAAAAACCTGCTCAAATGCTTGCAAATTAATCGCGAGCATTTGATCGCTATCCGCTTGACTCAGATCGTGGTTGCGCTCGTTGGTGTAACTACCCGCGCTATAAATCACTCTTTGAAAGCTGATATCTGACAAGCTCTCTAACAACGTCAGTGTTTGCACACTATCCATCAAATCACAGCAATAAGTGACAAGATTAGGATACTGACTATTGATATTATCTATCTTCTCCATACTATGACCAACCACGCTCACTTGCCAGCCAAGCGCCTGATGATGCAGCGCCAACGCCAAGCCAAGTCCACTCGTACCGCCAAAAACGATAAGATGCGATGGCTTATGAGTGGAATTAGATTGTGTGATGTTTTTCATTTGTGCGTTCATAGACCCTGCTGCTGTATATAGTCAGTCGTACGCTGATAGCCATATTGCCATTGCGCCTGCATTTGCTGCACAAAACCGTCATAGTCACTGTGAATAAGCTCAACTGTCATTTGTCTGATATTAAAACGCTTTTGTACATGCTGTCCTGCCAACTGTTGTCCATTATCCGCAAAGGGTAACCAATGCAATTGACGGCTATTTCTTTCTGACTTCACAAGTGATGACGTTTCCATTGGCTGATAACCATGCACCTGTGCCAAACGCTCATTGGGGTCAAAACCAAAAACGCGCTGAATCGCTGGCGAAGCAAGATAAGTATCGTATCCTGCCTTGGTCTCTGCAAATACAGTCTGCCCTAGCTGACATGCTAGCTCGATCGGCGTAAGATTAATCACCCCGCTTAAGCACCACCCCAAATCGTCTATAGGCGTTGGCGGTAGATAATACATATCTGCCATGGATGCCCGAACCGCTGAATTAAATTCCCACTGCTTTACGACATTTACTGACTGATGAATACGCCTATCGGCAAACGTATGCGCAGGTGAATTAAGTATTTCATCAAAATGCTCTGATACTGCCAAACGCGGTGGCGCAAATAACAACTCTTGTAGTTTAAACTCATTGTGGACAGATTTATCAGCAGTAGGCGCTTGATACAGTCGACTAGCGATGATGGCTATCTCTGGCGCGGCGGTATTAAACGAATTATTATTCTGCTTGGGATAAAAACGAGACAACTCGTCAAGCCATTGCCCCTCGTTATCTATCCGAAACATCGCTAACTGCTGCAGCTCATCTAATAGTCGTTTGTAGCTGTCTGCTTGCTGCTGTTTTTGGCGGTTGGACAGCTGCCGTGACAAGCGCCAGCGTTTAAGCGCCTGAGTCATATAACGTATTTTTAGTCGCCTATTGGCTTCGTCTGGCGCGACATGTCTGATTGCAGTAATGACACGATACAACTCACGGCTGCACATCAGCTCCTGCAAATCCTTGGGGTCAGGCGCTAAATTGACTAAATAAGCCGACAGACTACCACCGCAAGTGCCGACGATGATATCTGGTGTCAAATCATGGGCAACCAATGCCGCATAACTGCCCAAATAATAACCAAAACGCGAGCCACCTCCGGAGAAAAGCTGGATGCGCTCATAAGGCTTGGCATGCGTATTATTCATGATTGGTTGAGGCGACTTTAATTGCCAATGACACGGTAAAGATACCAAAGCGATCGATACGCATGGCGACTTTCTTAAAGCCAGCATTCTCAACCAATTGATCCATTTCCGCTTGTGAGCGACAGCGCATCACCCAACTGCTACCACGATGATTGTTTAAGGTTTTACTAATAAATTCTTGCTCAGGATGCCAAGGCTGATTGGTATAAAGTAAATAACCATCAGATTTTAAACTGTCATAAATACCCGCCAATGCCGTCGCTGGTAGCGTATTGTCAGAAAACAATTCAAACACGCCAGAGGCAATGGCGATATCGAATTTTTTATCATCAAAACCTTTAGCATCGCCACTTCCCTTCTGCACATGAGAATAACTGGCAGGGTCAAACGCATCTTTTTGACAAGTAAGGACTCGATCAGCAATCTCTAAATGTTCCGCCTTTGCCTGTAATGCTTGGATATTGTGCTGCTCATAATCGCGTAGCTCAGCGTGCAAGTTGGTAAACTCTGTTAATAAATCAAAGGCATAAAAACCATGTCCACTAGCAATATCGAGTAGTTTCGGCTGAAATAACTCAGTGCTGTTTTGCTTAGCTTGGTTTTGACTAACTTGGTTTTGCTTTCCAGACTTAATATCTGCTAAAGCTTCACGTGCCAGCTCTAATATATGTTCGCGGCGGATACGAATCCCTTGCCAACCAATATTGCTTAAGTAAAACTTATCGACCGCCTGACCAAATTTATTCTGACCACTAGGCTGATTATAATACACGTGATCGAGCGAATGCCCCGAATCAAATCCATGCTCCAGTCCTGTGGCAATCGCGTCACTGACATGACCAAATTTTTGCATGGCAAATCGAGTGATGGCAAAGCTTGGGTTAAAGGGTTTAATCGCTAAACGGTCAACCTTATCTTTACTGGCACTATTAAGATGAGCGGCGCTTAAATCAGGCGCTTTGACGTTCTTACTGAATACCTGCTCAGCGAACTCGATACAATCCGCGAAGATATCTGCCTTATTGGTCTCATGAAAGATCGCATGATAACTGTCTGGATATAGTTGCCAGCGTTTGTCAGTGGTATTAAGGGCCTCATAAAAATCGCGCTCTGCCTGCTTATCGACTACATAATCCTTACCGGCACATAATATAAAGGTTGGCACGGTGATAGCACCCGCATCATCGAGCAAGCGTTGACCCGTTGCATGCGTATCGATGAGTAAGTCGGTCGAGATGCTATTCGATATCAGCGGATCGGCATTATAAGCTTGCTGTGCGTCTTTATCATGCGTTAAGACTTGCGCCTTGACGTAGCTGCTCACGCGTGACATCAGACCAAGCGCGCGAGCTACCTTTAGCGATGGTATGGCAAATGGCATGTACAAACGAATACTCAACGCTGGCGTACCCAATATCATTCCGCGAATACTGGGGGCGTAATCATGTACCCATGCTGCTGCGAGTACCGCGCCGATACTGCTGGCGACGATTAATGTATCCTCAATAGCAATGCCCGTTTGCCCGATGATCAATTGTACAAAGCCGTCTAGATCGCGCTCAAGCTCGGTGACGCTTTCAGCATGATCCTTGATACCACCTGAGCGCCCATTACCACGCGCATCCCAAGCAAATACTTGATAGCCCGCTTTTGCAAATTGTTCCCCAAGTTCTGCTAAGCGTCCAGAATGTTCGTGACCACGATGTAACAGAATGACTTGGCGCTGTTGTGTGTGTTGCTGACTGGCTTTTTTTATACCCTCTAAAGGCATCGTCAACCAATAGCGATAATAGATTGCCGTGCCATCATACGCGTTGTAGCAACTTTCACCGCTAACAACTTCGGACGATAATAAATTAAGGTCATCGCTAACCTTGTTTGGGGCAGCTTTGGCAGTGGTAGACTGGGGATTTTTGGAAATAGCAGGCATTATCTTTGACTCCAAAATGGAAGTTTTAGCAGCAAAATTTGATAAAGGGGCATTTAATGAAGGGAAATTTGATGAAGGAGCATTTAATAAGAGAGAGTTCGATGAAAAGGTATTGGGAGATAGCGTATCAGGTTGATCAATAATCGCTTGGCAATCGATAGATAATATAGATTGATACGATGATTCTGCTATTGATTCAATATTGTCTAAGCGGTTTGAGCGTAACACAGGTGGTTTACGCATCAAATATAAGTCTGCCATATAACGCAGTCGATTGAGACAAGTTTTTAGTAGCAGCGCCTCTGTCAGTATAAATAATTGCCCTACTCTGATATGAAATAACGCGGGCGGTACTTTACTTGCCATAAAAGTGCCAAGCACACCGAGCACAAAAGCACGATCGCTTTTACCCAAAGGCCCTTGATTCGCCCGAACATTTAAGCTTTTATTACTAATTATCGCTAGCAATTCAGTGCCGATACTAAGCACGATTAGACCGACAATATGTGGTTGATGAATTGATATACGGTTTGGTAAATTGACTGCCGAATCTTGCCAATTAGCATTCGCAACATGCGGAGCAAGACTTGCGATAAGCGCCGTATCAGCCACAATATCGCCCACCTCATTGAGCACTTCACCAATCTTAGAGGCTTGCCCATGCTCGCGCGCCATCATGCCATCGATAGCATTGAGCGCCATGCGTACAAACAATGATGAAGGCAATAAAAGCCATAATTCATGCTTCTCAGTTGCAGGCTTGGCAATCACATAAGCCGTACCAAGGCTCAATAAGATGGCTGATACCGTCACTTGGTTAGCGTTAACCTTTTGCTCGACCAATGCATCGCTAATTGGGCGCAATTGATCTTGAAACTGAGATTTGAGCTGATAGAGCGACATAAGGCGAGCCAAATATATTCAGTCCTTTAATGTAGCAACAAAAGTTGGTTAGGTAAATACTTAAGTATTGCTGTTAGCTGTATTATCATGCATAAAACCCTATCCTACCATCTCGCTACAAAGGTGCTCACCTTATAAGCCAACATTTAATAGTTAAACAGTCAGTTTTCACAAGGAATCTTAGTCGCTCATGTCAGTATTAATCGCTTGATATGCTACAATCCTCAGCTTCTTAGAAATACCTTCTCAAAAACACCTTTAAAAATGCTACGAGCCTGCCACCATGCAAAGCCTGATTACCCTTGTTCTGGTATTAATGCCAATGTTTATTGGTTTTGCCATTCCTTCTAATCCTAAAATGACCAAGCTTGCGGATAAAGGCTTGTCTTATTTGGTTTTTATCATCTTAGCGCTGATTGGGATTGAGCTATCGCAAGTGGAAGGGCTTGGCAGTCAGATAGGTGAGATTGCACTGTATGTAACTATACTGTCGATACTGACGATTGGTACGGGCTTATTTTCCCTGATGTTGTTCGATCATTTGCGCCCATGGCACGCCAAAAAACCCAGCGTAAAATCTAAAGAACATCGCGTCAGCATCCGTGGTAGCTTGGCACAAGTGATTTGTGTGGTCATTGGTATGGTGATTGGATATTTCCTACCAGACAATTATATGCCACCCGAAAACACCATGACGGTGATGTTAATGATATTAATTTTGCTGGTCGGTATTGGCTTAAAAGGCTCGGGTATTACTCTAAAAGAAGTGCTGCTGAATAAGCGCGGCGTTGAGATGAGTGTCATCTTTACGCTAGCGGTATTGGTTGGTGGCTTACTATTTGCGCTGATGTTCAGTGAGGTATCGTGGACTAAAGGAATGGCACTAGCATCAGGGTTTGGTTGGTACTCGCTATCAGCAATCGTCATGACCGATGCCTATGGCGCGGTTTGGGGCAGTGTGGCACTCTTTAACGACTTGGTACGTGAATTTTTTGCGCTGATATTTATCCCTGTGTTTATGCGTAAATATCCCTCAGCAGCGGTAGGACTTGGCGGCGCGACGAGCTTGGACTTTACCTTACCAATTATCCAGCAATCCGGCGGTCTAAAAGTCGTGCCACTGGCGATTAGCTTTGGCTTTATTATTAATATTGTCTCGCCAGTGTTGATGGTGGTATTTTCGGCGTTGGGGTAGCCATAAGTTTTAATATTTAATAATGGCTAACCCTCGCTTACACCATTGATATCACTACTCAAACAGTTCACAGTGCTTGGCATATTCACCATATTTGTGTATATCGGAATCATATTCAAGACTCATCAAATAATGGACTGTACTACTTGCCATTAAAGTTGCGCGGCGTTGTTTTGCCTCAATATTTTTAAGATTAAGCTTTTCAAAACTTGGATCTATAAACGCTGCATCTGTAACTAGAATCTTATTTGAGCACTCATAAGTACGGATACGCTCAGCATCAATATGATGTTGAAATACTAAAGTGTTCTTAATAATAAGAGCGCGATTGCGTGATAAAGAATCGAAACTAAGCGTCGCTAAAGCATCTTTATCAATTTCATTGGTAGCTGCATGACCAAAAATAAAAACACTGGCTTCTGGATACTCATTGATTTTTTCTGCCATTTTTACAAAATCTGCATCATAAGTAGCAGGTAACTGACTGCTCATAGGCGGAAAGAATCCACTAAACTCCATTTCCAGTGCCTCGCCTCCCTCAATTATTATTTCACAGCCTTTAACATCGACCACTATGTTACGCGGCGTTTCAGGGCATTCATCTATGGCATCAAATACGCCATCACAATCTGAATCAGGGATATCTGCTTGCATCGTCCTGATATTTTCATCTTTAGGTAAATCTTTAGAAGGCGCAGTTGTACTGGTTTGACAGCCTAGAAGGCTCAAACTGCTTAGACATAATAAAGCCACCCAATGGCAGTTATAATTTTTCATTCGTGCCTCAATGTCTGTTTTTCTATATAAAAGGGTTGCTGACTAAGAGTCAGCTGTTCTAGGACAGCTATCATCAAACGTCATATCCGCATCCACTCTCTGATCAAGTTTACTGTCTTCATAGCTTGCATCAGGCGGGGTTATAGGTCTTTGATCACCATAATGCGCCCTCATGATTTGCTCAGGATTGACATTGTACTGCATCACAAGATAATTTTTGACAAATTCAACGCGGTCGCTTGCTAGCGTTTTATTGCGCGCCGTATTCTCATACCTACTTATATGCCCGCTCAGTCTAACCACACAGTCAGGCGTTATCACCTTTGCAAATGTTTTTAAATTCGCCTCATAAGCACTAGTGTCAAGTTGACTACTATTGATAGGAAATAAATAACTGCCTCCATAAAAATGTCCCATAGGTGCAGAGACAGATACAGGGCAGCCCCTTTTATCTGCTACCACATTTAGCGGTGTTTCTGGGCATTCATCTATCGCATCAAGTACACCATCGCCATCTAAATCGCTATCTGCTTGCATCGTCCTGATTTCTTCATGTTGAGGTATAACTTTAGACGGCACAGTTGTAGTGTTTTGGCAGCCTATTAAGACAGTAGTTACTATCGCTAAGTACACTGGTATTCTAATAATCATAACGGCCTCACAGACTTTACTAATAATAAGCAAACATTATTCCGATAATATCTTAAATTTAATAATCAAGCCATCGGTAACGCTTTATCCACTCGACAAGCCCTATCATGCCAATCGACAAAAGCCTTTATCGCTACAGACTCTAATTGATGGCTGGCTTCCTTGCCAGCAAAACTCTCGACATAATGACAAGCACGATAGCCTTTTGCAAAACGATCATAGTCAACAATCCACTGTTTACGCGCTTTTAACTCATCTTGACGTTGCTCAATGCTACTATCTACATCGGTATTATCAGAGCCAAACCAAAAGTTTTTAGCAGGGATATCTTTAGCCAACTTCTTATTTTCAACCTCACTCATACGCCACGGCTTAGCAGTGAGCCGCGCTCGAAAACACTGCTGCACCTGACTCAGACGCACGTAATTGGCATCCGCATGAAAATACTCAAACCACTCCGCGACCAACTCATCACTTGGCGAAATGGTATCGTGTGTGGCAATAATGCGAAATCCTGCTGGCGTTTGATATAAACGAAAGCGTTCGGTAGGATGATTGGCAACACGTTTTTTGATTAAATCCGTCATGTAAGGCAGTAATGAGGCGATATCATCGGTATATTTTTGTGCGTGTGCTTTGTCTCTTTGGCTGGCCTGTTGCCATAGATAAGCAGTCACACCAAACATAACTGCCAATAGCCACAACCAAGACAATCCTAGCCAAGCGATGACACTGGCGATAAGAATAAACACAAGGATAAAAACCCAAATTTTTAATTTGCTTGATGGTTTACTTTGATAAGTGGGTATAGCAGGCATAAAACCACTAGGGCTGTAATGTTCGGGATATAAATGGCCTAGTAGATCTTCATTATCAACATCAATGATTGCGATGTTATCGACGTTAGCAACCTGTGCGCCGTAACTGTTGCGCGTAACGATAAGCTTCGTCACTGCTGCACTATTATTGGATAATTCATTTTCTGGAAGATCATGCTCAGAAATAATCTCTTCACGAATGGGAATACCATTACTTGCGTTATATTCTTCCCTTCGCTCACGGCGTAAGATATCTTCACCTGCCAGCCAGCAGTTATGCGCCTCACTCACGCGAGATTTAGCATGGCTTAACGCCTCTGCCTGGCTGATATCTGACCAACCGTAACGTTTAATAGTGGCTTGCTTGGAGGAGTTACTAGACGTCTCTAGCGATTCAAAGCGCTGTTTATGTTGCGCCCAGTATTTTGGGATAAGCATGCGGTTTGCCTTTGGATAGTTGTTTTAAACTAAAGTCTGCTGATGGAATATTAAATAATTAATCTTCAGGCTCCGTAGTTATACTAGTAACTCGGCGGTGCATAGACATCTCCTCTTCGGTATCAAAATCTGCAGTAGCTACCCCATAAACTCGGCGATTCATAGACTTACCTTCTTCAGTATCAGAGGATGCAATAGGCTGTTCAGCACCAAAACCAAAGGCACTTAAACGATTAGGATCAATTTGATGCTGCATTATCAGATAGTTTTTGACGATAAGCGCCCTATTCCTTGCTAAAGAATTAGGTTGCAGGGCTGTATCAGTAGCGGATATTTCATCTGTGGTGGCATGCCCTTCAATACGCATAGTTGCCGTATAGTACTCTTGCAGCTTTGCTGCTACTTTATCAAGCTCAAGCTGATACTCTGGCGATAGCTCGCTGCTACCCTTGGCAAAAAAGGCACGATATTCCATTTTTAGACCTATCCCCATGCCAGTAAAGGGACAACCCCTTTCATCTGTTACTATGTTCATTGGAGTACCTGGGCACATGTCTATATCATCAGAATATCCGTCGCCATCGCTATCTAAAATAGCTTCAACAACTGGTATATCAATAATTTGAGTTGCTTGATTAGACAAGTCGGCGGTTTGACAGCCTGTTAATACCAAAGCGCTTACCCAAACTAGAATTGTATTTCTTAATTTAATTTTCATTGTATTTTACCTTTAAAACTCGATACATCTGTTTGAGCCTAGGTCATTTTGATAATAATCAGCTTTGTGGTTTTTTGAATCGGTTACTAAGCTATAAACTCTACGATTCATAGATCTACCTTCCTCGGTATCAGAAGGTGCAATAGAACCTTTAATACCGCAATCGAGAGTAGTCAGACGACTAGACTCGATTTGGTGATTTAAAATTAGGTAATTTTTAACAATGAGCGCTCTATTCTTAGCCAGTGAGTTTGATTGCAACATTGAGGTAGAAGCTTTACTGACCTCGTCCTCTGAGACATGAGCTTCAATTTTTATAGTAGCCGTATCATAGTTATTCATCTGTTTTGCTACTCTATCAAGCTCATCATGATACTCTGGCAATAATTCACTACTGTCCTTGGTAAAAAAAGCACGATACTCCATCATTGGAGGCATACCAACAAGACTCATAATTTCAGCACAGCCCCTTTCGTCTATTACCACGCTCTCTGTCGTGTTTGGACATTGATCCAGCTCATCAGGCACGCCATCACCATCGCTATCCAAATTAACCACAACCGTTGGCATGTTGATAGTTTGACTTGTTTGATTAGACAAATCAGGCGTTTGATTGGACGTTTGACACGCGGATAGTGTTAAAGCGCTTATAATAGTCGCAATAGTTAATCTTAACTTAGCTTTCATAATTGATCACCTTTGAAAAGCTTTACACTTCTCTTTATAGCCTTCCAAACCATAGGATCGAACAATGTACTTCTCATCCTCAACAGCGGACCAACCGAATACTCGCTGATTCATGAATATGTTTGCCTCAGCATCATCTGAAATAACCTGATAACTCGTTCCACAATCATAAGTAAATATTTTGCTTGCAGAGATACCTTGGCTCACTAAACGATCTTTGACAAGCTGCGCGCGATCCTGTGCTAATTGCTTATTTATAGGAGTCTTATTGGTGGCTTGCTTACTATTAGCAGTTTGGATAAGCAGCGCTTCAGGCTTGGAGATATGCCCTAAGATAATAATTGGTAAATAGGAATAAGCTGCAAATTTATCAGCAAGCTTGTCTATATCTGTAGCATAACCTTCACGCAAAAACTCTGCACTACCCTGTTCAAAGTAAGTTTTAATTTCTAATGCAAAAGGTCCCATTAAATTCTTTGTTACAGGACAACCATCATTATCTACTACAGTATTAACTGGTGTTTTTGGACAGTTGTCAATATCATCTAAAACGCCATCACCATCTGAATCTGGTATAGGCGGAATTAAGGTTGTAAGAGTTTCATAAATTTCATTACCATAATTATTAGCACTTTTAGGTACGGGATTTGGCTCAGAAGAAGGCATTGAGAGAGCTTGACACCCTGACAATGTCAAAGCGCTTACCATAACTACAATAGTTGTCCATAACTTAGTTTGCATCACTCACTCTTTAAGTCAAAACCCTAAACCCCACTCGCCTGCTTAGCAAACAGTCTCATCAATGGCTTAATTTTGCCAACTCGATACATACCTTCGCTGCGGATTTGTTGAATAGGACGCATCTGTGCAAGCGACCCTGCAAATAGCCAGTTAAGCGCGGAAAAGCTATGCATCATTAGACTGTTATGCGGACGGCGCAAACGCTCGTAGCTACGCAACGTTTGATTGCTACCCCAACTGGTTCCACCACTACGTTCAAAGTCGTGTGCCAATTGCTCACTTAAAGTCTGCACATCGAGCATGCCTAAATTCAACCCTTGACCTGCTAGCGGATGGACACCATGCGCCGCATCACCGATTAAGACCAAATTATCTGCGACATAACTTTTCGCTTGTTGCGCAGTCAATGGAAAACTGGCGATGGACTCAATCTGAGTGATAGCACCTAGCTCATAGTTACTGGCAGCAGCCAATTTATCAGCGACAAAGCGCGCATCTTCCTCTATCAATGCCAATGCTTGATTGCGTGGTAGTGTCCACACGATCGACTGCCAGTGTTGCGGCTTGGCTTTGTCTTCATCAGTGATATCCGCTAATGGTAATAGTGCCAGCGTACCTGTAGGCAACATCGCTTGGCGGGCGGTTGCTTGATGCGGCTTTTCAGTGTGAATGGCACAGCAAACAGCAGTTTGATTATAATCGAGTGTATCTAGCCCAATGGCTGCTTGCTGGCGCACAAATGAGCCGCGACCATCAGCACCGACCAGCAGCATTGCATCGATATTAGTATGATCGTCTAAAGTCACACGGTAGCCTTGCTGCGTACCCAGCCAATCCATATTGATAACTTTATGTCCAGCGATAACGGTTAGATAGTCACTGACATCATCCTCAGATAAACGCTGCCATAACGCATGTTCAATGACGGCAGGCTCAACCATGCTGCCGAGCATTTGCGGTAGCGTAGTATTAGAATGATTATCACCACTGTCGCCAAATAATAGCTCGCCCATGCCGTTCAGTTGCCACACCTGCATTTGTGAGTAGTCCGCTTTACGCTCAGAGGCAGCAATTTTTTGCCACGCGCCGACATCGTTGAGCAAGTTAATACTGGCCACGCTTAGTGCATAAACGCGAGCGTCGCGTTGCTTCAATATGTCTTGCCACTCTGACTCATCACGTTCAGGGCGTGCATCAATCAACGTCACGGGCATTTTTGCTTGTGCCAGTTTTAACGCCAATGTCGCCCCAACAATACCGCTACCGATAATCAGCGTATGATTATTTTTCATAAGTTATTCCTACATTTAAGTGCTATCGTATAGAACATTTGTATAGACAATTTATATAACGTGCTCGTGCTATGACAAACTACGACTTCAAGCCCATCGCGTAATTGGCGATTAGCGGCTTAATATTGGGCAGTTTATCAAAGGCAACCAAGGCCACATTCCGTGCCAGCTTAATGGCGGGGTTAGGATGCGTAAAGCCATGTACCACGGCATCACAGAAGCGAATGACGCGTTTTTGATCGGTTTGACGTGCCTTTTCATAGCGTTTTAATAATTGCGTATCGCCAATGTCTGCGCCTTTTAGCACTTGCGTACTCATCATCTGCGCCAGCACATGAGCATCACGCATACAGAGGTTAAAGCCCTGACCGGCGACAGGATGTAAGGTATGCGCCGCATTGCCCATAACCACACAGCGACCATCGACTTGTTTGTCTGCCAATACTCGTGTTAGTGGATAAGCACCGCGACGACCAGCTGTGACAAACGTGCCAGCACGCTCACCAAAGGCTTTCTGCAAAGTTGCTAAAAAATGCGCATCGTCTTCTAAATATTTATTTTCTTCGCCTGTTGGGCAGACCCAAACCACCGAGCGTCTATAACCTGTTTGATACTCATCATTGCCATCGCCATCTGGATCTGTCAATGGCAATACCGCCAGTGGCCCTGCTGGGCTAAAACGCTCAATCGCGACATGCCCGTGTGGTTTATCAGTCTCTACCACACCGACGATAGCGGTTTGCTGATAATCATAAGTCGTCGTGCCGATACCTAATAGCTGACGCACCGTAGAGTCGCGACCATCACAAGCGACCAAGACGCTAGCTTGCAACTGCTGCTCATGTTCCTCTTTACCATAGTAGCTAAAGCTCAACGTCACCATGTCGTTTTTCTGAGCAACTGCCGTGACATTCGCATGATCAATCAAGGCAATGAGCGGCTCTTGCTGAGCGGCAAGCAATAGCTTACGTCCCAGCCAAGCATTTTCCATGACTTGACCAAATGACTCTACTTTTTCTTCGTCTTTATTCAGCTGCGCGCGTCCAAAACTACCTTGCTCACTGATCTGCACCGCATCAATGCGACAAGCATGACTTTGTAGCTTATCCCATAGACCAATCTCTTGGTAAATCTGTACCGTACGCCGTGATAGTGCCGTATTGCGGCTGTCTAAATAATGGCTTCGATTACTGTCATCATTTGGGCTAATGGTTGGATAGCCCATCTTTTCGAGCAAAGTACTGGCGATACCATGATGCGCTAGTAGCAACGCAAAAGACAAACCCACGTGCCCACCGCCAACGATAAGAACATTCTGATCAGTGACTGCCCTTGAATTGCCAAATTTGTTTTTGGCATTCGATAAATTTGAATCCATATTTTGCATCATGATTATTCCTATTGTGATCTGTTTGGTATGCTGGCTGGCTATCCGTCATCAGCAAAAACTTTATTATTATAGAAGTTATATTACTCTATATAAAAACGCCATCGTTCTATTAAGAGGTGAAGCTCAGTATTAAGTTTGCTATTTAGACAGCGATGTAAATAGTGATGATATGGCTGATAGATTACCACAAATTGTCCGTCATTCTGTGCTCTTGACGGTACAGACAGCGTGTACAAAAAGCATCGACTATCTAAAATAACAGCGCCAGCTTACTTAAGGCACAAAGTTAATCAGCTTAAACGGCAGTGCTTGCAAAATATTGGCACAGCGGTTGCAATCGCCATACAAAAACAAGGCTGTCCATGCCATCTATGGCTTGAATTTTAAAATCTATCTACCATAATAAAGGAAGGCCATTCACTTGTTACTATCGATAAATTACATAATAATTTTACCGTCATTGTTGTCTCTACTCTCTAAAAGTATTACTGACTATTTTATCTATTACACCCATGCTTCTATCAATAAATAAGAATAGCATCGGGCTACCAATATAAGGATAATCGATTGACTGATTCCATGAGCCGCCGTATAAAGTTCGAATCATTGACCCCAGCACAGCTCAAAACCGTGCTTGGTGAATATAACAACCACATGAAATATATCCAAGAACGCCTCGATATCAAAATCAGCCAACGCCAAGGGGATTTTTGCCTGAGTGGTGATATCACTGGCGTTGAGCGTGGCGAACGCATCATTTACAAAATGGTCGATGAAGCTCAAAACTCAAAAGATATTAGCGCAGAAGAGCTGCACCTCATTATCCAGTCAAGCATCGCGCGCGATCAAGATAACGAGGAAGATGAGCAAGCTACTGCTGAAGAAAATGAGAACAACTTAGAAACCGCTAGTGAGTTTACCCCGATCAGCTTGCGCACGCGCAAAGGTAAAATCATTCCGCGCGGTGGCAATCAACAAAGTTATGTGAAAAACGTTTTAAGCTCTGATGTCTCCTTCGGTATTGGGCCTGCGGGTACGGGTAAGACGTATCTTGCTGTTGCCTGTGCGGTCGATATGATAGAGCGTAATGAGATTGAGCGTATTTTATTGGTGCGCCCTGCGGTAGAAGCAGGCGAAAAGCTAGGCTTTTTACCGGGTGACCTGTCACAAAAAATCGATCCCTACTTACGCCCGTTATACGATGCGTTATACGAGATGCTTGGCTTTGAAAAAGTCGGCAAAATGATTGAAAAGCAAATCATTGAAGTTGCGCCACTTGCTTATATGCGTGGTCGTACCTTGAACAATTCGTTTGTTATTTTGGATGAAGCGCAGAACACCACACCTGAGCAGATGAAGATGTTTCTGACACGCTTAGGTTTTGGCTCACGTGCGGTCATCACTGGTGACATTACTCAGGTCGATTTGCCACGCGGTACCAAATCAGGACTGACGCAAGCGCTCGAAATTTTAAGCGGTATCGAAGAGATTCATATCACTAAATTCGATTCAAAAGATGTGGTACGCCATCAATTGGTACAACAAATCGTTGAAGCTTATGAAGTGTTTGACACTGAGCAGTTGATCCTAGAAGAAAAGCGCAAACAAGAACGCTTAGCTGAGCAAGAACGTAGACAAGCGATCAGCAACGCGACTGCTAAGTTATAAGTGAGAAGCTATGGCTGATAAATTGTAGCCGTAATGAAACGTTAAGCTTTAAAACATTAGCTTTCAAAACAATGAAAACCGGATTACTAAAGACAGTCGTTCGGTTTTTTATTAGGGCGTGTTATTTTTTAAAGGATAGAAAAATGAACCAAGCTAATGATAATAGTATGACTGAAACAGCTGCAAATAATCTGACCAGCGCAGCTCTCAATGTCAGCGCGATTGACAGTATTGATGATAATTTGATTGATCGCTTTTATAGTGCAGATAATCTGTTACCAGTCATAATGGCAACGCTGAATTATATCGATGAACGTATTAACACTGGTATGACTTTGCCCTACTTTGCAGATATTGACTCTGAGCAATGGCAAGAGAAGCCAAAAGCACTCGATATATATATTACGGATGAGATAGAAGGACGCGAGTTGAATCTGGAAGCGCGTGGCAAAGATTATGCGACTAATATTTTATCCTACCCAAGCGATATGCCAGCTGCCATCATTGAGCTGATGCCAACGCTGCCACTGGGTGAGTTAATCATTTGTCATGAAGTCATGGTACGTGAAGCCGCTGAGCAAGACAAAACCGTCGCGCAGCATATTAGTCACCTATTGATACATGGTGTACTGCACTTATTAGGGTTTGATCATGAGCTTGGGCAAGCCGAGCAAGATGAGATGGAAAGCTTTGAGATTGAGATTTTGGCAGGCTTGAGCCTACCAAATCCCTATATTTAAATATATGGCGCTTTTACTCACTAGGGCGTTATGGACTAGTCTTTAGCCAATGGCAGTTTCTGCGCTTGCCCCATCTGATTAATCATATGATCTAAGCCTTTAACATGGACACTGCGCTGCGGGAATGGAATCTCAATTTTTTCATCATCAAGCGCATGTTTGAACTGCTCTAGTAGCTCGCATTGCATCGACCACCAGTCAGCATTGGTCGTCCAAACGTTTAGGGTTAAATCCACTGAATTATCACCCAAATTGGTCACCCGCACGATAGGCTCAGGATCAGTAAACGCCAATGCATTGTTTCTTGCGAGACTTAGCATCACCTCTTTGGCCGTTTTTATATCGGCATCGTAGCCAATACCAACCGTAATATCGACGCGGCGATTGGGTAGCGCGGTATAGTTGACAACGGCTGACGTGGTGATATCGCTATTAGGAATGATGATATCGTGATTGTTAATGGTCGTTAAATGGGTATTGACCAAGCTAATCTCAGTCACCGTGCCGGTATAACTGCTGATCTGGACATAGTCACCGCGTACAAACGGGCGAAAAGTCACAATCATAATACCAGCGGCAAAGTTCGATAGCTGATCCTTTAGTGACAGACCAATGGCAACGGCGGCACCACCCAAGATAGCGACAACTGATGTGGTTTGCACACCAACTTTGCTTAGCGCAGCCAAGGTAATCACGACCAGTAACACGCCATACAACAGACGGCTCAAAAAGCCAGCGACTGTCTCGTCTAGATGGCTACGCATCATAAGACGATTAGAGAAAGCAACTGCCTTTTTGGCCAGCCAGCGTCCGATGATGAATATGAGTATTGCCAAAGCCACTTTGATGACTAACTCTATTGCAGTGCTGGTTAGCGTGGCCACATCTATTGTAAAACCTAAAAATTCCATAATGACTCTTTATTCTATCGCTGTATTTTATGAATTTGGGTATGTACTATTAGGGATTCGAACTGATTCTTGTTATCTTAACTTGTTATCCTAATAAGTCACATCTACTTTGTCACTATAACGGTAGGTACGTATCAAACGCAACTCGACTATATCATGCATGTCTTTAGTGAACTTACCAAAGGGCGCGGCTTGCCGTACTGACTGCTTAGCAGCTTCGTCCAATATCGTAGAATCTGAGCTTTCAAGCAGGCGAATGGCTTTAATATTACCATCATGACTGATAATGACCATGAGGCGAACTTCACCCGTGATACCTTGCGCACGTGCTTGAGCAGGATATTGTAAATTACCAACGCGCTCGACATGTTCACGAAAAGTATTGATATAGTCAGCGGCTGCACCACGCGTCGTTGAATTACTATCGACCGTCACTACTTTCGACTTGGTTGCATAGAGCTGCTGACGCTGAGACAGTTGCGCCTCTAGGGTGGCAATTTGCTTACGGAGTCGCTCTTCTTGTGCCATGAGATCATCTTTTACTTGCTTACTGTCATTATCAGACTCTACCGTAGCCTGCCGCCAGCTTAGCGTGGTACGCAGATAGCTTTCTTGATAGCGTTGCTGACGAACTTGACGCTGCAAACTGATCACATCTTGGGTTTCGCTCATTTGCTCAGCAGACAATGGACTGCTCTGATCGGTCTCTTGCCTCAAAAGCTCACGTACCGTACCACCGCCCTCTTGAGAGGCATTGGCAATAAAATGGGCATCTTCATTTGGCTGCATATTATCGGCTAGCGCCTTAGCCACGTCTTGCATCATCGCTGCAGGATCTTTACCCATAGAAAAGCTGATACCAAAAATAATCAACGCATGGACGGCTACCGCGATGGCAATAGCAACAGGCAAACTAATATCACGCTTGGGTGCTTGCGCTGAAAAGTGGTAGCTTTGTGAGTCTTTGATATAGGCCACAATTGGTCTCAGCTTCTGAATATAAGCTTATAAGTATAAAGGCAGCAGACAATATGCTGAATAAAAGTAAGGCGCGTTATCTGTGGCACATGTTGGCGCTATCATAACATGACATATAATTATGTCGCTAGCATAACCGTGGCTGACCAACCTTATGCCACCTATGCATCATTTTGCGGTACTAGGGTCATCACACACCCTAGTCGTATAGAAAAAATAACCCCACAAGATTATGTGATTGGTTCATTGATATTAAGTATGCTTATCAAATGAATACCGACAAAACGCATGTGTTCATTTTGCATGCTTCTGTTTTGTTATATACTGTTTCTAATGACAACATTATCAACTATTAGGTATTACCCTATTAAGCATGACTTTTTCATTTGTGTTTGCTAAGGCAGTACCTAGCACTCGGCGAGCTTAGTAAAAAATGCTGTAACCAAGCAAGTTCCATGGCGTCGTGTTTTTGACTACTATTAGTATGCCTAACAACTAAAAAACCATCATTGACCATCCATACTTCATAAACGATTCTTTGCGTCGCCTTTGATGTTGCTGCCCTATATTTATAAGGATAATAAGTTTGAGTGATTTTGATAACGTGAATAATTCAGACAGTTTTGATGACTTTTTCGATAGTATCGGCTATCGTTTTGACGAGTCATTCAGCGATGGTTGGGATCGCATAACCCAAACCATCAAGAACCTATACGATAGAACGACTGATAAACTTGAAGATGAGCTGTCTCTGCCAGTCGCTCAGAGCTATGTCAATGATGCTCTGCAAAAGTTCGTGACCGACAATGTCAAAGCCATCTTAGAGCTGCGTGTTGAGATGTATGATGATTGGTTTCGCTTGTACTGCACCATCAACGTAGCCGGTATTTATGTAGAAATCGCCAGTAATTTCAGTTTGGTTCATGTGCAACTTGATCGTAATGTACAGCGCTTTGTGTTTGGGCAACAAACTTATACCGATGTGCTCAACTTACGCTGTGAGTCATTTATCAAACGTCAAGGCGTCAAGCTGTTCATTTGGTTCTACCATCGCATCCTAAAAAAAGATCCTTTAGGTTTTATTTTGTCTTATATCAATATCGCGCGCGCAAAAGATGAAGTTATTTATCTCGATATCAATCGCTGGCTAAAAAAGAACAAAAAAATCATGAGTGCTTTGCATAAGGTACAAGTGAATTATGGCGAAATTGAAGAAGAGCAAATGATTTTGAAAACGCAAATCAATTATCGCGATCTATTGGCAGCGAGCAGCAACGAGGACATCATTGGCGACGATGATGAGCCTGAACTCATGCAAGGTCCAATCAACCCGATTGATGATGCCACCGAACCGAGTCAAGTTTAGAACCCACTATGGTCAAAATATCCTAAAAACGTTACGGTATTGCTGATATCAATATTACTTTTCACTGACTATACTTCTAGCTCACAAAAAAACGCTGACTCTTGGAGACTATGGTCTTTTAAGAGTCAGCGTTTTTGTTTTTATTGAGCCAATTTTCATTAGCGTAAAAAAATAAGACGACTACCAGTAGTTTTCGACCGCAATATTACCCTCACCGCGACGATTCATCACCAACCCTAATGACTTTAGCGTCTCTTTGGTATCCTCTACCATGTCTGGATTGCCGCACAGCATGACATGCGTGCTATCAGTGTCTAACGCTATGCCTGCTCGTTCTTGTAGCGTGCCGTCTAATAACAGTTTTGGTAGACGCTCTGCCAGTGCGCCCTCAACTGGCTCACGGGTAACGATGGGGATAAAGATTAATTTGGCTGGATTATCTACTAACGTGCCAAAGTCTTCTTGTAGACTTTCTATTTTGTCCACATAAGCCAGCTCTTCTATCGACCGCGCACTATAGGCTAATACAATGTGCTCGTAGTCCTGCCATGTTTGCAAGTCTTGTAGCATGGATAAAAACGGTGCGAGGCCAGTACCTGTTGCGAGCAGCCATAAATTCTTGGGCAATGGTTTTTGATAGCGCGCTAAGGTTAAAAAACCAAACGGCATCGTATTGAGCAATAGCTCATCGCCCACTTGTAAATGTTGCAGCTGCGAAGTAAACGCACCGTCGGGAATGACGATAGAGAAAAACTCTAATATCTCGTCAAAGGGAGAGGAAATAATCGAATAAGCACGAAAAATATCTTCATTTAATGCAGCATCAGATACATCGCTAGAGGCCTCATCTTGCTGCTGATAATACTGTAATTGACTCGGGTTGACACCCAAACGTACAAATTGCCCCGCCGTAAATTTAAAGCTATCAGGACGGCTAACGGTAAAGCTAAACAGGTTCGGTGTCCAAGTAGTCTTACTCAGAACAGTTACGGTTTGGATATTGTCACTCATAATCATTCGTCACTTATACTTTATTAAATTTATTTTTATAAGAATTTAAACAATAAAAAAAGATGCGCCAAGCTTATCATAAAGCTGGCGCACCTGGGTTTTCTAAGCGTAACAGCAGATAAGCAGCACCATACAAATGCGGCGACTTATCTTACATCTATAATGGTATTACCAAATACGTGCCAGACTTGCCCATTCAATCAGCGTGTTCGGCAAGATACCAAAGAAGACTATCATCGCAGTCACCGCTATCACCATAATACCACCGGTGCGAATACCCCATTGCCCAGAAACATCAAACTCAATGAATTGCTTAGGACGTTTGAACAGCGTAAGTAAGACACGTAAGTAATAGAATAAGCCAATCGCACTACCTAAAATAATCATCGCTGCTAAGAACCAATTGGCTCCTTGTACAGCAGCTAATATAGCAAATAACTTCGTGATAAAGCCTGCTGTTAGTGGAATGCCAGCCAATGACAACATCATAATCGTCATGACAGCAGTCAACACTGGACGACGCCAAAACAGTCCTTGATAGTGGGTCAGCTCATCCGCTTCACCAGCCAAGCGATACGGGCTTGACATCAAGGTCACGACACCAAAGGCACCGATAGAGGTAAAGGCATAAACCGCCATATACATGCTAGAGATACTATCTGCGGCTGAACCAATACTGACGATCACGATCAGCACATAACCCATATGCGCAATTGAAGAATAACCCAATAGACGTTTGAGGCTGGTTTGACGAACCGCCAACAAGTTACCTGCCAAAATCGATAAGGTCGCCATAACCATCAATAGCATTTGTACCGACGGTAACGCCAATAAAGAGGTATCGATTAAGAATCGTACTGCCAGTGCCATCATAGCAACTTTGGATACCGATGCTAAGAAAGTCGCGATAGGTGCAGGTGCGCCTTCGTAAACATCAGGCGTCCACATATGAAACGGTGCTGCTGACAGTTTAAAGGCAATACCGAACATCATCATTGCCGCGCCAAGTATTAATAGTGGCGATTCAAATACATCGACCAGCATGATGCTAATCGGCTTGAAAGCCAATGAGCCAACTTGTGCATAGATAAAGGCCATGCCCATCAGCAAGGTGGCCGATGCCGTCGCTGACAGTACCAGATATTTAAGCCCTGACTCCAGCGAGCGGTTGCGCATGTAAGTATAAGACAGCAGACCGTACAATGGTACTGAGAGCAGCTCTAAGCTCATAAAGAACGATGCCATATGCTGAGCACACACCATGAGCAGCGCGCCCGTGGTCGATAGCAGCATCAGCAAGTACAACTCATCTTTATTGTCTTTAAAATCGGCCAAATAGGCGTAAGATAAAGTACAACAAGCCAGCGCACAGATCAGTATTACCACCATATTGAACTGCGCGAAGTTATCAATCACAAAAAGCTGTTCAGCGATTGGCAACTCCGAGCCACTGGTGATTATGCCTGCCATTTGCCCAATTAAGGTAAACAGAGCAATATTTAGGCCGACGACCGTAATAGTACCCGTCACAATATGTGAGCGTTTAATGGTGATAGCGATCATTACCAGCAATACCGTAATGACGACGGCAATGATCGGTGCATAAGGCATCAGTCCCATCAAATCATTCATCGTAAATTCATTCATGACTTAACGTGCCTCCATTGCATCAAGCAGCTGTGATGCATCTACTTGTGTCACTTGACTATATATATAGGCATTATTGATCCACTGCATAGCGTGGCTTGAGGTATCAAGGAACGGCTGTGGATACAGTCCGAGCCAGACCAAACCAGCGGCCAACATCAGTAATAACGACAGCTCACGTTTGCCTAAATCTTTTAATTTGCGGTTCGGCAAACCGTGTGACTTGGTCTCGCGCATGGCCAATGCTTCAATATTATTGGTACCAAATAATGCACGATGGATCAAGATCAGCGAGTACAATCCTGCCAATACCAAGCTAAAAGTGGCTAATACCACAAACACAGGATACTGGGCAAATGCGCCTAGTAAAATCATGAACTCACCGATGAAGTTCCCTGTACCTGGGATACCCAATAAGGCGGCACAGAAGAACATCAATATGGGTGCATAGTAGCGGAATTGTCCCCACATGCCGCCCATCAAGGTTAAATCACGAGTATGTAGACGCTCGTATAACTGCCCTGCCATGATGAACAATGCTGCCGAACTTAAGCCGTGCGCTAACATCTGAATCATCAAACCTTGCAAGCTGAGTAAGCTGCCAGCATAGATTGCCAAGACCACAAAACCCATGTGCGAGATACTGGTATAAGCCAGCAAACGCTTCATATCGGTTTGCATAAAGGCCAACCAAGCACCATAGAAGATGCCAATCGTACCTAAAGTCATCGCAATCGGCGCAAAATCTTGTGATGCTGCTGGGAATAACGGTAAGACAAAACGAATCAAACCATAAGCAGCCGTCTTAATCAGTACCCCTGCCAAATCAACCGAACCGGCCGTTGGTGCCTGCGCATGCGCGTCAGGTAGCCAGCCGTGAAAAGGAACAATCGGCAGCTTGACCGCAAAGCCAATAAAGAAGCATAGCATGATGGGGTATTCCCAACCGCCGAGCGACGTACCGAGCAAATCATTGTAATTAAAGCTGACCACGCCTTTTTGCGCGTAGCTGATAATGACCAATACCAATATGCCAATGAGCATGATAAGCCCAGACGCTTGAGTATAGATAAAGAACTTGGTTGCCGCGTATTCTTTGGTCTTGCCACCAACCACATCATGACCCCAAATGGCGATCAAGAAATAGATAGGAACCAGCATCATCTCCCAAAAGAAGAAGAACAAAAACAGATCAATGGCTAAGAAAACACCGATGACACCGCCCAAGCTCCATAGCAAGTTCAGATGGAAGAAACCAACACGACGTTGGATCTCATTCCACGAACAGGCAACCGCTGCAATACCCAGTAGACCGGTTAAGGCCACCATCATGAGCGACAAGCCATCTAAGGCTAAATGAAAGCTAATACCAAAAGTCGGTATCCACGGCACACTAAATTCAGCGACCCAAGGCACAGCCGAATCTGGTGCAATCACCTGTTTGCTCATACCGCCAAAATCACCGTATTGCCACAGTACCAGTGACAATACAAAGGTCAACGTCATACCGATTAAAGCAATCCAGCGCGGCAGACGTTTATTAACTCGCTCTACCAACCAACATAGCAATCCTGCAATAAACGGAATCGCAATCAATGCTGGTAGCATCCACGTTTGTTGTAACTCTATCATCTTATACCACCGTCATCATTACCAGCACCAGCAATACAGCAATACCCAAGCCAAAGCTTGTAGCGTAGCCTCGAAGTGACCCTGTTTGCGTCGCAGACAATATCTTATTACCTGCTGAAGCCAGCTTAGGTAATAAAAGCCACGTTTTATCAACAGGATCGGCTTTAAATAAGCGGCCGATGAACAAAAAGGGTTTTACAAAAATTATATCGTATAGCGCGTCAAAGCCTAGACCGTGATAGCACCAGTGATATAGCGCCCCACCAATACGTGAGCGCTTAAAGCTGGTAAGCAGACGACCTTTATCCACGACATATAATAGTGCCGCCAATATCAAACCTGCCGCCATTGCACCCATCGCGATATACTCTGCGGTGTGCTTGGCATGCGCTTGACCAGCAACTTCTAATAAATGACCAACGCTCTCTGGCAGCACCCCTTGCAATGGTGGCGTAATCAATGCGCCAACCGCAGTTGATAACACCAGCAATACAGTCAGCGGCAACCAATAAGATATCCCTGACAACTTGTGCGCAGGCGTTTTTTCTTCGCCAAAGAATATGATCCAAATCATACGGAACGTATAAAGTGCCGTTAAGAAAGCACCGAACACACCCATATAAAATAAGACCATGTGACCGGTTGCATAGGTCTCCCAAAGAATCGCTTCTTTAGAATAAAAACCAACGGTGACCCAAGGTATCGCTGCAAGTGCACCGCCACCAACGATATAACACCAAAATACCAACGGTATCTTTTTACGTAAGCCGCCCATCTTAAAGATGTTTTGCTCATGGTGTACTGCAAGAATGACCGCACCTGATGACAAGAATAATAAGGCTTTAAAGAAAGCATGCGTCATCAGATGGAAGATAGCACCTTGCCATGCGCCCACACCGAGCGCTAGGAACATATAGCCAATTTGGCTCATGGTTGAATAGGCAAGGATACGTTTAATATCAGTTTGCGCCAGCGCACAGAATCCAGCAACGACTAACGTCAATGCTCCTACACCGCCAACCCAGTACAATAAAATACCTGGTGTCAGCTCAAACAGAGGGTGCAAACGGGCGATTAAATAAACGCCTGCTGTTACCATCGTTGCCGCATGAATCAGCGCTGATACCGGTGTCGGACCTGCCATCGCATCAGCAAGCCAAGTATGTAATGGCAACTGGGCTGATTTACCCATCGCGCCGCCGACCAACATCATGGTGGTTAGCATCATCGTTGGATTATTGATGTCAAAGACTTCTGGCGCGCGCGTAATAATGTCTTGAATATTAAGCGTGCCAAATTCACGGAACAATAAAAACAAACCAAACGCTAAAAACACATCGCCAACACGCGTGACGGTAAAGGCTTTCATCGCTGCGCGACCATTGGCTCTATCATGATAATAAAAACCAATCAAAAGGTAAGAACAGATACCGACGCCTTCCCAACCGAGATAAAGCAAAAATAAATTGTCCGCCAATACCAGCAATAGCATGCTGGCGACGAACAAGTTCATATAGCTAAAGAAACGGGCAAAACCAGTGTCGCCTTTCATATACCAAGCGGCAAACAGATGGATTAAAAAACCAATGCCGGTAATAACACCCGTCATCGTCAATGCCAAACCGTCAAAGCTCAAGCCAAAGTTTGGTGCAAAGTCTCCCACTTGGAACCATGTCCATAGCGGAATCTCAATGACCGTACCTGCTGGATTGCTGGTTAAAAAGGTATAGCTGACCACCAATGTGCATAGTGCTGATAGCAGCATACTGCCAACACCGACCATCGCGGCCACTTGCTCTGATAATTTGTCACGCATAAAGGCTAAAATTAAAAAGCCAACGAGCGGGAATATAAAGGTTAATGGTAATAAACTCATGACATCATCCTTTCATCTCATTGGCGCTATCGACATCGAGATGCCCACGCTGATGATAAAAACGCAATAATATTGCCAGACCAATAGAGGCTTCAGCGGCAGCCAACGTCAAAATAAAGATAAACATAATTTGTCCATCTGGATCGACCCAGCGACTGCCTGCAACCACAAATGCTAATGCTGCTGCATTCATCATGATCTCAAGGCTCATTAGCATAAATAAAAAGTTACGCCGTACCATGACACCGCACAGACCAATGGCGAATAAAATACCCGCCAAAATCAGTCCATGGCTCATGGGTATCATACCCAGTACATTCTGCGCCTCAGCAACCGGCTGTACTAAGCCTGCCACCTCGTGGGCAAACGGCACGTTCGACACATCTTGTGCCACGCTTGCTGCTAGTACCATCAGTCTGACTCCTTGCGCGTGACTTTCTTCATACCCACTTGCATACTTACCTTCTTACCAACGTAGTCATGCGGATCGACATCTTTATATTCGTAGGGTTTAGCCATTTTTACCGCATCATATTCTGTATGAGTGCTTTCGTTATCGTATTGCTTGATACTGCCCACACTGGGCTTAAAGTCTTGACTGTCATTACCGACAATTTCATCATCAGATGACTCTTTACCCACATGATAAGCAGCCACTAGCGCCGCTAGTAATAGTAAAGCAGCGATTTCTACCAACATAATATATTTGCTAAATAATGCAGTACCTACCGCTTTAGAGGAAACACTGACCCCGCCAATAACAGCAGCTTCGTCGTGATTGAGACCAATCATCGCATAAAGCACAACCGCGATAATAATGGTCAATCCTGTCGGTACGGCCCAAGTGCCCGCATCGAGCCAGCGCTCTTCACGCTCGTCATTACGCATGCCCAAATTGAGCATCATGATGACAAAAACGAAAAGCACCAGAATTGCCCCAGCGTATACGACAATCTCTAGCGCACCAGCAAATGGCGCACCAAGCACGAAAAATATGCCAGCGACTGCTAGTAAAGACACAATCATCGACAAAATTGCATGTACCGGATTGGCATGGGTGACTACTCGTAGACTGGCAAAGATAGCCACGGCAGCAAGTGCATAAAATCCTGCCAATTCAGGACTATTCAAAATATTCATCATGGCAGCAAGCTCCTTAGATCAATCGGTGCAGCTTCGTTTTGTGCCGCGCCTTTTGGTTTGTCCGCGACTGCCATACCCGTCACACGATAATAGTTATAATCGGGATACTTACCTGGTCCTGAAATCAGCAAATGCTCTTTTTCATAGACCAAATCTTGGCGCTTATATTCACCCAGCTCAAAGTCGGGCGTCATTTGAATCGCTGTTGTCGGACAGGCTTCTTCACATAGGCCGCAAAAGATACAGCGCGAGAAGTTAATTCGGAAAAACTCCGGATACCAACGACCGTCTTCACGTTCCGCTTTCTGTAATGAGATACAGCCGACCGGACATGCCACGGCGCATAAGTTACAAGCAACGCAGCGCTCATCACCATCAGGGTCGCGAGACAATATGATACGTCCACGAAAGCGCGGTGGTACAGGTACCGGCTCTTCAGGATAAAGAATGGTGTCACGCGGTCTAATCGCATGACTATTGACCATCCACATGCTGCGGACAATGGTAAATAGGCCAATGACGATCTTTTTTATGCTAGTAAACATGGGATTATTATCCTTATCAGCTTTACCCTAGTTCATCAATGATGGCTAGTAATGATTACAACGTTGGCGAAAAGATCAAAATGACTGCGGCAGTAACCAATAAATTAATCAACGTTACTGGCAGGCAGACTTTCCAGCCAAAGTTCATCACCTGATCATAGCGCGGACGCATGAGTGAGCCTCGAGCCAAAATAAACATGGTCATAAAGAACAGCGTCTTAATCATGAACCAAAAAGCTGGTGGAATAAATGGAATATCTAAATTAAAAGGGGCAAGCCAACCACCAAAGAACAGACAAGTCATCAATGCCGAAATCAATACGACGTTGACATATTCCCCAATAAAGAACATCCCGAACTTCATGCCAGAATATTCGACATGATAACCTTCGGCAAGCTCTTGCTCTGCTTCTGGTTGATCAAATGGATGTCTATGCGTCACAGCCACACCAGCGACCACAAAGGTTAAAAATCCAAAAAACTGCGGAATGATATACCAGCCGTCAATTTGTGACTCGACAATCTCACGTAAATTAAAAGAACCGGTCAAGGCGACGACGCCCATCAATGACAAACCCAAGAAGACTTCATAGCTGATGGTTTGCGCCGCTGAACGTAAGCCACCCAATAACGAGAACTTGTTGGCAGAAGCCCAACCACCGAACATCACTGCATAGACAGCAATACCTGCCATAGCAAAGAAGAACAGGATACCGATATCCCAATCAGCCACACCAAGTGTTGGTGAGATAGGAATAATGGCAAATGAGGCCAATGCGGTAAACATTGCGACCGCAGGTGCCAAGGTAAACATAAACTTATCGGTAAAATTTGGCGTCCAATCTTCTTTAAAGAAGATTTTGAGCATATCTGCGACCAGCTGCAATGAGCCAAAAGGCCCAACTCGGTTTGGACCGTAACGGTCTTGCCACAAAGCTAACATGCGGCGCTCATAGACAATCATCATAGCGGCAACGATGACCACTACCAAAAAGATGACCAGCGATTGGCTGACCAAAAAAAGAATAGACCAAGCATCAAAGCTCATGCTACTCGCCAAAAAGCTTGGCACATCAGGGATAATACGGGTAACTTGCATATTACACCTCCTGTGTGATGGTCGGCGCTGTATTCATTTGCGCGGCACTATTATCGTTCATGCCGTTTCCAGCATCATTATTTATCAAAGAACTATCGTCAGCCATACTACCCATCATGGTCACTGGCGCATCAACTTTACGTACCGACGCTGGCATCGATGGGTGAATGATGCTCACCTGCCCGACTGGGTAACCGATACAACCTTCCGCTAAATAGCCAACAATCTGTACTGGCAAGGTAATTTGTTGTTTATCGATTTCAATCGCCAAGTAATCACCAGCAGCAATATTCCAGTCTTTGGCATCATCCATACCGATACGCCATGCGGCAACAGGTAGTTGCTCAGCGACGATTGGGCTGCGAGAAGCCATCATTGAACTGGCATAGATATTATAGATAGGCACTAGCTTCGCTTGGCCTTGCTGCATATCAGTCGTCGTCGCAGACATCGCTTCTGGCGCAACATATTGACGTGTTTCTAAACGTGCTAGCTGATCAAATAAGCGTACACCTGGATCGCCATTTTTCAGATGACCGCCGACTTTGTCTTGGTATTTGTTCCACGCTTGCGGTGAGTTCCAGCCTGCCGCATTGGCAAAAGGAATCATCGAGCTTGGCGTTTCTTTACCGCTATAACCTTCCATTGAGAAGGTTAAGCCAGTATCCAAATCTTTTGGCTGCATTGGCTCGTGCACTGAAATCGGCGCACGCATAGCGGTACGACCTGAGTAACGACGTGGCTGACGAGCAATTTTCAGACCCGTCATACGGTAATCAGCATCAGGCGCAGCGCCTTTGATACCAGCAAGCTTAGGATGCGTGGCAATCAACGCATTGATGACATCATCTAGCTGCGTCCAATCGACATCACGACCTTCGATGCTGCTATGCACTGCATGCAACCAGCGCCAGCCTTCTTTGATACTGCTCATCGGATGATAATATTCGTTATCATAGACTTGGAAGAAGCGCTGAGCACGGCCTTCAGCAGATATCAATGTGCCGTCTGCTTCTGCAAAGCTAGCGGCTGGCAATACGATATCGACATCTTTATGCCAATCAAGCAACTGATGATCGAGTGCAATGACGGTTTTATCAGATAATAACTGCGTCAGTTTATTGGCATCGATGGCATCAGTCAGCTGATTTTCAGCGACGATAACCACATCGAAATCAGTCGCTAACAACTCTTCTACTGATTGACCGCCGAGCATGCAAACACCCATGCTATTAGCATCGGTAACCGTTAAGTAAATACCTGCTTGTGCCTGATACTTATTGTTTACTTCTTTCAGCTCAAGTTTTTCAGCAGGGGCGCGTTCTATATCGTCCTGCACTTCTGTATTCACACCCGTTTCAGGTTTATTTGGCTTAGCTGATAGCTCTTGGTCTTCTTCAGGCTGATCTGTTTGTGCTTGTTGCGTTGCCGCATTGACTTTAGCGTTATGCGTCTCAACTTGATGCTGTTCAGTCGCTTTGATAGCCGAGCGTTTTTGCGTTAATGCCTGAGTAATCTGTGCAGCCGCTTCTATCAATGCGGTAGAAGACAAGCTGCTACCTGAGATGACCAGTGGCTTGTCTGCTTGAATCAAGTCATAAGCGATTTGCTTCGCTAACGCTTGCATACCGTCAGTCTCAGTACTGGTATCAATATTGGCATCTTGTTCAGCCGCTTGCGGATCTGCTATTTCTGCTAGATCATCAGCAAAGTTGGTAATCTCATCAGCGACTTTAAAGCCAAGTTTAGTAATGTCTTCAGGGGTCGCGACCACGCTCACTTTACTGATGTCTTCTAGCTTAGTCTGCGTCACGTCAATGACATAAACTGGGCTTAGCGCATCTTGCGCGATACGCTTAACAGGTTCAGCAAGCCAAGGTTGCGTTTGCAATGCCGCTGCCATTTTAAGGCCTTCATTTTTTGCGGCTTGGCGTACTGATAGTGCAACACGTGATGAGGTTTGCGTGATATCTTCACCCAATACTAATACCGCATCATGGCTTTCAATGTCTGTCATGCTTGGGTTATAGATGCCTTCAGTGCTGAGCACTTCGATACATTTATTGACCAGTGCTTGCTGCTGATGGTTCAAACCCGTTGAGAAGTTATCAAAGCCAACGAGATTTTTTAGCGCAAAGTTAGTCTCTAGACTGGCGCGCGGTGAGCCAATCCCGATGACTTTTTTATCTTTGATACGCTTGATGGTTTCATCAAGTGCATAGTCAATATTGATTTTGACATGCTTATCATTGATACGCTCAAGCGCTTGCGTTGGACGATCATCACGATTGACATAGCCATAACCAAAGCGACCACGGTCACACAAGAAGTAACGGTTTACTTCACCGTTATAGCGGTTTTCGATACGGCGCAATTCACCATATCGCTCGCCCGGTGAGATATTACAACCAGCCGAGCAGCCATGACAGATGCTAGGCGCATACTGCATATCCCATTTACGGTTATAACGTTCAGAATGCGTTTTATCGGTAAAGACGCCTGTTGGGCAGACTTCCGTTAAGTTGCCTGAAAACTCGCTTTCGAACTGACCATCTTTATCACGACCAAAATAGACGCGATTGTTTGAGCCATAAACGCCCAAATCTTCGCCGCCTGCATAGTCTTTATAAAAACGTACACAACGATAGCAAGCGATACAACGGTTCATTTCATGCGCGATGAATGGACCAAGCTCTTGGTTATGATGCGTGCGTTTGGTAAAGCGGTAACGACGACGACTATGACCTGACATATAAGTCATGTCTTGCAAATGACAATGGCCGCCCTCTTCACAGGTTGGACAGTCATGTGGATGGTTAGTCATGAGTAACTCAACCATCGACTTGCGAAATGCTTTGGCTTCATCGTCAGTGACCGAGATGTACATGTCATCGCCAGGAGCGACCATACATGACATCACGAGACGACCGCGACCTGCTTCCATGTCTTCTTTATTTTGAAATTGCTTGACCGCACACTGACGGCACGAGCCTACTGAGCCAAGGGCTGGATGATAACAAAAATACGGCACATCAATGCCGAGTGATAAGCAGGCTTGTAGCAAGTTATCTGCGCTATCTACTTCGACAGTGGTTCCATCAATATGTATGACTGCCATGCCGCTCTCCTTATTTCACTTCTGGCTGTTGATTGGCTGCCGCATCAATGACATCGACACCAACCGCCTGCGCGATTTTTTGATCAAATTCAGGACGGAAATATTTAATCGCACTCATCAGTGGTTCCATCGCGCCCGGCGCATGCGCACAGAATGTTTTACCAATCCATAAGTCACGCGTTAGGCCTTCTAGTTTTTCAACATCGCCCACTTGCCCTTCACCATCATTGATAGCGGTAAGCAATTTGACACCCCACGGCAGACCATCGCGGCATGGTGTACACCAACCGCACGATTCGCGTTGAAAGAAAATCTCAAGGTTGCGCAGTAATGGCACCATGTCTTGTGATTCATCAACAACCATAATCAGACCAGTACCCATACGGCTACCCGCATTTTGAATGGTGTCAAAATCTACCACCACATCCAAATGTTCTGCGGTCAAAAAGTCAGTCGAGGCGCCGCCCGGTAGCCAAGCTTTCAGTGTTTTACCATCTTTCATACCACCAGCCAAATCTTCGATGATTTCACGAGCGGTATAACCAAATGGTAGCTCCCACAAACCGGGGTCATTGACCAAGCCTGAGCAACCAAACAGTTTCGTGCCTGGCGTTTTACTTTTACCTTTAACATCAGACAACGACTGATACCATTCAACGCCATGATTCAGGATGGCTGGCATATTACATAAAGTCTCAACGTTATTGACAACCGTTGGTCTGCCCCATGCACCAGAGATTTGCGGAAAAGGTGGTTTGGTACGTGGGTTAGCACGGCGACCTTCTAGACAGTTAATCAATGCTGTCTCTTCACCACATATATAGCGCCCAGCGCCAGTATGTACATGCAGATTAAAGCTAAAGTCTGAGCCAAGAATGTTATCGCCCATTAGATTATTGGCCAAGCATTCTTCGATAGCAGTAACCAAGCGCTGAGCAGCTAAAATGTACTCACCGCGGATAAAGATATAACCGTCAGTCGCCCCGATAGCATGCGCAGTGATAAGCATACCTTCGATAAGCTGAAGTGGTAGACGCTCCATTAATAGACGGTCTTTAAACGTACCCGGCTCCATCTCATCAGCATTACAGATAAGATAACGCGGTAAACCGTCTGGCGGCGACATGAACGTCCACTTCAAACCAGCGTTAAAGCCCGCACCGCCGCGACCTCTGACGTTGGCAGCTTTAATCATATCACCGACTGCTTTAGGCGACTTAGATAAGGCTTCTTTTAAACCAGTAAAGCCTTTTAGAGATTCATAAGTGGATAAATCAAGCACGGCATCATGATGCGCCAAACGCCAAGTCAAAGGCTTGGTTTCGCTGGTAGCTGTCTCTTTATCACCATAGATTGGAACACGCTGTGCATTTAGCTGGCTTGGCGCTTGGCCTTGACCGCGACGAGCAATTTGCTCTGAAATCGTTAAACTCATGCGTATAGCTCCAATAATTGCGCGACCTCGGAGGGCTGGACAGGGCCATAAGTGTCTTCGTCTATCAGCACCGCAGGCCCTTTATCACAGTTACCTAAGCAGCAAATCGGTAATAGCGTAAAACGACCATCAGTGGTCGTCTGACCATACTCAATATTTAGTTGCGATCTGATTTCAGCCGATAACGCCTCATAACCGGTCAAATAACAAGCCACTGAATCACAAATAAGAATCACGTGGCGACCGACAGGCTGACGATAGATACGGTTGAAAAACGTGGCAACGCCGTCCATATCTGACATCGGAATATCTAAGATATTAGCGATAGCATTCACTTGCGCATCATCGACCCAGCCGTTGCGCTTTTGCACAATTTTCAGCGCATCTAGCGAGGCGGCACGCGCCTGTGGGTAATGATGCATAAACTCATGAATGGCAGCAATTTCCTCAGCAGTGAGGATACTTGCCACATCTACTTTTGGCATTTTGTCGGAAACAATTTTCATAATCTTCTATCTTTCCTCACTCATCACGCTTTATCACACTACATTGACGGTCTAAACACTGACTATCATTGCACTGAAATATTACAGCATTTTGGTGTGCCATTTGGCAGTAATATATTGATTAACTTATCTTTTTTCAAAACTATAATTCTTTGAGCAAAGCACTATTCTTAGATTAAAGCACTGTTTAGATTAAAGCACTAGCGATCACAATCCGCCATCACAATATCAATCGATGCCAAATACATAATGGCATCAGAGACGAGCGAACCATTAATGACTGATGGCATCTGCTGCAAATGCGCAAATGTCGGTGTACGAATACGGGTGCGATAGCTCATCGTCGCCTTATCTGAGGTAATGTAATAACTATTCAGACCTTTAGTCGCTTCTACAATCGTCGTACACTCACCCGCTGGCATCACAGGACCCCAAGATACGGAGATAAAGTGATTAATCAAGGTCTCAATATCGTTTAGCGTACGGTCTTTTGGTGGTGGCACGGCTAATGGGTGGTCTGCCTTGTATGGACCTTGTGGCATGTTATCCATACACTGACGGATGATGCGTAACGACTGGCGCATCTCTTCAACTTTTACCATACAGCGATCATAAGCATCGCCGTTGTAGCCAACTGGTATCTCAAAGTCGTAGTTTTCATAGCCCATATAGGGACGTGCTTTGCGTAGATCAAAATCCACACCAGTGGCACGTAGACCAGCGCCAGTGACGCCCCAAGCCAATGCTTGCTTGGCATTATATTGTGCAACACCTTGAGTACGGCCTTTGAGCACACTGTTTTGTAATGCCGCTTTGACATACTCGTCCAAGCGTTTTGGCATCCAATCTAGGAACTCACGCACCAGACGCTGCCAGCCACGTGGCAAATCAGCAGCAGTACCGCCAATACGGAACCAAGCGGGATGCATACGATAGCCAGTCACCGCTTCAATGACGTCATAGGCTTTTTGGCGATCGGTAAACATATAGAATACAGGGGTCATACCACCCGCATCCTGAATGAAAGTACCGACGAATAGCAAGTTATTGGTAATACGGAAAAACTCACTCATCATCACGCGGATGGTTTCAGCGCGCGGTGGAATCGTAATCCCAGCAAGCTTTTCGACCGACATAATGTACGGTAGCTCGTTCATCACACCGCCGAGATAATCAATACGGTCGGTATAAGGAATGTATGAGTGCCACGTTTGACGCTCCGCCATTTTTTCTGCGCCGCGATGGTGATAGCCGATATCAGGGATACAATCGACGACTTCTTCACCATCCAGCTGTAGTACCAAACGGAAGGCACCGTGAGCAGAGGGATGGTTAGGACCGATGTTTAAGAACATAAAGTCTTCATCACGACCTGAACGCTTCATGCCCCATTCTTCTGGGACGAAACGCAGGTTTTCTTGCTCGTATTGCTGCTTAGCCGTATTCAAGAAATACGGGGTAAATTCAGTCGCTCGCGCATGATACTCTTTGCGCAGTGGGTGACCTTCCCAGTATTTCGGTAATAAAATACGGGTCAAATGCGGATGTCCCGTAAAGACAATACCGAACATGTCCCAAACTTCACGCTCGTACCAGTTGGCATTTGGCCAAATCTGCGTAGCGCTCGGTACATTGACGTCGTCTTCGCTCAGCGCGACCTTGATACGGACATCACTGTTACGCTCAAACGACATTAAATGATAAAACACCGTAAAATCACTGTCAGGCATGCCTTGGCGATGTTGGCGCAAGCGCTCATCTATCGCTGACAAGTCAAATAGCATGACGTAAGGCTTAGGCAATTTACGTAGGAATAAGAGAATATCCAGCAAATCAGCACGCGCTACCCAAACCGTTGGAATCTCATCAACAGTGTGCTGTACCACGAACTTACCGGCGTATTTATGCTCCAGCTCTTTGATGACGGCTGGAACAGGCTTAATCTTAGGATCTATGTTTTCGACTACCGTGACCATGAATGATGTATTCCTTCATTAATCATAACTGATTCATCATAACTACACTGTGATGAGCGTATAAAACGTTGAGGTTGTTACTGTGAATCTAAATACTATCTAGAATCTAAATACTGTCAGGGCTACGCAAGTTTTTGACCGCAATACGGTCGGCTTGCTTACGGTCACGCTCAGGGGTCATTTGTGGCTTGTAGATACCCTGCTCATTGACATGAATGCCCAGCGGACGACGCTCTTTAGTAATAGACTCTTGTAGCAGCATCAAGCCTTGAATCAGCGCTTCTGGACGCGGCGGGCAACCTGGTACATAGACATCGACAGGGATGATTTTATCCACGCCTTGTACGACCGAGTAGATATCATACATGCCGCCTGAGTTGGCACAAGCGCCCATCGAGATAACCCATTTTGGCTCAAGCATTTGCTCATAAAGACGCTGAATAACGGGTGCCATTTTGACAAAGCAAGTACCAGCGACGATCATCACATCTGCCTGACGCGGTGAGGCGCGAATAACTTCTGCCCCAAAGCGTGACAAATCATGAACCGCCGTCAGAGTAGTGGCATATTCGACATAACAGCAAGAGGTACCAAAGTTAAATGGCCACAGTGAGTGCTTGCGCCCCCAGTTTGCAGTCGAGTGAACGAGGTCTTCTAGGCGACCCATAAAGACGTTTTTATTGACTTCGTCTTCGATAGGATCGTTGACCGTTTGACTGGTCTGTGCAGGATAGACATCTGCATCAGGGTTGGCTTTTGTTAATGTGTATTTCATAACATACAACCTTTATATTAGGCTCAGCAGGGCAATCATCTTGCCAGCACTAGCGCCATAACTTCTATTATTAATAAGTGGCTAATCATCAACGATCATCAATATAAACAAACGTTTTTATATCTGGCTGCTCATCTTTTTTACGAACGCTATAAGCTAAGATCAACAGCTGGCATTAACGCCCCGCTTTGTCTGGCTGTGCAGACGTCGCAAAGTCCACAGAAGTAACGTTACCCGTGGTATTAATATGATCGATGTTCTGTAAATGACGGCGATTGGTCTCAATATTGTTAGAGACGTTAATCTGTCCTGAAGACTGCGCTGGTATCTTACCCGTCGGGTCGACCATCAGCTCATCGACACCATCAAACTTAGTGATATCCGCCCAATTAAAGGGCGCAGGCGCAGCATAGAGACGTGCTTTTTTACGCAGTTTGTCAGCAGGCGCCCAGTTTAGCGCCCCTAAACTTAAAGCGTATACCAGACCGATTAACAAATCAATGATGAAGGTTGCCGCCGCAATAAACCCAGCCCAGCCAGTTTCACGAACGGAGACCGCATAGGCGTATAAGTACAACGCCTCTAAGTCAAAGATGACGAAGAAGATGGCGACCAAGTAGAATTTGGCAGACAAACGAATACGGGCGTTGCCAGATCCGACAACACCCGCTTCAAATACTTCTTCTTTTTGTGAGCCCTGAGAGCGACCGCCAAGCAAGCGCGGAACGACCAGCATAAAAACAACTAGCCCAATAGCGGCTAAAATAAACGCAACTGCTGACCAATTAAAAGCAGACATGATAATACGTGCTCCTCACCCAATCGAGTGTCAAGCGCAGCGCAGATACACCCATTAAGGCAATTTTGCGACAGGCGTAACGCAGACGAAAACACAAAGTAACTGTCATCGAGTCACTTTTTATCAGTAATTCGATGATGATTATAGGTACTGTGCTGGTAATAACCAATTATCAAGCTTATTGACGACGGTGTCAGACGTGCCCAACTGTAGAATCCCGATACGCGCGCGGAGAAAGCTGGTCGCCTAACGCATCTTCTAACAACGTAAGATCAACGTATTAAATCAATATCATATTTGATGTTTTATTTAATTGATTTAATAGCTCATTACACGTGGTCAATAGTGACGTGACAACTGGCATAAATTATTTACGTACTATACGCATATCATGGTTCAAAAGCTAGTTTTTAACTGCATTGGACGGTCACTTTATAAGCAAAAAAAACATATTTTTTTATCTATAAATTATGATATAGACGTTACCTTATATTAACACCAAATCCTTACTTTTTATTACCAACCGTCATCAGTAGCGTTGATGCTAAATATTGCATGCTTTATCATGCCATTGTCATCAGCCAACTCCTTACCCAAAGTTATGGTTTTTGCTTTATAATAGCCCAGCCAATTTTAATGGCACATTTTCAATAAATAGCACACTCTATTACTTTAATTAACTGATTAATTTGATTAAAAATATTGCCACGATATCGACTTTAATCATACACGCCGCGTTCGTTTAGCCACGATACTATCAGCTCTACCCTCTTTTTTGCTTTTGTCTTACAGGTCACGTTATGAGTCAACTTAATCCCAAACAACAAGAAGCGATGCTCTACGTATCTGGTCCATTACTCGTACTAGCAGGTGCCGGATCCGGTAAGACCTCAGTGATTACGCGTAAGATTGCCTACCTGATCGAAGAATGCAACATGCCAGCTGAGCGCATCACGGCGGTGACCTTTACCAATAAAGCGGCACGTGAGATGAAAGCGCGGGTGAGCAAGCTGCTACCAAGTGAAAAAATGCGCGGACTGACCGTGTCAACTTTTCACCAGTTTGGCTTGCAGTTTTTGCGCTATGAGCTGATTCATACGCCGCTAAAAGGCAACTTCTCCATCATGGACAGCGACGATAGTAAGCGCTTGTTGATGGAGCTGATGATGCGCGATAACTTAAGCGGGGCTGAAAGTCGCGAGCTGGTTGGTAAAGCCATTAAAATGATTTCTGATTGGAAAAACGATCTGATTGAACCTGACAAGGCGATGGAAACCTTAGACGATCCAGAAGATATGATTTTTGCGACCTTGTATGCGCTTTATGAGCGTAATTTGCGCGCTTATAATGCCGTCGATTTCGATGATTTGATTGTACTGCCCACCAAAATATTGCGTGAAAACAGAGAGCTGCGTGATAAATGGCAAAATCGCATTCGCTATCTATTGGTCGATGAGTATCAAGACACCAATACTGCGCAGTATGAAATGATTAAATATCTGGTCGGACCGCAAGGACGTTTTACCGTCGTGGGTGATGATGACCAATCTATCTATGCATGGCGTGGTGCTAAGCCTGAAAACATGGCGCTGCTCAAAGAAGACTTTCCGAAACTAAAAATCGTCATGCTTGAGCAAAATTATCGCTCGACCACGCGTATTTTGACCTCTGCTAACGCTGTTATTATGAATAACGAGCATTTATTCGAAAAGAAACTCTGGTCAGACAAAGGTCAAGGCGAAAAAATTCGCATTATCAACTGTCGTAATGATGACGACGAGTCCGAGCGCGTGGCGAAAGAGATCGTCACCCATAAACTGCGCTTTGGTAATGAGTGGGAACAGTACGCTGTCCTCTACCGCAGTAATTTTCAGGCGCGCATGTTGGAAGCACAATTGCGTCAGTTGCAAGTGCCTTATAAGTTGTCCGGCGGTCAGTCTTTCTTTGCGCGTAGTGAAATCAAAGACATCATGGGCTATCTGCGTCTGATTTTGAACCCCGAAGACGACAGCGCGTTTTTGCGTATTATCAATACGCCTAAGCGCGGTATGGGACCTGCAACCCTCGAAAAGCTTGGTTTGTTTTCGCAAGAGCATAGCATCTCATTATTGGCCTCTTGCACGCACGCTGGTCTTGCTCACGTATTGCCGTCTAAAGCTTATGGCACGATAAAAGAGTTTGGTGAATTCATCGAGCATTATACTCGCGAGTTAGATCAACATCCTGACCCCGTGCCAATCGTGCGCCAGATGATTGATGAGACCGGTTATATTGACTTTGTTCGTAGCGATGCCAAAACGCCACAACAAGAAAAGAACCGTATCGATAATATTGATATGCTTTATACCAGTATTCAGTCGTTAATCAATCGTGCTGAAGAAGATGAAGATCGGACGATTGATACCATTATTCGTAAGCTAGTATTGCTCGATATGCTTGAGCAGCAGCAAGAAGAAGAAAACACTAATAAAGTTAACTTGATGACCTTGCATGCGGCAAAAGGTCTGGAATTTGATTTTGTTTACATCATGGGGCTTGAGGAAGAAATGCTGCCGCATCGCAACTCTATCATGAGCGAGACGGTCGAAGAAGAGCGCCGTCTGATGTACGTAGGCATTACCCGTGCACGCCGTGAGCTGACACTGACGCTCGCGACCCAGCGCCGTGCTGGCGGACAGATGCGCGTCACCTCAGAATCAAGATTTTTGGATGAGCTGCCTGAGGATCATATTGATTGGCCTGCCAAGGCGAAAAAGAAAAAGGCGACTAAAGACCCAGAAGCGGTTGCTGATGAATATTTGGCCAATATTCGAGCGTTACTGGGTAAGCGCTAACCGCAGCATTAGCACCATTGATGGCTGCAAAGCAATATTAGGGCGTGTCATCAATTAGCACATTAAACAAAGTTAACGCTGTAATCATTTACAGATACTTTGACGATATCATTTCTATCTTCTAAAAACATTGGAACCCTTATGCCTACCCAGACGCCCAATCAGGAACGCCCCTCTATGCTATCAGGAGATTATAATCCGGCAGAATATAGCGCCGAATATAAACTGCTGTACTTGCAGGGTTTAGTTGCTGAGAAAGCTTATGAGGCGATTACTGAGTTTTTAGAAAAGCAGTCGGAATATGAAATTGCCAACCTACTCGAGTCTTTTCCCACTCAAAACCGTCTACTAATCTGGGAGCAAGTACCAGAAAACATCAAAGGTGAAGTGCTTGCAGAACTAGAGTACGATACGCGCCAGCCGTTGATGGAGAATATCTCTTCTCAAGAAATCTCGTTATTTACCCAAGACCTTGATGCCCAAGACATCTCAGAAATTTTGGACACCGTTACTGAGAGCGTGCGTACCTCAGTCATGGCAACGCTGGATGAAGAGACTCGTGTCCAAGTTAATAAACTGGATACTTATGCCGACTGGGAAGTGGGAAGTTACATGGATCCTGACATTATCCAGATAAGAGATGATATCCACCTTTCTGATGTACAGCATTGGCTACGCGAAAACGACGACTTGCTTGATGACCAAAGCCAAGAGCTACTGGTCGTCGATCAAAGCCAGCAATTACTTGGACTGCTGAGTCTGGTCGATTTGATTAAGCATGAGCAAAACACGTTGGTGTCAGCGCTGATTGATACAGCCATTACGATCAATGATCGTTTAGACATTCAAGATGCCGCCGCGATTTTTCGTTCAGAAGACATTCGTTTCGCGCCTGTGATTAACAGTTATGGCGAATTGGTTGGTCAGTTAAATGGCGAAGATATCATGGAAATCATCCAAGATGATGTCGATAGCACCATGAAAAACCTCGCTGGTGTCAGTCAAGATGAAGAGTTATTTGCACCCATCCTAACCAGTGCCAAAAGCCGTAGTGTCTGGCTGGGTATCAACTTGTGTACCGCGCTTTTAGCGGCAGCGGTGATTGGACAGTTTGAGGAAGTATTGGCAAAGGTGGTAGCACTGGCAATCCTCATGCCAGTAGTCGCCAGTATGGGCGGTATCGCTGGCTCGCAGACACTCACGGTTGTCATCCGTGGTATGGCAATGGGTCAAATTGGTGGTTCTAACCGTGTCTGGCTCCTAAACAAAGAACTGTGGGTTGGTGCGATAAACGGTATCATTTGGGCGATAATCATGGCATTTATTGCTCAATTATGGTTTGATGATATCAAAATCAGCGCCGTGATTGGCTTTGCGATTGCGATTAACATGACCGCCGCTAACGTTTCAGGTATTAGTATACCGCTGATGCTAAAGCGGATGAATATCGACCCTGCGCTATCTGCTTCCGTTATTTTGACCACAGTAACCGATATCGTTGGCTTTATGTCATTCTTGGGCTTGGCGAGTGTGCTGATACTTTAATTGGATATTAAGTGACTGAATCAATAATTACCCAGTCAACATATAGAAATGCTATTTACATAGAGGTCTTGTTACATAAGAATCTTGAATAACTTTTGTTCAAAATCACAATTTAAAAACCATCAAATCGTTAAGTGAGTGCGTTATGCAAGCTGTACAAGTAAAAGTGTTAAATCCTAAAATCGTTGAAGATAAAGCGTTTTCCTTACCGACTCGTGCCACCGATGGCAGTGCTGGTATCGACTTACGTGCTTGCATTGATGAGCCTTTGACCATTAAAGCAGGCGCAACGCATTTGATCGGTACTGGTCTCGCTGTGTATATTCAAGATCCCAACTATGCTGGTATGATTTTGCCGCGCTCAGGGCTTGGGCATAAGCACGGTATCGTTTTGGGTAACTTGGTCGGATTGATTGATGCGGACTATCAAGGTGAGCTGATGGTTAGTATTTGGAATCGTAGTGGAGACGACTTTGTGCTCAATCCAGCAGAACGTATGGCGCAATATATCGTGGTGCCTGTTGTCCGTCCTGAGTTTGAAGTTGTCGCAGAATTCAGTGATGAAAGCGTACGCGGTGCTGGCGGGTTTGGACATTCGGGTCGTCACTAGAACGATTAATCTGTATAGATAATCACTGTATAGATAATCACTGTATAGACAATCACTGGCTAGCAATTTTGCATGCATCACGAAAATATCAACCACGACGATAAGGAGAGTAAAGCCATGCCGTTTTTTGCGACGCAGCAATCCTTATTTCGTGCTTACGATATTCGCGGCGACGAGCAGTACTTTACTCCGAATTTTATACAGGCTTTGGGCGCCGCATTTGTGCGACTTTATAAAAACCATAATGCGAAACAACGTAGCAAACCCATTTCTAGTAGCCCCATTGCTAATAGCCATATTTCTAACAGCCCCATTGCTAGCAGCAACGTTAAACCGCATCATAAGCCGAAAGAAACCACGGTCATCATCGGCTATGATGTGCGCTGTGATAGTGACAGTATGGCTCAGTCGTTGGCATCGATCCTACAAAAGCAAGGCCTCCAAGTGATTAACTTAGGGTTGATTACGACACCGATGATGGCATTTTGGACCGAGCAATACGCTGGTCATGGCATCATGGTCACCGCCAGTCATTCTGCAAAAGGCATCTTAGGTCTCAAATGGCTGGTCGGCAATACTTCTCCTAGTGCTAAAGATATTCAGGTGCTTTATCAAGATTTGATAGCGTTTGATACCAACCAACACCACAATCAAATAGACAATCATAGTGACAGCCTTAAGCTTCCAAGTGCTAGCCAAAGTAATGACAAACAGGCAACTTCAATGCTATCGGTCATTGGCTTGCCGACTGACACTGTGGCAACGCCTTATATTGATGCCATTGCCGAGGTATTTGTCAGTATTTATCCAGAGCAAAACCTATCGGCTAGTAACAAACGAACCTTTAAAAAGCTTGATCTCACCATCGTTATTGATTGTATGCATGGGGCCACTAGCAGGATTGCCCTGCCCTTATTTACCACTTTCTGCCAGCGCGTCATCATCATCAATGACATCCCTGATGGTAACTTCCCCATGGGTAACCCTGACCCTACTGAGCCGAATCGATTGGCAGAGTTGCAACAAAATGTCATCGTTAATACTGCTGATATTGGTCTAGCATTCGACGGTGATGGCGATAGACTGATGATCGTCGATAACAGTGGTAAAATAGTCATGCCCGATCATCTGCTGTATTTGCTCGCCTCAGTCGCCATGAGCGAGCGTCCAGAGACGTGGCAAACTCATACCGCATCCCCGCAAGTGCTGTTCGATATCAAATGCTCACACCATCTGCCTATTCTCTTGAGCGATTTGGGAGCGACTCCAATCCTGAGTAAAACTGGCAGTAGTTTAATGCGTCAACAGCTACAGGCCGATGACAGTCAAATCTTATTCGCAGGCGAATTGTCTGGGCACTTTATTTTTAACGATGGTTATTTTACTGCTCATGATGATGCGATGTACGCGGGCTTGCGCCTACTACATTGGTTGGCCTATACAGCAACGCATCGTGACAAATCATCGGCTGCTGTAGGTTTATGGGGTGAGCCGATTGAGCAGTCACGCCCTATTCGCTTGACTGATATTACCCATCAATTACCGATGTTGGTCAGTACAGCAGATCATTATTTACCTTTACCCAGTAGAGCGCCTTTGCAGTGCCCAATCGTGCAGCAATTGGCAGAATTTTGTTGTTATTTGCAGTGTTTGGTTGCCGCGCCTTCTGACGACCTCGACAGCACACTGACTGCGGCTTATGTCTCATCACAATGCACTTGTGTATCATCGAGCGTCAAGCACACAACGTTAGCACAAGCAAAGCAGTTATTACCGAGCGGCACGCAGCTGACCTGTATTGACGGCGTGCGCTTAGATTTTGCTCATGGTTTTGGTGTATTACGCCAATCAAACACCAGTCATCATTTGACCGTGCGCTTTGCTGGTGACAGCCTTACAGATTTGAAAGACATACAAGCCCGCTTCGTCGCGCTGTGTCGCCCATTTGATAAAAACTTGGCAGAGCAGATTGCAGCACTTCTCTCTGAATAGCTCTTTGAGCTGACTTTGATTGAATTAACTTGTTTCATTATCATCATTGCCTAGCCGCTGACATAAAATCTCGCTACCAATCCTTGTATAAATTGTTTTTTATCATTATAAAGACCAGCATATCTGAGAATAATTAGGGCGTATTGAACATTCGACCATGGCACTGACAGAGACTATTTTTTAGACAGTTCGACGTTAAAACAGTAAGTTTAGTCATTCTAAGCGTCTATTTTTAACCATGAAATGGCAAAAAATAGACCTGTCTCTTCGAGCTGATGCGAAAACTGTCCTATGCTGCGTTGTAAACCTAGTTAAGGCATGAGCATTACCGTCGTTTTACGCCTTGTCTAGAACAGTTTTCGCAATCAGCAGTGCCTATTTGTGAATATTCAACACGCCCTAAGATAAGCCTGTCTAACGATAGTCAGCCGTAATAAACCAACTTTTTAAACCCATCTCTTTTCGAACTAAATTTTAGGAGCTTGTCATGACGCTTAATTTGGATGAAGCCAAAATCACCGCTGAAGTATTGACTACAGCGTTGCCCTATATCCAACGCTACGTCGGTAAACTCATCGTCGTAAAATACGGCGGTAATGCAATGACTGATCCTGAGCTTGAGAGCTCTTTTGCACGTGATATTGTATTATTAAAGACAGTGGGTTTGCATCCGGTAGTGGTACACGGCGGTGGACCGCAAGTCGATAATTTATTAAAGGAGCTCGGACGCAAATCTGAGCGTATTGATGGTATGCGAGTCACTGACAAAAGCACCATGGATATTGTCGAGATGGTACTAGGCGGCGGCGTTAATAAATCTATCGTCAGCTTAATCAATAAGCACGGTGGCCGCGCGATTGGTCTGACGGGTAAAGATGCCAATTTAATTTTAGCCAAAAAACTAATGATGGAAAAAATTGGCGCAGATGGTATCGCTGTGCCTGTCGATTTAGGGTTTGTCGGTGATGTGGTCAGCGTCAATAAAGACGTGATTAATATGCTAATTGCTTCTGATTTCATTCCTGTGATTGCCCCACTTGGGGTCGACAGCGAAGGCAATACCTATAATATCAATGCCGATTTGGTCGCGGGTAAAGTTGCTGAATTTTTGCAAGCGGAAAAGCTCATGTTGTTGACCAATATCAAAGGGGTATTGGGTCGTGACGGTGAAGTCGTCACCGGACTAACGCCAAAGAAAGTGGACAGCTTGATTGAAGACGGTACTATCTCAGGTGGTATGATTCCGAAAATTCAATGTGCGCTCAATGCGGTGCGCAGTGGCGTAAAAAGTGCGGTTATCGTTGATGGTCGTGTGCCTCATGCGACGCTGTTAGAGATTTTCACCAACGAAGGTGTCGGCACGCTGATTAGTCGTGAGATAGATTCTACGGTGATCTAACAAGCAACTAACCAAATCAGATGTACAAAAAACGAAGCCCGAACCTAGACAATGCTAAGTTCGGGCTTTATTGATTGAATGCTATGAAATCAAATCATAGTCAAACAAGTTTAGGGTCTGTTGAACATTCAAATATTAGGACTGCTGATTGCTAAACAGACCTTAATAAGCGCAGAACTCTACGGAACTATAACTACTATTCCCGTATACTTTCATATGGTGATTGCCTTTACGCTCGGTAAAATAAGAAGTGCTATCTTCGTAACGGTCACCATCGAGGCGACCATTTGGCCCTGTGACATAAGCAACATTGATACGATCGTCACCCACATTGCGAATGACCAGATTTTGATCTGGCATGAGCCACAAGCGAAACACTTTACCATTTTTAATATTACCGGTAAAACTGCCGCAATAGCTATTATCTGCAAAGGTAATTTTGGTAGACGAGTCAGCTGCTTGCACACTCGTCACCATTAAAGGGCTCACCGCCAACGCTGCCATTAACAATAAATTTTTCATAATCTTATCCTTGACTATTACAAACGAACAAACTTAATTCTACTAATAAGTAGCATAGTTTATAATTTGCCAAAGTGATAGCTTTTTATTGAAAATTTGCCTCAAATTCAGTGGCATCAAAGCCGCATAGCAGTATTTGCTGAGCTTGATTTTTATCGTCGATCTGACCTTCTATAATCGGACGTTTAATCATACTGGTATTTTCCACCAACAAATCAATCGCATTGTCCACACTGGCATCAGCCGTTTGCTTTTTCTCATCGGTTAGTTTGCGCCATGTGGTGCCGCGCTTGTTGAGCACTTTATCAATACCTAACTCTTTTACCCAGCGCTCTACACTCTCTTTATCGATGTCCTGCTTTTTATAGTCATGAAAATCATAACCTACATTCAGCTCATCAAGCTTAGTAAAAGCTTTTTTCATCGTGCTACAAGATTTGATACCGTAAATGGTGATGGTCATATAAGCTCCAAGTCAATTATCATTATTGTCTTTATTATACCGAACACTACCGAGCATGAGAGCGGAAACTTAGCCATCGTTAGTTTTTAAAACATCAAACATATCGAGCAAGCGCACCATCATATCGTCGCAATTTTTGCCAAATTACGCTATGCTATGGCATTGTGAAATTTCACCCAATTTATTCGTATTAATCAATTTCGAGCCGACTATGAGCAACGCCGTGACAGCAGAACCTTCTAATACTAATCATACCAATGACAGCACCTACTATCAGCCGCAGCTAATTGAAGCTGCGCAACAAGCCAAATGGGCAACGGATAAGCGTTATGAAGTGGGCAACGAGCCTAGCGATAAGCCAAGTCGCTATATGCTGTCGATGTTCCCTTACCCAAGTGGCAAGCTGCACATGGGTCACGTGCGTAACTATACCATCTCAGATGTGCTGAGCCGTTACTATCGCCTCAAGGGCTATGAAGTTATGCAGCCAATGGGCTGGGACGGTTTTGGCTTGCCCGCTGAAAATGCCGCGATTGCCAATCAGACGCCGCCTGCCAAATGGACGTTCGCTAACATTGATAGCATGCGCGCGCAGCTAAAATTGCTTGGCTTGTCGATTGACTGGTCGCGTGAATTTGCCACTTGTAGCCCTGAGTATTATCAGTGGGAGCAGTGGTTGTTTTTACAGTTATACAAAAAAGGCTTGGTCTATAAGAAGCTGGCGACGGTCAATTGGGATCCGATTGATAATACAGTTTTAGCCAACGAGCAAGTTATCGACGGTAAAGGCTGGCGTAGTGGTGCAGCGGTCGAAAAACGCGACATCCCGATGTATTACTTTAATATCACCGATTATGCTGACGAGCTGCTTGATGACTTGGATCAATTAGAAGGTCACTGGCCATCTGAAGTACTGACCATGCAGCGCAACTGGATTGGTCGTAGTGCGGGTATGGAAGTTCACTTCCCTTATGAGCTTGCCGGCCAAGCCAATAGCTTAGACGTCTTTACTACCCGTCCCGACACTTTGATGGGCGTCACTTATGTAGCGGTTGCCGCTGAGCATCCATTGGCGCAGTATGCGGCTGAGCATGATGAAACGATTGCTGCGTTTTGTGCGCTTTGCAAAAAAGGCTCAGTTGCGGAAGCAGACCTAGCCAAAGCAGAAAAAATCGGTATGGACACTGGTCTCACCGTGACGCATCCATTGACTGGCGAAGAAGTGCCTGTTTGGGTTGCCAACTATGTGCTGATGAGCTACGGCTCTGGCGCAGTCATGGCTGTACCGGCGCATGACGAACGCGATTATGAATTTGCCGTTAAATACGACTTACCTATCAAACAAGTTATCCAGTCTCCTGATGGTCATACTGAGTCTGTTATCGCCGAAGCCAAAACAGATGGTTCTGAGCCAAATCTTGCCTATACTGAGCGTAATATTTTGGTCAATTCAGGTGAATTTGACGGCTTGGACTTTGAGCAAGCGTTTGAAGCGATGCTAGCCAAGCTTGAACCACAGGAACTTGCGAAGAAAAAGATCCAATATCGTCTCCGTGATTGGGGCGTCTCTCGCCAGCGCTATTGGGGTTGCCCTATCCCAATGGTCAACTGTGAACATTGCGGCACCGTACCAGTCGAAGAGCAAGATTTGCCAGTAGTATTGCCTACGGATGTTGTTCCTGATGGTCGCGGTAACCCACTCAAAAACATCCCAGAGTTTGTCAATACGACTTGCCCTAAATGTGGCAATCCTGCTGAGCGCGAAACCGACACCTTTGATACTTTTGTGGAGTCGAGCTGGTACTATGCGCGTTTTGCCAGTCCAAATGATGCACAAAACATGGTCAACAAGTCTGCTGCCAATAAATGGCTGCCGGTCGATCAATATGTTGGCGGTGTAGAGCACGCGGTCATGCATTTACTGTATGCACGCTTCTTTCATAAGCTCATGCGCGATGAGTCACTGGTGTCAGGCGATGAGCCATTTGCCAACCTTATGACTCAAGGCATGGTGCTTGCCGGTACTTTTTACCGTGTTAATGCCGATGGCAGCACGACCTATTATTTTGCAGAAGATATTGATATTGACTACAACGAACGTGGTCAACCGATTAAAGCCATTTTAAAATTAGATGGTCAGCCAGTAACCATTGGCAAAATTGAAAAAATGTCTAAGTCAAAGAACAATGGTGTTGACCCACAAATCACCATTGATAAGTATGGCGCTGATACGGTTCGCCTTTATACCCTATTTACTGCGCCTGCCGATCAAACGCTAGAATGGTCAGATGACGCGCTAAAAGGCCCTTATAATTTCGTTAAAAAAGTATGGCGCATTGCTACTGAGCATATGCAAGCGCTCACCGAAGCAAACCTAAGCTTTGAGACGCTAAACAATGCCGCCTTTAATACGGATGGCTTAAGTAAAGAAGCGAAAAACTTACGCCGTAAGACCCATGAGACTATTGCCAAGATTGATAGTGATTTGGGCGATCGTCTGGCGCTAAACACGCCTGTCTCAAGCCTCATGGAACTTGCCAACGAACTTTCGAGCTTTAAAGCCGATAGTGAACAGGATCTACAAGTCCAGCACGAAGCGCTGATTGATTTGCTCATTATGCTATCAGTCTATGCGCCGCATGCAGGCGAGCATTTACTTGAGCAGTTAGGGCTCGATACATTAACCCTAAACTACCCAACCGTGGATGAAAGTGCGCTAGTACAGGATATGATCACGATGGTGGTACAGGTCAATGGTAAAATGCGCGGTAAGATGGATGTCGCACCCAATAGCGACCCTGAACAACTAAAAGCGCAAGCACGCTCGATGGACAGTGTGGCAAAATTCTTGACCGGTGAAATCAAAAAAGAAATCGTCGTACCGAATAAACTGGTCAATATCGTGGTTGCAGGCTAGACCTTTTTAAACTTAGTGTTTTAAGCCTTTTTATCAACATAAGGATAGCGATTATGTCGTATAAGCATCGAGCTGTGCAGTCATCTCAAACAAAATTAAGTAAGCCAAATGGGCAATGCAGTATGGCAAAAAAGTCTAGTGGACAGAAGCTAGCGACAGCATTACTCACAAGCTTGCCACTGTTTGCTGTGCTTGGATCGACAGCAGCGCTTAGCGGCTGTGGCTTCCAGCTACGAGGTTATGACACGCCGATGCTATTTAATGTTGCTAAAACAGCAGTCATTATCGAAGACAATCGTACCTCCTTCCCACTAAAGTTACCATTGACACGACGCCTAGAGGCCTTGGGTGTCGAGGTGACTGATAATATGACCTCGGCTGATGTCACCAATAACAATAAAAACGCTACAGCGGAACCCATTGCCGCGATTAGCGTCAATAATATACGCTTTAAGCGTTATGAATTGGTCGGCGTTTTAACAGAAATTCGCTTGGTAATATCAGCAGATGTCAGCTACCAAGCCTTACAAAACGGCAAAATTGTGACGCTGACCAACCCCATCCAAGTTGAGCGCAGCTACCAGTATAATGAAGCATCGGTCAGTACTGATGACCAGCAAGGCGACCAAGTTCGTGACTGGCTCTATGACAGTTTGGCACGCCGTATCACTGATCAGTATGTCGCCATTGCTCTGCCTAGAGTCGCCCCTACCAGCGCCAATACACCATCACAAGCAGGGTCAGCATCTACGGCAGTTATCGTACCAAACGCACCAAACCCTTAATATTTAGCGTACGGCATTCTGCACATCCATCCTCATAAACCTGTGTCCTCATTAGTCTATGCAAGATACTTTTATACAAGCCTATCCCAAACTACTACAGTCATCCGTGGCGGTAGCAGGTTTGTGGCTGGCACATGGAGATGAGCCCTTACTGAGTCAGTGGCTGATTGACGCCTTGCGTCCGCATTGGCGTGCGCAAAATTACGCGATTAAACGTATAGAACTGATATCAGTTAAGAGCTGGCAAGAAGTACTGTCAGAGCTTGGCAGTCAATCTCTATTTGATGATGCTAGCGCGCTGATCGTGACCGGCAATCATAAACCAGACAAATCGGTTATCGCTGAGCTTGAGCGCTTTGCCGTTGAGGCACAAACAGGGGCGCACAGTCACAGTCTATTATGGCTAACGCCCAAACAAGACAAAAGAGCGCAAAGCAGCAAGTGGTTTGCGCCATTTGCCCAGTACGGTCACGTCATTGATTGCAATTTATACAACGAACAGCAACGTCAGCAGCTGTTGCAGATTCAAGCCCAGCAGTTTGGACTCAGGCTGTCGCAAGAAGCATGGCAACTGCTCATGTCACACACCGAGCATCACCTGTTAAGCGCCTATCAAACCTTATGGCGGCTGTCTTATTTATTTGCACCGCAGTTGGATGCTAGTAGTCATGACTCAACTCACGAAGGCAATAATCAGTCTACAACGACCGCGCCAAACGTAGCACTAGATATCAAGGATCTTCAAGCCGCCTTGGTCAGCGACGCCCAATTCAGTGTCTTTGATTTATCAGATGCAATGCTGGCAGGCAATAGCGCACAAGTGGCAAAAATCATTTTTCAGCTGAAAGCCACTGATGAGCCGACGACCTTGGTACTGTGGGCAATCAGCAAAGACATGCGCCAAATCATACAATTAATGGATGGCCAAGATCCGCAAGCACTGGGTATTTGGCGTAGCAAGCAAGGATTATATCAACAAGCCTGCCGCCGCCAAGCAAAAGCTCAAACGGCTGAATGGCCTGCGCTGCTGTATCGTTGTGATCAAGCGATTAAGGGGCTTGTTCGTCAGCCACCGTGGGAATTGTTATTGCAGGCCGCGCTTGAATTAGCAGGTAAGCGCTTGTTTACCGTTTAATCATTTGAAGAAATTTAATAACTTATTTAACCAAGTAATCTTGTTAACTAAATAAGGGGAGTTCTGTAAAATTTCTGCTATATCAGCTTCTTTTTTTCTACCCCACCCATAGTTTAATTGAGTCATAAGTTCAATTTGTTTATGAAAGCGAATTATTCTTTGATCTTCACCAAATACGATGTTTTGCTGTTGATACTCACCTGCTATCATAAAAGTTATAGTGTCGAAAAATCTATAGATAAAATCGTTTACATCTCTAAAAGACTCTCTAGTGAGTTCACTACCTCGTTCACATACGACATAATGGTAACAGTCATCGCTTATCTCTAAATGTGGCTCCCCAAATCCAGATGGTTTTTTTCTTAAAATCATATCATTGGTACTCAACCCTATTTTTCTACCATAATCATTAACTATATCTTGAACTTGCTGATGATTTAACATCATAAAACCCCTGTTTCAATATGAAGAATTTTACTATCCTAACCTACGTTCAAATTATTATTTTTTTTTACAAAAACACCTTAACCTTTCGTAAACTAATTCCCATTTCATTTTGTACATGAAGCCTCTACTATACTTACACTTGCTATTACTGTGATTGGATTGCCCTATGCCCAAAATGAAAAGAAAACCTGCTATCAAATGGGGCATCATCGCCTTAGTAGTTCTGATACTCATCGCCTTAGCTTATAACACCTTTAAACCTAAAGAAGAGATTCCGAATTACCTAACGGCAACCGTTGAAATGGGCGATATTGAAAACAACGTCATGGCTTCGGGTAAGGTTAAAGCGCTTAATACGGTCGACGTTGGTGCACAGGTATCTGGCGAAGTCACTCGTTTGTATGTTGAAGTAGGCGATCAAGTACAACAAGGCGATTTAATCGCACAAATTGATCAAGTCACTCAGAATAATAATCTAAGCAACGAGCAAGCTACCCTTGAGCAAAGTGTCGCTGCTATCGAAAGCGCCGAAGCTGAGGTACTAAGCCGTCAAGCAGGTCTAAAAAGCGCACAAGCTGATCTTACCAGTCGTCAATCAGAATTGAGACAAGCGCAATCAGATTTTTCACGTTTGCAGGGTCTTGTTGCTATTGATGCTATATCACAGCAAGAATATGATACTCAGGCGACAAACGTGGAAACCGCGAATGCTGCTGTTGCGAATGCTCGAGCAGCTATCGATACGGCGAGAGCGGCCATTGCCACTGCCGCAGCCAACGTCAATAGTCAACGAGCCGCGTTACGAAAATCTCAGACCAATGTTAGTACGGCTAAAGAAGATCTTAGCTATACGACGATTCGCGCGCCAATATCAGGTACGGTCGTATCGGTAACCACTGAGCAAGGCACGACTGTCAATGCCAATCAAACAGCACCGACTATTGTGACCTTGGCAGATTTGTCTACCGTCAGAATCAACGCCCAAATCTCTGAAGCTGATGTCATTAATGTCAAAGCAAACATGCCGGTTTATTTCAATGTCATCGGCAATCCTGATCAAAAATTTGATGCCATATTAAAAGCCATTGAACCTGCGCCCGAAACGATTAGTGACACCAGCTCAACAGATGCTGCTATCTACTATGTCGGCTACATCGAAGTGCCTAATACTGATCGGCGTTTTCGCATAGATATGACTGCTCAGATCTATATTGTTATCGACCAAGCCAAAAATGCTTTATTGGTACCATCAGCTGTCATACAAGAAAGCACTGCTAAAAACAAAACGGCTGGACAAGTCAAAGCAAACAAGTTTGTACGCGTGCTAAAAGATGACGGCAGCGTAGAAGAACGAGCCGTAACAGTCGGTATCGACAACCGAGTAAGCGCACAAATATTAAGTGGTCTAAAAGAAGGTGAAGAAGTCATCATCAGTGAAGACAGTGGTGAGAACTCAGGAAGCAATCGTAAATCTGGTGGTCCACCAAGAATGTAACTTTTTCTTTATATATGACGATTGAGGGCTTGAGCGCGGCAGCCCTTTCATAACGACGCTCACCACACTTGATTGAAGACACTGCTATGACTATACCTCCAGCTTCTAAACCGTTGCCTAAAGATGATACGGCTCAAGACTTAGAGCAATACATGCCTGCCGATAGCTCTGCCACTACAGCAAATCCAGAGAATAGTACTTCATCGGCATCTGGCCAGCCCATCATGCAACTATCTGGCATTATTCGCGAGTTTGCTGCTGGTGAGCAAACGATTCGGGTGTTGCATGATATCGATTTGACTATCAATCAAGGCGAAATGGTGGCAATCATTGGGCAGTCTGGCTCTGGCAAGTCGACTTTGATGAATATCTTGGGCTGTCTCGATCAGGCGACGGCTGGCGACTATAAAATATATGGTAAGTCAGCACGCAAGCTTGATGCTGACGAGCTCGCTGAACTACGCCGTGAACACTTTGGTTTTATTTTTCAGCGTTATCATCTGCTTGGTGACATTAGTGCCAAAGACAATGTAGCAGTTCCTGCCGTATATGCTGGCATGGATACAGAAACTCGAATTGACCGTGCCGAAAAGCTATTAACTGATTTAGGACTTGGAGATAAGGTCAATAGTCGGCCAAACCAGCTGTCAGGCGGACAACAGCAAAGAGTCTCAGTTGCTCGTGCGCTCATGAATGGTGGTGATGTCATCTTAGCAGATGAGCCGACTGGCGCGCTTGATAGCAAGTCTGGTGAAGATGTCATGAAGATCTTGCATGACCTCAAAGCACAAGGTCATACCATTATTATGGTGACTCATGATCCCAACTTGGCGGCGCAAGCTGAACGTATTGTTGAGTTAAAAGACGGCTATATCATTGCTGACTATCAAACGGAGCACTACAAGCACACAGACAAAAAGCCTGCCTCTATCCTCGGTGGGCATCGTAAAAGCGCATTTGGTAGCTTCGTTGATCGGCTACTTGAAGCGTTTAAAATGTCTTTGCTTGCCATGCGCGCGCATAAAATGCGTACCTTGTTGACCATGTTAGGTATCATTATTGGTATTGCCGCTGTCGTGTCTATTGTAGGCTTAGGTCAAGGCTCTCAGCAGCAGATTTTGGCTAATATCAGCTCACTAGGTACCAACACCATTACCGTCAGCGACGGCTATCCTAGAGGCGACCCTAGACGCCGTTACAACGATGACAATCTGACGCCTGAAGACGCACAAGCGGTGGGCAATCAGCCTTATATTATCAGCGTTAGCCCTCAGGTGAACGCCAACTCTAGCGTTCGTTATCGCAGCGTACAAGAAGAGTCTACCGTCAATGGAGTCGGTCAAGACTACTTAGAGGTCACTGGTGAGACATTGGCATTGGGTCAAGGGTTTGACGAACAAAGCATCAACTTACGCAGCCAAGATGTCATTATTGATAGCAATGCCAAGCAAGCCTTCTTCTCAGACCTTGATAATCCTATTGGTAAGGTAATACTCATCGGTAGCGTACCTGGTAGAGTCATTGGTGTGCTGGAAGAAAATGATAGCGGTTTTGGTAAAGATTTGACCACACCAACCATATACATGCCCTATACCACCGTTATGTCACGGATTAGAGGCAGTACGAATATTGATCAATTTGTAGCCTTGATAAGTGACGATATCTCTTCAAGTGTGGCCGAGTCTGCTATCTCCGACTTGATACAAAATCGTCATGGCGAAGAGGATTTTCAGATTCGCAACTCAGACTCTATTCGTCAAACAATCGAATCGACAACTGGCGCTTTAACGCTATTGATATCATCTGTTGCTGTCATTTCACTGATAGTTGGCGGTATTGGGGTCATGAACATCATGCTGGTGTCTGTCACCGAGCGCACCAATGAGATTGGTGTACGTATGGCTGTAGGGGCACGTCAAAACGACATCATGCAGCAGTTTTTGATTGAAGCTATCTTGGTTTGTATTTTAGGTGGTTTGCTAGGCATTGGCTTAGCATTTGCTATTGGTGAGCTGATCAATCGTGTTGGCGGTGATAACTTTAAAGTCATTTACTCACCGACCTCTATCATTGCCGCCTTTGTCTGCTCGACGCTGATTGGTGTTATTTTCGGTTTCTTGCCCGCGCGCAATGCAGCCAAATTGGATCCTGTAGAGGCACTGTCTCGGGATTAATACCTAGACACCTAAGCATTTCGGCCAAGTATTCAGTACGAAATATCGAAATGATGATAAAAAATCAAAGAAATATGCAGTTTTACGAGAGATTTACACTTTTTTCCTAATACGGGGTTGTAATTGTCTTAATAATATATATAATGTGCTCTCACGTTTAGGGATACAAACACTTTAAACGTTAGGGTTGTTAGCTCAGTTGGTAGAGCAGTTGACTTTTAATCAATTGGTCCCGCGTTCGAGTCGCGGACAGCCCACCATATTTAGTTTGATCTTTATTAATCGTTCTGCCCTATCCGGTAGTAGACCAATAAAGATAAGTTTAAAAGACATCGTTTAGTTTTTAGAAAGTTCGTTACATAGGATTTTCTTTTGCAGAGTTAAAAAGCAAATGCTTTTTATACACTCTTCAGGGTTGTTAGCTCAGTTGGTAGAGCAGTTGACTTTTAATCAATTGGTCCCGCGTTCGAGTCGCGGACAGCCCACCATATTTAGAAAGCCCAGTCATTTTGTGACTGGGCTTTTTTTCGACTGTCTTTTTATGAGCGTTGATAGCTATAGTCAAGGAATTTTAGAATCGCTACAAGGCAACCGACCGCAGATAGTACACTGAGTACATCTAGGACGGATAACACCGTAGCGGTTTAAAAGTGCTCTGACTATATCAATCACGCCTACGCTTAAAGAGTCTAAAGCTACCTCCTTTTCTCCATAGCAATTTATGCTTGATCGTATCCTTAATCGTACGTGGATGCTTAGGCGCTTGGGTAATAAAATGATCAAAATCTGCTGTGTCCATAGCCAGCTCTCGGCCATGCGCCATCATCACCATTGAGGGTTTCAAATCTCTTATCTTGTGTAAAGACTGGATGTATGTTTTAGGGTCATAGACAGGAAAGGGTGCAACGAATTTATGGCGTAGCTTGATGATCAAATCAGCTGTGTATACTTGGCGGCTAGGCAGGTGAAATAAAGACAAATCACGATCCGTATGTCCCGGCGTTTCTAAAACTTGCCATTCATCAAACTTTGGCACAAGCTCACCATCTTTTACCGTAATATCTGGTTTCAAGCTTGCAGAATAATACAGGTTTTTAAATGGTCGACCTTGACGTCTGGCCACATAATATCCTAGGTTTATATCTACGAAGTGCATCGCTCGCCCGCCAATACCGCTATACCACTGATCTTTCTTGTCCGCTGAGACAATCAGACAGCCGGTCTCTTGTCGAAATTTATTTGCCCCGCCTGCATGATCAGGGTGCATGTGTGTGACCACCACTACTTTTAGATCAGTGATCGGTCGCTTTAGCGTCGTTTTAATATAATCAAGCACCATCGTCACATCAGTACGGCAGCCACCATCTAGCAGCATGATTTTATCCGGATATACCGCAAGGTAGGTACTCTGGATATAGCCTTCTAAACGTACGATTTCACATAAACTCATTGGTATTCCCTACCTCATTCATCGTTACTATTGTGAGGCTTTTATTCAATTTTATAGACAATCTTTAGTATAACGTCCGTCAGTCCAAAAAAAACGACTTTGAGTGAACGCTCGTGACTATATACAAAAGCAATGCAGTATACAGAGACAATGCAGTTAATAACGATTAACAACTGCATGCATAGTTTTATCCATGGTCACTCTCACTTTATTATCAAAAAGCAAAAACCCAGCGCTTAGGCTGGGTTTAAGGAAACATTTGGTATTTAAGAGAAATCGTAGTCTAGATTACCTACCTATTGATTATGCAAGGTCACGAACCTTTGGCTCACGTTCCCATAGACGAGACTTGGCATTGGTAATAAAGGTATCTAATTCAGCCAATGGCGTCACAAATTCATCTTTCTCAATCGGCAGCTTGCTTAAGATAAATTCATCGGTCGCACCGCAATAAGCAATGGCTTTGCAATGAGCATAAGCATCATTGAACCAATCTAGCGCTGCACTGTCTTTTGCTAGCTTCTTAGCCTGCTCTGGCATAATGATACTAACCACGGCATCAAACATCACTGACGGACCACCAGCGAGGCGCTCGTCAGCTTGTATGCGTGTACCATCATCCAATAAGACTTCTTTATTAGGCGCTACGATTTTGACGCTAGCACCCTGCGCTTTAGCAGCATCTTCGAATTTTTTGACTTCACTGCTGTTAGAACCTTCTGCAACTAAAATACCGATCATACGACCTTTTAGCGTATCAGGCGTTAGACCAATCGTTTGTACCGCTTTAGACGTTCCCATATCCTGTACAGGTGCAGCGGCATCAGCAGGCTCTGGCAATTCCATACCCAGCGCCGTTGCTACACGATTGGCCAAATCTTCATCGATATGAATCAAATGACTCAGCATACGAGTGCGTACATGCGCCGTATCTACTTTGCCCAGCTCAAACGCATAAGCAGAAGCAATATGCGCTTGCTCAATAGCCGTCTGACTACGGTAGAACATACGTGGCTGGCTGTAATGATCAGCGAAGCTCTCATCACGTACGCGACCTTTTACACCATCATCTAACTGCTCATGGAACGAATTAAAGCCACGTTTAGCGCTTTCACGCGGACGAGTTGGATCTAGGCTTTGTGGCTCATAGAGTACACGCGTCTTAGGCACTTGCATCTGCATATGACCATCTTGCTGATTGTTAGCAAACGGACATTTTGGTGCATTAATAGGAATCTGTGCAAAGTTTGGTGATCCTAAACGTGATAGCTGAGTGTCTAAATAACTGAACAGACGACCTTGCAATAATGGGTCATTACTAAAATCAACACCAGGTGGCAAATGCGATGGGCAGAACGCTACTTGCTCAGTTTCTGCAAAGAAATTATCTGGATAGCGATTCAGCACCATTTTACCGACGACTTTTACTGGCACCAACTCTTCTGGAATCAGTTTGGTCGCGTCGAGATGGTCAAACGGGAACGCATTGGCTTCTTCTTCGGTAAATAACTGTACGCCAAACTCCCACTCAGGATAGTCACCATTGTTGATTGACTCAAACAAGTCGCGGCGATGATAATCAGGATCAGCGCCTGAGATTTTCACGGCTTCATCCCATGTGGTCGACTGTACGCCCAGTACTGGTTTCCAATGGAAACGTACAAAGGTACTTTTGCCATCTTTATTAATCAAGCGATAGCTATGAATACCAAAACCTTCCATCATGCGTAGGCTACGTGGCAGACCACGGTCACTCATCAGCCAGATTAGGTTGTGCATGGTTTCAGGACTTAGTGAGACAAAATCCCAAAACGTATCATGAGCAGACGCCGCTTGCGGGAAGCCACGATCTGGTTCTGGTTTTACAGCGTGAATCAAATCTGGAAACTTCATCGCGTCTTGAATAAAGAAGATTGGCATGTTATTACCAACGATATCCCAGTTACCTTCTTCTGTATACATTTTGACAGCAAAACCACGAACATCACGTGGCGTGTCTTTTGAGCCTTTGTTACCTGCTACCGTTGAGAAACGCGTAAACAATGGCGTTTGCTTGCCCGTTTCGGTCAACACTTTGGCAGTTGTATATTCTTCTAGTGACTCTGTCAGCTCAAAATAACCATGTGCTGCACTACCACGAGCATGGACGATGCGCTCAGGGATGCGCTCGTGGTCAAAATGATTGATTTTTTCACGTAGCACAAAATCCTCTAACAGCGTCGGCCCACGTGAGCCTGCTTTTAGAGAGTTTTGGTTGTCAGCGATAGCCACACCTTGTTGCGTGGTCAATACTTTGGTGTCATCGCCTGCGCGTTGATGGGTTTCACCACCATTGCCACGTTCAGTATTCATGTCTTTGGCGGGGTCAGTATGATCGATATTATTATTCATAAAAAGTCCTAGCTAATAGATTGAGAGTGCTCTTCTAAATCACTAAAAGAGTGCCTACACAGGTTTGATATCCTTTGAGATAATGATGACTTCATCTGTCAATTATTTGTCTGTGTCTTCAGCATTGCCTAGCGCTAAATTTATAAAGCACTAAAATTCATAAAGGAATAATAGGCTTAGGACTTATACTACCCAAAAATTAAGTCAAATATAGTTGCGTATATAGTAAACCTTGTTGATGTTTGGTTAAGGTTTACAGTCGCTATGAACCAGCATTTTAGAAGGCGTTAAAAGAGCATCAACGTTAACAATAGAATCTTGTAATGTAGTTATTCTTTAAGGTATGCTTTTATGAAGTACTAGAGACTATCGATAAATAAATTGGCATGGTTTTAGCCTTATATTTATCTTTTTTATACCGTTGAATTCAAATAATTTCGATACAAGAAAACCGAGCGCAAGTTATACATTAGTATGGTTAGCGAGGATGACGATGTAGCGGATTTATATGAGTTTGACGATGCGACTACTTTTTATATAACTATAAGGCAATCCATTATGCTACCAACTCTAAGCTCCCCGACTAAAAAACCTTATCACTCGTTGCTAGTAGGCGCGTCAATGGGTCTAATGGCATTAACGTTCAGTCAAACAGCTGCTGCTATCACGACCAAAAACGTTACCTATACGGTCGATGACAAAGCATACGAAGGCTATTACGCCAAGGCGGATAAACCAAACGCACCTTTTATCTTATTGATTCATGATTGGGATGGTCTAACTGACTATGAACGCAAACGTGCTGATATGTTAGCGGCTGAAGGCTACAACGTATTGGCAGCCGATATGTTTGGACAAGGCATTCGTCCTACTTCTATCGAAGAAAACAAACGCCTAACTGGGGAGCTATATGATGACCGTAATAAAATGCGTCGCATATTGGCAGGGGCACTAACGGCAGGACAACTACAAGGCAATGATGTGCGCAAAGGCACGACTATGGGTTATTGTTTCGGCGGTACGGTCGCGTTAGAGCTAGCACGTTCAGGCTTTGAGCAAAAAGCATTTGTCCCCTTCCACGGTACCTTTGATATTCCAACCGGTCAAAGCTATGACAAAACTACGGGAGAAATCCTAGTATTCCACGGCTCAGCTGACCAATCTGTCTCGCTAGAGAGCTTTGCGACTTTGGGTAAGACATTAGAAGCAGCCAAGATACCGCATGAGATGGTCACCTATAGCGGCGCACCACATGCCTTTAGCGTATTTGGCAGCGATAGATATGATGCACGTGCCGATCAGCGCTCTTGGAAACGTTACTTGGATTTTTTAGCAGAAGAATACAAGTAATCTAGCAGCATAAAAAATATCAGTAACCAAATAAGTAGACAAAAAAAGACACCTCAATCAAGATCTGATAACGATCCATTGAGGTGTCTTTTTTTATGCAACCTTAGCTATTCAATTTTTTTGAAATACCAATAACTGATTATTGGCAGGCATCGCATACGTTTTTAGAAGTTGTAGATGATAGGCGTTTGCTAGACTAACAACGTCTTCTTTGCCACGAATGCCACTATCAAGATTGCCTGCTCTCAACATCGCATCAAATCGCTGATTACCTTCACTGGTATATTTACCATTTTCGTTAAATGGGCCATATACAATCAGTTTGCCATCAGTAGGTAACGCATCACCAGCCAATGCAAATAACCGTTCAACCAAAGCCCAACTAATAATATGCAAAGTATTTGCCGTAAATATCACATCATAAGGTTTGGCTATATCACTATTATCTAAATGACTACTAACAGGTACTGAATCATGCACCAGATCAAACACCAGTGGCAGATATAAATTGGGCGCAGGATAAGCATGATGCCAAGCTATTATATGACGATGATTACTAACCACATCACTAGTTTGCCATTTGAGATGAGGTAAGTTTGATGCAAAATACACGCTATGCTGACCCGTTCCAGAGCCAATCTCTAGTACATGATTAAAGCCTTGTAGCTCACTTTCTAGTACTTCAAGGATAGGCTTTTTATTATTCTCACACGCTTGAGAAAACGGCAATGCAGAAATATCCACTTTATTATTTAGATTGTCACTATTTAGATTAGCGTCATGCATCACTACTCTCTCCAGACCGTCTATTATTTTCTTAGCATTGATTTCGATAGATTAATGAGTATTATCAAATATTAACTCAGTCATCGTATCTCACTATTAGTAAATACCCGCCTCTACCCCAGCTGCTAGCGTCATAGCAAGCTCTTCTACTTGCTCAACAAAGCTATCTTGCCAATCACCTTGTAGTATCAGCGCCTCTTGAATCCATGACCAACGCAGTCCCGTCGTAATCGTTTTCATCGCAAGCTTAGTACCCGTACCATCATGGCCTGCTCGTATATACAATGCAAAGGGCATACCTTGCTTTTCTTCTAGCACTGGATAATAGCAACGATCAAAAAAGTCTTTGGTCAGCCCTGCCATATACGCCAAATTTTCAGTCGTACCTAGTAGTAGCGCGTCAGCTGCCAACACGTCTTCAGGCTGTGTATCTTGCGGTGACTTCAAAATGACGTTGATATCTATATCAGGATGATTGGCACCGTCGAAAGCTGCCTGCGCCAATTTCTGAGTATTGGGCGATGGCGCGTGAGCGACGATAAGTAGCGTTTTAGCAGCCATAGTAATCACCTTATCAAAGCGGTTTTGCACATCTAAAAATGACATTCTGAGTAATATCAGGATGAATACTCTTAGCTACCGGACAAGTCAGGGCAGTGTTATAAAATATCGTTTGCGTTCTATCATCAAGTTCAAGGTTGAATATTACAATGATATGTATTTCACTCACGCGTCTTGGGTCAGCAGCCATCACTTTGGTTACTTCAGCAGTAGTACCTGCAATATCAATGTCCATATCACGGGCTTTGATGCCGATAATAGTCAACATACAACTGGCTAAACTCGTCGCCAATAAATCAGTCGGTGAAAACGCTTCACCTTTGCCATGATTATCTATAGGGGCATCGGTAATGATTTGATTGTTTGACTGTAGATGAATGGCTTGGGTGCGTAAATTGCCTTGGTAGGTTACTTTTGAGGTTGGCATAGGGTTCTCTTTGGTAGTTGTTTTTTCTAGATTACTTCTTTTTAAATAGTATAACGCTGTTAGACAATAATAACTTATGCTCCATTAGTTACAATATGGAATATTAAGCTCTGTAATGTGCGAGGAAGGCCTTTATATATAAGATCTAATCACTTAGAATAGTTATCTAAACCTATAGTGGGACTTAATTTGTGGTATTGATTCAACTTAAAAGTATTATGATATCTAACTTGTAATTTCAGCTATATATTTCCCCATTTATCTACATAATTTTTTCTAACTTCGTCTTCGCAGCGATGACAAGCAAAATATCTAATAGCTTCCACATATCCTGTAACGAAACTATCACAATTTTCACAATCTAAAGCAGCCCAACCACGATCTTCGCATTCAACACAAACCCACATACCTTCTAAGTTTAATACTGTTTGTTTTTCGATATGACATTTGTGACAATAAGCCAATGGATCAGCCCCATCACCATAACGGACTTCAGGATCTTGCTCTTGATATATTTCAGTATATTTCTCCAGAGCATATTCAGAAGCTAACTCTATCTGACACTCAGTGCATTTATGATCCTTAACCATAAAGTACTTAACTTCTTTATTGCAGTTTAAACATGGTATTGAAGTTTCGATTGCTTTCAACTTTAAATCTTTCACATCACAGACTAAGCACTCGATATCTTCACCCCAGCCATGTGATTTACGAACTTTAGCTGACTCTAATCCACATGATGTGCAAGAGACGATACGACTCCCTCTTTTCTTCTCTATTTCAATTTCATCTTGAATCAAATCAAACTTGGCTTTAAGAAAATTATGGTTCAATTTAACTTTTACATCTATTTCATCTATTAAGCCTAGATGGCTAGAAAAAATATCAGCCCAATTATTAGTTAATAGTTTATGCAAATGAAACCATGAGACCCAATGCTCGATAACTACTTCTGTCTCTTTACCTGAAAACCCTGTATGAGCAAAATGAACAATTTGATTTCGATGCTCACCCAAAGCTTTAAAATTATCCATAGCTTCTTTTTCAATGTTTTCTCCACAGATATTTTTCAAACGAATATATGCTTGCTCTAGATAAACAGAACGGAAGTCACCACTTTCAAATTTTTGCTTAACTGCTGATTCTGGCTTTGAAATAATGAGTGACCAATGCTCTTTCATTAGTCGAGCTTTAAAAAACAGCTCTATTGCAGTGTATAGATCGATCAGTGAGCTTTTAGGAGACTTTGACAAATTACTAACTGAAGATTCAAGAAAAATAATTCCATTAGTAACTACAGCAGTGAACCATCCATCAACGTCATTTTTATTTTGCTTAATATTACTTGCCACTGACATCTCCAAAAATGCTGATTTTCGCTAAGAAAAGAAATTTTAAGCTAAAATAACAAAGTAAATCCTTCTGGTTTATTTTTTGTAAATCAACTAATAGACAGAATCGAAATCATTATTAAATTTGAATATATTACTGCCAGCAATATTAATTTTGAAAAAGGGATTACGTTCAGAGATAGTAGGAAGTAATTTTTTAGTCGAACCTAGTTCAATTTTAAGATGGTTATCAATATCTATATATTTAATTGCTTTATTTTCTTCGGCCTCATTTATCAACCATGACTCTAAAAGAGCGATTTTATCATTATCATCGTAATTATCATGATCATTCGCAGGAATTTTTTGGACATCTATATCTTTATTACTTAAACCTTGCAACCTTATAGCTCTCCTTATTTCGTGGCAAGCAAGCCCTAAAGAAGCTGCTATCTCAGATTTACCTCTAATTCCTGAATATGTCGCTGGTGTAACCCCAACTAAGTCTGTTGGAATATGAAGATTTACATTATCAGGCATTACTATAAAACAACGCCTTTTACCCAACTTACCAATAAATAGGCCTAATTCGAATAGCACATTATCTCTTACTGTACTGCTGACATTACCACGCATAACAGTTTCATCATCAGGACTAAAAACAAAAATACCAAAATCTGATGATTTTAAGGCTTCAGTGATTGAGTCTAATGGAGTGACTGATAAGGAGAAGACACCTTGACTCCAAACAGTAAGATCAGCATCATGCTGCAAATTAACTTGCATAGGATAGGCTATATCTAATCCTTCAACAGATGATGCAACAAATATCTTAGGTTTCAAATTCACTCCTCAAGTTATTATTTAAAAAATAATTTTATCTTCTAAATTTAGCATTAATATTAAAGGCCAACAATATAAATATAGAAACGTAGTTTACTTTAGTTAGCCTATATTGCTTTAACAATGAAGCCATTTAGACTGAAAATATAACAATTACCGTATCCACATTAAACGATACTCTGTAACCCCTTTATTTATAGCAAAAAGACCACTGATCACCAAACCTTTTTAAACAGCTTATTAGCTAAATCTCGCTGAAATATATGTCCAATAACCTAACAGCAATATGAGTAAGCCCCATGATAGCGAAAAGCATAAATAGTATGACTCGCTATTAAGTGCCACATAATAGTAAATGGCCAGTCCAGTACTCACTAATAAAGATGATGTATATGCGATAAGTAAAGTAAACAAAACCGTATTTTCAAATTTAGATAAAACAGGACTATTTTCTGCACAGATATAAAAGAGAAAACCAAGTGAAAAAGCCCCACCAATCGTAATATGCAAAAATGATGTTAGAACCAGTGACCAATTTGACATGAACCTTCCTTTATTAGCTTAACGCTTTCCTATCAGATCTATAGTCAAAGAACTCTAAAATGGGACAAGGCAGCCGACTGCAGATTGTATAAGTAGTACATCTAAGGAGGGTAACGCCATAGCGGTTTAGTAGTTCACGGACTATATATAAGCAGTGTGTTGTAAACCTAGTTAAAGACAAGCATTACCATCGTTTTACGCCTTGTCTGAAACCGTTTTAGCGATTAGCAGTGCCTATTTGTAAGTAATAAATACGCCTTAGTTGTTAAATCTACTTTTAATAGCAGGTTTATCATTATTGATACTTTCTAGGGTCTCAAATCCTTTCTTAGTACCAAAGTATAGAGCGTCTGTTTTTTCCTCTCTATAAAAACGCATTTCATCGCTTTTATTATCAGTTAGCGTAAATTCATTAAATACTTTTTCCCAGTGCGCTTTCTTTTCAGATTCGTTGTGATCAGCTTTAAATGTTGGCTTTAAAATATAATAAATATCTTTACCTTCTTCAGTGGTTATCAAAGGCAACAACTCTTTGTGCGTTGTTAAATATAGACATATTTTCTCAATATCATCTAGGGTTTCTCTTCTATCAGTCAGTTTAATAATTAACATCGGTTTCTGTCCTAGTTTGATTTCTAGCTTGGTTTTATTGATTATTTTACTCATCTACTTTAAACCGATATTATAGATAATACTATACTGCATTTCCCAAACCGCACCCA
>NZ_JBEFNJ010000004.1:0-417520 GCF_051970285.1 Psychrobacter sp. ASPA161_6
TATTTACTTTATGGACACGTGAGTTAGTTATTAATGATAAATTAGGACGATTGAGAGCTGGCCGTAAGAAAGCGACTGCTGTGGAGTGTCTCTTCCCATCTTTCGTATTTAAATCAGTATAACTGACCCCTTCTTGTGTCTCCCCATTGCTGTCATCATTAAAAGAGATACCAGACTCTACAGCAGCATCAACTATCGCTTTCGTGACTGGATGAGGAGTAAAATCTGCAGTAACATGAAGTAGCCCGTCACCGCCATGATAGACACTTGGACCACGTGAGTAATTTTCTGACTTTTTGAAATATGGTAGTACATCATTATAAGACCACCCATCACAACCTAATTCATTTGCCCAATGATCATAATCAGATGCATTACCTCGCACATAAATCATGGCATTTAATGAAGATGACCCACCCACTGTTTTACCACGTGGCCAATTTAAGATACGATTGTGTGCATTTTTTTGCGGTATAGTTTTATAGTCCCAATCATATTCGGTACCCCATAGCTCAATTAAACGCATGGGTGTTGATATCATTTCACTATTATCGGGACCTCCTGCTTCAATAATAAGTACCTGACTACCGTCTTCAGTTAGACGATTCGCAAGTACGCAGCCTGCTGAACCTGCGCCAATAATCACATAATCGAATTCCTTACTATGGCTATCTATAGGATTAATACTTGCACCTATAGCACCTTTAGATAACATAAGTACACCTGAAGCAACTGCGGTGTATCCTAAAAAATTGCGACGTGAAATACCTTTTGATTTATTTTTAGTAGACATGAAAACTCCTTTTTACTGTCAACTATATTCTTTTGTTTTAGATGAGCCTATTTCAATTAAAATAACTAACCATCTTCAGATAACTGATTTTTTCTACTAACAACCATGTAATCTGGGGCTTTTAGCATCTCTAAAGATAAGTACTCACTACCTGTTCTACTTCGGCCATATTTTTTGCATTTAACTAGCGGTCACTAGATGCTTGCTATGTAATAATTATCTATCAAGATTTAAAAACTTGCATGGTCTGTATAGAAGTAAACTCTTTAAGACCAGCTTCTCCAAACTCAATACCAAACCCAGAGTCTTTAACACCACCAAATGGGGCATCAGGTTGCACCATGGCATGATTATTAATCCACACAGTGCCACAGTCTAAACGTGAGCCGATACTCTGTGCTTTTTCGATGTCTGTCGACCAGACTGAACCGCCAAGTCCAACAGATAAGCGGTTGGCACTGGCTATCGCCTCTTCGACATCGCTAAACTTAATAATCGGTAGAATCGGTCCAAACTGTTCTTCATCAACCAATCTTGCACCATCATTGATATGGTTCACTAGCGTTATGGGATAAAAATAGCCGGTCTCGTCTACCACTTCCCCGCCGCATAAGAAGTTTGCACCGCGCTCTTTGGCATCTTGAGCAAGGGCTTTGACAATATTTAATTGTGCCTCATTTTGTAGAGGTCCAAAGTCGGTGTCTTCATCAAGCCCATTACCTGTCTTCATGCTTTTGGCAATCGCGGTCAAGGCTGCACACAACTCATCGTGCACGGATTCATGCACATACAGTCGTTTTAGGGCGGCACACGTTTGGCCATTATTGATAAAAGAGGTTGCAAAAATCTTACCCGCGATGGCTTCAATATCAGCATCCGCCAGTACAATACCAGCGTCATTGCCACCTAACTCAAGCGTCAAACGTTTTAAAGTCACCGCAGCGCTTTTCATGATGGCCTTGCCCGTTGGGGTTGAGCCTGTAAATACAATCTTTTGAATATCCACATGTGCAGACATCGCCGCACCAATATCACCTTTGCCAGTTACCACATTCAATACGCCTGCTGGCAAAATATCTTTAGCAATCTCACCAAAACATAGTACGGTCAATGGGGTCATCTCAGACGGTTTCATGACGACGGTATTACCAGTGAGCAAAGCAGGAATGATGTGCCAAATACCGATGAGTAAGGGATAATTCCATGGGGTAATTGAGCCTACAACGCCCAGTGGCTTACGATGTAACTCTATCCGAGCCAAGTCATTGTCTTGAATGATTTCTGGTTCTAACGCCATGCTGGCAGTCGCACGTATCCAAGCCAATGCACCACCCAATTCAAAGCCTGCACCCAAATCGGCAAAACCTTTTGTGGGTTTGCCTTGCTCTTTGGTCAGCATTGTCATAAGCACATCAGCACGAGCTTCAACCGCATCAGCAAGCTGCATTAAGTGGTCACGGCGCTCTGCATAGGTGAGTGCTGACCAACTAGGGAACGCAGCTTTGGCTGCTGCGACTGCTTCATCTAGTTGAGCCACACTGGCCTTTGGGCAGCAGGCAATAACAGATTTATCAGCAGGATTGATGACATCAAAATAATCGGTAGTGGCAACGCTTTTACCGCCGATAATTAAATTAAATTTTTTCATTATTTTAACTCTTATTTTCGTAAATATTATTTATAGGATTGACTGAAAACACTTAAATTAGGCTATAGAGTCAAATTATTTACTTGGGATATCTGTGCTTATAAATAATTAGTACTAGTACAGCAATGGTATTGCTGTACTAGTAGCCTACTATTCCAAAATATTTATTTGCTTTCATTTTTACTTTGATTAAGATTTAATGAAGGGGTTTCATCAAAGAAGTTCCATGGTTTCAGCAGAATATTCACCCACTCTGTTGGCATAATAGGCCATTCTTCAGCCCGGGCTATATGCGTAGTGCCCGTGGTTAGCCACACCACCAAATCTTTGTTATGAATGTTTTCGTCATCTGCAACAAAGGCGCCTAGCCCTGTATCTTTATCAGAGCGATTGGGATAAGTACCCTCTGGATATAGCTCATTCGTCTTGTATTTTGTGACCCAAATTTGTTTATCCATAAAGCTAAGACGATTAAATAACCACTCATCGTCTGCAAAGTTAGCGCCTTTCGCAATGGGATGAGTGGCACCTGCAAATGGAATCATTTGATAAGACACTGGATTGCCCATACGATTTTCTTTACTGGCATTACTGATTAAACGCACAGTAGTAGGGTCAAAATTCTCTTGCGCCTTAGTTTCTGTCACTACTGTCGTCTCGCGAGTCTCCATTGCACTGGTACGCGGGCCACTGCGCACATTGGGTACGACGACTGGCTCTATACGTTTGATGTTGTTAGTCTCGCCATCGACATCCATATCCAAGCGGAAGTTATAGATATGCTGATGCGTGGTGCCAACGATGTTATGGTCTATCAGTGTGCCGTAACGTGTGTCTTCTTTAGCACTTGGATCATGCATGGTTTTTGCAATAACACCTTTGACCGCCTCGATACCAGTAGCGCCGGCATTGATACCAATGGTACCGTTTGGCTGAAGCACCCAATCAAAAATATAGTCATAGTTGCCGATGGTGCTGATCCAGCGTACGACCAGCTCACGACGCTCAGTACTGACATTTTTCTGTCCCATTTCTTGGTGTTTAAACTCAGGGCCTGCATAACGTTCAAACACGGCGATGGCATTCGGAATGGTATAAGGATTGCCTTCATAATCTGCAAGCACCGCATCAAGGAGTACCGCGTTTTCTGGTGCGTCAACGTTTCTTTCTAGCGGGGAGGTTAAGGTGCCCATACCATATTCGCCAGAGTCTAAATAAGACTTAAAGTACCAACCCATATCGGGGTCACCATAAGGGACTACCATGCCGCCTAAGTTGCCTTGATACATGATTTTACGGTCTACGCCTTTGTCGTTAAAGGTCACGGTGCTGAGCTGTAAACCGGTACGACTGTCTAGACCAATATGGAATTTCCAATTGTTCCACTCAATGTTTCGACCAGTGATGGTATAGTTTTTCCCTTCTGGTTCGATAATGTTCAGTGGTTTATTGGTCACAACCTTTTTATCGCGACCATCAATTGGGCGCGGGGTCATAGGTACCGGAATAACACCGCCTTCTTCGATTTTAATAATCTTGTTCTTATCTAAATCGACAACGGCTACTAAGTTTTCGATCGGATGTGCCCAATAGTTGCCATCCCCAACATCTAGGTAAGAGACAATTTTTAAAATCCTCTGTTGCTGATCTAAAAGTCCATCTTTTCCCCCAAAATAGCCGACAGTCAATGGTGTTCCAACCACTTTTGTCACGTCATCAACGCCCCGTTTTTTCAAAGCGGTTTTATACTCTGGGCTAGTTTGAATAATGTCTTGTATGGCCATAAAATCATCGACTAATACCATACCAAATGTATTTTCGAGCGTTTTCCAGCTGGTAAGTGACTTGGTGTTTAAATCCACCTCACCTTCAATGACAGTGTTACCCTTTAGAATTGTAAAAGTGACTACACGATCGCCAACATAAGGTTTTTTATCAATTACGTTACGCCACACGGCATCTTTGTCAGGTTGCTTTAGACGAATATCGGCAAACCTTAAGTTGGTTTCTTTCGGTTTGGCTTTACGAATAATAGCGGTCGCTTGCTTAATTTCATCACTGCTCAAAGTATTGAGTGGATGCGGTATGCTCTCTACTTTAAAGGTTTGGTCTAAATTGGATTGGAGTATTTCATTGGCCAAGGTATCAGGCACCAAAGCTTGACCATCTTTCATAACCAGTGGGTTGGTGATTTTTAAGGATTTTCCATTAACCATGGCAGTTGCGCTACTGGGTTTGATCTGTACTCGTGTAGAGTTTTTGGTAATGGTATACATATCAGCATAACTGTCATAGGTGACCTCTGCACCCGCTGTGGACATTGCTTCCTCAATCGGAACCATGTGCACCTCACCACCATGTGCTAGTGCCTGACCGCCATAAATAAAAGCTAAGCTGGCGACTAGCGCCGTTAAAGTAGACTTGAATGTGATATTGTGATGAGATTTTTTACTGATTGTAGCGTTTATTTTTTGGTGATGGCTTGAGTGTCTCATGAATAACTTCCTTGTTATTGTGGATGGATATAGATTTTACTTTTTGAAATAGCCGCTAAATATTGATGGCCTTTATTATCAAAGCTCTGATTTGATATGATGTTGGGCATTAAATTGCTTATGTGTTAACCGCTCGTCTGCATCCATGGTTAAAGGCTCAACTTCTTTTAAGGAGTACAAACAACGTTTGGTAAGATCTATATATTGCTGAGTACCATGAGCTTTCCAAGCCAATTCCTTTTCTTCAAGTTTTCTTATCACTTTTGTAGGGCTGCCTAATGCCATGACATTTGGCGGAATGATCATCTTCGCTTTGACGGTACTATTAGCACCAATAATGCTATTTTCACCTACTTCTGCTAAGTCTAAAATGACACTATTCATTCCGACTAGTGCATTCTTTCTCACAATGCAGCCGTGTAGAATGGCTGCATGTCCAATATGTCCATACTCTTCAACCACTACTACATGGTTGGGAAAGCCATGTATAATGCAATTATCTTGGATATTGGCGTTTTTTTTAACACGAATACCACCGAAATCAGCACGTAATGAAGCGAATGGACCAATATATACACCTGCTTCAATCACCACATCGCCGATGATCACGGCAGTTGGATGAACATAAGCATCTGGGCTAATAACCGGTATTACACCGTCAATGGCATAGCAAGGCATCATCGTTTCCTTATCAAAAAATATCAAACAAAGTTTACAGCCATCATTCGCTTAAGTTCCTTCAGCAAACTTTAACCCGCCGAAGCGTTTATAAAACTGTGGCCGTGCTGGCGGCATGGTCCCCTCAGCAGTGCGAGCAATGTTAAGAAAAAACTCTTCAGACGAACTAATAATCATTTGGTACACATTACTGGTCAAATTACGAGCGGTCAGTGCCAGCCAATCCGATGGCAATAATTCTAGAGGTAAATTCGGATCTTTTAATAAGATACGTCGGTACTGGTGAATCAGTAGAATGCGAATTTGAAACGCTTGTAGTTCATTAAGATCACCATCTTCAATGAGGCTTAAAACATTACGAAAATCGTTAATAAATTTATCATAGCGTTGGTGCAGCTGCTCGATGGGCCAGTTCACCTCAATCATACGCTTGAGTGTTGGGTATGACTCTTGCCATAAGTGCAAGGCTTCGGCACGAAACACTACCACTTGTTCAGTCATATTGAGCTTGAATAGTAAGTTTTGCAGCTGCAGTTCATCACAGCTAGGATAGGCCATGAGATTGGTGGTAATATTGGCAAACCCTAACCACTCCAATTCTTTTTTGAGGATGGTTTTGTTTCCAAGCTCAACCGAACTTAATAACACCAAGTCCCATTTGTGATCCCACTCACACTGATTTAAACCATAAATTTTTTCATGGGCGGCAGCAAAGCGTTCACGGCTGACTTCTGTAATGCGGTAGTAACTGGTACGTCCGATTTTTTCGGAGCTTAACCAGTCATTTTGCACCAAGCGAAACACCGCAGTACGCACGGAGCGTTCGTTGAAACCGAACACATCCATGAGTTGAATCAGACTGGCTAAACTAATGACCCCTCCTCGTTGAAAGATACAATCACCAAAGATTGACATAATTAACGAGGTGCCACTTAAGACGTCTTCACAAATAAGCTCATCGATATATTGTTTTAGTTTAGCGTTCATGTCATTTATTCATTATTTAAAAAGCACGCAACAATACCCAAGAGACTATCGCGCGGGGTTAACTACATTAAGCAGGCACAGCGACATTGCGTAGGTCAACAACACGTTGAGCCTTACCCTCAGAACGAGGTAACATACCTTGTGGTAAGACGTCTATCTGAACGCTGATACCCACCATGGTTTTTATTTTTTGTTCAAGTTTTCTGGCCAATTGCATCACTTCAAGATCACTGGCATCAATACGTGACTCAACATGGATACGTAGGGTGTCTAAGTGGCCGTGCTTGATGATATGAATTTGGTAGTTTGGCAGTAATTTTGATATTTGTAAAATTTGTTCTTCGATCTGCGAGGGAAACACATTAACGCCGCGGATGATCATCATATCATCACTACGACCAACAATCTTTTCCATACGACGCATGGTGCGTACAGAGCCTGGTAATAAGCGGGTCAAATCTCGGGTACGGTAGCGAATGATGGGCATACCCTCCTTAGTAATGGTGGTAAACACTAGTTCGCCAAGCTCGCCGTCTGGTAGTACCTCCCCGGTCTCAGGGTTGATGATTTCTGGGTAAAAATGGTCTTCCCAAATGGTTGCACCGTCTTTAGATTCTAAGCATTCCATGGCGACACCTGGGCCCATGATTTCTGACAGGCCGTATATATCTAGCGCATCAATACCCATGCGTGCTTCGATTTCTTGGCGCATGGCATTCGTCCACGGTTCCGCCCCGAAAATACCGGTTTTGATAGAACAGTCTTTAGCTGTACCAAATTTTTTCTCTAATGCTTCAATAATGTTCAAGCAGTAAGAAGGGGTAACCATTAATGCGGTTGGTTTAAAGTCATGGATTAGCTGGGCTTGGCGATCAGTTTGGCCACCTGACATTGGAATAACCGTTGCGCCTAATCGTTCAACACCATAGTGCGCACCCAAACCACCAGTGAATAGGCCATAACCGTAGGATACTTGGATGGTATCTTTGCTAGTAAGGCCAGCCGCACGCAGTGAGCGTGCGACGACATCCGACCAAGTCACGATATCTTGCTTGGTATAACCGACCACGGTAGGTTGGCCAGTAGTACCTGATGATGCATGAACACGGACGATCTGTTCACGTGGGACGCTAAACATACCGAACGGGTAATTGTCGCGCAAATCTGATTTGGTTGTGAATGGGAATTTGGCTAAATCTTCTAACGATTGACAGTCTTCGGGGTGGACACCGACTTGGTCAAATTTCTTCTTATAAACAGGGTTGTTTTCGTAGGCGTGTTTGAGTGTTTCTTTCAAACGTTTCAACTGTACGCTACGCAATTCGTCTATTGACGCGGTTTCGATGTGTTCCATAACGTTATGATTCATGTAAAACTCCTTTTCGTAGTCATCCTGACTACATTTCCAATTAAAAAACTCCGTTAAAGCCGTGATCAGACGTTTTCTATCACCATTGCCACGCCTTGACCCACACCCACACACATGGTGCATAACGCATACCTACCGTTACGACGTTTTAATTCTTTCATTGCGGTGATGACCAAACGTGTACCACTCATTCCTAGAGGATGACCTAGCGCAATGGCCCCACCATTTGGATTGATACGTACGTCATTATTGGTAAGACCCAGTTCGCGAATTACGGCAAGGGATTGCGCGGCGAATGCTTCGTTGAGCTCGATAACATCCATCTGGCTTAATGTTAGTCCGGTTTGCTCAAGTACTTTTAATACTGCAGGCACAGGGCCAATACCCATATAGCGTGGCTCGACACCAGCACTCGCCATACCAACAATACGCGCTTGCGGCGTTAGATTATATGCTTGACCAAAGCGTTCGCTACCCATTAGCACACAAGCAGCACCGTCATTGATGCCTGATGCGTTACCCGCAGTCACTGAGCCGCCCTCCTTGCGAAATGGGGTTTTGAGACTCGCAAGGGCTTCTAAGCTAGCATCTGCACGTGGGTGTTCATCTTGGTCAACAATCACGCTGCCTTTTTTCGTTTTGACTTTAACTGGTAAGATCTCTTCGGTAAAGAGACCCGCCTGTTGGGCAGCGGCAGTTTTCTGTTGGCTACGTAGCGCGAATAGATCTTGGTCTTCGCGGCTGATCTGATATTTTTCAGCCACGTTTTCGGCAGTTTCTGGCATGCTATCAACACCATACGCTGCTTTCATTAATGGGTTAATAAAACGCCAACCGATTGAGGTGTCAAAAATTTCTGGTGCGCGGTGAAAGGCACTGGTCGGTTTTGATTGGACATAGGGTGCGCGGCTCATGCTCTCGACACCACCAGCCAATACAAACTCGGCCTCACCCGTTTTTACCAAACGTGAGGCGATGCCAATCGAGTCCATACCAGAGGCACAGAGACGGTTAACGGTGATAGCAGGCACCTTATCAGGCAAGCCTGCAAGTAAAGTTGCCATACGCGCTACATTACGGTTGTCTTCGCCGGCTTGGTTAGCACAGCCAATGACTACCTCATCGACCTTATCCCATGGCAATTTTGGGTTTTGAGCTTTTAGATGTTGAATAGGTAAGGCTGCCAAATCATCCGTACGAACACTACTTAAGCCACCGGCATAGCGCCCGATTGGGGTGCGAATGGCGTCATAAATATATACTTGTTGCATCATAGTTTCCCCTTACAATAAATTAATAAGCTTAAGCGCTCACCGTGTGACAGGTGATAGCTTTTTTTACCAAATACAGGCTGGCACGATAACGTTCTTCACCATAAATACGCTGTAAGTTATTGAGCGTGTGAAGCACGGTGTCGTAGCCGAGCATTTGTGCCCATTCAAACGGACCTTGGGGGTAATTCACGCCGTACTTCATGGCCGCGTCGATATCTGCTTCAGAGGCGATATTATGTAACACTGCTTCACAGCCTTCGTTAATAAGCATAGCAATGGTACGTAAAACATATAAACCAGGATGGTCGGCAGTCCAAATAACATGCACGTCAATACGGGCAAAGGCTTGCGTCACCAGCTCACGTTCATCATCATTACAGGCCATAGAGGCAGTCAATGCAACAGCGCAGGCTTGTGACCAGTCCGCATGCCAGTCCATCAGCATGACTTTGGCATCACCATGATCAATCACCACGGATTCACCCAGTGATAAACGGATGCTGACATCACCAATTTCGATACTGTTCTGGTCTGCATTTTCAAGAGTCACCGTGAGGCTATCAGCGGCTTGTAAGCGTTCAACCAAACCTTTGGCATAAAGCCAATCACCGCGTACGATAATTGTAGGCAGCGCGGCATCGTTTGCTTCAACGGTTGGCAACGTGTAGGCAGGGGTTGCTGGAGTTTGGCTATAATCATAGAATCCTTGGCCAGATTTACGGCCGAAGCACCCTGCATCGACCAATTCTTTCTGTACCAACGATGGGCGGTAACGTGGCTCATAGAAGAAAGCTTGGTAGACGCTTTGGGTCACCGAGAAATTGACATCTTGACCAATTAAGTCTGTCAACTCGCATGGCCCCATAGCAAAACGACCTGATTCACGCATGATAAAGTCAAGCTGCGCAGGCGTGGTCGCGTTTTCTTGCAGGGCGCGAAAGCCTTCGGCGTAGTATGGACGCGCCACACGGTTGACGATAAAGCCTGGAGTAGACTTGACGATTACCGGTACCTTTTTCCAAGCACTCATCAAGTTAAACAAGCCATCTGTAATCTCAGTCGCTGTTCGTAAACCGCGAACAACCTCAACAAGCTTCATCACTGGGGCTGGATTAAAGAAGTGTAAACCCACCACACGCTCAGGGTTTGGTACTGCTGAGGCAATCGCTGTAATCGATATTGACGACGTGTTTGATGCAAAAATCGTATCATTAGCACAAATATCAGCCAATTGGACAAAAAGCTGCTGTTTAATGTCTTGACGCTCAACAATCGCCTCAACGATCAACTGCACCGCTGCCATCTCATTAATATCTGTAATAATAGATAAATTCTCTAGGGTGCTATCAAGTAGCACTTGGGACATCTTACCTTTTTGGACCCGTTTGGCAAGTTGGCTTTCCATACCCGCTAAGGCGGCTTTACTTTTGGCAACATCTACATCAAAGAGATAGGTCGTGTGACCGTGCATGGCGGCCAACTGGGCAATGCCAATTCCCATCGTGCCTGCCCCAATAACGGCAATGGTTGCTTTTGATAAATCCCTCGTTTCCATGATTAACGTCCTTGGTAAATTGGGGTGCGTTTTTGCATAAAAGCTTGGACACCTTCTTTATAGTCGGCTGAGCGGCCAGCAAGTCGCTGCAAGTCCCGCTCTAAGATTAGCTGATCTTCTAAGCTGTTGTCCGCGGATGCATTGATGGCTTTTTTAATGAGGCTGAGGCCATAGGTCGGTTGGCTGGCCAAGTGTTCGGCCAATTTACTGGCTTCGCTACGTAGCGCGTCATCTTCGACCACTTGCCAAATCATGCCCCACGCCATCGCTTGTTCAGCAGATAGCTTATCGCCGAGCATGGCTAAGCCCATCGCGCGGGCGCGTCCGACAACGCGTGGTAAGAACCATGTACCGCCTGAATCAGGTACAAGCCCAAGACGACAAAACGCTTGGATAAATGAGGCTGATTTGGCCGCCAGTACCAAGTCACACGCTAAAGCGATGTTCGCGCCGGCACCGGCAGCTACGCCATTCACCGCACAGATCACAGGCTTTGGCATGTCAGTGATCAGCTTAATAAGTGGATTGTAGTAAGTCTCGATAGATAGGCCCAAATCTGGCGCATCAGCATTCGGGGCAACTGCGCGATCGCCTAAATCTTGACCTGCACAAAAACCGCGACCTTCAGCAGAGAGCACTACAGCGCGAATAGTACTGTCTTTTGACCATGCTTTTAGCACGCTGACCACTTCTTTGTGCATGGTTTCATTAAAGCTATTAAGCTGTTTTGGGCGGTTTAAGGTAAGATAGCCGACGGCATTTTTTTCTTCGACGAGAATCGTTTGATAGTCCATTACATACCTCTAAAAATTGGTTGACGTTTTTCTAAAAATGCACGGATGCCTTCTTGGCGATCTTGGGTGGCGGCAAGCCAAACAAATAGCTGACGTTCTTGCTTAAGGCCTTGGCTCAAGTTCACTTCGTGGATGGTTTTAAGTGACTGTTTGATGGCGCGAATGGCCAAAGGGGCTTGTTTAGCGATTTTGGCCGCCAGATCAAGGGTATATTGCACGGTCAAATCGGTTGGGCAGATTTGGGTGGTAATTCCATGTTGTTGCGCGCTCAACGCACTAATCCTCTCACCTGTCATCGCCCAACGCATGGCAAGCTGTTGACCCACTAGGCGGGCGAGACGCTGTGTCCCCCCAGCCCCTGGTAGCATGCCCAAGCCAATTTCAGGCAGCCCAAATTGGGCGTTTTCGCCCGTAACCACGATGTCACCATGCAGTACCAGCTCAAAACCGGCACCGAGTGCATAGCCATTGACCGCGATTAATAGTGGCTTGCTAAATTCATCGATTCGCTTCCATAAGGTTGGGCGCATATCGGTTTGTAAGCTAACGGTATCGAGTTGAATAAGTTCATTAAGATCTGCACCCGCAGCGAAGCATTGGGTGTTGCCAGTAATGACGACCGCTTTTATATCGGTGTCAGCGTCATAGGCTTGAAGCTGTTCAACGATTTCTTGCAAAGTGGCGTTATTTAAGGCGTTACGTTTTTCTGGGCGATTCAGCTCAATTAGTGCAACGCCTTCTTTTGGTCTGGAGGTTTTAATGTAATTCATCCCTGAATCCTAATAAAAACAATGAAATAAGGAGTTTTTGCTAAACTCTACTTTGAATATAAAAACGATAAATAGCTATGTTTCTAGCGTCTTACGATTACGCGTCAAAGCTCAATCGTATGTTGGCTGATACAGGTAATGCTTGGCAGCTGAGTACGTAGCCCTTATCTAACTCTTCTTGCTCAAGGCTATAGTTAACGGCCATTTCGACCTCACCTTCGATCACCTTACATTTGCAAGTGGCACACACACCGCCTTTACAGGCATAGGGTAAGTCAGCACCCGCACGTAATGCCGCATCTAAGATGCTGTCATCTTGTTTTGACACTTCAACGATCAGTTCACGTCCGTCCAAAATGATATTGACGCTCTCTTCGCTACGTTTTTCGATTTGCTGGGCGGTTGGTTTGTTGACAGTCCCCGTATGGAAACGCTCGGTATGGATGTTGTTGCGATCGATACCAAGGTTTGGCAATACGGTCTCAATGGCTTCCATCATTTCTTCTGGGCCACAGGCAAAGCAGTGGTCGACATCAGCACTGATAAGTTGGGCGTCAAACAATTGTTGTAATTTGTTCGCATCGATACGACCATTAAAGATCTCGCTGTCACTCATCTCACGTGAGAAAATATTGACCAGTTGTAGGCGCGTTTTAAAACGGTCTTTAAGGTCCATGATTTGCTCAGAGAACATGGTTTGTTTCCATGACCGATTGCCGTATACCAAGGTAAAATTGGCATCTGGTTGGGTGCTTAACACCGTTTTGACGATAGATAAAATCGGGGTAATACCACTACCAGCAGCAAAGCTTAGATAGTTTTGACCACCAGCTTTAGCGGCTTTTTGAAAGAAAAATCCTTGGGGTGGCATAACTTCTAGAGTATGGCCTACTTTTAGGTGTTCGTTTGCCCAAGTAGAAAATTGTCCTTGATCAATCTTCTTGATGGCGATGCTCATGTCTTCTTGCACATCACTACAGATTGAGTAGCAACGACGGATTTCGCCATTGTCTGTCATGTGACGGATAGTCAAATGTTGACCTGGTTGGTACTTAAAGGTTGTCGCGTCTTCCGAAGCAAGGTCAAATGCAATGCAAATCGCTTGCTCAGTTTGTGGCTGGATAGACTTGATAGTTAGTGGCAAAAATTGACTCATGCGAAAATCCTTCTTTCATATTGCTTAGTTAGTGAGCTGACTGTCACGTGCGAGCTCGCGACTACCCCTATCTTAGATGCATTTAAAATAATCAAACGGCTCAAGGCAGTCGAGGCACTTATACAGCGCCTTGCACGCAGTTGAACCAAATTCGCTAATCAGTCGGGTTTTTTGACTGCGGCAATGCGGACAGGTCACACCATCGGTTAGCGCCACGTGGGTACCACAGCTGTGTGAATCGCCTTGCGGCGGTGCAATGCCATATTCTTGCAGCTTTTGCTTACCTGCCTCACTCATCCAGTCGGTCGTCCAAGCTTCAGACAAGTCAATCACCACCTTTACAGGGCTCAGCCCACGTTCGGTAAACGTGTTGGTAATATCATCTTTTAGCATATCAGTTGCTGGGCAGCCGCTATAGGTTGGTGTTAAACGCACCACGATTTCGTTATCTGCGTTGATATCAACGCCCCGAATCATGCCTAAGTCAAGCACGGTCAAAACAGGTATTTCTGGATCATGAACCTGATTAAGGGCTTGCCAGCAGGCATCTGTGACTTGTGGAATTAACCGCATACTTTGACTCCCTGTCTTGTATGTTTACCAATTCATATTTGGGTAAGCACGTTGCATGTACTGTAATTCTGCCAAAATATAACCCAAGTGTTCGGTATGAGCGCCTTGTTTCGCACCACGGCGGTATGCGCCAATCTCAGGCAACGTTAAGTTCAAACGTGCCAATCCACTTTCAATCTGCGCTAACCATTCAGCTTTTAGAAGATCAAGTTTCGGTAAGACACCACTATCAACCAAGGCTTGTTCGTCAGTGGTGAGTTCAAACAATTCAGCAGTAAAGCGCCATAGGTTGTTCAGCGCTTGTTGCGTTTTGTGGTGTGCCTCATCGGTGCCTAGACTTAGGCGTTCCATCCATGCATGTGAGAAACGTACGTGATATTTTGCTTCTTTCAATGACTTTACACCAAAGGCTGCAATATCTACGTGGCTGCTTTGGCTTAACGCGTCAAGTAACAATACATGGTAATTATCCATCAACCATTGACGCACCATCGTTTGGGCAAAATCTCCATTGGGCTGTTCACATAGCAATAGGTTGCGATATTCACGTTCGGTACGTAAAAAAGCTATATTATCTTCATCACGGCCCAAGCCTTCGATTTGTCCGGCCAGACTCAGCACCGTACGTGATTGGCCCAATAAGTCTAAACCGATATTTGACAAAGCAATATCAAGCTCAAGCTCAGGGGCATGTCCACACCACTCAGACAAGCGGTGTGATAGGATCAATTGGCTATCACCAACATGAAGTAAAAATTGTGTTAATGCTTGGTTATTCATCGATTATCTCCTACCTTAAATATGTCCAATACCGTCTGGAATTTGATAGAAGGTAGGATGACGATATACCTTGTCGAGTGATGGCTCAAAAAACTCTGGTTTATCCTCAGGTTGCGATGAGGTAATCAGCTCTGATTTCACTACCCAAATGCTCACACCTTCGTTACGACGAGTGTAGACATCACGTGCGTTCTGCAGAGCAATTTCATCATCTGGCGCGCGCAAGCTACCAACATGACGATGACTTAAACCTTGTTTGCTACGGATAAACACTTCGTAAAGTGACCAGTTGTTTTTGCTTTCCATGGCTAATTTTCCTTTAAAAAATATTAAGCGACTTTTTGAGTATTGGCGTGTTGCTTCTGTGCATAGACAGCAGCAGAGTCACGAACCCATTCACCCTCTTCCCAAGCTTTACGTCGGGCTTCGATACGCTCATGGTTACACGGACCTTTACCAGCAATCACGGCAAAGAGTTCGTCCCAGTTGATTTCACCGAATTCATAGTTGCCCGTTTCTTCGTTAAACGTCAAATCTTTGTCAGGAATGGTTAGACCAAGTTGTAACACCTGTGAGACGGTGTTATTCACGAATTTTTGGCGCAACTCATCGTTACTAAATAGTTTGATTTTCCAATCCATGCTAACAGCACTGTTGGGTGAATTATCATCACTTGGACCAAACATCATAAGCACTGGCCACCAGAAGCGATCGACTGCATCTTGTGCCATGGCTTTTTGTTCGGGTGTACCATTCGCCAATACCATCATGGCTTCAAAGCCTTGACGTTGGTGGAAACTTTCTTCTTTACAGATACGAACCATGGCGCGAGCATATGGACCATATGACGTCCGGCAAAGCGCCACTTGGTTAACGATGGCGGCGCCGTCAACCAACCAGCCGATAGCAGCGATGTCAGCCCACGTTAAAGTTGGGTAGTTAAATATTGATGAGTATTTCATGCGGCCGGCAACGAGTTTGTCCATCATATCGTCACGATCTGCGCCTAAGGTTTCAGCAGCACTGTATAGATATAATCCATGACCTGCTTCATCTTGGACTTTTGCCAACAATACGGCTTTACGCTTGAGTGTTGGTGCACGCGTAATCCAATTACCCTCAGGTAACATACCAACCACTTCTGAATGCGCATGCTGACCAATCTGGCGAATGAGCGTTTTACGATAAGCATCTGGCATCCAATCCTTTGGCTCAATTGAAACGTCCTTTTCAATCTTGTTGTCAAACAATTCTACTTGCATGTTCATTTGATCCCTCGTCCTTAACAAGTGTTAGTGTTATCCAATCTAAAGCGATACTACTTTAAAATCAATACCTATTTTTATGTATCGTTTTATTTTTTAGCCATTTTTATTATAAGTAATTGTTTTTAATATCTATTTATAATAATAAATTTTTAAAAAATATTAATAATGTTAAATACGCTTGACTTCTTAGCGATTTAAATACAGATTATGACACGTTAAGTTTTTATTTTTATCTATAATGTATCGTAAAAGGAGTTATCATATGTCAGACATTAAAACTTTAAGCTCACTCATCCTCGGTAAAGCCTACGTTGCACAAAGCGATTTTCGCACCGTGCATCATGCGATCACCGGTGAACCAATTTATCAAGTCAGTAGCGCTGGTATCGATACCAAAAAAGTGGTTGAATACGCCAAAGAATATGGCTCAGCGATTGCCAACTGGACATTCCACCAACGTGCTAATGCACTAAAACTGGTCGCACAATATCTACTTCAACGTAAAGAAGAATTTTATACCTTAGCCACAGCAACTGGTGCGACACGCAAAGATGCCTGGGTCGACGTTGAAGGAGGTATCGGTACCCTATTTGCATATTCGAGCCTCGTGCGCCGTGAGCTCAGCGATGAGACCGCATTAGTTGAAGATGCTTGGATTCCTCTATCAAAAAATGGTACGTTCGGCGCTCAGCATATCTTGAGCCCGAAAACGGGCGTGGCCATTCATATTGATGCGTTTAACTTCCCCATCTGGGGCATGTTAGAAAAAATCGCACCGACTCTATTAGCCGGTGTCCCTTGTATCGTCAAGCCAGCAACTGAAGGCGCTGAGCTGACTCATGCCGTGGTAGCCGCGATTCATGAAAGTGGCCTATTGCCAGAGGGTTCATTGCAGCTGATATGTGGTCAAACCTATGACTTGTTTGACCACCTGAATCCCCAAGACACCATAACCTTCACAGGTTCTGCAGTAACGGGGCAAAAACTAAGAGCCCATCCACACTTGAACGCCCATTCAATCCCCTTCACCATGGAAGCCGATTCGGTGAACAGTGCAATTTTAAGCCCAGCTGCCAACGATGAAACTATCGATTTGTTTGTACGCGAAGTTTTCCGCGAAATTACTATCAAAGCCGGTCAAAAATGTACTGCGATTCGTCGCGCGTTTGTCCCTGCCGCCTTGCTAGAAACAGCGCAAATGCGCCTAGTTGAAAAACTACAAAAAGTCGTGGTCGGTGACCCAAGCCGTGAAGGAGTGACCATGGGTACATTAGCTAGCGTGAAGCAAAAACTTGACGTCGCCGAAAAAGTCGAGCAACTAAGCCAAGAAGCCGAAGTGGTATTCGGTAGTCACTTACGTGAAGACTTCATTTTACAAGTAGACGACGCAGAAAAATCAGCCTGTTACCCACCAACCGTATTGGTCTGTAATAACCCAAGCCAAGCCGAAAACATCCATCGCATCGAAGCATTTGGTCCAGTTGTCACCCTAATGCCATACAGCGACCTAGATGAACTTGGCGCACTTGTAGCACGTGGTGAAGGTAGCTTAGTCGCCTCTATCGTGCGCAATGCAGACGAAAACATCGAAGCCTTATTGAAAAAAATTGCCCCTTGGCATGGACGTGTACATATCCTAGATAGCGAAAGTGCTCGTGAAAGTACAGGTCATGGTTCACCTCTCCCATTACTTGTACACGGCGGCCCAGGCCGTGCCGGTGGCGGCGAAGAACTTGGTGGTCTGCGAGCTGTTAAACACTACATGCAACGTACCGCCATCCAAGGCTCACCCAATGCCATGACCCAAGTCGGTCACAGCTGGACAGCTGGTGCGCAAGTGTTCGAAGATCGTGTCCATCCATTCAAAAAATCATTCGATGAACTTCGTATTGGTGAGCGTCTATTGACCGCACGTCGTACAGTGACTGAGGCAGATATCGTCAACTTTGGCTGCTTGAGTGGTGACCACTTTTACGCTCATATGGACAAAATTGCGGCGGCAGATTCGTTCTTTGGCGAGCGTGTCGCCCATGGTTACTTTATCGTATCAGCGGCCGCTGGCTTGTTTGTTGACGCATCACCTGGTCCAGTCATCGCTAACTACGGTATGGAAAACCTACGCTTCGTCGAGCCTGTCAAGATTGGTGACACCATTCAAGTTGAATTAACTTGTAAACAAAAGACGCCAAAGGCACAACGCGACCCAGCGGAAAAAGCTCATGGCGTTGTAGTATGGGATATCAAAGTTAAGAACCAACGCAACGACTTGGTCGCAACTTACGACATCTTGACCTTAGTTGAACGTAAGGCTTGATAGCTATACCGATTTGCAAAAAAGGAGTCGTCATGACTCCTTTTTTTCAACTAAAGTAAACTTTATTGATAAAACATATTGACGCCAGGTTGTAAAATAGCTAAATTATAAAATAAGTGATACACAAATTTATTTTTAAAAAATAAAAAGTATCATTAATTGATATTAAGTAATGTTTAGCTAGGATAGCTAAGCTGTCGAGTCGTTTCTAGGACAATATATAGACAAGGAGTCACTAATGACAACTACCACCACGATGGCTGAAAACGCCTCGCTTGCTATACATCAGGATAAAAAAGTACTCACTGCTACCCTAGTTGGTACTGCGATTGAATGGTATGATTTTTTCATCTATGCACAAGCCGCAAGTCTCATATTTGCTCCCCTGTTTTTCGCTGAAGTCAGCAAATCTAACCCTATGCTAGCCCAAATCATCGCTTTTGCTACCGTTGGTATCTCATTTCTATTTCGCCCATTAGGCGCAATCGTATGTGGTCGTTTGGGCGACAAATACGGTCGCAAGATGGTATTGGTAACAACCCTGATTTTGATGGGTGCGTCAACGACCTTAATAGGCTTCTTGCCGACTTATGCGCAGATTGGTGTATTAGCACCCTTGGCTTTGGTATTTTTACGTATTGTCCAAGGCTTTTCTGCAGGTGGTGAATGGGGCGGTGCGGCATTGTTATCTGTCGAGCATGCACCCCTTGATAAACGCTCACTATTTGGGGCTTACCCACAGATTGGCGTGCCCATCGGTATGATTTTAGCGACTGGTGTCCTTCTACTCTTAAATTTGATTTTGGGTAAAGAAGCCTACCTCGAATGGGGTTGGCGCATTCCATTTATATTATCAATTGCATTAATCATCGTGGGCACCTTTATCCGTCGTTCGGTTAAAGAATCACCAGTGTTTGAAGCCATGCATCGCCGTAAAGCTGAAGCCTCTGCACCGTTGTCATTGTTATTCAAAGATCACACGCCAACAGTTCTTAAAGCGGCTTTAATCTTTATGGGAGTGAATGCAGGTGGTTATATTCTCATCGCTTTTATGGTGGGTTACGGTCAAAAAGCCTTAGGACTTAGTCCTACTTTAACCATGCTAATCGTAGTTGCGGCTGCTTTCTCTTGGTTAGTATCAACCCTTTGGGGCGGCATGTTAGGTGATAAGATTGGTCGTCTAAAGATTTTTAAATTAGGCTATATCTTATTGTCGTTATGGTCGATTCCAATGTGGTTTTTGATTGATACCAAATCTCCCATCTTATTTATGCTAGCATTAGTGGTTTGGACTATTCCCCTAGGTTTTACTTATGGTCCATTATCAGCCCTATTTGCTGAAATGTTCCCCGCAAAAGTGCGTTTTTCAGGGGTATCCATCAGCTATGCATTAGGTTCCATTATTGGTGGTGCATTCGCTCCGATGATTGCGCAATGGATTATGGCAACTTATCAACAATCATGGATGATTGGTTTGTATATTACTATCGTTTCATTAATTTCACTATTCACACTTTACACGATTAAAAAAGACCCACAAGGCGTTGATCTATCTCTCTAAATAAATTTAGATAGATAGATAGTGGAAAATGTCACCATGTAAATGGTATAAAAATTTTCTCAGCATACGACAAAAAATCAGCCCCACCTCACCTTTAACGGTTAAAAAGCTGACTAACTGTCGTATTACTATATTTGGTTGACATACATTGACATGGTAGAGGATGTTCTAAGTCACCTTTAGATGAATTATATTAACTTTTTTATGTTACAACGTATCATGTATGAAACCCTTTGTTTTCAGACGCTCTAAAATACAATTATCGTGATTAAACGGTATCACCGTCACGTATTTTATGGATAAAAAAAACACTCTTTAAGCTATATAAAACATAGCTTAAAGAGTGTTTTTTTTATCTGTACTCTTATGTGGTTGAGTCGATTAAAGTTAAGGTTTGGTCTAAAAATACAACTCCCTCCCTTATTGATAGTTTTCCAATACTATACTGCTGTGCATTGACTCTGAACCCATCTGGTTCCGAATGCCACTAAAAGCTCTAACTACTAAAAACAGGGGAATGCTAAAAGACTTTCGTTAGATAAATTATCGTTCATCAGGTCTAGAGAATAGCTTTTTTTAGTCGCTATAATAAATGACCCCTGCCGTCAAATCCGTACAGTTAAACTTGGGAGATTTTAGTTACGCAGCTTGACGGTGTTCTTTGAGTATCCTAAAAACATTAGAAAAGCCATTTATACCACCAATGCTATAGAATCACTGAATAGTCTCATTCGGACGGCGGTGAATAAGCGTAAGGTGTTCCCATCTGATCAAGCCGCATTCAAGGTGGTGTACTTAGCCACCCAGCAGGTATCCAAAAAGTGGTCGTTGCCAATTCGTAACTGGACGGCTGCTCTTAATCGTTTTATGATTATGTTTGATGATCGTATCAGTAAGCATTTAATCTAAAGGGCAGTTACACAGAATCTGGGATGGGCTCTCTTATGCAGGGGACGAAATAACTAAAAATATTAATATTCATTCTTTAAGTTTCCGACAATCCCGGGACGGTTCAGAGCGTGTATTACTCTTCTAGATTTTAGTATATTTGGTAACTGCTGCCATATATTTACCGTGTAGAATTCATCGAAGACCTTTACCTACTGCACCAATATTTACGCAAAGTTTGGGAAAATCTCAGTTTGGTAGGAATTTGATCACGGCTACATTTTATTCTGTTCAATGACTTCTAAAATCTTGTAAGCTTTCCATATATATCTAACGTTTAAGTACCATTTGCACGCTATCACACTAAATGACGCAGAAATCGAGAGCCCAAAAAATAGTAAGAAATAGTTAATCGGCAAATTTTGCGACAGTTACACCATTTTCTAAAATGCAGTTATCGCAAAAATTGCGACAACTGCCTCAACTTATGAAATGGAAAGAAAAATGTCTGATGATCGCCCTATCCTTGTAAGTGAAGCCGAAATTGCGAAGCGCCGGCATAGCAATGCACTTACTTCAGGTAGCTTTGCAGTAGACAATATACCTGCAAACCCTGACACTCAGTACCTTTTTGACGATTTTGTGGAAGGTCGCATTGCTACCAATGAGGAATTAATACAACTGTTACATGCTCATTACTCTAAAATAATAAACCCACCTAAGCCTTGATGGTTTAGATACATACCCTTTTAGCCTCCATTAGTTATGTCTTTACTTTACTAATAACAATCCAAAATCGAGGATTTACAGTCGGAACCTGTAGGCGTAAAAAAGTTAAAAACACTAAATGACGTAGGAACGCATTCTGTTTTTAGAGCCTATATTGTTCGTCTGAATTTTATTGAATATACCTATTGCGAACCAATAAAGTGCTTTCACTGGTTCGGCACCCTAGTGAGGACTTGGATCTTGGTCTGTAGACTATTGGTAGTAATGGTTAGAGTTATATAAATAATTGTAGTGTACTTCACAGTGCATTTTTTTGGTAGTTAAACAGAATTCGGGATGGGCTCTGTCACACTGCTTGAGCTATGCTGAAGAAACCGTAGTGAACCCTGCCCTCAAATCCATATAATTAAACTTGAGACACTTTAGTCATGCAACCTAACGATAATAACCAAACCACATCTGCCTTGGCGATCTATAGCTTAAACCTTTTTTAATTCTCGTTTCAAAGCAGTGCTTTGCTAATCGCTCCTCATTATAATCAAGCTCAACATACTTAATAATATCGTTGATGGCTCCAGTTCTTATTTCAAAGTCTTGATGATACATAAGCTCATTCTTACTTGAGGAGCAGTACTCCTCACCCGAAAAGCTTTCTATGTGTGCGTTATCAAAGCAGTTGCCTTTGCCACTAACTGAGCTGTTAAAGTGATGCTGCTTGATGATGTGATACGCTTAGCTACAATACTAGGCTAGGCTAGGCTAGGCTAGGCTAGGCTAGGCTAGGCTAGGCTAGGCTAGGCTAGGCTAGGCTGAAGAAAACATATTGCCCTAACACTATGGCCGCTCTTGAAGAAATCAAGTATTTTTTTGATAGTCATACTTTTATCAGATGCCGCAGTCTTAGATTTTTGGCGTACAACATTATCAACAATAGAATATTTTCAACAGCATAAAGAGATAAAATCTTGAGTGCAAAGTCATCGCTAGCCGCTGATGTTATAGCCTACCAAACATTTATTATCTTTAAAATTATTTAGCTGACTTTTTTAATATCGGGGTTTAATTACAAATATTTTTTGCTAATTATTTATTTCAGAAAAACAAGCATTCATATTTGAATGACTAAGTGCTAAAATAATGGTTTAACACTCTTATATGATTGATTAAATTATGAATGTAAGGTTTGATTTTTATACGCCAAGTGAGATTGCCGAGATTTTAGGTGAACGCTTAAAAACGCAGCGATTGGCATTAAACTTAACACAAGCCGCCTTAGCAGAGAAGGCAGGTATTGGCGTCAGCACTGTAGCTCGCATTGAATCAGGTCAAGGCGGTACATTAGATAACGTGATCAGGCTCGCTATGGGGCTTGGTATGGTCCATCACTTTGCTGAATTGTTTGATATAGTACCTACCAACATAGAAGAGGTTATCGCTAAGAAAAATTCGCGCTTGCGTGCCTCAAATAAAAGCTGACATAAGGTAACCAATTCAGTGTATCAACCGATATCAATTGTCAATATTTACTACCAGGGATTCGGGGACAAACGTCTTATCGGTAAATTAACAATGGATGGGCGACGCCCTACCTTTGGCTATGATGCAGCGTGGCTGGCTGATGGACTGGAGCTGTCACCCATTGAGATGCCATTACGAGCAGCACCGTATTATGGTACTCATGCGTCGAGCCATTACTTATGCGGATTATTATCAGACAGCTTACCCGATGGTTGGGGAATGCTACTAATGGATAGGTTTTTTCGCAAATTTATGGACAGCTCTGCACAACAAGTGAATGTTTTGGATCGTTTGGCTTATATTGGTGATTCTGCAATGGGTGCGCTTAGCTTTGAGCCACAACAAGACCTGTCAGGCGCTGATATAGATATCACTGATTTTACTTTATCTAAACTAGCCGCTGCCAATCAATCGATTTTATCTGGACAAGATAGTGACATACTGGCTGAGCTCATCGTCATTGGTGGCTCACCACAAGGCGCAAGGCCAAAAGCACTTGTCCTATATGATGAAGCAACCGAGTTTATTGCTACGGACTTAACAAGCGAACAGCCATCCGCAACGCCGTGGCTGATTAAGTTCCCTGCCCAATCTGAGCATAAAAGCGTTTGTCTATTAGAGTCACTTTATGCTGATATGGCTAAGCAAGCAGGCCTAAACATGCCTGCGCATCATTATTTTGATATCGGTGAACAACATGCTGCTTTTGGGGTTGAGCGTTTTGACCGCATGGGCAATCAACGCGTTCATACTCATACACTGGCGGGTTTGTTAGATATTGACTTTCGCATTCCTTCAATAGATTATTTGCAGTATTTGCGCTGCGTGCGTATGTTGACTCAATCGCAAGTTGCTGTAGAAGAGGGTTTTAGACATGCTGTATTTAATGTCATCTTTAATAATAAAGACGATCATAGCAAAAACTTCTCTTTTATGATGGACAAGGCTGGCAGGTGGTCGTTATCGCCCGTCTATGATCTCGCTTATAACTCAGGTATGAATGGTTATCACCAAATGGATGTAACTGGTGAAGCTCAATACCCTACCCGATCTCACTTACTAAAATTGGCGAAGCAAGCTGATATTAAGCAAAACAAGGCACAAGCTATTATTGATCAGGTAGCATCAGTTGCTGAGGACTTTTTGACTGTTATTAAAGATCATAACATTGAGAAAGAATTATCAAATCAGGTCATTCATGATATAAAAGCCAATCTCAATCGGATGGCAAATCAATAGACCTTAAGAAGTTGTTAAATTTGTTGTTAAAAATAAATACTTAACTACCTTATCCCTTAATAATAAAGGATTATGCTAATTTAGTCGTTGCGTGGTGGGCGCACCAACGAATATTATCAGAAGCAATCAAAAGACCCCATAGCCTATACGCTGTGGGGTCTTTTGATTATTTAATATATTACATCCTGACTTTATATAACTTACGATGTATTTTCATACAGCATTTTAAAGGTATTCTAGCAGGTATCTGAAAATACTGAACCGCTCCGAGTATATCGGAGGCTGATTTACTTGAGTCAGGCAGCGATGCCTAACAGGGTTAAATTATCATAATACCGTTTTTCGAACTCAATTAGTGTTTCGGCTGTATATGTATAGTAGACGAAAAGCTTTTATTTTTAACCACTACACCTTTGGGTGCTAATGGCTCAAAGTCTTGATTAAATATCGCCCCATCTTCTGCAGGGATAATATACTGAGCTATGTAATTAGTGCCTCTGTCATCTTGAATATCAGCAAACGAGGCATAGTATTTGTTGTATTTTCCGGCATCTACAAGCTTACTTTCAACTGGCTTTATAAATTTACCATGAATCAACTCAAGAGGATTAGTAGAACCGTGCTCGCGCGCTATAAACCAATATTTTTTATATGACTCTAAATTAAGGCTTGAAATATCTACCTCAGCCAAATCGATCCAGTTAGCACATTGCTGCTCAAACATTTTCGAACGTAAATCCTCTCCTTCAAGCCAAGCAATAGCCATGTTTGTAGCACGCTTGATTAAATGACCTTCAATCATTGCATTACTACCACCATCGCTAAAATCGATCATTTCTTTAGCAAACTCTAGTGAAAGCTTTTCAACATCCGCCCGATCAAATCTTTTTATCATTTATTTTTATTCCTAAGATTATTTATCGAAACACCCTAAATTTGGTTGGAATCCGCCACGCTACAAAATATATCATCAACTGTTGTCAAGGGTCAAGCAGTAACAATCTTTTGAAAATATTAGTAATGTTCGGGCCTCAAAAATCATCTAAAGGTAGGTCTATGTTGGTTACTTTCTAGCATCACTATGAATAAATAGATTGTCCTTATTTAATATAAGAATCTTTTGAGTTGGTTTTAGTTTAATATTTTTCGTTGTATTATATTAAATAGTGAATTATATTCATGTTTTTATCTAGGTAAGGATCTTAATATGGGGGTTTGAAAAACTACAGCGTAGTTGCAACTAGATTTGATAAGCTTAAGCAGAGTTATGGAAATACGGTCGCTCTCGCTTGTGAGAGGTTATGGTAAATAACTTTAGGTAGAAGGATAGTCATGACAAATATAAGACACTTATTTAATGATAATTAAGCTGCGTATCACTCTTTGAGCCGGTAGTGAGAAGTCAATTGCTTTTTAACAGATGATATACGCTAGATGGCGTATTCAATCATAGCCAAATAGTAAATCCGGCCATGATTGAATAATTCACTGAAATCTACATAGCTTTGAGACTATGTGACTTAAAAATTGATTTAGGAATGTAAAATGATACTACCCAGTTCGGCTGATCAACGATTTCACTGATTTTTAGCTGTCCGGCTACGCTGCACAGGGCATAAGCTAACTCTTCGTCCATACCAGCTTTTTTATTCAGCCGATCAATCATGAAGCGAACGGCATTTTTCGCACCTTCCATAAGGTCTGGGCCCACTCCTGTGGTAACAATATACCCCTCATTATGGTTATCGCTGGCAACAGCGGGCATATCAAACATGGGGGCAGGAATACTATCGCCCTTATGCAGTCTGATTGTCGCTGTAGCTGCCATCCGCGTTTCAACCGCAGTGCCACATACCTCTCCATCTCCCTGACATGCATGTGTATCGCCAATGCTAAGAAGGCCGCCTGGCACCTGAACTGGTAAGTAGAGCTTAGACCCCTTTACTAGATCGCGAATATCTAGATTTCCGCCACATATGCGCGGAGGAACAATGGAGTGCGCACCAGGCTCAGCAGGTGCTAATCCGATAGTCCCTGCAAATGGTCGGAAAGGAATAACGACATCATCATGAAAATATACTGACTCATTATCATACTCTGAAATTTTTAACCATGGCTTTGTAAACTCTTCAGACAGCAAACCAAAACTAGGTATTATTCCTGTCCATCCCCAGCCACCAGGTTCGAAATCTAAAATCTCAATTTCGATAACGTCACCTGGTTCAGAATCTTCAATAAACAGTGGGCCACAGACAGGATTTAAAGCATCCATAGGCAATCGAGTAAGAATCTCAGCCTTACTGTCACGAGTAATCAACCCTCCGCTAGCATCGAGAATATCGAATCGTCGGGTATCACCGGAACTTATAGTTTCAACAGGCTTAAGATCATGATCAAAACAATGATGAACATCATGAATCGTCTTGAATTTCATATTAAATCTCCATATTGACTTGGCGGCCACGCATTTTTGCCAAATAATAAATGCCAACGCCTATTGCAGCCCAGATGGCACCAATAATAATAGTATAGCTTTCAAAGCCACTCCATATGTATCCCACAACAGCCATGCCAAGCAACGGGCTCAAAATATGTAGAAAGAAGTTATAAGACTTTTTCTTAAGCACAAAGTAATAGATGGTACTAATATTTAGGATCAAGAAGGCTGTTAAAGCACCAATAGTGACAATAGATGTCAGCAGAGCAAGATGAGACATAAAAGCAATCGCAACCACAATAGATATCACGCTTACCAACAGCGTACTGACATATGGTGTCTTGTAGCGGGAATGCACACGAGAAAGTGCCGATGGCAACAGGCGATCACGTCCCATACTGTAAAGAATACGCGCTGTTGCGATCTGCGCGACTAGTGAGTCCGCGATACCCCAAGCAATCGCTGTCGTTGCTGCTGTCAGCACTCCCAACCATTCGCCACCAGCGATACGAGCCGTTTCATAAAATGCAGTATCAAGGTTGTTGAACTGTTCTGGATCAGGTTGTATCAAGGCCGCAATCCACGTTTGAGCAATAAATAAGCCACCAATAATAAACAGCACTAGGAAAATCGCTTTACTTACTGCCTTACCACCTCCCTTAGCTTCTTCAGCTAGGGTAGAAATACCATCAAAACCAAGGAAACTTAGTACAGCAATAGGTACTGCAGAAATAATTAATCCCATTGAAAAGTTGTCTACATCGTAAACAGGAGCTATCGAAAACATAGCTCCGTTGACATTATTGCTAATGGCAACAACCCCTACTACTAGAAATATTGCAAGAACGATAAGTTCAGCGATTAACATCCAACGATTGAACAATGCAGTGAAGCTGATGCCACGAATATTGACGTAAGTATTAAAGATAACGAAAGCGATGATCAAGAATACTGGTGAAATCGAAGGGAAAATGTCGTGAATAGCAAGTGCGCCTACAACGTAAAGCAATGCAGGTATAAGAACATAGTCCAACAACATAATCCAACCAGCGACAAAACCGACAAAACTGTTGGTTCCTTTAGAAACATACGAATACACAGAACCTGCTACAGGAAACTCTTTAGCCATCTGTGAGTAACTCACAGCAGTAAATAGCATACCTACCAGCCCTATTATATAAGCGGTCACAATCGTACCACCACTGGCACTCATTACGTGCCCGAAGATGCCGAAGGGTGCAATAGGAACAATAAAGATAAGACCGTAGATCACAAGATCTCTTAGCTCTAGTGTTCGTGAAAGTTCCTGCTTGTAGCCAAGACTTTCAAGAGTATTCTCACTCATTGATAAATTCCTTTTATTTGTAACTTCCTTTTTAAGTATTTTAAAATGCTTTCTATTTCTTCGATCAGCAAAGTAATGCTGACTTTTCCTTTAAAATAAGTAAACGCCTCTAAGTCTATGTAGGCTTTTTGGTACATTACTAATTAATTAGATATTATATTTTCTATAGACTGTTGTTCTATATTATTTTCTTCCATAACTTTTATTAAAGTCTTGTATAGAAATTTACTTGAAGCTCATACCACAACTTGCCCACTCGTAGTAGCTTGATAGCTTCACGTCTAATATATGACATATTCGAGTAATACTAAGAAAGCGCCTGTTATCTTTGATAAAGGCGTGTTTCGCGAGCTGCTCTTTGTAGAGTTGAATTAACCCTTCTAAGTTGCATATCACTCAGAAGGATTAGTTTATGAAGACCTACTATGGCTTCGCTCTGACTCAAGAGAATGTCTTATTGAGAAGATTGTCATTCACGAAGCTAAAATCACAGTATAAATTTTGATGTTTCTCACTATTAGTAGATATCAAATGGGTATTTAGACTGTAGGATTATTCGTAGCTTTATCACTAAAATCATTATTAGCATTTGGCTTAATATAACGCGGCATTTTTTGTCCAGTTTCTTTAGCAACAGTATGTAGCATCTGTTCAATCCAACCAGCATCCATAATAAACATAAGCGAGCCATCCTCATTGAAGTTTACATTAGCACCTTCAACCATGATGAACCCCTCTGCACCTTCATCACTTCTGAGTGTATGTGTTGACCCTGCTGGTTCAAATAAATAGCTCCCAGCTGTTTGCACATCATCTGGATACTCCAAATACATCCAAGATCCTGCTGTGGTATAAAAATGTACTATCCCCGTATGAAAATGCTCTGGCAGTTGAGTATTGGGTTCAAAACGGGCGTAAATAACCCATACCCCTGTTTCAGAGTTCAAATAAAAGGGCGTGATATGAACGCCTGGCAAGGCATTTTTTATCTCGCCTTCCTTTTTCATATTTAGCGTCAATAGATAGTCTTGAGGGGTGCCGATAGACATAATGCAATTCCTTTTGCGATATACGATTAATAGTCGGAGTCAGCATCAGTTTCCTTCAGATGCTGCTAGTTGTGAGCAAGTTAAGCCCTGACTGCACCTGATCTCTTGCAGATACTCTATTAGTATATTCGCCTAAAACTTGCTGCCAACCACTCAAAAGAATGGTTTTTTATAAACACAATACTGAGTACAACCATCCTTTTATTATCAATATTTATGCTAATTTTAATCAATATGACTAGGGTATGTCTGATAGTAGACCCTGACAGAGATATTTTATAACTGTTTAACCCGCTTCATGGTCATATATCAGCAGAGTAAGGTTATTAGCTTAACTAGCTACTTAAGCTATAGGTGTTTAATAAAAGGAGTATTTCGTATGGATACGAAAGCATCAGATACATTTTCAAAAGATTTATTTGCTCATAAAGTTGTCGTTGTGACCGGAGCAACCTCAGGAATTGGACAAGCCGTTGCCATTGCTTTTGCACAAAAAGGCGCTAAAGTTTGGGCATTGGGATTAAATAGTAAGGAGGCACAGTATCCACAGCAATTGGATATTGAGTCAGTAGAGTTAGATGTCACTAATGAGGATAAAGTCGCCGATTTTTTCAAAAATCTAAATCAGCTTGATGTGCTTTTTAATGGCGCGGGTATTGGCTCAACAACAGAACACGAATTACCTATGTTTAAAAAGGTTGTTGATATTAATTTAACGGCAGTTTTTCATATCAGTGAATGCGCGGCGCCACTATTGGCAAAATCATCTGGTGGTTCTATTATTAACGTTTCATCCATGTATTCTATATTTGGGTCACAACTCACGCCTGCTTACGCATCATCCAAGGGCGCAATCGATCAATTGACTAAATCTCATGCTATCTACCTTGCAAAAGATGACATTCGCGTGAATGCTGTAGCACCCGGCTGGATTGACACTCCTATGATTCAACAGTTAAAAGTATTAGATGGTTTTACCGATGGTATTATGGCAAGAACGCCTCTGGCAAGGTTTGGTAACCCAATAGAAGTGGCTAACGTGGTTTTATTTTTAGCTTCTGATGCAGCCAGTTGGATTACTGGTACCATCGTCAACGTCGATGGTGGCTATTCTATTGTTTAATATGTGAATGCTCTAAAAATAGGTCATGGCCTGTTACGACTTGGCCTATTTTAAAATATACTGTTGATGTGCTTGCGCAACGGCTTGTGTTCGGGAGCGTACTTGTAATTTATGATAAATGTTACGTAAATGCCATTTTACGGTGTGAATAGACAAAAAAATCTTATCGGCTATCTGTCCATCACTCAAACCACTTTCAACCAATAATAATATTTCAATTTCGCGCTCTGATAAAACTATCATACTATTAGGATCACTCTGATTATCACTAGATAGTTGCATAGCACTTTCTATTTGAGATTGCTTATCTTTCAATGAAAAACTGCCTTCTTCATAAAAATCACGACTCCCTACTTCTAATATAGATACTATATATTTTTGGATATTAGACGATACGGCAACCTCATTTCCCTGATACTGATAAAGCTTATTCAACAGCACTAAAATTAGCGGATGCTCATCGAGTATGATTCGATGTGTTTGTGTTGATTTAAATTGTTCCAGCGCATCTAATAAGCTCTTATAAGACAGTATAGGTTGATCCAACACGTGATAGGCCATTGCCAACAATAACCTTATGCGAGCATTACGTATCACAAAGGGTAGATCAGCTTTTAGAAGTTGATTCAGCTCCACCACTACTTGCGCTACTTGCTGACTATTACCCGAAAATATCGCCTTACGATATGGTAACAGATCCAGTCCAGTCAATAATTCAGTCAACGTCAAACCACTAAGCTCACCCTCCTCTCTTTTTGATCGCTTTTTTATTTGATAATCAAGCCGATCGTTCTTATCTTCGTATTTTCCTGTCACCATTACTGGCATTATTTTCTTCAAATCTTGCTCGTCAACCCATCGTTGTATATCACTGGTTAGCCGAGGGAGCGACCATTCATCCGCTTTGCTATTGGCTTTTGAGAGATCTTGATAACTAATCTCCATCCCTGCTAAACATGCCAGCTTCAATTCTGTCAAAAAACCCAACGTAATCATATCTGTGATAACCATGTTTTCACCTTGGTCGAAATCTCTAAGTGCTTGTCTAGCATCTTCAATACGATTGCACTCATAATAAAAGCTTGCTTTTAAACTGCTTGCCACACTCAGCATCATATCGCGATTACTATCATTGGTCCCTAATTGAGCATAATCTGGACTGATACCAATGCGCTGAAATTTCTTGGTGGCTGATGGTATATCGCCTAATAGCCTGTCACAAGTTGCATCAATACTATCTATATAAGTTAAGCCGTACGGATTATCATCCTTAATATAAAGGGTTCTTGATTGAAAAATTAGTGAATGAGCATGTCTGATGTTGCCATCATTAAGTTGATATAAAGCACAGATGGCCAATAACGGTGCTCTAAAAAAATACGCCTCTAGCGACAGTTGTTGAAGACCTATTTGCGCCAACTGATAAGATTTGGGTAAGTCATCAGCAATAAAAGCAGTCATTGCTGACAGTCCTAACTGCTTATCTTTATGGCTAATAAAAGTTTGATTGTCATTATCTAACAAATAAAGCTCTTCTTGCTCAAGCACTTTTATATAGCGGGCTGCTTTATAATGTTGACGAGATAGAATCAAACCCCAAATTAAATCATATAGTAAGGCTGGATGTTGACACAGCTGACTATCAGTTAAAGACTCAGTCAGCTCTAACAAACTATAAAGCCGCCCCTCTAGTATCAAATCATGACTGACTGCTGTTAAAGCTGACAAAATCAGTGTGTTATCACCGATTAACTGTGCATGGTAGATCACCTCCAAAAACATACTATTCGTTTGATACCATTCTGCTGCTTTAGAATGAGTGGCAAGATACTTTTCTGATGCTTGATTTTGTAGCCTTGTTTGCAGAAACTGTCTCATCAATTGGTGTATGCGAAACCACTGATACTGATCATCTATCGCTTGAATAAAAAGTCCTTGTTGACTTAAATTTTTCAGCAAGACCTGCGCATCAGTTGCACCAGTTAATGCGTGACACAAGCTGGCATTTATTTTTCTCAATACGCTAATATTTAACAAAAGATTTTGGACATGTGCATCACATTGTAAAAATACCTGCTCTGCTAAGAAATCAGCTATTTGCCGCTGTGCGCCACTCATTTGATGTACGAGTTGGTATAAATCTTTTTCATTCGTACAACATAAATTAATGAGCTGTATACCTGTTAGCCAACCCTCCGTTTTATCAATAAGCATTGATACCAACTCGTTATCAATCAAAGTTAAGGGGCTAGCAGCATCTACTGTCATCTCTGATAATGACTGATTGGCTGCCATGTAAGGTGTAAGCGTGGTATTTTGTATCAAATTACTGTGTAGGTACTGCTGTAGTATATGCGCATCAAGTGCTGACAAACGCAACTCATGTGCTCTAATAATGTGGACCAATCCTTGTAGTTCACCTTTTGCAAGTGCCCAGTTTGGAAGCGCACGTGAGGCAATAACTAAATGGTAATTACTGGGTAAAAATAGGTATAGCCACCAGATAATATTCAAGCTATCAGGATTGGTTAATACCTCTAGCTCATCAATAAATAATGTATGGGAAGTTGTCGTATTAAGCTGAGACAGTAAATGATGAATATGACTTTTTGTTACTCTGTCTTCTACTAATAATTGTGCATCAGATTTCTGAGTCAATATTGTCCACAGGTATTGGTACAGACGTATAGGGTCGTTGTCATCGTTATCTAGAGTTAGCCAACCAACCGTGAGATGACGTATCTCTAGCTGTTCACTCTGCTGTACCATAACAGTAGTTTTGCCATACCCTGCAGCGGCTTGTATCAAAACCAACCGATGAGTATTATCTCCAAATAACTGATGCAGTAGTTTGGGGCGCTCAAGCAGCCTGACTTGTTGCAGTTGTGGTCGTTCGATCTTTGTTTTTAAAATCAGCATCCTTGCCTCATTTTTTTAATAATTGGTTGCCAAATAGCGAGTAGCTCTAATGACTATGCACCACAATAGCAAGAAATACATTAACCTTAGGCTATAACATGTATCACGTATTATGCATCATGCCATCTAGCTATTATGACTCGTTGAATCGTAACATTAGTGAGTAGAAAACACACTGTAATCAAAGTGAATAAGTGGTAAATCAACTTATATTGAAATCAAACAGCGCTATAATGTTAAGTATCTCCACGCATATCTGAGAGCTAAAAATTATCGTATTAGTAAACTGCCTAGCAACCGATACGCTCACAATTCATCGCTTTTAACGACTCAGAAATTCTGATAAAAGTATTAAGGGATGAAGGTGAATATCACGCTCTGTTTATTATAAGAGTCATAAAGATCAATAGTGTTTACACAAGGAAAAAGATCATGCCAGATATTAACGTGAATGGAACTACCCTATTTTATAATGATGAAGGTCCTAAAGACGCTCCGGTGTTAGTACTAAGTCACTCGCTGTTTTTTGATCATAAAATGTTCGTGCATCAGATAGAGCATCTATCTAAAACCATTCGAATAGTGAGCTATGATGATCGGGATCAAGGGCAAAGCGCCCGTTCAGAATTGAAAAGCGTTGATATGGATACTCATACCAACGATGCCATAGCATTAATTGAGGAGCTCGACCTAGGGTCTTGCTTTTTTGCTGGGAACTCTATGGGCGGGTTTGTTGCGCTACGTTTAGCCGCTCGCCGCCCAGATTTGCTAAAGGGTTGTATTATACTTGGATCTAGCGGAGAGCTTGAATACAAACTGGCCGATTTTTCGCCTTTGGTTGAAGGCTTAGGTGCACAAGGTACTGAACCATTTATCGATACGCTTATGTATATCATGTTTGGCGATGACTATTTGGCAGACGCCACTCGAGCAAGTGAGCGTGAGTACTGGCGTGATCATATGCTAAAACTAGGACCTGATATCGCGCGCAGTGCTGATGGCGTTATTCATCGCACTGGCATATTAGATGAGCTTAAAGGGTGCAAAGTACCTACGCTAGTATTGGCAGGCGAACAGGATCATGCGTATGAAGTGCCTCTGTCAGAAAATATTACTAATACAGTAGCCGATGGCCAAATGTTCGTGATTCCAAAGGCCGGTCATTCGGTAGCACTTGAACAACCGGAAATCGTTAATAGATATATTGCAGATTTTATTTCAGCACATTCATAATGCGGACTTCATAGCAAATAGCTTGAGATTTTAGTGTTTTACTCACTTAATGGAATTTAATAAAGCATGTTTATTCATGTCATTAGTGAATTTATCTATGTGCTTGACACTTCCAACAGCTCAATGATTAGAGCAACTGCATGAACGATAATGGCTTACGTGACGGTAAAGGTAGTACGTACTTTGCTAGTCACTCCTCATTATAATCAAGCTCAATATACTTAATGATATCGTTGATAGCTATAGTACTGACTATCTCTGTCAAAATACAAAATCAGCTCTTGGCTGGGTCGTCTATTCTTAATTTCCATATTGAGTGCACAACAGACTAAATCTGCTGTCACATGCTTATTGATGGCATAGCCAACCAGCTCTTTAGTGTCGTTATCACATGGGATATTAAAAACTATCGAATGAATGGTATGGCTGGCAGGGTAGTTTTGAAATAATTGGCTTTTGCAGAATTAACTTATATGCATATATTTAAAAATTATTCGGTGTGACTACCTATAATACTACGGGTCTATAGATAGTACTTATAGATATGCTAACCACTAACCACTAACCACTAACCACTAACCACTAACCACTAACCACTAACCACTAACCACTAACCACTAACCACTAACCAAGATATGAACACACTATATTGATAATCTATCTAAGCCTATTTATATAAGGCTTAGACCACAAATTGCTAATAATAAGGTTTATCAGGTGTCTTTGTGGAAATCGGGGTTTGCAGCCTGACTCAAGTAAATCTGCCTCCGAAAAATTCGGAACGGTTCAATTCTCAGGATTAGTAAATTTCAAGCTTAAGATGTGACTTTTTCAGGAGGTCTAATAGTTACAGCTTATCTCAAATTAGGTAATATTGTCTTTACAGAGTTTCGATTAAAAAGAAATATCAAACTCTATAATTTCTTCGATAAATCTAGCTTCAATAGGTGATAAAGCACGGTGTTTATGCCAAAAGAGACGAATAGGGATATCAGCAATACCTTCGCTTGGCGGCAAACGTCTAAGCTTAGACTCTAAGTGCGTTGCGGCAATGAACTGATCAGGTAGCGCACCGATGCCATAGCCGGTATAAATCAGGCGAACCGCTTCATCTAAATTGTTGGTATAAGCACTGATACGGCCAGTAATATTATGGCTTTCTTTAAACACCGTAATTGGTGAAAGCACATCACCAATATCTTCACTACTAAAAGCTATAAAATCCTCTTTTAATAAGCTATCAAAACTCAAATCAGGTACTGAAAATAGCGGATGATGGTAGCCGCAATATAGGTAATACCGCTGAGTAAACAATAACTGCTGATTAAGAGTTTCCGGGATGTGTCGAGCTAAGCAGATACCAACAGCAGGTGTCTTTTGTTTGAGGTTATTTAAAATATCCATACTTGATTTCACTGTCAAATCTAAAGTAATATTTGGATATTTTTTTTTGAAATAAACTAAAAAATCATTGTATTTTGGATTGTGGAGTCGACTGGCGACTAGTAATTTAATCTCGCCTTCTAGTAGATGCGAATTGCTACCTTTCATAGCTTCAATAGAGGTTATTTCTGTAAAAATCGTTTGTGCAACTTGAAGGCAATAATGACCAATTGGAGTGAGCTCTAACGGTTTGGTATTGCGAATAAGTAGCTGACTTTCGAGCTGCTCTTCAAGCTTTTTAAGGTTTTGACTGACTGCTGACTGGGTAATGTTTAGGCGGTTAGCAGCTGCGCTAATGCTTCCCTCCTCATATATAGCTATTAACACATGAAGCAATGTCCAATTCAAGCTATCGGCTAATTTCTGTTGCAGCATAGTAGTTTCAGCACTTGTATTATAAATATATTGATAACAACTCAACATGAAAGGACTACCAAAAATAAGGAGGACTTAGTCTTTTTGATACATATTCAGCCTCTGAATTTTTAGCTCCCCTTTCATCATTGTTCTCAGCTCATAATACAATATAGCTAAGGATAACGGGGCAGTATAAATGCTTATTTATTGTATGGCTTGTCATAACACCTTCTTGTCATGACAAGCTAATTAATACCTAAGGTGTTAGCTCATCAGGGTCTGTAATCACATGCAGCAATACTGTCTTGCGCTCTTTTGTAACGATTCTCAGCGCATTGGTCACACTGGTTGCGATGTCCTTGTTATTAGCGACTCGTATACCATGGGCACCAAAAGCATTGGCCAGTGCAGCAAAGTCAGGGTTTTGTAGCTGCGTACCAGACACCCGATCAGGATAATGAGCTTCTTGGTGTTGACGGATAGTACCAAATTGCTGATTGTCCATCAAAACAATTAAGACAGGGGCATCATAACGAATGGACGTTGACAATTCTGCTTCATTCATCATAAATTCGCCATCACCCGTGACCACTATCGATAAACGCTCAGGCGACTCTAATGCAGCTGCAATACCCGCTGGCAGGCTGTAACCCATCGCACCATTTCTAGTACTCAGCTGACTTGGGAAGGTATTTGTGGGCAAATAACGCTGCGCCCATAAACAGTGATTGCCAGCACCAAAACTGTAGACAGCATCGGTAGGTAACTGCTCAGTCAACACTTTGATAACTTGGGTCATACTGGCGTATGTCTGATCAGTATTTGTTTGCTCAATATTATTCGTTGCTACGGGCGTTTCTGGAAAAGCACAATCTTTTCTCTGCTGTTCATGACAATAATTAAACCAAGTATCACGTGAATCTGAGCTTGCCAGCGATACTTGGCTAATCGCTTTGATAAAGCTAATAGGGCTAGCGACGATATGCTCAGTAACCGCACCACTATGACCGCGCAAGCTTGTATCTAAATTAACAATATAATTAGGTTTATCAAAGGACTGGCGCAATTTATACCCATCACTAGCAACGTCCCCTAATACAGTACCTATCGTAAGCACGACATCAGCTGTTTCGATTAATGCGGCACAGTCGTCCGAGCGCCCATAACCTAGGTAACCTGCGTGGGCAGGAGAATCAAAAGCCACTCTGTCTGAGGCGCGCCAATCATGGATGACAGGAATGTGATTGTCCTCTGCAAACTGGGTTAACTGTTTAGAAGCTTCGGTCGTCCAATTTTGTCCCCCTGCAAAAATCAGTGGCTTTTCAGCAGTAGATAACGCATTTAATATTATATCAAGCTTGTCATTAGATATAGCACCTTCAGCAACAGGAATCCCTGGATGCAATTGTCCGTGGAATTCCTGTTGGATGATGTCTTCAGGTAGTCCCACAACGACAGGACCTGGTCGTCCTTCTAAAGCAGCGTGAAAAGCTTTGGCTACAATCTCTGATGCTCTTGAAACTTCATCCAATATCAGTACACGTTTACACTGACTAGAGAACCATTGATTGGGATCAAACTCTTGAAACGATTCTCGGTTTCTGTCTGCAACAGGAATAAGTCCAACGAATAATATGAGCGGCACACCATCTTGCCATGCGGTATGAATACCAGTATAAGCCTGTGCCGCGCCTGGTCCACGGGTAACCATAGCAATACCAGGCTGACCCGTAAATTTGCCATGAGCATCTGCCATGTAAGTGCAGGCTGCTTCATGACGACACACCACTGTGTCAATATCAGCATTATACAACCCATCTAATACCGACAGATAACTTTCACCTGGAACGACATAGGCGCGACTGACACCGTGTAATTGCAAACTGTCTACGATTGCTCGACCACCATGGATAATGTTGCTCATTGTTAGTCCCTTAATTTTTCATTTTAATAAAAGTCTTTATTTCTTATAAGTGTCAAAACAACTTATTCAGCAGCAATGACCGTCACTTCTACTAATAGGTCAGGATGCGCCAATACTGATTCACCACAGGCTCGAGCAGGTGGTTGAGTATCTGCAAACCACTCATCCCACACATCATTCATCGCTGCAAAATCCTCCATATTTTTTAGCCAAACGGTGGCTGATAGAATTTTGGATTTATTACTACCTACTTCTTCTAATAGCGCTTGGACTTTATTTAGACATGTCAACGTTTGAGTAGCCACATCTTCATCAATACCTCCAACTTGACCTGACAAATAAATGGTCTGATTGTGAATGACAATTTGGCTCATACGTTGGTTACTATGAAGTTTTCGCATGTTGATTAATCCTTGTATGTTAGAAATAACGAAATTTAAGATTATCTCGTTAAAATAATATTATTAAGCGTTAGAAAATCGTTGAGCATCAAAAGGTTCAATATCCACTACTGTAGGTTTGTTGTGTAATAATTCTTCTATAATACGTCCAGTGATAGGTCCCAAGGTAAAGCCTTGATGACCATGTCCAAAGGCAAACCATAAATTACTATGTTTACCAGCGGCTCCGATGACCGGCTTCATATCAGGCATACACGGTCGTGAGCCTGCCCACGCCTCTGTTTCCACTTTTTGATTTAATGGTAAAATATTTTTAGCGAAAGCCAATACAGCGTTCAACTGATCAAAGTTCTTTGGTGCATCGATGGTAGTCATTTCAGCGCCAGTTGTGACGCGAATACCTTGCTGCATCGGCCCCATGACAAAGCCTTTATCCATATCTACCAGACTATGATTGACCGTGTTCTGTGGCGTCGTCTCAAAATGCTGATGATAGCCACGCATAGGAAATAAAGGTAAGTCATATCCCAAAGGTTTTATCAACTGGTTAGACCAAGGGCCTGCTGCAATAACCAGATCATCACTATAAAAAGTATCAAGATCAGTTATCACTTGCCAGCCATCGCCTTCAGGTCGTATTTCTTTGACCGTACACTCACCTATTGCCCCATCTTTTTCTTGAAAGCTCTTGGCATAGGCCTTTACCAAAGCTCCAGGGTTTGATACCTGCCAAGAGTTAGACCAATGAATAGCCCCGATAAAATCATCGAAATTACCATTGGGCTCTAATTCTTTTAATTGCGTAATAGATAGAACTTTGTGCTCAATGCCTTGTTGTAGTACATTTTCAGCACCTAAAATTGCTGCTTTAAGTTTGTTTTCGTCTCGATGCATTTCAATCCAACCATCACGCCTGATCAAATCTTCAGCACCTGCGGCCGTAATCATCTCTTGATGTTCGCTCGTACAATGCTCAATCAGAGTCTGCCACTCTTTTTCTATTTGCTGAACAGAAGAAGGTGCAGAGAACTGCCAGTACTTTAATAATGCCTGATGGTAACGGAAGACAGCAGGCCAACGGTAGCGTATATCAGTATTTTGATTCGGTAATACTCTTATTAATTCTGCAAGATGCCTTGGAAAAGGATGCACATGAATAGCTTCTCTCTGAATCAATCCCGCATTACCATATGATGTTTCTGATCCCGGTGGCTTTTTATCTAATAATAAAACCTGAGAGTTATGACTTTGCAGATGCCAAGCAATAGATGTCCCTACCATGCCAGCACCAATAACAATCACTTCATATCGCATACTATATCCTTTTGTTTCTGCTTTGCCTTTTGTTATAGCTTTGGTCGTTCAGCCATAAATATTTGACCTTTGAAAGTCTTATATAGCGCACAGAGCAGTACATACATACCGAGAATACCTAAAGCGGGATATAAGGTGCCGACCAATGTACTGAACGGAAAGAGTGAAGCCAGTAGAGACAGCACCACGACGACTATAGTCAAAATACGAAACTTTGATGTTTCTGTATCAGAATCAAAGAAGCGAATAACGAAACCATAAAGGTTGGATACCGCTGTCGTAAACACGGCAACGACGAGCACTACACTAAATAATAATCCTGTCATTGGGCTAATACCACGTGCTATCTCTAAAAATGGAAGCTCATAACTCATGACGTTTTCAAGATTTGATAAGAGCGCCATAATAATGAATAGTAAGCAAATACCCAATGTCATACCACCGATTACACCGGCCATTCTGACTGTTTTTAGATTTGGCTCTTTATTACCAATTGAGGCAAAAGTAGATACGCCTGGAATGACATTGTATGAGACATAAACGATTGCTGACGTCCACCAAAAAGACGTGGCTGTGTCGGGCTGAAGCGTTTGAATAGTGGCATCAACAGTTGCTAATTGGTCAGAGTAATTAGTGAAGGTAATGACAGAGATGACAACCACGGCCAAAATCATTAACGGGGAAATAATCCCTAACGCTCTAACAGAAGATGTAAAACCAAATATGACGGTTGACAAGGTCATTATAGCAATCAGTATCTTGCCAGCAACGGACGGTAAACCCCAGTATTGTTCGATAGCTGCCCCGCCACCTGAGAACATAATACTAATGACGCCGAACATAAAAAACAAAAGAATATAATCGGCGAAGAAACCTATTTTTTTGCCACATAAGTAGTTAAGAACCACACGGTGGCTATTGGTTTTAAGCTGATGACCCAACTCCATAAACACCGTACCGTACCATGCCAGCATGATCATCGTAATCACAGCACCCAGCATACCGATAAAACCGTAACCTGCAAAGAATTGCAGCACCTCTTGCCCACTTGCGTATCCAGCACCAATGACAGCCCCAACATACACACCGGCATAACTGATCGCCTTAATAATTGAAACACTCATATTAAACATCCCTGTTGTTGTGAGTTAATCGAGTAATAACCCTAATAAATCCTTTAAACGGTTAGCGACTAAACATTTATTTTTCATTAATCATTATTGTTTTCTGAAATGAACCCAGATAAGAAAGATTGCAGATTTTCATTGAGCTTTTCTATGCAATACCCTCCTTCAACCAGCACAATGATCGGTTTATTTAACGCCTTAAGTTTCTGTGCCAAAGTTTTAAAGCCTTCCGTACTAACGTGACATTTGGCTTGTGGATCGTCTTTATAGACATCAAACCCTAAGACATGAACAATGACATCTGGATCAAATAATTTTAAGGTTTCTATTGAGCGATCTACATAATGAAAGAATCCCCTTTCATCAGTATCATGAGGCATTGGAAAATTGAGGTTATAGCCATAACCTTCTCCTGCACCTCTCTCGTGCTCATGACCGGCGACTACCGGATAAAAATTGATAGGGCTACCGTGAACAGAGGTGTATAGCACATCTTTGCGGTCGTAGAATATCTCTTGGATACCCTGACCATGATGCATATCCGTATCGATAATGGCGATTTTTTGAAATTTTTGACGGAGATGCTGTGCAATGATTGCGGCATTATTTAAATAGCAAAAGCCGCCTGCCGCATTCTTACGAGCATGATGGCCTGCAGGTCTGGTTAGACAGATTTGAATATTGTTTTGATTGTCTTCATCGTTTAATAAATTTTCAGCAGCGTTGAGTGCCGTTTGAGCCGACCAATAAATAGAGGTCCATGAGTATTTGCCAATTGGTGCGCTACCATCGGCTTGATATTTGGCCGCTTTTGCTAAGATACCAAGACCTGGGTTATTATTCTGAACATAAATCGTCGTCTGAACTTCCTCGCCCATCTCTTCATCTATTGCCATCCATTCATCATAAGCATGCTTTAAGAAATCAACATAATCTAAATCATGAATAGCCAAAATTGGCGCGATGCCAATATCTTTAGCAGTTGTTACTACTAAGTCTAAAGCTTTTGGTGCCTTTAATAGCTCAATCAATCGCTCAGGTTTTTCTTGAGGCTCGCGCATTTGTCCACGCGAAAAATAAGTCTTTGGATGATGAAGCTTTTGATTTTCATGACTATAAACTTTCATTCTGAACATTCCTTTGTTTCTAAAATACTTAAAAAATAATATTAAAAATTCTAATGTACTTACTAAGGTGTATCTTTTTACATCTGATTGCCAATAGCCGTATATTATGGTTATTACTCATGTTTCTCTAATATATGTTGTTGAAAAGTCTCCGTCAAACGTTATAAATTAATAGTATTTATAAGTAAATCTAATATCTTTTGGACTACTATATTAAGTTTGTCCATAAGCTATGTAATATATTCAATAAGTTTTTTATACGCAGAAGATAAAACTGAAATACCTACCAGTTAGCAACAATACAAATGCTATTCAATTAGTAGAATAGAACACGCCAATAAAAGCGTGTAAGCATGATGATATTGTCATGCGCTTAATACTACTTTTGAAGAGATAAAGTAAATAATTGACAGCTTGAATTGGCTTATGAGGAAAGAGAATTGTTGACAGATTGGGGAATCATAATTACGCTACAACGTAATTCGTTACGTACAGCTCGTAAAGTACGCTGGTATCAAGGATAATTAAAAGTTATTTAAATCATATATCCGTATCGCGTGTTAGGTTTTAAACAATTAGGCCATCACAGTAGGATAAATAGCAGCATTAATTGTTAGTCAGAGTATCCAGTGATGAGATTGGGAAACACTATCCGTCCTAACGAATCTTGGGTCAGTGATATTACCTATACTTGGACAAATGAGGGCTGGTTGTATTTAGCAGGGGTTAAGAACTTATACACCAAAGAGCTGGTGGGCTTGCCATCGACAAGCGCATGACCGCTGATTTAGTCTGCCGTGCATTGAACATGGCAATTAAGAATAAAGAGTCAAGCCAAGGGTTGATTGTACATTCTGATAGAGGCAGTCAGTACTGTAGCCACGCGTGTCACAAGATCATCACGCAGCATATGCTTCGATAAAGCACCCATAGAAAGCTTCTGAGTTCATTAAAGAATGCGCTTGTGTATAACCAAGACTATAAAATAAGGTTTACAGCAATCAAAGAGATCACACTGACAGCATAGGTCAATAAAAATAGTCCACCATCCTCAAAACACAAAAAAAGCCTTTCAAGCTTTATATTTCATAGCTTGAAAGGCTTTATCGATCGCATGCTTTTATCTAAGTGAGCATTTTAATATTAGGATTTGCTTATCGTTTAGAGCCGCTCTCACTCTATGTTTAACATCGATTTCGCCACAGCTTCGGCCACTTTAATGCCATCAATCCCTGCTGATAATATGCCACCTGCGTAGCCCGCACCTTCGCCTGCAGGGAATAAGCCTTTGGTATTAATGCTCTGGAATTCTTTATTGCGTTTAATGCTGATGGGTGACGATGTTCTGGTTTCTACGCCAGTGAGTAACCCATCATCAGATGAAAATCCTTGGATTTTTTTATTAAACGCTGGAATGGCTTCACGTATGGCATCCACGGCAAAGTCTGGCAGTGCTTTGCTTAAGTCGGTTAAGGTAATACCTGGTGTGTAAGACGGTTTTACATCGCCTAATTCTGAGTCTGGTTTACCTTTTAAGAAATCGCCAATGGTTTGCGCTGGTGCACTGTAGTCTTTGCCGCCTAATTCAAACGCTAAGGTTTCTAGTTGTCTTTGTAAGTCGATACCGGCAAGTGGGTGGTTTGGGTAATCTCGCTCTGGGTCGATGCCTACCACAATAGCACTGTTGGCGTTACGCTCGTTTCTTGAATATTGGCTCATACCATTAGTAACAACACGGCCTTCTTCTGATGCTGCGGCAACCACGGTTCCGCCTGGACACATACAGAAGCTATAGACAGAACGACCATTTTTACAATGATGAACCAATTTGTAATCCGCAGCGCCAAGTATTTCGTTTCCAGCATTGTCACCAAAGCGTGCTTTATCTATGGTTGACTGTTTATGTTCAATCCTAAAACCAATCGAGAAAGGCTTTGCTTCAACATATACGCCTTTATCATGGATCATCTCAAAAGTGTCTCGGGCGCTATGACCAACAGCAAGAACAACATGGTTAGTTTTTAAGGTTTCGCCAGTATTGAGTGTCACGCCAGTTACTTTTGAGTCAGTGATATGCAAGTCATCTACGCGAGTAGCAAAACGGACTTCACCACCGAGTTCTATGATCTCGGCACGCATTTTTTCTACCATAGTGACTAACTTATAAGTACCTATGTGCGGTTTACTAACAAATAAAATTTCATCTGGTGCGCCAGCTTTTACAAATTCTGTCATTACTTTACGGCCATAATGATTTGGATCTTTTACTTGGCTATATAATTTTCCGTCAGAAAAGGTACCGGCTCCACCTTCACCGAATTGTACGTTAGATTCTGTGTTTAATTTACGCTGACGCCAAAAGCCAAAGGTGTCTTTGGTCCGTTGTCTGACTTCATTACCACGTTCAATGATAATAGGTTTAAAACCCATTTGAGCAAGGGTAAGTGCTGCTAATAAACCACAAGGTCCAAAACCAATAACAACAGGACGCTCAGTTAAATCTTTTGGCGCTGCACCTACATATTTATAACTAGTGTCTGGCGTTGATTTAACATGGTTGTCTGACTCAAATTGAACCAGTAAATCATGTGTTAAATCCGAATCGGTCAGTGTGATGTCTAGCGTATAAATTAATTGGATATTTCTTTTATTACGAGCATCATAACCACGTTTAAACATCACAAATGACGCCATTTGCTCAGCAGAAATTTTAAGTTTTGTCGTTATAGCAGTCGTTAAATCTTTAGGTGCATGATTTAATGGCAATTTAATTTCAGTTAAACGTATCATTGGTTACTCATAAACTCGTGTAGAAAACAGTCTCGCATTTTACTGGTACTGATACAAATAAGCGAATAAATATTTTATTTACGCAGGGTAAATTTGCGTATTTAGTTTGTAGTTTGAAAATAACCTCTGCCGTCAAATCCGTACAATCAAACTTGGGAGACTTTAGTCACATAACCTGACGATAATAATTAAACCACATCTGTCTTGGCAATAGATAACCCGAACCCTTTTGAATCTGAATCCTAGTCCCATTAAGAGCATCGCTCTTGTTTTGCGCCGCTGCAAAGCGGTACTTTGCTATTCCACTTCTCATGATAATCAAGCTCACAACAGAACTCGTTATAAGGTATGGATAAGGAGTTTTAGCATGAGAAAGCGTACAGGTTGCAGAAGTGTCTACGTACCTATTATATTTGAGGAATTAAGTGCTAATTTAAACGTTCTTAGGTGATATTGCTAATATTGGGTTTTATAAACAGTCCATATTCATCCATTGCTTGCTACCAGTAAGGCGAATGCTTTATTTCTTCAGCGAGAAAATCAATAAACCTTCTTTGTAATGGTGTCACCTGCTTTCGATTGGCATAAACCACATAAACACCCAAAGTTTTAGGTTTCCATTCAGGCAATAACTCAATAAGTTGGCCGGATGCAATCAAATATTTGACTGCGCCAGATGGCTGCAAGCTGATCCCGTGTCCACGTAGCGTGGCAGCAAGTAAAACCTCAGAGATATTGGCGCTGATATTGCCAGAGATAGGAACAGACTCCGGACCATTTGGCCCATCGAACACCCATGCAGACCGTCCAAAATACGCAAACGATAGACAGTTGTGATGTACAAGCGACTGTACATCTGTAGGTCTGCCACGTTTTTGTAAATACTCAGGTGCAGCGCATACGATAGAGTGGCACTCACCGATACGTCTGGCAACGACATTTGGCTCCAAGTCATTGGTGATACGAATCGCCAAGTCAATACGGGCATCAACTAAATTAACCGAGTCATCAGTGGTAAGAATATCAATCGCTGTCTGCGGCCAGTGAGATACAAAGCGACCAACCACATCCATCAAAAGGCTATCAATCAGCGAAAGGCTAGCAGTAATCCGCAACTGACCTTTTAACTCCAAAGTATTTTGATTACGTATTTGATCCAATGAATCAGTCAATTCAAGTAACTGATACGCTACCTCAAGCGTCTGCTCACCAGGGGCAGTCAGGCTCAGACTTCTAGTCGTGCGATGTAATAAGCGTATATCCATCCAGCTCTCAAGCTCTGTCAGATAGCGCGTTACCTTAGCTCTAGACATGTCTAAATTGTCCGCCGCACGGCTCAAGCTACCTTGTTCAACGATAGTAACAAACACCTGTAACGCGGTCAGTCTATCCATTTATCCATCCTAATTTGCGCGAAAACTGAAATAGTAAACACTGGATTATAGCGTATTTAAACGAAATACAATCGAATAAAATAGCCACTAACAACGAATACCGCCATTAACGCGGTCTATTTACTCAAACAAAAATACAGGTGGATTATGAAAAAATTAATGACAGCTTCTATGGCGGCCAGTGTTCTACTGCTTGCAACCCAAACGAACGCAGCCGACCTACAACTACAAGCATATAAACCAGATCAAAATGCTATTTTCCCAGTGACCTCTGTACTGGCAAGTGGCGAGAAAGATGCTATTTTGTTCGATGCGCAGTTTAGTGTTAGCGACGGTGAAGCATTGGTTGATATGATCAAAAAAAGTAATAAAGACCTTAAAATGATCTATATCACGGCAGGCGATCCAGATTACTATTTCGGTCTTCAGCCTTTAGTCAAAGCCTTCCCTAATGTGAAGGTTATGTCTAGCCCTTCTATTGTTGAACACATTGAGGCGACCAAAGATACAAAATTAAAGCATTGGAGCCCAATCCTTGGCAAACACGCGCCTACCAAGATCACAGTACCTCAAACACTTAACCAGTCTACACTGACCTTAGAAGGCCATAAAATTGAAATCAAAGCGTTCGGAACCCCTCAAGCATACATGTGGGTACCAGAGTCAAAAACCGTTTTCGGCGGCGTGTCGGTAACATCAGGCATGCATGTGTGGACTGCTGATACCCAAACTAAAGAAGCACGTAGCGCTTGGATGCAATCATTAGAACAAATGAAGCAATTAAAGCCAAACGTCGTGATACCAGGTCACTATTCAGGCAACCTACTCAAAAAAGACTACGCTGTTGATTTCACCCTCAATTATCTAAAAACTTTTGAGCAAGCACTCGACGAGGCAAAAAGACAAGATTCTAAGCAATCAGAAAAAGTGATTACCACCATGAAATCGGCTTATCCAGCGTTGCCCGGAGGAAGTGATTTAGAGTTGAGCAGTCAAGTCAATACAGGTGAAATAGAGTGGTAAATACAAACTATTAGATAAAAATATCATGATTTGATAAGTCTGTTAGCGAAATACGAGTGTCAAAGTACTGGCGTATGAATGCTTGGTCAATCAGCATACGCTAGCACTTTTAATGATAAATGAGAGTGACTAATGACAATACAGTATCGTCGTGCTACGCCTGAAGACTTTTCAGCCATTGTTGACCTTTTTGTCGTCAATATGAATTTGAGTGTATTTACTACTGCAACAGATAAGCAGGTTCTAAAGCAATTGGCTACCCTATTTCTAGCTAAAGACTATCATCATGCTACTTTTATACAAGTTGCAGAATATGGTGACATTATTTGCGGTGTGGTGATAGGGGTCACTAAACAAGATCCACATAAAGCTTTGTCATTCGATGATAAGCCCATTATTGATCAGATAGAAAACAAGCTGCGTCTATCTGAACAAGGACAACAGGTATTGAAAGAGTTACAAGAAAAAGAGGCTGCTGGCACGAAACGAAAGAAAATCGATTTTGATAGCGAGCTGCAGTTTTTCTGTGTGGACCCAAACTATCGTCGCCACCGTATTGGAGCGACGCTAATTCAGGCATTTGAGACTTATCTCGTGGCACAGGGCGTAACCACGTATGCACTGCACACAGACACTTTATGTACTTATCAATACTATGACAACAATGGCTATCAACGTGTTGATCAGTATCCTAACCACCTAAACCCACAGATAATGCACTATACCTATGTCAAACCTTTATCTTAACGAGTTTGTAAAAACGACAAATGGTTTTGACATCATAGATATACTAAGTTGGATGATACAATATCTTGTCACTTACAAAATATGATTTGCTGTAAAAAAGATTGGTAACGCTATATTATATATAGCGTTACCAATCTTTTTTACTGAGGTGATGATGTTCTGACTGGGGTTTGCTATAAGATCAACTAACACTCATAGTAATTTACTACCCCGCTTTGCACCTACTTCTCTATTCATAGTTTTGATTAAAAATTACCGATAGCTCATTTGCTGCTTCTTGCATAAGAGGCACATAGCTGAGTAGTTCCTCTAGACTTTTTCTCACGGTCGGCCCATGGGTAAACACCGTCGCAAAGGCTTGCTGATCGCCATTAGGAATCATGACCGCACAGGCAACCATACCTGGAATAAACTCCTCATTATCTATGCCTACTCCCGTCTCACGCGTTGTAGTAATCGTTTGCATCAGTTGCTTTTTATCGGTTTGAGTTTTGGTCGTTAGTGCGTGTAACGACATTTTCTCAACGATGCGCTCGCATTTCTCATCCGATAGCTGCGATAACAATAATTTACCACTGGCACTGGCCCAAACAGGCACATGCGTGCCCGAAGGCAGAAATATTTGTAGCGGCCAATCCGACATAACGCGATCGATATAAACCACATCTAAGTCTTGTAAAATCGAAATACCTACCGTCTCCCCTATTTGCGCTGACAGCTCGTTCAGTATCGCTAGCCTTTCATTTTTAAAGTCACTGTTTTGCAATAAGTTCATGGCAAGCTTATAGGTGCGTTTTCCACAGGTTACCTTTCCTGGCAAATCTAACTGCACAAACCCAAGACCCTGCAGTTGATCCAATAGCCGATACATACTCGGCACAGGCACTTCTAATGTTTCTGCTAAATCGCTGACACTCATTGGCCGTTGCGAGCTGGCCAGTACCTCTACTATCTGCAAAACGCGCTCAACACTTGAGCCCTTCTTTTTAGTATTACTCATTGTTTGGTTTAAACCTCTGGCTGACTCGCAGCAAATAAATTTATTTATTATAACGATAAAATTTACGCTTTTGCGTCTTGCTATTACAAAAACATTCTGTTACCTTTCACATATCGATAAGATATTTATCGTTATGTGAATTTTATATCTAAGCGCTATACACTTTTGTGAATAGTCCGTACGACGATTGAGCTGCCTACTACGCTTATATCTGAAGTCATTAATTCAAGGATGAGTCACTATGTCACACAGTATCCTGCTCCCAAGAACGATGGAAATTGGACGCGATGCCTGCCAAAAGCTGCCAGCAATATTGGCCAGCTTAGGGGTAAAAAAACCCCTTATTATCACTGACGAGATGATGGTTAAACTCGGCTATGTCGATAACATTCAAACCATTTTGAAAGCAGCACAAATCAATGCCGATGTATTTTCAGATACGGTGCCAGAGCCTACTGAAAGCTCTATTGAGGCTGGCGTGTCTCAAGTACAAGCACAAGATTACGATGGTCTGATTGCCTTAGGTGGCGGAAGCCCTATCGATAGTGCAAAAGCCATTGCTATTCTAGGAAAATTTGGCGGCGTGATTCGCGATTATAAGTTTCCTCGTCAAGTGGATGAAGCAGGTTTGCCTATTATTGCCATACCGACGACGGCAGGCACAGGATCAGAAGTGACACGCTTTACCATCATTACTGATGAGGCTAATAACGAAAAGCTGCTGTGCGTGGGTATGGGGTTTATGCCCGTCGCAGCCATTATCGATTATAGCCTCACGCTCAGCGTACCGCCTCGTACTACCGCAGATACGGGGATCGATGCGATGACCCATGCTATCGAAGCGTATATCAGCCCTAAACGTAATGCCTATAGCGACCAACAGGCGCTCGCAGCCTTACGCTTAATTGGACCCAATATCCAAACGGCTTATCACGACGGCAAAGATGAAACCGCCCGTGAAGCAATGATGCTGGGCTCTACCTTAGCAGGTATTGCATTCTGTAACTCTTCAGTAGCACTGGTACATGGCATGAGTCGTCCAATTGGTGCCTTTTTTCACGTGCCGCATGGCCTATCAAACGCGATGCTATTGCCAACCATTACAGAGTTCGGCATTTCTAGTGCCCCCGACCGTTATGCGGACTGCGCGCGTGCACTAGGCATAGCAGATCATAGTGAGACAGACGATCAGGCCAATGTCAGCTTGGTCAAGTATCTAAAAAGCTTAAACGATGAGCTTCACGTGCCCACATTGGCACAGTTTGGTGTCCAAAAAGCAGATTTTGATGCGCTAATAAACACAATGTGCGAGCAAGCATTCGCATCAGGTTCACCCAACAACAACCCTAGAATACCTACGCTAGAAGAAATGGTTCAACTCTATACCTTGCTATGGAATGACAACACTGCTGCTGAGAGTTCAGTCAGTTAAAACTGTCATCACTTACTATTAACCCACTAATTATTCACATGTTTAAAGGAATTAAACTTATGCAAACGATCGGACATTTTATCAACGGCAGCCTGTCAAACAATGACAGCCAAACTCAAGATGTTTATAACCCATCAACTGGTGATGTCAGCAAGAAAGTCGCTTTGGGTGGTGAAAAAACCATAGGCGAAGCAGTCGCTGCGGCTAAAGCGGCTTTCCCAGCATGGAGCAAAACCTCGCCACTAAAACGCGCGCGCGTCATGTTCAAATTCAAAGAATTGTTAGAGCAAAATGCAGATGAAATCTGCAGACTGGTTGGCGAAGAGCACGGAAAAATCGTACATGATGCGGCAGGCGAGCTACAGCGCGGTATTGAAAACGTCGAATATGCGTGCGGTGCACCTGAGTTGCTCAAAGGCGAGCACAGCCGTAATGTGAGTACTGATATAGACTCTTGGAGTGAGTTTCATCCACTAGGTGTGGTTGCTGGTATCACACCATTCAACTTCCCTGTGATGGTGCCACTGTGGATGTTCCCAATGGCGATCGTTTGCGGTAATACCTTTGTATTAAAACCGTCTGAGCGTGACCCTAGCGCCACACTTTTCATCGCACAGCTTTTGCAGCAAGCGGGCCTACCAGATGGTGTCATTAACGTCGTAAATGGTGGCAAAGAAGCCGTTGATGCTATTTTGCATCATCCAGATGTCAAAGCCGTTAGCTTTGTGGGCTCAACCCCTATCGCTGAATACATCTATACCACAGCTGCTGCTCAAGGCAAACGTTGCCAAGCATTAGGCGGTGCAAAAAACCATGCGATTGTCATGCCAGATGCAGACTTAGACAATGTCGTCACCTCACTATTGGGTGCTGCTTTTGGCTCATCAGGCGAGCGTTGTATGGCGCTATCTGTTGCCGTTGCAGTTGGTGATGAGACCGCTGATAAGATGATTGCGGCCCTACAGCCTGCTATTAAAGAGCTAAAACTGGGGCTTCATTCAGATAAAAGCAACGACTTTGGCCCTGTCATTACAGCAGCGCACAAATCTAAGATTTTAGACTACATCAAAAGTGCTACCGAGCAAGGTGCAGAGCTCATCATCGATGGTTCTGATGCTGCCCCAGAAGGCAATGAGAATGGATTTTTCGTAGGTCCTACTCTGATTGATCATGTCACTAAAGACATGCACAGCTACGAGGCAGAGATTTTCGGTCCCGTGTTACAGGTGATGCGTGTGCAGACCATGGCCGAGGCCGTACAACTCATAAACGATCATGAATATGGTAACGGCACCTGTATTTATACGAGAGATGGAGAAGCGGCGCGTTACTTTATTGACAACATTCAAGTCGGTATGGTTGGTGTCAATATTCCACTACCAGTACCTGTAGCGTCTCAAAGCTTTGGTGGCTGGAAGCGTTCATTATTTGGTGACTTGGCCATGTACGGACCAGACGGCGTGAGATTCTTCACTCGTCGTAAGACCATTACGCAGCGCTGGCCTAGTGCGGCATTGAGAGAAGAAAAACAGTTCTCTATGCCAACTTAATAGCACTGTCTTTTCAAGGTGCTAGCCTTTAAGAACACTACATTATAAAGGCGCTACATTATAAAGCCCTTACCTTTTAAGCGCACTGCATAATCAGTGCGCTTAAAAGCAGTCGTTTGTATTCAAAAAATGCTGCTTGCTTCTGACTCTCTCCATTAGTGGACGACTGGCAAGTGCTCTGACTGAATTCTAATTTTTCATAGTCGTACCATAAAATTCTAAGGATAGATAACTATGCGAGAAACTTTTGAATTGCCATTACTGGGTGTCAAAGTCATCGATTTTGGTCAATATATTGCGGGTCCTGCTGTTGGTATGATGCTTGGCGACTTAGGCGCAACCGTGGTTCATATAGACCCACCGACAGGCCCAAAGTGGCACAGTCCAGCCAATGCGGTACTGAATCGCAATAAATTGATGTTAACACTCGATCTTAAGACGGATGAAGGCTTGGCGCAAGCTAGGCAATTAATTTTAGAAAGTGACATCGTTATCGAAGGCTTTCGCCCTGGAAAAATGGCAGAAATGGGATTAGATCTGGTCGCGCTACGAAAAGAGCGGCCACAGCTGATCACACTGTCAATCCCTGGATTTGCATCGAATGACGAAAATCGCCGTGAGTTACGTGCCTATGAAAGCATTGTGGCAGCGAGCTCGGGCGTGTTTACTGACATGGGTTTAAACCGTGTGCTCATGGGCATTAACCCATCGTTCTCACCCTTACCACTACCCTCTGCTTATGGCGCAATGCTGGCAGGTTCTTCCGTTGTTTTTGCACTACAAGCACGTGAAAATACAGGACTTGGCGATGCTATTGAAGTTCCACTTGCTGCGGCTGTGATGGAAGGCCTTTGTTACAACTCAATAGATATCGAAAACCTACCTGAACGCTATTTGACCCAACGCGAAGTTGAGATTCAACGTCGCCGCGTTGAAGGTATTCCCATGAATATGGACTACGAAGCGTTGCAAGAACTGCTAGATCCTTTTTACCGCAGTTACATGTGTAAAGATGGCCGTATGTTTTACGTGGTATGCCCCAGCCACAAACATCACGCCAAGCGTTGTTTGCAAGTATTGGGGTTATACGACGAATTACTTGAGGAAGGATTGACTGAGGAGGAAGACACTTATTTGCCTTCTAGTCAGTGGACATCTGATACATCGCTTGGGGTTTATCCCATGCCAAAACATTGGGCAGATCGTATTGCCGAAAAAATGAAAGTGGCGTTTTTATTACGTACGTCAAAAGAGTGGCAGAAGATTTTTGGGAAACGCGGCATACCTGGTGCACCGCAGCGTTGGCTACAAGAATGGATTCATGATGATCATGCAGAAACAACAGGACTCATGATCGAAGTTGATGACCCTACTTATGGCAAGATGATTCAGCCAGGCCCAATTGTGTGGCTAGAAGAATGTGGCGAGTTGATGTTACAACCGAAAGCACCGCTGCCTATCGACTTTGAGGGCGCATTGAAAAAATTAAAGGCAATCAAAACCAAGTTGCCTTCAATCAATAATGTTGATGAAAAAAGCGGTTGGTTAGACGGTATTAAAGTACTTGATCTTTGTAATGTTATTGCAGGCCCGCATTCGGCCTGTTATTTGGCGCGTTTTGGTGCAGAAGTTATCAAGCTTGATTCTGCTTCTCCATTATACGACAGCTGGAATACTGTCATTTATGGTATGTCTCAAATGGTCGGCAAACGCTCCATACTTGCTGATATTAGCAAAGGCACAGGACGAGAAGTGTTCGAGAAGTTGGTTCGTTCCGTTGACGTTATTGTTTGGAATGCAACAGACACACAAATCAAAAAAATGGGCTTGGATACTGAAGGCTTAAAAGCCTTAAATCCTGATGCTATATTCTGTAAGCTTGATTGTTTTAGTGGTGTCCGTAAGGGTCCGAGTAGTGACTTCATAGGCTATGACGATGTGGTACAGGCGTCTACTGGCATCATGTTGCGTTGCGGCGGTGCTATGGATACTCCTGAAGAACATGCACACGTTGGTACTATTGATGTCATGTGCGGCTTTGGCGGCGCCATGAGTATTGGTGTGGCGCTCTATCAAAAATATCGTACAGGCCGCATTGGACGTGGTCGTACTTCATTGGTCGCCAATAGCGCCTTGCTACAAATCCCCTATTGCTATGATTTTGAAAAACGCGGGTTATTCAATGAGCCATCAGGTCGCGAAACCAACGGCCATGATGAGCTGACGCGCTTTTACTATACCTCTTCAGGGAACTACTTGTTATTAAACGCGTATGAAGTCGATGTAAAAAACTTCGAAAACGTTGAAGACTTACAAGGTTTCAGTGAGCTGGATAAAAATGATCGTGCCGCTTTCTTATCTAATACCTTTCAAAAAGCGCCTGCTCATGACTGGGTAGAACGTCTGCAAGCTGCCGATATTGCGGCTGTCGTCTGTGCGGATATCAATGCATTACGTGCTGAATACAGCCGCACAGCAGATGGCACACCAGGTACTGACAATGGTAGTTATTCTTTCTCAATTTATGAAGATCATCCAAGTGGCCATACAGTGACTCAGCTTGATCCTTATTCTATTCGTCCGTCGAACAGCATCGTGTATGCACTCTCTAGACCTGAAAAATTTGGACAATCCACCCGTCAGATCATGCTAGAACTTGGCTATAGCGAGGCAGACATTGACGCCAGTATTGCCAGTGGTGATTTGAGTGATAGTTGGAGTCAAGAGTTTTTACCAAGTTAAATAGGCAGTGTCATCAGTTGGAGTGCCCTGCTAACCATGATGCAAGTTGGTTGGTATCTGGCTGATGACACGCCCTGAATGATAGGGGTTAAGCTGCTCGAAGGACAGTGCAGCTTGATGCTCATTTGAACAAAAGGAAAACCATCTAAAGGATTAGATATGAAAAACAGCAGCAGAAAACCTTTAACCAAATTGCCGATTAAAGTGGCGACAAAAGGTTTTTATGAAGGGTTTAATAAAGACGTTACGATTACCGCTAAAATCTTACTGGGTCTGCTCATTGTTTGGGCTGTCATCTTTCCTGATAATTCAACGACGATATTAGGGTCGATCAATACTTTCTTACTCAATCACTTTTCGACATGGTATATCTTATGCGTCGCCTTTTTCTTAATTTTAGCGTTGATTCTGGCCGTTGTGCCGCGCTATGGGAGGTTGATTTTAGGGGACACCGGAGATAAACCTGAGTTCTCCAACTTTTCATGGTTTTCGATGATTTTCGGTGCTGGTATTGGTGTTGGTATGTTGACTTTTGCGACCGCAGAGCCGATGTATCACTTTGCCAATAACCCTGAAGTCATTCAAGGGTTGGCAACGGGCTCTGGTGCCGACAATGTACGATATGCCTATAAATGGGCCTTTCTACATTGGGGATTCAGCGCATGGATTTGCTATTCCTTAGTCGGATTATCGATGGCCTATTTTTCGTTTAGACGTAAATTACCTTTAACCATTCGCTCAGGTCTTGCGCCATTATTCGGCCAAAAACTATCAGGTAAACTCGGTAATACCATTGACATCGTTGCCGTTATTGCCACTATCTTGGGCGTGGCCCAAACATTAGGGTTTGGGGTTGAGCAATTCGTTTCTAGTATGTACCGTGTTGGTTTGGGCGAATGGTTGATGAATGCTGATGGCACATCGTCAACGGCAGCCATTATCGTTGCACTGGTCGTTATCGTTGGTATAGCAACCCTATCTGCGCTTTCTGGGCTAGGTAAAGGGGTGAAATGGCTCTCTAACATCAACATGGGATTGAGTCTGGTTCTGTTTGCCTTTTTCTTAGTATTCGGTTCGACATTCTTTGGTTTACAATCTTTTTTCTTAGGTATGTTTGACTATGTTGTCGCACTTCCTGAGCTGCTATTTACGGTTTGGCAGCCAGATGGTACGGTGGTCGGTGACACGCTTGCCACATGGCAAAAAGACTGGTCAGTGTTTTATTGGGCATGGTGGATTGCTTTTGGTCCTTTTGTTGGTGTTTTCTTTGCTCGCATCTCACGTGGTCGTAGTATTCGGACTTATTTATTCGGTACCGTTATCCTACCTGCTCTGATGTGTTTTATTTGGTTTTCAATGGTGGGTGGTACCGCGATTGACTTAACGCTAGGTGGCACCAATGCCATCTCAAGCGTGGGTCAAGAATCTCAATTATTGGCAATGCTTGATGTGATGTTGTCCCCAGGTTTTGCTTGGGTAATGGCAATTTTAGTTCTGGTCTTACTATTGACCTACTTAGTCACGACGTTAGATTCGGCAATTTTAGTTATCAACACCATCAATTCAGGTGGTAACGAGGGTCCAAAAGGCCGCCCACATATTATCTTTTGGGGCGTAATACTAGCATTAGTTGTTGGCGTACTGCTGATAAGCGGAGGACTGGGCGCGATTAAAACGGCGATGGTTATTGGTGCCTTGCCGTTTAGTTTTGTGATGGTACTCATGGGAATATCACTGGTCAAAGCCATTCTTTATGATACCAGTCCGGCTAGGCTAGAGACGATAGATCCGGTTGACGAACCATAATTTAGATATACATACTTAGGAACATGCTAATTACACGCACCAAGAAGATACAGCAAGCGCAACGCTAAATGATAGAGTGCTCGATTAGCGTCCGCTAAAAGCCAATTGAGCACGCTTGGTGTGTTGTGAGATTTATATTCAATCGTTTGTATTCCAATATTAAATACCTGTCTAAAGTTACAGCCTTTAGGCAGGAACACTTAATCTAAACGGCAGTTACACAGAATCTGGGACAGTCCTTCTAAATCAAAAAAGCCATAAAAGTCATTGCTTTTATGGCTTTACTATTCTGTTTTATATTTTGAATCTTAGACCTAGCTTTAAGTTAAATAAGCGCCTTTAAATCAGTCAGCTTATCTAAAATCGCATCAGGTGAATATTTCACTAGCTGCTGCTCGTTTTGTGCACCAGATAGCACACCTAAAACCAGCCCACACTCTGCATTTTGGCCTTCCTCAATATCGATACCACTATCCCCTGCTTTTAATACTTGCTGTGAATTCTCGATATTGAACTGCTTCATCGCAAGAGTAATCATATCCGGGTCTGGGCGGCCATTTTCTACGTCATCGGCTGTTATTAGCGCATCTACTTGATCCCCCACAGACCACCCTAAGATAGTCAAAATGTTATTAGCAGTCTTAGCATCATATCCTGTATTTAATACCACTTTACGACCGCGCGCCTTTAACTGCTCAAACAACTCTGACATGCCTTCAAACTCAGATAAGGTGTCCTTGCTATAAGCAGTTGCAAGATTGACTTTAAAGGCTGCAAATGCCGTATCCGTTAATGATTCAATACAAGCATCAGATAAATCTAACCTGTTTAAAATATCGCGGATGGCGTTGCGTTTTTCTTTCCCTGCACCATATTCTAAACATAACTCAAGACTCACTTGTTTATCTGACTTGCCAGCGCTATCCAGTGCTTCAGTGATGGCATTACATACGGTTTTATAGACTAAGTTACCTTCATCTACTGTTGTGCCAGCCATATCAAACACACAGAGCCTAATATCAAAAAATTTGTTTTTAATACTGTTTAAACTATCACTATGTGAGCTGCTGCTTGTTATATTATTATTTGCTGTATTCATTACTTTGATTCCAATACCAATTCAATTAATTCTTCGCCAAATGCGAAACCTGTTGATGCCCCTGTACCACTGGTGACTGCACCGACCACCACACCTTTTTCAGGTGATGTCTTAAATACCACGTCATCTGCACTTGGATATACACCCAACCAGTGCTGAGTAATATCTATCTCACCAATATCCATCACCTGCTTAAATTCATTAATGATTAGATCATCAATTCGAGTGTCTCTAAACGGTAGTTCTCTATCACTATAGTCATGACTATCGCCAATGATTAGTGAGCCATCTTCAGACTGAACCACAATTAGGTGGACACCTGCTTGACGCTCTACACTTTGAATATCGTCAAGTAAGGTTTTTAGTACCGTAGCTTCAGGTAACTGAGCAAATCCATCATAACGGGCAAAGCTTAAATCTGACATGACAGCGGCATTTAATCTAAATGCTTGTTTGGGCATGACTCGCATCATATTTAGCGTGCACATTTTAGCTTTGGTCTTAGCGAACACGTCTGGATATAAGCCAGTAAAGTCAGATCCTGGGCAGACCACACAATGCTCAGCGTTAAGGAAACCGCGGCTGGTATGCACTTTTGGTAATTCCACCGAAGTCACGGTGGTATGATTATAAAAGTCCACATTCTGCGTCTCTTGTAACCAATGAGCCAGCTTAGCGACTGCAGTATTAGACTCCACTCTAAGCTCATGCCGACTATATAACACCCCTTCTCCCTTGTTCAGATAAGGCGCGGCTTCATTAATTTCAGACTGTGTCAGTAGTCGGCACCCCTCACCCATTTCCGTCTTTAAAAAAGCTTGTGCAACATCTACCGTTTCAGGTCTCTGCATTAACATATGCAAACCGATATGCTCTATCTGAATACCTGCTTTTGGCGCAACCTCGGCCCAAACATTACGCGAGTGCATGGCGCGTTGCCAATGCTCACCTCGACGCTGACCACTAACGGTCACAAATCCAAAATTACGAACAGAAGCATCTTTGTTCTGAGATTGGCGTTCTACAACTGCAACACTCAACCCCTTTTTAACGGCGGCGTAGGCGCTTGCCAGCCCAACGATGCCCCCACCTACGACGACGACATCGTATGTTTTATCAGAAAGTATTTTGCTCATTGTCATATCTGCTCTTCCCATACATCTTTATTAATTAGCCCTCTACTTGCTTAACCTATGAACTAATATAGCTAAGCATGAATGAGCATTATTTTGATTGAACTAAAATTACTCACCATGGAAAAAAGCACGGTGCTTATCTAACAGTTCGGCAGTTAATAGCTCTGGATAGGTCTTAGAATTATCAATCTGATTCTCAGCAGCTACTGTCTCGCCGTCATACACAATATTTGGATAAATCTCTAATAAACCTGGGCGAGCTTTAGTGACAATTAATTCAGCCATTTTCATTGCTTTAGGATTTGTTTTCTCTCCTTTATCAATAACAGCAACCGATTCAGTCAATGTGTAATTACCTTCACTGGGATCCACAAAATCAATTGGTAAACCTTTTGCTTTATTAGCGACTGCCTGATGACGTAGTCCGAAACCGATAGGCACCTCACCTGCCATTACCTTTTTAAGAGGACCAGAGCCAGATAGCTCTAAATTAGGTCCTGCATTTTCACGAATAGCATTCATGATTTGTTGACCTTCAGCATCGGTGCCATATTCAGCAGCAATATCCTGTACAAACAACCAACCAGTTGATGAGCCATTTGGATCAACCATAGAAATTTGATTTTTATAAATAGGATTCGCTAAGTCTTTGGCACTGGTAGGTATGGGGAGATTATTGGCTTCCATCTCTTTGGTATTGAGTAAGATGGCACCCGTAAAGCTGAGGATCGGTGCATAGTAATTAGGCGTCGCAATCTGTGGATTTGCCGTAAATGCTAACGCTTTAAACATTGGGTTCTTTGCTTGAGCACTTTCGATATAAAACGAGCTCATTGTCACCATATCAGCTTCAATATTTTTTCCTTCTGCTAATAGTCGTCCACCAAGCTCACCTGTTCCGAATGATTGAAATATGTATTGACCTTCAAAGCCTGCCTCATCAAGCACCTCTTGAATAACCTCGACTGCCTCTTCATCAGCATTACTATAAATAATCACCTCCTCGCCAGCCGTATCTCCCGAGCTTTGCGACCCACAACCTGCTACTAAAACGCCACAAGTCAATCCCATTACTATCGTTTTGAATAAGTTCATTGTTATTCCTAATTATTTGAATGGTTAACGGTTCAATTGGTTTTCGTCACATCAATACCTAAACTGTGTTGAAATATCTAAGCGACCGTCGTCACTGTGGTCTTTTTCACTTTTATTTTTGTTGTGCCATTGATGCTTCTGGTATAAAGGTATCGAACTACTGCGAAGAATATTAATGCCGTGATATTTGTGAGTAGCACCATCAGCGACAAGATAAAAATCTCATCAAAGCGAGCGAAGTGCTGTAATTCAACAATTTTTGTAGTCAGCACCATCGTCTTCGCACCTGAAATGAATATCACTGCACTGATGCTGACCATCGCACTGATAAAGAAGTACGAGGCCACTTCGATAAGTGTAAATATTGAGTTGGGTACAACAATTCGGCGTAAAGACTGTAGCCATGAGTCTCCAAGTAAAGAGGCTGTAGTCTCCCAACCTAGATTCATTTTTGATAGTGCATTTTTGCTCATGAGATAAGGTGTTGAGAAGTAATGAATGATATTACTAATCACAATAATAAAGATGGTGTTAGATATAGATGAGCCTGAGAAAACCATCAGATAAGCAATACCAATAACCATACCTGGCACTGTATTGGTCACTAAAGCTGAGCTTTCGATCGTCAGCTTTCCTATCTTGAATAACCCTGAGCGCTCGTATACTAATGCGGCAACATAGGTAATAATGGTGCCAAAAACAGCCGTTAAGGTCGCAACAATAAGTGAGTTCTTATACACTCGCATTAGGTTCGAGGACTCAATCACCTTAGTAAATGTGTCTGTACTAAACGCCATCTCGTAAGGCCATGTCTTAATCCATGGAATGATGAAGATCACAGCAAATACGAATAACAGTGAAATCAAAATGCCACTGGACAACACACCCAGAATCCTGTCTTTGACTTTAGAGGTGGGCAAGTCAAAATGCTCTACTGAGTCATATCTGACATTAAATCGAGCCACATACCAAAGCAGTAGAATGCTCAAGACAGAGGGGATTAGCATAAACAGGGCAACCACAGAGCCCTTTTCAAACGAGGGAGATGCACCCAGTATTTGGGTATAAAGCTCAGTGGCGATAACCTTGTACTGACCACCAATAGAGGCTGGAATACCAAAGTCAGTAAAGGCTAAAAAGAAGCATTGAATGATAGCGGCTGCAAAAGTACCAATTAAAGGACGAATGACCGTCATATCTATCTGGCGTAAGCGTGAATCGCCCATTAGTTCTGATACAATTACGAACTTCTTATCCAAATATTGAAAAGTATTGTTAAGCAGTAAAAAGGCTATTGGCAAGGTATAGATGGTGTAGCCAAGCCACATACCATAGAAACCATATATGTCTTCAAACAACTGAAAGCCAATCATCTTAGTGAGTAGACCTTGCTTACCAAAGGTATAAATAATGGCAAACCCATAAGTCACTGTTGGCAATAGCATAGGGAACAGTGACGCAAGCTTAATGGTTTGTTTAAAGCCCTTTGGCAAGTTAGTCCAGTGCACCGTATAGGCAAGGATAAATGCCAAAAAGGTGGCACTCATCGCACTAACAATGGCGACAAAAAAACTATTTAACATCACTTGTCTGAAGTCATTACTGCTGATGATATCGACATAGTGGCTTAGACCTAATCCATCAGCCACATTAAATGATAGCATCAACATTTTACCCAAAGGCACAAACATAAAGACGAGAAATAGCGCACCAATGAAAAGCCACGAAGCTTTCATTAGCGGTGAGTTATTAAGTTTCATAATGACCTACGCGCGAAATAAGTAAGTTTTGAGAGACCAGCGTTGGCCTAATGCGATTAACCTTTGTTAACCTTTGGAAGTATCTTTAATGGATTTAGCAGCTGTGCGCTGGATTATGGAATTGATATCTTCAGTGACTGAACTGCCATCTAGCATAGGTCTCATTTGAGTGTATTTTTCTAAGGGGTCAGCTGGCGCACTGTCCGCTTCAAATAGGCTCAAGATATTACGGCGTTTGATATTGAGCTGATTTAAGATAAAGCTCTTAACAAAGTCATTGGCCGGGTTTTGGATGATTTCTGATGGCTTAGCATATTGAGCTACCTTGCCGTCTGATAACAACAAAATACGATCAGAGAGTGTCATCGCTTCTTCAGGATCATGTGTGACAATCAAAGTAGTTAACTCATAACGCGCTGCAATCTCACGAATACGTGCCTTAATAGTCTCTTTAATAACCCCGTCTAAGGCAGATAAAGGCTCATCTAATAATAAAATTTTAGGCTTCATCACTAAAGTACGTGCTAATGCAACACGCTGCTTTTGTCCCCCAGAGAGCTGGCTGATTCGCTTGTTCAAATGCAGCTTAATCTCCAAAAGATCAACTAGCTCATCAACCTCCGCTTGCGTACTTACGTTAGGTCTATTACGTAGCCCATATTCAATATTCTGCTTTACGTTCAAGTTAGGAAACAACGCATAGTCTTGGAATACAATATTGAAACCTCTGTGCTTCATAGGCACACGTGTGATGTCTTCCTTATCATAGGCAAGTCGACCAGAACTAATATCGGTTAGACCTAAAATAATATGCAGCAACGTGGTTTTCCCGCAGCCAGATGGGCCCAATATTGAAACAATCTCACCCTTATTCACTTTTAGGGAGATATCTTCAAAAATAACTTTGCCATCATACTTCTTAGTCACATTTCTTAGTTCTAACATAATTCAAGCCCAAACTTATATTTTGGTATTGGCAGTGAGTGATAGCTCAAGCAAATACATTTAGGTAAATTGTTCAATGCTTTAATCATTTACATGTAACTAATATAGAAGATGAATATGACAGTTTGGCGTCAGATATAAGGTTAACTTATACATTTAATCATTCAGTCTTATTTATCGTGTATAACTTCTCGTACTTCCCAGAGATAAGCCTGACAATCTCTGAAACCGATACGAGAAACGGCGGTCATATGACGAAAAAACCTTACACTTATAATCAGCTAAACATATTAAATTCGGTGCTTGAGGAAGGTAATTACACGCAGGCAGCTAAACGTTTAGGCGTGTCTCAATCTGCCATTAGCCAAGCACTATCTACGCTTGAAAACAATCTTGGGTTTAAGCTATTTATGCAGCGTGGCAGGCACCTTGTGCCAACAGATTACTGCTTAGAGCTTGGGTCATTGACGAGTAAAATACGAGCAGTTGAAGATGATCTAGAGCAGCTGATTCAAAGAAGTAAAATCTTTGAAGCGGCTATATTAAAGGTAGCTCTATGCAGCCCGCTGCCGGGCACTGAAATTATCAGGCAGTTTAGTAAGCGCTATCCCAAGCTACAGACTGAGATCTATTTTGGTAATTTCTATGAAACGTTCAGTAGAGTCGTTAACGGTCAAGTAGATGTTGGCATTCTTGCAAATGTGCCAAAGGATGACAGGTTACAGTTTAAGAAATGTGCTACCCAAAGGCTTGTTGCCTTATGCTCACCGAACCACCCTTTTGCATCAAGAGAGTCTATAAGCTTGACTGAGTTGGCGTCGGAAACCGTTATATTCCGCACGCACGGCTCTACCACTCAAAAACTTATAAATGAGGCACTAGCAAAAATTGATTTAGAGATAACCCCTACGTATATCGTAAACACCCAAGAAAGTGTTTACGATGCGGTTTACCAAAACTTAGGTGTCGGATTTGCATGGAGCGAAAGCGCAATAAGAAAGGATGGTTTTGTGAAGGTACCCATTGCGGAGCTACCTTCAGACTATGATGAGGTGGTCTTTTCACTCAAAAATGTAAACAACTTAGTGGTGACTGCTTTGATGAACTCTTTAGATACCTCTGGTTAGACTATTTGAAAAAAGCATCCTAATGTTTTCAATATATACGTATCTTGCGAAGTAAGTTTTTTGCATCAAATCCATTTATCATAATTGATCTCTTGGGAACAATTAATGTGGTTGTGGAGTAAGTGTTTAGTTCATTTGAGTACCTGTCACGCTTGTTTTCGCCTGCATGATTAGTGATAAGCAATAAAGGATTAGTGCTAAGGCTAAAAAAATAAAAGTCAGAGGTAAAAACAAGCTTTCTTGAAGCACGCCATTAGAAGCAATGCCACCGTAAAATAAGCTTTCCATCAGTCCAGACAGTGCAGCAAGGGCCAGCATAATTGAGCCACTAACAAATAATTTAGATTTCATAAAAGCTCCATAGGCTCATATTTAAGCATGATAAGTCATTTTAAATTTAGAAACATTCATCAGGTCATGAGTGCCTAGGCCTATATCCTATATGAAATAATCTGCAGATTGGGCGTGCTCCTATTTTTTCATAAACTATTCATACTCGGTCTTTAAAAATATTAATATTCATGAAAGTAAATTCATCGGTCGTTGACTATAAAAACTTGTGAGATCAAGCTGTAGACCCAAACTCAAATCGCTATCATGTGCTCTATCAGAAAATCTAAAAAAACGCGCGTTTTTGGTGAGATCATATCTCGCTTTAAATAAATAGCGTAAGTAGCACTCAGTTCTTCATAGGGACTAAAAATATGATCTGGCATGACTTGAACCAATGACCCGTTCGCCAATTCACTTTTAACAGCCCACAATGGGATTAGCGTCAGACCTGTATGATTCAATACCAGCTGCTTTTGACCATTCACCGAGTTCACTGAAACCTGACTATTAATCATCAACTTTTTACGATCTTCTGCTATCAAAAACCACTCTTTCCAACCGTTATAACCATATCGGATACATTGGTGATCAGCTAGATCGTCAACCCCACAAGGCGTGCCATTATTTTTTAAATATTGGGGGCTTGCACACAGTAGAAAATCATTAAATACCAAACGTCTGGCAATCATGGTCGAATCAGATAGGCGTCCACTTCGAATAGCCACATCAATATTTTCTTCTATAAGATCTACAACCCGCTCTGTTAACTCAATTTTTATATCAATATCTGGATATAACGACATAAATTTCGGTATTAACGGTAATACCATGCTTTCACCAAAACCGACTGTCATGCTGATTTTCAGCTTACCCTGTGGCGTTATTTGTAAATCATTAACGGCTCTTTTGGCATTATCAAACTCTGACACAATTCGCTGAGAGTATTCGTAATATTTGTGCCCCGCTTCAGTCAAACTGGTGTTTCTGGTCGTTTTATTGAGCAGACGTACGCCCAACTCCTTTTCAAGCACTGCTAACTGCCGTGAAATGGAAGACGGCTGTACATCAAAGATGCGGCTGGCTTCTGAAATACTACCGGTTTCGACAACACTATTGAAATATGCCAATCGATTTATTGAGCTCATTGCCACTCCTTTATTAAGTTGATAGGTATTCCATTTAACTGTAACCATGGCTTGCTCAAAAAGCAAAAGTAATTTGTTTACTGGGTAATGGTTTGCTGGATTAGCAACGTCTAAACTTATTGTCCTGAAACAAACCATAAGACATTCACACCAGTAAAGGGTAATAACATGAAAGCGATGATCATTAAAGAAATCGGTACAACTGCAGTTTTTCAATTGGCAGAAAAACCAAAACCAACGGCAACACTAGGTCACATGGTTGTGGAAGTGAAAGCCACTAGTGTGAACCCTATTGATACCATGCTGCGCTCAGTCGAGCTGCCTTGGTCGGAGAATTTGCCAGAGATACTACACGGTGATGTAGCTGGTATTGTGAGCGAGATAGGTACTGACGTCACTGAATTTAGTGTTGGTGACGAAGTTTATGGTATGGCTGGTGGCCTCAACGGTATTGATGGTGCACTTGCTGAATTCATGTTAGTTGATGTGCGTTTAATGGCTAAAAAGCCTAAAACACTCAGCATGAAGCAAGCCGCAGCCTTGCCGTTGGTCGCACTCACTTCTTATGAAGCACTCGTACAAAAAATGAATGTCAAAGAAGGCGATAATGTCCTGATTCATGGTGCAACAGGGGGCGTTGGTCATATTGCCGTTCAGCTAGCAAAAGTACTTGGCGCGACAGTCACTGCTACCTACTCTCCTGCTAATCGTGCACTAGCACAAACACTAGGCGCGGATCATCTAGTGGATTATACAACAGCGGAGGTTGATGACTATGTGGCGACGTATACTGACAGCGTGGGTTTTGACAAAGTTTTTGATACAGTAGCTGGTGATAATATACAAAAATCTTTTCAAGCCGTTAGATTCAATGGCCATGTCGCCACTATTTTACCGATTGCAGATCCATTGCAAATTGCTCTCAAAGCCTTATCTTTCCATGGTGTTTTGGTGCTCATTCCATTATTTCATGGCATCAACCATGAATCGCACGGTCGTATCCTGACAATGATTGCGGAGCTGGTTGATACTGGTAAAATCACGCCTATCATAGATGATAGTAACTACTCTATTTGGGAGGTAGCGTGCGCGCATGACCACCTTGAATCAGGTAAAGCAGTGGGTAAAATTACGCTTACTGTATAGTAGTATTAGGGCGTATCCTCATTTTGAACATGACGATAAAAATGAGATAAATTGCAGCCAGACTGTATTAAATAGCTGTGTTAAAAACGAGGTGTTCACAGGTAGTAACGACTCTCTAAAATAACACAGCTCGCTCGTAAAAACTCTTATAACGGTAGGGTCATTACTTTATTTAGAAGTTTCTAACACATGGAATACGGGTAATCGCCACTTTGCTCTAACCGCTGCCATACGGATTAAGTAACCAGCAACCAAACTAACAATGACACTGACACTGATATTACTACTAACAGTAAAATACTGGAGTGTTAAATATAAACACGCAACGATCAAGGATAAAATGACTGACTCTAGCATTATTGCTTCTGTTGGCACGACTGGTGGTTCATACGACAATGCATTGGCTGAAACGGTCAATGGAGCATATAGGTCTGATTTGAAAGACGGTATTATGATAATTTAATCCTGTCAGGCATCACTGCCTGACTCAAGTAAATCAGCCTCCGGTATACTCGGGGCGGTTCAGCCTCTCTAAAACTGCTTCCCCATAAAGTCAGATATTTTAACAATTTTATGATGGACTACTATGGCACGCCGCCGTACTGGGATGAGCAGATAGTGAGCAAATCAGTAGCAAATAGTTAGCGAAATTTACGATGCCTCCGCAGTGACATTCTCTCCCCATCCTCCTCCTAGTGATTTATAAAGGTTCAGTAGCATTTGTGCTCGAGCAAGCTGCGAGTAGATCAAGTTTTCTTGTATTTGTTCTGAGTCCAGCTGCGCTGTCAGAGCTTCATCTAACGTTTGATAGCCATAACGAAACAGTTTTTCGGCATCGCTGGCACGCTTGGCAGACTGCTGATAGGCCGTATTCAGCAATTTTTGTTGCTGCTGTAGAGCCTGATGCGCCTGATAGGTATTATCCACCTCACCAAGCGCACGCAGTAGCCGTCGATCATATTGCAGTAGCGCCGTTTGCAATCGAGCGTCTGCACTTTCGATATTGGCTTCAATCCGACCATTTGTAAAAATGGGAACCTGTATACCCACACTCAATATACTGCCCCAACCTTTCAAATCTGGCACATCACTGTCAACGTCAATGCGTCCGCCTTGACCTAAAAAACGAATGGAGAAACGTGGCAGCAGATCGGCTTTGGCACTTGCCAGTTTGGCAGAATAGGCATTGACTTGTGCGCCATAGGCACGCAGATCAGGACGACGTTCTAGCAACCCTTGTGGCGTTTGGCCACTGGGCGCACTCGGTTGATGATTGAGGATGTCTACAGTCGTAGAAGGTAGCTCAAAACCTTGCGGTACTTGCCCGATAAGTACGGCTATGCTACGTACGTGCATTGCATACTCTGCATTGATTGTGCTTTTCTTCGCACGCATAGCATTGAGTTTACTTTGGACATTATTAACTTCATACATGGTGACTTGACCCGCTTGAAAACGCCCTTTTATATATCGCTCAAAGCGCGTCAATATCTCTACATTGCGGGCAGTAATGACTTCACGCTGCTGGGCGGCACGGGCTTGAAAATAATGATCAGCAATCTGATCCGCCAGTAGCATTTGCGCGCCATATACTTTTTCTTGTACACCCAACGCCGCATAACGGGCGGCATCAGCATCACTTTGTTTTCTGCCAAATATATCTGGCTCCCACGCAGCAGAGAATCCCGCATTAGCATGACTGCTATCTATATCTTGGTGCGTCTCCAGCAGCGCTGTACTAGCACCCAATAGACGACTGAGGTTGTCATTTGCAGACAGATGAGCCGAACCATTTATAATGCCCGCTGAAGCATTGACGCCAGCTTGTGGCCCAAGATCAGCAGTGGCAAGACGACTGATTGCCACTGCTTCTGCAAAACGACTTTCAGCGATACGGATATCGGGGCTGTCTTGTAAACCTTGCTCTATTAGGCGACTTAATAGCGGGTCTTGCCATTGTCGCCACCAGTGGCTAATTTCTGGACTGCCCTTCGCTGCTTTGTTTTCGTTAAATGTTGTCGGAATAGAAATATCACTTTGGCGAACAACCTGTGTGCTTTGGCAGGCGCTTAAGATCAAGACCAATGCTCCCAAACTCACAATTTTGGATAATGGAAACATGCGCTTCTTCTCCTTATATTCTCTATCATTATTTTTAATTCAGTGCCATGGTCGAATATGAAACACGCCCTATAACGTCTTTTAGGATATCGTTATACATATGACTGGCTTTTATTGAGCCAAATTGGGCCAGCCTGTTTTGCACATTACCCTAGCTTTTCAAGCATTGCTTTAAATCGTACTAAAGCAAAAATAAGAAACACGACGCCGATACCTGTCATGATTAATAGCTCAGGCCAAACAATATCCAAGCCAGCATTACGGAATAAAACATTTTGAGTAAAACTGACAAACTGAGTCGTGGGCCAATACTCGCTTATCATTTGTGCCGCTTCGGGCATATTGCTGCGCGGCGCTATAGAGCCAGATAAAAGTAACGATACGACTAAGACGGGCAACATCAATAAGGCAAACTGCGGCATACTCGGTGCCATGGTTGATAGCATAATGCCGAGAGAAGATATGGAGAACAGATACACGACCACACCACTACCGAATAAAAGCAGCGACCCGTTAATAGGAATGCCAAGCAAATATTGGACCACAAAAATCATCGATAACATGGAGGCACATAAAATCACCAAGCTATTGGCAAGTATTTTTGAAATCACGATTTCTGTTGTATTGACTGGCATCACCAAGAGATGCTCGATGGTGCCACGTTCGCGTTCACGGATAACGGCAGCACCAGACAACCCTATTGCCAAGAGCGCAATCATATTGCAGACTTCCATAACTGGTGTGTACCAGTAGCTGTCTCCGTTTGGGTTAAATATCATGTTCAGTACTGGCTTGACCAATAACGGTGGATCGGCTTGTTTTAAAAAATTACTCACTTCCTGATTAAATATTTGGAGAATATAGGCTTGCCCAATACCTGCTTGAGTCATGGTGGTGGCATCAATTAACAGCTGAACTTGCGGTTTTCGTCCAGCCAACACATCCCGTTCAAACCCAGGGGGAAATTCCAGCACAAAAATAATCTTGCTTTTGTCCATTAACTCATCGACATCTTCGCGTTTCACATCGACAGGAGGCAGAAAGTAAGGTTGTTGTAGGGCATCTCGAATTTGTCTGGTCAGGGCTGTACGGTCTAAATCTATAATACCTACAGGCGCATTACGTACATCCGTATTAATGCCTTCTGCCACAGTATAGATAGTGACAGAGAACACGAAGCCAATCATGAGAAACAGTATCTTGTCTCCAAACAGACTGCGCAATTCTTTGATGGTCAACGTCCAGATATTTTTAAAAGTCTGCACTTATACCTCCTGCTTTTTCAGGAAAATAGAGGCAAATGTGATAAATGCCAAGGCAAAGGCGGTCAAAACCATGTACTCCGTCAAAAAACTGGACCAACTCAGTCCTTTAGTAAACCCGCCAATACTGATACGCTGATACCAAGATGCGGGGAACCCGACCCCAATGGCATAAGCGATGCCGTCCATACTAGAGAGCGGATACAACAACCCAGAGTAGTTAATCGTGGGTATCAGAGTGACGATGGCGGTGACAAACAAGGCGGCAACCTGTGTGCGAACCAAACTAGACACAAGCAGCCCCAGTCCTGTAGACACATAGACCAACAGCAATGCGCCAAAAGACATCGCCAAAAAAGAGCCTTTTATGGGCACTTTGAACCAAAATATGGCCATGAGCACAAGTATGAGATAATTGATCAGTCCCAGAACGACATAAGGTAGCTGTTTTCCAAGTAGGTATTGAGGCACACTGGCTGGTGATGTGTAGAGGTTTGATATCGAGCCAACTTCGCGCTCACGCACCACACCCAACGTGGTCATCATTGCTGGAATCAACATGAGTATCATCATTAGCACACTGGGAATGACCGCGTTCACACTTTTGAAATCTTGGTTATACATAAAGCGTGGAACCACTTCAGCGGCAGGGTCTAAATCGATAGGCAAGCCAGTATCTTGAAGAAGGTCTTTAATATATATCCTCATAATCCCTCCTACATAGCCCTCAATATTGGCCGCATTGAATGGCACTGTCCCATCAATATAAAAGCTCGCTTCTGGTTGTCTATTGGCCAATAAATCACGTCCATAATCCACTGGAATATCAATAACCAATTTCGTCTCAGAGCTTCTAAGCGCGTATTCAGCGGCCTTTATAGAGTCTACGGGTGACGTAGATGTAAAATATTCTGAGCCCGAAAAGTACTCCGTCAACTGTCGACTTTGTGCAGAGTGATCTTGATCCAGTATCGTATAAGGTAAATCGTGCACATCAAAAGAGATACTCCAACCAGTCATGACCATCAAAATAATGGGCCCAACGATAGCAAAAAACAGCCTGATTTTATCGCGTAATAGCTCTTTAAATTCGCGCGTGGCAAATGTCCAAACAGTGGTAAACCAATACTTAAGCGTGTCGGTTTTGTTGGTTTGATTATCAGGTTCAGACGCTATGATCGCTGATTCTGCTGGTGTATTTTCAGTCGTGTCGTTTTGGCTGGTGGGTTCAGTGTCATTTTTTTCATCTTCGAGCAGATACTCTACAAAGGCTTCTTCGAGGTCCTCCGCTTGTTTATTATGTGTCAGCTCTGTCGGTGTACCAACGACCAGCACGCGACCACGGTGCATAAAAGAGATGCGATCGCATCGACTGGCCTCATTCATAAAATGAGTAGAGATAAATATCGTGATTTTATCTTCTCGTGAAAGCGTCAATAGCTGTCGCCAAAACATATCACGAGCACCAGGATCGACACCTGAGGTTGGCTCATCCAGAATCAATACTTCCGGATGATGCAAACAAGCCGCTGCCAGCTGTAATCGTTGGCGGATACCTAGTGACAATGAGGCTGGCGCTGTATCCGCCACAGCACTGAGGTCAAATTTATCTAATGCATCCTTTACAGCTTGCTGTCCACGCTCTCCTTCTATTTGATAAAGGGTTGCATGCAGCTCTAAGTTTTGACGTACGCTCAATTCTTCATAAAGCGAAAAAGACTGCGACATATAACCGACACGCATTTTTGTCGCTATATCATTTGCATCGATAGATTGACCCAACAGTTTGGCTGAACCCTCTGTTTTATCAATCAATCCAGTCAGCATCTTCATCGTGGTCGATTTACCACAACCATTAGAGCCTAAAAAACCAAAAATCTCACCTTTCTCAATACAAAAGCTGACATTATCAACCGCCGTAAAATCTCCAAAACGTTTGGTTAGGTTTTTTGCCTCAATAGCGGGCGGTGCATCAGGATCAGGGGAAAATGGCGTGATAACCAACGCGCCTGCATTCGTTTGTTTCTCTGGTGGCAATAGCTTGATGTAGGCTTCTTCAAGTGATGTGACATTCAGCTCTGTCATGACGGTTTGCGTCCGCTGGTTGGCTAAGAGCTTGCCATCATCCATCGCTAGCAGGTATTCAAAATTTTTGGCTTCATCAATATAGGCTGTCGACACGATGACCGTCATCTCTTGACGTTCAGCTTGTAACGAGGCCACTAATGACCAGAATTGACGGCGTGATAAGGGGTCTACCCCTGTGGTTGGCTCATCAAGAATCAGTAAGTCAGGATTGTGCACCAATGCACAGCATAAGCTTAATTTTTGCTTCATTCCGCCCGAAAGCTTGCCAGCCGCACGATCAGGAAATGGTGCTAGCCCAGTTGCCTCAAGTAAACGGGCTATTCGTACATGGCGCTCATGCGCATTCAATCCAAACAGTCGCGCATGAAACTCCACGTTTTCATATACCGACAGGGTTGGATAAAGATTATGACCTAAGCCTTGTGGCATAAAGGCGATATGTTTTGACAGCGCCTCACGTGCAGATTTTTCTGCCATATCCTTACCGAATACTTGCACGGAGCCATTTTGAATGACCTTGACCCCTGCAATAAGAGACAACAACGTTGATTTCCCAACACCATCAGGACCAATTAGCCCAACGGTGGTCCCTTGTAAAATATTTAGGGAAATATTATCAAGAGCAATCGTCCTGCCATATGTATGCGAAACAGTGTTAATTTCAACGGCGGTATGTTGGCTATCCATACGTTATCTCACAGTTTGTATCGTTAATTTATTCATAAAGATAACTCTTCGGTTGTAAAACCATCTGAATAATTTATGACCTCATTTTCCGCTGTCATACTCGAACGTGAGAAATTAGGATTGGCCTTTTCTGGGAAGGTTTATAGCAAGATTGCTCGGCCATGCTACGTCGGTATTGCTACGCACATAACCATTACCTGTCATGCCGCCCTTGAGTAGGCCTTTGTATTCTTTGGCTACCTCAACAGGTAACTTGATACGCACTTTAAACATGAGCTTTTCGCGCTCGTTCTGTGTTTCCACTGACTTGGGCGTAAACTGTGCTTGTGATGCAATAAATGATACTTTTGCTGGCCACACACTATCCAGACCATCCAGCACGACTCTCGCGTCATTACCGACTTGTAGCCCACTCATCTGCCCGTTAGGTAAAAAAAGAGTCATAGACACATCTTCTGTGTCTAGCAGGCTGACCATTTTGCTGCCTGCTGCAATCACACTACCAACCTCGGCAATTCGGTATTCCACACGGCCCGCTTTAGGACTGCGTATCAACATATCGTCATTCATCGAAGCGGCAGATTTTTCTTGAGCTTTGGCCTGATTGACGCCAGCATTTGCTTCCGCTACTTGAGCATCGATTTGTTGAACAGCTGCCTGCGCTTCTGCGTACGCTGCTCTCGCCGCCTGCACGACCGCAACCGCGCCATTGTAGGCCGCTTGGCGTTTGGTCACCTCTGAATCTGACACCAAATCTTCGCGGCGCATCTTGCGAGCATTATCCAACTCCATTTTGGCTATTTTTTGCTGTTCAATCTGCGCATCGATTTGGGCGTTGGCACGCGCCATTGCCTGCTCTCCTTGCTTACGACCCGCCCGTGCCTGTGACACCATTTCATGTGCGCGCTGCTCGGTTGCCTGTGCCGCCACTAACTGACTTTCGCTTTGTGAGGAAGACAGTTTCACAAGCAGCTGATCGACATCGACATCTTCCCCTTCCGCCACCAGCATTTGCTCAACTCTGCCTGGATAAAGGCTAGCAATATCAAACCGCTCAAGCTCCAATCTACCGTTTGAGCTGACTATTCCTAGCGGTAGGGCTTGTGCAAGCTGCTGCTGTTGCCAGTAATACCAACCAGCAGCGGCGGCCACGACAAGCAATAGAATCAAAACCCATGCTTTTTTCATAACGGTTCCTATATCTTATTTATATGCGGAAATAAAACAGAAAATAACCAACCCATACGTTTTTTAACCGTATTCGGGCATATCCTCAATTTACAAATTTTAATGATTTTTTAGTATAGGGCGTGTTGGGTGTAGGAAATCAGCTCAAGTACACCTCGTGTCGATCACGATGACTGGCAATATTGGCGCTGTGTGGATACAAGACAATTTCTACACCAAGGCGGAATGGTGAGTGATTTATATAGGATATTCGGCATACAATTGATTCATCGGATATTGAGCCGATTAGGACACGACCTAGTCAGAAATACCAATAAATCCATAATTATATTGTGGTTATGGTACTCGATACCACCTCAATAAACCATCGGAAACTGAATTTATTTTGAGTGTTGTATGATTTATCCAATATAGCCCTGCAAATTTTTTGACCAACTCAGGATACTGGTTGTACAAAAACTGCTGCCATAGCAAACATTTTTATCATGAGTTATCACCGTTATTTAACTGGTATAGATACATAAATATTTTTAATGATGGCCATTGAGCTAACAAAACCACGATAATCCATGCTAATATTGTGGAGTTCTCATATATTAAATACTGTTTTTAAGTATTCTTCAAGACCAAATCTATTTTGTTGCTTTCATATATTTCTCAATCAGAGGATAAAAGGTCTTCACCATGTCTGAAACAACGCATAATCCATCCGAGAAAAATCTAAACTTTACTGCACTCATTGCCCTTGTCGTAGGCTCTATGATAGGCGGCGGTATATTCTCATTGCCGCAAAACATCGCTGAAACCGCAAGCCCTGGTGCCTCATTGATTGGCTGGGTAATCACTGGCGTTGGCATGCTGATGCTTGCCTTCGTGTTCCAAAATTTAGCACATCGCAAGCCTGAACTTGACAGTGGGGTTTATGCCTACGCGCAGGCAGGTTTTGGTAATTATATGGGCTTCAACTCTGCATGGGGCTACTGGCTCTCTGCTTGGTTGGGCAACGTCAGTTACTACGTGCTGATATTTAGTACGCTGGGTTATTTTTTTAATGTGTTTGGAGATGGCAATACCCTAACGGCATTAGTAGGCGCCTCTGTATTATTGTGGGCATACAACTTCATGATTACCAAAGGTATCCAGACGGCTACCTCTATCAATACGTTGATTACGATCGCCAAAGTGATACCGCTGTTCACCTTTATTGTCATTATTTTTACGGTCTTTAATATGGATCTGTTTAATAGCGACTTTTGGGGTAGAGAGACGGATCTAGGGTCAGTCCCTGATCAAGTTAAAAACATGATGATGGTGACGGTATGGGTCTTTATTGGTATTGAAGGGGCCAGTGTGTATTCTGCACGCGCCAAAAAACGCTCTGATATTGGTAAAGCCACCGTATTGGGGTTCATTTTTACGTTAGTGCTATTAATGCTGGTTAACTTTTTAGCGATGGGTGTTAGGTCACTCCCTGAGCTGGCAGCGATGAAAAACCCGTCGATGGCTTATTTGCTAGAGTATGCCGTTGGCCCGTGGGGCGCTACCTTTATCTCAGTAGGTTTGGTCATCTCGCTGCTCGGTGGTTTATTGGCTTGGACGCTATTTTGTGCTGAAGTTTTGTTCGTTGCCGCCAAAGACAAAACCATGCCGAGGTTCTTTTATAAGACAAATGCCGTTGATGTACCAGTAAATGCACTATTGGTGTCTTCTGCAGCGACACAATTATTCTTAGTCATCACCTACTTTAGTAAAAGCACGTATAACAATATTTTTTATCTGTCCACTTCCATGATTTTGATTCCCTATTTCTTTTCTGCCGCTTATGGGTTTTTGGTGGCCTATCGCAAAGAGGGCTACAAAGCATCCGAGAGCGCCACAAAAGATATTATTATTGGGGTAACCGCACTGTTTTATAGTATTTGGCTGTTGTATGCCGCTGGTATTCAGTACTTTTTACTATCCGCTTTGTTGTATCTTCCTGGCGTGGTTCTCTATATAAAAGCACGCAGAGAGCACAAGCATCAGCTGTTCAATACAGCCGAAAAAGTGGTGCTTGCAGTCATTACTGTCAGTGCCATCTATGCAGCCTATGGCCTCTACAGCGGTACGTTAAGCTTGTAGTGACCCTATTAAATAAAATGCCTTACCGTTGTAATCACCAGAAAATCCGTTCGTCGTAATTGTCACATCAGTTGCTTTTTTAGATTGTTCGTCCTCTAAACAGTGGTGAGATACTTGCACCCAAACCGCATAAGGATATAAAAATGTCTGACAAATCTTTAGGTGTTCATTCAGAAGTCGGTAAATTACACAAAGTTATGGTGTGCTCTCCAGGTCTTGCCCATCAAAGGCTGACACCGCAAAACTGCGATGATTTATTGTTTGATGATGTCATGTGGGTTAGCAAGGCCAAAAGTGATCATTATGATATGGTCACAAAGATGCGAGATCGCGATATTGAGGTGGTTGAGATGCATCAACTGCTCGCACAAACCCTTGATAATAACGATGCCATGCAGTGGATTATGGATCACAAAATTACTGATAATCACGTCGGTACTTTATTGGCTAGCGAAGTTAGAGATTGGTTGACCAAACTTGAGCACAAGAAACTGTCCTCATTTTTAATTGGTGGTGTCACCACTGAAGAGTTACCGAATGATATTGGGGCATCACTTAAAAAATTATCCGCACTGTCAGGTACGACTGAGTTTGTATTGCCACCACTGCCCAATACTCAGTTTCCTCGCGACTCTTCAAACTGGATATACGGTGGTGTGACGCTTAACCCGATGTACTGGCCCGCTCGCCAGCAAGAAACACTCCTTATTTCTGCTATTTATAAATTTCATCCCGACTTTAAAGGCGCTGATTTCAAAATTTGGATGGATGATACTGAAGAAGATCTCAGTGGCTGTAGTTTAGAAGGTGGTGATGTCATGCCTATCGGCAACAAAACCGTGCTGATTGGTATGGGTGAGAGAACATCACAACAAGCGATTACCAGACTGGCCAAGACTTTGTTCATCGATGGCTCGGTTGACCATATCATCATAGCGGCCTTACCTAAGCAACGTTCTGCAATGCATTTGGACACCGTGTTTACGTTTTGCGACATTGATTTGGTCAACGTGTTTCCAGCAGTGACAGATCATATTACGACTTTTCATATTCGTCCTGATGAGAGCAAGCCACACGGTATTGATGTGCGCGAAGATGACAGACATTTTTTGAAAGTGGTAGAAGAAGCATCAAGGGTCGATAAATTGAGAGTGGTCGAGACAGGTGGCAATAGCTACGAGGTTGAGCGTGAGCAATGGGATGATGGTAACAATGTTCTTGCCCTTGAGCCAGGCGTTGTCATCTCTTATGACCGCAATACTTATACCAACACGTTACTGCGCAAACAAGGCATTGAAGTGATTACGATTCCAAGCTCCGAGCTGGGACGTGGACGTGGTGGTGGTCACTGCATGACTTGCCCTATCATTCGCGATCCAGCTGATTGATAAATCGATACTTTATAGTCTTATTAATTACTCAAAGATCATTTGATCATATGAACCAATATAAAAAAACACCAAAAATTAAGGAACCATCATGAGTTTCAATCTTCATAACCGTGATCTACTGAGTCTTATGCATCATAGTGAACGCGAGCTTACGTATCTTTTGGATATGGCTCGTGACCTAAAAAGAGCGAAATACTCAGGCACAGAACAAAAGCATCTTATGGGCAAAAATATTGCGCTAATCTTTGAGAAAACCTCAACCCGCACTCGTTGCGCTTTTGAAGTAGCGGCATATGACCAAGGTGCCAATGTGACGTTTATTGGCCCGAACTCATCACAGATCGGCTACAAAGAAAGCATGAAAGACACCGCTCGTGTGTTGAGCCGTATGTATGATGCCATCGAGTATCGCGGATTCGGTCAAGAGATTGTCAATGAGTTAGCAGAATATGCAGATATTCCCGTCTTTAATGGCCTGACGAATGAGTTTCATCCCACACAAATGCTAGCAGATGTAATGACCATGCGTGAGCATACCGACAAATCTATCCATCAGATTAAATATGCTTATTTTGGTGACGCACGTAATAACATGGGCCGCTCATTATATTTAATGGGCGCTAAGATGGGTATGGACGTACGCCTTTGCGCCCCTAAAGACTTATGGCCTGAAGCAGATTTTTTGGCCACTTGTGCAGACTTTGCCAAAGAGTCAGGTGCCCGGCTTACTATCACTGATGATGTAAAAACGGCGGCAAAAGACGTTGATTTCGTTCATACCGACGTATGGGTATCGATGGGTGAGCCTATTGAGAGCTGGGCTGAGCGAATCGATGGGCTAATGGCCTATCAAGTCAACATGGATCTGATAAAAGCCACTGGCAACCCAAAAGTGAAGTTTATGCATTGTTTACCCGCTTTTCATAATTCAGATACCGAGGTTGGTAAAAAAATAACTGAAAAATACCCACAGCTCGCAGAGGGTATCGAAGTGACCGAAGAGGTATTTGAATCACCTTACAACATCGCATTTGAGCAAGCCGAAAACCGTATGCATACGATTAAAGCCGTTCTAGTCTCGGCGCTTGGTAATATCTAATGTATAACATTAGCAACGCGTGCTACCGGGGCGTGCCCTCAATTCAATCGATAGTCATCTAAATAGGTTAAAAGTGGCTAAATCTTGCCAAACGGCGTCAAATAGCTGACTAATATCTCGATATTATCTGCGCTATTTTTCTTGTTTGACTGCCATTTATCTCATTTTTATCACTATTTTTGAAATGAAGACACGCCCTGATATGACGTTAACTGAAGATAATGCGCAGGGAAATATCATGAGGTTACTAATTGCCTTAGGTGGTAATGCTTTATTAAAACGTGGAGAGCCGCTGTCTGCTCACAACCAACGCCAAAATATCAAGACGGCCGTTGAACAAATCAGCAAGGTCACGGAGGGTAACGAATTAGTCATTGCTCACGGTAATGGCCCGCAAGTTGGTTTGCTTGCGTTGCAAGGCGCGGCTTACACCGCAGTCGATACTTATCCATTAGACGTTTTGGGCGCAGAAACGGAAGGTATGATTGGCTACATCATCGAGCAGGAGCTTGGGAATGTCCTGCCGAGAGACTCATCCATTGCCACCCTACTCACTCAAGTAGAAGTCGACCGTAAAGACCCTGCTTTTAACAATCCAACCAAGCCTATTGGCCCTGTATACTCAAAAGAGGAAGCAGAAAAGCTAAGTGCGCAAAAAGGCTGGGTTGTTAAAGCCGATGGTCAATACTTTAGGCGAGTGGTTGCAAGCCCTAAGCCAAAAAAAATATTTGAGCTAAAACCCATACAGTGGCTGCTTGAAAAAGGCGCGATTGTGATCTGTGCAGGCGGAGGTGGTATTCCAACGGCATTTGATGAAGATGGCTGTTTGCAAGGGGTCGAGGCAGTAATCGATAAAGATTTGTGCGCATCCTTACTTGCCCGTAGCCTTGAATGTGAGTTATTGGTGATTGCCACAGATGTGGCGTATGTTTATACAGACTTTGGAACTGACAAACAACGAGGCATCTTGCAGGCGCATCCAGACGTTTTAAGTGAGCTTGATCTTCCTGCGGGCTCTATGGGACCAAAAGTTGCAGCGGCTTGCGAGTTTGCGCGTGCGACTGGAAACACCGCCATCATCGGCTCACTGACCAATATTGGTCAGACACTTGAGGGAGGTGGCGGTACTCGTGTCTCAACGGAGTACGAAGGCCTCACATATGCCGCTGTATCTCCGAAAAATATATAGTAATTCCTCGATTTCATCCGTAGTTTTACGATATACAATATTTTTTGAGTTGTTCCTGAAATAACCGGTTTAGCGGCTCTGCAGGATATCTATCGGTCTGCCTTGCAGTAGATGGTGGCAACAATAACAGCACTTACCCTCCGCGTTACATGAAGAATAGGTCTGTCGATTCAAGCTTGGCTTTTACCATGACATTGCCAGGAAGTACTACTTGGAGTACCCACAATTCTAATAGTCCTGAATTCTGACCTATGCTATTAATCCCGTAAACATTAACTTTAGGAGAATGCTTATCCTGCCAAGCTGCAACTATAAATATAGCTTGTAGATAACCACTTATGAATCACCAAGCACTGCTATTCACTTTTATCTAACCATGTACTTGATAGAAAATCACTAACACATAGGTTACCGCCTATACCTCCTCTATCTTCCCCTCTTTTGTAACCTCCTCGATAATATTTTGACATCTAATAATCGGCAGAGATGCCATTTTGATATTAGACCAGTCTTTAAGCACAATATAATAAGTAGGCATGAAGCCAATAATATCAACAACAACCTATTTAATCTTTTGATAATAAAAGGAGTTAATCGGCATTTGAACTATGCTGACAAAACTTGTAGCTGCGTAATTGATATCTCCCAAGCTTGTTTGTACGGATTTGACATTGACAGTATAAGTCACTTTTTAACCAGACACAGATGGTGCATAGAAAATCATAAAAACCATCATGGTGCGAAAAAAGTGCAATATCTCCTAAAAAGACCGATATTGGTGCGTTTATTTTGTATTTTGGAATGGCATAAATATTGAAGTATTAATAGCAGTTAGGAATGGTTTGTTAACTCGGCCTGCCAAGCTGCTACTTTATCTTTTTGGAGAAATACATGTCTTTATTGCCAACGCTTATCACTGCTACTCCTATCAGTACAAACTATCGTATCGACTCAAAACTCACATCACGTTTGTCCCTACTAGCAGTAGCCGTCGTAGGTAGCTTAAGTCTTATAGGTTGTCAAAAACCTGCAGAAACTAGCGCTGAGACCAATTCTACAGCCACAAAAACCGAAACGGCCGAGACCGCTACTACACCTGCGGCAGATGGTGACACCATCAAAGTAGGCATCTTGCATTCTTTATCTGGAACGATGGCCATCTCTGAAACCTCATTAAAAGATACTGCCCTCATGACCATTGATGAAATTAATGCCAATGGCGGTGTGTTGGGTAAGCAGCTAGAGCCGATCGTCGTAGATCCCGCTTCTGATTGGCCGTTATTCGCTGAAAAAGCACGTCAGCTATTAACTCAAGACAAAGTGGATGTCATATTTGGCGGTTGGACGTCGGTATCACGTAAGTCAGTGCTGCCTGTCGTTGAAGAGTTAAATGGCCTCATGTTCTACCCTGTGCAGTACGAGGGTCAAGAACAGTCAGAAAATATTTTCTACACTGGTGCTGCACCCAATCAACAGGCTATTCCTGCTGTTGAATACTTAATGAGTCCAGAGGGTGGTAGTGCAGAACGCTTTGTCTTACTTGGCACAGATTATGTCTATCCTCGGACTACTAACCAGATACTGCGGGCTTTTTTGAAGTCTAAAGGAGTCGCTGAAAAAGACATCATGGAAGAGTATACCCCTTTCGGTTTTAGCAACTATCAGACCATCGTAGGCAACATTAAAAGCTTCTCGACCGGTAAAAAGACGGCAGTTATCTCTACCATTAATGGGGATTCAAATGTACCCTTTTATCGCGAGCTTGCCAACCAAGGTATTAAAGCCTCTGATATCCCAGTCATGGCGTTCTCAGTAGGAGAAGAAGAACTTCGTGGTATCGATACCAGCTTATTGCAAGGGCATTTGGCATCATGGAACTACTTTATGTCGGTTAAAAATCCTGTCAATAGCGGCTTCACCAAAAAGTATAAGAAATATGCGCTAGATCATAAGCTACCGAATGCTGAAAAGGTCGTGACCAATGATCCTATGGAAGCCACCTACGTGGGTATCAATATGTGGAAACAAGCAGTCGAAAAAGCAGGTACCACTAATGTCGATAAAGTGCGTATTAGTATGGGAGGTCAGACTTTTGACGCGCCATCAGGGTATACATTAAAAATGGATGAGGAAAACCATCACTTATGGAAGCCTGTCATGATCGGTCAAATCCGTGCCGATGGTCAGTTCGATGTGATCAGCAAAACGCCAAAAGTCATTCGTGCTGAGCCATGGAGTCAGTACATCCCTAAATAAGGTTGTGGTCACCCAAGCCTTAGTCCCTAATCCTTAGCCCCTTAATGGTATCAATACCAGCAACCCTTTAGCTCCTCTACTGATAAAACAGTTTTCAGTAGAGGTTAGAGGAGTGTTGACTGCAAAAAAGGAACCATCATGTCACATTCTCCTTCCTATTATAAAAGTGACGCGCAAGCCAATTATTCTAATAAGACTTTTATCATCGCCTTACTATCTTTACTCCTCCTCATTGCTATCACATCAGCTGCCCATGCTCACGAGACGCCAGTAGTACACAGCCATGGCGAGAAACTATCGACTAATACTGTGGCAGCGACATCCAATGCTGTAAGTGAAGAGACCTTACTTGCTCAAGACGACACCTTACTTGCTCAAAATAAGCAGTCTCTTACTACGCCCGCTAATCTTACGGTAAGTAAAGGGGACGCTATCGAGCAGTTCGTTGCTGCTGACTTCACCAAGCGCCAAACCATGCTCAATCAGTGGCCGGGGTCAGTTGAGAGTTTGGATACTTTAGTTGAGCTGATAAAAAACGATGAGCTATACCAAGGTAATGGTGGGCAAACTTATCTACTTAACAGCGAAGATGAGCTATTTACTTATCCTGCTAAGCAGCTGACCACTGAGTGGCCTAGCGACTTGGCGCAAGTGACTTTGACCAATACGCTACGCTCAGCCTTAGTCTTTGGACAAGCCAAGGTTAAGCTTGAGTCAAACGATCCTACGCAACGTGTGCAGGCAGTTGCCATCTTAGCGGACAATATCGAACAGCTAGATCCAGCACTCATAAGTACTGCTGCCACTAATGAGGAAGACGATGATGTCAAAACGGCGTTGAGTACTTTACAAGCGAGGATTGATTTTAGAGATGGCGACGTCGCCAAGCAAATTGCCGCGATTACCGTGCTCGCCGATAGCGATAGCCCACAAGTCTTAGTTGATGTCAAAAAAGCATTGGCGGCAGATGATATCAATCCTGTGCTCAAATCTGCGCTGTTAGATGCTGAGGATAGTATTGAGCAGCGCATTACCATCAGTACTTGGATAGGTCATCTATTCACGGGGCTTAGCACGGCAAGTATCTTACTACTCGCGGCATTAGGGCTGGCCATTACTTTTGGGCTACTGGGTGTCATCAATATGGCTCACGGTGAGCTCATTATGATTGGCGCTTACGCCACTTATATGGTGCAAAATCTCTTTCAAGCGTATTTTCCTAGTATGACTGGATGGTATCTGGTTGCTGCTATACCAGTCGCTTTCTTAGTCAGTGCCATTATCGGCATGATTATCGAACGAATCATTATTCGCCCGCTTTATGGTCGTGAGCTTGAAACCTTACTGGCAACTTTCGGTGTCAGTCTGATTCTTATGCAGTTGGTTCGGATGATATTTGGCGCGCAAAACGTCGAAGTCAGCAATGTCGACTGGTTGAGCGGTGCCTATCAAGTGTCCTCGAGCCTTGTGCTTCCCTTCAACCGTATCGCTATTATTGGCTTTACCATCATAATTCTTATGCTACTGGTGTACTTACTTAACAAGACTCGCTTTGGGCTATTTGTGCGCGCTGTCACTCAAAACCGGCAAATGGCACGTGCAGTGGGTATCTCGTCTGCTCGCATCGATATGTTGGCTTTTGGACTTGGCTCGGGTCTCGCAGGTCTCGCTGGCTGTGCTTTGGCGCAAGTAGGCAATGTCGGACCCGACTTAGGTCAAACTTATATTATTGATGCGTTCTTAGTCGTCGTGGTTGGCGGTGTTGGGCAAGTATGGGGCGCGGTATTGGCATCTTTAGGTCTTGGTGTCAGTGGTACGGTGCTAGAGATTGGCATTGGTGCTGTGATGGCTAAAATTGTATTACTGGTTCTTGTGATTTTGTTTATTCAAAAACGTCCACAAGGTTTATTCGCCCTCAAAGGCCGTTTTGTGGATTAAGGAGAACCTCATGCGTTTGACTCAATTATTATCTGATTCCCCACGTAATGCCATTTTGATTGGTTTGTGTTTTTTAGTGCTACTGATATTGCCTTGGCTCCATTTACTACCTGAAACCTCTAGTTTTCACCTGTCTGCTTACTGGATAACTTTGATTGGTAAAATAATGGCGCTCGCCATGGTAGCACTGGCTTTAGACTTGGTCTGGGGCTATGCCGGCATTCTAAGCTTAGGTCATGGTCTTTATTTTGCGCTAGGAGGTTATGCCTTTGGCATGTACTTGACGCGTGAAACTGCTGGCACGGGCTTACCAGACTTTATGCGTTTCTTAAGCTGGACCGAGCTGCCGTGGTATTGGGCAGGCACTCAACACTTTTGGTGGGCAATGGCTCTAGTGGTATTAGTTCCGGGTCTGGTCGCTTTTATCTTTGGCTATTTTGCTTTTCGCTCAAAAATCAAAGGGGTTTATTTTTCGATTATTACTCAGGCCATGACCTATGCTGCCGCCTTATTATTCTTCCGTAACGAAACAGGCTTCGGTGGTAACAATGGCTTTACAGGTTTTACCACGCTATTAGGCTATGACATCACTGCCTCTTCAACGAGAGCTGTACTGTGTTTTACGACCGCTTTGGCGTTGCTACTGTCCTATCTTGGACTACGCTATCTGATGAGCCAGCCTTATGGGCGCGTGCTCGGTGCCATTCGTGATAGTGAAAATCGCTTGCAGTATTTAGGCTATCGCACGCTTTGGTACAAGCTTTCTGCTTGGGTATTGTCTGCAGTCATTGCTGGTATCGCTGGTGCTCTATATGTACCACAAGTTGGCATCATTAATCCGGGTGAGATGAACCCCGTCAACTCTATCGAGATGGCAGTATGGGTGGCTGCGGGAGGCAGAGGTTCACTCATTGGTGCTATCGTAGGCGCAGGTGCAATCAATGCAATTAAGACTTACTTTACCGTCGCCTACCCTGAGTTTTGGTTGCTTATCCTAGGTGGATTATTTGTGGTGGTTACTTTATTTCTCCCTAACGGCATCATTGGCGTACTTGATCGTTTTAAAAAGGAAAAAGAATAATGTTAATAACTAATGCTGCTCCTTCTAATGTTGCTACTTCCCAAAAAGTTACTAACGATGCGCTTGTTAAAAACAACCCTAGTATCAATAATCCAATGAAAAACTCTAAAAATACACCACACATAACGGTCGCAGAAAACACGCCTACCCGACCAGTCACTACTTTGGCTGAAGATTACGGAGATAGCGGAGGCTTGGCGCATCCTGTTCCCAAATCAGGGCCAGATATGAGACATGGTATTGCGCTGTATTTAGAAGACGTTAGCGTGTGGTTTGACTCGTTCCGTGCACTCAATGATTTATCTTTATACATTGAGGCAGGCGAGCTACGCTGCATCATCGGCCCTAATGGCGCAGGTAAGACGACTTTAATGGATGTCATCACGGGTAAAACGCGTCCTACTAAAGGCAGTGCATTTTTCGGTCAAGTACATAATTTAGCCAAACTATCTACCGAGGAAATAGCGGAAGCAGGCATTGGCCGTAAGTTTCAAAAACCTACCGTGTTTGAGAAATTTACCGTACTTGATAACTTAATGCTGGCCGCGCCAAAGGATAAGCGAGTGTCAAAAAGCTGGTTTACTCGTATTGATACAGAAATCCAAGATACGCTTGACTCAACGCTTGATCAAATACGCCTAAAAGATCTGATTAACAAGCCAGCAGGACTGTTATCTCATGGTCAAAAACAGTGGCTAGAGATTGGGATGTTGTTGATGCAAAGACCAAAACTTATCTTACTTGATGAACCAGTGGCAGGCATGACAGATGCCGAAACGGAACATACCGCTGAGTTATGTCTGCGCCTTAAAAAGAATCATACTTTAATCGTGGTTGAGCATGATATGACTTTCATTGATGCCATCAGTGAGAAAGTAACGGTCTTAGCAAATGGCGCTATTTTGGCTGAAGGCACGTTAAATGAAGTACAGAATAATGAGGCCGTTATTGAGACTTACTTGGGTCGATAATTGATAGTAGTGCTTAGAAATAGACCTAAAAAATAGAGGTGCTTATATGTTAGAAATTAATGCCATAAATCAATATTATGGTGGCAGTCACATTTTACGTGATGTCACCCTCGCCGCCCCTGTAGGAGAATGTAGCGTGGTACTGGGTCGTAATGGCGTCGGTAAAACCACCTTGCTTAAATGCTTGATGGGCATCCTACCAATAAAATCAGGTGAAATTTTATTAGACGGTAAGGACATTAGTCAGATGACGCCTGAGCAGCGTGTACGCGCAGGACTCGCTTATGTACCGCAAGGACGTGATATCTTTTCCACTTTGACCGTTGAAGAAAACATTCTGATTGGCATGGCGAAATTTTCTCAACGAAAAGCAAGCAAAGTACCCAAACACTTGTATGATATATTTCCAGTGCTGGACGAGATGAAGCATCGGCGCGGTGGCGATCTATCTGGCGGTCAGCAGCAGCAGCTCGCTATTGCTCGTGCGCTTGCCTCCGAGCCATCTGTGCTGGTACTTGATGAGCCGACTGAAGGTATTCAGCCCTCTATCATTAAGGACATCGGGCGGGTCATTAGGGATTTGGGTTATCAAGGTGAAATGGCCATTGTACTGGTCGAGCAGTTTTATGAGTTTGCAGAAGAGCTTGCTGATAACTATACCGTGCTCTCTAGAGGACAAGTGGTTGCTCGAGGGGCTGGAGTTGACATGGCAAAAAACAACATTCAAGAGTTGGTAGCAATCTAAAAGGGCACTTTCTAAAAGGGCACTTTCTAAAAGGGCACTTTCTAAAAGGGAACACAATTTTGACTTGGCAATCCTCACTACAGCTTCATTTCGACTGCGCCTCTAATGCTGCAAAAACTCGGCTGTATCATCGTGCCCATACTGGGGCATTAATGGTGCAGCGTGCGCTGTATCCTGAGCCTGATAGTACTGATAACAGTCAAGCAGGGATTTGCCATATTTATGTGTTGTATCCTCCTGCTGGTATCGCCGATGATGACCGCTTAACATTGGAATTTGACCTACACTCTAACAGCCATGCGGTGATTACTACCCCTGGAGCCGGTAAATGGTACGGGCAACGCAAATCATTACGATCCTCTAGACCCAGCGACTCATCAAAATTTAACAACGGTACTCAATCGGCAAACAGCAACACTTCTAACGACTGTTTTAATGATGTTGTCAGCGCAGAACAGCATATCGACGCCCGCCTCGATGACCACGCCATTCTTGAATGGCTACCACAAGAAAGTATCTATTACGATCATTCTATCTCTACTGCCAATAATCGCTTTTATTTGGCTAAGACGGCAAGTTTATTGACTTGGGATATTGCGGTATTTGGACGTCAAGCGTATCAAGAGACGTTTGCTAATGGTCATTATGCCAACCGCTTAGAGGTATGGCGTGAGAGTGATTTATTGGTCAGTGAGTGCACCTCCCAGCAAGCCAATACGTGCTGGTTTACCTCACCATTAGGACTGAACAATCAACATGTGCATGGCTCTTTTTGGGCAATACCTAGCACAGAGGTCATTGCGCCAGAACTACAGAATAATCCGCTCAAGCTTGGTCAATATTTAGATGCCACTATTACCGAGATACGCCAGCTCATTGATACGCAGTCACTACCCATTCACTGTACTCACAATTTTCAAGGTATCAATTGCCGTTATTTAGGGGCAGATGTGCGTGCCTGCTTTGAGGCTTTTTACCAAGTCCGCGAGCTTATTAGGTCTAAATGGTACAAGCTTGAGCCTCATCGACCGAGAATTTGGGACACTTAATATCTTGTGCTCCCACTTAATCGCATTCCTAAACAATGCTGAATCAAACCGGAATGACTCTACTTAGTACATTTAACTTAGCACATTTACTTTATGAAGATTAAAAACGGTTCATAGTCTTTAAAGCACAATAATTATTAAGGAAGCTTTATGCAATTAAATCCTACAGAGAAAGATAAACTCTTACTATTTACAGCCGGTATGGTAGCGGAACGTCGCAAAAATCGCGGCGTCAAGCTCAATTATCCTGAGTCTATCGCTTACATTAGCATGTTACTAATGGAAGGCGCGCGTGATGGCAAAACCGTGGCGCAACTGATGAGTGAAGGAGCCACTTATCTCTCTGCCGATGACGTCATGGAAGGCATTGCAGAGATGATACATGATGTCCAAGTTGAAGCCACTTTCCCCGATGGCACTAAGCTGGTGACGGTACATAACCCCATCGTATAGCTTGCTTGCTATGGGGCCATATACAACGATATTGAATTAGAGCCATTGCCGTAAGACGATTAAGGATAATAAAAATGACGATGAAAGTAGGCGAATATAAGATTAAAGCAGGCGATATGGCATTGAATGCTGGTCGCTGCGTGCAAACCATAGCAGTAATCAATACCGGCGACCGCCCTATTCAAATCGGTTCTCATTATCACTTCTATGAAGTCAATGCAGCACTGAGCTTTGATCGAGAGTCGACGCTTGGCTATCGACTCAATATCCTATCTGGCACTGCTGTACGCTTTGAGCCGGGACAAGCACGAGAAGTGGAATTGGTTGCCATCGCAGGTAATCAACACATATATGGTTTTTCCGGCAAAGTCATGGGCGTTGTAGACCCTAAAACCTCTCAAAACACCTCGAAAAAACGCATTGACCGACGTATTTATGCCGAACATTTTGGCCCTACCACAGGGGATAAGGTACGCTTAGCAGATACTAATTTATGGCTTGAGGTTGAGTATGATTTGACCAGTCATATTGATCACCAGCCTGATATTGATAGTGTTAGCATTGGTGAAGAGGTTAAGTTTGGCGGCGGTAAGGTTATCCGCGATGGCATGGGTCAGTCACAGCTAATAGGTGAGCAAGTTGCCGATACTATTATTACCAATGCTCTGATTGTGGACTACAGCGGCATATATAAGGCAGATGTGGCTATCAAAGAGGGTCGCATTAGTGGTATCGGTAAAGCTGGTAACCCTGATATTCAGCCTAACGTGACGTTACCTATTGGCGCTGCTACCGAAATTATCGCAGGAGAAGGTAAAATCTTGACTGCTGGCGGTATCGATAGCCATATTCATTTCATTGCACCGCAGCAATGTGAGACGGCATTGATGTCTGGTGTAACCACAATGTTAGGCGGTGGTACGGGACCTGCTGAAGGTACTCTTGCCACTACTTGTACTCCTGGTGCTTATCATATTCACAGCATGCTAAAAGCCACTGATGCTATTCCGATGAACATCGGATTCTTAGGTAAAGGCAACGTTAGTCTACCTGCCCCCATTGTAGAGCAAATCGAAGCAGGAGCTATCGGGCTTAAACTTCATGAAGACTGGGGCTCCACGCCCAAAGCCATTGATAACTGCCTTAGCGTGGCTGAAGAATACGATGTGCAAGTGGCTATTCATACTGATACGTTAAATGAAAGTGGCTATTTAGATAGCACTCTAGGCGCGTTTAAAGACCGCTGTATTCACACCTTCCATACCGAAGGCGCTGGCGGTGGTCATGCACCAGATATCTTAAAAGCTATTGGCGAAACCAATGTTTTACCCTCATCAACCAATCCAACACGCCCTTTTACTATTAATACCATTGACGAGCATCTCGACATGCTTATGGTTTGTCACCATCTAAGCCCAGCCATTGCTGAAGATGTCGCTTTTGCAGAAAGCCGTATTCGTAAAGAAACCATTGCCGCTGAAGATATTTTACAAGATATGGGCGCTATCTCCATGATGAGTAGTGATTCGCAAGCGATGGGACGCGTGGGAGAAGTCATTATTCGCACGTGGCAAACGGCTGATAAAATGAAAGCCCAGCGTGGTCACCTTGCTCCTGATCAATCAGCTAAAACTGAGCAATCCTTAGACAATATCATGCTAAGTCCTACGGATTCTGATAGCGGCAATGACAACTTTCGTATCAAACGCTACCTCGCAAAATACACTATCAATCCCGCTATTACCCATGGCATTAGTGATGAAGTGGGATCACTTGAGTTGGGAAAATGGGCAGATTTAGTGTTGTGGTCGCCTGCATTTTTTGGTGTTAAGCCTGATTTAATTATAAAAGGCGGTTTGATTGCAGCGGCACCTATGGGTGACCCCAATGCTTCTATCTCTACCCCGCAGCCTGTGCACTATCGCAGCATGTTTGGCAGCTTCCCCAAGACAGTGGCGCAGACTTGCATCACCTTTATGTCAAGTGCGGCTATTGATAAGGGTGTTGATAGGCAATTAGGATTAGAAAAGGTCATCAAAGCGGTACACAACATTCGCAAGGTACGCAAACAAGACATGAAGTTTAACAGCTACTGTCCTCAGATGGAGGTCAACCCTGAGACCTATGAAGTCTATGCCGATGGTGAGCTGCTGACCTGTGAGCCTGCCGACTATCTGCCAATGGCACAGCGCTATTTTTTATTCTAGCTGCTTTTTATTGTCGTGCTGATAATCCCCTATCAGCTGTGAATCATCTACTTTAACGGACTATAAAAATACTTATGAACATTTATACGCAACGCCTCGATCCATCAACCCTTAGCGCTGAACAACAAGCCGTGATTGATGGCCAAAAACAGGCAGAAAACTTTTTATATTTAGATTTCGATACCCGTCAGCGTAGCCGTTTTAAAGCAAAAACCCAGCATCAAGAATCCATTGGTGTTGATTTGCCACGTACGGAAACCATTAAGAATGGCAGTGTGCTAGCAGACCATCAAGGTAATTTAATACAGATTATGGCTGCCAAGCAAGCTTTAATCGAAGTGACTGCCGATAATGACTTTGACCTTATGAAAGGCGCTTACCATTTAGGCAACCGCCATGTGCCTTTAATGCTGACCCCTACTGCCCTCTACTTTGAGCCTGACCATGTTTTAGAAGCGATGTTACATCAACTTGGCCTACATACCCAAGCCGTACAAGCGCCGTTTGAGCCAGAAACGGGTGCTTATAAAGGCAATCAAGGCGGACATTCTCACTCTCATGATCATGGTAATAATCATAATCACAATCATAGTCATCACGATCACGACCATTCACACACCCATGGCAACTCTCATGACTAATCATGCCACGCACTCCCAGCATCCTGCCAGTACCGCACAAGGTATAAATGATCTGAATCATGCAGATGTGACCGGACGTTTGCTCATGCTGGCGTCAAGCAACTTACCTATTGGTAGTTATACCTACTCGCAAGGTATAGAACCGGCTATTGAGTCAGGGCTTATTCATGATGAAAGCAGTAGTATGGATTTTATGAGTGATTATCTGGAGCTGGCATTATGTCGTTATGAGCTACCGCTACTAGCACTCATTATTGAAGCCCTTATGATTGAGGACGTCGCACTTGCTGATGCTATAGGTGCAGATTACCACGCTAGCCGCGAAACCAAAGAGTTCGTCTATGAGTCAAGTCAATTGGCGCTGTCTTTGTCCGCATGGCTTGATAATGTCCTTGAGCTTAATGTGCCTGATAGCTTACTCGCTCATGGGTTTTTGCCACTGTTTGCCCATATCAGCTCGCACTGGCAATTTAACCCTGTACAAGCCATGACCACTTACGCCTTTGGCCAAATCGAAAATATGGTGCTGGCTGCGGTCAAGACCGTACCGCTTGGACAAATGGCAGGACAGCGAATCATTTGGCAGCTGCAACAGCTATTAAGCCAACAAGTACAGCCACTGGCTGCTAGCGTCAAGCAAAGCTTTTTGTACGCTCAAAGGCTGCCGTTAATGGCAGATACGCCTGACATAGCAATATCAAAGCTAAATCTACTTTATCAACAGCTACAGATATCAGCCAACTTACCAAATTTAGCGCTCCTGTCTTGCCAGCATGAAAGGCAATATAGTCGCTTATTTCGCTCTTAATCGCTGATAACCCAAACACTTATTGAGGACATTTATTTATGGCACTGACACCCAAAGTCGAAAACAAACATTCAGACACGACATTATCGCCACTACGCTTAGGTATTGGTGGCCCTGTAGGCTCAGGAAAAACGGCATTGACGCTGAGATTGTGTCAACGCCTGCGCGATGACGTCAACATGGCAGTAGTGACCAATGATATTTATACCAAAGAAGACTCTGAATTTTTAACGCGTCATGAGGCCATGCCAGCCGAGCGCATTCGTGGTGTCGAAACGGGTGGCTGCCCGCATACTGCCATCCGTGAAGATGCCTCGATTAACCTATCTGCCATCGCCGAATTACAGCAGCAGTTTGTAGGTCTTGAGCTTATTATCATCGAGTCTGGTGGCGATAATTTGGCAGCCACTTTTAGCCCTGAATTATCCGACTTGACGCTATATGTCATTGATGTCTCGGCAGGCGACAAAATCCCTCGTAAAGGCGGCCCTGGTATCATGAAATCGGACTTGCTCATTATCAATAAAACCGACCTTGCCCCTTACGTAGGCGCGTCACTTGAGGTGATGGCACGTGATGCCAAAAAAATGCGCGGCGATAAGCCTGTGGTCTTTAGCAACATGAAAACGGGTGAAGGCGTTGATGACATTGTTGCCTTTATTCTTGATAAAGGCATGATAAGCATAGCGTAAGACCATGCCTGTAATGCCATATGCTATGGCATAAATAGGTGCTCTTAAAACTACTGAATGGTAAGCGGGTTATCAAACAGTGATCATATCGATTCGTTTACAAATTAAGGATTTATCATGACCATAAAAACCTCACAATCCATGACACGCAAAAACCTGACTAACAAAACGGCAAATGCCAGTGGCTTAGCACTGCTAACATGGTTGGCAACGCTACCGACACTGGCATTTGCTCACCCAGGACATGGCTCGATGGCAGCAGATGGCTCATTTAGCCTTTCAATATTGTCTGGTATGTTGCACCCTTTGACTGGGTTCGACCATCTGATGCTAGCACTGGGCATGGGCATACTATTTACCCAAATGCACAGCTTCAAAAAAGGCTTTGCCTCATTAGGCATTGGTTTGGTAGCAGGGTTTGCATTGAGTTTAAGTGTGAGCCTTAACAGCACGTTTATTGAATTCGGTATCCTACTGTCTATCGTCTTATTAACCCTAGCACTTATGAGCCGCTACTTTAACCATGCACCGAATCAAAGCAACGAGGCATCAGTAAACACATGGCATAATTTAGCCATCGTTGGCTTTGGTGCACTCGCTATGTTCCATGGTGCGGCACATGCCATTGAAGTTCCTGCCAACAGTAGTACTGCTGGCTTCTTTATCGGTATGATTGTTGCCATGCTAAGTCTATATACTGTCGGCAAAGGTGTTGCTACCTATCAAAACACTCATCTGCAAGACAGCTTGATTATTCAACGTGTTATAGCTGTTGTCGGTTTATGCGGTGTGCTGTTGAGTTAGTTCTGGCAGAATATTAGCAGCTTTATTAAACATCGCTTATCCATGCTAATGATCTATCATAATAGTCTTCGATAACATTGACCTATGCTTTCAAATCCGTAGACATTAACTTGGGAAGTTTTCGTATTGTAACTTTATAAAAACTTCCTCTGTGATGGTAGGATAAAATTGGTAAATTTTCTTCTCTATAATTGTAATGATGAGCGGTTACTTATCTAATCAAGCACGCCGCTAATATTAGGGTCTGTTGAACATTCAAATGTGGAACAGACCCTACATTTTTTAATTATTCAACGTATCACTATCAATACGACCATCAACCAAGTTAATCGTTCGATCACAGGATGCTGACAAGCGCGGATCATGAGTAACCAGCAATACTGCGCAATCACGTTCCTGATGGACTTTTCGGAAAAGCTCGAACACTTCTCCGGCCGTAACGGTATCCAGATTACCCGTAGGCTCATCGGCTAATAATAATGCAGGCTCAGTTATAAGCGCTCTAGCAATGGCGATACGCTGTTGCTGTCCACCTGAGAGCTCGTTAGGTTTGCTGTCAGCAAAGCGCTCTAGACCAACCGCTGCTAGCAGCTCGCGCGCTTTTTGGATAGCGAATTTATCTGGACGACCCTGTGTTAACGTTAGAGGCATCAAGATATTATCTAAGGCACTGAAAGCTTGAATTAAATGATGAAACTGAAACACGAAGCCGATACTACTGCCGCGCAAAGCGGTGCGACCAGCATCATTCATAGCACTGGTTGCTTGACCCAACAGATACAGCTCACCGCTAGTTGGCTGATCCAATAACCCTAGCACATTCAACAAAGTACTTTTACCTGAACCTGAAGGACCAATCAGGGCTGCAAAATCATCAGTACCAATAGTTAAGTCAATACCGTGAAGCACCTCAATCTCATTAGGCTGACCGATGTTATAAGACTTTTTGAGCGCCTCTAAACGCAAGACTTCGTGAGATTGTCTGGACATAAGGGTTGACGTCTTATTAGAAAAATTAGTAGAACGGCTGTTAAGAGTGTCTGTGGAATCAGTATTAGACATAACGAATAGCCACCACGGGATCAAGTGCCGCTGCTCGCCGCGCTGGAATAGCGGCGGCTATAATACCGGTTAGCGTTGCTAACGACATAGTCACTAAGATCAAGTCTATCGATATTGGAATCGTAAATATATTGGGTCCAAAGGTATTAAAAGACCATACCAATAAATAGCTTACGCCACTACCGACAATCGAGCCTAACAAGCCAAATACAGCCCCTTGAATCAAGAATATTCGCAAAATTTGCTGTCGGGTCGCGCCCATTGCTCGTAGAATACCAATTTCTCGCGTACGCTGAACCACACTGACCGACAACACACTGGCAATGCCAAAAGCCACTGAGATCGCTACAAAACCTACGATCATATTGCTAGATAGGCTTTGAGCAGTGAGACCACTCAGCAGTTGGGCATTGGTCTTTATCCAGCTTTCTGCTTGTAGCGAGGTCAAACGTCCAACTTGCGCAGCGATCTCCTCCGCTTCAAAAATGTCTTCAACAGTCAGATCAATAACGGTGATACCACCCGGCAAGTTTAGTAAGGACTGCGCTTGTTTTAGGTCTAGATAAACGTAGCGTGCATCAAGCTCTCGTACGCCAAGCTCGAATATACCAGCGATATTGACTACAGCGCTGTTGTTATTGAGATTATTATTGAAATTATTATCGAAACTACTATCATCATCGTCTTGACCGCTATCTAAGCGCAGTTTGCTACCGACTTCTACACCCAAGTTTTTAGCCAACTCACTGCCAATCAATACATTATCTGCGCTCACTCGTAGCTCGCCACTGATTAAATATTCACTGAGTGGTATGATTTTTTGATAGCGCTCCAAATCAGTACCGACTAGTATCACTGACTCTAATGCCTCACCACGCCGTACGAAACCAGGCCCAGATACGTTTGGTGATACTGCTGTTAAGAGAGGCAGCTGATCTAAAGTATCAGTGATTTGCTGCCAATTATTGATTGAACGCAGGCGCTGCGGACGCTTGTCCTCTTGTATCAGTTGTAGCGTATCATCAACAGGCGGCGCTATTAGGTTGACTTCATCTGGCGACACTAAGCGAATATGTGCCTGACTACCAAGGGTGCTATCAATAAGGTTGGTCTGCAATCCTTGAATCAATGCGGTGATAAATATAATAACCGCAACACCTATTGCCACTCCCAACGTAATCATCAGTGACTGTATTCGTCCCTCGCGCAAAAAACTGATGGCAATGTTTGCATCAATCCAAAATCTACCAAAAAAAGCCGTCAATTGACTGTCTCCACTGATTGGCTCTCATCATTTGCCGTCGTTATCTTGTCAGCATCAGTATTAGCAAAAGGGGCTGCTTGCTGAACGGTTCTAACTCGTGCGCCATCAGCTAGTGAGGCAGTGGCATCAACCAAGATCTCATCGCCTGCGCTTAAACCTGAGAGCACCTCTGATGCTGACAACCCACGCAATCCTAATCTCAGTTGTTGGCGTTGTACTTTACCATTGCGTAATAGCAGAACGTCAGCATTGTCTTTTTTAACATTGGCTAACGCATCATTAGGAACCACCAAGGCTTTTGCACGTCTATCCGTTTCGATATTTACTGATACCGTCATATCTTGACGCAAAAACTCAGGTATAGGATCGACAGCCAATCTCACTTCTACCGTACCACGCTGTGGATCTATGCTTGGCGCAATAAAGCTGATACGCACTGGGAATGGCTTATCAGGATAAGCATCAGCAATAGCGACCGCTTGTTGCTCAACTTCTAGGCTTGATAAATTACGCTCATCAAGCGGTACTCGTATCTCAGTATTACCATCGAGAGCGATAGTGAATAAGCTCTGACCCGGCTGTACTAACTCCCCTATCTCAACATTACGAGTCAAGATAGTGCCGGATACTTTGCTACGTACTTGCGTCTTGTTGAGCTGCGCCTGCAATGCTGCGATACGGGCACGTAATAAGTCCTCCTCTACACCACCAGTGGATAATGCCTTTGCTTTGAGGCGGGCGTTTTCAAGGTCATTACGGGCTTGTTTTTGTACTTGGATTGCCTGTTCCATTTCTTCATCAGAAATGGCCGAGATGGCTGCTAACTCACGCCTCCGCTCGACATTACGGCTAGCTTGCGCCAATGCAACTTCGGCATTGGCCAAATCCACTGCTGCCTGTGGACGATTACTACTGACCAGCTCTGCCAGTTCTGCTTCTGCTTGACGCACTTGAGCAGTAATTTCATCGGCGCTAAGAACTAGCAATAAATCACCAGCTGCTACTTGCTGACCTTCTTGTACCAGTCGTTCTAATACCACACCAGCCACTTCACTACCAATCTCAGTACGTGAGACTGCAACGATACGTCCAGTCGCTACTACCGTCTGTACCAAAGGCATAGAAGATACTTTATAGCTTGGCAACAGCGGTCCTTGCCACCAGCGAAACACTAAAAAGCCTGCGACAGCTATAAGTAATAGTGCGCTAACAATAGATTTATAAGGAATAGCGCGCAATGAGTTTCTCCAGTTCATAGTAAAGAGCTATCTAAGTGTAGCACCTGCTAAATTTGATTAGGGTCTGTTGAACATTCAAATATTAGGACTGCTGATTGCTAAAATCGCATCAAACTAGGCGTAAACCGACGATAATGTCGAGACCTTAGTTAGGTTTGCAACAACGTTTGGGGTGATTTTAGCATCAGCCTTTCAGGGCAGGGCTATTTTTTGCCAATACATGGTGAAATTATCTAACCTAGAACGACTAGGCGTCAAAAATTTCACTGCGTATTGTCTAAAAAATAGCTACCGCCAGTGCCACATTTGAATGTTCAACAGACCCTATTATCAAATATTACCGGAAAGAATTAATTATCATAAATAAACTCAACCATCACCAAGATGTAATGGTCAACTAATTGAGGACCGACCCTAATATTTTTATAGAAATGAAGGTTGAATAATAAAGTAAATTGACTTAATAATAGGTCTATAAGTTTTAGACATTTATCTAGCGACTTATATCCACTACTTTTAGGAAATGAATACAATGACGTATAAAAATGTAACGGTCGCTGGAAGCGGCATCCTAGGCTATCAAATTGCTTTTCAAGCCGCATTCCATGGCTTTAATGTCAGTGTCTATGACATTAATGATGAGGTTTTGGAAAAAGCAAAGTCAAAATTTCCATTGATGAGCAAGGCTTTTCGAAAAGATTTGGGAGCAACGCAAGAGCAGTTGGACAAGACCTTTGAAAATCTGAGCTATACCTCAGACTTAGCAGAAGCGGTCAAAGATGCCGATCTAATGATTGAAGCTATTCCCGAAATTCCTAAAATTAAAATCGAATTTTATGAAAAGCTTGCCAAACTAGCGCCAGAGAAAACCATATTTGCCACCAATACCTCAACCTTACTCCCTAGCCAGTTTGCAGAATCAACGGGACGACCTGCTCAGTTTTTAGCCCTACATTTTGCCAATAAAATTTGGATGCATAATGTCGCTGAAATCATGGGGCATCCTGGCACAGATCCTAAAGTGTTTGATGATGTTGTTGCTTTTGCTACCGCCATTGGCATGGTGGCACTACCGCTGGACAAAGAGCAACCCGGCTACATAATGAACAGTTTATTAGCGCCCTTTATAGACGCAGGCCTGCAATTACTAGCCAAAGAAGTTGCCGATCCGCATACAATAGATAAGACGTGGATGATAGTGACTGGCGCGCCTGTAGGGCCATTTGGCATATTGGATACCATAGGTATCAATACGGCCTACAACATCACTAAGCTAGCCGCTGAAACAACTCAAAACCCAGTCAGATTCAAGGCCGCTAAGTATCTAAAAGAGCAGTTGATCGATCAAAATAAACTGGGTGCTGCGACTGGCGAAGGATTTTATACTTATCCAAACCCTGCCTTTATGAATCCTGACTTTTTGAAATGACAAATAGACTATAAATTCGGCTTTTACTCACCAGTTTGCCTTGCTCTGCAAGCTGGCTTATCAGCAATAGCTTTCTTTTCTCTCCGCAGCATAGTTTTTGATATATCATCAAAAATAAATGATTTAGTTTACTAGGATGTGTCTTCATTTTGAAAATGGTGATAAAAATGAGATAAATTGCAGCCAAGCAAGAAAAATAGTGCAGATAATATTGGGATATTGACCAGCTATTTGATGCAGTTTGGCAAGATTTAGCCCATTTAGTCGCTTTCGTTCAGATTGAGGACACTCCCTAAACAAAACAACCTGTATTTACATTAGCGGTTACCTACCCACACTCTGTAGATATAGTAAGGTGGCTGACCTTGATCGACGGTGCCAGTGAACTGTGGTGTTTTGTGTAATTGATTGACTGCAACATATAACCATCCATTTGCATCTAAAGACACATTGTCAGGCCAATCAAATCGACTGTCTCGTACCAACGAGGTTAGCTGTCCTTTATTATCAAGCACATCTAAGCCATTATCGTTTAAGTTGGTAAAGTAGTGGTTTCCATGACTGTCTGTAGTGGCACCATCTGAAACTGGCTTGTCACCAACACGGACAATGCTATTGCCGATCTGTTCATCACTGGCTTTCGCTCTAAATAAGGTCGCGTCTAAGCTATACCAAGACTTACCATTCATCGCGCCAAAATAAATCGTATTGTTATCGGCGGACATCGTGATTGGGTTGATACCATTATTTGTCGGCTGACCACCTAGCATGATATCTACGCCATTGATCACCATTTTTGCGTCAGCTTCAGGTTGTAAAGCGACGTGATTGCCAAAACGACGTATTTCATTAGTGTTTATATCAATGGCAATAATAGCTGGATTAGGAATATCAGCCAAATAAATAAATCCATTTTTTCTATCAACCACTAAATCTTGCACAAAGCTATTTTTGGGTGCGATGTCTGTAGGTATATCGATTTTGCTAATTAATGCACCGGTTTTAATATCAAAGCCCCAAACACGAGTTTTACCGATGTGCTGACCCATATCAACAATCCATAACCCACCTTGATTGTCTTTGGTGATACCTAGTGGCGTATCAATGGTCGCTTCACTGTACTGACCTTTAGGTGATTGAAACTTATTTGAAGGCCAAGGCTGATAACTGTTGGCGCCAGTCACTTCAAATAACTGCACCCCCTGTTCACCATCGTTCGGATGCACGGTAGAAAACACCCGACCATCAGCCGTAGCCATGACATTCCCTGGACGAATAGGCAAAGCGATCACTGTTTCTATCTGTCCCGATGTCGCCACTTCATTTTTTACTTGAGGAGCGGATATAGCCTCGCTCTTTAATAAACTACATCCCGCTAGGGCTATAGTGGCTAACCCAATAATAAAAATGTTTTTCATCGTTGATTCCCAAATATTTAAAGAGGCCTATGATAGCCCTTTTATCTATTAAACAATACGGGCGGCTTGGCTGTTATTGATTACCCATTAGCTATTACCCCATTGCTCTTTATTTCAATGACAAATAAAGCACTGGTAAGTGTCAACATTGAGATTAAAAAAGCACAATTTTTCGCAGGTTTTATCTTCGATCGTTATTTAACCGACCCTATTTTCTCTGATAACGCTTTATCCATACTAAGAGAACCGCCGCCTTGTACGGCTAAAGCAAGCAAAGCGACCATCAAGACTAAGGCGTATTCATAACCCCCATCAGCGGCAAATAAACCATTACCGATATGTACAGAGAAGATCGCAACTAACATCGTAAATGCAGCAACCAGTGCGGCAGGTCGTGTGAGTAAGCCCAAGACTAAGGCAAGACCACCAAAGAACTCAGCGCCGCCTGCCAATATCGCCATTAGCAAACCAGGCTCCATACCCATGCTACTCAGCCATTGCGCAGTGCCTGCTAGCCCATTGCCACCGAACCAACCAAATAGCTTTTGCGCGCCATGGGCGGCCAAAATCAAACCTATTGGTACACGTAATATTAGAGCAGCTGCACCAGCATTCGATAGTAAAGCCTTATGTAGTATTGACGTTTTCACTAATGATTACTCCATCATGTTTATTATTTAAAGTTGTTCGACCTATTGGAATGAACACACTTTACTATCAATAAATTAAAAGAGTAAGATAGATAATATTGAATGATTAACAACAAAACGTTTATAATTTATTTGACGACTAACTGGTAGTAGGAAGTAATATGGACAGAATCGATGCGATGCGTACCTTTGTAGCGGTGGTGAATGAGGGCAGCTTTAGTAAGGCGGCAACTACGACACAGCTCTCACCACAACTGGTCAGCAAATATATTGCAAAACTAGAGGAGCAGTTACATACTCGCCTGCTCAATCGTACGACTCGTAAAGTAAGCGTGACTGAGGCTGGCAGCCAGTATTTTATCCATGCGCAGCAGATTTTATTGAGTATTGATGAAATGGAGGCGCAATTGGGCGGTTTACAGCAGCTCCCTAAAGGTATCTTACGAATCAGTGCGCCCGTCTCGTTCGCCTTAAAGCATATGGCAAAATTGGTCACTGACTTTCAATCACGCTACCCTTCAGTCACTGTTGATCTACAGCTAAGCGACCGAAAAGTCGATATTGTTGAAGAAGGGTTTGATGTTGCACTGCGTATTGGACAGCTTGAAAGCTCATCACTTATTGCTAAAAAAATCGCACCTATTCGTGTGGTTTTATGCGCATCGCCCGACTATCTTAATATTCACGGTACACCTAAACGACTTGAGGATTTAGAAGCGCATCGCTATTTGCATTATAGCTATATGAATATAGACACTAAGGGACACGTTTTCAAATACCTAAAAGCCAAACAACTCAAGGAAAGTAGTGTTTTTCGGAGTAACAATGGCGACGTATTGGTAGAAGCAGCCATTGAAGGCGCTGGATTGGTATTGCAACCGACCTTTATTGCTAGTAAAGCATTAAATGCTGGCAAGCTAGTCATAGTGCTATCTGAATATGAACCGACCCCTATCGGATTATATGCCATCTATGCCCATAGAAAACTGCTACCTCACAAAATCAGGTGCTTTATTGATTTTATGACAGACTATTATGGTACACCGCCATATTGGGATGAATGTATAAGCAGGAAATGATTAAAAACTTCAATGATCAACCACTGATCTATTAATACTTACGGTTGCCTTGAAAATTTGAACGCGAATAAGCAACTGAGAGATCTATATATCAAAGAAAAATACTACTGTAATAGCAGAAAGACATCCGTATGCAGACTGTACCGTAGAAGCAGTAATCAAAATGCCAGTCCCTCAAGTGTTCTGGCATTTTTTTATGTCATTCATGAAGTATTTAGCTTCTTATGTAAAACCCTATTGAACGAACGTTCAGGCAAAGTTATACTCATTTGTATTGTGCATGATGATGATCAGAGAGATCTAGTTGATATCCGTCGCTAAGGAAGCAGCAAAAGCTGCTTATATCACGATCATGCCGCAGTCGCTTGGAAATTCTACGAGACCTAAACACAAAAGGATGTGTGTAAAATGGGTAATACTTTAAGCCAGATAACCGCTTTATTCGATCTATCTAACATGAGCACTGTGATCGCAAAACGTGCTCTTCTCCACTTATCGGAGAATCACAATGCATGATGGGATCATTCAACAAGAAGACCAAGGTCGCACGCCTCCCCTTAGACTAGGTGGATTACATTATGCTTGGATAGTAGCTGCCACAGGCGCTGTAGCGATGTTTTGCGGACTTGGCTTAGGACGGTTTGCCTTTGGGATGCTACTGCCATCTATGTCGGCTTCTTTGGAACTAAACTATACTCAAAGCGGCATATTGGGGTTTACTAACCTGATAGGCTATCTCGTCGCCGTTATTTTAAGCCCGCTCATCCTACCTCGATTTGGTACTCGAGCTACTGGGACGGCCAGCCTTCTCTTAATTGCTGCCTCTATGCTTGGTATGGCTTTTACCACAAGCTTCCCTCTACTATGCACACTTTATGTGCTCACTGGTATTGGTAGCGGCGGCGTGGTTTTGCCGATGATGAGCGTCATGTCGCATTGGTTTTTTCCTTCGCACCGTGGTCTTGCCTTAGGACTGGTCATGGCTGGTCCTGGGTTTGGTATTATTTTGTCTGGCTTTGTCGTCCCAAAACTCCTACCTGTTTTCACACTACTGTCTTGGCAAACAGGCTGGTTAATTTTTGCGATTATCAATGTTGTGGTGGCTTGTCTTACTTTCACTTTGATTCGCAATCACCCAAACGATGTCAATCAAAGTCCCTTTGGGCGCACTCCAACCTTACCTGTAAAGAATAAGAAAAAACTAGAGCGTAGCAATATCAAGCTGCTTGTGCATTTGGGCATTATATTTGCTATTTATGGCGCCACTTATATGGTCTACGTGACTTTTATCGTGACTAGCATGGTTGGCTCATATCAACTGAGCGAAGCGACTGCAGGTGGCATTTGGGCATGGATTGGGTTGCTTAGTGTCTTTTCAGGTATGCTCTTTGGCTGGATTTCTGACCACATTGGCAGACGTCTTGGGCTCGCTCTGGCTTTTTTCTTTCTGGCCATCGCTTATCTGCTGGTCGGATTGACCGATTGGACTTTAGGACTGTATATGTCCATCATTCTGTTTGGCTTGGTGGTTTGGAGCGTGCCTGTCATTATGGCAGCCTCCGCTGGCGATTATTTCGGACCTGCGGCGGCAGCAAGTGCTCTCGCAGCGCTGACTTTTGCTTTTTCGGGTGGGCAGGCGCTCGGACCAGTGGCAGCAGGTTATCTCGCAGAGCTTACTGGCGACTTTAGTATCAGTTATATGATGTCTAGCATTGCCGCTTTTGTCGCAATTGGACTCGCCTTATTATTACGACCACAAAAGTCTGTCTAATAAAAATTATCGCTACAGTTGACCTTAATAAAACAAATAATTGGTCAAAATACACTTGAACGGTCGTTCATTTATGTTTATTGTAGCTACGCGACGGACATCTAAATTCTTTTCACCCTTTAAGGATAGTATTATGATTAAATTTTATTTTCACCAAACGCCTAATCCAATGAAAGTGGCTTTGTATCTTATGGAGACAGGCCTCGCTTACGAGCTGATGCCGGTAGATACTTTGAAAGGTGAGCAACACACGCCTGAGTATCGCGCGATTAACCCAAACGGTAAAGCGCCCGCTATCGAAGATGATGGCCACCGAGTCTTTGATTCGACAGCTATTTTGATGTACTTGGCTGAAAAAACAGGCAAGCTTGCTGGAAAGCCAGAAGACCGAGGCGAGATGCTGTCATGGCTAATGTTTGTCGCGACAGGCCTAGGTCCATTTTCTGGTCAATCAGTGCACTTTAGACATAAAGCACCTGAAAAAAACCCTTATGCGATCAATCGTTATCTTCGTGAAGCAGAGCGTCATTACGAAGTGCTAGATAAGCACATGGAAGGCCGTGACTACTTGGTTGGAGACACCTACTCTATTGCGGATATCTCTGCTTGGGGCTGGGTTGACAAGGCCGCCTTTGTATTGGGCGAAGCAGGGTTAGACAATTACCCGAATCTCAAACGTTGGTTTGACAGTATAAACACTCGTCCTGCGATTGATAAAGCTCGCAATATCGCCAAAGACATTGAGTTCAAATCAGATTTTGATGACGTAGCTGCACGCGCCTTATATCCACAAAACTTTGCCAAAGATATTAAATAACCTCGAATATAAAAACAGGAATAATAAAAATGGAAAACCAATACGTACCTCCCAAAATCTGGACGCATGATGCAGAGAGTGGCGGTAAATGGGCCAGTGTGAATCGCCCCGTTTCCGGTGCTACCCATGAGAAAGAATTACCAGTCGGCAAGCATGATTTGCAGCTGTATTCGATGGGCACGCCCAACGGTCAAAAAGTCACTATCATGCTAGAGGAGCTACTAGCGCTAGGCAAAGATGCAGAATACGACGCCCATATGATTAATATTGGCGACGGCGATCAGTTTTCATCAGGCTTTGTCGATATCAACCCCAACTCAAAAATCCCAGCGTTCGTTGATCGCTCTGTCTCAGAGACTGAAATGGTATTTGAATCGGCATCTATTTTGCTTTATCTTGCTGAAAAGTTTGATACATTACTACCTAAAGCCGGCAGTAAACGTACCCAAGTCTTTAACTGGCTATTTTGGTTACATGGTTCTGCCCCGTATTTGGGCGGCGGTTTTGGGCATTTTTATGCTTATGCACCCGAAAAATTTGAATATGCCATCAATCGCTTTACCATGGAAACCAAGCGCCAGTTGGACGTGCTTGATAAGCAATTGGCAAAAAATGAATTTATTGCCGGTGATGAGTATAGTATCGCCGATATTGCCACTTGGCCTTGGTATGGCAACTTGGTGCTGGGCAATCAGTATGAGGCAAAAGACTTTTTGCAAGTCGATGATTACACCCATGTGCAGCGTTGGGCAAAAGCTATCTTAGCGCGTCCCGCAGTACAACGTGGTCGTATCGTCAACCGCACGTGGGGCGAAGCATGGGAACAATTGGAAAACCGTCACAGTGCGACAGATATCGATAAAGTGTTGGCACTAAAACCGGAGTAACTGGTTAGCACCAATACAGTGCTGCTAGGATAATTTTTTATCGCCTCTATCGGCGTAGACACATAGGCACAGCACGCAAGAAACAGTTATCCTAGTAACACGTTATAATGGTTATGCTTTTGTAGTTTGAGATTAACTTTACCAATAAGACTAGTGTGACTTAGTTTTCCAGAATTTAAGATGGCAGTTTTATAAAACAATAGCTTTTAAGGTGAACATGATGAGTGAACAAGCGAAGTTTAATCGTGATGACGTAATCGAAAAAGCCAAAAATCTTTATTGGGAAAAAGGCTACCACGCCACCTCCATGAGAAACTTACAGGAGGTCATGGACATGCGCCCTGGCAGTCTTTATGCCGCTTTTGGCAACAAGGACAATTTGTTTAAAGAAGCCTTAAACCGTTATGCTGAGCAAGGGGCGGTCAATCTTACCAATGGCATTGCGCAAGAAAAAACCGTCCTAGCTGGCCTCAAGCGGTTTGTCCGCAGTGTGACTGTCTGTAGCAAAGGCACTGCACCCAGCGGCATGTGCATGGTGGTCAAAACCATCGCTGAGCTCACACAAAACGACAGCCCAGAGTTACTGACTTATGCGACAAGCATTTTAGAACGTGTGGAGACCTCTTTTGTTAGAGCCTTTGAGCAAGCCATCGATAACTGTGAAATAAGCAGTGATAAAGATCCAAACGAACTGGCGCGCTACTTCCAAATTCAACTCATCGGTTTGAGGACTTATGCACAAGTAAGTAATGATACAGAAGCGGTAGACAGATATATTGACGATATATTCGAGAAATTTTTATAAGATGATTTTTGTTAGGTATCATTCAAATCTACATGGATGTTATCTGTGAAAAGAAATCAGCATACCTTTGATTTAAACATACGCCTCTTTGAAGTCTGAATGCGTAAGCCATATTTAGCTGCCATTATCTCAGATAAAATATAGGCTGAGGATGTGGCAGGTCAAGTGGCAAATGGTTTTTTGCTCAATACCGTTAAAATATTCGCTAATCCCACTCAGTTTGAGATGGCAATATCGCCTCGCCTTATGCTAATAGATTACTCTCCAAAAAAGACAGCCTAGGCTGTCTTTTTTATGGCGTATTATCCTATAGTCAAGGAATTTTAGAATCACTACAAGGCGACTGACCGCAGATAGTACACTGAGTACATCTAGGACAGGTAACACCGTAGCGGTTTAAAAGTGCTTTGACTATATAGGTGAGAATAGGAAAAATAAGTGAGAATAAGCAAAGTACTGCTTTGGTCGAGTGCCATCCGCAGGGCTGTGCGCGCCGTGGGAATAGAATTTAAAAAAGTTTAGGCCATAAATCGCCAAAAAAAATGTAGTTTGATTATCATCGTCAGGGCGCATAACTAAAACGTCATTGTTTGTTTGTAAAACTTGATAGCAGGCATTAGCTGTAAAATTAGCGCAAATGGCTTTACTGTCTTAAGAGTAAAATTACTTAATATTCAGTGAGTTATGACTCATAATCTAGCGTGCTTTATACCTGTTATTTTTTATTTATTACTTAAATTTAACACAATGTAATAATTATGTGATATAAAAAATCTTACATACGGAAATGTTGCCGGTCTAGCCGGAAATGGAGATTTAAATGCGACTGAATAAGCTTTCGATTGCCGTTCATGCGGCTACTATTTTTGCAGCTAGCATTGCTTTGGCAGGATGTTTTTCTGATGATGACAATAATATTACTAGCACACCTTCGGTAATTGAGCCTTGTTCCTCGGTACTTAATGCTATCCAAGTAAATGATATGTGTGTATCGACCACGACTGTATCGAGTCCTGCTAAAGCAGCACAAACCCCTGGTACCGAAGGCGTGATGGTCAGTAATCCCAAACTCATCACTCATTTAGGTGCAAACGCTGATCTCAACCAAGCACGTTATACGCGTTACGCACTCGCTGATCAAGACAATCAACAGCCCGACGCTATTCTAGTTGCCATACCCGGCACACTAGGCTCAGCGCACAATTATTTCCGACTGGCTGAAAACCTTATGATAAAGGCGAAGGCTGCTGGAATGACAGTCGAGGTATGGGGTTTTGATCGTCGCTCTACATTACTTGAGGACACAGCTGGTCTGGATATTGCTGAAAAAAATAGAGACGTTAAGATCGCTTTAGACTCTCTTTTTGGTGGTGAGCTGGATCTGGATCTGAGTCCTGAGTTGAATCGTCGTGCTGAATTTTATGAGCAAAGTGACGTTCCTTTTATGGTGAATTGGACGCCTCAAGTTCATTCACAAGATATTAATGAGGTAGTCGAATTGGCACGAGCAGCGGCGCGTAATGGCAACGTCTTTTTAGCAGGTCATTCTGCTGGTACGGGATTTGTAGCACGTTATGCGGCGACTGATTTTAATTTTAGTGGTATGGGTGCTGAAGAGCCCGGTTACGCTAAGCTGCGAGGACTGGTACTACTGGAAGGTTCAGGTGGCGCGCTAGCAGGCGAGCCTCCTTCTGATGCTCAGTTAGATGCTGTGGAAGCTGCCGCTGATGGTGGACTTTATGCAGCAGCGCAAGCAGGTCGAATAAGCTCATATATTGCTTTACCAGGCCTAAGTCCGCGGCTAGTGGCATCGACTGAAGTACTGGGTATGCAAATGGTATTTGAGGATACGATTAATGGCACCCAGAATATACTACAACAAGGTTTCGGTGCAGATCGCAATGGCAAAACAAATAGCGTCTATCAGCAGGTAGAAGGCCTTGTCGATCGTCCTGTGCCAGTGACCGCTGGCGCTGCTGTAGGTACTTTTCAGGATGATGATAATATCCTCACACCAGCATTCATTCAACTATCAATGGGTAGCATTGGCAATTCAAATGCTGATGGCGTGTTCACATGGTTAGATAATGATCAGCCCTTGCCAAGTTCAGTCTTTGTTGACAATGGGCCTGCGCCGACCATGCTATCGAATCAGTCTTTGATTTGGGGTGTTGAGGCAGAGCCAACCAATCTGAAGCGCATCGCACCATCCTTCTTTGTCGGTGGTACTAACTACAGTGATTGGTATTATCCTAGTACTGGTTTGCTACTTGCTAACAACGCGGCGGCAGGTGGTGCAAATTTGGGGCTGGATACCAGTAAATTATCATTACCAATAGCCCAAGGTGGACGGGGCCGATCAGATATTGTCAATCAAACTCAAGCTCGTAAGATTGATGTGCCGGTGATTGGTTTTGGTGGTACTAACGGTCTGACACCTGTATCGGGGCTCTGGCGTAGCTTTGCCAATGCAATCGCGCCTTGTGTCACAATGACGTGTAATGGGACACCAAGAATGTTGTCTGGCGCGGCAGATTTAAGCGCAATTCCAACTTATGGTGGGTCAGAAGGCGGCTTTGAAGTATATATGAGTGAAGGCTATGCACATAACGATATACTTTCCGCTGACGACGATGCCAACAACAATGTGATTGATCCGTTGCTCGTGTTTATCAAACGCAATGCTCAGTAATTGACTCACTGCAACAGTAGAAAGGCCACCTTTGAGTGGCCTTTCTTGGTTCTTTCGGTGATCCAAGCTCGCTTAACAAAGGCTGTTTTTGCTACCGAAATAGTTATAGCTTAAATTCTCTTTGCAACAGCAGGCTAACTAACAGAGTCAAAACTCCAGTTTAAAGGCTATAGTCAGGTCAATGTAAAAAAGAGACAGCATGACATCATAGGTCAATAAAAAATCAATGTCAGCTATCGAAACCGCCTTAGGTAATACCACCTATACTAAAATTAAATGCCTACCGGTCTAAATAGGAACGCCCGATAACTCAAAAATAGGCTGTCCGTATTCAACGTTCTGGCCACTTTCAACCAAGACAGCCGTGACAACACCTTCTTTATTACTAATCACTGGCTGCAAACGGGTCAACTCATCAATGAAACAAACGGTCTGACCTTTTTGAATGTGGTCGCCTTCTTTGATTAAGTTGTCTGTTGCATCATCTTCACTTAAGTAGACCTGCCCCACGTAAGTGGCACCTACTTGCAAGACATCACTACCAGTCTGCTCGGTCTCATGAGTAGGCGTGGCCTCTATAGGATTAGCGCTAACATTATTCTGCGCACCTAGATTGTTAACCACCGTAATAGATTGCCCGTTGTCTGCAATCGTGACTTCGTGCAGCTGACTGCTTTCAACCAGTTTGACCACACGTGCTATTTGCTCTATATCCATAATACATTCCTTATCTTAATTTTTTAGCTCATGCCCAGATATTTAGCAATGGTCATGACACTTAGGATGCTCATAACGATGGCGATTAACCAACCAAATACCGCAATCCAAATAGGATGCTTATAATTGCCAACGATATTTTTTCTGTAGGCGGCAATCAGGATAATGACCATAGCAATAGGCAATACCAAACCATTTAACGTACCGACCAATACCAATACTTGGGCCGGTTTACCGATAGTGGCAAACACCATTGTCGAGATCACGATGAAACCAATAATGAAGTAGCGTTTGTGCTTTTCAATGAATGGATGGAAGTTGGTCATAAAAGACACAGAGGTATAAGCAGCACCAATCACCGAGGTCACAGAAGCCGCCCAAATCACCATACCAAAAATAACTTTACCCGCATTTCCTAAAATGTACTGAAACGGCGACATGGCTGGGTTGGCAGGATCCAATGCAAAACCTTGAGATACCACGCCTAATACTGCAAGGAATAAAAACACGCGAATCACAGAGGCAATTAAAATACCAGAGACCGAGCTTCTGGTCACTGATTTTAAGTTCTCTTCTCCGCTGACGCCTGCTTCTAATAAGCGATGCGCACCTGAAAAAGTAATATAACCGCCAACCGTACCGCCGACTAGCGTCACGATAGCCACTGCATCAATTTTGTCGGGCATAATCGTTTTGCTGACGGCTTCTGCTAATGGCGGATCAGATTTAAAGACCACATAAATGACCAATACAATCAGGATAAAGCCCATTAACTGAGCGAACTTATCCATCATAGGACCCGTTTCTCGGCCTAAAAATATCGCTACGGCAATCACACCACTGATCAGGGCGCCTGTGATGGGCGACATATTAAACATGGACTGCATGCCAAGTCCGGCACCGCCAATATTACCAATATTAAAAGCCAGACCACCCGCAATGATTAAGAACGCGAGCAAGTAACCGACACCAGGAAACACCAAGTTGGCGATTTCCTGTGCACGTTTTTTGGAGACAGCGACTACTCGCCAAACGTTAAGCTGGACGCCGATGTCCATAACAATAGATATTAAGATAACAAAGCCGAAACTTGCCATTAGGCTTTCGGTGAATGTGGCCGTTTGGGTCAAAAAGCCTGGCCCTACTGCTGATGTAGCCATCAGAAAGGCCGCGCCTAAAATGGCGGTATTGTGTTTTTTTATGGTGCTCATAAACATCCTTGTGCTATATGGGATTATTTAATCAAATGATTAGGGCGTGTCCTCATTTTAAAAATGGTGGTAAAAATGAGATAAATTGCAGTCAAACAAGGAAAGTAGCGCAGATAATATCGAGATATTAGTCAGCTATTTGACGCTGTTTGGCAAGATTTAGCCATTTTTAACCCATTTAGATGACCATCGATTGAATTGAGGACATGCCCTAGCGGGCGGATATTTAGTGGGCAGATATAGTGATACCTTTTAGCTCTAGTTGTTTCTTTATTTCTTGTGCAAATAAAATAGCGTGTTCGCCATCACCATGTAGGCAGATGCTTTGCGCTTCTACTGGTACGGTTTGACCGCAGACACTAGTGACTGTCCCTTCAGTGACCATTTGTAATACATGTTTAACGGCCTCGTCTGTGTCGGTGATTAAGGCGTTGTCTTTAGTGCGGGAGACCAATGAGCCGTCTTTTTCATAGTTCCTATCGGCAAACACTTCTGATATGGCTTCTAAACCATGCTTCTTAGCTGATTTAACCAAATAGCCGCCGGACAAACCCATGACCTTTAGGATTGGATCAAATCGTTTGATTTCACTTACCAAGATATCTGATAAGTCTTCATCAATGGCTGCTTGGTTGTACAACGCACCATGCGGTTTTACATAGTCCAAAGTCACACCAACCAAGTCACAGAGCGCTTTGGTTGCACCCAACTGATACACCAATAAAGCACGATAATCGGCTTCGCTTAACGGCTCATGAATACGGCCAAAGTTTTCTCTATCGTTTAGACCAGGATGTGCGCCTACGCTCACGTTGTTTACTTTTGCCAATTGCAACGTGGCTAGCATCTCGCTGTAAGAACCAGCATGAAGACCGCAGCAGACATTCGCTGAGCTGACTATCGTTAGTAATTTATCGTCTTGCCCGCAGCCTTCCGCCACATCAGCGTTTAAATCAATTTTCATTGGCATACTCCTTTATTTGATCGATGTAATGTTGTCTTTTCTGTTGTTCACGCAATGCCTGCTCTAACGACACAACGACGAACTGACAGGCTTTGCCAAATCTAATCTGTGCCATCAGACCTATGTCCGCTTGAATCACAGTTGCAATTTTAGGGTAGCCACCCGTCGTTTGCCCGTCTGCCATTAGGACAATCGGTTGTCCTTGTGGTGGCACCTGAATCATGCCAATATCAACGCCATGCGAGCTCATTTCTACTGGCTGACTAAATTCAAGCGCTGTAGCCCCCTCCAAACGGTAACCCATACGGTTGCTACTGCTTTGTAGTTTCCATGGCTGGGTCTCAAACGCTTGTTGAGACGACTCAGTGAAGCAATCATATTCACTGCTTTTTATCACTCGAATAACCTCGGTTGGCGCAAGTCGAGCCACCCCAATGACAGGCAGACTTGATTCAGTCTTTACTGCTAAGCTGTCATCGGCTTTTAAATATCTGCCTTTAAATCCGCCAAATCCTGCTTTGAGATTGGTGCTGACTGACTGCAATACTGGCTCAATATCAAAGCCGCCATGCACACATAAATAGGTATACATGCCTTGTAGCGGACGCAAAAGTTTGAGCGTTTGCCCCGCTGTTGCATTGATACGCCAATAACAAGGAAGGCGCTTGTCGTCTAGATAAGCCTCGTACAAAGCACCTGTTAAGCAAAAGCTGACGCTTTCTTCAAACTGTATGGTTAGCTCACCGAGCGCTATTTCAATAGCAGGTTCGTTGGCTTCGTTTTTCATCAAAGCATTGCCGGCTTGTAGCGCCCAGCTGTCCATCACGCCATTTCTACCCACGCCCATGCTTCGGTAACCCAGTCGTCCCGAATCTTGAATACTGGCAAGGGCACTCGCGGTTAAAATTTTCATTGATACCACCTGTTTATTTGTCTTTTTGATTCATGCATCTTTTATTTATCGCTTATTGATGAATATCAATCGCTTTAAATGTCAAAGTATCGCCTGCGTTAAGCAACGTCGGAGAAGACTTGGTTAAATCAAATAAAGCAGTATCCGTCTGGCCGAGTAACTGCCAACCGCCTGGAGACTCAAAAGGGTACACCCCTGTCTGCTCGCCGCCGATACCCACTGAGCCTGCCGGCACTTGAGTTCTAGGGATGGCATGCCTTGGGAAATACAGCGACTCAGACAAGCCGCCAAGATAAGGAAACCCTGGCTGAAAACCGATAAAGTAAACGGTATAAGTGGCTTTAGTATGTAGATCGACAACGGCTTCAACCGAAAGGTTTAAGTCATTCGCCATGGCCGCTAAATCAGGGCCATACTTACCACCGTACTGCACGGGTATCTCGACGTGCTTACCTTGGATGGTTTTTGAAGGGATATCATTGAGCAGGTCTGATAGCTTATCTTTGAAAGTATTCAGCTCAGCCCACGTTAATGGCACGATGAATACACTGAGCGTATTCATACCAATTACCACTTCGATGACTTCTGGCATTTTCTGGATGCTATCTGATAAAGCCCAGCATTTTTGTTGTTTTTCTAAGGTGATCGGTTTAGGGAAAAACAACGCGAGATTGGTTTCACTGCATAGTTGCCATTGTAGTTCCATTAGCACGTACTCCATTATTTTTTATCTGCTATAGTCAAATCTTCTATAAATTGGATACGGTGTCAGGCTCGCTTAGTCTACGACTTGTAGTACTTTCACTCGCCTTCCTTGTATCCAAATTATATTGAACCGACTATATCTTGATTCTGACGCTTCTGACGCTAATGTCAGATTTGGTTTTCATTTTTGCGGGCAAGACCTGATTTATATATTGTCTTGTATCCACTGTTCTAAATAATGAATGCTCATTTGCCCCTCACAAAACACCTCATCTTCAAATAAGCGTTGATGCAGCCCAATATTGGTATCAATACCGGTGATTTGCGCTTCTGATAATGCCGCACGCATTTTTTCTATCGCTTTTTTTCTTGAACGATCTTGTACACATATCTTGGCAATCAAACTGTCATAAGATGGCGGCACGGTGTAGTTCGACTCAGCATGACTATCCACTCTGATACCAAACCCTGCTGGCATGTGGCAGTAGTCTATGCGCCCCGCATTTGGCAAAAATGTCTGCGCGTTTTCAGCATTGATACGGCACTCAAAAGCGTGTCCGGTAATGGCGATATCACTTTGTTTGTATGCCAATGGAAGCCCTGCAGCCACTCTGATCTGTTCTTGCACAATATCGACGCCCGTCACCATCTCAGTAATGGTGTGCTCAACTTGCACACGAGTATTCATCTCGATAAAGAAGAACTCGCCGTTTTCGTATAAAAACTCAAACGTGCCTGCGCCTCTATACTGCATTTGCTCGCAAGCTGTGACACAGGCTTGACCGATTTTCTGACGCTGCTCTTCGGTGATACCAGGTGCTGGCGCTTCTTCAATGACTTTTTGATGACGGCGCTGCATAGAGCAATCTCGCTCGCCTAAATAAATAGCATTGCCGTGAGTATCAGACATGACTTGCACTTCGATATGACGAGGTGCTTGTAAGTATTTTTCAAGATAGACGATAGCGCTACCAAAATTGGCTTTGGCCTCTGTTTGCGTCATAGAAATCGCAGAGAGTAAGTCGGCTTCTTTTTCGACCACGCGCATACCACGCCCGCCGCCGCCGCTTGCTGCTTTGATGATGACTGGATAACCAACGTCACTGGCAATCTTGATAACTTGCTCTGAATCAGCAGGCAAAGCGCCATCAGAACCAGGCACACAGGGCACGCCAGCCATTGTCATTTGTTTTTTGGCTTCAACCTTGTCGCCCATGTTTCTGATATTGTCAGCCGTTGGGCCAATAAACGTGAGACCTGAGTCTTCAATTAAGGCCGCAAAGTCTGCGTTTTCAGACAAAAAGCCATAGCCTGGGTGAATAGCTTGTGCGTTGGTGATTTTTGCAGCAGAGACCAGCGCTCTTTGATTGAGGTAGCTGTGCGTGGCATTGGCAGGCCCGATACAGATTTTTTCATCGGCTAGGCGTACGGGCAATGAGTCTTTGTCTGATTCAGAATGCGCAATGACGGATTTAATACCCAACTGCTTACAAGCTCGGATAATACGTAGAGCAATCTCGCCACGGTTGGCAATTAAGATTTTTGTGAACATATTTATTCCCTTAAAAATATAGTGTCAAATACAGTGTTTGTGCAGCGTCTATACAATATTGAGTGGCTATTGAGTGGCTTTAACTGTCTGGCGCTATAATAAATAAAGGCTGTGCATATTCTACGACATCACCTTCCTCAATCAGAATCTCTTGAATCGTACCGTCAGCTTCTGCTTTTACTTCATGCATCATTTTCATGGCTTCAATGATACATAGGGTCTGCCCTGCTGCTACCTGATCACCCACCTTAAAGAACGCCTCAGCGGTCGGCTCAGAGCGAAGATAGAAAGTGCCGAGCATAGGCGCCAATACTTGAGATGAAGATGAAGAGCTAGATGAATTAGTGACCTCTGTCGTCACCGTTTCATCAATAGAGCTATTGCCTGCACTGGTATTATTAGGAGTGTTATTGTAGGAATTTACTGTGTGTGGTTCTGAATGAGAAGTTTTTGAGTGGCGAGTATTACCAATATGATTGCTGCTTTCATTGAAATTAGCCTGACAAACGATAGAGATACGTGCATCACCATCGGTTACTTCTAATGATTGTATGTCAGCGCTTTCTGCGATTTTGATCAGCTTTTCTAGATCTGTAAAGTTAATATTCATATTGTTAGCTATTCCATTAGAGTAGAAGTAAGTAATTATTTTTTATGAAAAATCTGTGCGATATACATGATGTAACTGATATAAATAGGGCCTTACTATTAAACACTACGTTTTTATTTACCGAGAGCTTTGTGGACAAACAAGATTGGATGCCATTACATTTTAAAAGGGCGTTTCAAAATAGCGTTGTCACCCAACATTATAGAACTGCCAAGTCTTCATCTTTTGGGTCGCAGATAAACATATGCCCCGGCGCGTGCGTTATCATCAGTTCAGGTTTACTGGTCATTGCGATGCTTTGAGGCGTTACACCACAAGCCCAAAACACAGGCACTTCACCTTCCTTTATGAGTGATGCATCACCAAAATCGGGAGAATGGATGTCTGTTATACCGATGACACTAGGGTCTCCAATGTGGATAGGCGCGCCATGTACTTGCGGAAACCGAGAGGTGGCTTGTACGGCTCTGGTGATTAATGGATAAGGTATCGGTCGCATGCTGACCACCATTTTTCCATAAAACTGTCCTGCAGGCTCAGTTTCTATATTCGTGATATACATCGGCACATTGTGATTGTCTTCGATGTGTCTGACAGGAATAGACGCATTGAGCATGGCAGACTCAAAGGAAAAGCTACATCCTAAAAGAAAGCAGACCAAGTCCTCTCTCCAATAGTCTGTTAGATCTGACACCTCAGCTACTAGCTCGCCAAACTCGTATATTCGATACTTTGGGACATCAGACTTTAAGTCTGCGCCCTTCGCCATCAGCCGTGGTTCCGAACTACCAACATCTGTTACGTCTAAAATAGGACAAGATTTTGGGTTTCTTTGTGCAAACAATAAAAAATCATAGGCCAATTTCTTGGGTACTATGACTAGGTTTGCTTGTATGTGACCTTTGCACATGCCAGAAGTTGGCTTGTTGATTTCGTTCTTACCGATTAATGCTCTGACCTCTTGTGGCGTCATATTTGCTAAATCTAACATGATTACAACCTCTTACGTTTTGACATTTCTGACAGATAAAAAATCATCTAATAAAAACTGTATGAAGTTGGCGCTTTGTAACAGTATTTTATATATAGATAACTATATTATCGTTATGTAACCTAGCAGAACACTTTTAAAATGACAAGACGTAAGCGTTGCAAATAAACGCATGCGATACATAAATGAGGATAGACAAGGAGGGGTTAGTTATATAAATGAAACTATGAGTCAGATCGAAAAGAGGTTCAAACGTTGGTAGAAGTGTTGGTACCATTTTGCAAAATTTAGCCGTGGTGTATGTCAATTAAATAATATCTGACTGTTCGCGTCTAATATGTTTAACAGTTGCTACTCATATAACCTAAAATAAATGTTTTTATTCTTTATACGCCTCCCGCGCCTTTACTTGATGCTTCACTATTTTCGACCAATATCGCCGCTGCTGTTTTTTTGAGTGTTTCCCACTGCGCATCGTCAACATAGATACCTTCTTTCCATGCGCGCTGATGCGTTTCAAACAATGCATCTGTCGATATTTTACGATCGAAATTCTGTGTGTCTGATTCAATATCAAAGTTTTGCGTGGCAATTTCAATGACCATATCATTGGTATTGTAGTTGGCTTGCGGTTTGTCAAAAAAGTAAAGGTCAGGATAGACAAAGTCTTTATTTAACGTAAATAATGTATGTTTGGGCACAGAGCCATTGTCCCATTTGGCCAAGCAAGCAAAGCCTTTGGCAGCCAGTCCCACCAACTCGCTATAAGCCAACCAGCGATTATGACAGTTCTGCAAATAAATATAAAAATGCGCTGAGTCGCCCATTTTTTCAAGCGCATAATCAATGATAGTCGGCAAATGACAAGCCAAGCTACTACCATGCAGATCTAAACGGATAGCACTTTCTTCTTGATGAACAATATCGATTGGGGTATCAATCTCGTTCAAAATATAAGGAGTGGCATTATTAAAATGTTTGATACCATCCAATCCTGCCATCTGTAGTTCGGCGACCATAGTGGCTATCACATCAGCTTCCCCCACCTCTCGGTGCAGCCCAGTAAAAGCTTTGTATACCATCGTGACGATTTCATTGTGCGATACCATCATAAGTCAGAGCCTCCTTGCTCTATTGATACATCAGGCAATAAAGGAAACAACCATTCATCACTACCTACTTCTGCAAATAATGGCGCGCCTTGAAACAAAGTAATCCTGACCCAGCGATCAGATCTGGGATCGAACTTGGTTGCCCCAAACATCGATAATTTACACCGTAATAGATGCATGGGTAACGCGTCTTTGTGTAAGACATTCATCTGAATATCACCCAGCTGCTTATGCCCCATCGTCCAGACGCGGCGCGCAATTGAGCGATATTTGGGCTTATTCAAGATGAACTCGGATATTAGCTGCTGCGAATTGGCTTGTTTTAAAGCCAAATATAAATGATTGGCTTGGCGAGCGATATCCAAGGACAGCTCACGATCAGCACCCGGCTCCTGACCACGTATACCCATACGTGGCTCTTCCTTATCGATGGAACGATACCAAAACCAATGGCTATTCTCAGGCTGAGTAAAGTCGATATCAATGGCCCAGCGATAATGCTGCTCTAAGACGTCAATTAGATCCTGAATGACTTTGCCTTTTGGTAACGATAAGGCTTCATCAGCATTGACGCTGTCGAGCAGTTCATCGACATGCTCAGGATACAGCTCTATTAAGCAAGAAATAATGACTTCTTGGCTCTCAAAGCTCAAATGGTCATGTGCCTGTAAAAAATCCGCCCATGTCGCATAATTATTAATACTTATCATCAGATTGTTTTGTAATACTGTTAATTCTGTGACGACCGCTTTATTGAGTTTGATTTGCTGCTCGTTGATGGTGACAATCTCGCCAAAATGCTGAGTAGCACGTTTGATTAGACTGGCAAAATGTGCGGTTTCTTTAGGCTCAATATGGCAAACCAGTGTCGCCTGTAATGCCTCTTCACGGGTGGTCAGCCATTGGTCAACGACGCATGGATGATTGATTAAATAAGGCGCCATACCTAGACCGGTGGCATTACCAATGCCCAAATAACGCTTGATTTCTGGATGCAGAACGGCGGCCTTGCTACCGCCTTTTTGTTTTGCCAAATAATCGACCCAATCAAGGCTGAACTCACGCAACAAGTACACAGCACACATCTGCGCTCGAAACGACTGATTAAAGTCCTCGCTATGATCTAACGGCTTAAAATCATAAATACCGAACTTACCATTGCCATAGACCGCCGTGGTACGCAGGATATAGCCGACTTGTGCGAGTACGTCAATCTCAGGCTGCTTGCCAGCCGCAAGTGAGCTGACAATATGATCAAAGACACGCACGCTTTTGTTTGCTCGTGCCAGCACCATCATCATGTTGGAGTTGCGACCGGCTTCTTGTAGCGGTACGTTGGCTTGTAGATTATTCAGTAATTCTTCGCTTATCTCACCAAATACCAGCCCAAAGGTGACATCCCATTTTTGGGCAATCACTCTATCATTACGCTCGTCATCAGCCAGCTCGTTGCAGAACACCACTAAATGATACAGATGCTCTGGGGTATGTAGACGATAGATAACCTTGCCATAGCCTTGCTCATCCAAATCCCACAAATGAGTGCTGAGCGTCCATTTTTCTCTATCAATCTTACGCAATAACGTACGCACAAAGCTAACGCGGGTTTGATGCATGGCGCCCAGTCTTTGCGCATCCATAATCACATCACGAGTACGGAAACCTGTACTAAATAAAGGCGGCTTTACGTCGATACTTTTATCATTTGCATAAACCATATTCATAATGTCACTACCTTACCTAATATACTGAGCCAGCAGCTTTGTTAATAATCTCAATGAGGGTGTCTATTGGTAAATATGAAATTAGCGGTGTATGTAATGGCTGTCTCATATTTACCGTCTGGTGATCTAGAACCTTAATCAGTTTTTTGCGTCATGCTTTCTTTAGACGTTTGAGCGTTTTCGGCTTCACTAATTTTGTGTCTCACCTCTACCTGATTAGGGCGATACAAATCTTGCTCTCGTGCCATTTTCTGAGCAATCTGTGGACCATTCCATAGTGAAGGCAATAATACAAAAGAGACTGGCACGGCAGTAATAACGATAAAGGACTGCAATGCTGTCACGCCACCTGAGCCAAGCGAGATTAGAACAATGGCCGTTACACCCATCATGATGCCCCAAAAGGTGCGAATCATGGCGTTTGGTTCACGCTCGCCACTGATGACCACACTGATGGTATACGTCATCGAATCACCCGTCGTAACGATGAAGACGGTGGTCAGAATCAGAAACAGTATCGAGGTAATTAAAGGAAAGGGTAACTGCTGCGTGACAGCTAATAATGCACCGGGTAAGTTAAAGCCTTCAAAGGCGCTACTGACACTTCCTGGATTGGCAATCTCAAACGCTAAGCCAGAGCCCCCAACGACAGTGAACCAAAAGCAGGTCACGAGCGGGGCAATAATACATACGGTGGTAATCAGCTGACGAATAGTACGACCGCGTGAAATACGAGCGATAAATATCGCCATCATCGGGCCATAACCCAAGAACCAACCCCAAAAAAATACCGTCCACCAGCTTAGCCAACCTTCATCACCACGATACGTCGCCATCGGGACAAAGTTGTCAATCATCGTACCTACACCTTGGATATAGCCGTTGACAATAAAATTGGTCGGACCAAATATTAAGATAAAGACCATCAGTGCAAAAGCCAAGATGACATTGAAGCGACTGAGTAGCTGCATACCACGAGTCAGACCACTGATCGCAGACAACGTATAGAGTACGATGGCAAAGACAATAATGATTAGCTGAGTCGTGAACGTATCAGGAATACCGAACAATTCATTGAGTGCATAGCTGGTTTGCAAGCCCAAGAAACCAATAGGACCGATCGTGCCCGCAGCAACCGCTACAATACAGCAAGCATCAATGATTGCGCCCGTTTGGCCTGTGAGTACACGCTCACCAAACATAGGATAGAGTAAGGTACGAGGCTTCAACGGTAAGCCTTTGTCATAATGCAGATGCATAATCACAATCGCGGTTAAACTGCCTACAATCGCCCACGCCAAAAACCCCCAATGCATAAATGATTGAGACAATGCGTTAAAAGCGCGTTGCTGTAAATCGGCTGACTCACCGTATAAAGGCGGCGCTGAAACGAAATGCGCGATTGGCTCGGCGGCAGCCCAAAAAACGCCACCACCGGCCAATAGTGTGCAGAAAAGAATGGCCATCCACTTAAAACTGTCTATCTCAGGTACGGGTAGATTGCCTAAAATCACGCGACCTGTACGGCCAGCACCGACTGCCAAAGCAATGACAAAAGTAGCTAATAACAATATCTGCCAAAAAGGTCCAAATATTTTGACGGACCATGAAAAGCCCACTTCGACTATCTTTGCCAAGCGCGCTTCTGCAAAAATCGCCATCAAAACAAAGGCTACAATGAATCCGCCACTGTACCAAAACGCAGGATTTTTAAGGCCTAACGTGTCGGTAGAAATAGCGGCGGCTTCGGACTCACTTATTCCTTGATTAACAGGAGCCGAGCGTCCTTGCTCATCTTGATTAAATCCCTTTAAATCGGCCATAATGTGGCTCCATATACTATGCTAACGTTGCGTTTTAGATCAGAGTGGTAGTAATAAGGGTGTGATCAAACGACCTCAATATACATACGATCTAATTTAAAATTACCTACTTCAAATGGATATGCGCTATAAAATGTCTGTCGCTTTATAGCGATTTCGAGCAACCGTTGAATGAAATGAAATGACTTTTTTAAATAGCTGGTTAAGCCAAAGGCTCTAAGCCTTGCTCTAAAAAATCAAACCAGTTTTGACCGATGACTTTTCCAGCGTCAATCTCATTAAAACCATGCTTGAGCAAACCGTTATAGATGTTTTCCATACCGTCCTTGCCAGCGAACCATGGCAAGGTATCTGGCCAGCCTGAATTATTGGCGTTGCCTTCACCATAGTCCATGGCTTTTGACCAACGTCCATTACGCATCCACTCAAGTACAGCTTGTGGTTGATTGAGACATAGATCACTACCAATCGCTAAATGCTCGACGCCATATTTATCAGCGCAATTGGCAATCATGGTGCAGAAATCATCAAGCGTACATGCGCTACCATTTGGCAAATGGAACGGATATAAACTAAACCCTAACAACCCGCCTGCTTGGGTCAAGGCACTGATGACCGTATCTGACTTATTACGCAAGGCCTCATGAGCCGTGGTCGGATTGGCATGGCTTATACATATCGGACGCGATGACACTTCTATCGCCTCAAGCGTTGAGCGCTCAGCGCTGTGTGACATGTCAATAATCATACCGACACGATTCATCTCAGCGATGGCTTGCTGACCAAAACGAGTAATACCGCTATCGTTCTGCTCATAACAACCCGTTGCCAGTAAGCTCTGGTTGTTATAAGTCAGCTGCATGATCAATAAACCTAAGCGACGCATCACGCTAATCAAACCAATTTCATCATCAATTGGTGAGCAGTTTTGTGCGCCGAAAAAAATGCCAACTTTGCCCTGCTCTTTTGCCGTTTTGATATCAGCCACTGAGTACACGGGCAAGATAAGATCTGAGTTTTGCTCAAAGCGTGCATGCCATTCAGCAAAGCGAGTTGTGGTTTGGCGAGCGTCTTCGTGATAGACCAAGGTGGCATGTACCGCATTGATACCACTGGCTTGCAGCATCTTAAAATAATCGCGATCCCAATGGCTATACTGTAATCCGTCAATGACGATATGGTCTTGGTACATATCAATTCCCTTTAATACTTTTATAAGTGACCGCTATCATTTGCTATTAAGTGCGTGTTTACACCCTGTCGCGTCGATAGCAGCTAGCATGCTTGTCAAAAAGGTTTCTAATACGCTTTTTGATAAGCCGTCTTGACGATGGTATAGAACTCTTTGGCATATTGACCTTGCTCACGCGGGCCAAAGCTTGACTGTTTACGGCCACCAAATGGTACGTGATAGTCAGTACCCGCAGTTGCTAGATTGACCATGACACAGCCAGCTTGTACTTGCTCCTTAAACATGGCACTGCTGCGCAAGCTCTGGGTAATGATACCGCCCGTCAGACCAAAGCGCGTATCATTGGACATCGCAATTGCTTCGTCCAAATCCTTGACACGCAAGACACACGCCAGCGGTGCAAACACTTCTTCTTGGTTAATATCCCAGCTATTATCCGTCTCAGTAAATAATGTCGGCGACATATAGTAGCCGTCATGTGGCATCTCTAAACGCTCACCGCCAAACGCTAAATTAGCACCAGACTGCTTGGCTTTTTCGATCCAGTCCATGTTTGATGCCAGCTGCTTGTCATCGACAACAGGTCCCATAAAGATACCGTCATCAAGCGCATGGCCAACTTTTAGGGTTTTCATTTTGGCAATCACACCGTCTACAAACGCATCATGAATACCGTCCATCACAATAAGACGTGAAGAAGCCGTACATTTCTGACCCGAACCGCCAAACGCACCAGCCACTGCCGCATCGATAGCGACTTGCAAATCGGCATCGTCAGCGATAACCAAGGCGTTTTTGCTGCCCATCTCAAGCTGACAACGGATAAAGTTTGGTGCAGTAGCAGCAGCGACTTTGCGACCTGTTGGTACAGAACCCGTAAAGCTGACTGCATCAATATCTGTAGAATTGATGAGCGCATCACCGACTGACGAGCCGCCACCCAACAGTAAGTTAAATGTGCCTTCTGGCATGCCTTGACGGTGGATGATTTCAGCCAATGCCACTGCGCTGGCTGGTGTTAAATTCGCAGGCTTCCAAATGACCGTGTTACCAAACGCTAGCGCTGGTGCGATTTTCCACACAGCGGTGGCCGTTGGGAAGTTCCAAGGTGAGATAATCGCGACCACACCGACTGCCTCACGGGTAACTTCGACCTTGACACCAGGACGCACTGAATCAGCCGTATCACCCATTTGACGCAATACTTCCGCCGCATAGTAATGGAAGAACTGACCTGCGCGGTAAATCTCACCGCGACCTTCCGCAAACGGCTTACCTTCTTCAAGAGACAACAGCGTACCTAGCTCATCACAACGAGCAATCATTTCATCGCCAATCGCTTGTAGGATAGACTGCTTTTTTTCTAAAGGAGTCGCTTCCCACTTTGGTTGAGCTTGACGCGCCGCAGCGATGGCATCTTTGACTTGATCGCTACTGGCTTGTGCGAACTCACCGATAGTTTCAGTGATATCAGATGGGTTAATATTGGCAACGGTATTTACGCCTGCCTGCCATTCACCATTGATGTAAAGTGATTTGGTTGGGTCTTGCTGCAATATCTGTTGGGCGGTGTGAGCTGACATAAGAGCTTCCTTGATAAAGTATTAAATATTTGATTTATTGACTAGAGTACATTCAAAATTTAGGGCACAGCGGCATATACGACCAACTCAACCAGCATCTCTTCACGAGCCAATCCGGCTATCACCAGCGCCGCACGATTTGGATAGGGTGCTTCAAAGTATTCGGCATAGACTTGATTGACTGTTTTTAGATAGTCGCGATCGGTCACATAAATCATGACCTGTAATACCGAATCCATGCCAACATTGGCACATTCTAGTGTGTGCTTAAGATTGTCTAGCGTTTGGCGGGTTTGCGCTTCGATACCACCTGCAACCACATCACCATTCTCATCGATAGGAATCTGCGCAGTGTACAACGTACCATTGCTGGTGATGGCCCACTCTAAAGGTGCTTTAGACGCATAAAGCGAGGTTTTAACGGCCTGTTTGTTTGAGTGAGTCGTCATATTGTCATGTCCTTTGATAAGTGGTTTCAGCAGTAAGCGATCTGAGATTTATTTAATCACTGCCAATTGCTATATGACTTATCCTACTCAATTCATAACGATAAATCTAACTAATTAAATTTGAATTTTGATGGATTTAATCTATCATTTAAGATAAATTATTAGAGAATAGTATTGGATGGTTTGAATATGAAGCTACAGCAATTGCGTCATTTTTTATTTGTCGTGGAAGAAGGAGGGTTTCGGGCGGCGGCGGATCGCGCCAACCGTTCGCAAGCTGCCTTGTCAGCCTCGATAAAGGAATTGGAAAAAACCTTAGGGCAGCGCTTATTTGAAGTGGGAAACAAAGCGATACTGACGCCATTTGGTGAAACCTGCTTACCAAAAATTGAGCAATTCCTTACCGTTTATCAAGCGCTAGAAGATGACTTAAAAGCATCCGCATCTGGTGATAAAGGTAAAATCAGGATTGCAAGCGTGCCGTCGCTAGTGACTAAGCTACTACCTAGCGTATTGGTCGAATACTCAAAAAAGTATCCTGATATTGAGATTGTATTGATAGATGACAATTCTGTTGGTGTGGCCAATCGATTGTTGGCAGGTGAGATAGATTTGGCACTAGGCAATTGCACCAGTATTGATCAAACGAATATAGATTTCACCCTACTCATATCAGACCCGATTGGAGTAGTCTGTCTTAAAAACAATGAACTGAACAACGAGTTAAATCAGTCCCAAGGGCTAACATGGCAGCAACTTATGTCGCAGCCATTTATTTATAACGGTACTTGCAGATTGCTCGAAAACACACCAGCCGAGGCGCTCAATCGCAGAGCAAGATATACGGTAGAAAACATCACATCGCTGTTTTCTTTATTGCGTAATGATCTGGGTATCACCACGTTACCTAAGCTTGCCTTTCCTGCTAATGAACCCGAGCTGGTTTGGATAGATTTAATTGACCCTTCTTTAAACCGACAGATCGGAATTTTTAAACTCGCTAATAAATCTATCTCTCCCCCAGCCCAAGCTTTTTATGATCTCTGTGTTGCGTATGTTCAAGAGCACTATTTACTGTAATTGGGTTATCTATTATTTTCTCCCTCCTATTGAATCACTAGCTACCGTAAATCATCGACGACAGCCAGCATCGCAATTAGTGATGCTTCCCCTAATTTGATAGAACGCTCTGGTGACCAACCCATCTCTTCGTCACGCAGATTATTATTATCTTTAAATGGCATCTCTAACGTATTAGCAAGGCAATCAAAACGTTCTGCCACCCAATTGGTGGCAACGGTCATATTGGCAGCACTCGGTGCATCAATTTCATAGCCAACTTCGGACTGAAAATCGGCACTGGCTAATTTTAATACGTCTGAAAATCTATCGCGTAGCTGGGCGAGACGGTCACTATAACTTGGCGTCCCTTGTGACCCAGCAAGGAATACGTACGGTAATGCTTCATCGCCATGCACATCATAAAATAGATCAACACCTGTCGCTTCCATTTTATTAATCACATGAAATACTTCAGGGCTTTTGTCTAAGCTTGGACTTTGCCATTCACGATTTAGGTTGGTTCCGACAGCGTTAGTACGCAAGTGACCACGCACACTGCCATCAGGGTTCATATTAGGGACAATATAAAAGTTGGCTTTGTCTAATAACTGTTTTGCGGTCGCGTTATCACTATCTAGCAAGCTATACAATAAGCCCTCGACGAGCCATTCAGCCATCGTTTCACCTGGATGCTGACGGGCAGTAATCCATATATTGCGCTTGTGGGTGGCACCATCACCAATCTTAACCAAAATTAAATCGCGCTTATCAAGCGTTTCGCCTAGATGCTCCAAAGTTACTAACGGGTGCATCTGCACGGCCGCCAATAAATCTTGGTGACGCTCATAGCTGTAAGGCGCAAAATAAGCAATTTGAATGGTTTCGCATTCTAACTCTGCCACGATGGTTAATTTGCCATCTTTGTAAGCCGTCGGCAGACGGAACCAATGCTGGCGATCGTACGAAGCAACCGCTTGGTAATTCTCCCACCCTTCCAGATAAGACGCTTCCCCTGCATTCATAATCTTGAGAACATACTGCTCTCCAACCTCACCAGATAGGCGAAAGTTAAACCATTGAAAAAACGCTTCGCCAACGTCTGGACGAATGGCTAATTGAATGTCGTTTTTGTCTTCTACATTGATAACGTAAATATTTCCTGCGTCAAAATTCGCTGTGATATGCATAATCGCTCCTTAATTGTTTTTTATAGTTGTGTTGTAAAAATATGATGAGATATAAGAAAAATGGTAGATATGCATTTACTTGGTCATAGTAAATTTCTTTTCAAGTCATTGGCTGATAAAGGTTATCTATTCAGATCAAATTTATATGCTCAACTATCGAAGGTTTAGATTAAGGTCTATTGAGTATTCAAATGTGGTACTGGCAGTGGTTATTTTTTAGACAATACGCAGTGAAATTTTTGATGCCTAGTCATTCTAGGGTAGACAATTTCGCCATGTATTGGCAAAAAATAGCCCTGCCCTGAAAGGCTAATGCTAAAATCAGCAGTCCTAATATTTGAATGCTCAACAGACCTCAATCCTCAGTCAATAATTCTACACTGACCTGAAAATAATAGTCATCCTTAATCGTGATGCCAACCTTGCCTTTATGAGCATTAGCGATAGCCTGAACGATAGACAATCCCAATCCTGTGCCTGAATGCTGATGACTAGTCTTATCATGACGATAGAATCGCTCAAACAACTTATCAGCTTCACTCTGATTGAGCATCTTGTCTAAGCGATTAGTCACTGTTATTAATAAAGATTGCTTTGAGGATAGAGCCTCTTCCTTTGCCGTATCAAGGGTGCTGCCTGAGGTAATAACGGTAGCTGATATCATGATAATACTGTCACTAGCGGCGTAATAAATGGCATTTGACATGAGATTAGCAAATAACCGTTGCAGTAAACCTTCATCACCTAATACTGTCTTAAATTCGCCTAACTTTTCAAAAGTTATCCCTCTATCCTCTGCAATCATTTCATAGTAATCAACGAGCTTGGTGATTAAGTTTTCAGTATCTACGTGACTAATTTGCGAGTCACTTAATCCTTTCTGAGTTTTTGCCAGCAGCAACATATTATTAATCAGAACCGATAACTGCTCTAACGTGTCATGCTGATGATGCAATTGTTCTATGTATTCAGTACCCTCACGAGGTTTGCTAAGCATGACCTGCGTTTGTGTACTAAGCGTCGCTATTGGGGTGCGGAGCTCGTGGGCGATATTGTCTGAAAATCGTGACAAAGATTCAAAATTGCTTTCAAGCTTGACCATCATTGAGTTGTAAGATTCTGCTAGCGGTCGCAGCTCTAATGGCATGTCACTGACGGTTACTCTTTCATCCAACCTTTCAGGATTGATTCTTTTCATTTTTTGTACGATAGTGGCCAAAGGCGCAAAACCCCAATACACGCTCAATGCGGCGATTGAGACGAGCAATAATGTAATGGCGAACAAAATCATACTAAGCTGACGATTGAACTGTAATAAATACTGATGATGTACATCTATAGGTAACGCGATAAGCGCGAGCATTTTATCGTCTTCAATGACCATCGCTCGATAGTATCTGCTGTTAATACTCATCACAAACTGTTGCTTATCATTATCTTGTCGCAGTGACAACAGATTAAACGCTTCCCCTAGCTCTTGAGTAAAGTTATTGGGGGTACTAGACAGTATTTGTCCGTCTTTGTTAGCAATGACCGTTTTTAAATCGTAATCTAGCCAAGAAGAATGTAGATGACCAGCCTCCTCTGATGCTTCTGCAGAAAATGACGTTGTGTCAGATGACAAGCTTAACGGTGGCTGGTTATTTAATAGACCTTGAGAATTTGTTAGCATTTGAGAGGTTATATGGCTGTTAGGTTCTGCCACTTGCTTACGTAAGTTAAACGCGGCATGAGTCATAATCTCAGCATCCATTTGTTCAAAATGACCCTTAACAGAGTGCTGTACCCAAATATAAATAATAATCTGTGACATAACGACAAATATCGTGAGCAACAACACAGTACGCCACAATAGTGGCAAGCGCCGATTATCCAACCTGTGTTTCATATTAGATATTGCCAGCTTCGTAAGACGGATTATTATCAAGCACTGTATCGACAGCCTCCAATCGGTAGCCCATACCACGCACAGTATGAATCAGCTTTGCCTCATGCTCATCATCTATTTTTATACGCAGACGCCTTATCGCCACATCAATCACATTGGTATCATTTTCAAAATTCATATCCCATACTTGAGAAGCAATGACTGAGCGCGGTAGCACCTCACCTCGGCGCTCTAATAAAAACTGTAATAATGAGAACTCTTTTGCCGTGAGCTTAATAGCCTTGTCTTTTCTATGCACAGTGCGCTTGGCAATGTCCATTTTAAGATCCGCTATTTGCATAATCGTACTTTGATAATCGGATTGATTGGCACGTCGTAATAAGCTTTTGATTCTAACGATCAATTCTGCAAACGCAAAAGGCTTGGTTAAATAATCATCGCCCCCAATCTCAATCCCTTTTATTTTGTCACTTAAGTCATCTTTTGCCGTTAGAAAGAGCACGGGAGTACGCTTACCTGCCGCTCGGTAATTGCGCACCAGCTCAAAGCCACTAACATCAGGTAGCATGACATCCATCAGTATCACGCTAAACTCTTCCGTCATCAATGCATGATAGCCATCTAAACCTGTTATGTGATGATCCACAATAAACCCAGCTTCCGTTAAACCTTTTTTTATGTACTCGCCAAGCTTCAACTCATCTTCTACCAGCAGTACTTTCATGGTAATTCCTCAGTACGATTATAATTATTTAATGTTTTAACCCACACAGATGACAAAATTGACTGGTAGCTGACAAAGATGTCATCTGTTCGTAATCAGATTGTCAGTCTTCATTTGCTAATCTGTATGAATGAAACATAGTTGTTCATACCTAGCGACTATGAATTATTTTCACAGGTAATCAATTCAAATATCTAACAATTCACATATCTAACAACTTACAAAAGAGGTTTTACATGAAAACATATGGTTCATTCAAAAAAGCAGTACTGCTATCGGCTTCTGTACTTATTGGTATTACTGCGGCTAATGCGCACACTACCGAGCTAAGTACTTCAGTCATCAATAACTGTGATGCAGTTACTGACTTTGCAAAAAACTTGGATCACAACGATGCTCAAGTTTCTAGTACGCAAATGAAGCGCTATAATGATGCACGAGTGGCTTGTGAGATCGAACACAAAGATCAACATTTACAGTCTGAAAAGTATTTCGTAGATAAGTATGGACGTGATCGTGATTCTAATGCTGCCTCAATACTAAATGAATACAAGCAACATTAAAAACTAAAAACAGCAAGATGACAATATTGTAATCTTGCTGTCATCTCTCTGTCAGAATCAATGAAGTATGCTTTAAAATAACTTAACATCCCAAAGATTTTTTGACTTTATACCAAATCAAATAAGGATTTACCATGTCATTATTCAAATCAATGCCACTATCTAAATCAATCGTAGCCACTGCTATAGCCTTAGTTGTTTCAACGTCAGCTTTGGCGCACGACCCAAAAATGCATGCGCAGAAAGATCAGATGAACTGTGAAAAGATGGAAAAACACATGGATATGATGGGAAAAATGGATCATAGCAAAATGGATATGAATGATCCTGCTATGAAAGCCATGATGACCAACATGAGCAAAATGAAAGCGATTTATCAAAAGCACTGTGTTACTAATGACAGTGCTTCTAAGTAAATCTAGTCGCGCTCGCTAGGTAAAGAGTCAGGTTCAACGACAAATATTGCCTAACCTAACATCAGATGACAATCTCATTTTGACAGCAATAAATTGTAGGACGGATATATGAAATTTTTATTGGGTGCGCTTTTTGCCACACTTGTGGCAGTCGTTGGGGTTTTTGCAGTTGTTACTAGCGGCATTGTCAATATAGGAGCAGATCAAGCGCATAACCCAATAATGTATAAACTCTTAGAGACTGCCCGCACGCGTTCAATAGCGAATGCTAGTAAGGACATTACGGTTCCCAACTTAGAAAAGACAGAAATGATCAGCTCGGGCGGTGCCGATTACAAAGATATGTGTGCAGGTTGTCATTTGTCTCCTGGGGTAGAAAGCACTGATTTTAGCGCCAGTTTATATCCTAAGCCGCCAAGTTTTACCAATGTTGACTTGGTTGAACGCTATAAGACCGATGCCGGTGCTCAGCAAGCTTTTTGGGCCATCAAACACGGCATTATGGCATCAGGTATGCCAGCATGGGGCGCTTCTCACGATGACGATAGAATGTGGGCAATGGTCGCTTTTATCAGATCGTTACCTGACTTAGATGAAAATCAATACACCATGTTAACGACTAGGATAGACGATGATATGTTGGACATGTCATTTGATGGTGAGATGGATATGTCTGGTGATGGCGAGATGGATATGTCTGGTGATGGATCCGGTATGCAACATTGATTATTCGTAAGAAATGCAGTACTAAATAGTGCTGCCTTTTGCGATTTGAGTTTTAAGCTTCACCAATACTACTTTGGTCAATGTTACGGCTTTAATTTTTATAAATTTGATCGTCAGATAAACGCTCAGGAGTGATTTTATGAGACGCTATACCAATATATTTTCTAGTGAACACAACCGGTTATCTGGTCGTGTTCTTTTAGTGATGATGACATCTTCACTATTATTAGCGGCTTGTAGTCAACCTAACGCTGCTGCTGACTCAACACCAGCGACTGAGCCAACGACCGCTACGCAAACCGCGCAAACAGAGCAACCAAAAGCGGAAATAATGCCTGTCAGTGCTCATTCAGACACCCAGCCAACTATCCTAAAAAATATCTCAGCCACCGTTTATAAAGACGCCAATTGTGGCTGCTGTAAAGAATGGGTCGGTTATGTCGAAGGTCATGGCCTAAATGCAACTGCACAGAACGTTGAAGATTTGTCCTTGTTTAAAGAGCGTTACAGCGTACCGCAGCAGATGCGCTCTTGTCATACCGCCGTCACTACTGACGGCTACGTTTTTGAAGGTCATGTCCCTGCCAAATATATGGCACAGTTCCTAAAAAACCCACCAAGTGATGCGATCGGTCTTGCCGTACCTGGTATGCCAGTCGGTAGCCCTGGTATGGAATATCAAGATAAATTTATGCCGTATAAAGTGATGCAGCTTAACAAAGACGGCTCAACAGCCATTTATGCAACCATTGACTCACCGCAGCAGCAATTATAGTTTGAGTGACGTTTGAATAGCTTATCCAGCTCTATTAATGGGCTGTCGCAGACATAAGCTTGACTGATAAATATATAGACTCAACTCCCATTTCATGGATTAAGTTAGGTAAATAATTATGAACAAGAATATGCTTAACCGCAGGCGTTTTTTGACAGGGTCCTCTACTCTATTAGGGGCATCCATGCTATCCACACTGCCGTCTATTGCCAATAGTGCGCTAGGAAAAGGTCAACAAAACGTAGCCGTCAACAGTGATAAATCTGACCATATCGTACCTATCCTAACCGGTAATGAGTTTGACCTGTATGTCAGCAAGAAGCCCGTTACTGTCAATGGCAAGTCGAGTATGGCAACCCTCATCAATGACTCGCTGCCAGCGCCAACGCTAAAGATGCAAGAAGGCGATACCGTGACCATCCGTGTCCATAACCAGATGAATGAGTCGACCTCTATTCACTGGCATGGCTTGCTCGTCCCATTTGAAATGGATGGTGTGCCAGGTATCAGCTTTGATGGTATTCCTGCGAAGAGTACCTTTACCTATAAATTCAAACTCATTCAATCAGGTACATATTGGTATCACTCCCATACTGGCTTTCAAGAGCAAACTGGAATGCGCGGGGCTATCGTCATTGAGCCTAAAGGCCGCGAACGCTATCCAGTCGCCGAAGATCACGTGATTTTATTGAGTGATTGGACACACCGCGATCCGCATAACTTGCTAAAGCTATTAAAGCAGCGCGCTGACTTTGATAACTACCATTTGCCAGATTTTAAAAAGCTATTGTCTGATATTGCCGCAACAGATCTAGAAGCCGCTTATGACAAGCGCAAAATGTGGAATAAGATGCGCATGATGCCAACAGATTTCACCGATCTGTCTGGTGAGAAGACATTCACTTACCTTATGAATGGTAAGACCACAGCCGCCAATTGGACACAGCTAGTAAAAGCGGGACAGCCCGTCAAACTGCGCTTTATCAATGGCTCAGCGCAAACCATCTTTGATGTACGTATACCGGGTCTGAAAATGACCGTCGTCTCAACGGATGGCAATGATGTCGCGCCCGTTGCGATTGATGATTTCCGTATTGGGGTGGCTGAGACTTATGATGTCATCGTCACGCCGACCAAAGATGCACATACCATATTTGCCCAAAACATTGATCGTTCGGGCTATGTCGCGACCACGCTTGCAACCAAAAAAGGTGCTCGTGCTGCAATACCTGCTATGGATAAGATCGAGTGGCTGACCATGGCTGATATGATGGGTGCGATGGGTGATAAAGGCTACAAAGCAAAACACGCCAAGACCGAGTATGACTTTAAATCTGATATGCGCGTCGACAGTCCACGTATGAACCTCGATGACCCCGGTATTAACCTGCGTGAGATTGATAGAAAGGTTTTAACTTATGACCAATTGCGCTCCGTGGACGAGCAAGTATTGGCAGAGCAGCGCAAACCTACTAGAGAGATTGAGCTGCATTTAACGGGTAATATGGAACGCTATATCTGGGCGCTAGATGGTGTGATGTTTAAGGATGCAACGCCTGTCAATATTAAACCTAACGAGCGCGTACGTATTACCTTAGTCAATGACACGATGATGAATCACCCTATGCACTTACATGGTATGTGGAGTGACTTGCGAACGCCATCTGGAGACTTTCAGGTACGTAAACATACGATTGTGGTGCAACCAGCGCAAAAGATTAGCTTCGATGTGACGGGTGAAGTTGGACGATGGGCATGGCATTGCCATCTGCTTTATCACATGGAAGCCGGTATGTTCAGAGAAGTTGCCGTCGTTTAACAAACCTTCGAATATGAGGCTTATTATGAAAATATCTAAGAAAAATCTGCCATTCATTGGTTTGTCATCGCTAGTCTTGCTCACCTCATCGTTTGCAACGGCTGCTGATATGCCTGGTATGGATCATAGCGGTATGGACATGTCAGGCGATATGTCTGGTATGGATCACAGCGGCATGGATATGTCGGGCGATATGTCTGGCATGGATCACAGCGGTATGGACATGTCAGGCGATATGTCTGGTATGGATCACAGCGGCATGGATATGTCGGGCGATATGTCTGGCATGGATCACAGCGGTATGGATATGTCAGGCGATATGTCTGATATGGATCACAGTGGCATGGACATGTCAGGTGATATGTCTGGTATGGATCACAGTGGCATGGACATGTCAGGTGATATGTCTGGTATGGATCATAGTGGTATGGATATGTCGGGCGATATGTCTGATATGGATCACAGCGGAATGGGTATGTCGGGCGATATGTCAGATATGGATCATAGCGGCATGGATATGTCGGGCATGGATCATGGCAGTATGGATATGTCTGGTATGCAAGGCGGGCAGCCACCAGCCGATGCTCGCAGTCCAGACTATTCGAATGGGATTCCCTACGGGCAGTATGGTAAGCCAATGATGATGGGCAGCATGCCGTTATGGGGAGTCTCAGTAGACGACTTGGGCTATCAGTTTGATGAGGATCAAATCAACTTCGAGGCGACGGGTTGGTACGGTACTGATAGTAATCGTATAAGGCTACGCACCGAAGGTAGTGCTCAGACTAAAGATGATAAAGAAATAGATAGCTTGAGCTCGCTTGCTTATTGGAAACCACTGAGCATTTTTTGGAATGGTGAAGCTGGTGTCGCTTACGATACTGAAAATGATAACGCTGCCCTTATGGCAGGCATTGTCGGTACCGCACCGTATTTTATCGAAACAGATGCGAGAGCCTACTTATATACCGATGGTCAACTCCGCCTTGATTTAGGTGCAGAGTACGAATGGCGTTTGGATCAGCATTGGGTAGTCATACCAGAGGTGGGATTAACTGCCTTTAGTAAAGATGACCATGATAATGGCATTACCAAAGGCTTTAATGAAATGGAAGCTGAGGTCAGGCTGACTTATGAGACGTTCAGTCGCCAGCTAGCCCCTTATGTGGGTGTGAGTTATGAGACAGCGCTTGGCAAAGCTCGTGATCAACGACGTCAAGAAAATGAATCGGTTGATAGCAGTAGTTTGACTGCGGGGGTCAAATTCTGGTTCTAATTTTATTAAAATAATAGGGGATATACTATGAATGCTTCAGATCAAAACAACATGGATCATCAACAGGGCATGAACCCTTATGTAAAGTTCACCCTGATGATTGTGACGTCTACGATTGTGATGTACATCATGATGTATTTCAATACTTATGAATGGGATCATATTTACTTTAGTGAAACCCGAGCTTATATGGCGCTCTACATGGGTGCCGGTATGGCAGTGGTCATGTTGGCATTTATGACCAATATGTATAAGAAGACCAAGGTCAACTTAATGATTTATGGTCTGAGCGTATTGATGTTTGCCGTCGGTATTTGGGGTGTGCGATCACAAGCAACTGTCGATCAAGTCGATTGGATGCAAGCGATGATACCGCATCACTCGATTGCTATTCTCACCAGTAGCCGTGCTGATATTGAAGATCCGCGTGTACAACAGCTCGCTGACGATATCATAAAAGCGCAAAAACGTGAAATCGCTGAGATGAAGCAGTTGATTGATGAGCTGGAATAATATGATGGTTTACCAGTGAACGCTGCGAAAAACGATCACTTTTTTCTGCTTAGACGCTCAATGACCCAGCCTGCTAGTGGGAAGGACACTAGCTGTGTCAACGGAACGAGTATGATCGTTTCAATTAATACCACCACTGGCAGGCTTAACCCTTGAGTCACAGGCTTCAATAATGTTAATACAATTAGGAGTGTTGGATAGAGTCCGACATATCCTATTAATATACGTATAAGTCTGTCTTTAGAATTTTTATTCATTATATGATACCGACTGATGATTAAATTTATAAATAGAAATAAGGCCAAAAATGGCCTTATTTCTATTTATTACTATTGTTTTTTTAACTATGCTTGATAATAAGGATAATCACTATAGCCAACGTCAGTGCCACCATACATCGTGGTAGGATCTACTTCATTGAGTGGCCAATTATTGGCGATACGCTCAGGTAGATCAGGGTTGGCAATAAAGGGACGACCAAACGCAAATAAATCGCCATAGCCTTTGGCTAAAATATTCACGGCTTTTTCTACGGTATATTTACCCGCATAAATAATACGGCCTGAAAATTCTTCTCTGACCGCTTGATAAAAAGTGTCTGGCAAATCAGGCGCATTATCCCAATCGGCTTCAGCAATGGACAAGTAAGCAATGCCCGCTTGTTCCAGCAATTTGACCGCTTCGACATACGTATGATGAGGATCTGACTCTACCAAGCCTAAATACACGCGCGTCTCATCCGTACTCGCAAACAAAGGCGCAAAGCGTACGCCTAAACGATCCGCACCAACCACATCACTGACAGCAGCGACGATTTCTTTTAAGAAGCGCAGACGATTGGTCAACGACCCACCATATTGATCATCACGGGTGTTGCTATGCTCAGAAATAAACTGATTGACCAAATAACCATTAGCACAATGCAGCTCTACCCCATCAAAACCCGCCTCCAATGCATTGCGTGCGGCTGCCGCATACATCATTACCAGCTCACCAACTTCATCGGTACTGAGTGCGCGTGGCTCACTTGGATCGGCCAACGCACCTTCACCTGGACCTGTTTCAATAAATACTTTTACGTTGTCAGCAGCAATCGCTGATGGGCCTACAGGCTGAGCACCTTGTGGCTGCAAGCTGGTATGAGACACACGCCCAACATGCCATAACTGAGCAAAAATAATACCACCTTTAGCATGTACTGCTTGCGTAACTTTTTTCCAGCCTTCAACTTGGGCTGGTGAATGGATACCAGGTGTCCAAGCGTAACCTTGGCCTCTTGGCTCAATCTGCGTACCTTCAGTCACCATAAAGCCTGCTGTCGCACGCTGTGCATAATAGCTGGCCATTAAGTCATTAGGAATATTGTCAGGCTGCGTGCTACGAGAGCGTGTCAATGGCGGCATTACGATACGGTTTTTGAGCGTATAAGGCCCAAGTTCTACAGAGGAAAATAGTGTACTTGTATTTAGAATGGTTTGTGTCATAAATATCTCTTTTAAAGCAGCTGATGGCTTATTATTAAATGTATTTGGCCTGTTTTGATGCTTAATAGCTCATTTAGTTGCTACTTAAGCAATGTTGGTCAGCATAGCGTTTTGAGGGTACAATTAGAAACAACCACTTATTGTTTAAGATACAACTATTAATGGTATGAGTTATGAATGGTATGAATCGGCTCGATATTAAGCAGCTTAGAGTATTACAGGCTTTGCTTGATCTAAAAAACCTCTCACAAGTCGCACGCAAAATGGGGCTGACCCAACAAGCCATCAGTGAGCAGCTGCGTAAGTTACGTGAGGTGTTTGATGATCGCTTATTTATTCGTCAAGGCAATAGCATGGTGGCAACGCCAAAGGCGCTATCGATGCAGCAACCTATTGATCATATATTAAAGCAGTTGGAAGATTTGTTAGAGCCAGAGATTTTTACGCCGCAAACATATAAAGGCGTCTTTACGATTAGTGCGACCGACTATGCGACACAGGCGCTGTTACCGCAGTTGTTTAATATTACGCGCCGCGACGCACCGGATTTGAAGCTGATCGTGCGCGACTTTGCCTCAGACAATATTAACCAACTTATTGCAGCAGGCGAGCTTGATTTATTGATTACCTTTCCCGAATTCATCCCTGACAACTTATCGTATGTCACTCTATTTGAAGAGCAACATTTATGCGTGACGGGTTGTGAAAATATTTTTGCCACAGAGCCATTAACACTGACGCAAGTGGCTGCGCACCCGCAGTTGGTGGTGTCGCCTTCGCGTGCTAATTTGCGCGGCTCTCATGACCAATGGTTTGCAGAAAAAGGTCTAAAACGAAATATTGTGATGTCAGTTCCTAGCTTTTCGGCTGTACCCAATATTTTGCACACGACTGATATGATTGCGTTTTATCCTTCGCGGTTATTGCCGAGCAGTAAGGTCAAAGAGCTTGAGGTTGAAGCCTTGCCACCTACTTTTAAAGTCATCGCGGCATGGCACCCACGTACTACTGACAGTGGCATACATCGTTGGTTAATTGAGCAATTACGAAATTTATAATAAGTAACGTTCCTACGTCATACTTTCCAAATTGGGTATTAAGTGGTTACTGCTTATAACTTTATTAACATCAACAAATGCACCTTTACCCACAGCACCAAGATTATAGTCTGCAAACTCATGATATAAAGTGACAACATCACCCATAATTAATAGTGCAGGTGTTGGCAATTTCGCTATCGCTTGCTGATTAGCGATACTACCAAGCGTACCGATGAGCAGCTGCTGCGTGGGTAAGCTTGCATGACTAATCACGGCAAAAGGAGTATCGCTGTCGCGCCCCGCTGCTATCAACCCTTTGGTCAACTCACCTAGCCGATGTAGTCCCATATAAAACACTACCGTTTGTTTGCTGTCCAAGTGTTCGTCATAGTCATTATTGGCTGCGCCTGACTTTTTGCACGCTGTCACAAACTTGACGGCTTGTGCATGGTCACGGTGCGTTAGTGGAATCCCTGCACGGCTAGCAGCGGCGCTGGCGGCTGTGATGCCGGGAATGGATTCAAAACGAATGCCATGGCGCACAACTTCTTGCAGCTCTTCTCCGCCGCGCCCAAAAATAAAGGGGTCGCCGCCTTTTAGACGAACCACTGTTTTGCCTGCCAGCGCGTGTTTGACTAGCAGCTCATTGATGCCTTCTTGCGGCAGAGCATGGTTGGCACGGCGCTTACCGACGAATATTTTTTCTGCTGTCAGCGCGCACATATCTAAGATATCCTCTGAGACTAAGCTGTCATAAAGCACTATGTCTGCGCGCTGCATGACTCGTAACGCTTTTAGAGTCAACAACTCAGGATCACCAGAACCAGCACCGACTAAATGCACAGTGCCTACTTTTTCACCTTCTGCTATCGTTGATGGTGTGTTTAGCACATTGACGTTGCATTTTTTATTGGACAAGTCATTCGAAGGTAGGGTTGCGATAAAAGCAGATGAATCAGTCATAATGGTCACTCCTAATAACACTATTAGCGCCGTGCAGATCAGCACTTCATAATGGAATACATAAGAACAAAAGATAGTACAAGACACGGTGCAAGCCTCATGCCATATTGATCCATTGGTTGTATTTCATAAGGCGGTTATAAGGAAGTTATAAGACAGCTATGACGCATACTCCTCAATAAGTGCATTAATTTGACTCACACATGAGCCGCAATTGGTGCCCGCTCGGCACGCTTTACCAATGGCATGTGCGCTGGTACATTGCTGTTTAGTGATGGCATTGATGATAATGTTTTCTCCCACCGCCATGCACGAGCACACCAGCGGGCCTGGATCGATATAACCTGTGGCTGGACGACCTGCCAGCAACCATTTATAGCGCTGCTGTGCGGGTATCGCATCGGTATTGGTAAAGCAGCTATCAAGCCAATGACTGCTTGGCAGCTGCGTCACTTGCGGCGCGAAGTAAATAGCTAATAGTAGCCGCTCACTCGGTATAGTAGAGATAGAAGTGCTTGGCAACGTGCGATCGACCTCTTCATTATTTGCCTCACTTGCCTCATTCGCCTCCGACTGAGTCAAAATAAAGCGTAGTTGCTGCTCCGGTTTACTAAGGGTAAAAGCACTATTAACCCCTACAGTATTGGCAGCGTCATCCGTCAATCCTTTATCCGATACAGAGCTTTGATAGCTATCGATAAACTGCTGCCAAAACTCAGGATCAAGCAATTTCTTAGCGATGCTATCGACTGGGCTAGCAAGAGTGATTAGAACGCTGTTGGTTTGGCGACTAATACTCCATGTCAGTGCTGGTAGTGTTTGAGTCGACTGCTCACTAGCCACATCAAAGCTGGAAGAGGCTGCTTGCGATTCATTGTCTGTCATTTGCTCCTTAAAGCTAGCCGCCATAGCACGAAAGTGCACTAGTATGGTGTCTTGCAAATCAGGATGCACCAAAATCTTGCCAAACGTTTGCATGGGTACAGCGCTGATACTAATCGCTGAGTTTTTTAGCTCAGGCTGTCCTGAATGGGGATCGACAACCGTCGGAATGAGCGTACCTACTCTTGCACTGCTGGCAAAGGCGTTACTCCAGTGCATGGGCATAAATGCATCACCAACACGCATGCCATCACTGATGGCAACTTGTGCTATCACTTTTTGCTCTAACACTTCAATGTCTGTATTTGAATGATCTGTATGTGAATGATCTGTATGTGAGTCATATGTATTTGAATCAACAGCCGCCTTATCATGTGGCTGACGCTGTTTTTGCTGCTGCTTGTGTGGTAGGTTTTGCTCATAGCGAGGACGTAGCTGCACATAGTCGCCTTTTTCAACACCGAGTTGCTTGGCGTCATCGGGATGGAGGGTCAGCATCGGCGCAGACTCATGTTGGTTAAGCTGCGGCGCAAGTCCTGTGCGGGTCATGGTATGCCACTGATCACGTAATCTACCGGTAATAAGACGTAGATGCACGGTCGATGAGTGACCGTTATGTGGCTTATCGCGCCTGTTATCATGTTCTCTATTATTGCTCGCTATATTATTGCTTTCTGTATTGCCATTAGCTTCCGGTCTTGAGCGACGCTGATGCCTATTAGGTAAGCTGGCACTATCTGAGGGTGTAATAGCGATAAAGTTTGAGTGCGCCATGGTGATTCGCGGGTCGCCCCATTGAAAGGGGGTCATTACCTCATAGTCAGCACGATTTAGGATTGGCATTGGTAGGTCTTTGGCCAAATTCAGATAGCGCGGTTGATTGCTAATAGAGGGCACTTGGCTAGGATCGTTTTTATAAGCGGTCAATGCCACATGCTCATTGAATATCTCACTAGGATGCTGGTAATCAAACCCAGCTAGCCCCATGCGGGTGGCAACTTGAGACAGTATCCACCAGTCAGGCTTAGCGAGTCCTAATGCAGGCTTCAACGCCCGCTGTCTTGAGATTCGCCGCTCAGAATTGGTGACTGTGCCTGACTTTTCACCCCAACCTTGGGCTGGCAATACAATGTCTGCGCACTTAACCGTATCGCTGTCTACCGAGCAGTCAGAGACTATTACCAAGTCACAAGCCGCTAATGCGCGGCGAAATTTATCCGCTTCAGGTAAGCTCACGACTGGATTGGTCGCCATAATCCAAATGGCTTTGATACGCCCATCTAAGATAGCATCGGCAGCATCACAAGCTTGGATGCCCACCTCTGGCGCAATAGACTGCGGTGCCTGCCAAAAATCAGCCACCAGTTGACGATGAATACCATTACTCAAATCTAAATGTGCCGCCAGCAAATTAGCCAGCGCCCCGACTTCACGGCCACCCATAGCGTTTGGCTGACCAGTGAGTGAAAACGGACTGGCGCCTACTTTTCCTACGCGTCCGGTGTACAGATGACTATTGATAATGGCATTGACCTTGTCGGTGCCACTCTTTGATTGGTTAACGCCCATACTAAACGCGGTCACTGTCTTGTCATTGGCAGCGACTAGCTGATAAAACTGGCGTATGAGGTCAGCGCTGATTTTGCATGCTTGAGCGACTTTGTCGATGCTCCACGTCTTGGCAGCCTCCAAAGCGAGATCGACATCATTACATTGCCTGAGATAACGCTCATCGCAACAACCTTGCTGCTCAAGATAGTGCAACAACCCATTGTATAAATGCGTATCGGTGCCCGCTGCTATTGGTAAGTGCAAATCTGCGAACTCACAGGAATCCGTACGACGCGGATCAATGACGATAAGCTTTTTACTGGGATCAATTTTTTTGGCAGCTAAAAATCGTCCAAACAAAATAGGATGGCACCATGCCATGTTTGAGCCCACCAGCACCAATAAATCGCAGGACTCTAAATCCTCGTAATTACCAGGCACCAAATCAGCGCCAAAGGCGCGTTTGTGCCCTGCTACTGCGGAAGACATACATAGGCGTGAGTTGGAATCGATATTATTATTACCGATAAAGCCTTTGATAAACTTATTGGCAACGTAATAATCCTCAGTGAGCAGCTGTCCTGAGACATAAAACATAATGCTGTCGCGACCATGCTTGGCGATCGTGTCATTTAAGCGCGTGGCAATATCATCTAAGACGTTATTCCAATCTATAGGCTTTGTAAGTGGCTCATCAGATATGTCGATAGCGTTAAAATCATTACCCAATTGCATAGGTCGATGCTGTTGCATTACCGCTTGCTTGTTTTGATAGTAAGGCTCAGTTAAGCGTCGCTCGCTACCTAAGGTTTGTGCCAGCGCACTGCCCTTTGAGCACAATTTACCAAAGTTCGCCAGATGCTCAGGATCTCCTTTGACACTCACTACCCCTGTCGCATCGACACTGGCTAGGACGCCACACCCTACCCCGCAGTAAGGACAAGTGGTACGTATGGTGGATGTCATTTCTTCAGTATATGTGGCAATAAGAGCCGTTTTTGAAGGATTGAATATGTCATCAGATTTGTGATCAGATCGGCGTATACCACTTTCTAATTCTTGACTAGCATTCGATTTATTACTCAAGATCACTTCACTCATGACGCCGCTCCTACTATGTCTGCTGCGCTTAATAAATCCAGATCGCTATCGATATCCATGTCTCCGTTAGCCTCACTATCTGTCGTTATTTTCTCTAAATCACAGTAAGCCTCGCCAAATATTAAATCCGCTTTTATAGGCGCGATATCACTATTGCTGTTGATTAGCTGACTATAGAAACTGCCCTCATTGACCTCACCATAGAGTACAGCGCCGATCAGTTTATTGTTTCTAAGATAGAGGCAGTGATAGTGATTTATACTGGTCTGCTGATAAGTAATGGTTTCGATAGCTGCCGCTTCCTCCTCGTCAAAGTCGACTTGCCCTGCTGAAAAGGCACTGATGCCAGATACTTTTAGCTTTAAAGACAGCGGTTTGCTAGTAAAAGGGTGCCAATTATTTCTAGATGCTAAACCATCGTTTGATATCCTCGCATCTTTTAGGACAGAAACTAAGGTATCAACTTGCTGATTGACGGGCGCCACCATACCGAACAGCTCACCGTCTAGCTCCACACATTCGCCAATAGCGTATACGTTGGCAGCGCTGGTATGCATATAATTATCGACGATAATGCCACGGTTGACCGTCAGTCCGCTGTCTTTTGCCAGTGTGATATTAGGTACCACTCCCACTGCCATGACCACGAAATCTGCTGGCAATGTGCGCCCATCTTTTAGTAACAATCCGCATACTTCATGCTGGTTGTTGACCGCTATACATTCAGTGATCGCTGATACCTCAAGTCCGACATTTCGACAGCTGAGCTCTGCTTGCAATAGCTCAGCGGCGGGCAAATCAAGCTGTCGGTTCAGTACATAGCTGTCCACATGAACAACCGTCATATCTGCTCCTTGAGAAGCCAAAGCACACGCGGCCTCTAACCCTAATACCCCGCCCCCAATCACCAGACCTTTTTTCCCTTGATGTGCATATGCGGTTAGTGCATTTACATCGGCTACTTCTCGAAACACGTGCACGCCTTTAGCATCATAATTAGGAAAAGGAATGATTCGAGCACTGGAGCCCGTCGCAATAACCAGCTTGCTATAAGCGAGCGTTTGTCCATTGCTCAGCTCAATGGATTGCTGTTTGATGTCTATTGTGTCAACCGAAATTCCAGCCAATACGGTGATACCCAGCTGTTCATAATCTGATTGCTGGTATAAATAAGTATCCTCAAAGGCGCTATCTCCTGCCAGCACTGGTGATAGCATAATGCGGTTGTAGCCGACCTCTGGCTCTTTGCTGATAAGGGTAATCGGTAATGGTCTTTGGTTATTTGGCGACTTACTTTGCTGCTGGGCACGTGCCAGCTCAATGGCAAAACGGCTGCCTGCCATGCCAGCACCAATAATGACGATACCAGCACTCGAAGGTAGCGTCGACGCTATTTTAGGATTTTGGCTATTGACTACTGTTGACTGTGCATTAAGGTGTGGTACAAAAGGCGACATAAGAAGAGCATCCCTTAGCCGCAACGTGCAGCATTAAATAAATGGCGTGTCATATCATGTTTTTGTTGAAGCAAACTTATAGAAAATAAGCCAGCAATGATAAGATGATGACAAACTGAATGAAGCAAATGCTGTGCCATACCAGTAAGGGATGGCGTATGATAAGCGGCTCAGGGTCGCGGATATTGCTGGTGTTATCGGGGTTAAAATCTTGTAAAAACTCACCAATTGCTTGGTATCTAGCTTGGGTGTTGGAATGCAGCGCACGCATTAACGCTTGCTGGCTAGCAGTGGGTACGCGGTGCTGACGTAATGATTGAGCAGGCAGCGTCAATGTATGACTTGCTTGATGCGAACTCATCAAATCTTGCGAACTAAACGGCAACTCATTGGTTAGTAGCTCATAACCGATTACGGCTATGGAAAATAAATCAGAATAAACTCCTTTTGGTGCATCGCTGTAATATTCTGGTGCAGCGTAGTGCAAATCACCGTTTGGTGGTCGAGTGCTGTCTTTGAGTATTAAAGAGCTGGCCGAACCAAAATCAATCAATTTGACCGCGCCTGAGGTGGTCAATAGGATATTTTCCGGCTTGATGTCTTGATGCAATAGATAGTTCCGATGCATCACCCGAACCGCCATGCCTATTTTGGTCAACAAATCATATGTCTGCCATACGTCGCAAGGGGCATGGCGATCCATAAAATCTCTGAGGCTCTCGCCCTCAATATATTCGGTTAGATGGTATAAATAAGTACTACTCGCTGGTACGGGGTAATAACGTAGCAATCCTGAAGAACTCAGCGCTGAGCTCGCGCTTTGATTGGTTTTGATGCTTATAAGGCTGTTATCGCTCGATAAATCATTAGGGTCCGCTTGATTGTAAGCAGGCTCACCAGCACGGCTGTGCTTAGATAAGCTCAATCCTATTTTTCGCTCTTTTAAAAACTCGCGCAGATAGTACCCATCGGTAATCGTATCAAGGCTTGGCGACTTTATGACAAAGGCATGATGGTTGCTATCTTCTACCAAATACACTTCACTACGAGCAGTACGGGCTATAATGTTCTTGACAGTAAAACCGTCAATCTGCGCACCAATCTCCAAACCCGTTGGCAACTGGTAACGATGAATATCGTGAGAGCTAGCATTGTCGCCTGTCTTGTAAGTTTGTGCCTTAAACGTTTGCTTATGGAGCACTGGCGTATTCATACCGAGCATCATCATACTTAGGTTATCGTAACTGCCTTCGCTAAACGCTTGCTCGCATAAGCTTTTACTGATATCTAAGCTTTCACCGACACCTAAGCTTTCACCGATACCAACATCACTTATCTGTTGGTCAACAGGATCTTGATCAATCATAGTCGTCGACTGGACTAGCGCGCTTGCGGCGGCACACAGTTCAAACTGAAGCTCTGAGGCGGTAATAGATTCATAAACGCCATCAGTCATTAGCGCTAAGCACTCGTTTTGATGCAATGTAAATACCGATTGCTGTAACTGAATTCGTGTATCAGCGCCGACAGCAGCCGAAAGCGCACCTTTATCTTGCCCACGATGGATGCGGTGATCTTTAGTGAGCACCGCCATGCTATCCATACCTATACGGTAAATACGTGAATCGCCCGTATGAAACAGATGGATACGGTCACCGATACACAGTAGGCCTGATAAGGTCGATAACAGCGGTGGTACTCGCTCGTAGACTTGTGGGAAATAGAGCACATCATTGGTTTTGTTTACCGCCTCCTTAATCAATATGGCAATTTGATTATCATCAAAGCTTATCGGTGCCTTTTGACCATTGGCTTGTGACTCATTTTCTGATGCCGACTCATACTCTGTCCTCACGAGATTTTCAAGCGCTAAAGTAAGGTGATGCGTGATGGTATTGACGACCAATTGACTGGCTTGTTTAGGGAACTGACAGGCACTGACACCATCCGCCATCAGCACCAATAAAGGCGCATGAGGACAATGAACACCGCCGTTGATGGTTGCTGTGGACTGTCCATACGGCAAGCATGTTGTTATCAGCAAGCTGTCTTGATTTTCGGATTTGCGCCCTTGCATGGTATAAAAATCAAGCAACCATAGTGCATTATCCGCACTATAGTGACTGGTTTTGTCAGTGGTCTTAAAGTCTTGTGTGCCGCCCTTTTTCATACTTAGCTCACTTTAATTTGGGCAAAACTACCATCTGGCATTTCTTCGATGATAACGCCTTCAGGCTCTTTTAAAAAGAATAGTGCTAAGAAGCCAACCACTGCGGTGGCGGCGATCACAAAGAAAAACACCTGATAGGAGACGAGACTCAGTACGGTTAAATAAACGACCGAACCAACATTGCCATAAGCACCAGTCATGCCAGCGAATTGTCCAGTCATACTGCGCTTAATGAGTGGAATGACCGCAAACACTGCGCCCTCGCCTGCCTGTACAAAGAATGAGCAAAACATCGTGATTAACAATGCCAACGCAATCGGCCATGTTGAATCAACGATTCCCATCAATAAATAACCGACGGCTAAACCCGCAGTCAAAATCAGCAGCGTGATCTTGCGTCCATACTTGTCACTGAGCCAACCGCCGCCCGGACGTGACATCAAATTCATAAACGCATAGCTTGATGCCAATACCCCTGCCATCACAATCGATAGGCTAAATGTCTCTTGATAAAAAAGCGGCAACATAGACACCACCGCCAGCTCTGAGCCAAAGGTCGCAAAGTAGAGAATATTTAAGATACCGACTTGCTTAAAGTCATATTGATGTGCTTTTGGAACTGGCGTAGTAAATATCTCTTTATTAAAGCGATAACTACTCACGAACTCATAAATATATAAAACAACCAGTCCGATATAGACGATAGTCACGCTGTCCTGACTAAGCAAGCTGACGCCAGCGGGCGATAATTTCCATCCCAAAAGAGCCAAGGCCAAATACATTGGCAGCTTAAACGCCATCATCAGCCAAAAGTCACCTGCTGAAGTCACCATCATGGCACCAGATTTTTTGGGTTTAAAATACGTCGCACCCTTTGGCGTATCTCGCACCATCTTATAAAAAATCACACTGTACAGCATCATGACCACCCCTGAAGTAGCCGTCGCATAACGCCAGCCCTCATCACCACCAACTATAGCGGCAGCGATGATAGCCACTGTCGGTAATAGCAAGGCAGCAGCAGCGGAACCAAAATTGCCCCAACCACCATAAATACCTTCAGCCGTACCCAGCTCATTTGCAGGGAACCAATCACTCATTAGACGAATACCCACCACAAACCCTGCACCTACAAAACCCAGTAAGAACCGAGACAACGCTAGCGTGTTGTAGTCTTGCGCAAAGGCAAAAGTAAAACAGGGAATGGCGCCAATCGCCAAAATGGCGGTATAGACGAGGCGCGGGCCAAAACGATCGGTTAGCATACCGATAATGACTCGAGCTGGAATCGTCAAAGCGACGTTTAGTATCAGTAAGGTTTTGATTTGATCTTTAGTAAGGTTAAGCGTCTCCCCAATCGCGGACAAAAAAGGCGCGTGGTTAAACCACACAAAAAAGGTCAGAAAAAAAGCCATCCAACCAAGATGGAGAATTTTATTCTTACCTGTAAAAGATAAGATATTAAGCTTGTTTTTAGTTGGCACAGCGGGGTTCGATGGTGGCGATGACGACATAAGCAATTTCCTTAAATGGCAAACTTTAGGGCCAACATAAAAAGTCATAAGAACAAGTTATGTTAAACAGAATGATCAGTTAGAACACTTAAGGGGGTGCAATGGCTGTGCCATTTGCCGTCATAAAAATCATTGTGGAGGCAAGCCATCGTCTTTGGTGAAAGCGTCAATGCTTTGTAATAGCAGACTTACAGGCGACTATCACAAGCCGATTCATATCTTAAAAAACATGATGCCCTTGTATCATTGAAAGACATAAAAAATGCCACTCATTATAAATGCAATCAAATTGGTGCATGATTCTGTCCACTTTAGTGCATCAATACTTATCACTTCATTGCCAAATGATCGATTAATGTTTTATTTACCATCATCGTCAACCTCCTCATAAATGCCTTGCGACCTTGTAAATACGCGATGAGCGTCATACGTATTCGTCTGAATTTTTTAGCAATCCCCTTAAATACAAAGCGCTATATAACAGTGCTTGGCACAGTTATTGAAGGTGTAATTGGTGTAGGCACTAAATATTGCTAACCATCATAACGTTTAGATCACGATATTTAGACAACCCCATTACTAAGGATAAGCGCATGAGCAGCACTATAGTGAGTACAACAAATAAAGCTAAGTTAGTGGTGATTGGCAACGGTATGGTCGGGCACCATTTCGTTGAGCGAGCCATAGAGCAAGGGCTACATGAGAAATTTGAGATTCATGTGTTTGCAGAAGAAGACCGTCCGGCTTATGATCGTGTGTATTTATCGAGCTATTTTGAGCATAAAGATATCAGTAAGTTAAATTTGGTTGATTTGAGCGCCTATGCCGCTGCCCAAATTCAATTGCATCTGAATCAGCGCATTGTAGATATCGATGCAACCAACCAATACATCATCACTGAAGCTGGCGAGCAGATTGAATATGGTGAGTTGGTACTGGCAACAGGCTCCTATCCGTTTGTACCACCCATTCCAGGGCGTGAACATCCGCATTGCCACGTATACCGAACCATTGCCGATTTAGATGACATTCTCGCCATTGCTGAGCGCCCAACAGTCAGAAAGGGTGTGGTCGTGGGTGGTGGACTGCTGGGACTTGAGGCAGCAAAAGCACTGGTCACTTTAGGGTTAGAGACTTATGTTGTAGAGTTCGCCCCACAATTGATGGGTGTTCAGCTTGATGCTGCTGGCGGTGAGATTTTAAAACGAAAAATTGAAGCCCTCGGGGTCAAAGTATTAACTGGCAAGAATACCCAAGCCATTATTGACAATACCGATGCCCTGTCAAAAAACAGAAATAACACCAGTGAAGATCAATGCCATTTAACCATGCAATTCACCGATGATACCTCGCTTGATACCGATATGATCGTTTTTAGTGCGGGTATCCGTCCGCAAGATGGCATTATCAAAAACAATCCTGAGTGCGGCATTGAGATAGGTGCACGAGGTGGTATTTTAATTGACGAACAATGCCGCACCAATGCCGCGCATGTCTACGCTATTGGCGAATGCGCGGTGTGGGATAACAAAATATTTGGCTTAGTAGCACCAGGCTACAGCATGGCGAGTATTTGCGCGGCACAAATCACAGGAGATCAGTCGCAAACCTTTACGGGCGCTGATATGAGCACCAAGCTCAAACTGATGGGCGTCGATGTTGGTAGTATTGGCGACGCCCATGGCAACAGCGCGGACAGCTTGAGCTATTTGTACCAGAACCCTGCTGAGGGCATTTATAAGAAACTGGTCACAACGCCTGATAATAAACGCTTGCTTGGCGCGGTATTGGTCGGCGATACCGAAGACTATAATAATCTATTACAGCTATATCTCAACGACATCGACCTACCTGCCCACCCTGAAAGCCTCATACTACCCAACGTTGAAAAACCGAAAATGGGTATAGAAAATTTACCAGATAGTGCAACGATTTGCTCATGCTACAACGTCACCAAAGGGGCTATTTGCGCGGCGGTTGAAAACGGTGCGTACTCCATTGCCGAAGTGAAGTCTTGTACCAGTGCAGGTACAGGATGTGGTGGCTGTGCGCCTATGGTGAAAGACACTTTAAGCTACCAGTTAACGAACCTTGGGTTTGAGGTCAATAATGACTTATGTGAGCACTTTGCCTATACCCGTCAAGAGCTCTATAGCTTGATTCGTGTCCATGGTATTAGAACCTTTGATGCTCTGTTGGATGAGCATGGTAACGGTCATGGCTGTGAGATTTGCAAACCTACGGTCGCCTCCATCTTGGCCTCATGCTGGAATGATTATGTGCTCAAGCCTGAACTGACACCGTTGCAAGACAGCAATGACTATTATCTGGGCAACATACAAAAAGACGGCACCTATTCTGTCGTACCTCGTGTGCCAGGTGGTGAAATCACCGCCGATAAGCTGATCATCCTTGGGCAAGTCGCTAAAGAGTTTAATTTGTATACCAAAATCACAGGTGGTCAACGCGTGGATTTATTTGGTGCACGTTTAGACCAGTTGCCTGATATCTGGACACAATTGGTGCAAGCCGGCTTTGAGACTGGTCACGCTTATGGCAAGTCTTTGCGTACTGTTAAATCGTGCGTGGGGAATAACTGGTGTCGCTACGGCGTCGATGACAGTGTCGGCTTGGCACTTACCTTAGAGGATCGTTATAAAGGAGTACGTTCACCGCATAAAATAAAGATGGGCGTGTCCGGATGTACACGCGAGTGTGCAGAGGCACAAAGCAAGGACTTTGGCATTATCGCCACTGAGAATGGTTGGAATTTATTTGTCTGTGGTAATGGTGGTATGACCCCGCGTCATGGTGAGTTGTTTGCCACCGATCTAGATAGCGACACGGTCATCAAATATATCGACCGTATTATTATGTTTTATATAAAAACAGCAGATAAACTCCAACGAACTTCAAAATGGCGCGAGAGCTTAGAAGGTGGATTGGAATATCTACAAGCAGTCATTATTGAAGACAGCTTAGGCATCGCTGACGAGCTAGAAGCACAGATGCAGCTGCTGATCGACAACTATGTGTGTGAGTGGAAAGCCACCATCACCGATAGCGAAAAGCTCAAACGTTTCCGTCATTTCGTCAATAGTGAGCAAGGAGATGACAATGTGGTCTTTGTCACCGAGCGCGAGCAAATTCGCCCCGCAACCGATACTGAAAAAACTCAAATCCTAGTGACTGAGCTGGCTTAATCAACGCCCAAGATAGTCGGTTTAAGATAATGAAGAGACAATTAATAAACTAGGAAGGCGAATGACAGCACTATCAATAGTCGATCGAGCCAGCCTAACACCGTCTCTGATTTATCTAAGACTGTCTATACTCTCCGATAATATACGAATAAGGATAACCCAATGACTCAATATACGGTTTGTAGATTAGAAGACATTCTCCCTGAGACTGGTGTTTGTGCGCTCATAGATGGCAAACAAGTGGCTATCTTTCGCACCAAAGAAACTAAGCTGTTCGCGCTTGATAATTATGACCCTTTTAGTCAGGCCAATGTATTGTCTAGAGGTTTAATCGGTGGCACTACCATTACCAACGCAGCTGGCCTTAGTGAAGCAGTACTGTATGTAGCCTCACCTATTTATAAGCAGCGCTTTAATCTGGTAACAGGCCAATGTTTAGATGATGAAAGTATTATACTCAACACTTATAAGGTTGATCATGATGGGAGCAATGTGGTGGTCAAATATAATTTGCAGGGTTAGCTAGGTTAACGCCGTAGCACTTTTATGGTGAGCCAGCTATATATCTTATCGTTCTCTCAATAGTCTTAAACAGCCTTTAAATCTAAGATTTAAAGGCTGTTTTGTTGTTTGTTATGTTTAATAATTTTATGAAAGGTCATGACAGTCCGTAATCAAATAACGGCATCCAAACCCGTATCGCTGATGAGAGTGGCAGTACAGACCTTGATAGTTATGATTTCTCTAACCTTATTCTTGAACGGCCTAACGACATAGACTAATATAATGCTCATACCCAATTAGGATGGGTGCAATACGATCATAAATTTGAGGGAACAACTATGTATGCTGTCATTGGTGCCGGTCCAATGGGACTAGCCACCGCCCGTAATCTCCAAAAACTTAATATTCCTTTCGTTGGCTTTGAGCTGCACAGTGATGTAGGTGGCCTATGGGATATTGATAACCCTCATAGCACCATGTACGAAACAGCCCATCTGATATCCTCCAAACAGATGACCGAGTTCGAAGCGTATCCCATGCGCGACTCTGTTGCCTGCTACCCACACCATAGCGAGCTGCGCCAATACTTCCAAGACTTTGCCGATCAATTTGACCTCAAATCCCGTTATGAATTCTCTACTCGAGTCATCAGCGCCAGCCCCGAAGGTGATGGTTGGCGCGTAATCAGTGAATGCAATGGCGCGCAGCAGTCACGACTATTCGATGGGGTGCTGATTGCCAATGGCACTTTACATAAGCCAAACATGCCAACCTTGCCGGGCGAGTTCGCCGGTCAGTTGATGCATTCCTCCGAGTATCGTAACCCCTCAGCATTCAAAGATAAGCGCGTGCTCATCGTCGGCTGCGGTAATTCTGGTGCTGATATTGCGGTAGATGCCGTTCACCATGCAAAGTCAGTAGATATTAGCTTACGACGTGGCTATTACTTCTTGCCTAAATTTATCAAAGGTCGCCCTATCGATACATTAGGTGGCAAACTCAAGCTACCACGTCAAGCCAAGCAGCGCATGGATGCAGCGATGATCCGTATGATCATTGGCAAGCCTTCGGACTATGGTCTACCAGATCCTGACTATCGAATGTACGAATCGCATCCAGTCGTTAACTCGTTAGTGCTCCACCATTTGGGTCATGGTGATATTAAGCCGCGACGTGATATAAGCGGTATTAAAGGGCATACGGTGAGCTTCAGCGATGGTGAAAGCAGTGATTATGACTTGATTCTGATGGCGACTGGCTATTTGCTAGACTATCCTTTTATTGATCGTAAGCATCTCAACTGGCCTGCCACACAACATGCACCGCAGCTGTATATGAATGTCTTTCATCCTGAATATGACAATTTGTTTATGATGGGTATGGTAGAGGCTGCTGGACTTGGCTGGGAAGGTCGCAATCAACAAGCGCGTCTGGTCGCGTTATATATTAAGCAGCGCGAGCAAAATAGCGCAGCGGCTGACAACTTCGATGTGGTCAAACGAGCACTGAGTGGCGTGACACTCGATGGTGGTTATGACTACATCAAGCTCGCGCGAATGGCTTATTATGTCAATAAAGAGGAATATCTTGCCACACTTGCTGAGCATACCGCTAAATTGCAAATGGAGGAAGGTGAACAAGAGACTGACAATAAAACCTTCGGCAATAACCCCTCTATAGGTCATCGCTTAAGACACAAAATCTTTAATAGAAAAGATCGTCAGTCGGATACGTCAGTATGAGTGGCGCGTTACCGATCGTCTTCGATCCTGCCAGCTTAATTATGCTCAATGTCATCATGGCTTTAATGATGTTCGGTGTCTCACTGACCTTACGCCTTGAGGACTTTAAACGTATTATCCTAGCACCCATTGCGCCTATAGCTGGTCTGTTTGCACAGTTTTTCCTGTTACCGCTAGCGACCTGCCTATTTACTTGGGCATTGAATGTCGATCCAGATCTGGCGTTAGGGATGATTTTGGTGGCTTCTTGTCCTGGTGGTAGTTTCTCTAATATCATGACTTGGCTGGCACGGGGCAATGTCGCTGTCTCTGTGAGTATGACGGCAGTTTCGAGCTTGGTAGCTACCGTATTGACGCCGCTGAACTTTGCTTTTTATGGTTGGCTCAATCCTCATACGCGGCAATACCTGACCCAAATTACGCTTGAGCCGAGTAGTATTTTATTATTAGTGCTCTTGGTTTTGGCCGTGCCTTTAGTGATTGGTATGTTGACCGGTCGCAAATTCCCCAAACTGGTTGCCCGTAGCGAAAAACCGTTACGCATCGTCTCATTACTAGTGTTTTTAGCTTTTGTCGCTATCGCCTTTTCCAACAATTTTGACTTATTTATCGACCGTTTTAACAGTTTTTTTTGGTTAGTGGTGGCTCATAATTTACTGGCACTGTCGCTCGGCTATGGCATGGGTAAAGCGCTTAAACTGCCCGTTGCTGACCGCCGTGCAGTCACTATGGAAGTCGGCATTCAAAACTCAGGACTGGGCTTGGTCATTCTATTTACTTTTTTTCCGCAAGCGGGCGGCATGATGCTGATTACCGCCTTTTGGGGCGTCTGGCATCTGGTGTCAGGCCTGACACTTTCACAAATTTGGGCACGGAGGCCATATGATTAAACGCATACTTATCACGGGCGCAGCAGGCTATATCGGTCATCAATTGGGTAATAGACTGGCCGCGTATTACTCTGTCATAGGCACAGACATCTGCACGCGTAAAGACCTAGACTTTCCGATTAAAATACTCGATATACGTGATGCCGACCTAGCTCAGCTGCTTATCGATGAGCAAATCACTCATGTGATTCATTTGGCCTCCATCCTGCAAGCATCAAAAGATCGAGCACGGGATTTCGATATCGATGTTAACGGCACTCATAATGTCCTAAAGTGCTGCGTACAAGCTGGCGTTCGTCACCTGACTGTGACTAGCTCAGGAGCGGCTTATGGTTATCATGCAGACAATCCAGAATGGATCGATGAGCAAGATACGCTGCGAGGCAATCGTGAATTCGCTTATTCTGATCATAAGAGACAAATAGAAGAGTTGCTGAGCGATTTTCGTCAAAATCATCCGCAGTTGCAGCAGCTTATCTTTCGACCCGGTACTGTATTAGGTGCTGACACCCGCAACCAAATCACTGGATTGTTCATGGCGCCGCGTATTCTTGCGCTCAAAGGCAGTGACTCCCCTTTCGTCTTTATTTGGGATCAAGATGTTATAAATGCGATGGAGATGGGTATTCGAGAAGATAAATCTGGCATCTTCAATATGGCTGGTGATGGCGCACTGACCATGAAGCAGATTGCACATAAGCTCAATAAGCCGCTATTAATCCTGCCTGTTTGGCTAGTCAAAGCAGCACTACAAGTCGAGAAATGGCGCGGCAAGCCTACTGGCCCCGAACAAGTTAACTTTTTGCGTTATCGTCCGGTGCTTGCCAATCGTCGTCTAAAAGAAGAGTTTGGCTATCAACTGACTAAAACTTCCGCTGAAACTTTTGATTATTTTGTCGACACCAATGGACTGCGTAAACCTTAAAGAGATTAAATCTGTTTTTATAAAGGAGCTTATTATGACCGTTACTTTGATTACTGGCGCCGCATCGGGACTGGGCTTAGCGATGGCTCGTCATTGGTATAATGCTGGTCATCACTTAGTGCTCATCGATATAGATGCACAGGCTTTAAGTGCACGAGCAACTGAGTTTACTGATACGGACAGAATCATGATGGTCGTCACCGATATCACCCAAGCTGATGATATTGCCTCACTTATTGATCAGCTATATGAGCGCTTTGGACAGCTTGACCTACTGGTAAATAATGCTGGCATCACTCACCGCTCACCAGCGCATCAGACTGACCCAGCAGTATTCCGCAAGGTCATGGCAGTAGATTGGCAAGGCGCAGTAGAGCTAACGATGGCGGCACTGCCTTTACTGCGAGAGTCTCGTGGTCAAATTGTTTGCATCGGCTCAATGGCAGGCTGGATGCCAGTTCCTGGACGCGCCGCTTATTGCGCTGCTAAAAGTGCGCTGACCCAGTTCTTTGAAGTACTGCGCTTAGAGTTAGAAACTGATGGTATTCATATATTGATGGTATATCCGAGCTTCTTAGACACGCCTATCGAAAGTCATGCGCTCGGTCATGATGGTAATACTGCCAACCACCCACGCTCAGTCATCGGCAATATTCGCAGTGCTGAGTGGATGGTTGAGCTTATTGATAAAGGCTTGACCCAACGCAAACGCTGGATATTGCCCGAACCTGTCTCACGCTTTGGTAGCATCTTATGGCGCATCGCCCCCAGTATTTACTTACGACAAGTACGCAAACGTTTTGCAAATGATCTTTAGAAATAGTCTTCGATAACGCGCCACTATCTTCAACGGCTTTATTCCAAAATCGTCACAATACGCCCTTGCATTATTTTGTAACATCTTACAGCTATAATTGAGCAATCACTCAACATAAAGCAAACAATTCTTACTCATGTCTGTCACATAAAAACCTTCTAATAACAGGCGTAGAAACCTCACTTCAATCCACCCTATTTTGAACTCGCTTTCAAACTTTATTAAAAAGAAATAACTTATGCCAAAACATCTCCCTTTGTCTTTACTGTTGCTTCGAATAGGTGTCTTCATTGTGTTCTTTTTTTGGACGCTCGACAAATTTGTCAATCCTGACCACACCGCCAATGTGTTTTCTAAATTTTATGCATTAGAAGGCTTAGGCACCAGTATCGTATACGTTATTGGTAGCTTACAAATCATACTGATCTTCTCGTTCGTAATGGGTTTATTCAAAAAATGGACATACGGCATTGTCTTATTGCTACACGCGGTTTCTACTTTTGCCACTTTCGGTCTCTATCTCACTCCTTTCGACAATCTATTGTTCTTTGCTGCATGGCCAATGTTGGCGGCTTGTATAGCGCTTTTCTTAATGAGAGATTATGACACCTTAACATTGGGCAAAAAGACGTCACCGACTTTATCCTAAGAAAGTTGATAATCAGTCTGAATATCACTATAGTTTACTAAAAACGAATATATCGCCACGAATAACGAAAAAGTAGATTATAGTAGGACTGATGACATCGCTATGTGTTTGTATATAAGACTTTTTTAGATCCTATTTCTCACACACCCCTTTGCATTATTATTTAGCTGGATAATCCATGATTAAGAAAATAGTTTTAATATTAGCCGTATTGATGTTAGTCATTGGCTTTTTTTACTTTGACCTCAACCAATTATTGACACTTGAGGGTTTAAAGGGCTCGATGGATCAATTCGACCAATATAGAGCGCAGTCACCATGGTTGGTTATTGGTGGCTTCTTTTTAGTCTATATATTAGTCACGGCATTATCTTTACCTGGCGCTGCCATTATGACTTTGGCAGCTGGGGCATTGTTTGGCTTGGTTCAAGGCTTATTGGTCGCCTCGTTTGCCTCAAGTATTGGTGCCACACTGGCCTTTTTGACCTCACGCTACTTACTGCGCGATTCTATCAAGCAGCGTTTCCCCGAGCGTCTCGACTCTATTGACGCAGGCGTAAAAAAAGAAGGGGCTTTTTATCTATTTACCTTACGCCTCGTTCCAATCTTCCCATTTTTCTTAATCAATCTATTGATGGGTGTCACCGCGATTAAGGCAAGAACCTTCTATTGGGTCAGCCAAGTAGGTATGCTCGCTGGTACTTTCGTCTATGTCAATGCAGGTACGCAGTTGGCACAAATCGAGAGCTTGTCAGGCATCTTATCTTTCAATTTGATTGCCTCATTCGCGCTACTAGGGTTTTTTCCGTTGATAGCTAAAAGCATCTTAAATACGATAAAAAAACGCCGCGTCTATAAAAATTACACCAAACCAAATAAATTCGATCGCAATATGATTGTCATTGGTGCAGGTGCTGGCGGTCTAGTCACCAGTTATATCGCGGCCACTGTCAAAGCAAAAGTCACGCTGATTGAAGCGGGTGAGATGGGCGGCGACTGCTTAAACTACGGCTGCGTACCCAGTAAAGCCCTTATCAAAAGCGCGAAAGTCGCAGAGCAAATGCGCAATGGCGAACGCTATGGTCTCAATAATATTCAACCAGAATTTTCATTCAAAAATGTCATGACACGCATCCATAAAGTTATCGCTGACATCGCGCCAAATGACAGCGTCGAGCGTTATACGGAATTGGGTGTCGAAGTGTTAAAAGGTTATGCTAAATTTATCGACCCATGGACGGTAGAAATTGCGCTAAACGATGGCGGCACGCAGCGACTCACCGCACGTTCCATTGTTGTCGCCACTGGTGCCCGTCCATTTATCCCAGACTTACCAGGTTTGGAAGAGACCGGTTATGTGACGAGCGATACGCTATGGAATAAGTTTACTGAATTGGAAGAAGCACCGAAAAAGCTCGTCGTACTTGGCGGCGGGCCTATCGGCTCTGAGCTGGCACAGGCCTTTGCCCGCTTGGGTTCCAATGTGACTCAAATCGAAAGAGGCGCGCGTCTGATGAAAAAAGAAGACGTGGAAGTTTCAGAATTTGCGCAGCAAGTGCTCGTCGAGAGTGGTGTGAATGTCTTGACCTCGCATCAAGCGATTCGCTGTGAGACTCGCGATGGTAAAAAATTCATTATCGTTGAACAGTTATACAACCATACAGATAAACAAGACAGTCAAAATAAGCATGAGATCGCTATTGAGTATGACGAGTTGCTTTGTGCCGTTGGGCGTAGTGCTCGCCTCGAAGGCTACGGCTTAGAAGCGTTGGGCATCGAAACGGAACGTACTATAAATACCGATGACTACCTAGAAACTCTTTATCCTAATATCTACGCCGCAGGTGATGTCGTCGGCCCTTATCAATTTACCCATGTGGCTTCCCATCAAGCATGGTTCGCCGCAGTAAACGGTTTGTTTGGACATCTAAAGAAATTCAAGGTCGATTATCGCGTGATTCCGTGGACAACCTTTATCGATCCAGAAGTCGCACGTGTTGGCTTAAATGAGCAGGAAGCTATCGAAAAAGGTATTGATTTTGAGATTACCCGCTACGACTTTAAAGACTTAGATCGTGCGGTGACTGAAAGCGCCAATGTCGGCTTTATCAAAATCATTACACCTAAAGGCAAAGATAAAATACTTGGCGTGACCATCGTCGCTGAGCATGCTGGTGATATAATGCCTGAGTTTATACTGGCCATGAAGCATGGTTTAGGGCTGAATAAAATACTCGGCACCATTCACATGTACCCGACATGGGCGGAAGGCAATAAATACGCGGCTGGTGAATGGAAACGCAATCATGCGCCTGAAAAAGTATTAAACTTGCTTGAAAAGTACCATACATGGCGTCGAGGTTAGTTGGGTTTTTATCAACTGTGCTGAGAATATATCATCATAACGGAAACTCAAATGCACGTTATCAAGTCCTTGCAAGTCTCATCAACCTTAAAAAACCTAAGCCGCTATAGCATCTATGCTATGGCGCTTGGCATTTGTATGGGTATTTCTGCCAGTACCGCCTCTATTACCAATGTATCAGATGATAAGAGTCTGTCGCACTGGCAACAAGTGCAAGAAACTGGCAAAAACCAAGATGTTTATTTCTATGCGTGGGGCGGCGACCCACAGATCAACGCCTATCTACAGTGGGCAGCCGAGCAAGTAGATGATCAATATAATATCAATTTAGTCCATGTGAAATTAAGCGACACCAGTGAAGCGGTCAGTCGCGTGCTGGCGGAAAAATCAGCCAATAACAATGATGAAGGCAGTTTAGATCTCATCTGGATTAATGGCGCAAACTTTGCCACCATGAGTGAAAACTCATTATTGCTCAAGCAATGGGCGAATAAGTTACCTAATTTTTCCCTTACTAATCCAGAAAATAACCCTACGGTGAACTTTGATTTTGGTGTACCCACCAATGGCATGGAAGCACCATGGGGACAAGCCTCGCTGACTTTCTACTACGACCGTTTATCGACTGATAACCCACCAACGACGCTGAATGAGCTGGTCAATTGGACAGCACAAAATCCTGGACGTTTTAGCTACCCAAAGCCACCAGACTTTTTAGGAATGAGCTTTTTAAAATACGCCTTAGTCATGCTGCACGAACAACATGATGCTCAAACAGGTGAAAATACCAAGGCACAGCTCAACCTGCCAGCCACTGAGCAAAATACCGATCTGGTATTAGATCCGCTATGGACATTTTTGGATGACTTGCATCCAACACTATGGCGCAAAGGTGAGCAATTTGTACAAACGGGCGCGCAGATGCGGCGCTTAGTCGATGATACCGAGCTGAGCTTGGCCTTTACTTTTTCTGCACCTGAAGTGCCAGCTGCCGTGCAGCGTTATGATTTACCCGAGAGTATTCGTAGCTATGCAATGAGTGATGGCAGCTTAAGTAACACACATTTTGTGGCCATTCCATATAATGCTAGCCATCCGAAAGCGGCGCAGTTAGTCGCAAATTTCTTGATGAGCCCAGAAGCACAGGCCAAAAAACAAACGCCTTCTATATGGGGTGATAAAACTGTACTCGTCCAGTCTACACTCGACCCTGAACAACAAGCTTTATTTAAAAATAAACAACCACACCCTAGTGCCCTGCCCTTTGATAGTATCAAACGCACTGTCAGTGAACCACATCCAAGCTGGGTTGATGCCATTATGCAAGGCTGGCAGACACGTTATGGGGTCAGCCCATGAGTGACGTTTCTAACGATAAAACCACTGATGCAAGCGCTAGAATGCCTGCATCTTATAAGACAGACCTCTTTACGCGTATCGTATCTTTTAGTCCAAAATTTTTGCTGCTGCTGCTGATATTGCCGGTACTCGGTGGTTTGGTCAGCGTACTGCTGCCTGCGTTTAGTTGGCTGCCTGCACTTGAGCAAACGACTTTTAGCCTACAAGGCTTTAACGATCTTTGGCAGACGCCTGGTCTTACTCAAATGGCTGCGCTAAGCATCGCTACTGGATTGCTAAGCACGCTACTCGCTTTCGTCATGACTTTAATGATATTGGCAGCGTTTTTTAACAGCATTTGGCTCACTCGTATTGAGCGTTTGCTGAGTCCAATTTTGGTTATTCCTCATGCAGCGGCAGCCATTGCGGTGGGGTTTTTAATTGCGCCTTCTGGCATGTTTTCACGGCTCATCTCACCGTGGCTAAGCGGTTGGGAGTTGGCACCGGACGGTATGTTTCCACATGACCCTTATGGTATTAGTATCATTTTGGGTTTAACCTTAAAAGAGCTACCGTTTTTATTATTAATGGCACTAGGTGCTTTGGCACAACCTGAGCTGGGTAAAAAGCTGCATCAGCAATATAAAGTCGCGCTCAATCTCGGCTATTACCCCATCACTGCTTTTTTTAAAGCCGTCCTCCCTATCCTCTATCCCGTATTACGTCTGCCTATTTTAGCCGTCCTTGCCTATGCCAGTGCCAGTGTTGAGATGCCATTGATATTGGGTCCAAACACACCGCCCACACTTGCGGTCACGATTATGCAATGGTTTAATGATGTTGATCTAAACCTACGTATACGGGCTTCGGCAGGCGCGTTATTGCAACTGGCTTTGACGGGCGGATTAATCGGCTTGTGGCTTGCTGCTGAAAGAGCCGTAAAAATTTGCTGTAATCCGTCATTGATTAATGGCAAGCGCAACTATGCCGATGCCTTATTGCAAAAAATGACCGCAGTTTTGACCACTGTGGTCATTGGTTTTATATTACTGGCACTCATGGGTCTGTTTATGTGGTCAGTGGCGGGCTTTTGGCGCTTTCCAGCCGTATTGCCCGAGCAGTTTGTATTGTTACATTTTCAAAGCGCCTTTATGCAAATGGGCACGCCACTATTTAACACCCTTACGATCGGTATCGTAAGTACCTTATTTGCTATCGTCCTTGCTTTATTATGCTTAGAAGCCGAACAACTAAGTAGCAAGCCTCTTTCAAAATTTACCAGTTTAATCATTTATTTACCGCTGTTAGTACCCAGCATTGCCTTTTTATTTGGCTTGGTATGGTTGCAACAATTGGTCAATAATCAAACAGCATTTTTTAATGTGGCGTTTACGCATTTATTGTTCGTGCTGCCCTATGTGTTTTTATCGCTTGCTAGCAGTTATCGACGTCTAGACCCTCGTTTTGCTCATGTGGCAGCCAGTCTTGGCGCGACGCCAGCCAAGGTATTTTTGCAGGTCAAACTACCGCAGCTGTTTGCGCCTCTTTTAATTGCTATCGCGCTTGGTCTAGCGATTAGCTTTGGACAATACTTACCGACGTTATTAGCGGGCGGCGGACGTATCGCCACTATCACCACAGAAGCTGTGACTCTCGCCAATGGTGCCAGTAGGCGCACCAGTGCGGTGTATGCCATCATTCAAATGGCGTTACCGTTAATTGGTTTTATATTGGCGTGGGTATTGCCAAAATATTTCTTTAAAAGTGGTAGAAATAGCAGTCGTTAAAATGGTTTATTTCAAATAAAAACAGTTTCAAAAAACGCTGGTTTTGAACAACAACTCACTATAAAAACGCAGATAAAGGGTTCTTGATGCCATCATCTTTACAGATAAAAAATTTGCAATTGTATCGAAAAGACGCGCTATTACTGAGCTTAGATGAGCAGATTGCAGGCGGTGAGATACTCACCATTATGGGCCCATCTGGCAGTGGTAAATCAAGCTTATTAAATTGGCTGACAGGCACATTACCACACGGCTTTACCGCGACTGGTGATGTCTGGTTAAATGAGCAAAACGTAAGCCATCTACCGACACACTTACGTCATATCGGCGTGCTCTATCAAGATGCGCTACTGTTTTCGCATTTATCAGTCGCAGGTAATATTGCCTTTGCGATGCCCAAAGACAATAAGCAGCGTAATAAAGGACAGCGTCTCGAAAAAATAGAACACGCCCTTGAGCAAGTGGGTTTAGCAGGTATGAGCAATCGCCATCCTGACAATCTGTCTGGCGGTCAGCAAGCACGTGTTGCCCTACTACGCACTCTATTGAGTGAGCCAAAAGCCATCCTACTCGATGAACCTTTTAGCAAGCTCGACACCCAGCTTAGAGCCGAGACCCAACAGTTAGTATTCAATCAAATCCGTACCCGCAAACTTCCGGCTATCATGGTCACCCATGATCATAGTGATGCTGAAGCAGCAGAAGGTAAAGTCATTAATCTTGGTAATTAATCTTAGTTATTAACTTTAGTTTTTAGCGGTAACATAAAAAGGTGATTGCATGCTAGATAAGTTTATTACACCCGTCATCAAGCCTATATTAACGCCCATAGTCATCATGTTACATAAGCGCGGTGTTATTGCTGATCAATTAACAGTGGTCGGTTTTATTATCGGCATGCTAGCTTTACCACTACTGGCTAATCAGCTCTGGTTTGGCGCACTTATCGCTATTGCTCTGAATCGTATTTTTGATGGCTTAGATGGCGCACTCGCACGTCATGCCAATCAAAGCTCAAGCGCAGGAGGCTACTTAGACATTACCCTCGATTTTTTATTTTATGCTGCCGTACCGCTTGGCTTTATCTTGGCAAATCCTGAACAAAACGCTATTGCAGGGGCATTATTACTCGCCGCCTTTATTGGCACTGGCTCTAGCTTTTTAGCGTTTGCCATTGCTGCTGAAAAATTTGCATTAGACAAACCGCAGTTTAAATACAAAAGCTTTTATTATTTGAATGGTCTCACAGAAGGCACTGAAACCATCGCATTGTTTGTCGCCTTTTGTATTTGGCCACAGCAGTTTGTCTTACTGGCCAGTATCTTTGCGGCTGCCTGCGCCATTACTATTTTTACCCGTATATATGGCGGTTACCAAACCCTCAAACGTCTAGAAGCAGACAGCCATTCAAACAGCATATAAACAGAATAAGTAAAGAGGTAGCCAATGACAAATGAGATATGGTGGCGACTGGGCTTCTTTTTCAGCATATTAATGATCATGATGCTGATTGAATGGCGCATGCCAGCACGTAAAGCCCCGATCAAAAGCAACAAGCGCTGGCTAGCTAACTTTGGCTTGGTACTGGCATCATCAATTGTGGCGCGTTTGGCCGTACCAATAGGTCTAACGGCGGTTGCGCTGTATAATCAGCAGCATGGAATTGGCTTGTTCAATATGCTCGATTTATCCATTTTAGTGTCTATCGTATTGAGCTTGCTAGTGCTCGACATCATTATTTATTGGCAGCATCGATTGTTCCACCGAGTGCCCATTCTATGGCGCTTGCATAAAGTCCATCACGCTGATGCTCACGTAGATACCAGCACAGGGCTCAGGTTTCATCCTATTGAAATTGTCTTAAGTATATTGGTTAAACTCTTCGTCGTCAGTGCGCTGGGTGTGCCTGCCGTAGCCATATTGATATTTGAAATCGCCTTAAATGGCTTGGCGATGTTTAATCATGCCAATATTCGTCTGCCGCCTGCCATTGAAAAGCCTGCGCGTTTAATATTAATGACGCAAATTTTACATCGTATCCATCATAGCCAACGCGTGTCTGAGACCAATTCAAACTATGGGTTTAGCGTGATTTGGTGGGATAAAATCTTTGGTAGCTACAAGAGCGACGCTCAGAAGCCGGACAATGAGCTGGATATTGGGTTAAAAGAATATCCATCACCCAAACAAAACGCCTCGCTATGGGGATTGTTAGCGATGCCATTCAGAGGTAAATCACTTAAAAGTAAGTCACTTAAAAATAAGCCACTTAAAAGTAAATGATTTGCTTTATCAGTCGTTAGTGATCGTGGTAACGTCAATGACGAGGCAGTACAAGCAGTCTTTAATACCGTATTTATCAGACGTCAAATTTTAGAAGCGGTCTTTGTTGCCGCCCAAAAAATAAAGGGAAATACACCAACTATCTGGCTAACATGCCAATAGATAGTATCCTTCAAACATATGCATGGCACAAAGCTGGTTAGGGTCTGTTGAACATTCAAATATTAGGACTACTGATCGCTAAAATCGCACCAAACATTTTATCAAATCAGGCGTAAACTGACGATAATGTCGAGACCTTAGCTAGGTTTGCAACAACGTTTGGGGTGATTTTAGCATCAGCCCCAAGTATACAAGCAGGGGCAGGGCTATTTTTTGCCAATACATGGCGAAATTGTCTAACCTAGCATGACTAGGCGTCAAAAACTTCACTGCGTATTGTCTAAAAAATAGCCACTGCCAGTTCCACATTTGAATACTCAACATACCCTAATTAAAAACTAAAAAGATAAGGAATCACTATGAATAACTCAGAAAAACCATTACGAATAGATATCGTATCCGACGTGGTTTGCCCTTGGTGTGTCATCGGTTATCGACAATTGGCTGAAGCACTCAAGCAAACGAACACCGCCCATGAAATTCATTGGCATCCGTTTGATCTGAACCCTGACACCCCACCTGAAGGCCAGAACTTGCGTGAGCATATCGCTAAGAAGTACGGCTCAAGCAAGGAAGAGTCTGATGCTAGCCGCGCAATGATGACTAAGGCTGGTGCAGAAGTGGGTTTTGAGTTTAATTTCACCGAAGAAACTCGCACTTATAATACCTTTGATTTGCATCAATTATTGCATTGGGCTAATCAACAAGGTCGAATGCATGATTTAAAGCAAGCCCTATTCGCCGCTCACTTTACCAACGCTAGAAATATCGCTGACACAGAAGTGCTGGCAGATATTGCAGCGGAGATTGGCTTAGATCGTAGCGAAGCCTTAGCGGTGCTAACAGATCAACGCTTTGCTGAAGACATACGTCAATCCCAGCAGCAGTGGCGTCAGCAAGGCATTCAAAGCGTGCCCTCTGTTATTTTTAATCAAAAGCATTTGGTGAGCGGCGCACAAGGCGTTGAGAATTTCAAAAATATCTTACAGCAACTAGTAGAACTGCCAGATTAATTGGTATTTCTCGTTAGGGCTAAAGTCTTTTTTAAAGCGCAGCTACTAGGGCGTGTCCTCATTTAAAATAAAAGGGCTACTTGAAGTTTCAAACTTCGAGTAGCCCTTTTTAGGTTTTATCCATTTATAAAATGAATGGACAATGCTGATTGATTTTTAGCCTAGCAAACATACTCAGCTAGCAAACGAGTCATTGCGCATTTCTTCTATAGAAGATGCCATGTCTTCCGCCAGCGCATGCACCGCAGCACTATCGACATCACGCTGAGCAAAGGCACGCAGTCCCATGACTTCTGCCTGCAAACGACGTCCTAGCCTAACCGTATCAAGCTCACTATCAATCTCACCCAGCCGCTGCGCTTCAACGAAACATTCCGTAAAGCGTGTCTCCAAGCCCGCCAGTAATTTTTCGACTTTATCTAATGCTGACTGCTCTCGAGCCCCAAGCTCCAGTAAGCTTTTGACCAACATACAGGCCCGACTTGGTATTTTTTGGTCGCGGATACCCCCCAGTTGGCGCATATAAGCCGCCAAACCTAATAAAGGTGACTCATGGCTAGCTAGTACGCGTTCAAGCTCCATCAGTGCGGCATGGGCGTAATGCTCTAGCGCTTCTTGAAACAGACCATTCTTATTACCGAATGCAGCATAGATACTACCTGGGCGCATATCGAGGACTTGTTCGATATCTTTTAGAGAGGTGGCATGAAAGCCCTTTTGCCAGAACAGCTGTATAGCGCGCTCTAAGGCTTCTTGACGATTATATAGCGTAGTACGTGACATAATATTTTCCAATTTCTCAAAGCCATGACTCCTATATGAAGTCAATATGGCTGTATCGTATCGTTTGAGTAATTATTCAATTTTAACTTGAATGATTACTCAAGTCCAGTTAAAGTAAGGTCAACTAGCCTCCAATGGAGCGTTAGGTGGGGTTTATGTAAAGCTCGTTCATAAACACTAAACAAATCATAATTGACTGACTATCATAATTGACTGACTATAAGAAGCTTGATTTAATAATCGAATCTTTTAGCTTTCGTTATTCACATTATTATAAAAACTCAAAGGATAAAAATATGCAATCAAATGACTCTCAAAAACTTCGCGCCGGTTCTCAATTCCCTGATCTACAAGTACAAATGCGAGATGGTGAAATGCAATCGTTGGGTAAGCCTGAAAATGGTCACGATTGGAAATTAGTGGTTGTCTATCGAGGCAAGCACTGCCCGATTTGTACTAAATATCTTAACCAGTTAGAAACGGTCAAGACGTCATTTGCCGACGCTGGTGTCGATATCATTGCCGTATCAGCTGATAGTAAGCAGCAGTTAGAAACCCATCTAGAAGAATTAGACATCAACTTCCCGATCGCTTACGGTTTGACAGTTGAGCAGATGAACACGCTAGGGCTTTATATCTCTGATCCACGCTCAGAAAAAGAGACCGATCATCCTTTTGCAGAGCCTGGTGTATTCGTTATCAATGCCAAAGGAGACATCCATATCATTGATATCTCTAACGCGCCTTTTGCTCGACCTGAGCTTGAATCGCTTGCCAGTGGGTTGTCTTATATTCGAGGAAATGACTACCCGATTCGCGGCACGCATTAATAGCCATAAAAATACCACGGCTACTACTAGGGCATATTCTCATTTTAAAATGGAGATATGCCCTAAACGCGATAGCAAAAAAAGATAATATCTTAAAACATCAAAAGCCCCTCAAACTTTATAGTTTGAGGGGCTTTTTACATAGATCAACGCAACAGACCCTAAACTTAATCAATGCTTTGCAGCGCTAACCGGTATTGCGTAAGCCCGCTGCCAGTGCATTGATACTACGGATTAATGGGTCTTCTACGTTGATATCATCATGATCAGCATATTCCATCGTATCTTGTTGTCTAGCACGCTTTAACAGCTCAATCTGTATATAGTTAATAGGGTCTAGATAAGCGTCTCGCCATTGCAGGGATGCCGCAAGGTTTTGTTGATTAGATAACAAAGAGTCTTGTTCAAGCAAGGAGTTTAAGCCTGAATTGGTCAGCGTGTATTCATCGGTGACTGCTGTCATGATTTTTTGGCGTAACGGTTCATCATCACATAGTTGGCTATAGGCCTGTGCAATATTCATATTGGCTTTGGTAAAAGCCATTTCGATATTACTGATAAATACGCTAAAAAACGGCCAGTGTTTATTCATCTCTTTCATTAGTGCTTCGTCAGCTTTGACACTATGCAGCGCACTACCTACGCCATACCAAGCAGGTAAAGTGAAGCGCGCCAATGACCAACCGAACACCCAAGGAATTGCTCGCAAAGTCGTCTTACTTGGCAGGCCTTTTTTACGATGGGCTGGGCGTGAGCCAATATTTAATAAAGAGATTTCTTGTACTGGGGTTACCTGCGAGTAGAATTTATAAAACCCTTCAGTATGATCGGTCAGCTCGCGATAACGTTGCTCGCCCGCATCTGCTAAGCGTGCAAACAGGTCTTCATAATTTGGCAGCTCAGTGGGTTGCACCACGAACCTTGAGGAACAGGCTTTGAGTGTGCCCGTGATCGCCATGGTCAGCTCAAATACTGCGGTATCGGTATTGGCATACTTAGCGTAGAGAACTTCACCTTGCTCAGTCACTTTAATCTGACCATGCAGTGTGCCCGCTGGTTGCGCAGCAATGGCTTTGTGCGTTGACCCACCACCCCGGCTCACTGAACCGCCACGACCATGGAATAAGCGGGTTTTGATGCCATATTTTTCAGCAATGCTATTAATGGTTTGCTGTGCGCTATAAAGCTGCCACGCAGAAGTAATAATACCACCATCTTTCGATGAGTCTGAATAACCCAACATGATTTCTTGGGTGTTATCTGAGTGTTGTAGCAACCCGCGATACAGTGGGTTGTCTAACACGGCAGGCAATATTTTATCAATATTTTTAAGATCTTCAATGGTTTCAAACAACGGTGCCACTGGTAAGTCAGCAGACAATTGACCTTCATCATTAAGCCTGCACAAGCCTGCAAACCGCATTAATAGCAATACTTCTAATAGCTGACTGGCGTTGTTGGTCATCGAAATTACATAACTGCCAAAGGTGTCAGCGCCAACAAGTTTTCGTAACATTGCGACTGAATTCATCAGTGACAATTGCTCACGTGTTTTGTCTGTCAGGTTATCAGTATAGATGAGCGGCGTGCCGGGTTTTTCTAGTAAGCGTGTCAACCATTCTTGACGTTCGGTTTCGCTTAGCGCTTGATAATCTGGTAGGTTGGAGGCACTGGCAAAAATGTCAGCAATAACCTCGCTATGGTATGAGGACTCTTGACGGATATCGAGCGCTGCTAAATGAAAGCCACAGGTTTTGACCAAACGAATCATATCGAGCAACAACCCGTCTGCATGTGCCGTATCGTGTGTATTCACGCTATGACGAATAATGCGCAAGTCCTCTAGTAACTCTTCTGGATTGCGATAAGCATCCTTCTCGGCCTCAACATCAGTGCCTTTGCTCTGAATGCGGCGATTGGTCGCTTTGACTTTAGTAAGAATGACAGAGAGCAGTCGACGATAAGGCTCATTGCCATAGTCATCGAGATTGTAATCAAACACCCGTTGATCAAGCTCACCGTAACTGGTGATTTTGGCATATACGTCAGGTGAAACGGTGACAGTCGTATCACTATGGATGAGCTGGCGACGCAGTTTTTTTAGTAGCACTTGGTAGTGACGCAACACAGTATCCGCATGCATTAAGACGGCAAGCTCTGTGGTCTCAAAAGTCACGAAAGGATTGCCATCTCTATCGCCGCCGATCCACGAACCGAAGCTCATAAATGCAGGTAACGGATAGTCTGTCAGCTCTGGATAGATATCAACAATGGCTTTTTTGATATTACGATATACCTTTGGGATGGCATTAAACAAGCTGGCGTTAAAATAATGTAAGCCATTATTGATCTCATCATATACCAACGGCTTACGCGTTCGCACTTCATCAGATGACCATAACAAGTCAATCGTTTGCGCCGTTTGCTCTTTGGCCTGCTCGTAAGCAAAACTGTTTTCGGTCAAATTGTTTAAGGCATCGCTATGCGTGAATAGACTTTGTAAGATGTTCATCGTGGTACGGCGACGAGCTTCAGTAGGATGCGCGGTGAATACAGGCGTAAACTTTAGCTGATCAATCAGCTCCTGCATTTGAGCGGGCTCAATATTACGCTCACGACACTCAAGCAATGTACGACGAAACGAGCCTTCCCAGCTTTGCTCAGACTGCATGCGCTGCGCGTGACGTTGCTCTCGCAAGTAATTCTCTTCGCTTAAATTGGCTAAGAAAAAATAGATAGAAAACCCACGTATGACGTTTTTTAAGGTTTGATTGTCCAAAGAAGCAATGAAGTCAATGAGCTGCTGTTTATGGGCTTCGTTAGGCTCACGGCGCTGCTGAATAAAACCTTTACGCAGCGTCTCAATCGTATCTAGCGTCTGCTCACCAGATTGGCGAGAAATGGCATCGCCAAGCAATGAACCCAACAAGCTGGTGCGTTTACGTAGTACGTTATTATCTAGTGTCATCTTCAACCCTCTTATTAAATGAGTGAGTACCAATGAGTAAGTAACATAGTGAAATTATGATTTTAGTTGCTTAACCTATGGCGGTTTATTGATATAAATAATACACTTTTATTATTTTAGCTGCCCAAGCAATTTACCACATTAACCATAGCAAAACTATCGAACCTCGATAACATAACCAAGCTCTAGAATTGCAGACTCACCCTAGGGCGTCTCCTCATAGACGAAAAATATAGAATACGACAAGAAGTTAACTCAAAATACCCCAAAAACACTACAATACTGCTGATATATCGATATTACTTTTCACTGACTACACCAGCCCAAAACTTAAAAAAGCCTCGTGAGCTTGCACTACGAGGCTATATTTGAGGCGTGTCATCAATGATGATAATTATGATGTAATGTCGAGATAGTCATAAGCAGTCAGCTCATAAAAATAGAATCTGACATCATTACATTCTTATCGATTTAGTGCTTCTCTATTCGACTGATAGTCACCCCTGTAAAGCCAAATAATATCGTCAACAGTAGCGACAAATAACAGAAGAATGCATAAGGCAGATAATCAAGCACGGGCACACCTAACGCCTGACTGATAAACACACCGCACACACTCCAAGGCACTAGCGGATTAATAACCGTACCGGCATCTTCAATGGTACGAGACAGATTCTTAGGATGTAAATTCAAACGCTCGAACGTCGGACGAAAGGCAGTACCAGATAATAAAATACTCAAATACTGCTCACCAATTAGTACGTTGATGCTTAGAGCAGACATGGCAGCGGCAAATATGGCGCGTCCTGATGTGGTTAATGAGTCTTTGATTCCTAATAACAGTGCTGGCAAAATACCCAAGGCGGTTAGTAGTCCACCAAGACTGAGTGCCAATATCACAATCGCTTGGGTAAAGAACATACTCTGCACACCGCCGCGCGATAGCATGCCCCCTACTTCACCCAGCTCTAATGATTCAGCGGGCGCATACCCTGCAAATAGATAACCACCTAATTGTCCAAAGCTCGGTGAGCTGTGCAAATAAGTAATAATCAGTGCCGCAATAATGGTACAGATAATCGTATAGATAGCATTGACGCGAAAGATAGCCAATCCAACCAGCACGACAAAAGGCAATACCGCATAGCCTTGTACCAGCCCGCTTTCAATCAACTGTCCTTGCAAGATAGTCACTTGACTCAAATCAGAGCCAGCAGTCTGACCTGAGAAAAACCAAAAAATAATGACCGTCAGTATCCACGCTGGTACCGTGGTGTACATCATATTGCGAATATGCTCAAACAAATCAATACCCACCACCGATGAAGCAATGGTACAGGTATCCGATAATGGCGACATTTTATCACCGAAAAACGCGCCTGAAACCACAGCACCCGCCGCAATCGCCACGTTGGCATCAAACGCATTACTCATCCCAATAAAAGCCACGCCCAATGTCGCGGCAGTGGTCAAACTACTGCCCAAAGCAATACCGATAATAGAAGTCAGCACAAAGGCAGAGATATAGTAATACTCAGGAGAAATCAGCTGAAAGCCAAAATACATCAGCGTTGGAATGGCACCAGACATCATCAAGGCGGCGACCATCAAACCGATAAAGAAAAATAGATAAATGGCACCGATACCACGCATGACACCTGATGCCATTTGCGACTGCATATCATCAAAGCTTAGCCCTTTGAACAGACCGATGCCTAGCAAGACACAGATAGCGAGAATCAATGATAAATGTGGTACCCAGCCAAAGCCAATCATGGTGACACCCATGATGGCGATGACAATGGCAGAAATCATAAAAGCAAGTTGAGGCGAAATTTGGGTTAATATCTTTGGCGGCATCACACGTCCTTAGCTTGCCAGCTATATCTGGCATAGAGGTTGACTTTGAGTGTGGCAAGTTTAATGAGTTGCAATGCTTATTACTACCCTCATCACTTACCAAATAGGCTATCGGTCTTTGCAGCCATGACAAAGTCATTGCGATGCAACCCTTTAATACTATGCGACCACCACGTCACGGTGGCTTTGCCCCACTCTACCAAGATGCCAGGATGATGCCCTTCTGCTTCAGCGATGTCTGCCAATTGATTGGCAAACGCCATCGCCTTGACGAAGTTTTTGAATTTATATTGGCGTTGTAATTGCTTGATGCCATCGACGTCAATCAATGACCAATCTGGAATTTGCTGTAATAGCTCGCTTGCCTCAGTATCCTCAATTGTTGGTGCACCAATACGGCAGGCTTCACAGCTGGCTTGTGATAATGTCGTCATTATAATTTCCTTTTATGTTGATCGTTTTTTTTAGTAAATATACGTCCGTGTTGACGCTGTTCATATTGCTACATGATTTAAATAATGCTGTGCTTCCCAACCATGTATTAAGCATTTTTTGCCGCATAAGCGGGCTCAAACAATCCCAGTGACATGGCTTGTTTGACCATTCCCATGATGTCGCTATTAACGATATCGAATAACGTATCCAAATCATCAATGACATAGTAAATCGGCTGAATATGATCGATACGATAAGGAGTACGAAGTACATCAAGTAAGTCAAACGCTCGATGCTCTGGTTGAGACTGGGGCTTATGTTGAGAACGAGGTTCTGCTTGCTGCTCAGAACTAGCATTGAGCGCATAAATGGTCTCAGATGGTGAGCTTAAGATGCCACCGCCATAGATTCGACGGTTATCTTGATTTTGTCCAACCAAACCAAACTCGATGGTAAACCAATAAAGCCGTGCCAAAAACCATCTTTCTTCTTTGCTGGCATTGAGACCCAGCTTGCCATAAGTCTCATTAAAAGTTGCAAATGCAGGGTGTGTCAGTAGCGGACAATGTCCAACGATTTCGTGGAAAATATCAGGCTCTTCAATATAGTCCATATCATCAAATCGACGAATAAAAGTTGCAACGGGAAAGGATTTATTGGCAAGCAATTTGAAAAACTTACCAAAGCTTATTAACGCAGGAACAGCAGCAGTTTGCCAACCAGTAGTCGCTTGCAATACCTCATCGATATCATGCAGCTGTGGAATACGGGTGGCGGGCAAATCCAGCTTTTTCAAACCGTCTAGATAGGCTGGGCAGGCACGATTGGGTATTTGTTCGGCTTGCCGCTCAAGTAACGATTGCCACATGCCATTTTCATCGTCACTATAGTGAATATGACCATGACTGTCTGGCTGATGCGACACATAAGGTTGTTTTTTCGGAGTAGAATCACTCTTTTTATTCGTAGAGTCATCGTGGCTAGCAGCATCATTGTTTGGTGTTTTAGAAGCGACACTATTGGCACCGATGGTAGTATTAAGAGAATCTATATGTGATAGGCGTTCCATGCCTGTGTTCCTTTTATTGCAGTTAGCGCTTTAAATGTTGTTAGTCGCTTTCAATTATGATTGAACCATCACATTGGCTTCACGACATTACAAAGTGCAGAGCTCATTATGGGCAAGACAAATTACTTTCATCCTGCCCGTTTTTTTATGAGCTTTTCTAAATGTAGCGTAAATTATGGCGTTTCAGTCTGTGGCTGACCAACCGCGCCGCGACGCACTTGGTCACGCTCGATAGATTCAAACAAGGCTTTGAAGTTACCTTCGCCAAAACCATCTTCGTAATCGCCTTTACGTTGGATGAATTCAAAGAACACTGGGCTGCCCAAAATAGTTTCAGAGAAAATCTGTAACAGCAGACGTGGGACAGAACCCTCAGTCGTGCCATCGAGCAAGATACCGCGCATCTGTAGCTCAGAGACAGTCTCGCCATGACCCGGTAGACGCTCGCCCAGCATTTGGTAATAAGTATCATTTGGTGCGGTCATGAGTGGAATACCAGCCGCTTTTAGCTTATCGATACTGGCAAACAAGTCATCGCTAGCCAAAGCAATATGCTGAATACCTTCACCGTTAAAGTGCATCAAATACTCTTCGATCTGACCACCGCCCTGCTTGGCTTCTTCATTTAGCGGGATACGGATTTTGCCATCAGGCGCTGTCATGGCTTTACTAGTCAAACCCGTATATTCACCTTTGATGTCAAAAAATCTAATTTCGCGGAAGTTAAAGACACGCTCATAAAAGTTTGCCCAATAGGCCATGCGACCACGGTAAACGTTATGGGTTAAATGATCGATGACTTTGAAACCGTGTCCGACAGGGTTTCTGTCTACATCAGCAAAAAATTCAAAGTCGACGTCATAGATAGATTCACCATCTTTGTAACGGTCAATCAGATAAATCAATGAACCGCCAATACCTTTGATAGCAGGAAGGCGCAGCTCCATCACACCCGTTGGTACGTCTATTGGCTGCGCGCCCATCTCGATGGCACGCTCGTAGGCTTGTTTGGAATCTTGCACCCGAAAACCCATGCTACAAGCACCCGCACCATGCTCTTCTACAAAGTAACTGGCTTGGCTTTTTGGCTCACGATTCAGGATAAGGTTGATGTCACCTTGACGGTATAGCGCAACGTCTTTTGAGCGATGATTGGCCACGTGTGCAAAGCCAAGCTGTTTAAACAATGCTTCGACAGCATCCGGTTTAGGTGATGCGAATTCAACAAAATCAAACCCATTTAAGCCCATTGGATTTTCAAATAAATCTGCCATTGTAATCATCCTTAATTTCAATTGGTGGTCTAAAAATCATAAAAACAGTATGAGAAAGCACTCTTAATCATGAGAAAGCACTCTCAATCAATAATTCTTATTGACGATGCATTTATATTAGATTAGGTTTATTTATAAGACTAATTGTTTTTTATGATTTATTTATCAGGTTTACTTATGAATATCAGCATTCGCCAACTCACCGCTTTCATCCAAGTCGCTGACAACGGTAGCTTTACTCGTGCCAGCGATCAGATGCATTTGACCCAATCTGCCGTTAGTGGATTGATTAAAGAATTAGAATCTGGCCTCGGTATTGTGTTATTTGACCGTACTACCCGTCAGCTGTCTTTGTCGGTAGTTGGACGGCATTTGTTGCCGCAAGCACGGCGTATTTTGAATGAGATGCAGCTATTCGAAAATGAGGCGAGTAGTTTGACCAGCTTGGCGCAAGGTCAAGTACGGCTGGCCGTTTCGCAGTTCGCAGCCTCGTCCATGCCAGCAGTCATCGCCCAGTTTTCCAAACAACACCCCGAGATTGGCGTGTCGTTATTGGACTGTTCAGCAGAAAACTTACTTAGACATATTCAAGACATCGAAGTCGATTTGGGTGTCGGTACTGAGCTTGGTTTTATGGAGACTGATGACGATGTCAACGCTGATTTGTTATATCAGCTGCCATTTTGTGTGGTCATGCCTGACAGCCATGCGTTAGCGCGAAAACGTGAGATAACGTGGCAAGATTTATTAGACATTCCGCTCATCACGCTGCAAGGTCCTTTCATTGAACAAGTGACAGCAGAACTGGACGATCAGATCGCCAGCCATATCCAGCAGGCACGATATAAAGTGAATTTTATGTCTACCGCCCTTGAGATGACCCGTCAAGGATTTGGCATTACTCTATGTTTGCCCTATATGCCTGAGGTTATCGACTGGGTCAGTGCCAACGGCTTGCAAATGCGACCTTTGTCCCAGCCTGTTAAGATGCGACAGTTCTTTATTTATCAACGCTCCTCACGCGCGCTATCCCCTGCCACTATTGCTTTCAAGCAATTTTTACAAACGTATTTTAATGATCACTTTGATGGTTTGCACAATACTTAATTTGCATAATACTTAATTTACATAGTACGTAAGCCAAGTTTATTCAATCCTTGACGCAAACCATAAATATAGTTAAAAAATAAATAGGGCATGTTGGTGTTTTTTAAGCGTTTTATAGATTATTTGGCTTGTCGTCAGTCAATGTGACTAAATCTTACGTTGAGTTAATTATCCATTTGATTTATGCTTTTTGGCTTCGCGACTCATATTTTTTGTAAGGATACAGAATGTTTAGAAGTGTAGAATATTATGCTGGTGACCCTATCCTAGGGCTTATGGACAAGTTTTCTGCTGATCCCAATCCCAATAAAGTCAATTTGGGCATCGGTATCTATTACGATGAAGAAGGGGTACTGCCCGTACTGGACTGTGTAAAAACAGCCGAAGAACGCATCGCAGATCCTATCTCTGCGCGTCCATATCTACCAATGGCAGGATTGCCTGGTCATCGTAGCGCTTGCCAAAACTTACTGTTTGGTAAAAATGCTCAAGTGTTAACTGATGGTCGTGTGGCTACGATAGCGACCCTCGGTGGCTCAGGTGCATTAAAAGTTGGCGCTGAGTTTATCCATCAGTGGTTCCCGCAGTCAAAGTGCTATGTCAGCGACCCGACATGGAGCAACCATATCGCCATTTTTGAAGGCTGCGATGTAGAAGTGGGCACTTATCCCTACTACGATAAAGCCAGCAGTAGCATCAAATTCGATGAGATGATCGGTTTTTTTGAAACTTTAAATAAACAAGATATCGTACTGTTGCACCCTTGCTGCCATAATCCAACAGGTATGGATTTGACCAAAGCGCAATGGGATAAAGTTTTAGAGGTGATAAAACAGCGTGAGCTGATTCCCTTTATGGACATTGCCTACCAAGGGTTTGGCGAGGATGTGGACAGTGATGCTTATGCTATCCGTAAAGCGGTTGATATGGATCTCATATTATTCGTGAGCAATTCCTACTCGAAAAACTTGTCTCTGTATGGAGAGCGTGTCGGCGGTCTGTCTGTTGTTTGCCCTACCGTAGAGGAAACCGAACGCGTCTTTGGTCAGTTAAATTTCATCGTTCGCCGTATTTATACCAGTCCCCCATCGCATGGCGGACGTGTGGTCGATATCGTCATGAATGATGACGCACTATACCAGCAGTGGGTTAGTGAGGTTTATGGCATGCGCGACCGTATAAAAGCCATGCGCTTAAAGCTCAAATCGGTATTAGAGTCTAAACTTCCTGAGCGTAGTTTTGATTATATTACTCGTCAAAACGGTATGTTTAGCTTTACCGGATTGACAGTTGAGCAAATCGAGCAATTACAAACCGAATTTGGTATCTACATGGTATCTAACTCACGTATGTGTGTGGCAGGCTTAAACGTCAACAACATTGATTACGTGGCCAATGCCATGGTAAAAGTTCTAAAAGACTGATTAAATCACACGACTAAAAATGTGGTTTGATAAAAAGGCTGAGCACTTGCTCAGCCTTTTTTTGTGTTCCATTTTGGTGTAATTAGTAAAAATAATAATACAGTCAGTGAAAAGTAATATCGATACATCACGCACTGCTGATATCAATTTTATAGCAGGTATAGCGCCAAGCCATTGCACAAAAAACTTGCAATCCACATATCAATAAATTACATTATACGTAAGTAGTTAATTATAACGTAATCATAAATTTATATTAGCAAGGAGCAAATCATGTCAACGACTGACAGCACCCTCACCTCTTTTATCGATATCACCCCCGATTCTGACTTTTCAATCCACAATCTCCCTTATGGCATTTTTAGCGAGACCAAAGACGCTGCTGGTAATAACAAGCGCCGTGCAGGTGTTGCCATCGGTGAGCATGTACTGGATTTGTCCGTACTGGAGACAGAAGGGTTATTAAGTTTGGAAGGTGGCCCTTATTTTGATCAGCCTACTCTGAATGCTTTTATTGATTCTGGTCGAGACAATTGGACGCAGGCACGTACCACCATTCAAACGTTACTGTCTAGCGACAATAGCGACTTGCGTGACAATGCAGACTTGCAAAAAAAGGCGCTGTTTAAACAAGCAGATGTCACCATGCATTTACCTGTTCGAGTGCCCGGTTTTACCGATTTTTATTCTTCTAAAGAGCATGCCACCAACGTCGGAACTATGTTCCGTGATCCAAACAACGCCCTACTACCTAACTGGACTGAAATGCCTGTTGGCTATAACGGACGCGCCAGCACCGTCATCGTTAGCGGGACGGATATCGTACGTCCATCAGGCCAGCTAAAGCCCAACCCTGATGACCGTCCTATTTTTTCTGCCTGTAAGCGTTTAGATTTTGAGTTAGAGACTGCATTTGTCGTTGGCAAAGGCAATAATATCGGTCAACCAATCGCAGTAGATGAGGCCTCTGATCATATCTTCGGTATGGTACTGCTCAATGACTGGTCGGCACGAGATATCCAAAAATGGGAATACGTGCCTTTAGGTCCATTCAATGCTAAGACGTTTGCGTCTGAAGTATCCCCTTGGATTGTCACCATGGATGCATTGGCCCCGTTTAAAACGACTTGCCCAACACAAGAACCTAAGCCACTTTCTTATCTGAACGAAAAAGCGAGCGATAACAGCTTTGATATCCATCTATCGGTTGAATTACTGCCTGAAAATGCGGAGACGGCTACTATTCTTTGTGAGACCAATTTTAAATATATGTACTGGTCAATGGCACAGCAATTGACACACCACACTATCACTGGCTGCAAAGTCGAAGTCGGCGACATGATGGGCTCAGGGACGATTTCAGGGCCAACGCTAGACTCTTATGGCTCGATGCTAGAGATTGCTTGGAATGCGACTAAACCTGTCACGCTTGATGGTGGCGAGACGCGCAGCTTCATCGAAGATGGCGACACCGTCATTATGAAAGGCTATAGCGAAAAAGACGGCATTCGTGTTGGATTTGGTGAAGTACGCGGCACAGTAATACCCGCGCTTAGCTTTGATTTTGATAAATAATAACCGCATATAAAAAAGGCGTAAAAGTAGATTTAAACTGTCAGACAACAATGATGTACAGTCTATAAGTACTGACAGTTTGTCTATTAATATGAAATTTACGCCCTATCAAAAGGAGTTTGATATGAGCTTTCAAATTGAGAAAATCCATCATGTGGCTTATCGCTGCAAAGATGCCAAAGAAACCGTCGAATGGTATCAAAAGCATTTGAATATGGATTTCATCTTAGCATTCGCAGAAGACCATGTGCCTTCAACCAAAGCCTTTGACCCCTATATGCATGTCTTCTTGAATGCTGGTAGTGGCAATGTATTGGCTTTCTTTGAAGTACCCAACCAACCTGAAATGGGCTTTGATCCAAATACCCCAAATTGGGTGCAGCATTTGGCGCTAAAGGTCAAAGACCGTAATGAGCTATTGATTGCCAAAGAGCATTTAGAACAAGGTGGCATTGACGTCATTGGCGTGACCAATCACGGCATCTTTCACTCTATTTACTTCTTTGATCCCAATGGGCATCGTCTTGAGCTGACTTATGACGATCCAACCTCAGAAGACAAAGTCTCGATGATTACAGACGCCATCAAGCAAGACATGCTAGATGAGTGGTCTCGTACCAAACGCGCCCCAGCACATACGCAGTTTTTGCATAGTGAAGAGCTGGCTGAAGCACGCGAAATAGCGCCTGTCGGTGAATAGCAAACCATATCTAGCCATCATGAAAGGATTCGATGATGAAAGTAAAAACCCCTTTAGGAATACTCTTGGCTGCCTCGATTGCGATGACTGGCTGCTCCAATAACGATCAAGCGGTCAGCGCATCTACGGATGCAGGTGAAGTAACGACGTTGCGATTCTCGCATTTCATGACTGCTACTGACAATATAAACACCGAAGCATTAGAGCCATGGGCGAAGAAAATTGAAGCAGATTCAAAAGGCCGCTTAAAGGTTGAGATATACCCTTCTGCGACGCTCAGCAAACCGGGGGCTACCTATGACGCTACGGCGAAAGGTAGTGTAGATATTGGAATGCAAGCACAAGGATATACAGCAGGACGATTCCCTTTGACTCAAATCGTAGAGTTGCCAGGCATCACAAATACTGCACAGCAGCAGAGCTGTATACTTCATAAACTATATGACGAGGGTGTCATTAAAGACGAATACGAAGACACTCACTTGTTAGCGCTGATAGGCACTGGACAAGGCGCGCTTCATACCGTTGATAAACCGATTCGCACGCCAGCTGATATGAAAGGTCTGCGTATTCGCCAACCTTCTGCGGTTGCGAGCCACATTATTGAGGCGACGGGCGCTGCACCTGTCGGCATGCCTGCCAGTGATACTTATACCTCGCTTCAGCGCGGTGTCATTGACGGGCTCAGCTTTACTTGGCAACCCATTCAAGCGTTTCGCCTTGATGAGCTGATCAATACGCACACCAACATCCCTTTTTATAATTCCACCTTTGTGATCAGTATGAACAAAGATAAATATAACAGCTTGCCTGATGACCTCAAAAAAGTGATTGATGACAATTCTGGCGCAGAGCTGGCAGCGCATATCTCTAAAGTATTTGACGTCAGCAATGCCAAAGCGATGGCTGCTGCTAAAGAAAAAGGCGATATTATGATTGATATCCCTGACCCACTCAACGACCCAGATTGGAGAGGCCCATTAATGGAGGGCTCTCAGCATTACCTAGATGAAGTGAATGCCACTGGTCTAGACGCTGACAACGTATACGAAAAAGCAAAAGCGGCCAGTAGTGCCTGTATGGTTTAGAGGATGTTCGAAAATAAATCTTTTGATGCGATAGCCAGCTAGCTTATAGAATCACATACTGGCTACGCTATTTGATAACGCTGTGCTATCGCCAGTATTTGCTCAACCACGTTATGTTGCTCACTCATCGGTAACTGCTCTGTGGTTCCAATGATAGTAATGGCGTATTCTAACGGTAGCGCTTCACTAGCAATTTTGTCATTAATCGCAGATGAATTAGCAGCGCTACTGGCAAGCTGCGGTAAGATAACAGGAATCGTAATGGCATTAATGCCCATGAGCATATCGCCCGTCACTGTTGCATAGCCTTGAGTACGAATTTTGGCTTGCAGTTGAGTAAAATGTTGCCACTTCTCTGACATCTCTGCTGCAGCATCACTCGTGTGCCATTCGGCCTTAACCAATGGCTGAATGACAACATCAGGTTGATAACTGGCAAATAACTGCCCTGTCGCCGATGTCGTCAGTGGCATACGTGAACCGATGCGAGTAATGATACTGATTGGACTGTCTGGCTCAACCGACTGAATGATAATAGGGCCTTCACTAAACCATTTGGCGATTTGTACCCCGCAACTTAGGGTGTCTTTAATCTCATTAGCCACCTGCGTGAGACGTGCCAAAAGATTGTTTTGGTTGAATCCAGTATGTCCTAATGATGCCAATGTATTCACTCTATCGCCAAGACCATAGCGACCATCATCGAGCTTACGAGCATAGTCTTTACGAATGAGGCTGACTAAATAGCGATGACACTTCGCCGGATGCATTTGCATGGCTTCAGCGATATCCTTTAGCATCATAGGCTCATTGCGATCGATCAGCACATCTAGAATCGATAGCCCAATCTCAAGCGACTGGACGCCACTTTGGTTTTTACTGGTGACAGAACTATCTAAAAGGGTTTTGGCTGCTGGCATGATTTGCTCAATGAATAATTTACTTAGTTAAATGTCAATTTAAAGTCGGGATGAAGATTTAGCATCATCACGCTTGTTTTAGGACGTGTTGAACATTCACAACATATCATAATAAAAGGAATTAACAATGATGACACTTTATGGCTACTTTCGTAGCAGCACTTCTTACCGTACTCGTATCGCTATGAACCTAAAAGGTTTAGATTACGACGATATCGCAATCAATTTGGCACAAGATGAGCAGTTAGAGACTGCCTTTAAAGCGATTAACCCGCAAGGATTGGTGCCAGTATTACAAGCCGATGACTTACTATTATACCAAAGTCCAGCTATCTTGGAGTGGTTAGAAGACGTCTACCCTGAGCAGCCATTATTGCCTAAAGATGCTGCTGGACGTATGCATGTGCGCGCGTTGAGCGCCATGATTGGTTGCGACATTCATCCGCTTAACAATCGCCGTATCTTACAATATTTACGTAATGAGTTATCAGTAGACAAAAAAAATGTCATTGCATGGTGCAATCGCTGGATCAGTGAAGGATTTGCCGCTTTAGAAACACGTTTGGCAGCGGATAATCATCGCGGACAATTCTGCTATGGTGACAGCCCTACGTTTGCAGATTGCTATTTGATTCCGCAGGTTTCTTCTGCTCGCCGTTTTAAAGTAGACCTCAGTGCTTATCCCAACGTCGTCGCTATTGATGCCCACTGCCGCACGCTAAAAGCCTTTGCAGATGCTGACCCTATGATGCAACCCGATGCCCCTAAGCCTCAATAAATCACGAACCCGTTATTGAAAGGATAAGCACGTTGCAAAATAGGTTCTATAGTCGATTTGATGTAAAAAGAACACAGCTTAAAAAGAACATAGCATTGCTGGGATTGATTTTCGAAGCCTCTGTCTGCGCAGGCATAGCAAGCAAGAAAAATTGATATCAGCAGTGCGTGATGTATCGATATTATTTTTCACTGATTAAACCTTCTTATTTTAATACACCCTCTTGATTTTGAACTGATTATAGGCGATAGTTACTGACTTTAGTACAACTGCTTTGATATTGTTTTCAAAACAGTTTTTTGTAAAAAACCGACGACTGGTATGATAAAACCGATAAAAGTTCTAATAATTTGAGCTAATTCAGTGTATAGTTTAAATGAACTTGGTAAGGACACTATTTAATTTAATTAATCAAACTTTAGAATTTAATTGAATTCATCAAAGTTCATATGCTATAAAATTTTCACAGCCTCTATCACTTAAGTTTTTCTACAAGGATCCGTATGAAACACACCACAAAGGCTCTAATAGCCGCCATGACTCTATGCGTTAGCGCAAGCGCCGTCGCCTCTAGTCACCGTGAAGCCCCTTCAATTACCAAAACCCCTAAAGTCGATGCCACTGACTTTTATATGTTCAATAGTTATGAAAATAATCGAGCCGATTACGTCACGATTATTGCCAACTATCTACCGCTACAAGACGCTTACGGTGGACCTAATTACTTCGCATTAGACGACGATGCCTTGTATGAAATCCATATCGATAACAACGGCGATGCTGTCGAAGATATTACCTTCCAGTTTGACTTTACCCAAAACTTAAACAGTATCGAAATCGACTCAGATGGCAACCCATCGACAGCAAAGGTCGCCATTCCTTTGTCCAACGCTGGTGATGCTTCGGTTGCTGCTAACGTACAAACCAGTGAGAGCTATGACGTCACGATGGTCAAAGGCGATCGCCGTAGTGGCTCACGCACTGATTTGGGCAATTTCAAAAAACCATTTGACTATATCGGTACCAAATCGTTTGCTGACTACCCTACCTATGCACGCAGCTTCATTAAACCGTTAAACTTGGGTAGCTGTGGTACTGGTAAAGTATTCGTTGGTCAACGTGCTGAGAGCTTTGCAATCGACTTGGGTAGAGTGTTTGATTTAATCAACCTAAACCCATTAGGTGCACGTAATGGTGGTACTAACATTCTGGCAGATAAAAACATTACTTCTATTGCCATGGAAGTCCCTAAAGCTTGCTTAGTCAACGCGACTGGTAACGATCCTGTCATCGGTGCTTGGACAACGGCTAGCGTGCGTCAAGCAACCTTGGTAAATGGCAATCCTGCTTCTGGTATCAGCACAACGGCCAAAAAAGGCGGTGCATGGACGCAAGTGTCACGACTAGGTATGCCATTAGTCAATGAAGTGGTTATTGGACTTAAAGATAAAGATAAATTCAATGCGTCAGAGCCAAAAGACGATTTAGCGAAATTTGCTCCCTACGTCCAGTACCCCACGCTTCCAGCATTGATTGAAACTTTGTATGGAGATGCGGGTGCAGTAGCGCCAACGAACTTCCCTCGTCAAGATTTAATCACTGCCTTTTTAACGGGTGTTCCTACTATCAACAAACCTGCTAATCCAAAACAAGTGCCGGCAGATATGTTACGACTTAACACTAGCACGCCTGCTGTTGCAGCTGCCAATCAAAATGATTTGGGTGTGATTAGTATTATTCCAGGTCAGAACGATGGTCGCCCAAGTGCTAATGCTAAAGATGTGGCAGGTTTTCCAAACGGTAGACGTCCTGGTGATGATGTCACTGACATTGCGTTGAGAGTGTCTATGGGTGCTTTATGTCATGCTGGATTGCCTGCAGACGTCACTTGTGTGCCTGAGGATGCTAAAGCCGGTAAAGGTCTATTCACTGATGGTGCGCTAAAACCTGCGACCGAATTTGACTCAGTATTCCCTTATCTAACCACCCCAACCCCAGGTAGCCGATAAGCTGAATCTAACCCAAGGAGAAATACTATGCGCTATATAATGTTAGCCGTATTGATCACTGGATCAGCTGCACTTTCTGGTTGTTTCAATGATAATGACAACAATGACTTTGACTCGTCAAATCAGGTTGATAATGCTGTTGCGGCAGACCAAGCGAAAGCGAAGTTAGCTGTTAATAATACCTCTGCTGTGATTGATGCTAGTAATAATGTCGACACTGATGAGCCTCAAGATATTGATCGGGTGATGCTGCCTGAAGCCAATTTGGCAGAACCTGTCGCAGTATCAGGCGCCAATGCCTCGCTGTAGTTTGACCTGAAGTTATCCAAGCACCTAATCAGTTTACTGATTGGGTGTTTCTTTATGTTTTGAGCCGAGATATTTTATGCATTGGATTAAATTCCCTATCGGATTATTACTGTTATTACCTCTCAGCAGCCAACTGCTTCACGCTGCCCCCTTTATACCAAAAGACGATCAACAAATTCTAGCGACCCTGCCTACAGATTCCCCAGCGCCGCGCTATCTAAACGCTGCTGACTTTCGAACTGACACACACACAAATACCCCAGCACAAACCAGTCAATTACTAGAGCGCGCTTATCTACAAGGCGATCCTAGAGCATTGGGTCAGGCACGCGCGCAGTTAGATCAGAGCACAGATCAGAGTATAGATACACTAATGCTACGAGCACGAGCATTGCAGTCAGATCATAAATTTGCTCAAGCAAAAGCGTTATTAACGCAGATATTAGAACAAGAAGAGACTCATCCAGATGCTTTATTGACTCTTTCTTCTTTACTAGTCGTCCAAGGTCAGTTTAAAGACGCTTTGAGCTACTGCAACAAACTTGATGATCCTGAATTGCGTGTTTATGAGTTGGCTTGTCAGGCTCAGATACAGAGCATGACTGGGCAGCTTGAACAGGCAAAACAGACACTCAGTGGGCTGGCGGCGATCGCACCTGGGTTAGATGCATCAACTGCTCGCTGGATATACTTGATGCAAGCAGATGCCGCATTACGTAGCCAAGATACTTCGCTTACCAATCAGATTTTTAGTGTGATGGACGATCAAACCGTACCGGCGCTGATGGCTCGCGCTGACTGGCTATTGAGTATCGGTGAGTATGAAAAGGTGCGCGATATGCTCCAAGCGCATACGGATAAAGACGCCTTGCTACTACGCCTTATCACTGCTCAAATGGAATTAGGCGACCCTCAAGCACAGAAAAACTTGGCCTTGATGAAAGAGCGCATTGAGGTATGGCAGATACGTAAAGAAAATGCGCACATGCGCGAACAAGCGACTTATGCTTTGCTGGCCAATCAAGTAGACTCAGCACTAAAATTGGCTCAAGATAATTGGCAACAGCAGCGTGAAACGGCTGATATCGTGCTCTATGCGAGCGCAGCTATCAAAGCTGGCAGCCAAAAAGACATCAAGCTAATACGCCAATTTATGACAGACACGAAATTCGAATATCCTGCACTAGAGCAAGCGCTACGCTCAGGTAAAATCAGTGATTGTCTAAATTGCCAAGTTGCCACTACGCAAACGTCCAACACTCAAGCCAAAAGCACGCAAACCGTAAGCATGCAAACCGTAAGCATGCAAACTGTAAACACGCAAGGTATGAATAAGGAGAAGCTTTTATGAATGCGCTTCGCAGACTTATTGGAAGTCATACTTATCGTTACCTGACGCTGCTGTTACTGGCGCTGACGTGTTCAGTGGCACAAGCGCATGAGTCTAGTACCGCCTACTTAAACCTCAATCTAAGCGACTCTGAGAGTACGGCAGAGAGTAAATATGATACAGAATATGAGCTTTCACTGCGCGACTTAGCGTTGCTGATTGATATAGATCCAAACAAAGACAGTCAAGTCAGTTGGGCAGAAGTAAAGTCACAGACATCGCTGATAGAGCAATTGATTCAATCCAAAATAAAACTAGAAAGTAACGCACAAGCGTGTCAAATTACAAAATTTGCGCCATTGGCCATTAATACACGTGGCGGATTTAATTACTTATATAGCAATTTTGCCTTAAGCTGTGCTCAGCCGATTGATAATCTTGATTATCAAATATTGGCAGGTATCGATGCCAACCACCGATTGATTCTGACTCAGGCTAATGATGACACCGCCCTACAAGTGCTAGCAGTAGGTCAAAGCCCATTAGGAGCGCAGGCAAATACTGGCTGGATGTCTACCGCGACTAATTTTCTCAAAAGCGGTATACACCACTTGCTAATTGGTTGGGATCATCTGCTATTCTTATTTGTACTGCTCATTCCTGCGGTGTACGTGCGCAAACAGAAACAATTGATTGCTGTCACTAAGCCAAAAGCGGCGCTGCTTGAAGTGTTTTGGATTGCGACTTCGTTCACACTCGCTCACTCCATTACACTTAGCTTGGCGGCACTACAAATCGTTAGCATACCGCCACGCTTTATCGAATCTTTGATTGCACTGTCTATTGCCTTTGCCGCGCTCAATAATGTCGTGCCATTACTACGGGTACGAGCAGTCTATCTGGCCTTTGTTTTTGGACTGATTCACGGTTTTGGTTTTGCCAATGTATTGGTAGACTTGCCACTTGCTACCAGTGCACGTGTATTAGCGTTGTTGAGTTTCAACGTAGGCATTGAGATGGGACAGTTGGTATTTATCGCTTTGGTGTTTCCAATAGCGCTACTATTACGTCACACACAATTTTATAAATGGATTATATTTTATATCGGTTCGCTGATTAGCATTTTAGTGGCACTGTGGTGGTTTTTTGAACGGGCATTTTAGATGATTGCCGTTTTCTTCCTTTTAAGCTGATTCAAAAAATAAACCCTAGGGCGTGTCATCATTTAGATTGTGAAGTTTGAAATAGCTAAATGTATTCATGTGCTGATTGATGATATGCCCTAGCATCTTCTTGATGGTAGGGCGTATTTTTTACGGTGATATTCCAAAAGCTTACTCATTGACGAAAGCTACTTTAGTGAGACCTGCATTGCTCGCAGCAGCCAAGACTTGCGCCACCATATCGTAGCGAGTGTCTTTGTCTGCGCGCAGATGAATACTAAGATCTAGCCCATCACTTGCTGCTTGCGCAAACCGTGTCTGTAGTTGCGGCAATGACAGCGACTCTTCATCCCAAAACAGCTCATTATCTTGATTGATACTGATTTGTAATATGTTATCAGGCAAATCATTAATCGTAGCACTGGTCTTGGGCAGATCCAATGGCACAGTTGGGTTCATCACTGTCGCCGTCACTAAAAAGATAATCATCAGCACCAGCATGATATCGATGAGCGGTATCAGGTTCATCTCGCTCAAACCTTGAGTGTCATCATCTCCTAGATGAAACGCCATGCGTGTCTCCTTTTTTATAGCCAATAAATTGCAAGGATCTAAACATTTGTATTCGTTTTATCTGTCGTCACTGCTGGACGCATCGATGCACCTAAGAGACCATGAGCGATATCATTGGCTAAGAATAACGTTCGACGATTCATACGCGCAATAATGTTATAAAAAATCACAGCAGGAATCGCAACGGCAAGACCAAGCCCCGTCATGATAAGCGCCTCACCTACTGGACCTGCCACTTGCGCAAGCCCTGCCTGCCCGCTCATACCGATACTGCGTAGCGCATGAAATATACCCCATACCGTGCCAAATAATCCAATAAAGGGCGCAATAGCGGCAGTCGTACCTAGTAGCGGCAATCCTTGCTCACTCCGATGTCGATAACGACCAATCAGTTGCAATAAAGTCTGCTCGGTCATCAATCTGCGCTCCTCTGCACTGGCTTGCAAACTAGGCGGTACTTGTTTTTGTAATTGCTGCGCTAAATCAGCCGCGACAGTTTTGGCCAGTTGGCGACTATAATACAGCCGCAAAATCCCTGTGACCCAAGAGGCAACCGATAACGCCAAAAGCGCAAAAAATAAAGCCTTGGTAATAATATCTGTGTATTGCCAATAATCCATAAGATCCATACATCTTCCTTAACGTAATTATCTTGACGTGACTATCTTAACGTAATTATAGTAGATTCACTTTAAAAAAATACCATACTGCTGGGATGATTTTTTCTAAGACTCTGAAGTGCCAAGCACACAGCAAGTGAGGAAAACTTATACCAGCTGGATGTTACACTTGCCGTTTTTTTATATTGATCTGATGATAGACCGTGTTGTTCATTTAAAAACAGCTGCTGTCATTATCATCGGCGAAAGACCTTACAAATTCTATGTTACTTGTTAAATGTCGGTCTCTCATATACCAATGACATCGGCACAATTGCATCAACTGTCTTACCGTCTTTTTGCAGTGGATTGAGTTGCCCTGTCCTAACTTGCGTGGTTGCCATTGCATCGATTATTGGACTGCCTGAGGGTTCAAGCAGTTGCACCTCAGTAATATAGCCTTCTTTATTGACATGCAACTCTAGCATGACGATAAATACATCACCGAGCTCAGTATCAATGCTACGCCATATTAGCAATGGTAAGCTAGTCGTCGGTTCGTGCTTATCGAGCCAGCTGCCATAATCTGCCAAAAACGGGGCAGTCTCGTCACTTTTATTAACCTTACTATTTTTATCAGCCTTCTCATCTATAGCGGCCTGATCAGTGACTTGCTTTTCGGCTTGGGCAGCGGCTAACTTCAGCATGTTGGCAATTGCTTCATTGGCTGCTTGTATGCGCCATTGCTCTTGTTCGGCGAGCTTTCGGTTGGTTTGTTTTCCTAGTGCACGTTTCTGTCTGGCTTGATCACGGTTGAACTGCGCTGTCACAGCTCGAATCATCGCCGATAGATCTTGCTCTGTGTCGTCTGATTCATTTGATACATTCGATATTTTTCTTGATTCTACTGTCGTCAATGGTGACGCTGATGAGGGATTTTCGAGAAACTTTTCAGGATTACTTTCTAAATTGGGTGGTTTTTTAGCCACGTCAGTATTTGTTGTTGAAGGTATTGGCGCTTCTTTTGTTTCAGTTTTTAATGTTGCAGCTGATGACGTCTGAGCAGATGCTACTACTTTTTCTAATGGTTTGATTGGTTGAGTCTCAGAGACGGTTTTTTTTTCTGAGACAGGTTTGGATCGAGGTTCTGTACTTGGCGTATTAGTAGGAGGTGACGCTAATGTGATTAGCTCTAGTTGAATGGTCTCTGGTTTATTTTTTATTTCGGGAGGTTTCGGGGTATCGATAGATATCATTGCCCATACGGTGGCACCGTGCAAGGCAACCACAAAAATGGTGACCCAAGCATTGAGAGGACGAGTGAATGAATTTGGTAGTATCATGATGATTAGAATACTCATTAAAAACAAACCTGTATATCGATTTCTTCAATAAATAACCAAAGCATATCAAACATTCAGTCAGGGCACTGCAAACCACTATGCTTTAATGAATTGACAACGAGTTATCTTCATAAAGGCAATTTGACGTAACGCTTATTTATGTCAGCTCCTTGTGTTTAAAGGGTATCTATTTAATAGGCAAAATTATCTGTACCACCAGTCCTTGTAAGCCATCTTGGCGATTGTAGACATGAATCTGACCCTTATGCGCCATCACAACCGCATGGACAATTGCCAATCCCAAACCATAGCCACCTGTTTCACGATGACGAGCCGAATCAAGCCGTACAAAGGGCTGAAAAATACGCTCTACATCTTTATCCGCGACGCCGCCGCCCTCGTCCATTATGCTGATTTGAATCGCGGGTTTCTTATCCTCCATCTCCACTTCTTTAATATCAGCAATTACTGTTGAATCGGAGGCAGTATGCATAAAAGCATTACGAATGACATTTTCAAGCGCGCTATGTAGCTGTTCTTGATTGCCAAGCACTGTCCAAGGCGTTGTTGAATCAGTGGTAGATGAAGCGTCTGCCACCAATGCATGACTCGGCTGCCAATGCCAACGCACGTTTTTATGCTGAAACTCAAAACAAACGTCTTGTCCAATTTCACTGATGATGTCAGAAATATCAACCACTTCGTTTTCTATATTGTCGATGGTATATTGCTGCATTTGTAGAGATTGAATATGAATGATTTGCTCAATTAGCTCATTCATCCGTGCCGACTCTTTATCGATACGGTCGAGATAACGACTGGCATTCGGTGCAAAGTCGCGAGTCAGCTCAGTCGCCACATCAAGTCGCGCCAGTGGCGATCGTAGCTCGTGCGAGATATCACTGAGCATCTGTTTGCGTGCCAGCTCACTCTCAGCCAACCATTTTGATAGTTTAGCCACGTCTTTTGCGAGTAAACCAAGCTCATCATCTCCCATTTTTGATAGGTCTGGGTGGGTCTGATAATCGCTATCAATCATACGGTGTACGGTATTTTGTACACGGCGAATGCGTTGAGTCATTGTACGGCTCAGCCAAATACAAACCAAGACGCTAAAAACGAGAATAAATAGCAAACGTATGGGAAAATTGCCACGTTGCAGTGCCATAACATCAGCAAAACGCAAATGCGGACGTAATTGTATAATGACAGACTGCTCATCTGGTAAGACGACCGTCACATCAGCCAGCTCAGGGCGACTGTCGAAATCAGCTAGCGTAGCGCTATTTGGCATCATCGGTTGCAGAATATGGTTTAAGAATGACGACTTATCATTCGACATTTTATTATTATTATCGTGACTATTAGCCCTGTTATTGTCCACATTGGGCTGAGCTGCCATTGATTGCATTGATGGTTGCATTGATAGTTGCCCTACTTCACGCCGACTACCCTGCATACCTTTTTGCCTACGCTCATCTCTATTGCGATAACGCGGAAATATAATCGCCCCTTCTTCATCGTAAACTCTTATCTGATTCATGAGTTGACGGTCCTGACGATACATCTGCTTAACTGTACTTAAATCACCCGCTCTTAATGCCTCAACCATCTCTTGACGCTTAATCAATAAACTATCAATTTGTACGTTCATGCGAGCTGTTAGTGCTTTTTCGACCAGCCAACGCTCCACCATGATCGATAAAATAGAGGTGATGATAATTGTTAATAATAGACTTAGAAACAAACGCCAAAATAGTGTGATTCGCACTTTAAACTTTGGTGTTTGCTTAAGCGTTTTATGGTTAACAGCTTTCTTGGAAGCGTTCATCGATGAGTCCATCATTACAATACCAGCTGATAACCTTTACCACGAACCGCTTTGATCGGCTCATCATGAAAAGGTTGGAGTTTTTTGCGGAGTCGCGAGACATGCACATCAAGGCTACGGTCGAAGGGTTGTAATTCACGTTGTAAAACATGCTCTGACAGCCACGCTTTGCTCACCACCTCACCTTTTTGTTTCAGTAGCGCAACCAACAAATCAAATTCTGTCCCCGTCACTTGTAGTTCTATGCCATCTATCTGACAAAGCCGCTGGTTTTGATCCAGATGCAAACGGCTCTCTGGTAGCGGCGTATGCTCTGATATCGCTGCGCTGGTGCGTTTGATGACGGCATTGATACGTGCCAGCAGCTCTCTAGGATTGCAGGGTTTGGTAATATAGTCATCAGCACCAAGTTCAAGCCCAATAATACGATCAATTTCCTCCCCTTTTGCGGTCAGCATGATGACAGGGATATCACTGATATTGGGTAATTGACGCAAGACACTCAATCCATCGATTTTTGGCATCATAATATCTAACACCAGCAAATCGTAAGCAGCAGCGCCATTCAGCACATTATTGCTCGCGGTCTTGAGTTTCTGTATGACAGCCCTCACCATCGTGAACGCAGTCGCATGTCACCCCATGATTGTGCAAGTATTCTTGTAATAACTGGGTCAACTCTTCGTCATCATCGCCTAGTAGTATGTGTGGCACATCTTTCTCCTTGAGCGTTGGATCGCTTTATGAGCCATATTATCAGTCAATTGCTTATCGATTCGCTATAAACGTTACCTTTCTTAATACTTCATAAATGTTCGTAACCTTTAACTGTCGTAATATAGCGTCTATCAGCGACAAATACTGATAACAAGCTGTGATGGATAGTGGCTATCCGGGACACTTAGCATTCATAAGCTGATCAGATAAAAACTGACTTTTTCGCAACCAATAACGTATGCACCCTAAATAAGGTAACGATGATGAAAAAATTATTAATGGGCTCAGTATTAGCAATGTCTAGCATTTTCACCGTAACGGCTTGTACCAGTGTTAATGCAACCACTGATACCACACCAACGACCAGCAAAATGCAGCATAAAGATGGTATGAAAAAAGGTGGTATGAAAAAAGACGGCATGAGAGGTCCAATGTCGCAACTAGATCTAACAGCAACGCAACAAGCGCAAGTCAAAGCCATCATGCAAGCACAACACGGCGATCGTAAAGCTGACCGTACAAAAAACAAATTGGAACGGGCGCAAATGCAGCAACAGATGCAAGCATTGACTAATAGTAGCACTCTAAATACAGCCGCAGTTAATCGCTTAGCTGACCAGCAAGCGGCTAAAACCAAGCAGCGCTTCACTGAGCGAGTACAGACTCAACATGCTATCTCTCAAGTATTGACTGCTGAGCAACGCGCAAAACTTGCTACATTAAAAGCTGAAAAAATGGCGAAAGGTCATAAAGGCTCAGAGCACGGTAAAATGCATGGCAAACCCCATCAAGGCATGTAATTCGTCATTAATAGGCTATTTTTCATTCATACTGAATGTCCTATAAGACTGATTATGAACACATAAAAAAGCGCATCGTATAAACGGTGCGCTTTTTGGTTCCAGATATTTAGATTCAAATAAACCTGTCATTTTAAAGATCTTTCTGGCGCCGTACTGAATTATTCAATCGCCCCAAACTTCTCTTTAGCCATTGGCATGACACTAAACATCATCTTACCCATTGCCGTACCATTGCCATCACGATAATACTGCATCAACTCGCTACCATACTCGCGCACATCAATACTATTACTGGCATTGGGAACTTGCACATTACTTGGTAAGTTCGGAAATGCCATGTCTGTAGCGCTTATAGCGGAGTATTGCTGCAAAACATCTATGACCATGTTTTTATTGGAAGCAGTCTCGCTCGGAAGCTCACTACGCAGATGCTGCCATTTGAGCTGACCACGCTTATCAAAGCCATACAACTGCTGCGTCTCTGCTTTCTCTAGCATTGCACTTTCTGCCGTCTTTTCCTTTGCCTCTGCCATTGTTTCCTCTACTGTCTCACTGCCACTATCCATGCCACTCTTTATCATTGCTAGCATCTGCTGCACTAACGCTTTACTGGTAAATTTATCAGCACCTGTGGTGCTTACCTCGTAAGGCTCACTTTCTTTGATTAGCTCTGGATATCGCTGACTAATCCGCTCGTAAACGATGCGCATATAATCTTGATAAAACTGCTCATAACTCTCAGCGCTTTGTACACGGCGAATAACTTGGTTACTTGCCAGCATTGCTGGTAGCTGATGCGCGGGTAACTTGGGAGAGAGCGAAGCTAGCGTATTAGGGGCGACATAATCAAACTGGCTAACAGGTGCCGCATCAAATGTGGTATCTAACGCTGCAAAATGGCTTTTTATCAACTCACTGCCAAAGCCTTTGGGTAAGGTGCCATCATTAATGGCTAGCTTTAGCCATTTGTTGCGCCACTTTGTGCCGAGCTTATCGTCTAACATTTCTGAATTAAACATCGCAAAATTATCTGCCCATAGATAGATATTGCCATTTTTCAAATCTAGATAAATAGGCTGATTGACACTGCTTTGATGATTACGTGCTTGATACTGCATGCTCGCTAGCATTGTCGCCTTACCAGCCATTGGCTGATAGACGCCTTGTGCATTGATAGACAAGGGCTTTAGCACATAAGCATCTAGCAGCTTTGCCTTTTTGATATCTTGCGCTGTCGTTCGGTCATCATAATTGTCAAATAACTGTTGGTAAGACGCTGGCACGGTGATCTCACTATCATAATTGCTATCTACCCATGCCTCATAGGCATCTGTACACTCAAGGTAACGGTCTTTCAGCGTCGTTCGCTCAGCATCATAATCCGCCGCCAAAATATCTTTATTTTGCGCTTCTGCTTGAGTAAGTAAGGCGGCATATGCTTGATCGTGTGTGTCTTCGCAGTATTCATCGATATAGCCTGAGGCGACTGGCGCTTTGGCATTTATTTTAGTATTTATATTATTAAACTGCTGCTCGTTACTAATCTCCAGATTGCTATGGTAACTAAAAGACTGGCGGCGCTTTTTTTGTAACGCCATCGCCAATGCTGTCTTGGCTGCCACTGGCGTTTGCTTGGCAGTCATCGCGTTAGATTGGTCAAGACTGGTAGATTGGCAACCCGTTAATAATAATGCCCCTGTTACCAATGCACCAACAAATAAATGATTGCCATTAAAAACGGACGCAGTGCTCGCTGACGGAAGATGATTTGCAATGATTTTATATACTGTTCTCATTTTTTATCCTTAATAAATATGGGCTTGAACATGACAAGATAGCGTTATTGATCGTCTACCCTGTTGTCAGCATCATCTGCGGCATCGTCTTCGATATCATTATCATCTTGACGATCAACACTGTCATATTCTGCTGCCTCATCGCTGCTATCACCATCCGCATAATCGCTACCATAGTCGTCATCATTGTAGTTATCGTAGTCATCGTAACTACCACTGCGACCACTATAATCATAGCGGGCATAACGTGCCGTTTGCAGCCTGTCTTTTTGTTGGCGTTGCTCTGCCATCCATGCATTGCCATCGATAGCCGCTTTAGCATTTGCACCAAAAGACTCAGCCAATAAAGGCGTTAGTGCATGGTTATTAAAGCTGCTTTTATCATAGCGTATTTGGTTTAGTACGCTGGTCGTAGAGCCCATCAAATCGCCGCCGATATTTATCCGCTGCTGCTTGGCAAGCAGGCGATCGGCACTGTCTAAATAATAGTAATTTATCTGATTAAAAGAGATCGGACCAATGGCTTCAATTAGCTGCAAAAGCGAGCCCACATCCGCACTTTGATAGCCTTTATTGTATAGCTGAACTTTCGCCAGCGCGGTTTTTAGCATAGCGCCATCAGGATATTTCTGTGGATTGGCATCGACATAATCCTGTAGCGACTTTGTCATGTATTTTAGGGTTTTGCCGATCATCTCACCGCTTTTCTTACTGCCAAAATAGACTTTTACCGCACGGCTCGCCCCGACTTCTTTGGCAAAGGCATCACTGCGAATATCTACCGCGCTAAAGTGCTCGGGCGCAAGCTCTGCCATGCTGCTCTGTATGGCAGCGATGGTGGCATCATACAGCACTGCTGGCGGTAGCTGCGCGGTAATACTCTCTGGCAATCCAAAACTGACGGTATGTGAGGTCATTTGGTTAGGTAAAGGGGTGTTTTCAGGATTAACCAATGCCACGATAGGCATGATTGCTGATGGGTCTACCGTAACTGTACTATGGTTAAAATCGAACGCTAGCGGTATCTGTACGGATGAGGCAATCGTCGGAGTCACATAATCATAGCTATAAACGCTTTGCAGTTGTCGTTGTTTGGGTTTGTACTGACTGACACTATTAAACGTTAAATTTTGATATTGATAAGCATTTGACGCGGCTATCTGTTCAGGCGTGCGATGGAACATACTCAGCATTTGACCAATGACGCCCGTAGATGGCGTTGATGATTGGCTACCTTCTACAGCCTCTGATTTTTGTTTGGCCATCTGTATGGCTTCATAGTTTTTTAACAGATTTTTAGACTTTAAGTTCGAGACCCCTGAGAGAATACCACCCTCTACATTGCCATATTCATTATAGCCATCTCTGTCGTAACCCTCTCGATTGTAGCCATATTCGCTGTAACTGTCTTCATCATAGCCGTCTTCATCGTAGTTAATATCCTCTACAACACAGACTTCATAAGCGTCATCGTCATCATCTTTATTGCATTTATTCGACTCTATACTTACCGCTACTAACTCTGCCATAGCCTCAGTTTGCCTGTCCTCATGATCACTTTCATCATAATTACTTTCACCATAATCGCCATCAGGCTCATAAGCATAGGCTTCTATAATCGTTCTAAGTAAGCTACTAGAGCCTGCATCAATGCTATCTGGATCAATGAAAGGTGCGGCTTGATAATTGGCTTGCGCGACTGCCACATGCTCTGTTGCCAGATGCTGACGAATAGCCGCCAGTAAATGTGATTTGGCTTGATTGTCGGTATTGGGATATTTTTCTTGGTCAAATAATTGTTGATAACGCTCAGATTTGGCAGTGCGGCTGGCATTAAATGCGCGGCCTTGGGCTTTGCTCTGCGCGCTATCAGCGGTACTAAAATCCATCATACTTTTTGATGCCGTAGACGATGATAGCGCAGGGCTTGATTGACAACCTGCCAACCCAAACGTACTGCCAAGCAGTAATGCGCAGCCTGCAATAGAGGTTAATTTGCGCGACTGATATGAATGCTTGTTATGGTTATGGGCAGATGACTGATGATGAGTCATGCCAGAGTGACGCTGTTGGTCGCGTTTATGAGTGTGGTTGGATGACATAGTAATTTCTTCTTATAAATAGACAGACAATAATGAATAAATTCTAGCACTATTATTTATATCACAATGAGTTACAATTTAGTAAGATTAGAACGTATTTCTTAAAAATTTTCAGCATTTTTGATAGGACTGTTTATCTAGCAAACGTGGCGCCAATTATTATGTCAATGAGGACACGCCTTAACATTCAAGCCTCTTTATTTTTACAGTCTTATTTTTACAGACCCAGCATCATCACTTGCTCAAAAAGGAATTTACAATGCAACATCCAATATCAAAAGATGAAATTAACGCTTCTCAAAATAACCTTAAAAACAGAGCAAAAATTAAAACCGCTATTCTATTAATCAGCAGTACGTTTTTAGTATCGCTATCTGCTCATGCGGCTGAGCCAACCACCAATCAATCAACTACCATCAACCCAACATCGATTAATACCAGCGCCATCAATCTCGCTATTATGGCTGATAATCCTACTGTGTTGTCTGAAACCAAACGTGTTACACGAGCCAAAATCAATACGCTTACTTCCACGATGAACAATGCCAATGCCGATCAAGCCATCTATTCTGAAGATGCGATTCATCATCCGGTTTGGGCAAAGAACGGTATGGTCGCCACCCAAGAAGCCCTCGCCTCTGATATTGGACTCAAGATTTTAAAAGACGGTGGTAATGCCGTTGATGCTGGGGTCGCGGTTGGCTTTGCCTTAGCAGTGACTTTGCCGCGTGCTGGGAATATCGGTGGTGGTGGTTTTATGATGATTTATGATGCCAAGCAAGGCAAAACGGTGGCACTCGATTACCGTGAAAAAGCGCCGAGTAGCGCCTCGCGTGATATGTATCTTGATGAAGATGGTAACGCAGTCAGCGACTTGTCTCGTTATCATGGTTTAGCCATCGGTGTGCCAGGGACGGTCGCAGGATTGCTTAAAGCGTTAGAAGATCACGGCACCATGAGTCGCGGGCAAGTGATGGCACCTGCGATTGCACTGGCTGAGGACGGTATAGAAGTCACGGCTGGCTTGTCCGAGTCGCTCACCGCCTTGAGCGATCGTTTACAAAAATGGCCAAGCACCAAAAAGATATTCTTTAAACCTGACGGTAGCGCCTATCAACCCGGTGAGCGTTTAAAACAGCCTGAATTGGCAAAATCACTTAAGCTGATTGCCGTAAAAGGTGCAGATGGATTTTATAAAGGGGAAACCGCGAGTAAGTTGGTCAAAGCGGTCAATGAGGCTGGCGGTAGCATGAGCTTACAGGATTTGGCCAACTATGAAGCCATCGCTCGCGAGCCAGTTAAAGGCGATTATCGTGGTTATGAGATTGTCTCGATGCCGCCGCCGTCCTCTGGTGGTATCCATATCGTGCAAATCTTAAATATCTTAGAAGGTTATCCGCTAAAAGACTATGGTCAAAACAGCGCGCAAACCATTCACCTAATGGCAGAAGCCATGCAGTTGGCTTATGCGGATCGCGCAGAGTATTTAGGTGATTCTGACTTTATCGATGTGCCTGCCAGCGGCTTAACCTCAGAGGCTTATGCGGATAAACTGCGCACTTTAATCAATCCAGACAAAGCCACACCAGCATCTACCATCAAAGCCAACAACCCTCTGCCCTACGAGAGCGATCAGACCACGCATTTCTCTATCGTGGATAAAGACGGTAATGCGATAGCCAATACTTATACGCTGAACTTCTCTTACGGCACTGGCCTTGTCGCTGAAGGTACGGGAATTTTACTCAACAATGAAATGGATGATTTTTCTGCCAAGCCCGGTGTGCCGAATGGTTATGGCTTATTAGGCGGTGAAGCAAATGCCGTTGAAGCAAATAAACGCCCGCTATCCTCGATGAGCCCGACACTGGTATTTAAAGACAGTAAACCTTATATCGTCACGGGTAGCCCCGGTGGGAGCCGCATCATCACCACCGTTACCCAAATCATCTCGAACGTGATTGATCATGATATGAATATCGCTGAGGCCACTCATGCACCGCGTATTCATGATCAATGGCTGCCTGATGAGATTCGAGTGGAGAAGGCACTGAATGTTGATACGGTTAAAAAGCTTGAATCAATGGGTCATACAGTCAGTCCAAAAGCAGCCATGGGTTCGACTCAGTCGATTATGTTGACTCCAAATGGTGTTTACGGTTCTTCTGATCCACGTATCGTTGATGCGGCGGTAGTTGGGTATTGATTTTATTTTTTATGATAAATGCGTTTGACGAAATTGGCTGGGCGACATTCCCGTGAATTGTTTGAACTGACGGCTAAAAGCACTGTGATCGCTATAGCCGCAGTTCAACGATATCTGAGTCACTGACACCTCATGACTAGCCAATAACTTCACCGCATACTCCAAGCGCAGCTTTTGCACAAACTGTAATGGCGACATATTCAGTACGGCCTTAAAGGTACGCTCTAGCTGCGACACGCTCAAATTAGCCAAGTCGGCCAATTGTGCGATATTTATTTTTTGATCAAGATGCGCTCGTACAAACTGAGCAACTTCAGCCAAGCGCGCATGTTTACGTAAAACGCGCTCGTTATCTTCATCAATATCGACTGAAATCCCAACCATGGCGACCACTTGTTGGCTCTTATTATAGATAGGCAGTTTATTGGTAATACACCATCCTAACTGACCGGATGCGTAACTGTGCAGCTCTAAGTTATCAACGATAGACTTCCCCTCTCGCAATACCTTCATATCTTGCAAAATATAATCCCTACTCTGTCGATGAGAAAACACCTCTTCTGTGGTAAACCCTACGATATCTTCGTGCTGACTCAACTGACAGCGTTTTAACAAGGTTTTGTTTGCCAGCTGATAACGTGCCTGCTCATCTTTCACAAAAAATACCACATTGGTCAAAGTATTCAGCAGCGGCAGTAACAATGAGACATTACCGATAAAAGCCTCACTACTGTCAGGACGATAGACAGTCATATTCTGCTGCAATGACGTGGTAAGCATAGCAAGCGCGGTATCTTCTATTACATCTGTTATTACCTCAGTCATCGCATCTCATCCCTGTCATATCAATTTTACATTCAGCCAAACATCCATAACTCGCAGGCTATGTCGCGTATATCTATTATTACCAATTTTTAGGCAAAGACTTCTCTAGTGTACACCGAGCCACTATGCAGAAATACGCATTTATCCATGAAAAAACAGCAAGACGCTCTCTCTAAAAAAGTCCACTCTATATATAGACCTCAGCAAGTAACAACCAACTATTGGCTGTTAAATTAAAACCATTAGGTCTCATGCATAAAAAGCGGAATATAACTTTTTCACGGATGAATTAGGGCGTCGGTCATGTCTTCTATATTATTTAATTTTAAAATTATTGACTCTCATACGGGCGGTGAGCCCACTCGTATGGTCTATGACGGCTTCCCTGAACTCGTCGGCGACACTCTTCAAGATAAGCTGCAATACTTCAAACAAAACTTCGATCATCTGCGCCAAAGTATCATTTTAGAGCCACGCGGCAATGATGTTCTTGTCGGTGCGTTACTCTTCCCTGCTACCAATCCCAAAGCCACAGCGAGCGTTATTTTCTTTAACAATGCTGGTTATTTAGGCATGTGCGGGCACGGCACGATTGGCGTTATCGTCTCATTGGCTTATCAACGAAAGATATCGGCAGGCGTGCACTGGCTAGAGACTCCTGTCGGTCTGGTTAAAGCCACCTTACATGATGATGGCAGCTGTAGTGTACAAAACGTCCCTTCTTACCGTTATAAAAAACAAGTTGATGTTCACGTTCCTGAATTAGGTCTTATCCGTGGCGACATCGCTTGGGGTGGCAATTGGTTCTTTTTAGTCAGTGAGCATGGACAAGACATTCAAGCAAATAATGTCAAAAAATTGACTCAAGTAACCATGCAAATTAAGCAAGCACTAATCGCTGCTAATATCACCGGCGAAAACGGCGGCGAGATTGACCACATCGAGTTATTTACCGATAGCGATGATGACCAAGTCGATAGTAAAAACTTCGTTTTATGCCCAGGTTCAGCTTACGATCGCTCTCCTTGTGGTACCGGTACTAGTGCCAAGCTTGCCTGCTTAGCGGCTGACAACCGTCTAGCACCTGAACAATTTTGGCAGCAACAAGGCATAGTCGGCAGCGTATTCACTGGCAGTTATCAGCATGCAACTGAGCTTAATACTGAGTTCAATACCGATCTTAGTACTAAGCTCAATAATGCAGCTGGTACGGCTTATCCTGCACAGACCATTATCCCAACGATTCGTGGTCATGCTTATGTTTGTGCTGAGACCACACTCATTGTGCAAGAAGACGATCCTTTTAAATGGGGCATCCCGTCTTAATGAGGTCGTAGCATTAGTTATGAAATGACCTGATTTATTGAGTGGCTTAACTTATTAAGTGGCTTAACTTATGAAATGACAGGTTTATTGATAAACGCGTAAACACTCTTAAAACCGCTTAATCGACAGAACGTGAACGAGAAAAATTATGACTACCTTAAACGTCGACTTACATATCATTGGAGGCGGCATTATCGGTCTAGCGGCTGCGGTGACGTTGCAAGCGCGAGGCGTAAAGGTCGCACTGCTGGACGCCAATGAAGTGGGTCAAGGCGCATCATTAGGTAACGCCGGTCATATCGCTACCGAGCAAGTATTCCCCATTGCTGATGCTAGCATGCTCCGTCATGTACCCGCCATGCTATTGAATCCGACTGGACCGCTGCGCATAGACTGGCGCTATCTGCCGCGTTTGATGCCTTGGGCAATGCAGTTGCTCATGAATATGCGCCCTGAGCCCTTTGAGCGGATTCATCAAGCGTTGTTAAGCTTAAATAAAAATAGCCTCCAAGCGTGGCAAGGCTTTGCTGATCAGTGGCAATTGGGCGATTGGATACAAGTAAAGGGTTCGTTATTAACGGTTGAAAAGCCTAGTAGTCTTGAGCTACTAACAGCACACGGTAAGCGTCTCAATGACATTGATGTGAGCAATGAGCTGCTGAGCAAAGAGGATTTATTAGAGCGTGAGCCTGCCTTACAAGACAACCAATTAGCAGCGTTATTTTTCCCAAATACAGGACATATCACCAATTTAAAAGCCGTTATCAATCAGCTTCACCATACTTTTAGACAATTGGGCGGTCATGTCATTGAACATTGTAGCGTCTTTGCAGCGACCAATGATGCAGATGGTATTCATTTGACCACCAGTCAAGGTGACATGACAGCGTCCAAAGTGCTGCTAGCAGCAGGCGCTCACTCTAAAGCCTTGGCCAAGCAACTAACGGGCGTCAACATCCCTTTAGATACCGAACGTGGTTATCACTTAATGCTACCTCATGAAGGCGCGCGCTTACAGATTCCCGTATCGAGTCTGGATCGACGCTTTGTCATGACCCCGATGCAAGACGGCCTACGTTTGGCGGGTACGGTGGAGTACGCAGGACTTGACGCGCCTGCCAATATGCAGCGTGCACATATGCTATTACAACAAGCGCAGCCTATGTTAAAAGCGCCGTTAGATGCTAGCGATAGCGTGTCATGGATGGGGTTTCGTCCATCGACCGCAGACTCCTTACCAGTCATCGACAAAATCGAGCGCGTCTTTTTAAGCTTTGGGCATCAGCATTTAGGGTTAACGCAAGCTGTCGTTAGTGCGCAAATGATTGCCGAGTATTATTTTGATGAAGACCATACGATTGATCCAAAACCGTATCAACTGGCCCGCTTTCAATAAACAGCTTATCAAACGGTTATGAACCAAGTAAAAATCAACCGATTCATCATTGAATCATTACCCGTTAAATCACCATCAATATCAACACCAATAAGGATAGTCTCATGAACATAAATGGAATTTTAGTCCCAATCGTTACCCCTTTCGACAATAACGGTGACGTTGATGCGCAAAAATTAACGACACTGGTCGAAGCCTTTATTGACAAAGGCGTAGCAGGTATCGTCGCTTGCGGTACCACAGGGGAATACTATACGTTTTCGGCAGCGGAGCGCGAGCTGGTATTAACCACTATCGCTGAAGCCGCAAAAAATAAAGGCGCTGAAAATAAAGTCACTCTGATTGCTGGTATCAACAGCTTATCGACTGATCACTCTATTGAGCTTGCCGCACAAGCCAAAGCCTTAGGTTATGACGGCCTGATGCTGTCTGCCACCCCTTATAGTTTGCCCGAGCAAGATGGCATCATCGCTCACTTCGAAAAAGTCGCGGATGCTAGTGAGCTGCCGATTATTATGTACAACTTCCCTGATCGTGTTGGCGTTGCCATTGAATTTGATACTGTTGCTCATCTAGCTAAACACCCCAATATCGTCGGCGTAAAAGAAAGCAGCGGCGACTTTAGTCATGCGCTACGCATGCTGCAAGCTGATTTTGATGACTTTGATGTGGTTTGTGGCTGTGATGATCAGCCCGTTGATTTCTTCTTTTGGGGTGCAAAAAGCTGGATCGCAGGCGCAGCGAACGTCTTCCCAGCAGAGCAAGTCGCATTATTTAACGCCACTCAGCAAGGGGACTGGAATAAAGCAAAGCAAATCATGAGTGAGATTTATCCTGCTATTCATTCTATGGAATCTGGCAACTACAACCAAAAGGCCAAAGCGGGATGTTTAAAAGGCAGCATGGATGTCGGCTCAGTTCGCGTGCCACTAACTGACATGCCAGAAGACGAAAAAGCAGAGTTTTTAGCCTTACTGTCTAAATAGCACTCAGCTCAGCTTAGTAAAAACAATGTTAAGGATAACCCACGCTAAATTTGATGCCGTATTCAAATCTCGAATCGATGACATCAAATTTAGCAGATAAGGATTAGAAAAATGAGCACCAAACAACAATCTACCAAACAACAAGTATTTGAGAAAGCAAAACAGCAGCAATTATGGGCGGGTCACTTAATAGCAGCGGATGGCTTATCAGACGCTACTTTGGACAATTACACGCCGATTGATAACAGTATTATCGGTCAGATTGCTTCAGATACTAGCGATGATGTCGATACTGCCGTGCAAGTCGCTCGCGATGCTTTTGAAAACGGTGAATGGCGGCGTCTGGCTCCTGCTGAGCGCAAGGCTATTATGCAGCGCTGGTGTGCACTCATGCATGAGCACGTCGAGGAGCTGGCAGCATTAGATTGTGTGGATGCGGGCAAACCAATTACCGAATGCTTAAACACTGACATGCCAGCGACTATTGAGACTTTTGAATGGTATGCCGAAGCAGCGGACAAAGTATTTGGCAAAGTCGCGCCGACAGGTAGCGCGGCTTTAGGACTTATCGTACAAGAGCCCATTGGTGTCGTTGGTGCGGTATTACCTTGGAACTTCCCAGCCCAAATGTACGCATGGAAAGTCGCCCCTGCTCTTATTATGGGCAACTCTGTCATCGTTAAACCTGCTGAGCTGACCTCTTTATCGGCTTATCGTTTAACCGAGCTTGCCTATGAAGCTGGCGTGCCCAGAGAAGCGCTGCAAATGGTCTGCGGTCTTGGTGAAAATGTCGGCGCGGCGCTTGGTCAACATATGGATGTTGACATGGTGTCGTTCACTGGCTCAACTGAGGTCGGACGTTTGTTCTTACAGTATTCGGCGCAAAGCAATCTAAAAGAAATCGTCTTAGAATGCGGTGGTAAAAGCCCACAAATCGTCTTTGATGATGCCGTACTCGATGACGCTGCGATTAACGATATCTTATCAGCCGCGTTTTGGAATATGAGTGAAAACTGTAGTTGCGGCTCACGCTTATTAGTCCACAGCAGTCAAAAACAAGCGCTACTTGAGCAATTAAAAAACGGTCTGAAAGATTGGAAGGTCGGCTCACCTTACGACCCTGATACCGCCATTGGTCCTATGATTGAAAAAGCGCATTTTGACAAGGTTTGTCATTATCTGCGAATCGCTAAAGAGGAAGGTGCAACGATCGTTGCAGGTGGCAACATTCATGACGACATGGGCAGTGGCTGGTATATCGAGCCGACTATTTTTGATGATGTCAGCGCTGACATGACTTTGTTTAAAGAAGAAGTCTTTGGACCCTTGCTTGCGGTGACAAGCTTTGAGACGGAGGAAGAAGCCATAAAATTAGCCAATGAAACCAATTATGGACTCGCCGCTTCTTTTTATACACAGAACATCAAGCGCGCTTATCGTGTGGCGTCGTCTATCAAAGCAGGCACGGTCTCTATTAATGGTTTTTCAGAAGGTGATATAACGACACCGTTTGGCGGTTATAAGCAATCAGGTTTTGGCGGCCGTGATAATGGTTTAGAAGCCTTAGCACAATACGCACAGACCAAAACCATTTGGCTGGTCAATTAGCAAACGTATTCAGTCAGCACAGTCATCGATTAAAACAACAGCTTAAATGATTTAAGCCTTTAGTCACATATTTACAGGGAAGTAAGGCCATGGAAGCGATTATTAATACCATCGTCGGCTATATATGGAGCGATGCGTTAGTTTATTTGGCACTCGGTGTCGGCATTTATTTTACCGTGATGACTCGCGGTGTCCAGTTTCGCTATCTCAAAGAAATGGTTAGGCTGTTGTTTGACAAACAAACCTCAACCCAAGGCATTAGCTCATTCCAAGCCTTTTGTATGGCGTTATCTGGGCGCATTGGTGTTGGTAACATTGCAGGGGTTGCCACCGCTATCGCAGCGGGTGGTCCTGGTGCCGTTTTTTGGATGATCGTCATGGGTCTGCTTGGCGGTGCTAGCGCCTTTATTGAGTCTACCCTTGCACAGGTTTATAAGCATACGGTTGATGATCAATACCGCGGCGGCTCACCCTTTTATATCGAGCGCGGACTCAAGATGAAACCCTTTGCTATTTTAGTAGCTACGGTGACTTGTCTTTCTTATGGCGTTTTGGTGCCCGGCGTACAAGCCAATACCATCGCTGATTCTTTCGATACCGCCTTTAACATCTCACCTGCTGTGACAGGGTTAATTATCGTCGCTATGCTAGCTGTTATTATCTTTGGTGGTGTGAAACGAATCGCCAGTTTTGCTGGTAAAGTTGTGCCTTTCATGGCCATTGGTTACATCTTGATGATGGTTATCGTCTTAGCCTTCAATGCCTCAAACCTACCTGCTATGTTCGCTCTTATTTTCAAAAGTGCGTTTGGTATGGATGCTGTGTTTGGCGGTATCGTTGGTCTAGCCATATCTTGGGGTGTTCGCCGTGCGGTATTCTCTAACGTTGCTGGTGCAGGCGAAGCTACTTTCAGCTCTGCTGCTGCAGAAGTTTCTCATCCTGCCAAGCAAGGTTTAGTACAGAGTTTTTCTATCTATATCGATACGGTTGTTGTCTGTACTGCAACCGCCCTAATGATTTTATCTACTGGTATGTATAATGTCATTCCAGAAGAGGGCTTGACTCTGGTCGAAAATATGCCAGGTATCGAAGCGGGCACGGCATTTACCCAAGCCGCTGTCTCGACGGTGTTTAGCCAATATGGAAGTGGCTTTGTCGCTATCGCCATCTTCTTGTTTGCCTTTACCTGCTTGATTGCTTATTACTATATTGCTGAGACCACGCTAGTATACTTAGACAGTAAATTGCGCTACCCTGTTTTAAAACCATTATTAAAAATAATATTCTTAATAGTTTGCTTTACCGGTAGCATGCAGTCTGTTGGCGTGATGTGGGCGCTAGGTGATATTGGTTTTGGCAGTATGTGTTACCTTAACTTCATCGCCATCGTATTACTCAGTAAAACGGCGCTAAAAGTGCTAAAAGACTACGACGAGCAAATGAAGCTGGGACTCGATCCTATCTTTGACCCTAGAAAAGCAGGCGTTGAAAACGCAAACTTCTGGATAGCCTATAGTGATAAATATGATAAGCGTTAATTAAACTATCAGTGCTATCTTATACAAAAAACCCTTCTATATCGCCATGATATAGAAGGGTTTTTTGTATAATGAAACCTATGGTCAAAAACACTCAATTCAATTTGATACCCCTGAATCAGTGGTTGTCTGCGCCAAACAATGCTATTATTAACAGCTAAATCTAAAATGAATAAATATGACTATCGACGTCTTATTCTCTTCCAAAATTCAACATAAAGCATTGATAATAATAAATTTATTTCCTTAGTAGCTAATTCCCCTTTGATCGTACTAGTAAGAGTCCTCTATGGCATTTGTACACCTTGGCATTCACAGCGAATATTCGATTACCGATTCTATCGTGCGCATCAAGCCGCTAGTGAAAGCCGCTGCGGCTGATAATCAGCGCGCGCTCGCATTAACTGATTTGTCCAACCTCTATGCCACGGTAAAGTTCTATCGTGCCTGCCTAGGTGCTGGTATCAAGCCAATTATCGGCAGCGAAGTCATCATGGAGAATGAAGACACACGGCTCACCCTGCTCGCAATGGACAACGAGGGCTACCAAAACATCACTCGTATCGTCTCGCTCGGCTTTACCGAAGGTCGCGCCGACGATGCCAATCATGGGGTGCCGGTCGTTAAGCGTAATCATATTTTAGAACATGCCACTGGCGTGATCGTGCTCCTCACCGAAAAGTCAGATGTGGGTCAGGCACTGGTCGGCTCCATGCCAGAAAAAGCCGACGAGCTGCTGACAGAGTGGCAAGCAAAGTTTGCTGATCGCTTATATTTTGCCATCAAACGCACCAATCGCTCAGGCGAAGACACTTTTATTCGGGCGGCTATTCACTCAGGTGCTAAGCACAACATCCCCATTATTGCCCATAATGACGTGCGCTTCTTAAAGCAAGATGATTTTGATGCCCATGAAGCACGTGTCTGTATCGCAGGCTCCTATGTGCTTGCTGACCAAAATCGTCCGCAAACTTATTCCGATGCACAGTACCTAAAAACCCAAGCGCAAATGCAGCAGTTATTTGCTGATATTCCGCAGGTGATTGATAACACGTTGCGCTTAGCAACCCGCTGTAATGTGACCTTGACGCTGGGTATTAACGTACTACCCGATTTTCCTGTGCCTGAAGGTGAGACGATTGAAACGTTTTTCCGCGCGGAGTCAATGCGTGGGCTTAATAATCGATTAGATAAGCTGTTTCCCGTTGAAGCACGTACTGATAACTGGAGTGACTTCCGCCAAAAGTATGATGAACGCTTAGAATATGAGCTGGAAGTTATCTTATCGATGGGCTTCCCCGGTTACTTCTTAATCGTCATGGACTTTATCCGCTGGGCAAAAGCCAATGGCGTACCCGTTGGACCCGGTCGTGGTTCTGGTGCAGGATCCTTGGTCGCTTATGCGTTAAACATTACCGACCTCGACCCTATCCATTACGATCTACTATTTGAGCGCTTCTTAAATCCTGAACGTGTCTCAATGCCCGATTTCGATATTGACTTTTGTATTGAAGGTCGTGACCGCGTTATTGATTATGTCGCGCAAACTTATGGCCGTGAAGCGGTTTCGCAGATTATCACTTTTGGTACTATGGCGGCAAAAGCAGTGGTACGAGATGTGGCACGCGCGCAAAGTAAATCCTACTTTCTTGCCAGTAAAATGTCTAAACTTATTCCCAAAACACCGGGGATCACACTCAGTCAAGCGCTTGAGCAAGAGCCGCAGCTGAAAGACTTAATTTCCAATCCTGATAATATGGATTATGAAGATGCCATCGAAGTATGGGAGATGGCTATCAAGCTTGAAGGTATTTGCCGGAACGTGGGTAAACATGCCGGCGGCGTATTGATTGCACCGCACAGAATCACGGATTTTAGCGCCATTTATTGTGATGACGAAGGTCACCGCGTCAGCCAATTTGATAAAGATGACGTTGAAGCCGTTGGGCTGGTAAAGTTTGACTTTTTGGGTCTACGTAACTTGACCGTGATTGATGCTGCTGTCAGAAATATCAACCTGCGCCGTGCAAAAGAAGGCAAAGATGCGTTGGTGTTAGAAGACCTACCGTTAGATGATGCTAAAGCCTATAAGCTCTTACAAGATGCCAAGACCACTGCCGTCTTTCAGCTTGAAAGTATGGGTATGAAAAAGTATCTGGCGAAATTACAACCGACCAACATTGAAGACGTGATCGCCATGTGTGCGCTCTATCGTCCGGGTCCGCTCGATGCAGGCATGGTAGAGATGTATATCGACCGTAAGCATGGTCGCGAAGAAGTCATTTATGACCATCCCAACCTTGAGCCAATTTTAGAAAACACCAATGGCGTTATTGTCTATCAAGAACAGGTCATGCAAATCTCACAGGTGATGGCAGGCTATAGCTTGGGCGGAGCGGATATGCTACGCCGTGCTATGGGTAAGAAAAAACCTGAAGAGATGGCCAAACAGCGCGATATTTTCGTCACGGGTGCTACGGCACAAGGTATTGATGAAGTTACCTCTGGTGGCGTGTTTGACTTGATGGAAAAGTTCGCCGGTTATGGTTTTAACCGCTCGCATTCTGCGGCATATGGCGTGCTTGCTTATCAGACCGCGTATCTAAAACAGTACTATCCTGCCGAATTTATGGCGGCGGTATTGACCTCAGATATGAACAACACCGACAACGTTGTGTTCTTTATCAATGACTGCCGTGAAAACTTTGAGTTAACCGTCGTTAATCCGTCGGTGAATCGCAGTGAGTGGCATTTCGTCGCTGATACCCCGACCAATATTATTTATGGTTTGGGGGCGATTAAAGGCGTTGGCGAAGGTGCGGTCGAATCTATCGTTGATGCACGAAGACGTGAAGGCCCATTCAAAGACTTGTATGACTTTTGCCGCCGCGTCGACATCAAAAAGGTCAACAAGCGCACCCTTGAAGGACTGATAAACGCTGGCTGTTTTGATGACTTTGCGGCAACTTTACGACCTGACTTGCCAGCCGATGAAGCTTACGAGATTCGCGGTGCGTTAATGAGTCAGTTGCCAAGCGCCGTGCAAGCTGCGGAACAAGACCGTCAAAACCGTGAAATCGGTATGATGGATTTGTTTGGTGAAATGGATGGTGTCGTTGCCGCGCCACCGTTAGTGATGACGCCAGAGCTAATCTGGGGTGATAAGCATCGCCTAAAAGCAGAAAAGAATACATTGGGATTGTACTTAACGGGTCATCCGATTAATGAATACTTAGAGGAAATTAAACGCTATACCTCAGGTGCACGTCTCGACAAACTAACGGATACTGGCTATAACGGCAGCTGCTATTTTGCAGGCTTAATTATCGATATCGCCAACTTTGGCAATCGTAATGTGATTATCTTAGATGATGGAACCTCAAGACTGGAAGTCAGCTGCTATGCAGAGCGCTTTAATCGTGTCAAAGAACAGTTGAAAATCGATGAAGTCGTCATCATTAAAGGCAGCATCCGTGAGCGTGATGGACGCCTGTTTGCGCGCCTTGATAATGCGATGAGTATGGTAGATGCCCGTTTAAGATGGATGAAGAAGATCAGTATTAAGATTCATGGTAGCGATATTAATTTACTGACACGTCTGCAACCGTTACTTAAGTCTGCACAAGCCAGTATTATTCCAGCACCAAAAATGTCTTATGACAACGAGCAAGACGAGCAAAGTGGCAGCTTCAATGGCAATAGTGGTTACGATGCTGCAATGGGCGGAAGTCTGTTTGATGAAAATGGCAATGATTTATTGGCGCTAGAAAATGACATGAACCAAGATGTGCTTCAGAACGGTATCCATCAAAACCATGCTGGTCAAAGTTATGCCAATAATGCTTTGAGTAATACCGACGCCTCCATTAATGATAGTTGTCTGCCACTGGGACTGAGCATTTATGAGGAATTTGGCATCGCTAATGTAGGGCTATCCGAGCATTGGCGCGTCTACCCTAACGATGATAATTTGCAGCAGTTAAAGAACATGCTGAGCGAAGACAACTTACATTTCCATTACAGCTAAGACGTACCTTACTTTTCGAAACTTCATTATAGTAATCTTATTGCTTTAACTTTTAAAAATTGGACAGTAACCATGGACAAAATCACAAATAATAATATGATTGGACAAACTGACGAAGAGATTATCAATCACGAACAATTCGAAGACATGCGTGACTTGTTAGAAGAAGATTTTGCCGACTTGATACAGGTTTATATCACTGATAGTAAACAACGCATCACAAACTTGCGAACTGCTCAACAACAAAACGATGATGCCGCTGGCTTTGAGATAGCTCACGCTCTAAAAGGCGCTAGTGCCAACTTGGGCACCACTCAACTGATAAACTTGAGCTGCCAATTGCAAGAGCGCTGCCGTGAACGCCGTGTCGGTGAGCAAGCTGTGCTTATTGAAGAGATTGCCATTGCATTACACCGTGCTGAACAAGAAATTAATCAGAGATTGGGACAATAATGAGTAACGACTCTGCACGAGCAGTAAATGACTACCTTGATTGCCTACAAGTGGTTATGGTCAATACGACTTTGCCTGCCAATATTGGCTCGGCAGCACGGGCAATGCATACTATGGGTCTGTCGCGTTTAACCGTTGTAGATCCCAAGCTGCCAATCGATGAAACCAGCGTCTCTCATGCAGCAGGCGGCAGTGAGGTACTGTCATCAGCTTTGATAGCGCCCACACTGGAGTCTGCTATTGGAGACTGCCAGTTGGTATTCGCGGCCAGCAGTCGCAGCCGTCACTTGCCGCGCCCTGTGGTGACACCCACGCAAGCCGCCAAAATCATGTTCGATTTTCTTGATAAACAATCCACTTTCACTACAAGCAACCATACCGACGATAACCAAAGCGCTCATAGCAACGGTAAATCAAACATCGCTATCTTGTTTGGACGTGAAGATCGTGGTCTAACCAACGAAGAGTTGGCTTGTGCTGATTATCATATCCAAATCGATGCCAATCCTGCTTATCCTGTTTTAAATGTCGCCTCAGCCGTCCAAGTGATTGCCAGCTTTATTTTTGCTTATGCCCAAACGCACATTCAGACAGCAGATGATTTAGATAATAATTTGAGTGCTACTGCTCAGCCAACGCTTGATGTACATTTACGTCAGCAATGGGATGAGCCTGCTATTACTCAGCAGCAGTTGCAACAGCTTACTCAGCGTACCACTGACCTGATGGTGCACCGTGGTCTAGCAAATAGCGAGCATCTAAAATCGTTGCCCTCACGACTGTCTAGACTTGGCTCGCGTTTACAGCTTGATCAAAAAGAGTATCAACTATTGAGCGCGTTAATTGCCAAGCTCTCAAAAGACTAAAACAAGTCATTGTTATTGTTTATCAGCTCGCCTTCATTTGACAGCTTTTTACTATATTTTGCAGTATAAAGCTGTTATAACTTGCAGAAGCTTAGCGAAAACATGTATTCCTTATTATCCGAACTTTACGACCACCGATTAGAGGCATCGCTGTTTTAGCAACGACACTCTACCGACGAATAGATAGGACGCTCTATGTCATTGCCAGCCAAACTGTTCAAATCTCTTGCCAGCATCAAAAAAGACCTAACAGAAGATATTGATGCGGTATTTACCCGTGATCCTGCAGCGCGTAATAGCGTAGAAGTATTACTGACTTACCCTGGCATCCATGCACTTATTTTGCATCGCGGTGCGCATTATCTGTGGCAACATGACCAAAAGCTGGCAGCTCGCGTTATTTCTTACGGCTCGCGTATTATTACCGGTATTGAAATCCATCCGGCTGCCAAAATTGGTAAGCGCTTCTTTATCGATCATGGTGTTGGTGTGGTCATCGGTGAAACGGCAGAAATCGGCAATGATGTCACGCTTTATCATGGCGTTACCCTCGGCGGCGTCTCACAAAATAACGGCAAGCGTCACCCGACCCTAGAAGATGGCGTAACGGTCGGTGCTGGGGCAAAAGTATTGGGGCCATTTACTGTTGGCAAAAATGCTAAAATTGGCTCCAATGCCGTGGTCGTCAAACCCGTACCAGCAAACGCCACGATGGTCGGTAGTGCGGCTCGTATGATTTCAGACTATCATGATGAAAAAGGCAATCCTATTGCGACCAAAGTGCAAGATGCCAAACAACAAGAAAAAGCGGCTCAAACGGGTAAGATAAATCAAGACAATATTGAAAGCAATACAACCAGTGCCGCACGTGCCACAGCCTTTCAAGCTTATGGTATCGACCCTTCTTCACAAGACCCTGTCGCTGAAGCCTTCGCTAAAATGCTCGAACACATTCAGCAATCAGAAAACCGCCTAGATCAATTACAATCAGCAATGTGCCAGATCGATCCTGATTTTTGCAAAAAACAATACGATAAACTGTGCTTAGAAGATTTAGATGTGATTGATCGTGCTGATGTAGATGACATCAGTGATGAGAAAAAATAGCTGAGACAGTTGCTGAAAACATAAAAGGTACGGGCGCGTTATACATCAAGAAAGGTGCTAAAGTTGTATTAACTGATATGATGTAGGCTGGGCATTTATATTGCCCAGCTTTTATTTTGAGATATTTTGGCGTAATGGAAAAAATTCATGCTAAAAAGCAGAAGGTAGTGGCTAATGGACATAACGTCCGTTGTCCGATCAATGGGTGGTTTTGGGGATTCTCTACCGTCCAATTCAGACAATAAAAAGGTAGTAATTTAACACCATTATGGGAACATATTCCGTTTGCCATACAGGTAGCGAAGCATCGGCTATATAATTAGCATTCCTTCGTCTATCCTCCTAAATTGTACGAAATTAATTGACCACAGACTTTGATCATAGGGAAAAAATGTCGTTCTTTTATTCTAAAGATGTACATTTTATTTCCCTATCGATTTTTCTGAAATAACGTTAGTTATATAATTTTCTATAGAGTATACCCAAATTGCCATTACCTTTTAAAAGAGCTACTCTCCAATATATTTGGGGCAGTGCATAATCTCTTTGTGGCAAAACTAATGTAATCATCCATAAGTTGCTGATTCGCTTGCCTATCAAGTATTCATTGTCGAAAATTCAGATTCAATAGAACATTTCATTACATTATTCACGCTAGTACTTAACTAAGTTACAACCAATACAATTAGCTTGAAATGCGTTAAGCGACGTTTAATACACGTAAAATAATGGATTAGATATGACCGAAAGAGTAACCAACAAAGCAATTTTCAGTAGTAGAATTTTTTCAATTAATTATGTCACTTATCCTACTAACCACAGCGTTATGAATCACTGTGACCCCGTGCAAAAAGGCCGTTATTACAAATTAAACTTTATCTTAATTCAGCCTAAAGTTGGTGGTGTGTTCAAGTGTTCAAACTGCATTATAAACCTGTTTGACAGAGTTTATTTGTTTCGTCCCGATAAGTATGAGCACAGTGTTTCACGAATTCAGTCTGGTAAACGCGTGTTATTGAGTTTTGCTTTGAATATTTAGCCAAAGCCTATTAAAGCTGGGCGAACTGTCGAATTATTTTTCTTAAGTGAAAGCACCTGATTGGTTTGCCATAGGTATATCCCAGTGGAACCAACTAATTCGCCCCTCTAAGCCTATTAACAGACCACCTAAAATAGACTGCCATAATGGAACCACCTATATTAGGGCATATTTGATGACGCATGAGTAGGCATTGAACAACCAAAAAACCAAAGCGACTACTACAGTGGAAAAAAGAAGCGTCACACCTTAAAAGCGCAAGTCATTTTACATTGGCAAGCAGGTCTCATACGTGAATAGCATTTCAGCCGCTTCAAACACCAGTCACTGCAAGCTCTTCAATCCCTGCTGCCTCATGTGCTTTAAATGGATAGCGATCTGCCATTACAATCCAATTAGACGTTGGTTTAAATGTCGATTTATTGCTTAGGCTATTTTTTCCTTCAGCCAACTTGACTAGCAAAATATCAATATCCATTGTCACTCGCCGTATTTGGTTCGAATCAGTTTGTCGACATCTATTACAATCTCCTTCAAGGTTTTTAAAGGTTTGCTGTAGTTGCTGCAGACTCATCGGTGTTGCTAGTATGAGATGTACACATTGATTGGTGTAATCAGGTTTTGGTTGTTCTAAGTTTGCGGTGAAATCAGGGTTTTGAAAAGCAGTAGATAGCCGTATCTGACCTAGCGTTGCCAAACACTCTAGAGCAAGTGGTAGATATTTTTCGGCTTGATAGTTACTACCCAGCGCTACTATTATCTCCACCACAGGCTGCGCCTGCAAAGTCTCAGGTGGGCATTGTGTTAGCCTTTCCAAATTCAAATGCATCGATGTGTTATACATCATCGGCTTGGCTATTATTAGCTTCTTTGGCAGCTTCTTTGATAGCTAGCTCATCTGTTGACGTTGACGCATAGCGCGTGATTTGAACGCCAACTGCATCCGCTTGCGCAATAGCAGTCGGCTTGGCAACGCTTAACGTTATTTTATGACAAGCGTATTTTGCAAGCAGCTTATCAGAAATTTGCCCAGCCAAATGCTCAAGCAGTTTTGCTTGAATCTCTTTGCACCACGCGCTGACATCATCGCAGACCGCTTTATAATTTAGCGCATCATTGACATCATCTGATACAGCAGCACGGCTAATGTCGGTTTCAAGCGCAATATCAATCAGCAGCGGCTGCGTGATCGCCCGCTCCCACGCGTAAACACCGATGACGGCTTCGACTTTTAAACCTTTTACAAATACCACATCAGATTCAGTATGAAACATGCTTCCATCCTTGTTTGCTACATTTTTAATTCAGAGATTCAATTCAAACTTTATTTAACTTGCTTCAAAGCCTCTTCACGCAGACGCGCGGCTTTTAACACTTTACTTGGACGATGACGCCATAAATCAATGCTGAATAACAGCAAGCCTAGCCAAATCAAGCCAAAGACTGCCAAGCGTTTTAAATCAAATGGCTCGTTATAATAAAACACTGCCAAGAAGAAAATAAAGGTCGGCGTCAGGTAATTCATAAAGCTTAGAATGCTATAAGCGACGAGCTTGGTAGATTTATTAAACAATAATAACGGTATCAAAGTAATCGGCCCTGCGATCATAAGTAGCCAAATGTTTGAGCTAAACCAAAAGCTCAGCTGATGACTAACCACATCGGACTGCCAAAACCACCAAAGACATAAAGGTACTAGCATCGCTGTTTCGACAAACATCGCATCGACAGCTGTCAACGGGGTTTGCCGTTGAATAGTGCCATAAGTACTAAAGCTAAATGCCAAAATCAATGATATCCACGGCAGACTACCAATCATCACCACTTGGATCACGACAGACAAGAGTGCAAATCCAATAGCCACCCACTGCAAAGGTCGTAAGCGCTCTTTGAATAGAATCATCGATAGCGCAACACCTACCAATGGCCCTATAAAGTATCCCAAACTGGCCTCAAGAATACGGTCATGATTGACCGCCCATACATAGGTCAGCCAGTTGGTTGCTATAATCAAACCAGATATCAATGACAGCGCTATCCATCTTGGGTTTTGTTTGAGTGTTTCAATCCATTGCCAGCGCTTAGTGACTACTAGCACAATCAATAGACATAGGAATGTCCATATGATGCGATGACCAATGATCTCAGTCGCATCATAATCGGATAATTGTTTGAAGTATAACGGAAATCCGCCCCAGATAAAAAACGCAATAAGCGCAGTGATAATGCCGCGTCTGGTTGTGGTTATCGGGGCAACGGGTTTTTTGATGACATTTTGGGTAGTCATAATATAGGACAACTTTTTAGAGCAAAGCGCGCCCTCACCTAATTCTAAGTATTATTATCGATTTAGTGGCGAGAACGCAGGGTTACTACAGTGAGATTATAAATTAAAAAGCAATGTACTCATGCCAATGGTGACATGAGTACATTGCTAACGATGTTAGATAAAATTTTTAGGCTAATGTGGCTATTTGATCAGCTAGCCACCATCTGTTTATATTTTACAGTGCAAATCATAGAAGAATATTAATCAGCACTCAATGATTTATTCAGCGCCAGCATCTACTTGGATAGACATACCGATTTGGTTGGCAAGTTCAGCAAATCCTGGGAAGCTGGTATTGACAGTCTCAACCCCTTCAATGGTAATTTGCTTGGAGGCACGCAGACTGGCAACAGAAAAACTCATGGCAATACGATGGTCATGGTGAGACGTAATGTGACCGCCACCGAATACAGGCTGGCTATTATTGACATCACCATTCTCACTTCCAATACCTTGACCTTCGATGATTAGTCCATCATCCGTAACGGTACAGTCGATGCCGAGTGTATGTAGCCCTTCTGCCATTACTGCAATACGATCAGACTCTTTAACGCGCAGCTCTTTAGCACCAGTTAACACCGTGCGACCTTGCGCACAGCTGGCAGCAATGAACAATACAGGAAATTCATCAATCGCCAGCGGTACGAGATGCTCTGGTATCTCAATACCGACCAAGTTTGAACCACGAATCGTAATATCAGCGACTGGCTCGCCGCCCACATGCGTCTCATTACTCAAGCTAATATCTGCTTGCATGAGCTTTAAGATATCAATAATACCCGTACGTGTCGGGTTGATACCCACTTGCGTCAAGGTCAGCTCACTACCTTGACTGATAGCAGCGGCTACCATAAAGAAGGCCGCAGAGGATATATCAGCAGGCACAGCGATATCACCACCTGTCAATGTACCGCCGCCTATTACACTGATACGATTGCCATCAACGGTTACCGGATAACCAAAGGCGGATAGCATACGCTCGGTATGGTCGCGACTGACTTCAGGCTGTGTGACCGTTGTCGTACCCTCTGCCCATAGACCTGCTAATAGCAAGCAAGACTTCACCTGTGCTGAAGCAACTGGCATGTCATATTCAGTACCTTGTAATGGTTTACCGACCGTATCACGACCAGTGATACTGAGCGGTGCCGTGCCACTATGACCTGTACTTTGAATCACAGCACCCATAGCGCGTAGCGGCGCTGCCACACGCTCCATCGGGCGTTTATTTAAGCTAGTATCACCCGTCAACACACTATCAAATGATTGTGCCGCTAAGATACCAGATAGTAGACGCATGCTAGTGCCTGAATTGCCCATGTATAAAGGTGTCTTGCTTGGCTTTAAGCCATTCATACCAACACCATGAATGGTTAATCTTCCTTTATCAGGGCCTTCAATGCTCACACCCATATCACGGAACGCCTGCAACGTGGCAAGCGCATCCTCCCCTTCCAAAAATCCTGTAACATTCGTCACGCCTGTGGCAAGACTGCCCAGCATGATGCTGCGATGCGAGATGGATTTGTCACCAGGGATGGCAATGGTGCCAGAGACAGTATTGCTAGGCGTAATAATATAAGAAGCTGACATGGCAGAAGTATCCGTATAAGGGGTGCTGGCTAACATATGGCCAAAATGTCGCCGTGCGGCTTGCGCGCGGCCCAAAAGTCCCATCAGGGCGGTTGAATCTTTATCAATGATCAGCTGGCGCATAGTCTGTAAGTAGACACCATACTCATCAAGGGCGCTCACAATGGCGCTTTGATTGGCAAAAAATATATCGTGCCACATTTTAGGATCGCTGGCAGCGATACGCGTAAAATCACGAAAGCCACCTGCTGCATAACGAAACATATCTAAATTATCATCATGGCTTGCCAACTGCTCAACCAAATTAAAGGCAAGCAGATGTGGCAAATGACTGGTGTGCGCCAATATGCGATCATGGTGACTAGCATCCATTGATATGACATTTGCGCCCACCGCTTCCCATAGTAGCCGCAGCTTGGTGATGGCTACATTGCTTGTGGTAGGTAGCTCACAGATAATCACGCTATGATTGACAAATAAATTAGCGCGGCGAGCATGATACCCTGAATTTTCAGCCCCAGCAATCGGATGCGCGGGTACTAGTCCTATCGGCAGCGAGCCGAACACCGCTTTAGCAGCATCAATGATATTGACCTTAGTACTACAGACATCCGTCATGATGCAATCAGTGGCAAGCTGTCCGTCATCCATTGCCTGTTTAATGTCAAGAAATACTGCTTCGACGGCCTGTACTGGAACTGCAATGATAATTAAATCACTGCCACCAACGACGTCTTGTAAGTTAGCACTACCAGCATCTAACAAACCATGCTCAATGGCTTCAGTAATACTGGGTACATGCCTATCGGCCGCTACCAAACGCTCACTTAAGCCATGGTCTTTGATGGCTTGGGCAAGGCTGGCACCGATAAGTCCGAGACCGATCACGCACACTTGCTTAAATAACGGCGGCTGGATATTGATAAAGGACTGCTTATTATTTTTTTGATCGTTTTGAATGTTTTGCTGGCAACTCACGGCTTTTCTCTTTGAACAAACGAACGTGTTTTTAGGTCAAACAAACTGACATTCATTTTATAAAGTTTAATTGTCTAATCATCAGTCAGTATAGAGCGTAGTGTATCAATCAGGCGCATATTGTCTTCTGCAACGCCTACCGTGATACGCAACCAAGTAGGCAAGCCATAGCCTACCAATGGCCGTACGATGACCCCTTGCTCGAGCAACGCTTGATTGATCAATAGCGCATCTTCATCATCCATCTCTACCATTATAAAGTTGGCATGTGACTTAATAAAACCCAACCCTAATGCGTCGAACTGCTTCTCTAACCAGCGCATTTGCTCATCATTCATCAGACGAGTTTTTTCGATAAAATCTTGATCAGCAAGTGCCGCCGCTGCTGCCGCCAACCCAATACGACTGACGTTGAATGGCTGACGAATACGGTTTAATAAATCCGCCACTGCTACCGAGCTTAACGCATAGCCAACCCGCAGACCTGCTAGTCCATAAGCCTTAGAGAAGGTACGGACGATGATCACATTGTCAAACTCATCTATGAGTGCCCTATTATTACTTTCAGGGCTGTATTCGATATAGGCTTCATCCAATACCACCAATACCGAGCTTGGCAGACTGGCAACAAACTGGCGCAGCTCTTTATGCTCAAGCTGTGTCCCAGTTGGGTTGTTAGGATTGGCAATAAAGACAATCTTGGTATTAGGGTTGTCTTGAACCGCTTGACTCATGGCCTTTAAATCATGACCGAATCGATGGGCGGGCACTTCGACATCTGTAGCACCTTGCATTTTTGCCAGCATCGAATAGACCACAAAGGCATACTGACTATAAACGATAGCATCATTGGCACCCACAAAACTACGCGCCAAGATATCGAGCAAATCGTCAGAACCATTGCCCAACGTAATCTGATCGATATTGACATCATTGAAGTCAGCCAGTGCTTGCTTTAGATAGTAACCATTGCCATCAGGATAACGCGCCAGCTGACCGAGCTGCTCTGTCACTGCCAACGTCACTCGCGGTGAGCAGCCCATTGGATTTTCGTTGCTAGCAAGCTTTACCACATCTGAGATGCCGTACTCACGAGTCAACTCTTCAATCGGCTTGCCCGTTTGATAAGGAGCCAGCTCTAATATACTGTCGTACGCTGGCACGAGTGGTAATAAGCTTGATTCGGTCAATGGCGTTGTCTGCATATTGTATCCTTAGATGTAATAAACCATCTATTATTAATAATAACAAGAGCTTATGACAGCTATCTGCTATAAATGGTCTAGCTTTTAAAACGCTTACAGTACCGCTTTGGGATATGAGCCCAGTACACGTAAATCTTTTACCAATGGGCGAATATCATTAATGGCTGCGCTAACATTTGGATCATTAACATGACCATCCATATCAATAAAGAACACGTATGCCCACTTATTAGGACGTTCAGGACGCGTCTCGATACTGGTCATCGACACGCCATGATAAGACAATGGTTTTAAGATTTCGATAAGCGCGCCTGCTTTGTCATGTGCTGAAACGACGATAGAGGTCTTATCTTGTCCTGACGGCGCAATCGCTTCGTGACCGATGATAAGGAATCGTGTGGTATTGCTTGGATTGTCTTCAATATTTGAGTAAAGTTTATGCAAATCATACTCTGCGGCAGCGACATCCCCTGCAATCGCAGCCGAATGCCATTCATTCTTGAGTCGACGTGCAGCTTCACCATTGCTAGATACGGCAACGCGCTCCACATTGGGATAATTAACATCGAGCCAATGACGGCACTGGGCAAGCGATTGCTGATGCGAATAAATACGGCTGAGACCGTCAAGCTTGGTATGCTCTGCAACCAAGAAATTCTGATGAATCGGTAACTCAACTTCCCCAATTATTTTTAAGGTAGAAGACAAGAAACCGTCTAAAGTATGGTTGACCACGCCTTCTGAAGAGTTTTCAACCGGTACGACGCCGTACATCGCTGTACCTGCTTCGACTTCACGGAACACATCAGTGATGGTGGTCATTGGTACTGTATCAGCGGCTTTACCAAAATGCTTGAGGGCAGCGGCGTGAGTAAAAGTACCCACTGGACCCAAAAAGGCAATACGTTGCGGTGCTTCTAGATCTAAGCATACCGACATAATTTCACGAAACAATCGCGCCATTTTTTCATCAGCGATTGGACCAGTATTACGCGCCATGACCGCTTTTAGGACTTGCGCTTCACGTTCTGGGCGATAAAAAATAGGATTGGTTTTTTCAGCAGTAGGACTTTTTGCGATGTGTTCTTTTTTGACCGTCGCCACTTGCTGAGCCAGTTTGGCACGGTTATTAATCAATGTCTGGATTTCGCAGTCTACGCTATCAATACTATGACGCAGCTGATCTAAAAACTCTTTTTCGTTTGAGTGGTCGCTTACGTTAGTTTGATTTAGATTGTCCACTTTTTGCTCTGGTGACTGCTCACTCATTACCGCCCATCCTTTTTCTAATATTATTACTGAGTTTTATAACTGTTTGGTGTGACTTTTTAAGTTTATCTATACTTAGGTCTATCTATACTTGGGTTTATCTATACTTAAGCTTATTTGAGATTAGCTCTGACCATATCGCTAGTCACTGTTCAATAAAACAGTTTATCAAAAATATCATGTCCTACTCGCCTACACGATTCTTGGATTCATCAGCCAATACAGCAGACAAGGACACGACCGGCTCTACTATAGCAAAAACTACGCTCAGTGCCCATTCGTAAATGCGTGTAAACTGGCTAACGGCTATAAATATTAGCACAGTTATCTGATATGGCAGCGATAGGCGGCAAAACTATGAGAGAACACCGCCTCAAAACTATGTTACAGTTCAAAACTAATGGTCAATAGCACCTTTAATAAGCATGTTTAAAAATATAAACACGTTTAACAACAGATCCAGTCTTTAGAACATAACTATGTCAATTGATTCACACAAGGATACCTGATGAGCGCATTACAACAGCTTCGCACCATGACCACCATTGTCGCTGATACTGGCGACCTTAGCGCTATTGCCCGCCTAAAACCTGTCGATGCGACCACCAACCCCAGTCTCATTACCAAGGCGCTCATTCACTCTGACAATCAAGCCATGCTCTCAGAAACCATGAGTCGACATCGCGGTGACATCGATGCGGTAATTGATGCGTTAACCATAAAAATTGGCTGCGATATTTTATCGTTGATTGAGGGTCGCGTCTCAACTGAAGTCGATGCGCGTTTGTCTTATGACACCCAAGCGACTATCGATAAAGCGCTCAACTTCATGGAAGCTTATCAACAAGCAGGTATCGACTCAGAGCGGGTATTGATTAAGATGGCAGCGACGTGGCAAGGTATCGAGGCCGCACGTTATCTGGAAACCCAAGGTATTCACTGTAATCTAACGCTACTTTTCGGACAACATCAAGCGATTGCCTGTGCCGATGCTGGCGTGACCCTGATATCACCTTTCGTTGGACGCATTTTGGATTGGCAAAAACGCCAGCAAAACCGTCAGAACGTACCAGTCTCTGATGACATGGGTGTGCAATCGGTCAAGCTTATTTATCAATATTTCAAACAGCATGGCTACAATACGCAAGTCATGGGCGCAAGCTTCCGCTCTACTGAGCAGATATTGGCATTAGCAGGCTGTGATCTGTTGACCATTGCCCCCAACCTCATTGATGAGTTGGCAGCGATGGATATAGAAGTCCCTCGTCAGCTGTCGCCAAGTATGTCGATGGCGTTAGATGATATGACCCGAGTGAGTTTGACCCATGAAGAATTTAGTCAAGCTTATCAAAAAGATACCGTCACTCAAGATTTATTACCTAAGGGTATTGACGGCTTTATCGATGCGCGTGATGAGCTTGCTCAGGCATTGGCAGCGATGCGCAATTAATCGTTGCGATAATGGATGGTTAAACACTGTCAAATAAAAGAAATTTGCCTGCTAATAGTAAGTTCGTTATTATAACCCACTTCAAATAACAAGAAGCAAGGCTTGATTATGAGACGGCTATCAGTGGTATTAGCAGGTAGTGCGCTAGCGATTAGTGCACATGCAGTCAGCTGGGTAGAGATATCTGAGACTGATTCTGGTTCGATTTTCACCTTAGATTCAGACTCTATTGAAAGCTCTGACATCAATATCATAGATGAGAATAACGTCGAAAACATTTCGGTATCCATTCGCAGAACCTATCCACCGCAGTTACAACAGACGGATAAAAAAGGTAAAAAGGATAAAAAAGAAAGCTATATTCATCATAGCGATCAGCAGTTATTGATATCTTGCAAAGATGCCAGTTACTATAAAAGAGCCTATGTCAATTATGGCACTGACAACAAGGTCATCAAATCTTGGCAATCCGACAAACCAATATTGACCAGCAAGGATTTTAAGGTTACGACGCCTAAAACAATCGGTCGCAAAGTAGTAGAGCAAACTTGTGAGCGTTATCAACAAGACCAATAAAATACCAAATAAAATATATTGATACCAAAAAAGCGCGCTGAACTATTCAGCGCGCTTTTTTATTATGCTAAAAACCATTTCTCTAAGCTTTTAATACCGTATAAACAGGCACGGGGAATTCACCATGCAACTCAACCAAATCCAGCAGTACCAAAGCACCGACGACCGTATGATCCGCTGACTGGCACAGCTCATAAGCAGTGGTTAGTGTACCGCCCGTCGCCAAAATATCATCGACTAACAATACCCGTTCAGGTGGCAAGTTGTTTTGCATCTCAAGCGTGTCTTTACCATATTCTAGCGCATAGGCCTTGTTGGCAACAGGCGGTGGCAACTTACCCGGCTTACGCAGCAAAATCATGCCTTTACCCAAGCGACCTGCCAGCAAGCTTGCAAACACAAAGCCACGCGCCTCTACAGCACCCAAGCAGTCCACTTCATCCATCAGCCCTTCTGGCAAGGTTGCAAGCAGTGCATCAATGACCGCATTAACATGACTGCGCAGTAACGGGGTGATATCATAAAAATCAATGCCGACTTTTGGAAAGTCTGGTACTGTGCGGATAACCTGCCAAAACGGGTGGTCAGTATTGAGTATATTAGACAGATCAATTTCGGTATTAGCAGATGTAGCGGCAGCATTAACGCTCATAATAACCCTTATTTCATATGGCATAGATGGTAATAAGTGACGGTGATAAATGACAGACATCACCGTGAAATTAGTGGCGATTACTATAACATAATTTGGTGTAATATAGCGGCGAGACAAACAGTCATACAATCGCCTGAATCAATAAAATGCCAATCATGGACTTGATAAAAGCTGAGTCAGCTCAACATACAAGTGTAAACTTAACTATCAAAACAACGGTTATATGCTAAACTACGGGCGTTTTTAACGTCCAAATATGAGCAGTAATGCTCAGTAGACGCTCTAAAAACACCCTGTAACACTGGTAATGATCGATAGGACTATTTATGAAACGTTATGAATGTATCGTCTGTGGCTGGATATATGATGAAGCGCTTGGCTGTCCTGAAGAAGGGATTGCGCCTGGCACCAAGTGGGAAGACATCCCAGAAGACTGGATTTGCCCAGAGTGCGGTGTTGGCAAGCTTGATTTTGAGATGCTTGAGATTTAGTAGACGACTCTCTAATTAGGACACTTCATGACAAAATCCAATAATATCAATAATGCGGTATTGCTTAAAACCTCTGGAGATACTGGGGTATACCCTACTCCTGACTGGCAACGATTTGGGCAACACCAATGGCGCGAATCAGACCTTAGCGAACACCTCCATCAAGCGATGATAAATATCGGTGATGGCATTGAGTTGTGCGTTGAGGCAGGCGGTAATCCCAATCATCCCCCACTGTTGATGATTATGGGACTTGGCTCGCAGATGATATTTTGGCCAAATAATTTTATCAAGCGCCTTATTGATGCAGGATTTTTTGTGATTCGTTTTGACAATCGCGATATTGGCTTGTCTTCCAAAGTACAAATTGATGGCCTACCGCGTATCAGTCAGTTAAAAATGATGATGCGTTTGCAAACCGGATTGTCTAATAAGAGTACACAGGTTGCTTATAATTTGACCGATATGGCAGAAGATACCGCGCGTTTGATAAAGGCGTTGCAGCTGGGTAAGACACATCTACTGGGTGCTTCTATGGGCGGTATGATTGCTCAAATCGTGGCGGCACGCTATCCAAGTTTAGTACAACGCATGGCCTTGATGTTTACCACCACCAATCGGGCTTTTCTAAAGCCACCCAAGCCTAAGCAGTTGTATACGCTTATCAATCGCCCTGAGAGTCATTCTGAGCGCGATATTGTGCGCCATAGCGTCTGGTTTATGAAAACAGTCGGTACGCCAGGACACGTCAACGTCCGTATGGTGCGTGAAATTGCCAAGTTACGTTATCAGCGCAATTTCCATCCGCTTGGCACCGTGCAACAGCTCAATGCGATCTTGGCCTCGGGCTCTATTAGCCGGTTTAGCAAGCAAGTCAAAGCACCGACGATTGTGCTACATGGCAGTGCAGATGGGCTATTGCCTCCTTCACAAGGACGCGTGGTCGCTAAGACCATTCCCAATGCTAAGTTTCATTTAATCGAAGGCATGGCACACGATATCCCAGAGTACTATCAGCCTTATATGATTGATTTGATTCGCAATCACCTATTGGCTTAATACGCAGTTAACACCGTCAATCATTGGCGATAAAAAAGCGTGCCATGCTATGTATTACTCATAAGCATGACACGCTTTTTTGTCTCTTAGTTTGAGTAAGCGCTTTAATCACAACCAACACTCACCCCTTCTTTATCAATGCACATCTTATTGCCATTTTTTAAGTTGCCAATCCACGCTTTACCATTTGCAAATGTAAAGGCGGGCTTGCCTTGATAACTGTCACCACTCGACACACCCACCTTATCAAAGCGAAAAGGAATCACCAGCTCACCGCCCAAATTGATAAAACCCCAGTTGTCATCGATGCGCACGCCAGCTAGTCCTTCTGAAAAAGGACGAGCATCATCAAATGAATAAGTAATCATCGTCACATTGTTTTCATCGACAAAACCCCATCGACCATCTTGCTGACGTGGCTGTAACGTCGTAAAACGATTGGGCGCTGCTTGCCTAGATTGTGCTGACGCTGTAGCAGACCTACTATTGGCGGTTTGCTTTGCAGACGACGGCTCATTATTATTACTGTCACTACGATTTGGATTGCTAGTCGCTTTGCCGTCTTTATCCAGCCAACTGGTCGCTTGGTTCTTACGTACTTGCGTCACACCGCCACGATAATCATCAATATCACTGATTGACGCAGAAAACGACACGATGGTCTTATTTGCTGTATCGATAACCCCATAGTTGCCGTCTCTTTTGACCACGATACGTCCATCAGATACCGGACGCGCCCAACCCTGACTTTCCTTTAGCATGTCGTAGGTCGCCGGTATCACCTCACGACCCTGCATGTTGAGATAACCGACGTGACTATTGCGCAGCACGGGTAATAAGCCACCAGCTATCTTATCTGCATCGACTTTTTGATAGCGTGATAAATCAACGACTTTTTTGCCTTTACTATTCAGTAGCGCCACTGGCGCACCGAAGTCCTTGGTTGCTAAAAAATAACCGCTACTCGCGGTACAAGAGACATTCTTATAATAGCTTTTGGGTATTTTACAGCTGGCAGCTTGTGCAGTTGGCATCATAAATAGCGCACTGACGAATAAGCCCATAGGAATGCCATATCGTGCCATTTTTAGTTGCGATCCAAATATCAAAGAAAGCGACTTTTTTGATTGAGTACGTCGATGCATAAATAAACCTAGGCTAAAAGTAGTAGAAGCTATATTGAGCATTTTAAGAGAACAATGAAAACAGATTAGCAAATCGCGACCTTCACGCCAATGCTATTCCTGTAAGGATACGACTCGATGATATAAGCACTATTATACATAGTCGAAATATCTTAAAGACGTGACTGCTAAAAATAAATTATGTTTCAACCATTTCATTTTAAGTCTAAAACCTCGACAATGTGGGGTGTATGCATTGTACCGTGAGCACAGTAAGATTAAAAAAAGAACGCCACCCACTAAACGTGATTAATCTAAGGACAACCTATGGCTATTGCCGCTTCACGCTCTGCACCTATTGGCTTGGTTATTGGTTGCATCATCTTTGGTCTGGGCAGTTTAATCGTTGCACACGTTGATATCGGCGGTTGGGCCATGTCGTTTTGGCGACTCGCCATCTCAGGAGTGGTCTTTGCTGTCTTGGCAAAAATCATGGGACAACGTTTGCCACGCTCAAGACGTGCCATTTTTTATGGTTTATTGTCAGGCGCATTTTTGGGGTTCGATTTGGCGCTTTGGCACGAGAGTATCTATGCTGTCGGGCCTGGTATTTCAACCTTACTTAATAGCTTACAGATTTTCTTTTTGGCAGCGATTGGGTTTTTATATTTTAATGAACGGCAATCTATGTTACAGCTTATCAGTCTATTTCTAGCGATGGCTGGAGTGGCGATGATAGGTAGCCCTGAATTTGCACATAACAGTGCCGCAACTTGGGGGTTTATCTCGGGTATCGTCTCAGGGGCAATGCTGGCTGCGTCGATGACCTTTATCCGTAAGACGCATGACACCGAGCCAACACCGATATTTATGCTCATGCAATTAATCAGTATCGGCGGTGTACTGGCGATGATTGTACCGATGTTTTTGTTTGATATGGGCAATATCTTGCCCAACAGTTGGTCTGAGATTGTTTGGGTACTTATTTATGGCACGGTCATGCAGTGCTTGGCTTGGGGTCTGATTGCCTACTCTATCCCTAAGCTGTCTTTGGCGCTGACTGGATTACTACTGCTATCTGAACCAATTGCCGCATTGGTCATTGATTATACTTGGCTGGACAAACCGATTAATACTTTGCAATGGAGCGGCGCGCTCTTGACGATGTTTGCCATTTACTTAGGTTCATTAAAACCCAAGCCGCGCGCACTACGTCGCTATCGGTTTTTTTCACGGTTTTATAAGCGTAAATATAAATAGTTATACAGGTACGCTTATTTATATTTACGTTTTATTTGGCGTATAGCTTTAATGAGGGCGTGTCATCATTTAGACCGTGAAGATTAAAATAATGACACGCCCTCATTTGAAACATGATGCTTAAACGACAATCAATCAGTCTTTTTGACGATTGAATAATGCATTAAGTACGATAGCTGCCAAGGTAGCCGTGCCGATACCGCCCAAATCAAAGCCACCTAAGTGCAGGCTAAAGTTACCCGTTCCCATGATGACAGTGACAGCGGCGATGATGAGATTGCTGTTTTTGCTAAAATCAATGTGACTGTCTATCCAAATTTTGATCCCAGCAACAGTGATAAGTCCAAATACTATGATAGAAGCACCGCCCAATAAGGCCGCTGGTATCGTCTGAATGATTGCGCCAAATTTTGGTGAAAGCCCCAATATGATAGCCACTAAACCTGCTACGACAAAAATCGTGGTGCTATACACCTTAGTTACCGCCATGACACCGATGTTTTCTGCATAAGTGGTGACACCTGTACCACCAAATCCTGCTGAAAAAGTCGTTGCTAAGCCATCCGCTAAAAATGCTCGACCCATATAAGGGGTAACACGAGCCTTAGTCATGCCTTCTACTGCTTTAAAATGTCCCAGATTTTCGGCGACCAAAATAAACGCCACTGGTGCGATCAAGATAATGGCGCTCATCTCAAAACGAGGCGTATGAATGCTTGGTAACCCAAACCATGAAGCAGCAGACACCCCACTAAAATCAATGGGCGTACCAAAACCCATCACATTGGTCATCACAAAATAAGCGACGTATGACAATATCAAGCCAACCAGTAATAAAAGTCGACGTAACATACCGCGCGTAAACACAGCCACACCACTAATCAGCAACACGGTTAAAGTAGCCATCCAAGCATCAAACTGATTCGCAGACACTCCTTGAATGGTCACTGGCGCCAAATTTAGACCAATAATCATGACGATAGCACCCGTGACGATAGGTGGCATCAGACGCTCAATCCAGCCTGTGCCCGTTTTCATCACCAGTAGCCCAATCAAAGCATAAATGATACCGCAGGCCATAATACCGCCCAAGGCGACATTTAAGTTGTCATTAAAGCCTACGCCTGCATACGCAGTCACAGCGATGACGGGGCCAATAAAGGCAAAACTGGAGCCCAGATAGCTCGGCATGCGCCCACCCGTGATCATAAAGAACATCACAGTACAAATACCTGACATCAAAATAGCGAGGTTAGGATCAAAACCCATTAGCAGTGGCGCAAGCACCGTCGCACCAAACATCGCAAAAGTATGCTGCACACCCAGTAATATGCTTTTTGACGGTGGCAAATATTCATTGATACCGACCGGATCACGATCTAAATCGCCACCATAAGGTCGCCAAGTCGGAAACCAACGACCATTTTCAAAATCTGGATTTTTTGGATAGTTCATGGCTGCTGAGGAAATACCAGCCGCTTCTAATGCATTATGAGCAGGTAATGCTTCAGCACTTTTGTCTGATTGAGAGGCGTTATCGGTGGGAGATGTCATGCATTCTTGTCCTATGTGGGCAGAGCTAATAATAGGCTAAAATAACTGGATGAATAAAAACTGAGCTAAAGTTGAACGTCAATAAATAGAAGTAGCTGGCTAAAAATAACGATAAAAACCGAGACTCAACACCATACCTCTTATAATATGTCACCCAATTCATTCATTTATGTTGTAAGGTAGCAAACCAAAAGTATTATTTGGTATGATAGCTATGTTTTGCTAGATGTATAAGGTCGGATATGTTCTACTTGAACTACCGTCTAAATCATTTTTGCCTGACGTATTTCACAGCGACAACCAACTTACAGGATGTTACATAAACGTTGGCTCCAAGCATCATAACGGAGTTTAATAATAAATAAAAGTTATTATTCACTCGTCACATGTACTTCCATGTTTACATACTTTCATAGACAACACCCCAAACTAAACACTTATCGGTGCTTGTTGGTTGGGGCGGTTTATTATATTTTTCATGCCAGTGCTGAAGCCAATCGATAACCTATGCTGATGCACTTAAAATTTTTGGTAGCTTATTATGATTAGTGTTTTTGATTTATTTAAAATTGGTATTGGACCCTCAAGCTCACATACCGTCGGTCCGATGGTAGCGGCAAACTTGTTTTTGGTGTCTTTGCTCAAGCAATCAGAGCTGACCGCTATAGACAGTATTGAGATTGAGCTTTATGGTTCATTGGCTGCGACCGGTAAAGGACATGCAACGGATACCGCCATTTTATTAGGGTTACTCGGACATACGCCCAGCACCATCGATACGCGTCTGACCAGCAACTACTTGGCACCCATATTTTCAGAAAAAAGTCTGAACATATCAGGTGCTCATACGATTGCTTTTGACACAGAGCGTGATATCTATTGGTACGACGATACCGTCCTACCCTATCATCCTAATGCTCTGACGCTTCGAGCATTATTGGTAGATGGTACTCGTTATCAGCAGACCTACTACTCAGTTGGAGGTGGCTTTGTGATTAATGAAGAGAATGCCACCAATCCAGATGAAGACCATGCTAGCCCCACCATTGATAGTATTCCCTATCCTTTCAATAGCGCCGCCGAGTTATTAGAGCAATGTCGCCAGCATGGGCTGAGTATCAGTGATTTAGTCCTCACGAATGAATGTCATTACCGCGATCAAACAGAGGTTTTTGCCTACTTAGATAGCATTTGGGACGTGATGCAAGACTGCGTCAAACAAGGCTGTGAAAATGGCGGTATTTTGCCTGGCGGCTTAGATGTCAAACGCCGCGCGCAAGATCTATATTCACAACTGTGTGCGGAGAAGAACCAACCCATTACAAAAACCGATAAATTAGCAGCAATGGATTGGGTTGATTTGTATGCGCTCGCCGTCAACGAAGAAAACGCCAATGGCGGTAAAGTGGTGACCGCTCCTACCAATGGTGCCGCTGGCATCATACCGGCAGTCCTACATTACTATCGTGATTTTTTACCAAGCTACAGCCAAAGCGGTGTCTATAAATTTTTGTTAAATGCCACTGCCATCGGTAGCCTTATCAAACAAAATGCTTCAATCTCTGGTGCTGAGGTTGGCTGTCAAGGTGAAGTTGGCTCTGCATGTGCAATGGCCGCCTCTGCATTGGCTGAGATTATGGGCGGCGATCCTGCCAAATGCTTGAATGCTGCTGAAATTGGTATCGAGCATAACTTAGGTCTCACTTGTGACCCCGTTGGCGGCTTGGTTCAAGTCCCTTGTATTGAACGCAATGCGATGGGCGCGGTAAAAGCGATCAACGCGGCACGTCTCGCCTGCCGCGGCAATGGTCAGCACTTTGTCTCTTTAGATAAGGTCATTGAAACGATGAAAGTAACTGGGGCTGATATGCTAGATAAGTATAAAGAAACCTCACGTGGGGGTCTTGCTGTTTATGCTGATAACCGCATCCCCACTGCAAGTCATGGTGTCAGTGTAAAATATAGTCAATGCTAATATAATTAATATCAGTATAGACTGTCGTGATGTGATTTTCATAAACACTCATGAAAAAAAAGACCTCTAATTCGTTAGAGGTCTTTTTTGTTTTGACTAGGGCGTGTCATCATTTACTCAGCAGTTTTTGAAACCACTTCGTTTAAAATCCAAACTGGCTTGACCATGTTGGTGGTCTCATTCATCATCGCTTCTTGACGTACGTCTAAAACGTAGCGGTAATTTGGCTCATAAGTGAAGCCTTGGATATTACCGTTTAAAGTTGTATAGTTTTTCTGATAAGTTTGGCGATACTGTAAGCACTCTGATTCAACTTTGGTGCCATTCGCAGTCATAAGATCACAAACTGCTTTACGCGGTGCAATCTCTACTTCAAAGCTTGGAATGTTAATAACTTTAACATTCATAGTCTGACCTTCAACGACCATGGTACGCTCATTGTCCATACCCATAGTAGAACAACCTGACAGGGCAAAAGTAGTCATCAATGCGGCAAGTGCTAATTTTTTCATTATTCAATCCTCAGTTAAGTAATATTCATTATTGCCCGTTTGAACTCGTTTTAATCATTTATAGACGCTCAAAACATAAGGCATTTGTGACCATACTGGCAAAGTCAATTTAGACAACCAAACAAAGCTGATAATTTCTCAGCCGTATCGTCTATTGTTTACTGAGACTAGTATATGTCGCAAAGCGACTTATCCTCTATGACTGGTTTGTAAAGTAACGTCAGCTTTTGCAACTCATGTTAGTCAAACGTATTAAAAAGCAGACCAATCCAATATATATTTGACATTGCAAAAAAATGGTCGAAGTAATCATTACTCCGACCATTTGATCGCTTTCGTTCAGATTGAGAGGACGCCTTAATTAACATCCATTTCGATAATTAGCTACGGTAATCGGCATTTATCTTGACGTAATCGTAAGACAAATCGCAGGTATAAACCGTATCGCTAGCGTCGCCACGTGCCAAATCAATATGAATGGTAATTTCAGGACGGCTCATGACCATTTTGCCCGCCGCTTCCGTATAGCTAGGCGCAACACCACCATTTTGGCAAATCATGACTTCATCTAGATAGACATCGACTTGCTCGGTATCTAAATCTTCGATACCCGCATAACCTACTGCAGCGAGGATACGACCCCAGTTGGCATCACTGGCGAAGAATGCGGTTTTGACTAGTGGTGAATGTGCAACCGCGTATGCCACATCGCAGCATTCTTGCGTCATCTTACCGCCAGTGACTTTGACAGTCATAAACTTGGTAGCGCCTTCCCCATCACGCACGATTAATTGTGCCAGACGAACAAATACTTCGGTTAATGCCTCAAAAACAGGCTGATAATGTGGATGTTCTGAGCTGTCGATAATATTTGAGCTAGCTCTACCTGTGGCGATCAACACACAACAGTCGTTGGTCGACGTATCACCATCGACGGTGATGCGGTTAAAAGACTGCTCATTAATGGCGCTTAACATCTCTTGTAATAAGTCAGCTGCAATGTTGGCATCTGTTGCCACATAGCCTAGCATGGTCGCCATATTTGGTCGTATCATACCTGAGCCTTTTGACATGCCCGTAATATGATAGCTGCTACCCGCCACGTCGATTTTTTGACTAGCAAGCTTAGGAATCGTATCTGTGGTGCGAATACCATTCGCCGCCGCCAGCCAATTATCAGCAGCTAAACTGGCAAGTGCCTCATCTAAACCAGCGATGACCGCCTCACTATTTAAGGGCTCGCCAATCACTCCAGTAGAAAACGGCAATACAGAACTGACATCCACGCCAGCTTTACTAGCCAGCGCTGTACAGATATCAACAGCGCGCCGCTTGCCATCAGCGCCCGTCCCTGCATTGGCATTGCCAGTATTGGTGACCAAATAACGTGGACTAGCCTTAGCAAAATGCTCACGTAATACTCGCACTGGCGCGGCACAAAAGGTGTTTTTAGTGGTGACGACCGCACTGGTTGCGTTCTCAGCAATCTCAATCACGACCAAATCATCACGATCTTTGTAGCGTACGCCCGCAGCAGTAGCACTTAACTTGATACCGTTAATTGGGTAAATAGTATTCGGTACCGCAATATTTCCAACAGCCATAGAGACCTCCTTATTTTTCAATTTTCATAGTTATAAACAGAATACTATTAGGGTTTGCTTAAGTTAAATGCCGACCAAATCGGTGCATGGTCAGACGGTTTTTCCATGGCACGTAGCTCATAGCTGATACCAGCATCGACGCAGTCATCGACTAGGTCTGAGGTGCACAAGATATGGTCGATACGTAGACCGCGCTTAGGCTCGTCGTTAAAACCACGACTGCGATAATCAAACCAGCTGTATAACTCTGTACTCTCTGGATAGTACAGACGGTAGGTGTCAGTCAGCTCGCGTGACATCAGGGCTGCATACCATTCGCGCTCTTCTGGTAAAAATGAGGTTTTTCTATTCTTAAGCCAGCGCTTTGCATTGACTTCGCCAATCCCAATGTCGATATCTTCTGGGGCAATATTCATATCACCCATGATAATGAGCGAGCGCCCTTCCGCCTTCAAAGCATCAATATAAGCCATCAAATCTGCATAATAAGCACGCTTCATAGGGAATTTGGTCGGATGATCTTGGCTTTCTCCTTGTGGAAAATAACCATTGAGTACGTCGATTTCACGACCGTCAAACTCATATCGTGCATGAATAAAACGCTTCTGCGCCTCGATATCTTCGCCAGGAAAACCTTTTTGCACAAATATTGGTGCAACCTTGGACAAGAGTGCCACGCCATAATGGGCTTTTTGCCCAAAATACTCTACGTGGTAACCAAGACTTTCTATGTTTTCTAGTGGAAACTGCTCATCATGTACTTTGGTTTCTTGTAGACCCATCACATCAGGATCGATTACCTCACGTACCGCCTCCAGCTGATGTTGACGAGCACGAATACCATTGATATTAAAACTGACAAAACGGGTCATAAATTATCCTATACTAATTGATGAAAATACGCTGCTAATATACAGAGCTGGGATGTGACCATACATAAAACCCTATCATAACAGAGGTAGACTGACCTAGCTGTTGCGCGCCCTGATATCTTACGCTAGAGTAGTTGTTATTCGTATGATTGCTATCAAATCTTGTGTATCGAATCATGGCTATCACGGAACACTTATTAAAATAATTATTGAGCATTGTTATGACAACCACTATTAGCAAAACTACCAACGCCTTATCAACGACAGCAAATGAAACTACGCCATTATTTGCCAAAGACTACAATGTCTATATTAATCATACTGACGCTGGCGGTATAGTCTACCATGCCAATCACTTGGTGTTTTTTGAAAACTGCCGCCGTGACTGGTTTGGTCAACTGGGTTTGAATGGGTATTTCTTGCAGACCGATGACGGTCAAGTACAGCATTTTGTCGTGAGTCAAGCAGACTTGCAATACAAAAGAGCCATTCTTTTAGACGAAATCATCAATGTACGTATCGATAAAGTCGAATTAAAACCTGCCAGCATTATTTTTTACCAGAGCATTCATCGTCATGTCTCAGACAGCTCCTCTACCGATCATACGAATGACAATGTCAACGCTAAAAACAGTTTATTAAGTAGCACCAAAATCGTCATCGCTTGTGTGCAAAATCAAGTCAGGACAGAGCCTGTGTCTCATGATGAGTCGGATACTGCCGTGGCTAGCGCCTCGCCCATGCGACCGATTCGTGTCCCAAAAAAGCTACGTGATGCTTTACAAGAAGCGATTAATCAGCCTATAAATGCACAATGATTCTGACCTATGAGCCTTGATACTGACACGCCTATCGTTGAATTTGAACACCTCTGGGTACATAGCAAACGTATCACGCCAATCAACACTAGTGATCAACGACGTACAGTTAAAACGCAAATCCATAGCGTGTCTGCCATCTACTATAAATGGATGAGCAAGTTTAAAAAAATATCGACCCCCGATCAGAGGTTGCCGACGCATAAAAAGGTGTTGATAAATGACGTTAGCGGTACACTATTAGCAGGGCAAATAACCGTTTTGACAGGCGCTTCTGGCAGCGGTAAGTCTTTACTGCTACGTGTGCTTGCAGGATTATTACCGATGAGCAGCGGTGAGATTTGCTTGCGTCGTCATGATGCATCAAATAGCGGCAGTTATAAAAGCATTCATGATACACCGCCGACCCAGTGGCGCACACGCATCGCCCTACTGGCTCAAAACCCACAGCTGTTAGAAGGCCGTGTGCTTGAAAACTTACAGATGCCCTATCGCCTACAAGCGCATCAACATCTTGACTTTGATATCGACTGGCATATCGCTCAGTTGGTCTATTTAGAGCGCAGTGCTGACTTTTTACAACAAGAGGCAAGTCATCTCTCTGGTGGCGAGCGCCAACTGGTCAATACCTTACGTCTTTTGCAACTAAACCCACAGGTATTGTTATTAGATGAGCCCACAGCGGCTTTAGACATCGATACCTCAACCCAGCTAGTGAATCTACTGGTTAACTGGTTGCGCGGCGATGCACAGCGCACCATATTATGGGTGACTCATGATACACAAGATATCATGCCATTAGCCGACAGGCATTGGCACATGCAGGCAGGCGTATTCACCAAAATGCGCTAATCTCATAATCGACTTTTAATCATGACCGCCCCTAATACTTATTTCCCTCACCTTAACGACATTAATAATGAGCAGCTATGAGCGGTACGGATGATATGCAAATATTCCTCACTTACGGTGATATTGCGCTTGCCAGCAGCTTAATTATTATCGTCCTTATCCTGTCATGGCGACTACGCTTAACATTAACCAAAACACTATTAACAGCGGCTATTCGTACTATAGTCCAGCTGAGCTTTATCGGTTTGATTCTGGCATGGATTTTTGCTCGTGAGCAATGGTATGAAGTCCTTCTCATACTGACTATCATGACCTTGATTGCAGGAGGTGCAGCCAAAAATCGTGTCAAGCGCAGCTACAAAGGTTTATTCATCGATACCCTCCTCGCTGTCAGCCTATCAGCCGTATTGGTCACCAGTATCGCCATCTTTGTGATATTAAGAGTGCAGCCGTGGTATACGCCGCAATTTGTCATCCCTATATTGGGCTTAATACTAGGCAACTCTTTAACCGCCATCTCATTGACCAGCAATCAGTTGATTGAAGCTTTTCATGAGCAGCAAGGACGTATCGAAATGATGCTCAGCCTCTCTGCCAGGCCCTTTGAAGCCGTGCATGAGCAGATACGAGCGGCCATCATCAATGGTATGACCCCAACGCTGAACTCTATGCTGGTAGTTGGTATTGTCAGCTTGCCAGGGATGATGACAGGACAAATACTGGCGGGTGCAGATCCTACTCAAGCGGTACGCTATCAAATTGTCACGATGTTTTTAATCTGTGTTAGCAGCACTTTAGGATGCACTATTAGCGCCTTACTCATTTATCGACGCTTTTTTAATAAACATGAGCAGTTCCTTTCACCGTAATATAAGCGGCTGAATTTAGAATTGATACAGGCTACTGTGATAAATTTTCATAGCCTCAATTTTAGTGACACATGTTTATTGACGTATCTATTTTATTAAAAGTCGGCTATAGTTTTGAGATAGCGCTTTGATAGATTATCAACCTCGTCATAATTAGACTTGTTTCTCCTACACCACATATCAACTGTATCTCTTAGTATATTTTATGTACTACTCAGTATCACATACTGGTATTGTTTTAAACCATATTCATGCTAATGTATTGTTTAAATATATCGTTCTTTTGATACTTTGGTTGTAAATAACAGATTAAAAATATTCGGAATAAATACTGTTTTTGTTACCCAGCCATTTTTTCATCTTAGTTAATTATTTACCCCAAAAATAGTTAATTAGAACCATATAATAGCGAAAATTTTACCAACCAGTTGATAAATAAGGATGTTATCGCTCTTAGCGGACACCAGTCCACGTCAGCACTGATTTATTTTGTTGATGCGGATATGACTGCTTTCTCACTAAACTTTAACCTATATTAACTCGCAAGGACGCTGACTATGACGTTAAATAAACCTTGGCTTGCCCAATATCCGGCAGGCGTACCGAAGTCGATCGACCCAGATAAATATAACAGCATAGTAGAGCTATACGAAGAATGCTTTGATCGCTTCCGCATGCATCCAATGAGTATCTGTATGGGCGTTACTCATACGTATGATGACATTGACAAGGCGTCACTAGCCGTTGCTGCATGGTTACAAGCTCAAGACTTACCTCAAGGCACGGTGGTTGCACTGATGATGCCAAACGTCCCGCAATATTTGCCGACGATGATTGGTATCTTGCGTGCCGGTTACGCCTGTACGCCTGTCAATCCACTCTATACGGGTCGTGAGCTGCGCCATCAATTAAATGACTCAGGTGCTAAGGTTATTTTTGTGGTTGATAACTTTGCCCAAGCGCTTGAGCAAGTCATCGACGAGACCAATATTAAGCGTATTGTCCTCTCAAAAATGGGCGATATGATGGGTCTAAAAGGTATCTTAGTGAATACCATCATTCGTCAGGTAAAACGTCTCGTACCTAAATACAAGCTTGATGATCCTAAGCATGAGATAACCAAGTTTCCTGACGTCCTTAAAAAAGGTAGAAACCTGCCATTCCAAAAGCCGAAACTGTCTTTGGATAAAACGGCCTTTTTACAATATACCGGTGGTACAACGGGTCTGTCTAAGGGAACCATTTTAACTCAGCGTAATATCGTAGCCGCTGCTATGCAGTCTGAAGCGTGGTTCCGCCCTATTACTTCAGAAATTAACGAGGTATACATCAATCTGGTTATGGCTTTACCGCTATATCATATTTTTGCCTCTATGCTTAGTATGTTAGGCATGCGCTCGGGCCACACTTTTATCTTGATACCTAACCCGCGAGATATACCAGGTTTTATCAAGACCTTGTCAAAACAGCCGTTCCATATATTCCCTGCCGTTAATACTTTATTTAAAGGATTACTTGATAATCCAAACTTTAAAAATTTAGATTTTAGCACCCTGCACCTCTCACAGGCAGGTGGTATGGCAGCCACTCCGCAAACAGCCGCACGTTGGTTGGAGGTCACGGGTTGTCCGATGATTGAAGGCTGGGGTATGACTGAAGGTGTGGCAGTAGGTACTAACAACTTAGTAACTGACCGCAATTTTAACGGCACTATCGGCTTACCACTTCCGAGTGTCGATGTCATTATGATCGATGATGATGGCAATCGTGTGGGTCTGAACCAAGCTGGCGAGATGTGTGTCAAAGGTCCTAACACAACGTCAGGTTATCTCAACAGAGACAGTAGTGATGACTTTACTAGCGATGGTTACTTCCGTACTGGTGATATCGTCAGCATGGATGAAAAAGGCTATATCACCTTATTAGATCGTAAAAAGGATATGATTTTGGTCTCAGGCTTTAACGTATATCCGAATGAGATTGAGTCTGTGATGCTCGAGTGTGACGGTATTATTGATTGTGCAGTCATTGGTATTCCTGACGAACATCAGGGCGAAGCGGTAAAAATTTATATCGTGCCAGAGGATAACAACGTCACCAAAAGTGTCATCAAAGAGTTTGCATTGGATAATTTGACCGGCTATAAATGTCCACGTCATATCGAATTTGTCAGCGAACTACCAAAGAGTAACGTCGGTAAAGTATTGCGTCAAAAATTGCGTGAAAGGCATGATGCAGATCATCCTCAGTCATAAACAAGCTGAATAAATTTACATATAGCAGCCACATAAATTTAGACATAAAAAGCGCTTCACATAAATTGTGAAGCGCTTTTTTTGCTCAGCTATTCAAAATGAGGACACGCCCTAAACTTAGAGTCTGCTGAACATCTTATTTTTTCTAATGAGCAAATTATCCTGACCACCAAGATAGGATTCTGTTCGGAAAAAAACATCAACAGATTGTAACAGTAACTTCAAAGCATACTCCTTGAGCGCTGCCGTTTAGAACGGCACAGGACATAAAGAAATAAGACTTAGTTATTTTTTCTGTGATATAGAACAGCTTATCCCAACTTATCTACCACTCATCCTTTTTGATTTACAACACATATGACTTCATTTATCAAATTTATATATGGACTGTGAAGTACGCTTATCATAATATCGAATTCAGTTGTAGTTGTGTTAGTGTGTTGCCAAAATATGTCAGTCAATGTTCTAAAGTTTTAATTGATAAGGTTTTTATTGAAAGTGACTTACAAGGGTTATTGAGGCATGACGATATTTTTTAAGTGACATTTTAATCATCAAATGTACTTATTTACCGTTTAATCTACAAGGCAGATCATTCTTTGTGATTGGACAAAATTGTATAAAGGCCACCGTATGTTAGCAGTCAGTTAATAGTTAGGATAGCACTCAGCACTGCATTGCTTACCATGCGATGATTTATGTTGTTGACAGGGATGTGACTACTTTCTTATAAGACCTTAACTTATATTAATATTTAAGGACGCTAAATATGACCGTGAATAAACCTTGGCTTGCTCAATATCCTGCAAGCGTACCCAAGACAATCGATCCTGATCAGTACGAAAACCTGATAGAACTCTATGAGGAATGCTTTGATCGCTTCCGTCTGCATCCAATGTCTATCTGCATGGGTGTGACACACACTTATGGAGACGTTGATAAAGCCTCACTAGCGGTTGCTGCATGGTTGCAAGCCCAAGGTATTCCCAAAGGCAGTGTGGTCGCCCTCATGATGCCAAACGTGCCGCAGTACTTGCCAACGATGATTGGTATTTTGCGCGCAGGTTATATTTGCACACCTATCAATCCGCTCTACACTGGTCGTGAGCTGCGTCATCAACTGAATGATTCGGGCGCTCAGATTATATTTGTGGTCGATAACTTTGCCCAAGCACTTGAGCAAGTCATCGATGAGACAGCCATCAAACGTATTGTCCTCTCAAAAATGGGCGATATGATGGGTCTTAAAGGTATCTTGGTCAATACGGTTATTCGTCAAGTAAAACGCCTTGTACCCAAGTACAAGCTTGACGACCCTAAACACGAGGTAACCAAATTCCCTGACGTTCTCAAAAAAGGCAGAAACTTACCGTTTCAAGCACAAAAGACCTCTTTAGAGCAAAAGGCTATTTTACAGTACACTGGTGGTACCACAGGGCTGTCTAAAGGCGCTGTGCTGTCGCAGCGTAACGTAGTAGCAGCAGCGCTACAGTCAGAGGCGTGGTATCGCCCTGTGACTTCAGAAATCAATGAAGTTTATATCAATATGGTTATGGCCCTGCCGCTCTATCATATTTTTGCTTTTATGCTTAGCCTATTGGGTATGCGTTCAGGATATACCTTTATTTTAGTACCAAATCCGCGTGATATGCCAGGCTTTGTCAAAACACTGTCAAAACAACCCTTCCATATTTTTCCTGCGGTTAATACGCTATTTAAAGGCCTGCTCGATCAACCAAACTTCAAAGATCTCAATTTTAGCTCGTTGCGTATTTCGCAAGCTGGTGGTATGGCTGCTACCGAGCAAACGGCTAAACGCTGGTTAGAAGTGACTGGCTGTCCAATGGTTGAAGGCTGGGGCATGACCGAAGGTGTCGCTGCAGGTACTGCCAACGTCATCACTGATCGTAAGTTCAACGGTACGATCGGCATACCAGTCCCTAGCGTCGACATCATCGTTGTGGACGACAATGGTGAACGTTTAGGACTACATCAAGCGGGTGAGATGTGTATCAAAGGACCAAATGTCACGTCAGGTTACTTTAATAAAGACAACAGCGATGACTTTACTAGCGATGGTTATTTCCGTACTGGTGATATCATTAGCATGGATGAAAAAGGCTACATTACCTTATTAGATCGCAAAAAAGACATGATTTTGGTATCAGGCTTTAACGTCTTTCCGAATGAAATTGAATCTGTCATGCTTGATTGTGATGGCATTATTGATTGTGCAGTGATTGGTATTCCTGATGAAAACCAAGGGGAAGCGGTTAAAATTTATATCGTTCCTGTAGACAATAATGTTAGCAAAAGCGATATCAAAGAGTTTGCGCTAGATAATTTGACTGGCTATAAATGTCCGCGTCATATTGAGTTTGTGAGTGAACTGCCTAAGAGTAATGTGGGTAAAGTACTGCGTCAAAAGCTACGTGAGCAGCATATGCTAGACAACCCACAAACCTTCTCATAATGAAGATAAAGCCTTACCATAAGGTTCATTATTGATGTATCGCTAAATGGATGCATTAGTAATAACTCCATAAGAAAAAAGCCCTCTACATCATCTGTAAAGGGCTTTTTATTATCTGAATTTATGTCAATCTAAACACCGTTAACTCAGTTTATTGAGTACTTGTAATGGTAAATGTTTCATTGCATGACTGACCATAGACCAAGGCAAGCTAGGCACGCAAGCTTCTTGAACACCCGCTTCGATTGCAGCAACCATTGCTTTGGTACCCGTATCAACATCTACTTCGAACGGTAACGGCTTGGCATTTTCGTTGATTTCAGTACGAATATAGCCTGGATAAATAGTAGAAACTTTAATCGGCAATTTGGTCAATAGCATATCAGCTCGAATACCTTCTGCCAAATGAGCCAGCCCCGCTTTAGTCGCACCGTAGGTGGTCAGATGCCTAGGTAGACCACGCATCGCTGACATACTCGATATCACCACCAAATGACCACTATTCTGTGCTCGAAAAATACCCATGGCGGCTTCACACTGTGCCAGCGCTGAAATAAAGTTAATCTCAGCAGTGCGGCGATTGGTCTCAAAACGACCTTTACCGATACGGCGACTCTCACCGACACCAGCATTGACCACAACACGATCGATACCACCAAAGTCAGCGGCAAAAGCATCGAAAACCTCAAAAACTGCATCGTAATCACTGACGTCTAATACTCGATATTCAACGCGAATATTGGGATAAGCTGCCATCAATTCTGACTTCAAGCTCTCTAAGCGATCAGTACGACGGGCACAGATAGCAAGGTTGTAGCCAAGCTTGGCAAACAGTCGAGCCATGCCCTCGCCTAAGCCTGAGCTAGCACCAGTGATTAAAATGGTTTTATCACGTCCTACTTGCTGCTTATTTAAGCCTTTAAGATAGCGTGACGGTTGAATCGCACTCAATACCTGTTGCTGACTTTGCTTAGTACCTTTTGTGACTAAGCTCATTAATTGGTTTTTCATAAACAATCCTTTGTATATCAATAACGAAATAGCTTTCACACGCCCTAACCACTAAATCGCGGATATGTATTCAGCGCCTTATATGTCGCCAAAATAACAGTTTTTTCGTCTATCGCCAAGTGACAAAGCGTTTTCCGTCAGCAAACAAGTGACTATATTCATTAAGAGACATTAGGCGTGTACTCTGATCTTTTAGCGTAATAGACGTCACCCCTGTATTGACCAAGCTTTTATTGAGCTGATAAGCAGTCTGGCTACCTTGCTGCAATAGCTGCGCGGTAATAGCAGCGATCACGCCGCCTGAGGTAAAGACTAATACTGTACTATGGTGATCTAAGCTTAAGCTCGCCACTTGCATACGTATTTGCTCAACTGCTTGTTGGGCACGGCTGCTAAACTGTGACCAACTCTCAAGATAGTCATGGTCATCATCACCCGCATGCCAGCGCTGCATCGCTCGATCGAACAGTTCAGCTAGACGCGTCGCTGGAACATCTGCCTTTGCAATTTCAATCGCAATGGCTGCTTTACTAGCAAAAGCAGGACTGGATTTGACCAATACATCTTTGTGATTAAACTCATCAAACTGCGGAATGATGTAGCTGTCAGGCTCATCTATATCGAGTGCGGCTAAAATGGGTGCCTCGTTGCTGTTATCCATAGAGGACTGGTAGCTCTCCCAAAAATGTCGCGCCGAGTCTTGCTGCCGTACTAAGCTGCCACTAAAAATAGCGTCGATTCTGCGCTGAGTCGTCGCATAATGCTGACCGAGCATTTGCGCTTGAATACTGCCTAGCTCTGAGAGCTGATCATAATTTTCTTGTCCAAATGATGCTTGACCATGACGTGCCAAAAGTATGGTTGTCATAAATAATCCCTTTTGATTGTATTCACTAAATGGCTGCTTTTAAGAAAATTAATTGTCAGAGGCATCCGTACTTTTAGCAAAATAGCCTTTTGGTAAAATACCTTTGACCACTTTTTGTACTGGGCTTGGTAGCTGTTCAATCGTTTGTGCGTCGATACCCATGTCTTTTAGATGCGGCTGTACATGAGTATTAAACAGCATCTCACCTTCATACTGCGCTATCAGCTTTAGACATTTAGCGTGTAATACATGGACGATAAGCCAAAAATTCTTAAAGGCTGGATTGGTCGTTTGTTTATTATAGTAGCGATAGTAAATTTGCTGGACAATGCCCGCCAGACGGAATAGACCAAACACTTCATAAAAGGTCCAGTTGGCTATCTCTAAGCCCGTTTTTTCAAGATAATAGTCGACCACTTCATCACGGGTCATCATACCTTTTAGATGTGTTGGCTGACGGCGTGACTGCTGCATGACGATGTTGTCATCTGCTTCAATCCAGTAAGCCAAGGCGCTGCCCAAATCCATCAAAGGATCGCCAAGAGTTGCCATTTCCCAATCGAGTACACCAATCACTTTGGTCGGGTCGTCAGCTGCCAAAATCACATTATCAAAGCGCCAATCGTTGTGAATAACGCAAGTTTTGCTATCAGCAGGCGTGTGCTTGCCAAGCCATTGACGTACCAGTGCAAAGCTTGGTACGTTAGGTGTTTTGGCTTTGACATAACGTTTATCCCAGCCCGTGACTTGGCGCTCACAATAACCGTCACCACGACCCAGCGTGACCAAATCAGGATGTTCGGTATAATCCACTTGATGTAATTCAACCAAAGCGTCAATCACATTGGTACATAATGTACGGGTCTGCGCTTCGTCTAAATCAATGCCTTTGGGTAAATTGGCACGAGGAATGATGCCTTCCATGCGCTCCATGACATAAAAATCGGCACCAATGACAGTTTCATCGGTACATAAGGCAATCATTTTGGGTACATAGGGATAAGCATCTTTTAATGCTTTTTGTACGGTATATTCACGTACCATATCGTGCGCTGACTTGGCTTTGGTGCCTTTTGGTGGACGACGCAAGATTAAATCTTGGCTCTCGCCTTCACCCTCATATTGCAGACGATACGTCCAGTTTGACGCGCCGCCTGAAAATTGCGTGACCGTTGGCTCGCCTTTTATATCGACACCTTGCTCACGTAGCCAGTTGCTGACTGCTTGGGCGTCGAGCTCTTCGCCCTCGCGGACATCACCGCCTTTATCAAGTACTTTATTATTAGTTGCGCTGTTTGTCATGCCAGTATTGTTGGCATGGTTATCAGTTGCCATGAGACATTCCTTATCATGTGGTCATTTATTTTTATAACATATATCAGTGATGAAAAATTCACTATCAAATATTGATAGTGAATTTTTCATTGGGTTTTACGTCAGGCCTATTATTAAACGAATGGCGATTGAAGCCGATGACTACGTTGGTTAGTAAGCACAATTATGCTTTGGCAGGTTTAGACGGACGGCTAAAACCTTGGCGCTTGAGCTCTAACTTAGCAATCATGGTTTTATGCACTTCATCAGGGCCATCCGCTAAACGTAATACACGTGCTTGCGCATAAAAGCTTGGCAGCATCGTATCTTGGCAAACGCCCATTCCACCATGAATTTGAATCGCCATATCAACCACTTCTTGCAACACCGTCGGCGCAACCACTTTAATAGCAGAAATTTCAGTCAATGCGGCTTTTGTACCTTGCGCGTCCATTTTTTGCGCGGCATACAAAGTCAGCAGACGTGCTTGGTCAATCTTGATACGCGCTTCAGCGATACGCTCAAAATTACCACCCAACTGTAATAATGGTTTGCCAAAGGCCGTACGTGACATGCCACGCTTAACTGCCAACTCTAGAGATTTTTCAGCAGCGCCAATACAACGCATGCAATGATGAATACGACCTGGCCCTAGACGACCCTGCGCAATCTCAAAGCCCATACCTGGTCCACCGATAAAGTGACTGACCGGCACGCGTACATCATTAAAGCTGACTTCGCCATGACCATGCGGTGCATCATAATCGCCAAATACTTTGAGCATACGCTCGATATTGACACCCGCTGTTTTCGCTGGCACCAATACCATAGAATGCTGCTGATGACGACCTTTGCTCTCATCAGGGGTGTAAGCCATCACAATCAGCACATCGACCGCAGGATCGCCAAGACCAGATGACCACCATTTGCTGCCATTGATGATGATCTCATCACCGTCAACTACGGCTGTGGCTTGCATATTGGTCGCATCGCTTGAAGCAACATCAGGTTCTGTCATACAAAAAACTGAACGAGTTTTACCCTCTAAAATCGGCATCATCCATTTGTCTTGCTGCTCTTGCGAGCCATAGCGCCATAACAATTCCATATTGCCGCTATCAGGAGCATTACAGTTAAATACATAAGGCGCAAGTAAACTGCGACCGGTCAACTCTGCAATGGGTGCGTAATCGGTCACTGAAAGCCCAGCACCTAAAGTATCATCGGGTAAGAATAGATTCCACAAACCCGCTTCGCGTGCTTGCTTACGCAGGCTTTCGTACTTTTCTGGCCACTGCCAGTTTTTCCAATTGCCATCCGGATTTTGCGCATGGCATTCTTGCCAAAACTGCGCTTCGATCGGCTCAATTTGGGTTTCGATAAATGCTTTGACTTTGGCGTGCATGGCTTGACCATGTTCTGTTGCCGTAAACATCAATGTATTGTCAGACATAGGTGACATCCTTTTCTTTGTTGATTATTTTCATCAAACTTTGATTAAAAAGTTGATGGAATCTTTATAGTGTACGTACGTATACTGTCTTCTGTATGCATCATTTATAACACAGCAATTATTATTAAACAGCAAAAAGGCGCGACCAGCTAGGACACGCCTTTTACAAAACACAAACAATGCATCGATAAGAATCAAAACCCTAAAATACTATATATCCATTAATACAATGATATCTAACGCTATTTTAGGATATTTAAACGACTATTAAAATCAAAACGTGCTAACGCATCTGGCAGCTTATTAATTGCTAAGCTTACGGTCGCTTCTGCCGCTTGAGCCAATCCTAACTTTTCAGCGAGGGTTGGTTTTTGGCGTGAGTGCAATGCGTATACTTCATTGTCTTCCATACGCTCTAAAATATAGCTGTCTGAGGTTTGCAAGCTATCGATCAAGTTAAGTTTTAATGCATCTTCGCCATACCAATGCTCTCCAGTGGCCACTTTTGCGACATCCAGTGTTGGACGATAGTTATTCACAAAGTGTTTGAATAGCTCGTGCGTCTGCTCCAGCTCTTCTTGATATTTGGCACGATCTTCGGCATCGTTTTCGCCAAAGACAGTGACTGTGCGCTTGTAATCACCAGCAGTAAACATCTCATAATCGACGTCATGGTTTTTTAGCCATTTATGGAAGTTTGGCAATTGTGATACCACACCGATTGAGCCAATAATGGCAAATGGTGCCGCCACTACCTTATCCGCGACGCACGCCATCATATAGCCACCGCTCGCTGCGACTTTATCGACACAGACAGTTAACTTTAGACCAGCATCTTTCAGACGTACCAGCTGTGCTGCCGCTAACCCATAACCATGCACCAAACCACCGCCTGATTCAAGGCGTACCACTACCTCATCACCTTTGTTAGCCGCACTGATTAACGTGCTAATTTCTTCGCGAAGATGCTTAACCGCGGTTGCTTTGATATCACCATCAAAGTCTAGAACGAAAACTTGTGACTTATCATCGGCATTTTTTTTCTTATTTTTGGTTTTTGCTTTTAATGCCTGTTTGGCTGTTTTAGCCATCGTTTTTCTGAACTGCTTAAGAGCCGCTTTACCTTGCGTGGCTTCCATTAAGTCTTCACGGCGTTGTTCTTGGTTTTTATTCAAATGAATAACCCGTAATTCAACAGGATTTTTGGCAGGATGAAAAAGCATGAGCAGTATTCCTTACATTATTAAGATAACTTTATTGAGATAAATTTAATAGGATCAATAGGATTTTATAAGTGAGCTTGATATGTGCACAGCGGCTCATGTTTTCAAGCAAAATGACAATATTTAACCCAATGCAGATGTTACGGGATAAATACCCTCGATACCGAAGCATTCCTGCGTTTTGATTGGACTCAGCTGGTTGTATAACAAGGGCAGATTAGGCATAATATGCGTTTATATCATATTTTCTGCAGCCAACGTGATGACCATTTGTCTTAATCGCGTTGTTTGTGCTTTTTTTTGCGCATCGCTTGAATCGTGCAACAATGGCTGCATTATTGTATTTCGAATTGGGCTGACAACTGGATAATTATATTATGACGCATAGCGAATACCGAGACGAATATTGCGGAGCCGTAACCGAAAGCTTACTTGAGCAAACCATTAATATCGTAGGCTGGGTACATCGTCGTCGCGATCACGGTGGCGTAATTTTCTTAGACATGCGTGACCGCGCGGGCATCTTGCAGGTCGTCATTGACCCTGATACCCCAGAAGCTTTTGCGATTGCTGATGCTGTACGTCCTGAATATGTGCTAAAAATTACTGGCCGTGTACGTCGCCGTTATGAAGGTACTGAAAACAATAGCATGACCAGTGGTCAAATTGAGCTGTTGGCTAAAGAAATTGAAGTGTTGGCGAAATCTGAAACACCGCCATTCCCATTGAATGACGAAAAAACCACAGTTTCAGAAGACTTGCGTCTAAAATATCGTTACCTTGATATGCGCCGTCCGCAAATGCAAGAGCGTATGGTTTTCCGCGCCAAAGCGACCTCAGCGATTCGTCGTTATTTAGACGATCATGGTTTCTTGGATGTTGAGACGCCTATTTTGACTCGTGCGACGCCAGAAGGTGCTCGTGACTATCTTGTGCCTTCACGTACACGCCCAGGTAACTTCTTTGCATTACCACAGTCGCCACAGCTGTTTAAGCAACTGTTAATGGTGTCAGGTTTTGACCGTTATTATCAAATCGCTAAATGCTTCCGTGATGAAGATTTACGTGCCGATCGTCAGCCTGAATTTACTCAGGTGGATATTGAGACTTCTTTCTTAAATGAAGAAGAAATCATGAACATCAACGAAGGTCTGATCAAGCATTTGTTCAAGACTATGATGGACGTTGAGTTTGAGCAGTTCCCTCGTATGACTTACGCAGAAGCAATGCGTGACTATGCTTCAGACAAGCCTGATTTACGTATTCCACTAAAACTGGTCGACGTTGCAGATTTGATGAAAGATGTTGACTTTAAAGTGTTCGCAGGTCCTGCTAACGATCCTAAAGGTCGTGTTGCTGCTCTACGTATCCCTGGTGGCGCATCGATTAGCCGTAAGCAAATCGATGCCTATACCAAGTTTGTCGGTATTTATGGCGCACGTGGTTTGGCTTACATCAAAGTCAATGACGCTAGCAGCGTCAACAATGGCGTTGACCAAGAATCTGGTCTACAATCTCCTATCATCAAAAATATGACCGATGATGTATTGGTAAGCTTGATTGAGCGTACTGGTGCAGAAGACGGCGATATTATCTTTTTTGGTGCGGATAAAGCCAGTGTCGTTAATGACGCAATCGGTGCTCTACGTCAAAAAATTGGTCTAGACCTTGAAATGACGACTTGTGAATGGGCACCACTTTGGGTCACTGATTTCCCAATGTTTGAAGAGACTGACGATGGTCGTTGGACGTCAATGCATCATCCGTTCACCAAGCCTAAAGGCTCAGTTGAAGAGTTGAAAAACAACCCAGAATCGGCCCTATCTATCGCATATGATATGGTATTAAACGGTACTGAAGTGGGTGGTGGTAGCTTACGTATCAATACCTTTGATATGCAGCAAGCCGTACTTGAAGCTTTAGGTATCGGCGAGCAAGAAGCTGAAGACAAGTTTGGTTTCTTACTCGATGCATTGAAATTTGGTGCGCCACCGCATGGCGGTTTAGCCTTCGGTTTGGATCGCCTAATTATGCTTATGGTAGGCGCAGAGTCTATTCGTGACGTGATTGCCTTCCCAAAAACTAAAACTGCTGAGTGCCCATTAACCCAAGCCCCTGCTGAAGTTGATAGCAAGCAGCTACGTGATCTTGGTATTCGTGTGCGCGAAAAAGCTCAGGCTGATGCCAAATAACCTGTTCAATAATTGGTCTCATGATGCTCAGATCTGTTTTACATTGTTTGTTACATGATTCATCACCATGCGAATGGTCATGAATCCGTATCATATTTTCAAATTCGTGCCATTATCTGTGTTGCAGATATTGGCACGTTTTGTTGCGTGGGTGATTATAAAAATACCCAGTCTGAGTATCATGCGTACCGTCAATATTAATATAGCACTGACCCGCCACGAGTTACCAGACAATGAAAAACGATCCTTAGTCAAAGATATTATTTACCACCAATGTATGACCAGTATTGAGTCTATCAAGAGCTGGGCAATGCCACCTGAGTGGAGTATCGCTCAAATACAAGATGTGCATAACAAAGACATTCTTTTAGAAGGACTGGCTAGCCCGAATGGTATGCTCGCTATCGTACCGCATTTGGGTACGTGGGAGATCATGAATGCTTGGCTCAATCAATTTGGCTCACCAACCATCATGTACAAGCCCGTTAAGGGTAATATGACTGATGACTTTATACTGCAAGGTCGATCGCGCCTCAATGCAACGCTAGTACCTACTGATGGTAGCGGCGTCAAAGCCATATTCAAAACCCTCAAACAAGGCGGCTTTAGCATTGTATTGCCCGATCATGTTCCTGACCCTTCAGGCGGTGTTGTCGTACCGTTCTTTGGTGTTAAAACGTTAACCAGTACTCTCGCCTCCAAACTCGCTAGCAAGACCAAATGTGCGTTGGTCGGCTTATCTTGTATTCGCCGTGACGATGGTCGTGGTTTTGATATTTATTGTTATAAACTCGATAGTCCGGCCTTATATGACCGTAATACCGAAACAGCAGCTCATGCGCTCAATCAATCTATGGAGCACATGATTAAAGATAACTGTAGCCACTATATGTGGGGCTATCGACGTTTTAAGCGCATCCCAACTTTAGGCAATCCCTACCGTGCTAATGAAACAGTATTGGCAGATTTCATTCGTGCCAATCGAGATCATTTATCTTTGTCTGCTGCCTCGTTAGCGACCAAATCATTACCTCCTGATAGTGATGCTAATCACAAAAACGTACTAAACGAGAATCAGCAGTAATAACCATACAAATTTTTGAACGTTTAAACATATCGTCAATGATAGCTGTGCTAACATTGACTCATACTTTTATGCCTTTTGCTTTTGAGAGTAACATTTTTTCATTCACATCAATACGAATGCACTATGGTAACTGACGTAGCCGAAAATTTATCGACAAATCGCCCGCAAAAAGACACCATGCGTGCTGGACAACGGTATATTATTTGTATGAAATGGGGCGATAAGTACGGCCCTGAATACGTCAATCGTCTGTATAACATGGTCAATCGCCATTTAACGTTAGATTTTCAGATGATCTGCCTAACCGATGACAGTACAGGTATCGACACTGCTATTGCCTGTTACCCTATACCTGAAATGGATTTACCAGATGGTCCTGAACGTGGCTGGAAAAAACTGACGACCTTTAAGCCAAATTTATATGATCTAAAAGGGGTAGCGCTATTTTTAGATATCGATATTGTTATCGTTGATAATATTGATAGTTTTTTTACTTACAAAGCAAAATATAATGATAGCGTCGTCATTATCCGTGACTGGAAAAAACCATGGCGCATGATTGGTAACAGCTCGGTCTATCGCTTTAATATTGGTATGAATACCTATCCCGACTTGCTGGCAAACTTTGAACGTAACTTTGAGACCATTCGTACCCAAGTTCGTCACGAGCAAGCCTATCTATCCAACTACTTACATGAATATCACCACTTAGAGTATTGGGATAAGACATGGTGCGTTAGCTTCAAATACCAATGTATCGCGCCCATTCCCTTTAACCTAGTGCGTAAACCTACTTTGCCTGATGATGCAAAAATCGTTATTTTTCATGGTGAGATCAATCCACCAGACGCCATTGCTGGCGGCGGCGGTAAATGGTATCGACATGTAAAACCAAGCCCATGGTTAAAGAATCACTGGCAATGATCGTTTAAATAATAACGATATTTGAAATCAATTACTGGGAAGAAGTCAACTACTAGGAAATAGTATGGCGCTATACTTGAGGTTACCTGCTACGGCTGGGTTTAATATTGATAATGAGCTCATCGTTATCGATGCTTTTAATGCCAATGAGCCAGAGCAAAGCCTGCACAAGAAAAACGTTAATATTATCGCCTCAGGCCCCTCTATACAGCAGCTACCATTATCAGAGCTGTTGGACACGCCTACTATCTTTGTCAATGGTAGTATCAGTCTAACTGAGAAGTATTGCTTCACCGATATCGTCGGCTATGTCATTAGCGATGCACGCTTTATCCACCATCAACCTGAGATTTTACAGCAGTATTATACTGGTCAACCTCTGTATGCAACGCTAGCTGTGTTTGAAGCGATGGCAACAGCCCTCCCCAATATCATGCGGACTTACCACCATGTCATGCGTGTGTTGTATCCAGTAGACAGACCTTGGGGCGTCAAATCAAATAAGCTATCATTTAGTAAGCTGATTTTTAAGAAAAAGCTACTAAATAGGAAAATGCCGTTATCATACTTTATCAACCATCCAGATTTTATTATTGATGGCAGTTATAAAGCAGTTAATATCGGCGTATCTCTAAATATTACGCATGGCTTTGTAGAGGCAGGAACTGTCGCTTATGTGGCCACACAGTTGGCTTTCTCACGTCATGCGGCTACTATCCACTTATACGGCATCGATTTGCTCAACAGTGAGCAGCCACGCTTCTACGAAAACAAGAACAACAGCGCCCCAAGTATGCTTAGTAAGGTCATGAGCGAGCGCATTGTACCTTCGTTTAACTTGCTAAGTAGAACTTATAAGTCGCATGGTGTCTCTGTCATTAATCACTCCCCTGTCTCCAAAACCCTATTCGATGATCTCTAATATTCATTGCCTGATGAATTCAACACTGAACCAAACGCTAAGTATTGCTGGGCGATGTGATTCGGCAGTAGTTGCTGATTGAGCGATACTATATAGTGTGTTGGATCGTCTATTGCCTGATCGATGAGCATAGCCAACCCATCGATGTCACCTACTGGTACTAAGCTCTTAGCAGGTAACAGCTCCCTTGGACCAAACGGGCAATCAGTACTTATTACAGGTACGTCTAACACTTGCGCCTCAACGATGGTATACCCAAAACCCTCAAACTTAGAGCTCATTATCAGCAAAGCCGCTGAGGCAATCAATGGATAAGGATTGGCTTGAAATCCAAGAAACTTCACACAATCGTCAATGCCAAGCGCCGTAGCTAACTGTTTAATCTCACTCTCCAGCCTCCCCTTACCCACCAAGACTAAAGGATAGCGCCGTGCTGTTTTGGCATAGGCATGCAGTAAGTCGTGATGACCTTTCATGCTATCGAACGAGGCAACTTGAATCATATAGCCTTTATAGGTTATACCGAATTGGCTGAGCGCTAACGATTGCTTGGCGGCTTTCTTTATGTCATCGACAGCGCAAGGATTATAGATGGTCGTCGTCTTATTCACATTGCCTATCAGTGCCAATAAATCCTGACGCGCCCCATCGCTGACGCAGCTACACGGATGGGCGCCATAGACCATTTTTAGATGATTTATAGTCTGTACCGGCGCATCTAATAATGGATTCTGAAACTGCTTAGATAGCGCCGTATGTAGTACATTCACGATATTTGGTAATCGACTATATGCCATGATCCAGTTTATTTTATAGATGTTGGCCAATATCAGATCTGGTGTTCCTATTTGACTCAATACATAATCATCGATACGCCTAGCGACTGCTTCATAGGCCTGTGCTTGGTTAGATTTTGGCTCGATATTTTGCTCAGAAAACACCTCGTCATATGGCACTACATGATGTTGAACACGTGAATCTAATGGCATATCTTGAGTATATTCGAGACAAAGCACATGAACGTTATAATTTAAATCAGCATAAGCACGTGCCAGAGTCGTGACCATGCGCTCAGCGCCGCGACCTTCCAGCGCCTTTAGTATTAATAGAATAATAGGTGGCATCAGGGTCTCAGCTCACAATTTTATTGAAGTATAAGTAGGGAGGATCAGCCAAATGAGTGTATCAATAGTCATAATTATTGCAGCGTTCTGACTTTATATGCTAGTCTCATCTACCTTTAGACCTTTGCTTTTATTGCTTGAAGGATAGTCATGGCTTGTCTGACTTCCCATAGCATAACAAACCATAGCATAGAAAAATAATCATCAATTTTTATTGTATATACCCACTAAACCTTGTCAATACTCATATCAACAAATATCATCGCTGGATTGATGTAGCTAATACAAACATCAGCGTGTTGATAGAACATGTTTACAAAAAATAGGATCAGTCATGAAGCAACCTGACGAGAAAACATTAGATGTTGTCATCGCCTGGGTGGATGGTGCAGATCCCATGCTCAAACAAAAAAGAGAGGGTTATAAATCAGGCAAAGCAGTCGCTTCAGATGCGATAACGGCCACGCGTTTCGCTAGTGACGACGAGATATACTATAATATAGCGTCTATCATTAAATACGTGCCTTTTTGTCGTCATATATATATTGTCACCGACCAACAACGACCAGCATTCATCGATGATTTTGCCAAGCAAAATATCTGTTCAGCAGATAAAATACGTATTGTGGATCATAAAGAGATGTTCGTTGGTTACGAGCAGTTTTTACCCACTTTCAATACCCGATCGATTGAGACGATGATATGGAATATTAAGGAACTGTCTGACTATTTCATCTATATGAATGACGATTTCTTTTTTAATCAGCCCGTGAGGATCAATGACTTTTTGGACGGTGAAAAAATTATCATTCATGGGCAGTGGCGTAAAAGTGCTGCATTAAATGCCAAGCTTAATTTTCGAAAATCTCGCTTCAAACTGTTTGGAACACCGATACAACCGAGGCACACGATAGCGCAAATGTTAAGTGCTAAAATACTTGATATGGATAAATTTTTTGAGATTCATCACTATCCTCATATTGTCGATAAAAATATTTTAAAAGCCCATTTGTTGGATAATCCTCAATTATTGACAGAGCAAATAAAGTACAAATTCAGGAATGTTGCGCAAGTAAACCCCATAACACTGATGAATCATTTAAAAATCCAAAAAGGCCAAGCCGAGTTGAAACCCGATACGTCTATCAACTATCTAAAAAATGAGAAGGGTGTCGAGGACTTTATAACTGATTTGCACAAAGAATCTATCAAATATGGGTGCATACAAAGTCTGGATTTACTTGAAGCGAACTCCTATCAAAAAATTACCACTGCTATGGTGCAAAAATTCTCAGCTTATTTACCCTCGTCATTATTGTTAAATGGCAATAAATAGCAATAAACTTAAAATAATAAACAAAAGACAACCTTGGATATATTATGAAAATAGCAGTAGTAGGTACAGGCTATGTAGGCTTATCAAATGCAATGCTATTGGCACAGCACAATGAAGTCGTCGCTGTCGATATTATTCCTGAAAAAATAGACCTATTAAATGCAAAACAATCTCCAATTGAAGATGAAGATATTGAAGACTTTCTATCGCATAAAAATCTCAACTTTTCTGCGACACTTGATGCTGCGACAGCCTATGAAGGGGCTGATTTCATCATCGTCGCAACGCCGACCGATTATGATACCAAAACCAATTATTTCAATACATCAACAGTAGAAGCAGTGATTGAGCAAGTACTTCTAGTCAATCAGCAAGCGACTATTATTATAAAATCTACAGTGCCCGTTGGCTATACCGCTAGTATTAGAGAGCGATATGAAACGGATCGCATTATTTTTTCGCCTGAGTTTTTACGAGAAGGCAAAGCACTACACGACAATCTTTACCCTTCTCGAATTATTGTGGGCGCACAGTCTGAACAGGCACAGCAGTTTGCTGAGTTATTGCTTGAAGGCGCTATCAAAAAAGAAGTACCGCTACTATTTGTAGAATCAACTGAAGCTGAAGCCATTAAACTGTTTTCTAATACCTACCTAGCCATGCGCGTGGCCTATTTCAATGAGCTCGATACTTACGCACAAACCTTTGGGCTTGACACCAAACAAATCATAGAAGGTATTGGCTTAGACCCACGTATAGGTAACCATTATAACAATCCGTCATTTGGCTATGGCGGCTACTGCCTACCCAAAGATACTAAGCAGCTATTGGCAAATTATGATGAGGTGCCAAGCAACCTTATAAAGGCTATTGTCGATTCTAATAGAACTCGCAAAGACTTTATTGCTGATAAAATTATCGAAAAACGGCCAAAAATCGTGGGCATACATCGACTGGTCATGAAAAGTGGATCAGACAATTTTAGAGCTTCTGCGATACAAGGTATTATGAAGCGCATCAAGGCAAAAGGTATCGAAGTTGTTGTTTATGAGCCTGCACTGCAAGAGAGTGAATTTTTTAATTCGCGAGTTATTCAAGATTTAGAAGCATTCAAATCGATGAGTGATATCATCGTGGCAAACCGCCTATCTGCTGACATACAAGACGTCTCTGATAAAGTATTCACAAGAGACCTATTCGGGAGCGACTGATGAAAGTTTTAGTCACGGGTGCTGCAGGCTTTATTGGTTTTCATTTGATCAAAGCGCTACTGGAAACAGACTTATCTGGTAAAGACCATTTTATCGTTGGTATTGACAATATCAACGACTATTACGATGTGGGTTTGAAAGAAGAGCGCTTGAAGATATTGAGTGAAATATCAGCGCCAGAAAACTTTACGTTCATTAAGTTAGACCTTGCTGATCGCGATGCTATGTCAAACCTTTTCTCTGATTATCAGTTTGATACAGTTATTAATTTGGGTGCCCAAGCGGGCGTACGCTACTCTATCGAAAACCCGAACGCCTATATTGATTCAAACGTGGTTGGCTTTGTTAATATACTTGAGGGCTGCCGTCACCACAATATCAAGCACTTAATCTATGCCAGCTCTAGCTCTGTCTATGGTATGAATATCAAACAGCCATTTACGACTGCTGATTGTGTTGACTTTCCTATCAGCCTATATGCCGCTACCAAAAAATCGAATGAGCTCATGGCACATAGCTACAGTCACTTATACAATATCCCTACGACAGGATTAAGGTTCTTTACGGTTTATGGTCCCTATGGTAGACCTGATATGGCGTATTTTTCTTTTACCAAAAAAATTCTGGCTGGCGAACCCATTGATATCTACAATAACGGTGATATGCAGCGTGATTTTACCTATATTGATGATATTGTAAAAGGTATCATTCGAATAATGGATAAGGCTCCTTCTCCTCAATACTCTACTATCACTACAGCGACTGCCCCATACAAGATTTACAACATTGGTAACAATCAACCAGTCACTTTGCGGCGCTTTATAAGTGCTATCGAAGACGCTTGTGGCAAAAAAGCGCAAGAGAATTTATTACCGATGCAAGCAGGTGACGTGCCGATTACTTATGCGGACATAGATGAGCTGGTAGATGATATTGGCTTCAAGCCTGAAACCAGTATCGAAGACGGTATTGAAAAATTTGTCGCTTGGTATAAACAATATTATTCAGTTTAAGTGAGAAGCATGTCTTATTAAGCTTCCAAGTAGTCAACATACTGCTGGGCAATATTAATAGGTAAAAACTTCTCATCAAAATCAACTCTAAAGTTTTCTGGATGTACCATTAATTCTGTCATCTTGGTCGCTAAGCTGACTACATCATCTACAGGCACAAGGCTAGTAGCAGGCAACATCTCACTTGGTCCTGACTGGCAGTCTGTGCTGATAACTGGAGCATTCAGAGCAAGTGCTTCTGGGATAACTCTAACAAATCCCTCAAATCTTGAAGAAAGCACCAAACCTCTTGCGTGTTTCATATAAGGATAAGGGTTTTTATTGAATCCTAAGAATATTACCTTATCAGAGATATTGAGCTCTTTTGCAAGATCTCTTGTTTCATCAAACAATCTACCCTGACCTAGTAATACCAAAGGGTAGACCATTGAAGATTCAGCGTAGGCTTTCAATAGGACATCATGTGCTTTTTGGTACTTGAAGCTTCCTACATGTAAGAGATACTGTTCTGATTCAAGAAAATGATCTGATAAATCAATTGGCTCATTACCCATTTTCTCGATCAATAGCTTATCAAAGGAGTTATAAATAGTAGTACTATTGATACGTGAGCCTAAGCTGGCCTGTAAGTCAATCTCTACACCTTTAGAAACACAAACACATGGATATTTTTCATAAATATTTTGCAGTTTTTGAACTGTATCACTACTACTATCAGAATCATTTAATCCAAATTTGTGAGACACACTATTCCTGATAACGTACATCAGGTTTGGTAATTTACTATAGACCATGATTTTATCTACTGGTTCTAGATTTGACAAAACTATGTCTGGCTTACCAATCTTTTTTAAAACGTACTTATCGACTGCTCTAGCAAACAACTGGTGGCGTATTTTCTCTGCTGGAATGACTTTGAATGGCTTAGATCGAAAGACATGGTAGTTCAGATTTGGATTAAGGTCATATTCAACGAGAGGTTTGAACCTCAATATATGCACTTCATAGCCTAGCTCATAAAAGCCCTGCCCTAAAGTAAGTACAGAACGTTCAGCACCGCCACCCTGAAGACAATTAATGACAAGCAGCACTTTTTTTTTGTGATTATTCTTATCGAAATTTTCTTTATTAACCATCGTAGACCTATCTAAACTTAACTTATTTATTAGCATGACAAACATCATGTATGAGGTTTTTTATCATTATATTAGGAGACAAAATCAATATATTTTTGAGCAATGCTAGCCGGTAGTAGTTCCTCGTCAAACACAGAGTTAAACTGACTTGGGTTTTTCATCGCTAAGCTCAGTTTGGCGGCAATAGCTGCTATCTCTCTCATAGGCATCAAGTGACTCTGTGGTAATAATTCACTTGGACCTGACGGACAATCGGTACTAATAACTGGTGTATCCAGCACTAGGGCTTCTGCAATCACTAAAGCAAACCCTTCCCAATCAGATGTTAAGACTTTGAACTGAGCATGTTTGATATAAGGATATGGGTTCTCATGAAAGCCCAAAAATATCACCTTGTCTTCTAAATTAAGCTCTTTAACCAATTGCTCTGTTTCACTCTGGAGGTTACCTTTCCCTAACAATAATAATGGAATTGATTGATCTGTTAGCGCATAAGCTCTTACCAGCACATCATGACGCTTGGCTTCTTTAAAACTGCCTACATGAATAATATAATTTTGATATTCAGGGACGAAGGCATTGGCTTGTTTTAGAATATCGTCTCTATCAATTGGGTTATGAATGGCTGTCGTTGATGTGATATTACCGAAATTTTCTATGAAATCCTTTTCAACACCTTGACTGACACAGGCACAAGGGTTTTTTGAGTAGATCCTAGTAAAGTTTTCTTTTTTCTGATGGCCAATATCTGCCTGTTTAAATTTATACAATAATGACAAAGTATTGTGAATCACATAGACGATATTAGGCAGACGACTGTAGCTAAAAACACTATCTGAACGATCCAGATTCGACAAAATAATGTCAGGCTTTCCAATATTTTTTGTAATATAACGATCTACTGAACGCGCGAAAAATTTATCGCGGCGTAATGCTCCTGGTATCATTTTATAAGGCTTAAATTTAAGCACATGATAGATAAGATTCGGATTTAGTTCATATTCAACAAGTGACTTGAACCTCAAAATATGCACGTCATAACCCAACTCATGAAACCCTTGTCCTAGAGTAAGTACAACTCTTTCTGCACCACCACCTTTCAAGGCATTGATAGCAAGCACTACTATTTTAGTATTATCTTTCATAGATGAAAACCAAGAATTGCATTAATTTTATTTTTATAGAAATGCTAAAAATGCCTACTCTTTCCAGTACTTCTCAATCCACCCTACTGGTAAGATAAAATGGCGCAAATGACGTAGTGGACTTTTTAAGTTTTTGGGCTCAATAAGCTGTTTCAAATGTTCCTTGGCGTTATTAGCAGCGTTTTTGTTATATCTACCTTCGATCGCATGCGTTGGATACAAATCACCAGGGAAGATAACCAAACGAGCGCCTTTAGGAATCTTTGGTTCTTTAAAGTAGTTAAGCGGGAATGGTTGACGACACTTGCGTCTAAAGTGTGCCACCCATGCCTTTGGAAACAGCTTGACGCCGCCGGGGGCATTACGAGTGACAAAACGCTGCTCAAAACGGTACTCATCAGCGATACCTTGCGGATCTGCTTTGAATTTTTCTTGCAGTGAGACAAGCGCCCCTATCTGGAATCTAAAGCAAGATGTCTGTCCCAAGCGCTCTAATGGATTACTAGGATTATAAGACAAAATAACATCGTCTGGTTTGCCGTATTCAAAGAAAGGATCGAGACTATCTACGATAATCACATCCAAATCTACAAACAGTACTGTCCCTGTCAAATCACCTAGCTTTTCACCCCACAAGCGAGACTTTGGCCACTTACCGAGTGTATTGGTTGGCATAGTGACATCTAATGGTGGTAGCGCTTGGCATTCAATTTCTGGACGAACATCTGTTGTATCATCAGTGAAGCAGACAAATCTAAATGGTGGTGTAATGTTGCGAGATACCATGCCATATAGTTTATTGGCATAATCAGCACCATATTTTGTGCCCCATTTAATACAGATGATTTGTTTGATATTCTTATTATCTGCTGTACTAGAATCTATTGGCATTGACTGCTCACTTTAATATTATGAATAAATATGATGGCTATATTAGCACAAAAAAAAGACTGAACAATTATGTTCAGCCTTTTTGGTCTTCAAAGTAACTGCTTTATCAGTCAATAAAGCTTAACCAATCCATATATTTCTCATTGCGACCATGAACCACATCAAAATACAGCGTTTGCAGTTTTTCAGTCAGCTCACCACGGCCGCCATTACCAATAGTGCGGTCATCGTATTCACGAATAGGTGTGACTTCCGCAGCAGTACCCGTCATAAAGATTTCATCCGCCAAATAAAACTCATCACGAGTGATACGACGTTCAGTGACTTTGATACCCAAATCTTCGGCAAACTGGATAATTGTGCGACGAGTGATACCATCCAATGCCCCGCCCGCTAAGTCTGGCGTATGGAGCTCGCCGTTCTTGACTAAGAATAAATTCTCGCCTGAACCCTGACAGACATAGCCTTGTGAATCCATCATGATCGCTTCGTCATAGCCATTACGCGTAACTTCTCGGTTCGCCATGATAGACACCGGATAATTGCTCGATGCTTTAGCCTTACACATAGTGACGTTAGGCAAATGATGAGAATAAGAAGACGTTTTTACTCGGATACCCTTTTGAATCCCTTCTTCACCCAAATAAGCACCCCAATGCCACGCAGCAACCATCGCATTGATACTATTATCATGGGCAGCTAAACCCAGCTTTTCAGCACCAATCCATATCAGCGGGCGGATATAAGCTTCTTCTAGGTTGTTCTGCTTAACCACATCTTTATGGGCTTGCTCAAGGGTAGCTGCATCAAAAGGCACCTCCATTTGAAAAATAAAGGCAGAGCCAAGTAAGCGTTCCGTATGATCTTTCAAACGGAAAATAGCGGTACGCTTATCATCGGTTTGATAGGCGCGCACGCCTTCAAACACGGCGATGCCATAATGTAAGCTGTGAGTCAATACATGAATTTTGGCATCTGGCTGTTCAATCATTGTGCCATTCATCCAAAGCTTACCATCTTGTGTTGCCATATTCATTTTATAGTCCTTATGCTAGCGCTGGCGTCTAACTTTTTTGAGTAAATTTTAATTAATGGTATTTAACAACATCATATGATAACACCACAGCATCGATTTTTATTGCTTAAAACACAGCATTATTATGACGAACGACTGACAGTGTTATGATAATGTGCGACCGATTATATCATTGGCCATGCTGGCAAATGCAAGGTTTTAGTTTGTGCTTAGGTGGCTCTTGTTGATATTAAAATATTGAGTTTGAGCACATTGCCTTATATGAGCAGACGATAATTAAAGAAGTTACTATTATTTTTACTCTGCTGATTCTACACCCATAAGGTGTTGCCACTGCGCTTGTACTAATGCTCGAGTCTCTTGCCATAGCGACTCATCAACGAGTAATGACTGCTCTGATAATGCTAACTGATGGGTGGCAGCGCGTATTCTCAGATAGGCATCGGTCAACTCCTGACAGACTTGCTCTTGCCAAATGCCAAGCAAAGCAACTTCTGCAAAAATACGCACATTGTCACTCCATTTGGTCAAGCTTGGATATTCATGCGAATAAGCCAGTACAGCAAACTGTGCTAAAAACTCAATATCTACAATACCGCCTGCATCCTGCTTGAGATGAAACTTGCCTGCTTGCTGTTGCCATTGACTGGTACCTAGATGCTTTTGCATTTTGATACGCATACTGGTGACTTCATTACGTACTTGATCCAATGTCCGTGGCAATGACAACACATCTCGGCGAATATCACAAAAGCGTGCAGTGACTCGTCTGTCTCCACAAATCGCGCGAGCACGTACCAGCGCCTGATGCTCCCATGACCACGCTTTATCGATTTGATAGGTTTCAAACGCATGACAAGATACCACCATCATGCCAGCGTTACCTGAAGGGCGCAGACGCATATCAATCTCGTATGCTCTGCCATCTCGTGTTTGAGTATTGAGATAATTCATCAGCTTTTGTACAAGGCGTGCGGCAAATTTCATCCCACTCACTGACTTCTCGCCAGTGGTCATGCCTTGCTCTTTTATCTTATGTAAAAATACCAAGTCCAAGTCTGAAGAGTACGATAGCTCTAATCCGCCAAGCTTGCCGTAACCGATGATAGCAAAGCCGCAGTCTGCTTCAGTGACTGGATCACCATCTTGGCCAATCGGATACCCATAGCGGTTCACAATCTCCGCAAAAGCACGCTCTAACGCTGCCTCCAGTACTACTTCAGCAATATATGTCAATGAGTCCGACACTTTCATTATCGGACGTTCAGCCAATACATCGCTAGCCGCGACAGCCAATACTTGGTTCTTTTTGAACAGTCGCAAAACGCTTAGTAGCTCTTCTTCATCGTTAGGCTCGACGCGCAGTAACTGTTGGCGCAGGATATCGCGCAGCTCACGCTTATCTGGCAAATGGCGATAGCGCTGCTGCAAAAAAGTATCCAACAACACAGGATACTGCGCCAGCTCTTTTGCGATCCAAGGACTGGCTGATAGCATCGGTATCAGCTCGATCGTTGCATTGGGGTTTTCAGCAATCATCACCAAATATATAGACCGGCGGCAAATAGCCTCTAGCAATGCAATCAAGCGTGGCAAAGCAGTATTGGCCAGCTGCTGCTGTTCTTGATGAGCGAGTAACGCGTGGACAATCACAGGATAAGCATCATCCAAGCGCTCTCTGGCCTCATCACTCAAGTTAGCAACCATTTTTGACTGCCAAAACTTCTGTAATAACTCACGATTGCCTTTTGTTAATACTTCGTCTAAGCGCGCAATCTGCTCTTCTAAATGTTCTGGCTCTAGGTCGGTATCTTCATTATCAGGTACTTGGCGCTCAGTGACCATACGTTCAAATGGCACATTGACATTGTCTCGATGATGATTGAGCTGGCTGAGCAAAGCATTCCAGTCGTCAAACGCTAACGTGACTGCTAGGTTGTGCTGCCAATAAGGATCATGTGGTAGACGCTGAGTCTGCTGATCATTGATCGCCTGAATAGCATGTTCAAGCCGACGCAAAAAGCGATAAGCCATTTGCAGCTGCGCGTACGTTGACTGCTCTAGATATCCAAGTTCGCACAACACTTGCATTGCTTGTAGACAAGGCTTAATCTGTAGTTGCGGATGCCGACCACCGTAAATCAGCTGAAAAGCTTGTACAATAAACTCAATGTCTCTGATACCGCCCGCGCCAAGCTTAATATTATCTAAGTCTTCACGCTGTGCAACTTGATTTTGAATCAGAGATTTCATTTCTCTGAGTGCTGAAAAAGCACTGTAGTCAACATAATAACGAAAGACAAACGGTTTAATCAGTGCCTGAATCTCATCATAAAATGGCGGCTCTATCTGCCCGACCACACGTGCTTTTAGCCAAGCAAAACGCTCCCAAGCACGTCCATGCAAGGCAAAATACTTCTGTAAGGCTGAGAGATGGATGGCCAAATCACTTCCATCACCCCATGGGCGCAAGCGCATATCTACCCGAAATACAAAACCATCTGCCGTTTTATTATCCAGTAGTTTAATAATCCCTTGACCAAGCCGAGTCATAAAACGCTTGTTGTCTATGCTACGAGTGCCCTTCGCTTTGTCACCATTGGTCTCACCGCGCGCTTGATGCACAAAAATTAAGTCAATATCGCTCGATAGATTCAACTCATGAGCACCAAGCTTACCCATGGCCATGATTGCCATATCATCGATCTGCACATTGCCTAGCTCATTGACAAAGGTTGGTTCACCGTACTTAGCAACTAAGTGCTGATAGGTATACTCCTTGGCAAATGAAATACAACCATCCGCAAACTCAGATAACTCATCGGTTAATTGCTCAAGGGCAATCATGCCTAGGGCATCTTGCCAAATCCAGCGCATCATCAACAGCATCCGTAAGTTTCGGAGGCCGCTCATGACCTTGGCTTCATCAGCAAGTTGGTAATTTTCATCTAGCGTGTAATCTTGGATCAGATCATCGATTTGCTGGCGTGTTAAGGTATGATCAAGAGGATAACTGCGTAAAAACGTCTGACATGAAACGGTCCGACTTTCCCAAATCTGATAAGCAAACTCACTTGCCGTTTGCAATACTTGAAGTTGTTCTACGGTAGGCTGATAATCTGTACCATTGTTCACACGTGAGGGCATAGCAGGTAACATAGTGACGAAAACTCCTTACATAGAATGGTAAGACTACGTGAACCTAGCTCATAAGTTTATTGTTTTTTCTTACGAGGCAGTCACAGCATCAAATAATAATACTTAATGTGCCTACACTTGAGATAAAACCACGTTAAATAACAGTGACTCTATTTGGTTTGCGGCGCTTTATGTTAGCATAAACATCTTTGATAGAGACGACTCACCTCTCTTTTATGATATAACGATATTAGGGCATGTCATCAATTAGCACATGGATACATTTTAAGCCGCACAATCTAAATGATGACAAGCCCTAGATGTGACAGTATGATCCGCTGTATGTCGCACTATCAGTATAAACTCTGTTTTCTGTCACGCAAATTTGCACACAAGCACTATAATAATAACGACCAAATTTCTTTATACAAAGCATTTATAGCAACTCGGCCCTACTTTTTAAACTCTTATTTATAATATGTGATACCGCGCCTTATGACGACCACTACCCCATTATTACTGATTACTGCTGACCCTAGTCATCCATTGGCACACTTGGCGTTACGTTACGCACGCGCTTACCTAAAGAGCGCAGCGAATAGTCATGATATTGATGACAATGATATTAATAGTACAGGCAGCAGCGATAATGCTACCACTGAACAACCACTGCTCAATGTCTTCTTTTATGGGGACTCGGCTCATATAGCCAATCGATTGCGCTGGCAGTCAGCTGAGCAAATTGATCTAACGCAAGAATGGAAAAATCTGGCTGACCATTATCAGTTACCCTTGCCCGTCTGTGTCAGTACTGCGCTCAGTCGTGGGATTAGTGATAGCGAAAACGGTACTCGCCATCGGCTTGACGGTGACAATCTTGCGAAAGGGTTTACGTTAGTGGGACTCAGTGAGCTTGCGATGATGATGCAAAGCAACTGTCGCCTCATACAATTCTAGCAGCGCATTATTAACAGCGACTGCTTTGACGACGACTGCTTGTGACAAACAACTTTTGGAATAAACCATGAAATTATTGATTCAGCTGCGTACACCAACAGAAATGGCAAGTTATGAAGGTTGTGCCCTCGCTTTAACATTGGCAACGTTTGGACACGACGTCCAGCTGTACTTAGATGCCCCTGTTTTTGGTTTATTGATGCAATCTGACTCGCGGCTGCATGGCATGATTCAATCACTTGAGCTTTATGACATGCCAGCTGCTTGGCTACCTGAGGATGTCTTTAGTGGCTGGGTCACTGGTATGTTGCCGACAGATTTGGCATCACAGCTTACACTAGTGCCAGAGGTCATCAACTCACAAGACTTTGAGCAGATACTGACCTTTTAAATCGCTACAGAATTTAGGCTTATAAAATAACAAAGCACGTAATCGGATACTTTTATGGCAACTTTATATCAATTACATAGCAGCATGGACAAGCTCAGACGCAGCACAGAAGAGATATCACGCACTTGGCACACAGGTGACAGTATTCTACTACTAGGCACAACTGTCGCTTTTATTGACTGGCTTAATGCTTATTTGAATGACAGTGAGATAGATGGCATTGCGGGTATTTATGCCTCAGCAGATGACATAGCGCAGTTAACAGAAAACACTACTGGCAAGCTAAATTTAGAGAGCAAATTGACCCGTATTTTAACGGATGAAGAATGGGTCGAGCTGACTCAAGACAGCCAGTTTGATAAAGTGGTGACCACTGCCTTATGATTATACCTATGCCTATGCCTACTACGATGGCGACAACCGATATCGCCTTAGATCAAGACGGTCATTTATGTGATCACACTATTTGGTCGCCTGCGATTGCGCAGCAGCTGGCAAATACGTTGGATATCAACTTGATTGCTGAACATCTAGAAATTCTACAACAGGTGCGTGCATTTTTTGTCAAATTCAATCATGCGCCTGCCACGCGTCCGCTCATTAAATGGCTCCAAAAAACCCTGCCTGAGCAGGATATAAGCAATCAAAAGTTGCAGCAACTATTTAATACTGGATTGGTCGCGCGTCACGTCAATCGTCTCGCTGGATTGCCCAAACCGCCTAACTGTTTATAGAGTCACACTGATTGCTATCCGAATTTGGAGGTTTAAAACATGACTTCCAATCAGAATCAATAAGTATATCAATCGCTATTTAGGGTCGTATACTGTCAGAGTGTCATAACCAACACTGCGACCTTCATCACCCACAAAACCCTGCTGACGCCATATCTCATATAAGCATATCGCCACACTATTGGACAGATTCAAACTGCGTGAATCTGCCAGCATGGGCAAGCGTAACCAATGATCGGCACCAATACTTTCACGAATGTCATCTGCCAGCCCTGCTGTCTCAGAGCCGAAGACTAGGGCGATGTTAGGTGGCGATGTCAGCGCACTTTTTTCACCATCATCACCAGTGACCTGCCCACTAAAATTATAATCATAAAATGGCTTGCTCAGCTTGGTAGTCAATGCTGTGATGACATGACAGTCCGATGCTATGAGCGCTTGCCTAGCAGCTGCCCAGTCGTCATGTACCTGCAGGTGGGCATACTCATGGTAATCCAATCCTGCACGGCGTAGCTTCTTGTCGTCAAGCTCAAATCCTAAAGGCTTCACCAAATGTAACTGTGCCCCACTATTGGCACATAAACGAATAATATTGCCAGTATTACTGGGCATTTTGGGTGCTACCAGCACGATATGAATAGTCATTATCACTCCATCAATTGTCTGAATATCATTATTTTAATTCTCTAGCAAATTTTATATAAATAAAACTTGGTGTCAGGCTGGCTTAGTCTACTATTGTTAGTAGCTTCGCTCGTTGTCTTTATATGAGAATTATCTTGAATAGAATATATATATCAAGCGTAATTAAAAGTTACAGTTTACTGGCAAAAATTACATTTTGATACTGGGCATATATTTTAACTTTCTTTATGATGGCTCTACTGGATTGCGAGATAATATATACACATTGTTATCGTATCCTGTAATCCTTCAGTGAGGCTTAAGCAATCTGCTTAGCGTCGCTGCTGTTACTTATAACTACCCATTTATTTTGAGGAATTATTATGAAAAAATTAATCATTGCATCTTTGACGGCTATGTTTGTATTGACTGGTTGCAACACTTTTAAAGGTCTAGGTCAAGACGTATCTGGCGCCGGTGATGCTGTAACTGGTAGTGCTCAAGAAGTTCAAAACAAAATCTAATTATTAATTCATTAGACTTGTTTTTAAAAGGCTTACCATTTATTTGGTAAGCCTTTTTTTGTTTCCATATTTTATCTTGTTGAGCAATCATTTTGCAGCATCTTTAAAACGAGCAAAGTCCTGTTATAAGAACGCTCTTAATATTTGGTTTAGATACCTGCTGCCTAATACTGTTGGCTTTAGCTGCTGACGATCATCTACGAGTAACCCCTGCTTGACTAGCTTATCTACTTGCCCAGCGACACTGTCATAGCAAAGTCCTGTTCGATCCTCAAACAGTGCCCACGACACACCATCGTGCAGACGTAGTGCATTTAGCATAAACTCGCTCACCAATTCGTCACTAGCAATCTGTTGCCAACCAATCATTTTTGGAAAATTTTGGCTGTCATGAGATGTCTCAGTTATATCTTGATAGTCGACATAATCCTTGGGTAAACGTGACTTACTAAAACGATAAATACCTGATTTTGCTACTAACTCACTACCTTGACCTTCATGTTTTTCTACAGTCACCTTGCCATGAGCACCCGCGCCAATCGCCAAATAATCACCAAACTGCCAGTAATTGACATTGTGGCGGCACGGCTTATCGGAAGCGCTAGACCATGCCGACACTTCATAATTGTCATAGCCCAATTGCTGTAGCAATGCCTGACCGGCTTGCTCAATATCAGCGAGGCTATCCTCATCTGGCAAAATGGGCTGACTGCGATAAAACACCGTGTTAGGCTCAATCGTTAGCTGATACCAAGAGATATGGGTCGCGCCAGCATTATGCGCGGTTTGAATATCACTAAGTGCTTCAGTCAAGCTTTGCTGCGGCAAGCCATGCATCAAGTCGACATTGACGCGCTCAAACCCAGCACTCCGTGCTGCCTTAATCGCTGATAATGCTTGCTTGGGATCGTGTATGCGCCCGAGGGTTTTGAGCTTATCCGCAGCGAAGCTTTGCACACCAATTGACAAGCGATTGATACCGACATCCAGATATTGAGCAAATGGCGCGTGTTCAAGCGTACCCGGATTGGCCTCCATCGTAACTTCAATATCATCTGCGAATATAAAACACCCACGCAAGCCCGCAAATAAACGCTGATACTGCGCAATCGGCAGTAGTGATGGCGTCCCACCACCAATAAATATCGAGCCAATTTCACGTCCTTGAGTCAACGACTGCTGCATTTGAGCATCCAATAACAAAGCATCGACGTATTCGTCATACATCGATAGCTGACTGTCTACTGGCAGCTCATGCGAATTAAAGTCGCAATAAGGGCACTTCTTCACACACCATGGAATGTGAATGTAAAGTGCTAACGGAATATTCATCACGTTTATATCAGTCATATGAGCATCGCTATTGGTAAAATCGAAGGCATTAGTCTTATTTGGTATGTAGGATTGACTATAGCTATAAAAAGTATCGCTAGGATAACGGTTAGAGGCCTTAATGAAAAGCATCGTGACAACAAAATAACTCACAAAACCACTCACAAAATCTATGTTAATACTGGCATCTGACAGGCAATATAGCCATTACTCACAGAAATTGGTCGCTAATAAACCACCGCTATAGTAGATTCACTTTAAAAAAGAGGCAGTGTGACTGGGCTGAATTTTTCGTCGCCTCTGTAATAGCAGCAAGCAAGGAAAATTTATACCAGTCACACCTAACTGGTAATATATCGATTTTATTCTGAACTGACTATACCAATAAAGGAATACCAGATATGGCCTATTGGCTGATGAAATCAAACCCAAAGTTTTTTAGTATTCAGGATTTGCAACGCTTAGGCACAGAAGGTTGGGATGGTGTGCGCAACTATCGTGCCCGTAATTTTATGCGCGATGACATGCAAGTCGGTGACAAGGTATTCTTTTATCACTCTAGCGCCAAACCCTCTGGCGTTGCTGGCATTATGACCGTCAGTCAAGCGGGCTATCCCGACCCGACCCAGTTTCATCCCGAACATCGTCACTACGACCCTATCGCCACCGAAGATGAGCCACGATGGTACATGGTAGATGTCACCTTTGAACAGGCATTTATAGAGGTCTTACCCTTATTAGAGCTCAAGTTTTTGCCCGCACTTGAGGACTCATTGCTGCTTAGGAAAGGCTGTCAGCAGTTAACCGTTATTCCTCTAGAACCCAAACACTGGCAGGCTATCATCGATATGGCAGAAACGCTTGATTTGATATCCGCCAATAACAATCTTGCACTGTAACCATTGCGTATGTTTTCTATGACATCAATTAACACTTATTCATGCGTTTGCCTTTTAAATTTTGCTATATTTATCAGCCCAAATAAAAAACTATATACCCAAAAGCAATATTCTAACCTTTTATAACCGTTATATTTTAATCATCAGGACTCGTCTATGAGCGCACCCAAACTAGTATTGTCTTTATTAACCGTTAGTATGCTTGGCCTAACGCTGAGTGCTTGCGGCAGTGATAGCGATAAGATCAAAGAAGAGTATGACCGTGTAGAAGATCAGGTTAAAGATGAATACGATCGTATAGAAGACAAGGTCAAAGAAAAGTATAAAGAGGCCGAAGATAAGCTGACCGATGACGAAAAGAGTATGGCAGAGATTTTAGAATCTATATTTTTACCAGAGGAGTCATTTGACAACTTCTTAGACAAGCTCACTCCAGAAGGCGGACGCGGCGGTCTCTATGTCGGACACTTCGTCGAGCTAAACGACGGTGATAATAATGACATCGATATCGGTGCGGTCTACTTCGACATCAGTAATCAAGGTGCGGGTAGCGTCGATGGTAGCTTTAGTTATCAGCAGCAAGCTTGCCAAGAAAATAATGCTTTAGGCATAAACTCAGCGCTCAAAATTGACAACTATATCGCTGGCAAAGTCACGGGTAGCCTCGATACCTTAGAGTTTTTGGATGTCAAATATGTCAGTGATTTAGGGTTAGAGACGCCAAACTTACTCACCACTTTTGCAGGGAGCTTTGAGGAAAAACAAGCTGGCTCACCATGGAAAGGCAGTTTTGAATACCTAGACGGTTTAGGCGGGCAAAAACTGTCCAGCGGTGAAGACAACTGCAAGGTGACTTATACCCTAAGCAATCGCTCCAATTTCACCACTTACGCGCTCGATTACGACCTTGGCAAGATGAACCTCGATGTAACGGGCAATGGTAGCCAAAAAACCGTTACTTGGCAGAATCCGATCAATACTCAGCATGTATTGGTCAGTCAAATTGATGTTAATAAAGCCGAGTCTGGCGCCAATGGTTACGTCCAAAACCTCGTGTTGAGCAACCTTGAGACGCAATTTACACCGGTGATTCCAAACAGCTCGACCAACTACGCCATCGTAGTGCAAGCGTTCGATGCTAATAACAACTTGATCGGCTATCAAGCAGTGGTACAAGATTTGCCAGAATCCCGATAGATTTTGGCCATATAATAGACTTTCTTGTAGAAGCCTAGGGCGTATCTTCATTTCAAAAATGGTGATAAAAATGAGATAAATTGCCGTCAAACAAGAAAAATAGTGCAGATAATATCGGGATATTAACCAGCTATTTGACGATGTTTGGCAAGATTTAGCCATTTTTAGCCCGTTCAGATGACTATCGAGTGAATTGAAGACACGCCCTAGGTTTAACCCACGTGATGGATATTACTAAGCACCATAAAACCTTTCTAAAACGTTGACATCCCAGTCTGGCTTCTTTACCATCTTATCTACTTATGACCTGTCAATCTATCACTTGGATTGACGGGTTATTTTTATTTAAGTGTCTTTACTTATCGAATTGCTTGTCTTATTTATTGTCAGTACAACGCCACTGTTGCTGTCTCGCTATTGAGTGGTCGATGACAGTATTTGTCTATCAACACTAACCACCGCGAATTATGAAAAGTTGCTAATTATGGCTTTGCCAATATCCTTTACCGATTTCAAAAGCTACAGTTTACGTTTGGGCGTGCTCGCCTTACCCATCTTGATTACTCAGTTTTGCCAAGCAGCACTGGGTGTCGTCGATGCTATCATGGCAGGTCAAGTTTCTGCCCTCGACTTGGCAGCGGTCGCTGTTGGCTCTGGTATTTGGCTGCCACTGTTCTTATTAGCCACGGGTATTTTAATCGCCACCACCCCTCTCATTGGGGAAGCTATAGGACAGAATAAACACAACCAAGTACCACATATCACTCAGCAATCCTTATGGACAGCAGGTGTGATTGGGATTCTTGGGTTTATTATTGTCAATCTTGCACCCAATGTCCTTGGTGTCATGGGCGTCCCCGAAAATATCCAACCGATAGCGTCACAGTATTTACATGGGGTGTCGTTTGGTTTTCCTGCACTGGCGGTCTATGCCGTCCTACGCAGTTATTGCGAGGCGCTTGGGCGACCTGAGCCGGTGACAGTGATTAGTATCATTGGCCTGATCGCAGATATCCCGCTCAACTATATCTTTATCCATGGTCTGTTTGGCATGCCAGAAATGGGCGGCGCTGGCTGCGGGGTTGCAACGGCATTAGTATTATGGATAAACGTCTTATTGCTCGTCGCTTATACCAGCTTTACTAAGCGCCAGCAATTTGCCAGCACGCGCTTTTTTTATAGTTTTGCCAGACCCAATCGCACACAGATAAAAAAACTGCTCAAGCTTGGCATCCCGATTGGCATCTCAATCTTCTTTGAGGCCAGTCTATTTAGCTTGGGCGCACTGGTCATCAGTCCATTGGGTGAGCTGGCAACTGCCTCGCATCAAGTGGCACTGGCGGTGACATCGCAGCTGTTTATGATACCCATCTCGGTTGCCATGGCACTGACCATTATGGTGTCCAATCGATTTGGTGAAAAGAACCTGCTGGCGCTGCGCCATGTACAAGCGACTGGACTTATCTGGACCGTGCTCATTGCCATCGTTTGTATGCTTGGAATTTGGCTATTCCGCCCACAACTGGCAGCCGCGTTCACGGACAATGTAGAAGTCAGAGCACAAGCCATGCACCTCCTCATCTTTGCCCTTGCTTACCAACTATTTGATGGTTGGCAGGTCAACATTGCCGGGATACTGCGCGGTATGCAAGACACCACGATACCGATGTGGGTGACGCTATTTTGCTATTGGTTGGTTGCCTTGCCACTTGGCATCTATTTGGTGCGTTTCACGGATGTGGGCGCGCAAGGGTTTTGGATGGCATTGATCACGGGTTTGTTCTTATCCTCTATCCTGCTAACCCTGCGTCTACGCTATCAACAAAAGCGCCTCAGGATACTTTGGGCTTAAAGTTGCTATAGTCGGTTCAATATAATTTGGATACAAGGAAGGCGAGCGAAAGTACTACAATTAGTAGACTAAGCAAGGCTGACACCGTATCCAACTTATATAGGATTGACTATATCATTCTTCTCTAATCGTAGTGTCTAGTAACCAATGCTGGCACTACTCGGCCACATAGACTATGATAAATCACTGATGATTTCTTACTCATAAGAAAAGCTTACGTCAAAATATGTAAAATTTCTCAGTTAACAACTGTACATTGATTGCTCATTGCCATGAATCTAGGTATCATTAGCAATTACTTAGACAATATTTCGTTACACTATTTCTTGAATTTAGTACAAGGCATTATAAAAACTATGGATATTGAAAAAATACGTACCCTAATCGCCCTCATGGAAGAAAGTGAACTGGTCAATTTAGAAATCAGTTCGGATGATGAGCATATTAGTCTGACAAGGCATTATGACACGCCAGTACCGACGATGATGGCTGCGCCTGCTGCTGGAGTAGCGCCTGCTGCTGCTGACACAAAACCAGCCATAAAAGCTGGTAGCGTTGAAACCTCACCAATGGTTGGCGTGTATTATTCAGCGCCTAGCCCGAATGATCCACCATTTGTGAAAGTCGGACAAAAGGTTCAAGCGGGTGATACGCTTGGTATTATCGAAGCCATGAAAATCATGAATCCTCTTGAAGCGACTCAAAGTGGTGTCGTTGACGAAATTTTGGTAGATAACTCTGAAGTCGTACAGTTTGGCCAGCCTATGATTCGCTACAAAGCGTAATAAGATTCGCCAACCTTTACTTCGTTATGATTGATATCTCGTTATTGCTCATCGCTTCTCACCATTGCATTTGATGATGGCAATCGATGACTGGCATAGCGACTTAGTCATTAACTACCGCTTCGACAAGGATGACCCCATGATAAAAAAACTGCTCATCGCCAATAGAGGTGAAATCGCACTACGCATCGTTCGTGCGTGTAAAGCGCTAGGAATCGAAACCGTAGGCGTCTACTCAACGGCTGACGCCAATTTGATGCACCTGCGTTTTGTTGATGAGGCCATTTGTATCGGCAAGCCAAATGCCAATCAAAGCTATCTTGATATCAATACTATTTTAACCGCAGCAGAAATCTCTGGTGCTGATGCTATCCATCCCGGTTATGGTTTTTTGTCCGAAAACGCCGAGTTCGCTGAGCGTGTTGAAGAAGCAGGCCTAACCTTCGTTGGCCCTAATGCCGATCATATCCGACTCATGGGTAATAAAGTCTCCGCTATTAATGCCATGAAAAAAGCAGGCGTACCTACCGTACCCGGCTCTGTTGGAGCGGTGACCTTGCACAATGCGGAAGAACAAGCACGCAACATTGGTTTTCCCCTATTGATCAAGGCGGCGTCTGGTGGTGGTGGTCGTGGGATGCGTGTGGTTGAGCGCTTCGAAGAGGTCATCGGACAAGTACAAGCAGCAAAACAAGAAGCTGAGCTATGGTTTGGTGATGATACCGTCTATATGGAACGCTATCTACAAAACCCACGTCATGTCGAAGTACAAGTACTGGGCGATGGCAATGGTAATGCGATTCATCTATATGACCGTGATTGCTCATTACAACGTCGTCATCAAAAAGTCCTAGAAGAAGCACCTGCGCCCGATATCCCTGATGATGTGCGCGAGCCTATCTTAAGGGCATGCGTCAAAGCTTGCGAGCTGGTCAAGTATCGCGGTGCCGGTACGTTTGAGTTTTTGTTTGAAAACAACGAGTTTTTCTTTATTGAGATGAACACTCGAGTACAGGTAGAGCATCCCGTTACTGAGATGATTACGGGTATCGACGTCGTCGTTGAGCAGCTAAAAATTGCCGCAGGTTACGGCTTGTCTTATCGTCAAAGCGAGATTGAAATTCAAGGTCATGCGATTGAGTGCCGTATTAATGCTGAAGATCCAGCGACCTTTATGCCTTGTCCGGGTACCGTCAACCAGTTGTTTGCGCCAAGCGGTGCTGGCGTTCGATTTGATTCGCATTTGTATCCTGGGTATGAGATACCGACGTATTATGATTCGTTGATAGGCAAGCTTATCTGTCATGGTCAAACTCGCCAGCAAGCCATCTCTAAGACACTACATGCGCTTGATGAATTGGTGATTGAGGGCATCAAAACCAATATTCCTTTACATCGTGACGTGATATTAGCGGATGATAGTTTTGTACAAGAAGCACAAAACATTCACTATCTAGAAAGAGAATTATTAACAGCACACAAAGCAAAGTCAGCGTCTTAATTTGCCACTTTATTTTTATATAACGATAATGAGCAACATTATCATTTAGCGTTGATAAATAGACTAAAAAAACCCGCTATCTATTAAGATAGCGGGTTTTTTAATGGGCTCACATAAAATTTAATTTTCTTTATAGACAATAATATTAATAGAATATATCAAACATTATGGCAATACTCTGTTGAAGTTCATAAAGCATTCTTTGCCATCAGGGTCAGCGCACCACTGCATTTGGTTGCCATCATGGTTCAAAAACGCTATCAGCGCTTCATCAGTTTGATCAATCTTATTACCAGAGCAGTCTACTTCATTATTGTCATATACCGTTCGAATGGCAATAACGGGTAAGCCTTCTTCGCGATGAGTGACCAGATAGCGACCGTACGTCCATTCTTCACCACTGACAGCCCACATTTCATTGTCGGCACCAAAATTATATAACTCACGGCATTGATTGGAAGCCAACGCTGACGCCATTAAATTATTGCGGGAGTTCGGCTGAATATTGAGAACACGCTCTTCGCTTTGTGTAAGAATCCCACCGTCTGTACCAGCATTTATTTTTGGCTCATCACCTTTGCTTGCTGGCGTGTCTACCAATGCCGCTTGTCTAGCCTCGGCCTCTTTAGTCATGGTCATACTACTGTCTAAGTCTATTTCCCATTGTCCAGCAATGGCAGGACTAATATGCGTCGTAATCGTCGGCTTACTAACTACTTCGCCGTTCACTGGCAAGGAAGCCAGAATAGAGGCCAATGTAAATGAAGCAAATGATATCGGTTCCATAATTAACCTTTTTATTTATAATAATTGAGCAATACGCACATTAGCGTAAGTCTTAGACACCAAAAACACAAGTAACATTATGCTATTGGGTTCATGAATTTATGACACACAGAATCCAATAAGCTATTAATTATTTTATCACTCGTGCCTGTTTTAACCACTCAAACAATAACGCCATGGCTCTCACTGACGAATCGTAAAGAACCATGACGTTATGCGTGGGCAGTATTACCCTATCAAAGCATTATTTGCTATTAAGCAGCCGTAGTATTTAGTGCTTGAGCAAAGGCGGATAATGCCCCTTTTAACATCGCTGATACCGTGCTGCTACAGGTGCCAATACCAGAGTACACCTCGCCATCAACATTCAATTGAATGTAAGCGGCAGCATTGGCATTGGTTTTGTTATCACGATTGTTATCATCATCGATGCCATTACCGCTATTGTGCTGCGGATTGATCGCGTGCTCAGCATAATTGATGATATGTAGCGACTTGCCAGTATGCTGAGCAAGACCATTGATAAATGAGGATAATGGACCATTACCCGTGCCATCGATAGTAATGGTATCGCCATTCATCTGTACTTGACCGTTAAAATAAACCTGCCCACCTTTATTGTTCACGCTGTAGTCTAGTAGCTCAAAGCTGCCTTGACGTAAATAGGTGTCCTCAAAGGTCTGTAAGATTTCATCATTTTGTAATTCGCGCGCCACTGTTTCGGCTTGCTGCTGAACCACGCGGCTAAAGTCAATTTGCATCCAACGTGGCAAGTTAAAGCCATAATTGCGTTGCAAGATATAAGCGACCCCACCTTTGCCAGACTGGCTATTGATACGTACCACATCTTGGTAACTGCGACCAATGTGCGCTGGATCAATAGGTAGATATGCCACATCCCAAACGTTATCGGTTTGATCTGTATGTTGCTCATTATAATCGAGAGATTTTTTGATGGCATCTTGATGTGAGCCACTAAAGGCAGTAAAGACCAATTCACCAACATAAGGATGACGTGGATGCAGCGGCAAGTTATTGCATTCGCTGACCACTTGGACGATTTCACTCATATTGCTAAAATCAAGCTCAGGATCAATACCTTGGCTAAATAAGTTCATCGCCATGACCATAATATCCATATTACCGGTACGCTCGCCATTACCAAGCAACGTCCCTTCAATACGATCTGCACCCGCAAGCACCCCTAGCTCAGCAGCGGCAACGGCACAGCCACGGTCATTGTGCGTATGCAAACTGACAATCACATGCTCACGCATAGCAAGATGGCGACAGAAATACTCAACTTGATCGGCAAAAACATTGGGCATAGATGCTTCAACAGTCGCCGGTAAATTAAAAATTACTTCTTGACCATTCTGCGGCTGCCAAACTTCACAAACCGCATCGCAGACTTCTACCGCATACTCAGTCTCTGTCTGGCTAAAGCTTTCAGGCGAGTATTGAAACACCCATTCTGTTTCAGGGTATTTTGCCGCATATTCTTTCAATAGCTTGGCACCTACGATAGCAATTTCTTTAATCTCAGCTTTGTCTTTGCCATAGACTTTTTCACGTTGGACACGGCTGGTTGAATTATAGACATGGACGACAGCACGTTTTGCGCCTTTTAATGATTCAAACGTACGGGCAATTAAATGCTCGCGCGCCTGTACCAAGACCTGCAACGTCACATCATTAGGCACGTGGTTTTCTTCGATGAGTTTGCGGGCAAAATCAAACTCAACTTGCGCCGCTGATGGGAAACCAATCTCGATTTCTTTAAACCCTACATCGACTAAAGTTTCAAAAAAGCGCATTTTTTGTTCAATAGTCATCGGATCGATCAAAGCCTGATTACCATCACGCAGATCGACACTTGCCCATATTGGTGATTTCTCAATCGTTTTGCTTGGCCATGTGCGATCTGGTAATGAGGGCGCAAACGCAAATGGACGATATTTTTGATAGTCAAAAGCGGCACTTTTTGGTGCCTTTTTGGCAGTCGGCGTGGCTACAGTGCGTGTGGCTTGGTCAGACATAATCAATCCTTAGGTAATATGAAATTTATATTTTAGCGAATAAGGCTGCTGATTAGATCAGTATTGAGCATACGAGATAACTAAAACTTATACTCTAATAATAGCAAAGTTTATGAGAGAGAAACCCGCTTTATTACACTATAATTAGAGTTTATTTAGTGAAATAAAGCGTTTTTGTAGATATAATTAGATTATTTCACTAGCGAGTAACTATTCCATGCCTAGTAGTCATTCTGATAGTCCCATACTGACTGATATTGATGAGACCGATAGACGTTTATTGTGTTTATTACAGACTGAAGCCCGAATGAGCATCACCGAGCTTGCCGAACGTGTCAATTTATCTGCGACCCCTTGTGCCCGCCGCATCAAACGCTTAGAAGATACCGGTGTCATCACTGGCTATCATACCAAAACAGATGCGCAAAAACTTGGCTACCCGCTCGCCGTATTTATCGCAGTCAGTATGGATCGTCATACGGCTGAGCGTTTCGAGCAGTTTGAGCGCAAGGTCCAGAGTTTTGAGGAAGTTATTAGCTGTAGCATCGTCACAGGGCGCACGGAAGACTATCTTATTAAAGTGAGAGTGCGCGATATGGCGCATTACGAGGAGTTTTTATTACACCGGCTCAATCGTATCGAAGGCGTGGCTCAAGTGCATACCAGTTTTGAGCTACGAGAAGTGTTTAGCCGCAGCGTGGTCTAAAGGATTTAAGCACTTGTGGGTGACTGTCGGTGGAACAATATCAGCAATATTAATCCAATAATAAGTCCAATAGCAGCAACGAGCAACCCTGCATTGAAATTGTCGTCCTGCCCTGCCAAGGCCACCGTCACCAATGGCCCTAAAAACTGCCCCAATGCATAAGCCAGTGTCGCCAATGCAATCAGCAAATTAGAATAGGCAGGATTGATATTTTTAAACAAAGTGAGTGTCATCGATACCATACCAACGAAAGTTAGCCCTAAGATAGCGGCATTACCATACAAGCCAAGTGCACCATCGAACCATATGGGCAAGCACATACCAAATGCTTGCAATACCGTCAAACCCATCAAGGTTTTTGTTTCCCCAATTCGCTTGGCAAGTGCCCCCCACAAGGGGTTTGATAACATGGCAAAAATACCAACAACCAGCCAAATCAGTAATCCAGCATAAGTTTGCGCTGTTAACCGCTGCGCTGCCATCACTGGCAAAAAAGTCGCAGAACTGATATAACCAAACCCAGCAAGTACATAGCTCACAGAAAGTAGCGCAAGGGCTTTATGGTGACCAGCAACGGCTTCGTATAAGGAATGCTTAAAATTTAAATAGGTTTGATGCACCGATATGTGCTGTTTAGAGCGAATGTACTGAGATTCAGTATGCTGTGACTGTCTTGGTTTTATAGCATAGAGCAGCCACAAAAGTGGCAGACTAGTAAGACCTGCTACTAGCCAAATCACATCAAAATGATAACCCAATATTAGTAGCCACCACGTCAGTATGGCGGAGGCGCTAATGCCAACACCAATACCTGCATAATGTACTGCCGAAAGTACAGAGCGACGCTCAGGACTGAGATTTTGAATCACAAACGAAGAGCTTAAAATCATTGCCACACCGCTTGCAATGCCTGCCAGCAAGCGAATGATATACCATAAATTTAACGACATAGATGGCACAACCAGCAGCATCGTTGTGACGATACTGACCATGACCCAAAGCGTCATGACCTGCCATGTCGCGCGCTGAGGTACGAACATGGCAATGAGCGCGCCGATAAAGTATCCAATATAATTGATTGAAGCCAACCAGCCTGCAATCGTCGTTGATAGCGACAATTGCACCATAATATCAGGTAAGGTGGCGGTAAAGAGAAAACGTCCATAGCCCATAACCACTGCCATGCAGTAGAGACCGATACAGGCAATGGCAGCTTCGTTGGTAATCGTCGGGACCATACGGCTTTTAAGAGCCGTCATCATGACAGAGCCATTTTTGCGACCATTAGCACACAATCCTTTGTGTTAAAGCATTCAAAAGCAGTGACAAGTTAACAATGAAACATACAATAAAAACTTACGATACATTTAATGCCGGTGGCATGGTTGCATCTATCTCTGTATGTCCCAGCATTTGCACACGTTGATCACTAAACATATCCATATCAGGCGCAAGCGTACGCATAAAACGGTCAAAATAAAGCATCTGCTTGGTCAATAAGGCAAAATCACGTGGAAAATGGATGCCATGACGCTTACCGACTTCTACGATTTCTAGCATCATTTTATTCATCTCATCGGCTTGTTCTTTGCTGTTAAAAGGCACACCGCTGGTAAAGGCTTTGTCCTCCGCCATGATGGTTTTCATCATACGCTGCAAATCATTGCCCAACGCCACCACATCGACTTTATTACCACCATGCGTCATCTCCATATCAATCATATGGCGTGCCATTGATTGATAGTCACTGTCCTGCATGGCTTGCATCATGCCCATACAAGCCCGCCAGCTTTCGGCTTTAAGCTTACCGACAATACCAAAATCTAAGAACCCAATACGGCCGTCGGTCAGCAGCATCAAATTGCCCGCATGCAAGTCAGCGTGGAAGCTATTGCACAGCATCAGACTAGCAAACCATGTGTTTAACGTATCTGCCATAACTTGTGCAGGATCAGCACAGTATTGGCGCATGAGCGACTCATCGACCATAGAGACGCCATATAGACGGCTCATCGTTAATACACGCTTGGTGGTCAGCTCTTCGTAGACGGTTGGTGCAACAACACGAGTGTTACCTGATACTGCTAAAAACTGCTGAAAATCGCGAATATTCTGTGCTTCAGCGATAAAATCAGTCTCGGCAAGCATACGCAGACGAATCTCATCGATAATTGGCGCAATACTCGCAAACTTCATCGATGGCATGAGTAGCTCAAGCAGCTTAGTCACCCCATGCAATACGCCCAAATCAGTCTGCATGATAGTCTCGACGCCAGGTTTTTGTACCTTTAGCACCACTTCATCGCCATTGTGCAGACGAGCTGCATGAACTTGAGCGATAGAGGCAGAGGCCAGTGGCTCTGAGTCAATATGGGCAAACTTATCAGCGAGCGTCATGCCATCAATCGCCAGCTCCTCTGTCAGAACCTGTTCAATATACGCAAAAGACAATGGCGTCGTCTGATCCAAACAACTTTGGAACGCCTTGACATAGTCGCGTGGAAACAATGACGGCGTACTGGCAATAAACTGGCCAATTTTGATATAAGTCGTACCTAACTGCTCAAAGGTTTCTTTTAGCAGCATGGCATCAGGTTTTTCACCTTTTGCCACTCTCAGCGCAGATAAACCTGCCACGCTAGCCGTTTGGCGAACACGATTAACAACATTAAAAGTATGCTTTAATAAATGCGGACGATGAATTTTCATAAGAAACAACTATGGTAATAAAAGGAATATTTGGGGATAGATGATTACAAAAGCTAAATATCGAGTCATTGCTAATGACTGGTGCACACGGGACACTGCGGGTCTTTTCGATATCCCATCAGCCGCTGCTGCATCTGACTACCATCCCATATAAGCAGCTTATTTGTCAGTGGATTTTTGGTTAATCCCAAATATTGCAACGCGGCATTGGCTTGCAAATTGCCCATAACAGCAGTGGTACTAGCCAGCACTCCTGAATTGGCGCAAGTACGCTCATCAGCGGCTTCGTCAAGCACCACTGAACCAAACACGCAGTGATAACAACCAGTGTTCAAATGAGGCTCAAACAGTGCGAGCTGCCCTTGCATAGCAATCGCCGAAGCAGACAATAGCGGAATCTGGTAGCGCACACTAATACGATTGATAACATCACGCGTCGCAAAATTATCAGTACAGTCTAAGAGCAAATCAGGCTTATCTGTCGCCATGTCAAGCAACTGATAAGCGTTGTCTTCATCTAACCGCGCCACTGTGCCGCGAGTCTTTATCAAAGGATTGATGCGCTCTAACATGGCTGCTGCGGTCAATGCTTTGGGCTTACCGATATCGTCAGGTAAAAATAAAGTCTGACGTTGCAGATTACTCGCCTCAATTTTATCATCATCGATCAGATGAATATAACCTACGCCAGCACGTACCAATGTTTCAGAAGCAGGACAACCAAGGCCGCCTGCCCCTATCATCACCACGCGTGCTGATTTCAATCGTAGCTGAGCATCCATATCCCAACCATTTAATAATACCTGCCGTGCGTAACGGAGCAGCTCGTCATCTGATAGCTGTACCAGCGCTTCTACCATAGTCATTCAAAGCCTATAATCAAATAAGTTTACTAATAAAAAACCTGTCTACTGAACTTGCCCTAGCGTGACGCGATCATTACCACCGTAATCTTTTACGGTATCTACTGACTCAAAATTACTATTCAAAAATAACTGTCGAACAGCATCACCTTGATCATATCCATGCTCGATAGCCAGTAGCCCACCTGTACGTAAATACTTTGTTGCTTGCTGGACGATATGCTCGATATCAGCCAAACCCTGATTGGGTGCACTCAAGGCGCTGATCGGTTCAGCTGTTAGACCTGCCAAATGCTCGTCTGTCTCGTCAATATAAGGAGGGTTTGACACGATAATATCAAACTGTGGCTCATCGCAAATAGATAGCGCCTGATACCAACTGCTTTGAATAAATTCAACATTGGCAACATTATTGCTCACCGCATTATGCTGAGCCACTTTAAGCGCCTCGGACGATAAATCAACCGCCACGACTTTCCAATTAGCGTGCTTTAACTCATGGGCAAGACTGATAGCAATACAACCTGAACCTGTCCCTAAATCTAACAATCGCTTATTACTGTTATGTGTTGGCTGAGCATTTATCCAATTTAATACTTGCTCTACTAATACCTCGGTATCAGGCCTAGGTATCAGCGTGTGCTCATTAACAGTAAAATTAAGCGACCAAAATTCCTGATGACCAGTCAAATAAGCCAAAGGTGTGCCCTGCTTCATTTTAGCCACACCAGTATCAAATTGCTCAAGCTCAGTATCAGACAACTGGTAATCTTCATCAGTCATCAACGCTATCGCAGGCTTATCTATGACATGCAGTAGCCAATCAGTAAACCAAAACGACGGTAGCGGATTATCTGTATCACCATTCGTCAGTTGCCCAATTTGTTGCTTTATTTGCCGAATGGTCGATACGGTCATAGATAGCTCTTAAAAAACGGTGAATGAATAAAGGTGAAAATACTGCTTGGCCTACTCTGATGCGCGCGGTGGCTCTTTAGTGTCGGTCAGGTTAGGATTGGTCTTGCTTAGCTTGTCACCTATACCATTACCGCCGCTTCCATCATTATCATCATCGCCATAAATATCATCGTTATCACCAATGACAATGTGTTTATCGACAAAATAAATCAGTGCCAAAATTGGAATGCCAATCGCAAAGGTAAAGATAAAGAAAAACGGGTAACCCATATTATCAACGATGGCACCAGAATAACCACCCATCACTTTGGGTATCAGCGTCATCAATGAAGAAAAAATCGCATACTGAACGGCGGTAAAGCGAATGGAAGTCAATGCGGATAAGAAGGCAATAAATACGGCGCTCGCAAGGCCTGCGGCCAAGTTATCAAAAATCACTGCCAAATACATGACTGGCAAACTGCCTGGATTGTACGTCAATAGCACAAACAGTAAGTTGGTTGCACAGGCTAAAATAGCACCAATCATCATAGCTTGCATAATACGGAAACGCTGAGCCAATAGCCCACCTAAGAAACCACCTGCAATCGCCATGATCACACCGACCAGTTTCACGGCATTGGCGATATCAGTCTTACTAAAGCCCATATCCTGATAAAAGACGTTTGAGATAACCCCTGCCACGATATCTGAGATACGGTATAGACCAATCAACAACAATAATAATAGCGCTTTTTTGCCATAGCGTCGAAAGAAATCTAAAATTGGCTCAATCCAAGTTGCCATGGCCACTTCTTTTTTGACCAGACCCACTTGGACCAATACATAGCCTGCCGCCATTGCCACACCTAAGCTTACTAGCAGATGCAAGGTTTCTACAAAGAAGCTGACAAACGCCCCTTCAAACTCTGGCAGGACTTGTCCCATTACTATATAAGCAGCGATAAACGCAATCACTGAAAACACAAACAATGCTACTAATCTGACGTAGTCTTCACGAGTTTCAGCGACCAATGGCGCTTTATTAATGATTTTGGGCTGGTTAATAATGAAGTAGAGTAGCAACAACGGTGCACACGCAACCAATGCCAAAAAGTAAAACTTAATAGCTGGCATCAGCATTAGTGGTATCAATGCCACTGTGCTATCAAACACGGTATTGATCAAAATATTGATTAGGTAAATAACACCAAACAGCAAACCCGGTACGAGCAGTAAACCAGAGTACACAAGGAATATTTTTAAATTGCTTTTTTGCTTTTGGGTTTGTACCGTCTCAGCAGTTGGCTCATAGCTGGCAAACGTCGTTAGCACCCCTAATGTCATGACTCCTGCCATGATGTAGTAAGTATTACGCCATGCCTCATAACTATAAAAAGTCTCATTCGAGCCAAAGTAATCCGCCAAATACAATGCGCCCGCCCCAGCCACGATCATACCGATACGATAGCCTGACACATAGATAGAAGACAAAATAGACTGCATAGATGGCGGTGCCAGCTCGATACGATAAGCATCAATCACGATATCTTGTGTCGCAGAAGAGAAACCAAGCAGCACGGCAGCGCCTGCCATATAGACCAGTACATCCTCACTGACAGGGTTAACTTTTGCCATCAAAATGATCGCCAGTACAATGAGTAGCTGCGACACGACCATCCAGCTGCGGCGACGCCCAAGCCATTTTGTCAAAAACGGCACAGGAAGCGCATCAATCAATGGCGCCCAAATAAACTTGAACGAATAACCCAATGCTGCCCAACTAAACATGGTCACAACATTTCGGTCGATGCCTGCTTCTCGAAGCCATAATGATAAGCTTGAAAAAATAAGCAATATCGGAATACCCGCTGAAAAACCCAAAAACAACATAATAATGACACGGGGATCTAGATAGGCTTTTGCAGCCTCTCCCCAGGATTTTTTGACAAGTGGCTGATTGGGTGGCACAGATTTAACAGCAGACATAATAACTCACCGAAACTTGAGACAAAAAACACAACTGCGCACAATTTTTATCAATCATTTATAACAAAAATCCGCTATTAGCTGTCGCCAAAAAGGATTGATAAAAATTGCTCAGCGTTGCACAAAACGAGCATTACCACAAAATTCAATTATGGTACTTGAGAACGCCTACCTTGACTAGATATTTCTGCATTAACTTATCACGGACAGCACTCCACTGGGACATCTATTTCACAGTCGTAACAGGGGATATGATAATCTGTAATTAAGGGTAAAAATTTCCTGATCTTTCCATACATTCTCTTTGTTTTTAAGAGTACCTAACCATTCTTTTTTTGCTATATCGACCAAGATAAAATCAGCATGGGTTGGATTCTTGATACCCAGTCATGGCGTTAACCGTGCATCGGACTATAGACAACTTCAAGACTTTGATGATTGGTTATTTAAAACTTATGATTCTTATATATTAGTTTTATAAATACATAGTACTTGGTTATGCTTTGTGTATAAGCAACGGTCAACACGATTAACTGTTTGTCCTCTTTATCAACACATCTATCAACAAAGCCTAGGAGCTATACAATGTCCAACTCGACCCCCACCACAGCTGATAAGAACGCAACACCAGATGCTGGACGTTGCCCCGTTAATCATGACAGCAACGATGCACCAACCAATACAACTTATGACAAAGGTGATGATAAAGGCCCAACGATTCATAGTGAAAACGTGGATGAAACACATGCACCGCAGCGACCTAGCATGGGTGGCTGCCCAGTCATGCACCAAGCTCACACGACGACTGCATCCGCCGCAACCGATTGGTGGCCTAATAGTCTGAACTTAGACATATTGCATCAGCAAGACAAAAAAACAGACCCAATGGGTGAAGACTTTGATTACGCCGAAGCTTTCAAACAGCTTGACCTAGAAGCGGTCAAAACTGATTTGAAAAATCTAATGACCGAGTCACAAGAATGGTGGCCAGCGGATTGGGGTCACTATGGTGGTCTCATGATTCGTATGGCATGGCATTCAGCTGGTACCTATCGCGGTGCTGACGGACGCGGCGGCTCGAATACTGGCAATCAACGCTTTGCGCCATTGAACAGCTGGCCGGACAACGTTAACCTCGATAAAGCCCGTCGTCTATTATGGCCAATTAAGAAAAAATATGGCAATAAACTGTCTTGGGCTGACTTGATGATTTTGGCAGGCAATATGGCTTATGAATCTATGGGTTTTAAAACGCTAGGTTTCGCTGGCGGCCGTGCTGATATCTGGCATCCAGAAAAAGACATCTACTGGGGCTCTGAGCGCGAATGGCTAGCGGCTACCAAAAACCGCTATGACAGCGACGAAGACCGTGCCTCACTCGAAAACCCACTAGCAGCAGTACAAATGGGCTTGATCTATGTGAACCCTGAAGGGGTCGATGGTAACCCTGACCCGCTCAAAACAGCGCAAGATATGCGTACCACCTTTGCTCGTATGTCGATGAATGATGAAGAAACTGTCGCATTGACGGCTGGCGGACATACCGTTGGTAAATGTCATGGTAATGGTGATGCAACGATATTAGAGGATGAGCCAGAAGCTGCCGATGTTGCTGAACAAGGCTTAGGCTGGCGCAACCCTAAAGGCAATGGCAATGCAGGTGATACCGTCTCAAGTGGTATCGAAGGTGCATGGACGACCAATCCTACCCAATGGGATCATGGCTACTTTGAGTTGCTATTAAACCAAAACTGGGCGTTGACCAAAAGCCCAGCAGGTGCTTGGCAGTGGGAACCAACTGATATCAAAGAAGAAGACCGTCCGTTAGATGCGCATGACTCAAGTGCCCGCCGCAACCCAATCATGACCGATGCAGATATGGCTTTGATCAAAGATCCTATCTACCGTGAGATTTCAGAGAAGTTTCATCAAGAGCCTGCGTACTTTGATGAAGTGTTTGCCAAAGCATGGTTCAAGCTGACTCATCGTGATTTAGGTCCTAAAGCTCGCTACTTAGGTGCAGACGTGCCAAGCGAAGACTTTGTATGGCAAGACCCTATTCCAGTAGGTAATGCAAACTTGAGTACTGATGATATTGCGACCCTAAAAGCGCAAGTATTGGACAGCGCTCTGAGCCGCCGTGAGTTAATCATTACCGCTTGGGACAGTGCACGTACATTCCGCGCTTCGGACTATCGCGGCGGTGCAAATGGCGCACGTATACGCTTAGCCCCGCAAAAAGACTGGGCGGGCAATGAGCCTGAGCAATTACAACATGTGCTTGAGACGTTGACCAGCATTCAGTCTGGTTTTGACAAAGACGTCAGTCTAGCAGACCTTATTGTATTGGCTGGTAATGCCGCTATCGAGCAGGCAGCAGACGATGCAGGCGTAGACGTTACTGTACCGTTCACAGCAGGTCGCGGTGATGCTGATGGTGACATGACCGACGCTGAATCTTTTGCAGATTTGGAGCCTTTGCACGATGGTTATCGTAATTGGGTCAAGCAAGACTATGCGGTATCACCTGAAGAGATGCTGCTTGATCGCACTCAATTAATGGGCTTGACTGCGCCTGAAATGGTGGTATTGGTTGGTGGTATGCGAGTTCTCGATACCAATCATGGTCAAAGCCAACATGGCGTCTTTACTGACCGTGCTGGCGTGCTTACCAACGACTTCTTTGTCAACTTAACAGACATGAACCACACGTGGCACCCTGTGAAAACGGGTAATGATACTGCCGGTAACTATGAAATACGCGAACGCAGTACTGGCAAGATCAAATGGCAAGCCAGCCGTGTGGATCTAGTCTTTGGCTCAAACTCTATCTTGCGTGCTTATGCTGAGTTATATGCACAGGATGACAACTTAGAGAAATTTGTTCGTGACTTCGTTCGTGCTTGGAACAAGGTCATGAATGCCGATCGTTTTGATATCGCTGACTAGCCTTTTGTACTTAGTCTGACGCTATTTATTAGGGTTGACAGTACGGATTAAATCCAAACTCTACAAACAGCTATCTTTTAAAAGGTGGCTGTTTTTTTTGTTGAACAATGCGCTTTTATTGCAATTTCAAAACTAGTCATAGTCAAAATACCCCAAAAACGCTACGATACTGCTGATATCAATTTTTTGTAGCCTCTGTCGGTACAGGCATAGCAAGCAAGAAAAATTGATATCAGCAGTGCGTGATGTATCGATATTTCTTTTCACTGACTGTAGCAATTAGGTTATAACCTCTATATTCCTAATTATTATTAATTCATAGCTATTTATTATATACAAGAATAATAGATTTGATTTACACTGGTCGCTTACGGCATATTTGTTCGTTTTTATTTCTATATACAGACAGGATTTGTATATTTATACAATAGGATTCAGTTATGGCAATCGACGTAGTGGTCAATCAGCGGCACTTGCAAATTCAACTCAAGCAGTTGGAGACGGTGTGGCATACGGTGATCAATGGCTATAACTTAAGTCAAGCGGCAACGGTACTGCACACCAGTCAATCAAGCTTATCCAAGCATATTGCAGCGCTTGAAAACCAACTAAAAACTGAGGTGTTCGTGCGTCAGGGCAAGCGCTTGACCGGTCTGACGACCATGGGTACAGCGCTCATGCCGCATATCGAGTCCATCTTTGCTGAAATCCGTACGATTGAGAATCTAAGCCTCGATTTTAACAACCCCAATGTCGGTACCTTAACCATTGCTACCACCCATACGCAGGCGCGTTACGTGTTGCCGCAAGTGGTCAAAGAGTTTAAAGAACGCTTTCCTAAAGTGAATTTAATCTTGCAACAGGCGGATCCTGAGACCATCGCCCAGATGGTGATACGCGGGCAAGCTGACATCGGTATTGCAACCGAGTCGTTGCTCCATAATAACTATCTGCGCTGTTATCGCTATTATGACTGGACACATCGCGTTATCGTGCCAAGCGATCATGAGCTTGCCAGTTACGAATCTATTGATTTGCCGACCCTCGCCAGCTATCCAATTGTTACCTATCACGGTGGTTTTACCGGACGCGGTGCGATTGATAAAACCTTTACAGATGCAGGTCTTGAGCCAGATATTGTTTTAGCAGCACTCGATGCCGATGTGATTAGTACTTATGTCGGTCTTGGTTTAGGGATTGGTATTATTGCCGAGATGGCTTTTGAGCCGAGTCACTATCAGAACTTAACAGCTATTCCAGTGGATCATTTTGGCCGCTTTACCAGTTGGATGGCGGTAAGGGACGATGCCGAAATCCGCCAATATGGTCGTGCTTTTATGGAATTATGCCAAAAGCAGTTCGATCATCCTAGTAATTTAGTGTAGATGATAGTTTAAAAAATTATGTCGTAAGCGATTGATTGTGTTCCAATTTTCGCACTTCGTGGGTTAGCACCCACGCTACCTACTACGTACGCCTACTATATTTATTCAATGTTATGCTTGGAAAGTCCCACGACCAAACATGCATCATATCGTCAGGATCCTGCATAAATGATTCAGTCTCAAGCTCTTTCAACGCCTTATATAAATTATAAAGCACTTCTTCTCTAGTGCCTTTAAATATGAACGGCTTACCACGACTAGAATTCGGAAATACCTGAATTTGAAGTTCATCTGCAAAGCTTATAAAACGCCATAATGCAAAATCAGGCTCTAATGAAAATTCAACTTCTTCAGTTTTGCTGCCAAATTGTAGATTAATAACTGCTTTAGCCAGCTCACTAATTGAATCACATGGAACGTCAGAGATATCTAATGTGATGCATTGGCTTTGATTGCTAATAGTAAGCTCCAACCAACCATCGACTGGTACACCGAATTCGATTTTTACTGTATTCATGTCTAAAGACCTAATAAATTTATATTCACATCACAGCTAATAGCTTGGCAATTATATTGACATAAATACTATAGGCTAAAATAAATACAATCACCCAAAACACAGTTCCTACAAAAATTACCAATAAGCCTTCTGGATTAGGGTCGTTTTTGGTAAATAATCTAGTAATGAAATAACCAGTTCCTTTTAATAGTACCTCAAACACTATCTCAATTATAAAATATCCAATGAAGCGACCGATAACTCTGAATATACCTTCGAAGACATCTTCTATCATCTCGCTCTCCATAACTAATTGCTTTATTCATTGATAACGATATCTTTATGTCTAGTTTCATTCTTATATAGATGGCAATCCCTAGTGTGACGGCTCACGAGTAGCAGACTACGTTCAATCCCTGGGTTACCACCCAAACTACATATAGAATTCTATCTCAATATTACAACTTTGTAGAGTTTTAAAGTTGGGTTAAAAACCTAGCCTACGCCCATCAAATGATTGAGTATAACGCAATACTAATATTTGTTACCCTCATTAACACACCTCTTTATATTTACAGTAACTACCCCATAATATGAAGTGACAAGCGTTCAATGGTTGCTATAAACAGCCTATATAAGACTGTCAGAACGACCATGAATGCTTTTAACTTTATAAAACAGGTGATCTATGAGTAATACCATTCCCTTATCCTTTTTAGACTTAGCCCCCGTTCCTGAAGGTCATACCATTGCTGAAGGTATCGCCCAGACGGTTGAGACCGCACAGCTTGCAGAAAAAGTCGGCTTAAACCGTTATTGGATGGCAGAACATCACAACATGCCTGGCATTGCGAGTGCGGCGACCTCAGTACTACTAGCGCATATTGGTAGTCAAACCGAGCGCATACGTATCGGAGCTGGCGGCGTAATGCTTCCTAACCATGCCCCACTGGTGATTGCTGAGCAATTCGGGACGTTACAAGCGCTCTATGGCGACCGTATCGACTTAGGTTTAGGACGTGCTCCTGGTACAGATGGCGCGACTTTTCAGGCACTACGCCGTCAAATGCAAGATGCTGATCGTTTTCCACAAGATGTACAGGAATTAATGTACTTTTTAGGCAATACGACTGACAACAGTCCTGTCCAAGCATTCCCTGGCGCTAAATCAAATATTCCTATCTGGATATTAGGCTCATCGCTTTTTGGGGCGACCTTGGCCGCACATTTAGGACTGCCTTACGTGTTCGCTTCCCACTTTGCACCGCAAATGCTTAGTCAGGCAATCTCTACTTATCGTGAACAGTTCAAGCCTTCAGCCTATTTAGACAAGCCATATGTGATGGTAGCAGCGAACTTACTATTGGCTGATGACGATGCGACTGCCCATTATCACTTTACCTCAGCGCAGCAGAGCTTCGTACGTTTGCGCCGTGGTGAAACGGGTCAAATGCCAAAACCAACTTACGATATGGATAGCATCTGGAGTCAAGCAGAGAAAATGATGGTGGACAATGCGCTATCGATCTCGTTCATTGGCTCTGTTGAAACGGTCAAGCCCAAATTGGCTAAGTTCCTTGCCCAATATCAGCCAGATGAGTTGATTGTCACTGCAAACGTCTATGATCAAGCAGCACGTTTGCGTTCACTTGAACTTACACCTGAGCTAAACTTGTTTACTTTACAATCGGCAGCCGCACTTGCATAATCATTCATAACTTTTAATGAGATTATGGTTATGGAACCGTCTGCCTTTATTGGTTCGTCAATATTTTTGTACATTATAGCGTTCATCGCTGTTATGGTCGTTGGTGGGTATTTAACGTATCGTACCAGTCCAAAACGCAAACAGCGCCGTGAAGATAAGCGCGATAGAGATAACTAAAGCTAATGTCAAAAGCCCCCTTTTCTTATTTGAAAAGGGGGCTTTTTTATTGCTGATTAAGGTATAGCACTGTTGCCAATTGTTCTGTGATAAACAGTATTACCAATCAACTGATGAGCCGATATTTTTTTGCACAGCCTGCTTGGCAATATACAGAGCGACTGCCGCATCGAAACTGGCGGCACCTACTGATTTAAATAGGGTGATGCCTTTTTTAGACTTAGTCATATCTTCTTTTAGCTCGCCTGTTACCAGTGCTTGTAAATCGCCACTAAGGTCATCCCATGTCCATGAGCAGTCAGAAGCATTATGCGCTTGAATCAAATCGCCAGCCTCGTGACGACTACCAGCCAAATCATCCACGACGACCATATTACTACCTGCTACCACATCATTGCTAATCTCTTTCATCGAGGGCTGATAAGCACCAACGGCATTGATATGTGCATCAGATTTAATTTGTTCGATGCTAAATAAGCCTTCGGTTGCACGAGTTGCTACGTTGATAATATCGGCATCACGGATAGCTTCACCGATCTCCTTGCAAACCTGAATCTCAACGTCCCATTGCGCATAATCACGAGCAAATTTAGTCTTAAATTGCTCAGCACCTTCATTGTTTCTGTTCCATAAATACACTTTTTTAGTATCAGGGCGCACTGTCATTACAGCATGCAGCTGCTCATAAGCCATACCGCCACAACCGACAACCGCCACACTTTGGCAATCAGACTTTGCCATGTATTTGGTTGCGATACCTGATAAGGCGGCCGTACGCACTTGCGTAATATAAATGCCATCCATAATCGCTAATATCTCACCTGTATCATTGTTGGAGACAGTGATGATAGCGGTGGTCGTTGGCATATTACGACTGGGATTATCAGGGCAAATGGTGACTAGCTTCACCGTGGTGTACTCTTGGTCACCATCATAAATAGTCGCTGGCATTGATAAATGCGAGCCTGAGCTGTGCTTACTATCTTCACTAAAGGTCTCAATAACCAAGCGCTCAGGTGCTTTAACCCAATTAGGATGTGCTGCTTGCTGAGTTAATAAGCTTTCAACCGCCTCAATCGCAGCTTGCATATTGAGATGTTCGGTCACTACCGCTTGATTTAATAATTGCACTTGAACGCTCCTTGCTTATTTAATTTATGAACTTATATTTGTATTTATTATAGAGTTATTTTTACATCCATTTATACAATACCCATGTACGTCTTATAATGCCTTTATCTATCAGGCAAGACAATAGCAGCATTTTCAAAATTCACAACAAAATTAATTAAAAGCAAAGATAGTCATACGTAATTTATAATCAATTAAAATGCAGGTGCCGCCATTTCTGGCTCTGGCGTGAGCACTGGTGCAGCGATTTTTGTACTACTATTTTTCGTGTTTAGGCTAGTCATGCTGGGCGACATACTTTGCATATTTCGTCGTAGTACTGCCATTTTTACTTTGCTATTAGGGTCATTCATTAGCTCATACAGATCAATAACTATCTGACAAACTGTTTGTTTATCTTCAACTGATACAGCATTTTTCGGATTTATGAGTAACGTTATATCTTCACCATGTTTTCTCATTAATTGTTTAAATATTTTCTTCTCCATTTTATCCATATCTCTTTGAGAAGCGACTGCTTTGCCTATTTTATTGTCGTTAATAATAGTCAAAACAGCCTCTTGCATACCACTTTCTGTAAACACTTCATCTACTATATTCATCTCAGCATGGGTAATGTCATCTTGATTATGCATCATGTCGTAGCATAAAGTTCCACCCTTATTTTTGAGCAGACTGATTGTTTGAGAATAGGATTTAGTGAATTTATAACGAGAGTTATCACTTGCATCGATAACAAGCTTTAAGGCTAAAGGAGCTAATAGTTGATCAGCAAATAAAACAACTTCACTTTCATTAAGTTTATTTATTTTTGATTCAAGCTTAACCTCTTCAACTATTGACTGGTACTCTTTAGGATATTTTTGCTTCAAGGTAACAAATATCTTTTCTTTTTGTAGTTGCTTTTCAACATTAACGCTTGGCGTTATTAAATTAAGTATTCCATTCGTAATACCAAAAAAAACGATCGTCAGTATAAAAGCAACTATAATACGCAACAATTTTTGGTTATCATCAAAGAAATTCTTGGAAACTTTATAAGCGGCATAAACACAAGCAACAGCAATTAAATTCTTTAATATAATAAATAGCATTTAGTTACCTGAAGTTAGACTCAATAGTGTCTTTATATTGTTATAGATAGTAATTTTAGGTAACAATACATCACAGATTTAAATATTTCAATAAAAACCTGACTAAATTTCATTAATACTAAATTAGAGTCAATTAGGTTCCCATGTAATTAAGGATGATATAGTTCAAATAAGACCTATACCACGCAACGTCGCCGCGCCAATCGCCATTCCAAACATGCCTACGACGGTGGTAAAAGCTAAGATATTCGCGGCTAACACATCATTGCCACCCATGGCTTTTGCCATCACGTAGCTGGCGGCAGCTGTGGGTGAGGCTGCCATCAAAAACAATACACCCATATGCACACCTGATAGACCAAAACCCAATCCAATAGCGATGGCGATCAATGGCGCAATGACAATACGACCGATACTGGCCTGCATGGACAATCCAGAAGGGTGCAGCATTGACTTCAAATCAATACTGGCACCGGCGCAAATCAACGCTAACGGCAATGCCACCGCGGCGAGTAAATCACCAGTCGTATGAATCACACCCGTAATAGGTGGTAGCGGTAACGCCTTATAAGCAAATGCCGCTACCAATGCGATGATCAATGGATTGGTAAACAGTTTTTTAACAATCATGGTACTGCGACTAACCCACGTATCATCCACACTTTTAGAAACGCGACTGAGGGTTATAACCGCTAAGATATTAAACAATATCGTGACCACACCCATATAGACTGCGCCGATGCTTAAGCCCCGCTCCCCATAGGCATTAGCCACCGTTGCCAGTCCAATAATGGCCATGTTGCTCCGAAATATGCCTTGTACAAACACCCCTTGATCAGCCGGTTTGCTCACAAAATATTTGGCGTAAATCTCTGCACCAATAAACAAAATAAATGTCACCAAAATACCAGCTACTATCAGTGTGATTTGTTTGCTGTAATCGACATCACTATCGACAACGCTAAAAAAAAGCAAACACGGCAAACAGTAATTAAAGACAAAGCTCGATGCTTGGTCAATAAATGTCTGGCTCGCCTCACCACGTCTTTGCATAAAAAAACCCAACCACATTAAGGCAAGGTTGGGCAGGACAATAGTAATGGCAAAGACAATAGCATCAATCATAAATAGGCTCAATTCGATGACAAGCCCATCATAATATGGACATCAACGAGATAAATTAACAAGTAATAATGAAACTTTCTGACCCAGTATAGAGACAAAGTAGCCTGTAAAACAAGGTTGTGTCGTTTTCTTTTGATGGCAACTTTATTTTTGACAAATAAAAGCCCGTGATAACGTATTATCACGGGCTTTTTTGTACTCTATATGCGTGATTGTGCTAAGTTTAAGAGCCCAAAGCCGCTTTCGCTTTTTTGTGTTTTTTAACCGTCATTGCCAAAAGCTGTATGGCAGCAGGCGTAACGCCACTCACACGTCCAGCTTGAGCCAGCGTAGCAGGACGAACTTGCGTGAGCTTTTGCACAATCTCATTTGATAATCCTGATACCACACTGTAATCAAAGTCTAGTGGCAGTGCAGTATTCTCTAGACGCTTCATTTGATCGATGTCTTCTTGCTGACGATCGATATAACCTGCGTATTTGACAGAAATCTCTATCTGCTCACCCACTTGTGTGTCGACTTTTGAGTCTGTAATAGCAGCAATATCAGCAAAGTGAATCTGCGGACGCTTAAGCAAATCAAAGGCTGTCGATTCTTTAGAGAGCACTTCACCAGTTTGTTCAGTGACTTGTTTGCCTAGCGCATTGGCAGGTGTTGCCCACATGTCTTTTAGACGTGAAGTCTCTGTCGTAATCGCTTCCATTTTTTCTTGATAAGCCTGCCAGCGCACATCATCTACCAAGCCAAGCTTACGACCCGTCTCAGTTAAGCGTTGATCTGCATTGTCTTCACGTAGCAGCAGGCGATATTCTGCGCGGCTCGTAAACATACGATATGGCTCAGTCGTACCATGGGTAATCAAATCATCAACAAGCACACCAAGATACGCTTCATCGCGGCGCGGTGTCCACGTCTCAAACTCACTATTATTAGTGGTGACGAGTGCCGCATTAGTACCTGCTAGTAGACCCTGCACGCCCGCTTCTTCATAGCCAGTCGTTCCGTTAATTTGACCCGCGAAATACAAACGATCAATAGACTTGGTCTCAAGCGTTGGCTTTAGGTTTTGTGGATCAAAGTAATCATATTCAATCGCATAACCTGGGCGAGTAATATGCGCGTTTTCTAACCCTTTCATACTATGAATAAAGTCTAACTGCACATCAAACGGCAAGCTGGTCGAGATACCATTTGGATATAGCTCGTGCGTGGTCAGACCTTCTGGCTCAATAAATATCTGATGGCTGTCTTTATCCGCAAAACGATGGATTTTGTCTTCAATCGATGGACAATAACGTGGACCCACGCCTTCGATTTTGCCAGAGAACATCGGTGAGCGGTCTAAATTCTCACGGATAATGTCATGGGTGCGCGCGTTGGTATGCGTGATATAGCAGTTGACCTGCTCTGGATGCATAGACACATCACCCATATAACTCATCACTGGCAACGGTGTATCACCGGGTTGTACCGTCATCACACTAAAGTCGACGCTACGAGCATCAATACGCGCTGGCGTACCTGTCTTTAGACGACCTACTGGCAATTTTAATTCACGTAAACGGTCAGCCAGCTTGATAGACGGTTGATCTCCTGCGCGTCCACCTTTAGAGTTTTCAAGTCCGATGTGAATAACACCGCCTAGGAAGGTGCCTGAAGTCAAAACCACTGTTTCAGTCTTAAAGATAATGCCTGTCGAGCTGACAACCGCCGTTGCGCGACCATTTTCTACCAAAATATCATCAGCGCCTTGCTGAAATAAATCTAGGTTGGGCTGGTTCTCTAATGTATGACGGATGGCAGCTTTGTACAAAATACGATCCGCTTGCGCACGTGTCGCGCGTACGGCAGCACCTTTACGGCTGTTCAATACGCGAAACTGAATACCCGCTTTATCAGTTGCTAGCGCCATGGCACCGCCCAACGCATCAATCTCACGTACCAAGTGTGATTTACCAATTCCGCCAATCGCTGGATTACAGCTCATCTGCCCCAACGTCTCAATATTATGCGTCAACAGCAAGGTCTGCGCGCCCATACGTGCGGCTGCCAAGGCAGCTTCCGTACCGGCATGACCGCCACCGATAACTACCACGTCGTAATGTTTTGGATATTGCATGCATGCCTCGCTTGAATGACGATATTTCTGGCGACAAGTTATGGATTATTAACCATAACTTGTCGCGTGATGAATAGGCGTCAATCGTATTTTAAGAACGGATAAGGTAAATCGCCAAAAACCTTTAGAAACAAAAGGAGCTGAATAGATAACTGGTCATTATAACAATTTTTTGATGCTTAAAAAACGTTACTGCAAAAACTATTGAAATTAAGCTTTCGCAGTACCCTTTAACCCATGAGCACTTTCTCGCAAATGCTAAATTAGCATGATTACTTCAGGTCTAAGCTGTTACCAGGACTCAGCGGTACAATACGATCTGCCTGACCACTACCCAGCATATGATGGCTACCATAACCCTCTGGATTGATCTGTAAATAGGCATTCATCAAACCAATGGCATCACCATCGTCACTGGCTAAAATCTGTTCTTTAATCATATCTACTGGCGGCAATGGCAAGTTCTTAAGTAGTGCCAAGCGCTGATCGTTATCACCTTTATTGACAACCAGCTCAATAAGCTGGCGCGCGTCAATCGGTAGATCTGGCGTGTTTTGTGCCAGCAAAGCTAAATGGTAAGCACCTGCCGTATCTTGATCCGCAACGACACGTTGTTCGATAGCAATATAAGTGCCTTCAGTTGCACCGCCCGCCACACTGAGCTGATGAATACATTTGAGTGCTGAATTTGGCTCGTTACCTGCAATTTCTGTAATGCGTGTCGATTCACTTTTTAAGTAGTCACGGCGCTTTTCAATCGCAGCTTGCTCGGCGGCTTCTTGCTGCTTATCTTTTTGGTCATTTTCTTGATCAGCAGCTTGTGGTTCAGTGAGTTCATTATTATTTGATTTAGTATTCATAAGGCTCTCTTGTTATGTAAACTGGGTTTATCTTGAACACTATATGGGGTTAAAACCTATAAAAACAATCAATTGCATAGACAATAAAAAACCCGAGCAGCCAGTCCAATCTGTTAAGAGAGGCTACTCGGATTCGCTGTGCTTCATGATTATGCGACGATTATTTAGACATTAACACAGTCCAATAAAAGCGCTTAAATATTAGGCAGCAGGGCTGTTTGCTTCAACCAACGGCTTAAGCTCACCTGATTGATACATCTGCAAAATGATATCTGATCCGCCCATCAACTCGCCATCAATCCATAACTGAGGGAACGTTGGCCAATTGGCAACTTTTGGCAACGTTGCACGAATTTCTGGGTTTTCTAAAATATTTACAAAGGCAAACGGACGACCGATCTGAGTAAGAACCTCAATCGATTTAGCAGAAAAGCCACATTGTGGAAATTGCGGCGTGCCTTTCATGTATAAGATAACTTTATTATCTTTGATTTGATCACGGATCAATTGTTCAACATCGTTTGCAGCAGTATTTGGGGTTTGTTCACTCATAAAAGCTCCTATTGATAAAGCGGTTCATTAAAACGGTTATTTATATAACAAAATAATTATATGAAGATATGGGGCAATTGTCATAGTATTACAAGCAAAATCTACATATCGGTTCAGCCAATCATTCTTTTAGTCAATCGCTCTCTAGCTAGGTTCGATGACGTTAGGTTAGATGGCAGGAACTAATAATACCACGGCATTAGCCATGATGCCTTCTTGCCGACCGGTAAAGCCTAGTTTTTCAGTGGTGGTAGCCTTAACGCTGATATTTCCAATATCAGTATGTAAATCACTGGCGATATTGTCACGCATGGCTTGACTGTGCGGCGCCAGCTTTGGACGTTCGCACATCACAGTAATATCAGCATTGCCTAGCCGATACCCTGCTTCTTGTACTTTACCATAGACATAACGTAGCAAGACTCGTGAATCCAAGCCTGCATGCGCCGCATCGGTATCAGGAAAATGTTGACCGATGTCACCAAGCGCCAGTGCACCAAGCAGTGCATCAGCAAGCGCATGTAACACCACATCACCGTCAGAATGCGCAAGCAAACTGTGGGTATGCTCAATGGGCACGCCCGCTAAGATGACATATTGCTGCTGCTGACCATTATTATGAAAAGCATGAACGTCGATACCTTGACCAATTTTTATCATTATTATTCCAAATTGAGCGTGATTAAAATAATTGAAAACCACTATCTGAATTTTTAAAGCTATTTTCTGACGGTAAGACCGCTTAGCTCGCCACCAGTTTTAATTAACTGGTATAATATGACGCTTATTTTATCATAATACCCAGTCTAAGAGATAAGTCCAAAAGATAAGCTGAGATTATCAAATCGCTAAGCCTGTTAACCCTAGGGGTTACATTAATTTCAGTAGTCGTTCAAATTTGGATAAGGTATAAAAAGTTGAGCCGCTCTATGTCAGTCATGCCAAACACTTCAAGCATACCCGTTTCTGATTCTTTTAACGCCCAGCGTACTTTAACGCTTGCCGATATCGATAATCCTAGCAGCAAGCATGTGATTGTCGGTATGTCAGGCGGGGTCGACTCTTCCGTATCGGCCGTCTTGCTTCAGCAAGCAGGCTTTAAGGTCGAAGGCCTGTTTATGAAGAACTGGGAAGAAGATGATGGCACCGAATACTGTACGGCGATGGATGATTTGGCAGACGCGCAAGCCGTCTGTGACAAAATCGGTATGAAGCTGCACACGGCCAATTTTGCCATGGAATATTGGGATCGTGTTTTTGAGCATTTTTTGGCGGAATATAAAGCGGGACGCACCCCAAACCCTGATATCTTGTGTAATAAAGAAATTAAATTTAAAGCATTCTTAGACTATGCCTTGACCCTTGGTGCTGACTACATCGCTACTGGTCACTATACTCGGCGCAGTATGAATTACACCAACGCCAATGGTGATGAAGTTGCTCAGCTCTTACGTGGTCTAGATAACAATAAAGATCAAAGCTACTTTTTACATGCTGTCGGTGGCGACAAAATTGCCAAGACATTATTCCCAGTCGGTGAGCTCGAAAAACCTGTCGTACGTCAGATTGCAGAAGAGCATGACTTAGCGACGGCCAAAAAGAAAGACTCTACGGGTATCTGCTTTATTGGTGAGCGCCGTTTCAAAGACTTTTTACAGCAGTACTTGCCTGCCCAAAAAGGCGATATCGTGACTGACGATGGGCATACTATCGGCACTCATGATGGCTTGATGTATTACACCTTGGGGCAGCGCGGCGGTATCGGTATTGGCGGTGTCAAAGACCGCGTAGAGGCACCTTGGTTTGTATTGGCAAAAGATTTGGGCAAAAACCGTTTGATCGTCGGTCAAGGGCATGAACATCCAATGATGCTTAGCAATGAGCTGACGGCTTATAAAATGGATTGGGTCGACGGCCTGCCACCTGCAGAAGTGTTTACGACAGAAGGTCTACTCTGTATGGCAAAGTCTCGCTATCGTCAGCCAGACCAAGCGTGTCATGTATTTGCAACAAGTGCTGACGGAAACGATGTCCGCGTGGTGTTTGACGAGCCTCAACGTGCCGTCACTCCAGGTCAGTCAGCCGTTTTTTATATCAATGAAGTATGTCTAGGTGGCGGCGTGATTGCCACGATTGATGCGCCTTGTGGATTCTAAATATAATATAACTTAGTTTTGGGCGGTCGCTGTTACTGCCCCGCTATTGTTTGTACTTAGCTTACTGTCTTCGACGTTATATATCTGATACGTCAACTGTGCGATTGGCTGTAGCTCTGACGTGAACTGATAAAAGCGAATGTCATAGCTGCCTTGCAGCCAACCATCATCTGGTTTAAAGCTGACCCAATTTTGATTACTATTGGTCACGATGTCTTTTTTCTCAAACAGTAACACTTGCCCTGTCTGGTTATTGACCCACTTCACAAACACAAAAGGACTGGCAGGTACTTTGCCTGCCGTATCCATGTGCGCAAACAAAGTGGCATTTTTATCTATAGTGGACGTATCCATTGATAGAGATGGCATGATGCGCGTGAGTGATAATTTAACCTCACCGACGAGTGGTTGATTGTCATTTTCTTTATACAACTCCTCAACCGCACGCTGGGCAAATTGACGTTTGTCAGAGAGCGCCTCGCCTGCGCCTTGTGACATAAACCGATCAATGTACTGTCCTAGCATATAGTCAGGCATTTTATTGACGATATCTAAAGCTTGCTCTTGTGAATAATCATGCATAGAGCTTATGGGCTTCTCTCCTGCCACTGGCATGTTGTTACCATTCTGATGTTCAAGCGCTTGGAGCTCTTTTGGTAGCTTGCTTTCTTCTTGTCCAAAGCCTAAATCAGTATCGTCCTGCAATAACGTTGCTGCCTGCTGGCGGCCTAGCATAACCTGATCCATCTGCTGCTTGGTCATAAACAGATAGGTACTTAAAACCCCGAAAACGAAAGCAATAACTATTGATGATATAAATAGGGTTTTTTCTTTCATAAGAGGATTTTTCTACTTTAAGGTTTATATAAAAAAGGTACTGACTATTTATGTAGACAATACCTTTTAATTTAAGAAACCGTTGATTTTAGTTTAAAAAACTAAACTTATAAAGTTAAGCCATTAGGTCTTAAGGACACTTAAATTCGACACCATTGATTTTAGCACTATTATTCACAAAGGTAGTATTTGTAGAATTGAAACCGCCGATATTACCGTCTATTACTAAACCTCTAGTAGAACATGTGATAGTTGCATTAGAATTGCTAGTCACATAAGTACAGCTACCACTACTTTTACCAGCTACAATATTACTTGATGTATTACATGAAGAGGCTCCTGCTGGAGTAGTTGGTGGTGTTAGTATCGGCGGCGTAGTTGGCTTTGTAGGAGTAGCTGGAGCTGTAGGACTGGTTGGGGTCGTTGGCTTGGCTGGCGTATTGTTATCACTACCACTGCTATCACTGTCACCACCGCAAGCGCTAAGCGCCAATGCTGAGCCTAACACTAAAACGCTAACGAATTTATTCATGATGTAATTTCCATTTAGTAAACTATTGACTGTTAAAACCAGCTTATTAAACCACCATTACATTTAAAAAACAATACTGTTACAAACATAAATCATTGGTTTTTATAAAAATATATATAGCGCTTCCCTACTATTGCTTTGGCAACATCAACAGTGCCTTATTTTTCCTTCAATCCGGCCTTTTTCATTCCCAACAATAAGCGCGAAATACGGTAAACACTCACTTTTCTTATGAGTTTTTGCTATAATTGCGCCACCAAAATATTCCTGCTGTCGTAGGCATTCATTCACTTTCTGTTAACTCAAAGGCATAACCATGACCCCACTTACCGCACTCTCCCCGATTGATGGCCGTTACGCATCAAAAGCTGACAGTTTACGTCCTTATTTGTCTGAATTCGGTCTAATCAAAGCTCGCGTGACAGTTGAAATCCGCTGGTTACAGTCTTTAGCTGACAACAGCGCAATTGGTGAATTAGCAGCATTTGATGACCAGACCAATGCTTTTTTGAATGCAATCGTTGATGACTTTAGTGAAGCAGATGCCCAAGCCATTAAAGACATTGAAGCCACGACCAATCATGATGTAAAAGCCGTTGAGTACTTCATCAAAGACAAATTCCGTGGTCAGGACGCCTTGGTTGATTCTCTTGAGTTCATCCACTTTGCCTGTACCAGTGAAGATATTAACAACTTGTCGTATGCGTTGATGCTCAAAGACAGCCGTGAGATAGTGGTTGCTAAGATGCAACAAGTGACCGATAGCATCATTGATTTGGCTATTACTCATGCAGACCAACCTATGTTGTCGCGTACCCATGGTCAGACCGCTAGCCCAACAACCCTTGGTAAAGAAATGGCAAACGTGGCCTATCGCCTAGCCCGTCAAATCAAACAAATCAAACAAGTAGAGCTATTGGGTAAAATCAATGGCGCGGTTGGTAACTACAATGCGCACTTCTCAGCTTATCCTGATGTTGATTGGCAAACGCATGCTGAGCAATTTATTAATGAGCGTTTAGAGCTAGCCTTTAATCCTTACACCACGCAAATTGAGCCGCATGATTACATCGCTGAGTTGTTTGATGTAGTAAGACGCTTCAATACCATTTTGATCGATTTTAACCGTGATATTTGGCAATATATCAGCTTAGGCTATTTCAAACAGCGTCTAAAAGACGGCGAAGTGGGTTCTTCTACCATGCCGCATAAAGTCAACCCGATTGATTTTGAAAACTCAGAAGGCAACTTGGGCGTTGCCAATGCGATGTTGGCACATTTGGGCGAAAAACTGCCTATCTCACGTATGCAACGCGATTTATCAGACTCAACCGTACTGCGTAATATCGGTGTTGGTTTAGCTCAAAGTATGATTGCTTTTGATGCTTGTCTAAAAGGCGTTGGTAAACTTGAATTAAATGCGCAGCGTTTAAATGACGACTTGAACAATGCACAAGAAGTATTGGCTGAGCCGATTCAAACCGTGATGCGTCGCTACCGCGTGGAAAACCCATATGAGAAGCTTAAAGCATTGACCCGTGGTAACGCCATGACTCGCGAAGCCATGCTCACGTTTGTTGAAAGTGATGAGTTGTCTGCCGTTAGCGATGCGGATAAAGCGCGCCTACGTGACATGACACCTGCCACCTATATTGGTAATGCCACTGAGCAAGCCCGCACGATTAAAGATTGGATTGCCAAGCTTTAGTTGGCTGCTATTAACAGCTAGCAAAAAATAAGCGGGCAACATGCAGCGAAACTTTAAATCTGTAGTTGTCAGTACTATGGCGGTATTCATCGTAATGGTGCTGGCAAGTATTGAGCCTCTAGAATGGTCAAGCTACCTACTACATCAGTTGGGTACCTTGATTTTTTTAGGGTTTATGCTGCTAGCCTATCGCTATTGGCATATTAGCTCACGCTCCTATGTCCTCGCTTCACTATTTCTATTCATTCATATTATCGGTGCACGTTATCTATACTCATATGTGCCCTATGATGATTGGACACAGCTCATATTTGGTGTCAGCTTAAACGACTTGTTTGGTTGGCAGCGTAATATGTATGACAGGCTCGTACATTTTAGCTATGGGCTTTTACTGTTCAGTGCGATGGTTGAGAGCTCAAAATTTATCTTTAGGATATCATCCATCAAACTTTTAATAGCCATTGCACTCATGATTAATATGTCATCAAGCCTGCTTTACGAGCTATTAGAATGGGGAATTGCAGCGACTTTATCGCCAGAAGCGGCAGAAGCTTACAATGGTCAGCAAGGTGATAGTTGGGATGCCCACAAAGACATGGCATTAGCGCTACTCGGTGGGCTGATTGCTGCGGTGATTACTCTATTTCAAACTCGCCACGATAATGTCGTGATCAAGTAGCCGGAAACAACAGCCGAATAATAAATTAATCATCTTTTTTGTCGTCATCACTGTCGCCCGGTATGATGGCTTTACCCACAGCGACGGTACCTTTAACCACACCTTTAGTGGTTTTATAAGCGATTTTAGCTGGTACGGTTACTATCTTGTGTACACAGGCTTGTAGTAAAAAAATACTAGCGATAATGACGATAAAATGTAATTTTTTCATAAACTTCCTACGATTGATGGGATGCTCTGATATTGACCATTAACAAGTAGCAATTAATGTCAATAAGACTGGTTATCAGATAAGCGATAATCATAAACTATTAAAACCTTCCTATAAAGTACTCCTCACGATTAATCTTATACCCATTTTCAGATATGGACTTATCAATGACCTCAATTCCCCTTTGTTTGCCCGACGCCATTACTCCTGAGCAATTTTTGAGCGAGTATTGGCAAAAAAAACCCTTGCTTATCAAGCAAGGTTTGCCACAGCTAATCGATATGTTTGAACCTGATGACATGCTTGGTCTAGCCCTTGAAGAAGATGCCAGCGCGCGTCTGCTGACCCAAGCAGCCAGTAAAAAAGAAGGCCAAGCGCAATGGCAACTCAAAAAAAGCCCATTGGCTGAAGCTGATTTTAATAAATTACCAGATCAATGGACCGTATTGGTGCAGAACATGGAACAGTGGTCACCAGAACTTGGTCAATTGTGGCAAGCCTTTGACTTTATACCTCAGTGGCAACGTGATGACATCATGGTTTCTTATGCGCCAAAAGGTGGTTCAGTCGGCAAACATTATGACGATTATGATGTATTTTTAGCGCAAGGATTTGGGTCTAGACGTTGGCAGCTGGGTAAATTCTGTGATAAAAACACTGAGTTCGTCGCCGATGAGCCGATTCGATTGTTTGACGATATGGGCGAGATTATATTTGATGAAATACTAGAAGCTGGTGACGTGCTTTATGTGCCGCCGAAACTATCGCATTTTGGTGTCGCACAAGATGATTGCCTGACTTTCTCTTTTGGCTGTCGTCGTCCAAATTTGATGCAAATCATCGATAGCTTGGCTGATATCGCTACCAACGATAGCGACTTATTTGTCCCAATGCTGTTGCCACAAGCGCTGCAAGCATCAGGTGAATTGCAAGCGAGCAGCATTAATGCCATCAAAGATCAGCTATTACAAATGCTACAGTCTGAGCGTGGTGATGATATCATTCGCCAAGCAGTGTCTGAAGTCGTCAGCAAGCGCCAGTATGATGCACTGATGCCAGAAGAGACACTGGATACGGATGAGCTGATACAAGCTCTAGCAGAAGGTGCCACGTTGCAAGCGGACTATAGCAATCGTTTACTCTATAGCCGGACTAGTGAGGGCATTACGCTATATGCCAATGGCCAGCGCATTGATGGGCTTGACGAGGCAGCAATCGCTGTATTGGTGCGCTTGGCCAATGGCGAACACCTAAATAGCCAAGATGTGACGGATATTGATGCAGATGATTTGAGCGAATGGCTAGAGAACGGCTGGGTGTGGATCGACGCGGCTGAATAACTTTGCATAAAGTTGCACTTAATTGGCTTATCTAGACATAAGAAAACCGATACCTGATTGATTCAGATATCGGTTTTTTTATACATATTACTTTTTAAGTTAGAGTCTTTATTGTGACATCAGACGTTACTTAAATCCTTGGCTAAGTACCAAGCTCAAGCAAGCTCGCATTACCACCAATAGCAGTGGTATTAATCGTTCTTACTCGCTCAGTGACAAAGCGATGAAGGTAATCAGGCGTTAGCATCTCTGACATGCCTTCCATATCGGTCACAGCAATTACTTGCGTCAAAATACCATCCGTATTGGCAAGCTCTTGACTGATTGTCTGTATTTCGCTGTTATTACCTGCAACAGCAACTTGCGCGAGACGGTCAATGTATAACAGCGTGATCGTTTGCGAATCATTAGCCACACTCAATACATCATCGCTAATGCCAGTATCATAAAGCACTTTTGCTGCTTCATCACACATCTCGGCCTGACTAGGACAATGCAATATCACTTCATTGCCCGTCAATAATGCAGCGATTAGCTGTCCAAGTACTGCCATTGCACGCGCAGACTCACCGCCGATAACCATCGTCTTACCACGACCAGTGACATATAAGTCGTTGGACTCACCCGTTGCACCTGTCATACGCTGTACTTCATCCAGACTGGGCGCGGCGCTCAATAAGTGATGGAATAGACGCTTTGCCTTGTTGACATCACCAGTCAGCAGCGCCAGTTTTGGGATGGCTGCTTGTAGATACGTTGCACGATTGACTGCGCCAAGTAATCGCCAAGCTTCACAAACCTGGGCATGATTTTTTTTAAATTCAGTCGCCATGTTGCTGCTCCTTATGCGATTTCTGGTTGAGTAAGTGATTCAGTTTTAGTATTGGTAGCAGTGTTTTGCTCAGTAGCACTTGTTTGCTCAGTAGCGACTGACTCAGAGCTTAGTTGCATGAGACGGGCAACGTAATGTGGACCACCCGCTTTTGGACCCGTACCCGATAGACCACAGCCACCGAACGGCTGTACGTTTACGACCGCACCGATTTGGTTACGGTTGACATAGGTATTACCGACAAAGGCACGACGTTCAATATGCTCAACAATATTTTCAATACGGCTGTGAATACCTAGCGTTAAGCCAAAGCCAGTAGCATTGATAGCATCGATAAGCTTGTTTAAATCACGGGCTTGATAACGTAGCACATGTAATATCGGGCCAAAGTGCTCACCACCAATCACGTCGATACTTTTGACTTCAATCGCGGTTGGTAACACAAAGGTAGACTGCTCTTGACTGACAACCGAGCTGGCACTCATCGGTGTCTGCGCCAAGATATTCGCCGTTGGCTCAGCGACCATGCGTTCGATATGCGCCTCAAGACCTTGCTTGGCATCATTATCAATGACTGGGCCGACATCGGTAGCTGCATACAGCGGGTTACCCACGACTAGTTCAGCCATATTGCCTTGCAGTAGCTCGATCAACTCATCAGCCACTTCTTCTTGTACACAGAGTATGCGACAAGCTGAACAACGCTGACCTGCCGAACCAAAGGCAGACAGTACGGCATCTCTGACCACTTGTTCAGGCAAGGCTGTTGAATCGACAATCATGGCGTTCTGACCACCTGTCTCAGCGATAAACACGGGCAACTCCCCGCTGGCTTGCGCATGATCATTTAGACTTTGATTGATACGTTGCGCTGTTTGGGTCGAACCAGTAAAGATGACACCAGATAAATTGTCAGCGGCGGTTAATGCCCCACCCACTTCACCTGCTCCAGTGACAAACTGTAGCGCCTCGACTGGCACCCCAGCTTGATACATCAGCTGCGCACCGAAATGCGCGATTAAACTGGTTTGCTCAGCAGGTTTTGCGACAACGGTATTACCGGCGGCAAGTGCTGCCACAATCTGACCGGTATAAATAGCCAATGGGAAGTTCCAAGGGCTAATGCATACAAAGGTGCCGCGCGCTTTATACACTTGACGCGACTGCTTGCCAGATAGGTCAGTAAACTCATGCGCTTTTGCGTCTAAGCGTTCCGCTTCATCCGCATAAAAACGGCAGAAATCAACGGCTTCTTTGATCTCATCAATACTGTCTTGCATGGTCTTGCCAGCTTCAACTTGGCACAAGGCCATTAGTTCAGCATAGTTTTCTTCGTAGAGATCAGCGGTTTTGCGCAATATTGCCGCACGTTTTGCCGCTGGCACTGCTTGCCACGCGCTTTGTCCAGCTACTGCGGCATCAATGGCTTGACGCGCCAACTCTGCATTGGCGTATTGTACGTCGCCTGCGATAACTTCATGATTCCACGGCGCACGCACTGTATGACTATCAAGCTTTTGAGCTTTACCATCCACTGAAGAGTCATGAATTGCTTGCCCATTGATGATAGGAGACGCTGACCATGTCTTTGTTAAATGACTGTCAATCGCGGCTTTGAATAATAGCCACTGCGACTCTACAAATATATTGGGACCAAAGCTGGCACGGCGATCGCCATAAATCTCTAAAGGCAACGGAATCTCTGGATTGTTTAACGTATCATTCGCTACTAGCTTGTCATACGGGTGCACCGTCAGCTTATCAATCGGATAAGACTTATCTAATAACTGATGCACAAATGAGCTATTTGCACCATTTTCAAGTAAACGACGTACTAGATATGGCAGTAAGTCTTTGTGCGCACCAACTGGGGCATAAATACGAACAGGGATCTTGTATGTTTGTAAGATATGGTCATAAAGCGCATCACCCATGCCATGCAAACGCTGAAATTCAAAATCTCTATGCGCACTCATGGTCATCACTGATGCCAACGTATGAGCATTATGGGTCGCAAATTGTGGCCAAATAAGTCCGCGCAGATGCTCAGACAACAAGAAGCGCGCACAGGCTAAATAAGCGGTGTCCGTGCCTTCTTTACGCGTCCAAACGGGATATCCTGACAAGCCTTTTTGTTGGGCAAGTTTAATCTCTGTATCCCAATAAGCGCCCTTAACCAAACGTAACGGGATACGATCGCCAACTTCTTTTGCCAAGCGTGCAAGCCAAGCAAAAATAGCAATGGCGCGCTTAGAGTAGCCTTGCACCACTATGCCCAATCCATCCCAACCAGCGGTTAGCGAATCACGATAGAGCGACTCAAACAGCTTTAGAGATATCTCAAGGCGATCGGCTTCTTCGGCATCGATGCTCAAATCCACATCCACTTCGCGTGCCGCTTCGATCAGCAATAAGCAACGCTGACGCAATAATCCCAACACCTGAGCTTCTTGCGTGGCTTCATAGCGTGGATGCAGTGCAGACAGCTTGATAGAAACAGACGGCTTTGGCATACCCTCTTGAACTTTGACATTGGCAGTCGCTTTGATCGCATGCAAATAGTCATTAAAGTATTTTTCAGCGTCTCTATGGGTAATCGCCGCTTCACCCAGCATATCGAACGAATAGGTATAGCCTTTATTGCGATACGGCTGACTGTTTTTGTTGGCGTCTTCAATCGTCTCACCAAGGACAAACTGATGCCCCATAATACGCATGGCTTTTTGCATCGCCGCCCGAATCATTGGCTCGCCCATTCTTTTGGTCATTCGATCCAAAAACCCTGAGGCAGTCGTGCCGTTGTCGATACTGACGACACGGCCGGTCATCATCATGCCCCACGTCGAGGCATTGACCATAAAACCATTGTCATCTTTTAAATGCTTTTTCCAATCCGCCACACTCATTTTGTCACGAATCAGCGCATCAGCCGTATAATTGTCTGGCACCCGAATCAAGGCTTCAGCCAGACTCATCAGCAAAATACCTTCTTGCGTATCAAGGCTGTATTCAAGTAATAATGAATCGACCATTTTGATCGCTTTGCCATCATTACGCACATACTCAACCAGCTGGCGCGTCTGGTCACTCGCAGCTTCACGCTCTTCGTCACTCGGTTTGGCAAGTGGCAATAAGTCAGACAACCAGCGCTGCTCATCAACACTATATAACGGTGAGATGCGTGCATACAGCTCATCTGCAGACAGGTCAATATAGTCTGGCGATAGCATATCGACAGGATTAAATAAAATCGGCTCTTTCGGGGTAAACTGCTCTACTGGGTTCATACCAACTCCATCACTATCGTCTAAAAACCATGATAAATGGTCCATGAGGAAAACTGAGCGCTCTGGTTCACTGTCTATAACCCTACCATATTTAATAGGAATTATTGACTGTGACTCACAGCAATAATCAAAAGACCAAACGGCGCCATCGTAAAACGAGCAAATCCAGCATAAGCTGGAAACGTTTAAGTAGGTCGTTCGAGTGTTAAACGGGCTACGTTAACAATATAAAGGCAACAACGAACAGTTAAGCGGCATTAGTGCCTTCTTCTTGTTAGTAGTGAAAGGAGTTCGATTAATGGTTCAAGGCTGAATATCATTAGGACAATAATCTATCGATTATCATGCTAATAAACCAAAATCTACCATCTTATATGACGCTAATTCACTGTAAGAAAAACCTCTACGGCGTTGATTGAGGTGATGCGCTTAACCTGGCTATGGTATCATGAAAAAAAATTTCAAACTAACGATATTTGGAATTTAAGACAATAAATATCTACTTTAAAAACAATTAGTTATAACCATCATAACGGCAATGACGCTTTAGTTATAATTTTTTGTTTACTATTGGTCATTAATTGTTTTGTAGAGCAGAGAATTTCGGTTGGTTATCCCAAGGCACTTTACTTGAAACACAAAAAAAACCCTCCTTATTAATCCATAATAAAGAGGGTCAGAATATGCCTAATGCTAGTATGGTTAGCTACATGATATAGACTATCCACATCACGTTAGCGACTTATAGAAGTACCAGCTTTGCCAATAAAATGGCTGTCAAAATCCACACTGGAATCGTAATTTCAGAGAACTTGCCTGTCATCAACTTCACCGCTGTAAAGGTAATAAATCCAAGCGCAATACCATCAGCAATAGAATACGTAAGCGGTGTTAGTAATAATACCACTGCTACTGGTGCCGCTTCCGTCAAGTCTTCCCAATTAATATCTTTGAGGGTGAACAGCATCAATACCGACACATAGAATATCGCCCCTGCGGTCGCATAAGCGGGAATCATACCGGCTAATGGCGCAAAGAAAATACTAAGCAAGAATAGCACACCAACCGTCACAGCCATCAGACCGGTTCGACCACCTGACGCAACTCCTGACGCACTTTCAATATAACTGGTCGTTGACGAAGTACCTAGCATGGCACCGGCAACCGTAGCCGTTGAATCAGCCAATAGCGCTTTGTCCATATTAGGAATATTGCCATCTTTATCAATGAGGCCTGCTTTATTGGCAATACCAACCAAGCTGCCTGCTGTATCAAACAGATCAACGAATAAGAAAGCAAAAATAACGCTAATCATGCCAATATCAAACGCGCCTGCGATATCAAGCTGCATGAGTGTTGGCGCAATCGATGGCGGTGCCGACATAATACCCGTAAACTGCGTGTTACCAGTAACCAAACTGATCAAGGTAATCAGCAAAATACCAATGGTTACCGCACCTGGGACTTTTTTATACACCAAACCGATGATAATAAAGAAACCGAGAGCAGCCATCATAGGGGCAAATGCAGTCATATCACCAAGCATGACCAAGGTCGCATCACGACCTACGATGATGCCAGAGCTTTGCAGGGCAATAAATGCCAAAAACGCACCGATACCAGCAACGATACCTTGCTTAAGGCTCGTTGGAATGGCATTAATAATCCATTCGCGAATCTTGAATAAGCTTAAAAGGATAAACAAACAACCAGATAGAAATACTGCTCCTAACGCTGTCTGCCATGCATAGCCCATACCCAGCACCACACCGTAGGTAAAGAAGGCGTTTAAGCCCATACCTGGCGCTAATGCCACTGGCAATCTGGCATAAATACCCATAATAAAGCAGCCTATTGCTGCTGCCAAACAAGTAGCAACGAACACCGCTCCTTTGTCCATACCCGCTTCTGCTAATACATTGGGGTTCACAAAGATGATGTAAGCCATCGTCAAAAAGGTAGTAATACCGGCAAGAATTTCCGTTTTGACCGTGGTGTTTTCACCGTTGATCCCAAAATAGCGTTCAATTGCATTCATAAGTGTCGCGCCCAGCTTGCTAGTGAAAGAACAAATTTATTGGTGCCTAAAATAAAGATGACGTCAACAAGCAGGTTGCGACGTCATAATCAAAAGGCAGCGGTAACAAAGAGCAACATTTTAGAGAAAATGAGATACAAATTCAATCATTACCCGTGCCTTGCTGGTTTAAAACAGAAATAAGGCTGTCTTGGCGTTTAAATACTGGATAATAGTTGTATTACTGCCCAACCCTGCCTTTAAACCCACCTTATATCGACGAAAATTACATCTCTATCAATAAAATGCAGTTTTTTTCGCTTTAACCTTTTAAAAAAATGACCTTTTCTTCATTTAGCAGTACACTAGTCGGTTGATATAAGTGTGCATAATGCATTGACGCTTCATAGTATGATCGTTTTGTCGATTCTGCACGCTGTGCTATATGAAAAATATTATTCGTGCATAATATGAGTGTATTTTGTTGAATACCTTCTATTATTACTAGCTTGTGTTACCAGCTATTACTAGCTATTACCAGCTTAGTTTCGATGCCCTATATTCTATAGTTTAGAGGTCTTATCTGGTCTACGTATGGCGCGTATACCAGTTATTGTTAATTACCCGTGAGTCCAATACATGCCTGAATCATTAAATATTATCGACCTTATCACCCAAGCCAGTCTATTGGTACAGATTGTGATGGCGCTATTGTTATTAGCGTCTTTGCTCAGCTGGGTCATTATTTTTCGTATGAGTGCACGTCTTGGTACGGCTAAGAACTTTGATCAACAGTTCGAGACTTGGTTTTGGTCGGGTGAAGATTTGGCCAAACTGTATCAAGGAGTACAAGGCTCGCCTGAGCGCCAAGGACTTGAGCAGATATTTTATGTGGGCTTTTCTGAATACCTCAGAATGCACAAAAAACGTCAGCCAAAAGATGACATTATCGATGGGGTTGAGCGTAAGCTTCGGGTCGGCTTAGGACGTCAGCAGCAGTTACTAGAATCTGGGCTCACTACCCTAGCCAGCATCGGCTCAGTTGCACCTTATGTCGGCTTATTTGGCACCGTATGGGGCATTATGAATGCCTTTTTGGGACTATCCCAAACTGAGCAGGCGACCCTAGCCTCTGTCGCGCCAGGCATTGCTGAAGCACTCATTGCCACTGCCATGGGTTTGTTTGCGGCTATTCCTGCTGTGCTCGCGTACAACCACTTTACGGCCAAATCTAGCCGTTTGTATGATTCACGCGCACTATTCTGCGATGAGATGACCGGTATGCTCCAACGTGAGACAAGCGTCCAAAGCGTGGTAGATAGAGACAGCGCACTTAATGGTCATGCAGGTCAGGTGACAGGGCTATGAAACCAAACCCCTATCGCCGCGAGAAAAAAGCGCTGAATGCGGAGATGAACGTCGTTCCTTATATCGACGTAATGCTGGTGCTACTGGTGATATTTATGGTAACTGCGCCGATGCTGATCACCGGCGTCGACGTCGAGCTGCCAAAAGAGCAAACCAATACCATGAGTCAAAGCCAGTTACCCGTGATTGTCTCCTTAACCGATAGTGGCGAGATTTTTATCAGTTATGAAGACAATGTTGACCTGCCGATTAGTGAGCCAGAGCTGATTAACACCTTGTCTAATTTGCAGGCGCAAAGCAGCGATGCGGGCGCGCAGCCTTTACAGGTCATGATCAATGCCGATCAAAACAATCAATATGGTGCCATCATGACCTTGATGGCAAGCTTGCAGCAAGCAGGTATCCAAAAGGTGGGATTATTAACGGGCGCACCCTTGCCCACACCCTCATCATAATGAATCCTATTGTTAGCACCGCTTGTTATAATAAAGTAGATAATCTGATGAACCTCATCCCTCAATATCATGTCCATGAGTATTACTGCCATGAATAATGCGCCTGCTGTTTATGTGCCGACCCAACCTGAAGGCAATGGGCTGACACTGCCTACGCTGCTCAGCTTGCTTGCACATGGTCTGGTGATTGGCATACTTATTTATACCTATCAAAATACAGAAGTTGAAACGGTAGGTAGCTTAGAGACCGTCATGGTATCCCCTGAACAGCTGGCTGAGATGCAAGGGCAAATCCTTGCCAATCGTGCCGCTGCTGCCAGTGCTATGCAAGCTGATAGTGGTACAAGCAGCTCATTCAGTGATATGCCAGAGAACACGGCTGACGGTAGCGCTAGCATTCAAAACCCCAACCAACCAAACTCTCAACGTGAGCCTGTCTTTACACGCTCTGACGATCCTGCCAGTCGCCCGATGCTGATGAGTGAAGAACAGCATCAGCGGCTACTTGAGCAAAATCAAGAATATGAGCGCAATATGGCTGAATGGGCAGCACAGCTAGATGAGTCGGTAGTAGAAGAACACAGTCAAGTTGAACAAGATAAAAGACAACAGCTCATCGAAGAACAAAAACAGCTTAGGGATTACCGTAATAAACAAAACAACCCACCTAAAATTACACGCCCTACTGCTACTGATAAAAATTTAAAAATTGATACTGGTAGCTCTGGCAGTGCCAATAAAAACTTTAGCTTATCAGAAGATGGTGAGTCGACTGTATCTAATGGTGGTAGTGGCAGCAGCAGTAATAGCTCCTCTCGTTCTACTGGTGAATTCAAAAGTGCTATATTAAGTAAAATTCAAAGCAAACTTATTACCCCAGTCGAAACACAGGGTCTGACCACGTCATTGTCTCTCAAATTAGATGCAAGAGGCAATGTGAAGTCTGCAAAGGCTAGTGGTTCAAACGCCGTCGTAAACCAAGCAGTTGAACAAGCTGCACGCGCTGCTAGCCCATTACCCATCGATTTAGATAATCCTGCAAGTTTTGCAAATTTAACAATTAACGTTACTATTAATTAACCTTGTAAAGTCTCTAACTCTATATCGTTAATGATTTTCTACTATCTTAAGGTTCTGGTTTATGAGTTTGAACAATACTCACAGATTACGTAATATTTCGACTTGGCTACTATTGGTCTCTTTTTTTCTACCCTTTAGCTACTCTTTCGCTGGTGCATCACTAGAAAGTAATAACCTCAAAAATGGTTTTATGGATCAAAAGGCTTTGTTTGCCGCTATCACTACTAAAAAACATGGTTTAAGTAATGAGAGTAACAACCCCAGAGAATCTTATGAAAATAATGTTACAACAGCTATATTAGAAAAAATCAAACGTAATATTACTCTACCTACTTCTACCCCAGAATCGACAACTACTTTATACTTTAAGTTGGATGAAAAAGGTAATGTGTTATCTGTTAAGGCTCAAGGTGCAAATCCTGCTGTAAATCAGGCAGTGGAAAAAGCCGCTCTATCTGCTAGTCCATTACCCATTGGCTTAAATAAACCTGAAAGCTTTAAAGACTTGATAATTAAAATTAATGTGACTAATAATAACCTCACAGAACCTACTAAAAATAATGTGATAACAGCTATTTTAGAAAAAATTAAACGTAACATCACTTTACCAGCTGCTACTCAAGGATCGGCAGTTACTTTATATCTTAGGTTGGACAAAAAAGGCAATGTGCTATCTATTAAGACTCAAGGTTCAAATGTCATTGTAAACCGAGCAGTAAAAAGAGCAGCCTTATCTGCTAGTCCGTTACCGATTGGCTTGAATAAACCTGAAAGCTTTAGAGACTTGGTAATTAAAATTAACGTTCAATAAAAAACACCTAACGCTGTACAGTTAATCTCACTATAAATAATAATTAAGCCTGTATGATGAACCAATTATTTCTATTTTAGGATATTACTTCATGAAGCTATCTACACATTCTATCCTTCGTGCCACTTCAAGCCTGTTGTTAATCACTCCCTTGTTATCAGTGCCTGCTTATGCAGCTGAATCAATGGTGCTCGATATGACTGTTATCGCGCCAAGACAACAAAACCAAGTGGCTTTTGTGCCGTTTGCAGGTGATTCTGTATTATCGCCGATTATTCTCAATGATTTGAGCAAAACTGAATTAAAGGTGACTAGCAAAGATTTGCCACAGCAGCCGCGCAGTATTAGCGAGCTGTCAGGCACATTACCGGTTTGGCAAAGTATGGGGATTCCTTACCTAGTGGTCGGTAGTACCCGCAGCAACCGCGGTAAAGTAGTCACCGATTACGAAGTGATTGATATCAAATCTGGCCGAGTAATCGAAGGCAAACAAAGCTTAACGGCTGACAATAATAAAGAAAGCATGCGGTATGCTGGTCACGTCATCGCTGACAAAGTTTATGAGCTGATTACTGGTATTCCAGGTGACTTCTCCGGACGTATTGCTTACATTGAAGAGGATAAGACCGGTAAAAATAAAGCATCGCTTCTTAGAGTGATCGATGCTGACGGTGAAAATGCTAGAACTATTGCTAAAGAAGAAGGATCCATCTTCTCACCAACATGGTCACCCGATGGCAACCGCATCGCCTACTCAGTACAGCGCGATAAATCTTATCCCATTATTTACGTACAAAATGTGAATAGTGGCAGTACCACTGTATTAACACCTTTCCCTGGTAGCAATTTAAGCCCATCATTCTCACCAGACGGCAGCAAGATACTGTTTTCTAGTAGCTTTGAAGGCAGTGCTGATATTTATGAGATAAGTGCCAGCGGCGGTAAACCTAGACGAATCACCAATTGGCCAAGCAGTGAAGTGCAACCAAGCTATGCACCCGATGGCAAATCTTTTGTATTCGTCAGTGACCGAGCAGGATTTAATAAACCACAGATTTACCGTTATGAGTTTGGATCAGGGAATACGACCAAAGTATCAAATAGCGGTTATGCCACTAGCCCGCAGTTTAGTAGCGATGGCTCACAAATTGCCTTTTTAAGTGGTCGCGCAGCCGCTATTATGAATAGCAGTGGTGCAGTAACGACCAATTTGGGCAATACAGGTATCGATGAAGCGCCAAGCTTTTCACCTAATGGTAAGCGTGTTGTTTACGCATCAAAACAAAATGGTGAAGGAGTTTTAAATATTAAGTCACTTAATGGCGGCGAGTCGTTTGGTAAATCTTCACCTAACACAATCCGCTCCCCAGTCTGGTCATCCAGCCCTAAATAAACCCTCTCTCTCATTATCTTTCTTAATCTATTAAGCCTTGCCTATAAAAAGCGCCTAATAAATAATTAGGCGCTTTTTTGTGTTGCAGAGAATGGTTGAGTCGTTTTTGCATTAGGGCATGTCCTCAATTTAATCGAGCATTCTCTAAATGGGCTAAAAATGGCTAAAAGAGTAAACACGATTATTCGTCACTCGGATCACCCGCTGATGGATTGGGATGCCGCAGTTTTGCCACATCTTCAGCGGTAACCGTATCGGTAAAACCATTTAGGTCACTGAGCACATATTGAGTAACCGCAGCCATCTGCGCATCGTTCATCATCCCATGGAATGACGGCATACCTCGAAAACCATTAACCAAGATATCAATGATGTAATATTTTGATTGCATCTTACTGTTATTCGCCAGTGGTGGATAATAGCCTGCGCCAGCAGCACCCTCGCCTTTGTGCATATGACACGCCGCGCAAGAGTCGTGATACAGCTTTTTGCCATCTGTCGTCACAAACCCATTGGTGCCTTCAAACTTTGCGTCCCACTTAGTAATACTTGGATCATCTTCCATATTGGGCAATGAGCTGTCGTCGACAATATTGATAGCAGGTGCCGTAAGCTCCTCACGGCTCATATAAACACCGCCCCACGCGCCCGTATTTCGGCTTTCTTGATAGTCATTGGTTGTTAGAGAATCCTGATCTTGCACACTGGAAACCGTCACTTCATCATCTGACTGTTGACTACAGCCTAACAGTACTGCACTGCTTATCCCACTCAGCAGCATCACCGTCAGCAGTTTGAGTGTCATGTCTTTCATGACTTTTTTCTTCAAGATTGCTTTCTCCACGATTGCCTTCTTCACGATTGCATTGTCCATGATAGCCTCTGAATTTTGTAGTTATTCATATTAACCAAGCGTTATTAAACAAGCATTTTTGCTTTTTTATGTAGGCGCTTCGCGGCATCCATACCAGATAAAATAGCACCTTCTTGCCATGCCGGAATATGTGAGCAATGCTCGCCCGCCAGCACAATACGATTATCAATACTGCACAAGGTGTCGTAATGCTGACGACGGGTCGACTCATTCCAAATCCCATAACAGCCAAGCGTCCATGGGATACGGTGCCAGACAACTGATGTCCCTGCGCGGAATTCTTTTGGATACTGAGGATGGATGTATTTACCATAAGCAAGCGCGACATTAATACGTTCTTGTGGCGTTAAGGTATTAAACTTATAAGATGTAGGACCATAACCATACGCGCCGAGTAACACGCCCGTACCGTCTTTGAACATATTTTGTGACGGATAGGCAATTTGCGCAATGGGCATGTCGGTATAAGTCAGACCACCAAATATCCATTCATCTTCTTCCCAAAAGCGACGGTTGAACTCTAAGCCGACTTTATAAGAGGTTTCGTAAGGCACAGCGGCCATCGCCTGCTTCATTGGTTTTGAGACATTGATATCCATCTGCGTCAGCACCGTTAGCGGAATATTGCACACGCACCAATCTGCACGAATGGTCTTGGTGGCACCATCTGGACTATTGCTGTCGACATAATCGACGGTGACGCCACTGTCATCTTGATGAATTTTAGTGACCTTTGCATTAAACTCAATCATATCGCGGCATTCACGGGTGAACGCATCACCGATTTTACCCATACCACCTACTGGCTGAAACATCGTCGGTTGATGACCATAAGTCATATGGTTGCCATAAATATCGGCCCACATACCCGAATCTAGTATCTCACTGATTGGCAAAGGTTTTGATGGTGTCGCATCGGGCATCAAGCCACCGCCGGGAAAGACACTAAAGCCACGATGTTTACTGGTCTCATTACTGGCGCGATAGCGATAATCTTTATCGAGCACACCCCAACCTTTTAATCCTTCAAGCAGCTTCTCTTTATCCTCAGTATTGACCGAGCGATCAAGACCACCGACGTTGACTGATTTTGATAGCAGCTCCGCGACATGACCTTGGATATCGTTTTTCACATCACCCAAACGCTGCGGTACGCCATTGAAATGATCAGTACGATGCAAATAAGCGCGATCATTAGTTTGAATAAAGGGCTGCATCTCAACGCCAAACTGTTTGCAATAATGGAAGATGGCATAATGATGGCTTGGTAGACGCCACGGCCCACCATTAAAATAATTGCCCTCTTCAAAATCACAGGTGACCTCTTCACCGCCAAGCTCGGTATATTTATCACCGCTGTTCAATGTCCAACTACGACCGCCACCACGGTTTTGATATTCGAGCACTTTGACATCGTAGCCCGCTTTGCGTAACTCATAAGCCGCGGTCAGTCCGCCAAGACCCGCACCAAGAATGACGATACTAGCGCCCGGAGGTGCACCTTTGAGATCCATGGTCTCTTTAAAACTCGACTCTGACGCAAATCCTAACGTCGTCATTGCCTGATACATCGCTGTCGCGCCTGCGGTTTTACCAATCATCGAGAGCAGTTGGCGCCGCGTTGGTGATTGAAGCATGTCTTTCATAATAATGTCCTTAAAGTAGACGTCATGTATAACGGCAGGCAATCGTCTTTGGCATTTTTCTTTTATTATCGGCTCAGTTTATATCGAACCTTTATCTTACCAAGCCTTAATGCATTACCGTTTTAACCTTAATTCTCGTACTGTAATCAGCGTCTAAAACGCCTGTATAAGTTCTTTGTTCGACCATTTATCTAAATAGAGTCAAACTAAGCGCGGCGTCTAGAGCGTAAGATGGCGCGGATGATAAACACAATAATAGCAATCGCGACGATAATACCGATTATCGCCAGTAAGCCTGCGTACTTAATCAAGAAAGGCTTATCAACGCCAGTATTTGCGATACGATCGACATCACTGGCACTCACATCACTGCTGGTAAGACCACCAAAATTCACCCGTACGTAATTGGTAATACCAGCGATTTGCTCGCTATTTAATTCGTCTGAAAATCCTGGCATGATGGGCGATGTATTGGTTGCCCCTTCTACCCCATGAAGGATCATATTAACCAGCGCATCAGGTCTTTCGCGGCGGATACTACTCAGGCCGACGATAGGGGCATAACGTGCATCAGGCTGACCATAACCGTCAACCCCATGACAACTACCACAGGTGGCTAAATATAATGATTCGGGGGAATTACTGCCATTACCTACTGCGGCTTTTGCCTGTTTCAAATACTCTTTTTGCGCCAGTAGATCATGAGTGATAGATTCGTTGATTGGCGTTGGTAGGCGCGACACATCTACCGCAGACACTTTATCGTCGGTCTGGACAGCAGGTACTGCCTTCAGATAAGAAGCAATGGCACTCAAGTCTTCGTTTTTTAAGTAGCGGGTACTGTGCGCGACTGCCTCGCCCATGGGACCACCAGCGTAAGCACGCTGGTCAAGCTCACCCGTACGCAGATAAGTGACGATATCCTGCTCACTCCAGCTGCCGATACCGCTCGACTCATCAGGCGTGATATTTGGTGCATGCCAATGACCGAGCTGGGCACCAGATAAGTACATACTCTTATCAAAACCCATCGTACTATTACGCGGGGTATGACAAGTACCGCAGTGCTCCAGATTATTGACCAGATATTCACCGCGTTTTTGGGTCTCGTTCAGTCCGTCGCGCTTTTCAGTAGACGGTACGTTGAGTAAATTCCAACCCAACATTAAGCTACGAATATTAAAAGGAAATGGTAAGTCTGTTTTTTCTTTAGGAGCTTCGTCAACCGCTGGTACTGTCTGTAAATAAGCAAACAACGCACTGATATCTTCTTCTTTCATACCACTATAAGAAGGGTATGGCATGGCAGGATAAAGCATATGATTAGGCGCACGACCTTTTTGCAGCGCATTCTTCAAATCCGCTTCGGTATAGTCGCCGATACCGTAACGTTTGGATGGTGTGATGTTGGTGGAGTAAATCTCCCCCATTGGGGTCTCGATTGGTGTCCCACCGGTATAGTCCTCACCATGACATGCCATGCAATCGGCCGCACGGGCAATGTAGGCACCGCGATTGACAAGGTCGCTATTGGCAGGGCTAATATTAGGTAAACTAGTATTAGGTAAACTGGCATTGGCTAGGCTTGTATTAACGCTGCTTGCACCTTCAGCCATCGCAGCGTTGGAGGTCATACCAATGACGAGCATCGATAACATCATAGAAAGTGGCTTCATAATATCCTCATATAGCTGGCACCTAGGGTGTTTTAAGTATTTTTAATTCGTGACAGTTATCATTCAACAGTATCTACATTCAAAAAATCCAAGTCTTCCACTATTTATCTATGCTTTCGCTGTGTGTTCTTCGTACTATAGTCATTCCACTATAAAAGTATTACAGCGTTAACCTCGCTTGAAGTATCACATATACATCTACACTCGGTTGCCTTGTACTACTTTTGAATTGAATCGACTATAAATACTAAAAGTCGATAACGAATTTTTCTTTATTATTTATAAGGCAATTATCAAGCTTAGTTACCGTAGAATGTCTGTCCTCCTTACTAAGGTAAAACTATTTTGCTAAAATTGTTCGATTAGTAACTTAATCCTCCTATTTTTTTACAAAAATAAAAGTTCCTATAATCAGCACTGAGTTTTTAATTAATTAATATGTTTTTTATATTATTATTACTGATGTTTTAAAATTCTGATGAAAAACAACTACTCATCATTATGAATCTCTCAATTCATTTTTTTCTAGTGACGAACCAGTTAAAAAAAACTTAATGGACGCATAATTTAGCTGTTATTTTTAATTTCTACTGTACATAATACATACACAGTGCAGAATCAGCATACTGTCCCTGCTTTCCCTAGTATTTACTATATGTATGGCATTAGCCGTTGTATAACACGATAATTTGTTTATGATGAACGCTGTTTTAACAATGCCAACTGTGTCCTGAGATATCCCTATGAAACCCTTCATTATGACTTATATACTTTCGGCGACGATGCTATTAACCGCATGCCAATCTTTTCAATTTTTCGACAGTCCTATTCCTGTTACAGCGTTGTCAACCAAGGTCATTGATAAATAGCTTTACTCATGACAATAAAAAAAGCAGATATCAAATTGATATCTGCTTTTCTAGTTTACTTAATAAACGCTAAGGTCTAATGATATTGATATTATCAGCACGCTTTATAGTCGGTTCAATATAGTTTGGATACCAAGAAGGCGAGTGAAAGTACTACAAATAGTAGACTAAGCGAGCCTGACACCGTATCTAATTTATATGGGATTAACTATATCATAGTCGTACTTTAGCAAGTTGATGTGGCTGGTTGATGCTTTATGATAGTCTTAGCCAAATGATCACCGAACCAAATAGCTGTATCGATATCGCCTTTCCCTGGGGTCTCTTCAGGTGGACCATCAAGGGATTGCGTCATTAATCCTAAAAAGCTAGATAGACGGTTCAAGTCATGAGCCTCATGACCTGTCGGCATTAATGGCAGACCGATCCAATTCATACCATGCTGCATGGCATATAGAGAAATCTGCTGTAGCACAGCAAGTTTATCACCACTCAGTCCACCCGAGTTAGCAAAAGCGGCTGCCCACTTGCCTTCCCATTTTCTGTGATACCAGCGCTTTGAGGTCTCATCCATAAAAGTCTTAAATTCAGCAGTCACGCTGCCCATATAGACGGCACTACCAAAAACCAGCAAATCTGCCTGATCTAAAAAATCCCAGTCGACATCATGAACATCGACGGCTTTTGCCTGTGCTTCTGGCAGTTGCTGGTGCGCGCCCATGACGATTGCTTCAGCCACACGCTTGGTATGACCGTAGTTGCTATGATAGATGACGGCAATCGATACACTTTGCGTGTTGTCAGTCAGTGTAGATGTCAAAGATGCTGTGGCAGATGTATTCATACAAACTCTAATAATAGCTATAAATAATTGAATAGAAATAAAACGGATTAAGGATGCTTAGTATCTACCAGCGTCCGGTAGGTTTATTCTGACTGGGTAGCAGAGCGGCGCGCAATCACCAGTGCCATCCGTCCCGTTGCAGGCTGCTGTAAATGCGTCTGACGTCGATAAGAGTAATAACGAGCATCGGCATAGCTACAGTCTATAGGTGACTCGTTGCACAGTATTACACCAGCAGTGCTTAACTGATCAGCAGCAAGTCTTGGTAAGTTCAGCTTAATCTTATCCGCGTTTACTTTAGCGTAATTTGATAGTTTATCAACTGACTTATGTAAGTATCGAGGATCAATATTCGACTTTTTACTCATATCAGTACGACTGTCATCAGCGATCTGATTCTTAGAAGCCATCACGTAGCACTCATCAAATTTTTCAATACTGGCTGACGTCAATGACTGACTCTCTATACAACCTGCCAGCAGCTTATCGCGAACTTGACTGCCCACTTCATAATTTTGTTGGCTGATACAGACACCAACCCAACCCATGATTTGCCCTGAATCAGTAAAACACTCAGTCGTTGCTTTGATGACGCCACATGCCAACCCTTGCCAACCCGCGTGAATAGCGGCAATTTTACCACTGGCTGGTTGGTATAGAACGATAGGCACACAATCAGCAGTCATTATCGCTAGACCCACCCCTGCTTGCTGGCTCAACATAGCATCAGCTGCCACCGGTCGCATACTTAGCGCTGTGGCGTCAGTATCATGAATGCAATTGCCATGAACTTGATTGACCCAATGCAGTCTTTCAATAGGGGTATATCGCGCGCTGATTGATGGCAAGCTAGTAAACTGCTCATTCATCGCCGTCAGAAGCCGCATGCGATTGTCTAAGACCTTGGCAGCGCTATCATTGACGTGCAAGCCTAAATTGAGCGTGCCATAGTTCGCTTGTCTCAGCTGGCTGGTTATATCAGCCTCGCATTCATCCTTATTAGTGAATGCGGCTGTCTGAAAAACCGCCACATCCTCTAGCTGCGCTAGTAATGTCATAGGAAGCTTATGAGTCATGGCTGATTTACCGTCTTAATGAGTCGTTTTTACGTCACTGATAGCTATTTACTGCTGTTATCTGTCTATTATAAGCGTATTTACGCTGCTTACACAGTACGGTTACTCTTCATCGTAGCCATCACTTAACACTGTCATTAGCTGCTGCATATCTTCAGGGATTGGCGTTGTGACTTCGACATCCTCACCTGTCGTCGGATGAACAAAACCCAACGTATAGGCATGCAGGGCTTGGCGCGGGAAGTTGCTGATCGCCTGACGCTGTACTTCTGTCAGACCTGCCCGCAGTTGACGGCGACCACCATAGACGCGATCGCCTACAATCGGATAGGTAATATGACTTAAATGCACACGAATCTGGTGCGTACGACCCGTCTCAAGACCCACGTCTAACAGACAATAATTACCATTGAGCGCGGTCACATTTAATAAGTGCGTGACTGCTTCACGACCTGCCGTCATGACCGTCATTTTGGTACGCTGACTACGGTGACGACCGATCGGTGCATCGATACGGCGATGACGCAATAAACTTGCCGCATCCCCTGCTACCACACACTGATAATGACGATAGACTGACTTGTCTTTGAGCTGATCCATCAAGGCCATTTGTGCAGGTTTAGTCTTGCCAATAAGCAGCAATCCCGAAGTGTCTTTGTCAATGCGATGCACCAGACCGGCACGCGGCAAATGATGCTGCTGTGGATAGTGATACAGCAACGCATTAACCAAGGTGCCCGTCTGATTGCCAGCGCCAGGATGAACAACCATGCCAACTGGCTTATTAATCACCAAGACATCATCGTCTTCATACACCACCTCGATATCGATGTCTTCTGGCTGATCTTCACTATGCTGCTGCAACGTCGTTGATAGATGTATGACATCACCTACTTTGACTCGAATTTTTGGTTTTTGTACGCTATCGTTATACAGCAAGCTACCATCGCTGATCCAGCCTTGCAACTGCGCACGCGAAAAGTCGGTAAACACCAGTGATGCCAGCTTATCGATACGTAGACCCGCTTCTTCTTCGGTGACCGTGTAGCTGGCATCGATAATGACTGGCACCGCTTGGCCTATAGTTGGCGCTTCATAATCAGCGTCATCGTCGTCACTGTCATCAATCCCTTCATCAGCCTCATCGGCTTCATAGTCCTCAATCATCTCGTCATCGAGCATATCACTATTTTTTGAGGCGGCATCTTTTGAGACAGCACCTTCTGAAACAATACTTTCTGACGCTTGTGACATAGCATCGTCTGAGAGGGCTTCATTGGACACAGTTTTTGCGTTGATGCGGTTTTCAGTTTCTAGCTGCTTAGCATCAGATGACTCATTACTTTTTAAAACTTTATTTGGCATGGAAGGCTCTTGCGCTGATAAATGTGGCGCTGATAAATCAGTATCTAGCGATTGATTCGGTGATAAATGGGTGGTCATAGTATTATTATTCATAACAGATTTATATTTATATATAGCAAAGTCCCTGACAGGTTTTTGTAAGGCACTTTATAAGAGAATATAATAAGAAAATATAGTGCTGTATTAGAAAAACAGTGCCGTGCCTTGATGATTAAAACCTATCATGGTCAAAAAAGCAGAGGCAATACTGCCATAGTGTAGCATGCCAAGCGCTCAAGCCCTATAGAAGCTGACTGTTATCTCTCACTTTATGCATATCATTTGATACCTAAATCATTGACGATTAACTCTCTAAAATATGACATTGCTGTAATTTACTGTATATTTGTCGATGTCAGTGACATTCGATATCGCTCGTTGCGGCGGCTCATGCTAAACTGCAAAGCTGAAACGTGATAGATGAAACATAATAGACAAAGACGTTTAGGATATATCCGCGGGTCAGACTGTCATACACTAAGATAAATATTGCAGGCTTGCTAAAATTCAAAGCTGCCTAGATAAATGAACTGCAAAATAGATGACGAAAAAATAGACGAAACGGTGGTTATTCTATAAAGTAAGCGTTATTTTACTGTATGCTATGGCACGGTATTTTTAAAAACGTCCCTCTTAATAGGTCATAGCAAAAACTGCCTTTGATAAAAATCATGTCAATTACGAGTCGTTTTAACCACTAGCACGCTCAATAATAGACAGTTAACTGGTGCGATAAGCATCGTTTTTATTATTAACCTTATATATAGTATGATAGCGTCGCTGCTATTATGCGCCTTGTGTCGGAGAAGAAGTATGCACGCTGTTGGCAATACGTTTATCAAACTGTCCTCAATCACCTTGCTTGCAATAAGTGTTAACTTGGTGGGTTGTCAAACTTTTAAGAACCTGACCAACAAAGACGTCGATGCAGTCGAAACTGCGGAAAAGTCAGAGCAAGGCTACTATAACGATGCCATCGCTCAGATTGATAAATCTCGTTATATCCAAGCGATTGAAGACTTGACCAATCTGCGTACCTTTTATCCTACCGGACAATATGCTGAGCAAGCCCTGCTCGATATGATGTATGCCCAGTATGAAAGCGGGAAGTTCGAATTGGCAGCGGCTAGTGCAGATCAGTTTATCGGTCTCTACCCTTCTAACCCGCAAGTCAGCTATGCCTATTACGTGCGCGGTGTCGCCAATATGCAAGGCTCATCTGAAGGCCTTAAACTGTTCAAACTGAACCAAGCTGAACGTGATACTGCCTATCTGCGTATCGCTTTTGCTAACTTCCAAGAGCTCATTAATAAATACCCAAATAGCCCTTATACGCCAGATGCTGCACAGCGTATGACCTTTATTTACAACCAGTTTGCCGAAAGTGAGCTCAGTGCCGCCAGTTGGTATATTGAGCGTGAGGCTTATGTCGCCGCTGTCAACCGTGCCAAATGGGTGTTTCAATACTATCCACTGAGTGAGTCTGTACCCGAAGCCATCGCCATTTTGGCCTATAGCCATGAAAAACTGGGGCTAACGGACTTGGCAAAAGAATACAAAACCCTATTACAGATCAACTATCCAAATTGGCTGACCAGTGATGGACGCGTTAAGCTCAACACCAAACGTGACCGCACTTGGTTTAACAAGCTAACCTTTGGTAAGCTTGGTCGTTCAGGTATTAAAGACAGCTCGGTCTCTGAAGGTAACTATACTGGCGCGACCAAAACTCAAGTTATTCGTAATGCCAGTCAATTAAGATTGCCTAGCGAAAACACTACGTCTGCCAACGCACCGATAGCCAATACTTCTCCTACACGTGGTAATGGCATCAATGTAGGCTTGGGTCTGCCTGAGGCGTCAACTGAGCGCGTGACTAGCCAATCGAGCACTGGCTCTACCGCCAGAGAAGCGAATGTAGATCCACAAAATATTAACCCTACACGCCGTACAACGCTATCTAACCAAGGTGTTGGTATTACGCCATCAAATTCAGATGTCGATAGTACCGATATGGATGATGAATAAATGCTCTAGAGTTAAGATGGCTTATCTAAATTAATTAAGATAGCATTTTTTCTTTTTGGCATATTAAGAAACAGTATGAACTAAATAAGGCCAACGCTCATGTTGGCCTTATTTAGTTCATACTAGGACGTGTCCTCAATCTGAACGAAAGCACCTAAATGGGTTAAAAATATTGATCACAGCATCTCCATTCGCATGATGATCGCATCTCATTGCACCGATAACGACACTTATAAGCTCAGCCTAAAAACTCTTCACGTGTCCCCTCATTTTATGCCCAACGTTTCCAACCCTCATCATGTAATCGCGTGACTTTTTTATTTCTTAAAGTCAATCATACTGTAGTGGCATAATATTATAGGAATCGAGGACATGGGCAACATGAACCGCAGCAAGTCTATATCCTTAGTTCGCAGAAGATAAGAAAGATACTAAAAGTAGACCGGCCCCCGATAAGTATCGAGGGCCGGTAAGGTATTCAAAAGGTCTTCAGGCGGTTATTAGTACATTAGTCTTCTAGTGCTTCAATAGCGTATTGACCTACTTCTGTGTGATGTAGCACCTTACCAAAGGGTGCGGTAGTGTCTCCCGGGCCTTGGGTGAATACTAGTACCGGTGTATTGGTATGGGTGCCAGTGGCCCAAACCACATTTTGCTGTTCTGCCACTTCGCGAGCCAGCAAATTCTGGCGATTGTCGTCAGTTTGGTAAGCGAAAAAGGCGCCGTTAGCGTTCATTTTCGGGACAGTTTTGGTGCTCAGATAAGGATGGCCTTCGGTGTAAAAAGGATTGTCTTCGGTTGCGAGCACTCGCTTGGCCTGAGCTTCAGTGATATCGAAACCAGTTTCAGCGTTTACAATACGGGCTAAGCTAGCAGGTGTTTGCTGGTCTGCTTCTAATGCATCGAACTGGCTATAGAAGATATCGCCGTAGGAGGACTTCTGCTCGTACAGTTTATCGAGGGTTGCTACGTCGCCGAAGTTGAAGAGTGGTTGAAACTGTTGCTCTTTGAATACATTGCCCGGTAGGTCACGTCCATGGGGTAAATCGTTAGCAGAATAGCTGAAGCCAAAGCCACCTGTTTCGTGATCGGCAGTCACCACAACAAGAGTATCGTCACGGCCTTCCGCCCAATCCAATACGTGATTAAGTGTTTCGTTCAACCGCAGCATTTCGTGCAGCATAGTGCCAGTGTCGTTGTAATGCCCTGCCCAATCGATTTGCCCAGCTTCGATCATCAGAAAAAAGCCTTTATCGTTTTTGGACAACGAATTAATCGCTTTTTCTGACATTTCTTTCAGCGTTGGTATAGTGCGTGCGGGGTCATTCTTAGTTTGGTGCTCGGTAATACCGTTTGGCAACGCTGAGTAAGCAAACAGGCCGAGTATCTTGCCGTCGGCCTTTTCCATCTGTGAGCGATTGAATGCTAGGTCATAGTTCTTCTGCTGTGCTTCGGCGATCAAGTTTCGGTTGTCTTTACGCTTAGATTTAATAACGACGCTACCTTCGGACAGCACTTCCAATTCTTGACGGATAGCTGATTGCTCGTCATTAGCGGATTCAGGAATCCAGTAACGCAGACCGCCGGACAACATGACATCTACGTTATTGTTCAGCAGATCAACCGCAATTTCATTTTCCAGACTGCGATGGCTCTGATGTGCGGCAAAGCCTGCTGGGGTTGCATGAGTAATACGGGTATCGGACACCAGCCCAGTAGATTTTCCTAGTTTTTTGGCCTTTTCTAGTATGCTTTCTGCGCTATTACCGTCTTTATTTGTGCCAACCATCTCAGCGCCAGCTAGCTGACCGGTTGCCAGTTGTGTGGCGGAAGCGGCAGAATCGACCACTAGGTTGTTGTTGGCGTGGGTCATGGAAATACCCATACGGCCGTTGGCGGCGATTCGGTCAAAGGCTGTCGTGCCGTCGGTGATTACCGAATTTGGCGCTTGCTTGGCATACGCCAATAGTAGACCAACTTGTTGTGGCCCCATACCGTCACCAATGATCATAATGACATTTTTGGCTTTTTCCGGCGTGGATTGTACTGCTTGCGGCGCGGACTGCATTGTTGTACACGCTGTCAGCATGAGGTAGGTTGTGACCAACCCTGCTGCTGTGGCTTTACGGACGTTCATAATCAAATCCCATTGCGGTTTGTGTTTTTATGGCTATTTGGGTGCGGCTACTGCTGCCTTAGCTGTCGTCCTGATGTTTATCTATCATGGGGTAGATCTCGGTCACCAACGGCGCCGATTATTTCACTGTTTTTTACCTACAGCAGAATTAGCAGACATGGTTTTTTACGCAAATCTTCATGAAGTACGCGCACTCCATGACTCATTGAACTCATACCGCTCTCTTAATAACTTCCCTATAAAATGGATGCTCATTGCAGTGAGAGAGCGTTCAAACGAACACACTAACACAATTCTGTTACAATCTTGCACCGAATTTCATGACTAATTAAACGGTTTCTCACCTAGTCTGAAACTATTTTAGGTATCGGTAGTCCCCATTTATGAATTGTATGTAGACCTTGTGGTAAAATATTCGTCCTTATGAGCATTCCAAACCACATTCTCGAACAATTAAATAGCCAAGCTGACTTAATCAGTATTATTGGGCGTCACACGACGCTTAAACGTGCTGGAAGTGAGTTTAAGGGCTGCTGCCCTTTTCATGGTGAAAAATCGCCTTCTTTTTATGTCAATCCACAAAAAAACATCTACCACTGCTTTGGCTGTAGTGTCGGCGGCAATGCCATCAGTTTTTTACGTGATTATGAGAACCTCACTTTTATTGAAGCGGTCAATGAACTATCAAAACAAACCGGTATTGAAGTCCCAAAAGAAGAGCAGCAAAACGTCAGTTATCAGCGCACCAAAAAACAACCTGCTATAAAACCTACCACGCGTGCGCCAGCTGAAACCGTTAAATTTCAGCCAGCTGCCGATGAGCAATTACCATCAAGCATAGCGCCTGATTATCAGCAGAAAAATTATGCAGACCAGCCTACTTATAATGACAGCAGTATCCATGACACCAGTTATGACAATAGCTATGGAGACAGCTATGATGGTTATCCACCGTTAGACGCTTACGATTCAGCGCCTTACCCAACAGATTCTTATCCCACCGACTATCAAGACACAGCTGATAATAGTGCTCCACCTGCATGGTTGACCGATACCAATGTTGGTGCAGGCTTACCTAGTGATAATAGTGTCTCTGATAAAGACGGCAACCTATACGATCTGTTAGAGCAAATTCAGCAGTTTTATCAGCACAGTCTGACGACCCACCCGCATGCCAAACATTACTTTTTATCGCGTGGTATCACGGAAGACATCTTTGAGACTTTCGGTCTAGGCTATGCGCCATTTGGTTGGCAGCATCTTGAGCATCAGTTTCCGCAGGACATTGAAGGACTCAAAGCTCTAGGTCTGGTTCGCCAATCGGAGTCCGGACGCGATTATGATCTACTACGTGATCGGGTGATTTTTCCAATTCGAGACAATCAAGGCCGCACCATTGGCTTTGGTGGTCGCGCGCTCGATGATGAAGTGAAGCCTAAATACATTAACTCCTCCGACTCGCCCGTTTTTCATAAGCAGCACGTACTGTATGGCTATTATGAATCTCGCCAGCAGCGCGCAGACAGCTGGTTAGTGGTCGAAGGTTATATGGATGTGATTGCCCTTTACCAAGCCGGTATCTATGGCGCAATTGCTTCTATGGGTACAGCGATTAATGAGAGCCAAATATCACGGCTATTAACCCTCAACCCAACCCTCACATTGAGTTTTGATGGTGATAGTGCTGGACAAAAAGCCGCTTGGCGCACGCTAGAAGTTGCTCTGCCTGTACTGGCTGATGATAAAGAGCTGCGGTTTTTGACCTTACCGAACAATCATGACCCTGATACTTTTATCAAAAGTCAGGGCGGTGACGCCATGCGGGAGCAAATCAAAAATGCCATGCCGCTGTCACAGTATATTTTTGCCTACTTAAGCGAACGTTACGATTTGACCTTGGTAGAAGGCAAAGCCAAGCTGATGTCACAGGTACGCTCATTAACCATGGCGCTTCCCAAAGGCAGTAGCTTTCGTTACCTGCTGAATAATGACATTTATCAAAAGCTTGGTGGCAAACGCAGTCAAAACATCGAAGCGAAAGACGCCCTGCTCGATTTTGATGGTGACATGACCATCAGCCAGCAGTTGCAGCTGTGCTTTTTATTCCAACCGCGCGCCTTACTCGAAGACCCTATTGAATCGATTTGGCAACAAGCAGGTATCAGTGACTTACAGCTGCCTGCGCATATCAAACAGAAAGCTGCGAGCGATACCCTTCGTCCACTTGCTTGGGAAGACCTGCAAGATACCGACCTGTTGGATATTGTCAGTACGATCAAGCGTTGCCTAACATATCTACCAACAGATGCTAACGCAGCAGCACACTTTATATTATCTAACGTACAGCCGATGACTCAAGAGACACTCAGCCGTAGTTGGGGTGGGTTTTATAAAACGTTAACGGCAAGAAATATTTTAAGCCTCGATGAATTGGTCGAAAATTTAGTCATGCAATTGCTTAAGTTACATTTGCAAAAAAAGATGCAAGAGCTGATCAAAAACCCTGACCACATTAAGCTAGCGATAGTTCGTAAGCAGTCACAGTTATTAAATGATTGGCTACGTGCACAGCAAGCCGAACAATCAGCGCAGATGGTCACGGTTCAGTCTTAATATTTGGTGTTATTTATGTTTTATAAAATGCCAGCCCTTTAAAAGTATGATGATTGACCCCACTAATAATGATTATGGTCAGTCGCTCAGACCGTTTCTTTATCGTTAAGCAGATAGTAAAAAATGGTAGAGAGCATTCACTACCTCGTGCTTGATTACACTGGTCTGTGTTAAACTGTGTCGCTAACTATTTATGGCATGGCTTACGAAATAATGATAAGCATGCATCGTTAAGCACGAATTTTAAGTATTATTTTTAGCAGTTATTATTTTTGATATATTTTTAACAGTTTTTTAGTGGTTTTTTAGCCCTGTTATTGTAGTGTTTTGAGCCTTTATTCATATCCACTCATTTTTGATATTATTGACAACCTCTACGCCACATTTTGATCAATCGATTGATAAGATCAACGCACCCAGCCAGCGATAGCGCGTCACAATATAAAAATGTCCGATGCAAGTAAGCGAGTATTTATGAACGATAAGTCAGTTTCTAAGTCCACATCTCAACTGGCCACCTTAATCCAAATGGGTAAAGAGCAAGGGTATTTAACCTATGCTGAGGTGAATGACCAACTGCCCGACTCTATTACCGAAAGCGATCAGATCGAAGATATTGTGCAAATGCTGACCGACGTTGGTATTAAAATCTTTGAATCTGCACCTGATGCCGATGACATCTTGATGAACGATGATTCGAGTGATGATGAGTCGGCAGCAGACGAAGCCGCCGCTGTATTAGCCGCAGTTGAAACCGATCCAGGTCGTACCACCGACCCTGTGCGTATGTATATGCGTGAAATGGGTACGGTCGATTTGCTAACCCGTGAGGGCGAGATTGTTATTGCCAAGCGTATCGAAGAAGGTATTCGTGACGTGCAGCATGCCATGTCTTATTGGCCTGGTACAGTACAATTCGTCCTTGATGAATATCAAAAAGTACAAGATGGTGACAAAAAGCTCTCTGATGTTATTACTGGCTTTTTGGATCCTGAAACTGAAGAAGACAAAATAGCCGCACAAGAAGCCAAAGAGGCGGCAAAAGAAGAAAGAGAACGCATCAAAGAAGAAAAAGAAAACCCACCACCAGTCAAGCCAAAAGCCAATGCTAAAGAGGATCTCGATGACGACGACTCTGATGATATTGACGACGCTGAGGAAGAGGAAGAAGAAACTGGCGGTATCGATCCAGAAGAAGTACGCCTACGTCTAGAAGAGATCGAAAATCTATTTATCAAAGCCAAGCAAGCCTTGCTCGATTATGGCCGTGGTAGCGTACAGGCTGACACAGCGTATGCTCTACTTGCTGAGCGCTTTATGATGCTAAAGCTAAACAACCGCTTGTCAGATCAAGTCATGGCTATTATGCATGACGTGTATGACGATGTGCGTAAGCAAGAACGTCAAATCATGCGTTTGGTGATTCGCCGTGGTCGTATGCCGCGTGATGAGTTCCGCAAGACCTTCCCTAGTAACGAAACCAACGTTGATTGGCTCATTGAGCGTATCAAAGGTAAGCCTGCATTTGCTGGCACGCTAGAAAAAGTCACCGATGACGTGATTTTATTACAGCGCAAAATTCGGGATTACGAGCAGCAGCTCGACATGAAAATCCACGACATGAAAGATGTCGCACGCCGTATGGCTGTTGGTGAAGCAAAAGCTCGCCGTGCTAAGAAAGAAATGGTAGAAGCCAACCTACGTCTGGTTATTTCTATTGCTAAGAAATACACAAACCGTGGTCTACAGTTCTTGGATCTTATCCAAGAAGGTAATATTGGTCTGATGAAAGCGGTCGATAAATTTGAATACCGTCGTGGTTATAAGTTCTCGACCTACGCCACTTGGTGGATTCGTCAGGCGATTACCCGCTCTATCGCAGATCAGGCGCGTACCATTCGTATCCCTGTGCATATGATTGAGACTATTAACAAAATCAACCGTGTCTCACGTCAGCTACTACAAGAAATGGGACGCGAGCCAACGCCTGAGGAATTAGGCGAACGCTTAGAGATGGACGAAGTCAAAGTCCGTAAAGTACTAAAAATCGCTAAAGAACCTATCTCTATGGAGACACCAATCGGTGACGATGAAGACTCGCATTTAGGTGATTTCATCGAAGATGGTACTATCTCAAGTCCTGTCGATGATGCGACGTCTGCTGGTCTACGTGAAGCTACCCGTGATGTATTGGGTAACTTGACTGAACGTGAAGCGCGTGTGCTAAAAATGCGTTTCGGTATCGATATGCCAACGGATCATACGCTGGAAGAAGTCGGTAAGCAGTTTGATGTGACGCGTGAGCGTATTCGTCAGATCGAGGCAAAAGCACTACGTAAATTGCGTCATCCTTCACGCTCTGAGCACTTGCGCTCTTTCCTTGAAAATGATTAAATTCTCAAGAAAGCATTGAGCCTAGACAATAGGTCTTAAATATCTATCAAGAAAGCATTAAAAAAGCTGAGCATGTCTCAGCTTTTTTGTGCCTGTTAGATACTCCATGATAATGATTATTAAGCGTGGCTACCAATTAACACATCAAATAGGCAAATCACCATACCAATAATGATAACCTTCCCAATCATGAGACATTCATTAAATATAGTCAGTGAAAAGTCATATCGATACATCACGCATTGCTGATATCAATTTTAGACACATCTCTATTTAAACGACACAGACCACACAAAAAAGCCCGTCTAACTCTCTGACTGAGAAGTTAAATAGGCTTTTTTTGAATGCAAATAACGTATTAAATATCGAACGCTAGTGCTCTATCGCCTTCGCTATCTTTAATACGTGTTGGCAAACCAATCTTATTGAGTAGGTTAATAAACGGCTTAGCATCTAGCTCTTCGATATTAACCATCTTGCCAGCGTCCCATTCGCCAGTCGCGACCAGCATCGCGGCAGCGACGGGTGGCACACCTGCGGTATAAGAAATACCTTGGCTACCGACTTCATTATAAGCGTCTTCATGATCTGAGATATTATAAATAAACACCTCAGTATCGATGCCGTTAATGGTGCCTTTGACTTTGTCACCGATGCAAGTCTTGCCCGTATAATTTGGCGCAAGCGAGCTTGGGTCTGGTAGTACTGCTTTGACCACTTTCAACGGAATGACTTCTTGTCCTTCAGCGGTCATTACTGGCTGCTCAGAGAGCAGACCTAAACTTTGTAATACCGTAAATACATTAATATAGTGCTCACCAAAGCCCATCCAAAAGCGGATGTTGGGCACATCCAAATTAGCAGACAACGAGTGCACCTCATCATGACCACTTAGATAGCTATTTTGCACACCAACGACGGGCAGATCATCAGTACGCTTTACTTCAAACATTTTATTAGATTGCCACTTGCTGTCCTGCCAAGAATAGACCGTGCCGGTAAATTCGCGGAAATTAATCTCAGGGTCAAAATTGGTAGCGAAATACTTACCATGGCTACCAGCATTGATATCAATAATGTCAATATCAGTCACCGAGCCTTTATCCATCATGTCATAGCCAAGACGCGCGTAAGCATTGACCATACCGGGATCAAAGCCTGCACCCAAAATCGCCGTGACATTGTTGTCCGCACAGCGCTGTTTACGCTGCCATTCATAGTTGTTATACCATGGCGGTGTCTCGCAAATCTTGCGTGGGTCTTCATGAATAGCGGTATCAATATAAGCAACACCTGTCTCAATACAAGCTTCTAGCACCGTCATATTGATAAATGACGAGCCGACATTGATAACGATTTGCACACCAGTATTTTGTATCAACTGTATAAGTGCTGGGCTGTCCATGGCATCAACTTGATGCGTGTGCAAAATAGCTGCTTGTTTAAAACTACCTTTGTCTTTGACACTTTGCGCAATAGCATCACACTTATCTTGAGTACGAGAGGCAATATGAATCTCGCCGAGCACATCATTATGCATCGCACATTTATGCGCGACTACTTGAGCGACACCGCCTGCTCCGATGATGAGTACATCTTTTTTGTTGGGCTTAGCTTGTTGGTTGGTATTCAATGCAACAATCCTCCTTTGTGTCCCTGTCATCGCCTAAGAAATGGCCAGTCAAAACAGAAACGAGTGAATGATATGCGTGAATTAAAAAGGAAGACCGAGGAAAACCCACGCACCCGTCGGGCAAAAATAGCTGGTTTTGCCCGTGGCGATTATAACAATTTTTGCAGGCTTTTCGGCAATAATTAATGGTTAAGATACAATCTGGTTGTGCTCAAGCATCATCGAACGGCGAATACTAAGACAAACTCGCCTTATAATCTTGATAATCAAACTCACGCTGCACATCAATACTGCCATCCAAACGACGAATAACAATCGCTGGCATATTGACACCATTAAACCAGTTTTTCTTCACCATGGTATAGCCCGCCGCATTACCAAAGGCAATCTTATCGCCTACCTGTAAATGGTTAGGTAAGGCATACTCGCCAAAGATATCACCTGCCAAGCAAGAACGACCATAAATAATAGTGTTGTCTGAAATGTCCACTGTTTTAGCCATATCGGCAGGTACAATATCAATCAACGCTTCGTTAATAGCCGCAATGGGTGCTGACTCACGGTAAATCAACAAATCCAGCATATGTGCTTCGATAGAAGCATCAACAACGGCTAGGTTTTTTCCGTTGTGCATCGTATCTAAGACCGTCGTGACCAATGCTCCAGCGCCATGAATGCTCGCCTCACCTGGTTCTAGATAGACTTGCACATCGTATTTTTCACTGAAATCTTTCAATCGCGTGGCGAGTTTTTCTAGTGGATAATCAGGCGCGATAAAGTGAATGCCACCGCCCAAACTGACCCACTCAAGCTGTGCTAAAACGTCACCAAACCTGTCTTCGATATCCGCCAAACTGTCACTAAAGGCCTCAAAACTGTCATTTTCACAATTGTTATGAATCATGACTCCAGTGATGTCAGCAAGCACTGCTGCAATCTTATCTTTATCATGCTCACCAAGACGGCTAAAAGGACGCGCAGGATCAGCGATGATAAACGATGAGTTGCTAGTCTTTGGGTTTAAACGTAGTCCAACTGGAATATTTTTTGCGCCAGCTTGGTCTTTAAACGCATTAAGCTGAGAGATTGAATTAAAGATAATCTTATCGGCATAGCTCAATACTTCATCGATTTCATCTGCGCTATAGGCAACGCTATAGGCATGGGTTTCTTTCTTTTCTTCACTGCTACCGTCGTTGTTGCTACCAAAGGTCTCATAGCCCAAGCGCACTTCATTAAGCGAAGACGAAGTAGTGCCATGTAAATAGGGCTGCATGACATCAAACACGCCCCACGTAGCAAAGCATTTGAGCGCCAACAACGCTTTTGCACCAGACAACTCACAAAGTCGCGCAATTATCTGCATATTGGCAACGATTGCTGCTTCATCGAGCAGATAATAAGGCGTTGGTATCGAAGTTGGCATCGAAACTGGTTTGGTGTTTTTTGTTGAGTTCATAAGAGACAACCTAATGGCTTGTATATGCGGTAGTAAAGCTTGTGATAACAATGCTTGTTTGTAGTATGAGCGTTTTTTAGTACTGTGCTTTCTTAGCATTGTGACATCGCTAATTAAGTGCGCTATAGTAGACTAAATCCATCATAATTAGAATATCTTATGTCACTATCAACCGATTATTCCAGCGCTGCCAGCCAAACCAACTTATCCAAACTTGAATCCAGAAATATTGATTTGACCCATCTCGACCCTAATGCACGTGCAGTGTTGGATTTTTGGTTTGATAAAAATAATGAGCAGTATTGGTTTGCAAAAAATGATGATTTTGATCAGCGTATTCAGGATAAGTTTGGCAAAATCTGGCAAGCAGCAAAACAAGGTGAATGTGCGCCTTGGCGATGGTCTGAAAATCAAAATGATGTGAATAGCTCAATGACCAATTTGGCAGGACGTCTGGCAGAAATTATCGTCTTAGATCAGTTTTCACGAAATCTATGCCGCGGGCAAGCGTGCGCTTTTGCCCAAGACAGTATAGCAGTGGTATTAGCACAAGAAGCCATTCAACAGCCGCATTTTGACACGTTACCGATGGAGTGGCGTCGATTTACGATTATACCGTTTATGCATTCTGAATCAGCCGTTATCCATGAGCGCTATTTAACATTGTTTGAGCAACTAAATGACGCGACTACTTTAGACTTTGAACATCGTCATAAAGACGTTATCGATCAGTTTGGTCGTTATCCGCATCGTAATAAAACGCTAGGTAGAGAAACAACTAGTGACGAAAAAGTATTTTTAAAACAGCCGAACTCATCATTCTAAGAGAGATTATTTTTAGGTTTTTGTACCTTTTAATAGTCTTACAGGTTTTTTATATGACAAGGGTTGAAGCAGTTACCTGATTCAGCCCTTGTTTTACAATATCAGTCAATCAGATTAACTAGTAATTCACTTCACCCGTAGTAAAAGTAAATGACTTATTTTGTAAGGTTTTATTATCGACTAGAATATCAAAGCTCACTTGATACTTAGTATTGCCATAAAGACCACATTGCTGGCTTTGATTTGCCGCGCGCTTGGTTTCACAGCTTTTTAGTGCATCGGTCAGCGGTAAGATAAAAGCTTCGTTCGCTGGTAGCGCGTAATTGGTGTTGGCATACGGATCGTTATCAAAATCAATTAACTGAATCGGCATATCTGCGTTGCGCTGCGTATCTCTAAAATTGATGTTACTGACCTTAATATTTTTAGCTGACGGCATACTAATATAAACGGGTTGTCCGATAGGATCAGTGCGCAAATTGCGTCCAGTACCTTTAACAGGGTTTGGTGTCTCGTTGTATAGTGCGGTCACTGTTCCAGTCATACCCTGACATGGATAGGTAAAAATACCTGAAACTGATTTGTCTTTGGTCGTTTGTGTCGCTGAAGCATGGCTGACCAAGACATAACCTTGGTTATTAGCTGTACTTTTACCATTAGGTTTATAAGTAACCATTCCCGTGCCTACCAAACTTGAAGTTGGAAGCATCAAAGAACGTAGATGATAAGGTGCTGCTAACAATGATTTGGCCATGGAGGTAGCTACTGTATCTACGCTCAAAAAATTACCTGCTGAGCTGTAATAGTCAGACTGAGCAATATTTTCAGTAGCACCATATTGTGCATTACGATAGTTTGCATTCAATAAGCGATCAGTAAAGCTTAGCCCACCAAAAAACGGATTATTGCTACCTGTCACACTAGCAATATCACTTATTTTATTTTCAACATGTGCATTAAAACTGGTTGGTGAGCTATTGGCAAATACATATTTAATATAGTTTGCATGCTGAATAGCAATGTCGTCAAGCGCAGTATCCATAGACAAACCGCCTAGACCACAGCTGGTTCTTGCGAGACTAAATTGGTTATTAGCACTTAATGCTGCTTGCGCGTTATTTTCAGTAGGCTCGTCGCTTTTATTGACAGAGACATTATTGGTTGGTTCATTGTCCTGATCATCAGGCGTCGCCGTTACTGGTGCTGAAGTTATTGGTTCTGAAATGACTTCTTGTGATTGGCTTGGTGAATCATTGGACGTAGCACTGCTGTCAGAGTCGCTACCACCGCCACAGGCCGTTAAAAACACTGCCAAGAACAGCACTGCAGCAAGGTTTTTTTGAGGAGTATTAGCCGTCATCTCTTATCCTATAAAATAGTAATATTTATATAACTTACTAGCAAAAATAAAACCCAGAATTAAATATTAGTTATTGATTTAAAAGGATTTTATATTAACGAAGATATATTGTATTACAATTTATAAACTTTCGCTCGTTATTTTATCAAAAACCCGCCTACTTACTAGCACAGTAAGCAGTTTCTATTTTTATATTCCATTAGTCTTTTACACTTAGACTATTTTAATAACTTGCTATTCTTGATTAATATCAATTGTCTAGCGCTTTTCGCACTGGTGCAAAGCTACGTCTATGCGCTGGCAACACACCATATTTTTCAATCGCTTCCATATGCGCTTTGGTCGGATAGCCTTTATGCTTGGCAATACCATACTCTGGATGCTCAGTATCAAGCATATACATGGCAGTATCACGGCTAACTTTTGCCAATATACTGGCTGCAGCAATGCTGGTATGACGTGCGTCTCCTTTTACCCATGCTTGACAGTCAATCTTAGAGGTTTCTATACCTAACTTGGCCAGCATCACATAGTCTATATCAGGGCAGCGATTACCATCAAACAAAACCTCAAATTGCATCATAGAGATAGCCATATGTTTGGCAATAGTTTCCAACAATACTTCCGTGCATAAGCGCATACCGAGCATCGTCGCTTGTAAAATATTGACCTGATCGATGACTGCCGCTGGAATGTCAGCGATGATGAAACCTATGGCATGCTGCTGCACCAACGGATAAAGAATATCGCGTTTTTTTTCGCTTAGCTGCTTAGAATCCGTCAATATAGATAAAGGCGTGTCTTTTAACGGTTGCGCCTCAATCAGTCCTGCCCAAGTCATAGGCAGTATTGCTGCGGCAACATTGACACTACCCAACAGTGGGCCACGCCCTGCTTCATCAACACCAATTTGCAACATTGATTGCTCTATGGGCTGTTGGGTATTTATTGCATATTTGGTCAGCAGATTAGCAATATTGACTTGGCCAGATAAGTGGATGGGCGCAGCTAAATCAATGTACTGAGATTTTATATCAATCTGTTGAATTTTTCTGTCAATCGGAATAATAAGATCTTTAACTTCGTTCTGAATGCTCATGATTTTTTGCTGTCTTATTGATTAGGGCGTGTCTTCATTTTAAAAATGGTGATAAAAATGAGATAAATTGTCGTCAAACAAGAAAAATAGCGCAGATAATATCGGGATATTAACCAGCTATTTGACAATGTTTGGCAAGATTTAGCCCATTTAGATGACTATCGAGTGAATTGAAAACACGCCTTAGAGTGGTGAAGATAGATGATAAGCAATTATCCCTTATGATTTATGCTGGTCTTTTCTCGCACAAACCATTGCTCAATTACGCTATCAGCAGGGTAATGATTGCTTTGCTGCTGTAATAGCTGTTTGGTTGCGACAAGCGCTTTCAATTGCTCTGCGTAAGCACGCGGTTGCAAGAGACGCATGACGGTACGACAGATATTATCGCCACTCGCCTGCTCTTGTATCAGCTCAGGTACGATGGCAGTGTCGGCTAGGATATTGGGTAGCGCCACATAAGGAACTTTGACCAGACGCTTGGCGATCTGATAGGTCAGCTGATTTAATTGATACACTACCACCATTGGACGCTCAAGCAGCATCGCCTCTAACGTTGCCGTACCTGACGCCAGCATCACGATATCCGATGCAGCCATGGCCTGCTGACTGAATGCTGGTTGACTGTCATCATAGACCACAACGATCGCGGCACGCAGCTGCTCTGAGCGCTGGTCAATGACATCTTGGACAATATATTGATGATTTTGATCGACCGTCGGAATGATAAAGCACAGCTTTGGATCTAACAATATGAGCTTTTGAATACCATCCAGCATGAGAGGTAAAATAGCCGTTATCTCGCCGCGCCGAGAGCCTGGCATCACACAAATAAGCTGGCTGACATCATCAAACCGCTCGATAAAAAACTGCTGCAAACCATCGTTGTGCCAGACCAACTCACTGCGCCTCTGATTGATGGGCGTCTCTATCAATGCCTGATCAATGGTGCGTAATAAAGGATGACCCACACATATCGCTGGATGATGATGGCGCTCATATACTGGCAGCTCAAACGGAAATAGGCAGAGCACAAGGTCGGTCGCTGCTTTGATATTATGAATACGTGACTCGCGCCACGCCCAAATAGAAGGGCTCACATACTGTACACAGAAGATGCCTTTTGGTTTTAACTTTTTAGAGACTCGTAGATTAAAATCAGGCGCATCAATGCCGATAAACCAGTCAATATTGGCCCTCTTAAATGCGCTCAATAGCTCGCGACGCGCTTTCAGCAAATCTGGCAGCTGTGCCATGACTTCCACCAAGCCCATCACTGCTAGACGTTCTAATGGAAAAATACTTTGCAATCCTTGCGCTTGCATTTTTGTACCGCCTACACCTACCCAGACGATATCATCACGCAGGTTGTTCATCTGCTGCATAAAATCTGCACCCAAACTGTCACCAGATACCTCACCTGCAACGATGGCTATCACCAGCGGTGCAGCATTTATATTAGGTACCTGAGAATCCGTCTCTGTTTGATGAATAAGGTCATTCTGGTAATGAGACGTAGCAGAATCTGTCATGACAAGCTCTCAATATTAGAAATATACAAATAAAATAAATGAACCGTTATTATAAAATATAACGTAGCAAATCAGCGATAGTGCCTTTTGACCGATACACATTATTAGCCTGCATGGCTTTAATCTTCTATCGTTGATGTTGCTATCATACGTGACGATGATACAAATAGCTAAATTCACGCATAAAAGCCGAACGTTAAGCCTCCAAAAATCTAACTGAACGTTATTAGGGTCTATTGAACATTCAAATATTAGGACTGCTGATCGCTAAAATTGCACCAAACTAGGCGTAAACCGACGATAATGTCGAGACCTTAGCTAGGTTTACAACAACGTTTGGGGTGATTTTAGCATCAGCCTTTCAGGGCAGGGCTATTTTTTGCCAATACATGGCGAAATTGTCTAACCTAGAATGACTAGGCGTCAAAAATTTCACTGCGTATTGTCTAAAAAATAAACACTGCCAGTACCACATTTGAATACTCAATAGACCCTAATAGACGGAAAAACGAAAGGCTAAACGTGCATTTGAAAATTCAAATATAGCGCTAAGTGTATACAAGTATAACTAAGTTTTGGTTTGGACATTCCAGTTATCAGTCAATTAACTGCGCGACTGCCCTTGTCAATCAGCACTTTTGTCCTCATAATGATTATTCCTATAAATCAGCTAGACGATATATAATCATGACAACACCAGCTACCCATAATGCAGATATTGATGACGTGAACATTGAAAAATTCATTCCCTTGATCACCCCCGCTGAGTTAAAAACTGAGCTGCCTTTATCAAATGAAGCCTATAAAACCGTCTTAAAAGGGCGCAATACTATTCAAGATATTTTGGATGGTAAAGATAAGCGTCTATTTGTGGTCATTGGCCCGTGCTCAATCCACGATCTCAAAGCCGCTCACGAATATGCCGATCGCCTAGCCGTATTGGCAAAAGAGATTGAAGACAGTATATTCGTTGTGATGCGCGTTTATTTTGAAAAACCGCGTACCACGGTCGGCTGGAAAGGTATGATCAACGACCCTGACATGAATGACAGCTTCGATATCGAAAAGGGTCTGCGTACCGCTCGTAAGCTATTGCTTGATTTAAACGAGAAAGGCTTGCCTTGCGCGACTGAAGCATTGGATCCAAATACTCCGCAGTACATGCAGGATTTGATCAGCTGGTCAGCGATTGGCGCACGTACCACTGAGAGTCAAACGCATCGCGAAATGAGCTCTGGCTTATCGTGCCCTGTTGGGTTCAAAAATGGTACTGACGGTGGTATGACGGTCGCCGTTAATGCCATGCAAGCGGTTAAAGAAGGTCATAGCTTCTTAGGTCTATCATCAGATGGCAAAGTCTCTATCATCAAATCTAAAGGCAACCCTTACGCACACGTGGTACTACGCGGTGGTAATGGCAAGCCTAACTATGATGAAACCGCTGTTGCACAAGTTGAAAACGAGCTGGCAAAAGGTAAAACCAACAGCAAGATTATGATTGATTCAAGTCATGCCAACTCAGGTAAAGACCCGTACTTGCAGCCAATGGTTATTAACAATGTCGCTGAGCAAATTCAAAATGGCAACAAATCCATTATCGGTATGATGATTGAGAGTCACTTAAAAGGCGGCAGCCAAAAGCTTACTGCTGATTTGAGCCAGCTTGAGTATGGTAAATCTATCACCGATGGTTGCCTAGATTGGGATAGCACAGTCACTGCGCTATACAGTCTACGTGACATGGTAAAAGATGTATTGCCTAACCGTTAATGGCGATTGGCCATAATGCATCATTATTGGGCCACTCAGCAAAAAGCCCGTTTGACACTAATTATGTCAAACGGGCTTTTTTTATGCTTTAACTTATAAAATCATGTGCTTTTTTAGGGCGTGTCCTCACTTTAAAAATGAGATAAATTGAGGACATGCCCTAAGCTAGCCACCCTACTTATTCGCAGCGCCTAGTACGCTCGTTAAGCTTTCAAGCACATGTTTAGAAGACACGGCTTGCTGTAAATCTAACAGCTTATCATGCGCCATCTGACGACGTGGCTCAGCCAAGGTGTTCCAGCGTGCAAGCACTTGCAACAAACGCGATGCTAAAACCGGGTTGGCATCATCCAACTTTTTAATCACACCAATATAGATATCTAAACCCTCTTCCGTCCATAAGACGGTCGGCTGCGAGGTAAAGGCACTGATGACTGAGCGCACACGATTGGGCGTATTCCAATCAAAATCAGTATGAGTAAGCAACGATTGAATAGCTTCAGTAGTGACCGTATCAGCTGATGCTTGCACGCTAAACCATAAATCGATGACCAAGTCATTATTTTGGAAGCGATTATAAAAGTCCGCCAAATAAGCATCCGCATCTGCCAATTGATGATTGACCATCACTTTTAATGCACCAAAACGTTCTGTCATACAGCTGGCATTATCATACTGCTGCTGTGCCCATTCATTGGCTCCATCAACGTTGGCCGTCAATGCCATGTCTAATACCACATTGCGCAAGGCACGCATACCACGAGCTTCGGCGCTATCTTCATAAGACTGCATGGGCAGCTGTTTATAAAGTGTTGCCCATTGATTTTTTAAAGCATCTGCCAGCTGTTGATATAAGCCTTCGCGCTGTTGTTTAACCAATTCTGGGTCGTAATCTGTATGAATAGCAGATGCCAGCTCTTGCGCTGATGGGATATCGAGCAAACGCGCTGCCAACATTGCATCGTCAGTAGCCAATGTAGGTAATGTCTTGGCGACTGCTTGCAGATAGACGTCAGGACTGCTTTTCGAGCCTCGTCCCTGTAGTAAAATGCGATTTACCAGCATTTGTGTCACTTGCCAGCGGTTAAAACCATTGGTTTCATGCTTAAGCAAAAATGCCAAATCTTCATCTTGATAATCGTAATTGAGCTGGACTGGCGCACTGAAATCACGTAGCAGCGATACGACCGGCTCACTAGCCACATTTTCAAAGATAAAGGTTTGCGTTGCTTGATCGAGCAGCAGCATACGCTCGGTAACGATGTCACCAGAATCTTTGTCAAATAGCGCGGTCGCTACGGGAATAGGTAAAGGTTTAGGCGCATCAAAACCACTAACATGACGGGTTTGCTGACTTAAAGTAATGGTTAACGTTTGCGTGGCGCTATCGTAATCTTGATGACCAGACACCACTGGTGTACCGGGCTGACGATACCAGTCGATAAAGTCTTCAATTTTATCATCAGTAATACTGAGCGCAGACAAGAAGTCCTCAACGGTAACCGCTTGCCCATCGTAACGACGGAAATACTCATCCGTGCCTTTACGGAAGTTATCTGCCCCCAAGGTATTCGCAATCATACGGACGATTTCAGCGCCTTTTTCATAGACGGTCGTCGTGTAAAAATTATTAATCTCGACGAAACTTTCAGGGCGTACAGGATGTGCAAGTGGCCCTGCGTCCTCAGCAAACTGATGGGCACGCAAAGTCGCGACATCATCGATACGCTGTACGGCACTCGACTGCTGATCGGCTGAAAAGGATTGATCACGGTAGACGGTAAAGCCTTCCTTCAAGCACAGCTGGAACCAATCGCGGCATGTGATGCGATTGCCTGTCCAGTTATGAAAGTACTCATGCGCGATGATGGCTTTCACACTAAAGCTACGCGAGTCCGTCGTGGTCTCAGGGCTAGACAACACACAAGCAGTGTTAAAAATATTGAGACCCTTGTTTTCCATCGCGCCCATATTAAACTGACTAACGGCAACAATCATATAGCGGTCTAAATCATAAGCTCGACCATAATTGACCTCATCCCATTTCATTGAATCTTTTAGAGCTTGCATACCGACATCACACTTATCGATATCGGCAGACTTAGCGTATATTTCCAGCAAAACGTCTCGACCTTCGCTGGTAGTATAAGAATCCGTCAATACATCCAAATCAGCGACGACACAGGCAAACAGATAGCTTGGTTTATTAGTTGGATCGTGCCAGATCGCATAATGACGGTCTGGCGCATCTGCGACCTCGCCTGCTTCAACCAAATTACCATTGGCTAGTAGTATCGGATAGCGCTTATCCGCCTCAAGACGGGTGGTGAATATCGCGAGCACATCAGGGCGATCTGGATAAAAAGTAATCTTACGAAAGCCTTCTGGCTCGCATTGAGTCACAAACATGGTGTCGTCACCGCTACCCGCCATATAAAGTCCTTCTAGGGCGGTATTGGTCTGCGGGCAGATGCGTACTTGAATCTCTAAAACAACCTCATCAGGTACATTCGCAATCGTCAACGTGCCTGCTTGCTGTTGATAATCTTCAACCGTTAATGGCTTACCATTCATCGTAACGGCGATTAGATCCAACTCCTCACCGAATAATACGAGATCTCCTGCTGTTTGACGTACCATTTTTAGGGTGCTGTCTACCTGCGCATGATCTTCGAACAGCTTGATATCTAAATCAACCGTTTCAACATCAAAGCTTGGTTTTTTATAATCTTTTAAGTTGATTTTACTTGGTGCATGCGGTGGCACATCTGGCATGTCAGGATTGATAATTTGAGCATCGGTTTCAGCAGTAGACATAGAGATTCCTATTATTATTTATGGTAAAAAGCATGATAAATTACGTTGTAACGGGTAATCAACTAGCACAATTTTTATGATTGTTAGAATGATAGCGACATTTAGGGCCTATCATCAATTAGCACATTGATACATTTAGTGGTCTTAAAATAGCTAAATTTTGCCAAACATCGTCAGCAATCTTGTCAATATATTCATATTTATGGCAATTCCTTTCTTGTTTGACTGCAATTTTCCTCATTTTAAGCCTCACAATCTAAATGATGACACAACCTAGCTACATTGACCTAAACAGCCAAATTTCAAGAGCCACCCTTCAGGTTATTACGCCTATCATCCAAAACAAAGATCAAAAACGTCAATCATCAATTGGATAGTATCAATGAAAATGATTTAATAGAGGCACTGATCACCAACAATCGATAAACGGCCTATTTTATGACAACGCAACCTACTAGTCGCGCAACCATTACCTTACCACTTTTGATGGATTACATTGATGTACTATTGCCATCGTTAGCAATACAGGTAGACACACCAGAAACACCTGAGCAAACTACTGCTATTAAACAAACTAGTGCTAGCTCTGATGGTAGCTCCGATGATAGCTCCGAGCTGTTATGGGTTGTGCAAGATAAAGCTGAACGTTTAGCACTACAGACATCCCTAAAAAATCTCGATAATAAAAAAGGGAAAACACATTTATCAACGTTGTCAGAACTCACCCAGCAGCAACTCTCTGAACGTTATGAGCTCGCTTGCTTTTGGCTACCAACCTTATCAGCAGAGCTGCTACCCCAATATATCCCATTGCTCATGCGCTATCGTGATCTTTATGCCGCGCACCTACTGATTGCACTCGATAGCACCCTAGACTTAAAAGCTTATGGCTTTACGCCATTTGATATTTTAAGCGAACCTTCTTTGAAAGACGCTGGTAGACGTGCTATTCATACCTCTTCTACACCTGACTCATTGCCAACACTGTGGCAGTTTAATTTGTACGATTATAAGCAATTACCCAACTGGCTGAACGCTGACTACTGGGCCAATCCCGAAAACTGGGGCAAGCATCGCTGGTGATATAGGTAGGATTGTTAAAACCATATAAAAGCGCTCAGTAATTCATAGCCTATTTACAGTAATACTACTTACATAAAGTAACATTTAGTATATGATAGATGATAATTGCCTAATTTTTATCATTAGCAGTTCAAAAAAACAAATTTTATTAAAATTTCAGGAGCTCATCATGTCAATCAGTTTTTCTAAGATCGCTGTCCTCGCTGTACTCTCAAGCGCCGTTGCAATAACCACTGGTTGTGCGACTAAACGTACTACTTCTGAAGTCGTGGTTGCGCCATTAGGCATCCCAGGTGGCCAAGTCGGCTACAATGGTGCTGTTATTGTAGACAATTCAAGCGCGGTTATTACTGGTGCTGAGAATCTACAAGCGGTTGTTTACTTTGGCTTTGACAGCAGTGAAATCACCTCACAAGCGGCCAGCGTCTTGAACCAACACGCAGGCTTGTTGAGCTCAAACCCAGCCGCTGGTGTTGTTATCGCTGGTCATACCGATGAGCGCGGTAGCCGTGAATACAATATCGCCCTTGGTGAACGTCGTGCCCAAGCAGCACGTAACTACCTTGCTGCGCAAGGTGTTGCTGTTAACAATATCCGTGTCATCAGCTATGGTGAAGAGCGTCCTGCTGCTGCCGGCAATACTGAAGATGCCTATGCACAGAACCGTCGTGCTGAATTGTCTTACTAAGACCGGTACAACTGATAGTAATAGATAAAGCGTCATTCGCTTTATAAAAGCCCAGTAATATTAATATTGCTGGGCTTTTGAGTTTTTATTGCGCTAAGATAATGGAATCACTCATTTCCAAGCTTTTTATGCTAAAAATAGCTAACCCATTACTAATTATTAAATATAAACAATGCCAACCTTACCGTTAACTCATATTCAGTACACTCAGCTCGATCCGATGACATGGTGTGCAACCGCACAAGTGAGCGAACCGCTGTATGTAAACACTAAAGCTATATGGGGTAAACCAACACGCTTATCGGTTCCTCATGTCCTAGATACGGATTTTCATAAGATACCTCGTATTAACTGGTATTGCCGTCCATTGCAAAGCCAGTTATCCGTAAAAGAAGTTGCTCACAACCAACGTCAACGGCAGCGTAAAGGCGTTCGGTTACTGCTAAAAGCCTTACTCAATAAGTTAGAAATCACTGATATCTTAAATGAATCAAGCTTCCCCTATCGACTGGTTAAGAGTCAACATTATGTATGTTTCAGTCATACAGATTTGGGTAATCGAAGTGATAGCGGTAAAGATTCTGAGCATAACAACAGTAGAACCCCAAGCAATCATATCGCAGTAGTCATCAGTCGTCGCCATGCCGTGGGGATTGATATAGAGACCAATAAGGTTGCATGGCATGTGGCGCAGCGTTTTTATCATCCTCATGAAACTGCTGCATTACAAGCATTACCCACAAATGAACGTAGTGCTATCACTAAACTGCTATGGCAAATAAAAGAAAGTTTTATCAAGGTTTATCAGTATAAGTTGGCACAAGGCTTAGGAATAGATTATTCCTACTTAATACCTAGCCTGATCAACATCATCAATGAAAACGCTGCTTTATCTGTCATCAGCGATAATAAGGCTAACTATCACATTGTCGTTTTGCCCTCTCAGCAAACTGTTATTGTTTTTTAAATGATATTTGCCAATACTCTCCGTAGATAATCATTCCTCTTTATTTTAAACGAAAAAAAGCGACCCGAAGGTCGCCTTTTTTTACGCTTAATCTAAATACAGTGCTTAGACTGTGATTAGATTAGAAACGGTAAGTTGCACCAAGTTTAACAATTGGGAACCACTCTAACCAATCTTTATCTTCAAGTTCTTGCTCAGCGATATTAGCAACTTCGCTGCCTTTGATGGTTTGAGTAACGCCTTGCTCATCTGTGTAATTTACGTCTGCATCTGGGTTAGTTGAACGAACCTTAGCATCTGTTTTACCCATATATGCTGCACCGATTTCGCCGAATACACCCCAGTTGTTGCCGATGTTAGGACGGAAGCCGATAGTACCATAAGGTGCTAGCTTGTTACGATGCTCTAAGCTACCTTCTAAGTTACCAGTTTGAGCAGCATTGTATTGAATACCGTCAAGCTCGAAGAAGTCACCATCAGCATTAGCAGTTACGTCGATATCGTTGTCAGGAACGATGATACCAGCACCCATAGTGAACCAGTTAGCTACAGGACGGTATTGAACACCTAGGTACGGGTTGCTGAAATCTGCATCAACTTCATAGTTTACGTCGTCAGCGTCAAAATCACCGCCGAAAAGGTCAGCTACATCACCACCTGCCCAACCGGCTTGTAGTTCAGTTTTGTCATTCATTGCCCAAGCAACGTTAGCGCCATAACCTAGTGTACCAACTTCAGCACTAACAGCGGCTGGATTAACAGCTGTTTGAAAGAAAGTTTTAGTACCACCAACAACTGCACCAGTCGTGTTACGTACTATGCCAGCATCAGCGTTGTATGCATAAGCAGGCTCAGCTTGGTAAGCAACAGCTACAGGCTCAGCTTCGTATACGACGGCATCAGCACTATCAACAACGATAACAGGTTCAGCAGCTAAAGCCGCAGTTGATGCTAAGATAGCAGCAGAGATTGCAGATAATTTAATAAGTTTCATAATTACTCTCCTAAAGTGTGAAATAACTCGCCCGTAAAAAATGATAATTTAGCTTTTTTTAAACCACCATTTTGTTGAGCAGATTAAAACAATTTTGACTCAAAAAGTCACCCCTATTGACGCGCTTTTTATTTGCCATTATGTAAAGATTGCATAGAAATTGTAATAATTACTACACTAACCCGCAAAACTTCATGTTCCTGTTACACAACGCTCTCAAAGTAACTCAAGAGCACAGACATGAATATCAGCTGGCTTAATATTCATGTGATGGTATTACAAAATATGTCATTATGATGAATGAGCCGCTGAACCAACTCAATAGTAGTTAGTTAGCTTATTACTACCGTTTGTTGTGATTTGTGAGTTGACGTATCTTTTATTACTTATATAAAAATTCACGCTAACAAATAAAACGATATAAATGATCTCATATAACGAGACTAGCGCTTGCCTCAACCGAATATTATGCTAAATTAGTTGTTATGATAGATTTGTTATAGAACGTCAGTAATGTCACTATTTATCTTATTTATGAAAATCTTGTGATGCTGTCTGCTTTATTTCTTTACTCCTACTGAGCCATACATATGCCTAAAGTATCGTCGATTACCCGTGTACTAGAAATTATAGAAGCGGTGTCCTATGCTTCAAAACCGCTTTCTCCACTTGAGCTCTCACAGGAACTAGACATTCCTAAACCGACCATCCATAGATTAATTCAAAACTTAGTTGATGATGGTTTTTTGACCGTTGATATTGGTGGCGGTATTATTCCTGGTAAGCGGGTACGTAATCTGAGTGTTGAGCTCTGGCAACAACGACTGTTCTTTAATGAAAGGCAGATGATCCTGCAAAAGCTGGTTAACGAAATTAAAGAAAGTTGCGGGATTGGTATTCCCTATCATATGGATATGATTTATACCAACCGTGCACAAACGACCTTACCATTGCAGATTTATCTCCCTGTAGGGGCAAAATCACCCATGTGGTGTACAGCGACAGGTAAGCTATATTTGAGCCAGTTGTCTCATACTAGCCGTCATAAAATATTGCAAGGTTTGCCACTAGATAAGTTCACCAAAAACACTATCACCGATATTGATGCATTGAATGCTGAGCTTGATCGTATCGCTGATACTGGTATCGGCATCGACAATGAGGAGTTTATCTCTGAGATGGTGGCAGTCGCTGTGCCTATATTGGACAAGAAGTCACGCTATCTGGCTTCATTATATCTGCACGCACCAACCATACGCGTGTCGCTAGACGAGCTGTTGACCCATGTACCACGACTGCGAAAAGCCGCGCAGGACGTACAGACGCTAGTATATGACCTACAAAGTTAACAACATTGACAATCAAAACCAAACTAAAAAAAAGGTCTGCGCTAATATCATAGCGTAGACCTTTTTTTTATCTATAAGTCTTTGTATTTCTAAGACAGCAACGATGCGTCATGACGACCCATGATGCTAGAAAAGTCCCTATCACCATTCTCTACTGTGTGAGCTTCATACAGCTCTGTTGCCTTGGCACCCATTGGTGTCTCAACATTGGTGTCCTGAGCGGTTTGCATCGCAAGATTCAGATCTTTTTGCATCAGCTTACTCATAAAGCCGCCTTGGTAACCATTACTGGATGGCACATTTTCCATCACTTGCGGATAAGGGTTATAGACCTCTAGTGTCCAGTTACGACCTGAGCTTTGTAGCATAATATCTGACAGCACTTTTGGATCTAAGCCGTTTTTGACACCCAAATTGATCGCCTCTGCTGTCCCTGCCATGAGAATACCTAACAACATGTTATTACAGATTTTTGCGACTTGTCCGGCACCGTGGTCGCCTGCATGAAAGATGTTTTTGCCCATAACGGCTAGTATCGGCTCTGCTTTGGCAAATGCATCGTCGCTGCCACCAACTATGAAAGTCAAACTGCCTGCAATAGCGCCGCCCGTACCACCGGAGACTGGCGCATCTAGGAAGTCGATGCCAAGCTCACTTGCCGCCTCTGCTACCGTCCTTGCATCAGCTGCGGCTATCGTACTGCTATCGATGACCAAGGTGCCTTTTGGTAAATTCGCCAGCAGACCACTATCTCCAAGATAGACAGAATGGACGTGCTTGCCAGCTGGTAACATACTAATGACGACTTGGGCATTGTTTGCAGCATCTTTCGGGCTATCCGCCACGCTAGCACCCGCTTGCTGTAAGCGCTGCGTCGCGTCCTCAGACAAATCGTAGACAGATAACGCATAACCTGCTTTTAACAAGTTTTCTGCCATTGGTGCGCCCATATTACCAAGCCCAATAAAGGCGATATTTGGCTTAGTAGTATTGCTACCGGTGGCATTTACATCCTTTGTATTCATCTCATCATTCCTTGATGGTTAAGTATTGATCATACGTGCAGGCATTGCTATATATAATGCTACATATATAGTTGTACGCTGTTCATTTGAGTTTGATTTATATTTAATATTTATATTGAATTGACACATCCAGTCTTTAACGCACCAGCTGATTGCCTGCTGCCTCATCACCCAACCAATCGCCCAAGGGATGCTCACCTTTAGAATAAGGGTTCACAAAGTGCTGATGAATGTAATTCTGACCTTCGGTACTGAGACAGTCGGCTAATGAACGCGACCATTGCGGATTGCGATCTTTATCAATCAATAGCGCACGTACGCCTTCTTTAAAGTCAGGATTGGCCGCACAATGTACCGCCACATTGGTTTCTAAATATAGAACCTGCTCTATCGATAAATCTGTGACTTTATGATAAAGCGCATAGGTCAAAGCAACGGTCACTGGGCAACCTTGGCGATAAGTAGTCACTGCTCGCTGCGTCCAGCTATCATCAGCAAAATCTGCATCTAGATTTGCCAATGCCTCGTCGCTTTGTAGGAGCGCATCAATATCGCCTAGGCCACCGCTATTCATCAACTGCTGGATAGGCTGCCAGTATGTTGCTAGCTTACTAGCAGGAAAATCGGCAACAGGCTGTGCTGCCAGTGCACGGCTAACGATACTGTAGGCGCTATTGTTATCACATTTATCCGTACTACTAGCTGCAACCTGCCAATCGCTCTGCTTTAAACTTTGTATGACGGCATCATAATCACTACTGGCGACGGCATACTCTGCAAGGTTAGCCAACATTGCGTCGTTACCATTGCACATCGCACCCGTTAGCCCCAAAAATAAACCTGCTTTGGCTGGCATACGCTGTAAAAACCAGCTACCAGAAGCATCGGGGAACAGTCCAATAGTCACTTCTGGCATCGCAAAGCGGGTACGCTCGGTGACCAGACGATGGCTGCAACCTGACATCAATCCCATGCCACCGCCCATAATAATGCCGTCACCCCATAGTATTAATGGCTTAGTATAAAAGTGCATTTGGCGGTATAGACGATATTCATGGCTGAAAAACTCAGTCGCATAAGGGTTTGGCATTGGCGCAGTTTCCGACATACTGTCATAAAGCTTGCGGATATCCCCGCCAGCACAAAACGCCTTATCGCCTGCTCCTTTTAATAGTATCGCCACTACTTGCTCATCACTTTTCCATTGCTCTAACTGTTGTGATAACAATTGACACATCTCAACACTTAAGGCATTGAGTGATTTGGGAGTATTTAACGTCATGATACCAATAAGATGGCCACACTCTGTCGGCTCAGTATTGAACAATACAGGCGCTGCTTGTTCTGTGCTTTCTGTTGCTACTGTCATAAAAGAGACCTACCAAAATTAAAATGAGTAAAGTAAATATCAGGACATGCCTACAGACTATTTATTTTGCCACGTAGGTTTACGCTTCTCTAAAAATGCTTGTACACCTTCGCGCTGATCATTGGTGTCGAACAATTTCACGAAAGCTTCGCGCTCATGGATAAGGTTTTGCGCAGGCGGGGTATTTCTAGCGGCTTGAATAAGTGTTTTAGAATAACTAACGGCAACGGGTGATTGCTTAGCGACTTTTTGCGCCAATGCTTGTGCTGCTTGTAGTCCTTTTCCTTTAGCAGCGACTTCTTCAACCAAGCCGATACGTAATGCTGTCTCTGCATCAACGCGCTCGCCGCACAATATCATGCGCTTTGCCCAACCTTCACCTACTAGAGCTGTTAGATTTTGGGTGCCACCCGCGCATGGCAATAAACCAACACCAGCTTCTGGTAAGGCCATCTGTGCATGTGCTTCTGCGATACGGATATCGCATGCCAATGCACACTCAAGTCCGCCTCCCATGGCATAGCCGTTGATAACCGCGATACTGACACCGCGATAAGCCGACAACGCTTCAAACGCGTCGCCAAAAGCGATGGCCATGCTTATTGCTCGACCCTTGTCACCGTCCGAGAAATTATTTAAATCTGCACCCGCTGAAAAGAACTTCTCACCATCGCCATGAATAATCAAGGCATAAACATCATCATTGGCGTTAAGATCAGTCACCAGCTGCTTTAGCGCCGGCAGACTGTCCATTGTCCATGTATGGGCTGGCGGGTTATTCAATGTCACAGTAGCAGTATGACCGTCAATCGATAACTTGAGATTGGTATAATCCGTCATAAATAGTCCTTTATTTTATCTGAATTTGGTATGGTTTATTGGTTGGGCGCTAGGTACAAAAGCTGCAGCTAATCATAGCTAAGCCAGATTAGCCGACTAATGCAGTTAACGTAATTGATCCAACGCATCGTCCTGTAATAGCTGACGCGAGACAATCACTCGCATAATCTCATTGGTACCTTCCAAAATCTGATGGACACGCAAATCTCGCACATGGCGCTCAAGTGGATATTCATTTAGATAGCCATAGCCACCGTGTAGCTGTAGCGCTTCATTGGCGACATCAAAACACAAATCCGTGGAGAGACGCTTTGCCATCGCGCAATAAGTAGAGGCTTGCGCATCCTTATTATCGACTTTACTGGCCGCTAAATAGAGCATTTGCCGCGCCGTGATAGTTTGAGTCAGCATATCAGCAAGCTTAAACTGTACCGACTGTAAGCTGGCAATCGGGCTGCCAAACTGACTACGCTCCTGCACATAATTGGTTGCGGTCTCTAGCGCTGACTGTGCCGTACCAACTGCACAGATACCGATATTGATACGTCCACCATCTAAGCCTTTCATAGCGATACGAAAGCCTTGACCTTCCTCGCCTATTAAGTTTTCTGCTGGCACTTTGACGTCTTTAAAGCTAATGGTTCGCGTTGGCTGAGCTTTCCAGCCCATCTTATGCTCGTTTTTACCATATTCAATACCAGCGCTATGCGCATCGATAACGAATGCTGAGATGCCTTTTGGCCCTGCACCACCTGTCCGTGCCATTACTACCAAGACATCAGTCTCACCAGCACCGGAGATAAAAGCTTTTTCCCCATTAAGCACATAATGGTCGCCTTGCTTATCAGCTTTGGTACGCAATGAGGCTGCATCAGAACCAGCATTAGCTTCCGTTAAGCAGTAGCTGCCAAGCCATTCACCGCTGACCATCTTCGGCAAATATTTTTTGCATAGGACATCGCTACCATATTCACCGATCATCCAGCCTGCCATATTATGAATGCTCATATAAGCCGCCACAGACGTATCACCCCATGCCAACTCTTCAAAAACCATAGCAGAATCTAAGCGCGGTAATCCTAAACCGTCATAGTCTGGATTGGTATACAGCCCCAAAAACCCAAGCTCACCTGATTTTTTGATAACATCGACTGGGAAATGTGAGGTGCGATCCCACTCAGCGGCATTTGGCTTTAGCTCTTTTTGCGCAAACTGTCTGGCAGTTTGGCGAAAGGCAATTTGGTCGTCTGTCAATGAGAAATCCATAAGATCATCCTTGTGCTTGCAAAGCAAATATGGTGACTCAGGTTTGATGAGTCATTCGTTTAATATCGTTTATACAGTATAGCAGTGGCATAACGACCATCACAAAATTATGCTTTGATATTAAAAAACATATTAAACATGAGTGGCGCTATACCACACGTATAGCGGATTAACGATTAAATTGAAATAGTGGTATTGACGCCGCGGCTTGCCTCATCATCAAACCAACGCGCAGTTACCGTCTTGGTCTGAGTATAAAACTGAACGGCTTGCTTACCATAAGGACCGAGATCACCAAGTTTACTGGCACGTGAGCCTGAGAATGAGAACATCGGTAGCGGCACAGGAATCGGCAAGTTGATACCGATTTGACCGACCTGAATGTCTTGCTGGAATTTATGTGCAGCAGCGCCTGACTGGGTAAAGATAGCCGTACCATTACCATGTGGATTGGCATTCAGCAGCTCAATCGCTTCATCAAGGCTGGCGGCACGCATAATACAAAGCACTGGACCAAAAATTTCTTCTTTATAAATCTGCATATCGCTTGTGACATTATCAAAGATAGTTGGCCCGACGAAGTTGCCTTTTTCATAGCCTTCGACGGTGATACCGCGACCATCAAGCAACAGACTAGCGCCTTCTTCTACGCCCGTACCAATCAAATGCTCAACACGAGCCTTGGCGGCAGGAGAAATCAGCGGGCCTAAGTCTTTATCATGCTTACCAGCTGAGACGATTAAGCCTTCTGCTTTGGCTTTAATGTCATCAATCCACTCACCAGCAGCACCGACTAACACCACGACTGACAGCGCCATACAACGTTGACCAGCAGCACCAAAGGCGGCACCCGCTAGTTGATTGAGCGTTTGCTCTTTATTGGCATCAGGTAAGATAACACCATGGTTTTTGGCACCCATCATACACTGGGCACGCTTGCCTGATTTGCTGGCACGCTCGTAGACGTGTTTGCCAACGTTGGTTGATCCAACAAAAGAAACCGCCTTGATATCGGGATGGTCACAAATAGCATCAACGGTCGCTTTGCCGCCATGTACCACGTTTAGTACGCCTTCGGGTACGCCCGCTTCGACTGCCAACTCTACCAAACGCATGGTGACCATTGGATCTTGCTCAGAAGGCTTTAAAATAAAAGTATTGCCCGTAGCAATCGCCATCGGGAACATCCAAAGCGGAATCATCGCTGGGAAGTTAAAGGGTGTAATGCCTGCACAAACGCCAAGTGGCTGCCAAATACTGTAGGTATCCACATCTGAGGCCACGTTTTCAACGAAATCGCCAACCTGTAAATTTGCAATACCTGCGGCATGCTCGACCACTTCTAGGCCACGGAATACATCACCACGAGCGTCTGCAATCGTTTTGCCTTGTTCAGCGGTCAAGATTGCTGCCAGTTCATCCATATGCTCACGGATCAACGCTTGGTATCTTAAAAAGATACGAGCACGAGTGGTAATCGGTGTTTTGCGCCAAGTCTGAAAAGCCGCTTGGGCAGCAGCAACGGCTTGATTGATTTCATCATCTGTGGTCTGTGGAACTTTGGCAATGACTTCTTGGGTGGCAGGATCGGTGATATCAATCCATTCGCTGGTATTAGAATCAACAAACTGGCCATTGATGAGCTGCTGAACGTGGTGCATAAGATATCCTTATCTTGTTTGCGAGACTACCGCGTAACGGTATCTTTATAGTTATGAGGAGGATTAAAAATTCATAGGTTGCTACAAATCATATTAATTATAAAATGATTTATTACGTATCGTTATTGACTATAACAATAAAACAATTTTAGGGTCAAGGGCTTTGTTGAAGTTTTAGTAAAGGAGTTCCTTCTAAAGAAAAATATCCTTGTTAGTATGGGCGCTGGTAAAAGCCAATTAGCCTCCCGAGTCGTATTTTTGACGGTAAATATGGACGCTAGACCTGAATGTTAAAGCTGAACTTTAAACCTGAACGTTAAACATAGACATCATAAATTTATATCAGCCATTATTTATCGCTAACTTAAACACGCAGAGTAAAATTTAAGAACAAAAAAAGCCCATGAGAGTCCATGAGCTCAAAGGTGAAATATGAGTAAAAAACAACATAAGTAGCAATATAAACAAGTTTTATATATAAATTAAAGCGTTTACCTTGTTTCTAGGTAACAAACTATCATTCTACAAAGGATTAAAACGACCCAAACATTGTTCCTAAGGTAATCACTGTGATTAGTGCTATCAACGGGACTAAGACAGCCGTCACAAAGATATCTCTATAGGACTCTCTATGGGTGAGCCCACAAATAGCGAGCATGGTTATGATGGCCCCGTTATGTGGTAATGAGTCCAGCCCACCTGCCGCTAAAGAAGCGATACGATGCATCAGTTCAGGGTCAATATTATACTGCTCTGCCAATTGCATATAACTTGCACCCATAATTTCTAGGGCAATACCCAAACCACCAGACGCTGATCCTGTGATACCCGCTAAAACATTAATCATGATCGCTTCAGATATCAATGGATTGCCTGGCGCAAACCCCATAAGGTACTGTTTGATAATGGCAAAGCCTGCAAGCGTCGCAATAACAGACCCATAGCCCACCTCTGATGCCGTATTAAAAATCGGCAGTAAAGATCCCATAGCGCCTTTGTTTAAACTTTCTTTTACACTGTCCATTTTTCTAAAATTAAATGCCATAACAAAAATACAAGCCAAAACCAACGATAGAATTATGGACCAAATACCAATGACCGAGCTTAGTTCTACCCCTCCAAATTTTTCATCAGCTAAGTAGCTGTTGCTCCACAAAGGTATTATGATCTTTGAAAAGACATAATTGCCTGATATGACGATGACAATGGGCAATAGTGCTAGCCAGAAATTGGGTATATCATTGTTCGAAGGGCTGTCTTGTTCATTTAAAGTATGATTGCCATACCCTTCATTATTCACATGGGCAATACGAAGTTGGCGACTCATCCATAACATACCGCCACCCAGCATAATTATTGCGGCAATAATGCCTAATCCAGGCGCTGCAAACGCATCTGTCTCAAAGTAAGGCATGGGAATAGCGTTATGAATTGAAGGGGTACCCGGTAATGCGGTCATGGTCAGTGTTAAGGCACCAATACAAATCGCACCCGGTATCAATCTTTTGGGAATATTGACGTGTCTGAACAAAGCAGCGGCAATCGGGTATATGGCAAAAGTAACCACAAAAGCGGATACCCCGCCATAAGTAAGAATAGCGCAAGCCAATACCACCGATAGCATGGCATGCTTGTCTCCTAATCTTGTCACTAAAGTTTTGGCAATGGCATAAGCATAGCCTGAATCTTGCATCAGCTTGCCAAAAATAGCCCCGAGTAAAAATAAGGGAAAATACTTAACCGCAAAGCTGCCCATCCCTTCCATAAATATCTGGGTATACATTCCCATGCTTTGACTGCCAACGCCGCTTAGAACAACAGCTAGAATGGCAAGAGCAGGGGCTAGTATTAAAACACTCACTCCTCGATAAGCAAAATACATTAACAATACCAAAGACAATACAATGGCAAAAATATCCATAACAGCAACTTCCTTTAACGCAAACGAATAAGTCGTAGAAATGCACTGGGTAAAATTGGGTATTCTCTTAAAGTGTGCCAGATATTCGACCATAGCTCCGACAGAGACTATTTTTGAAGATCTAGCACACTTTAACCAATAAAACCTAGGCTGATTATTTTCTAATAATCTTTCATAGACTGCTTAATCGCATCAATCGCTGCTGGATTGTCGAGTGTTGACATATCTCCTGTGGGCTTGTTTTCGGCCAGCGCACGTATGGCGCGGCGTAGTATTTTACCAGAACGGGTCTTTGGTACTGATTGCGGAAAATAAACCGCTGCTGGACGCGCAATGCCGCCAAGCGACTTGACGACTGCGCCAATGATTTGTTGCTCAAGGCGAAAGCGGTTTTCGGTTGTGGCCACTTGGGTGTGGTCTCTTAGCACACAAAACGCGATGGGTAACTCACCTTTCAGCTCATCATGAATACCCACAACGGCACACTCAGCCATCTCAGGATGGGTGCTAATCGCCTCCTCAATCTCTTGAGTACCAATCCGATGACCAGCGACATTGATGACATCATCGGTACGGCCGAGTATATAAAAGCAACCATCTTCGTCAGTTACGGCATAGTCTGATGTAGAGTACTCATTGCCATCAGCTAAACTAAAGTAGCTACTAATAAAGCGCTCATCGTTACGCCATACGGTTGTCAGGCAGCCAGGTGGTAGAGGCGCAGTAATTGCCAGCAAGCCTTTTTCGCCCGCAGCACAACGCTCGCCTGTTTTTTCATTGATCACATGCGCATCATAGCCATACATCGGATAACCAGGTGAGCCTTGCTTGTGCGGTTTATCATCAAATTTTGGGGTATTGCTTAGGATGGGCCAGCCGGACTCGGTTTGCCAGTAATGATCTAAAATAGGCACGCCCAGATGTCTCTTTAACCAATCCGCTGTAGACTGATCAAGTGGCTCACCAGCTAAAAAGAAAGATTTAAGACTGGAAACATCATAGCGTGTCATCCAAGTTTCATCTTGCTTTTTGAGCATACGCACACCTGTAGGCGCGGTGAAAAGAATATTCACCTTGTTGGCCTCAACGATACGCCACCAGATGCCCGGATTGGGACGATGCGGTAGACCTTCGTACATAACGCTGGTCATACCTGCCAGCAATGGCGCATAAATAGTATAAGAGTGCCCCACTGCCCAGCCAATATCGGATATCGCCCAAAAGGTCTCACCGGCTTTACCGTCATAAATATAGTCCATCGAGGTCGTTAACGCCACGGCATGACCGCCCGTGTCACGCTGCACCCCTTTAGGAGTGCCGGTCGTACCAGAAGTATAAAGTAAATACGATGGGGTATTAGACTCTAACCATACTGGATCAACGATGGCATTGGCCTCGCAGCTGATGCGGCGCTCAGTCGCATAATCGATATCTATCGCTTGCGCTTCAAAAGGTAAAATGCCACGATCAACGACCAATACATGCTCAGGCTTGGCTGTCGCTTGCTCTACCCCTTGATTGACTAGGTTTTTGTAGTTGATAACTTTACCACCGCGCAGACCAGCATCGACCGTGATGACCATTTTTGCCTCGGCATCATCCATACGAATGGCTAAATTGTGCGCGGCAAACCCACCAAATACCACCGAATGAATCGCACCAATACGTGCGCAAGCCAACATGGCATAAGCGGCCTCTAAAATCATCGGCATATAAATGATGACTCGATCACCTTCTCCAACGCCATGACGTTGTAGCACATCTGCGAAATAGTTGACCTCTTTATACAAGTCATTATAGGTTAGGCGACGCTTGGTATAGTCTGTATAAAACTCAACGTTATTGCCCAAATCGCTAAAAGTATCAGCCACGGTGGGGAAGGTTTCTATTAGCTCTTGATTAATCTCTGAGGACAGCCAAATAAAAGCATCTTGCTCAGCACGATCAGGCAGATGGCGATCGACGCAGTTATAGCAGAGATTGGTCTCACCGCCGACGAACCATTTAGCAAACGGCAAATTACTGTCATCAAGGATTTGTTCTGGCTCTTTATGCCAGTAGATACGTTTCGCTTGCTCTGCCCAAAATTGCTCGCGATCGTTGATAGAGCTGTGGTAAATATCAGCAAAGCTCGGGGTCTGAGTGGCTTGAGTTTGGCCGTTTTCAGAAAGTTTGGGTGCTACTTGGTTGTTGATTGGGTCGCTCATAATAGCTGTCCTTAGCATAAACAAGATATGATGCAATATAGTTTTGAATATAGTTGTGATAAACAATATCGTAATGAGGTACTGGTCATCCGTGCCAGAACTGAAAAAACCGATACATAATGTATCGGTTTAAAATGTAGCAGAGCTAACAATAAAGGTCAACTGTTAAGCGTTTAATCTGTTCGATCATAATGAACATTTGAATAGTTTAACAGCTAACGACTTTAGATAATGAGACACGTAAAGTTATACTTCGGTCTGATCGGCATACATCTCACGCATGACTTTTTTGTCATGCTTGCCTACAGAAGTTTTGGGCAATTCATCAACGAACTTGAACTGACTGGGCACACCATACTTAGGGATGATACCGCGCTCTACCGCTTTCTCAGCAATGGCTTTGATATCTTCGACCTTGGTCTCTTGAGCATTAGGCTTGAGCACCACTAACGCCAATGGACGCTCGCCCCACTGCTTATCACGAACGCCAATGACCGACACATCAGCCACTGATGGATGTAGCGACAAAATCGTCTCAATCTCTAATGATGAAATCCACTCGCCACCTGATTTAATCACATCTTTTAGACGGTCCGTGATTCTAATATAGCCATCAGGGCGTACATAGGCAATATCCTGAGTATGCATATAGCCGTTTTCCCACAGCTCTTTGCCAGCATCGTCATTTTTTAGATAGCTTTGGGTCAACCACGGTGCGCGCAGTACCAGCTCGCCCGTATTTTCTTCACCTGTACCAACTGGCTCATTATTCGTACTCCATATCTGGGCGTCCACCATAACCACTGGCTTACCAGTCATACAACGGCGAGCGATGTCTTCTTCTTCCGTCATTTCTGGCTCGTTGAGACTAAATTCTGTCAGGCTAATGAGCGGCGCTGTTTCCGACATACCGTAGCCCGTATAGACTTCGATATCTTGTGCCAATGCAGATTTTGCTAACCCTTCGGTCAATCTTGAACCACCAATGATCATTTTTAGACCATTAAAACTGGCACCTCGATCTTGCGCTTCTTTGAGTACCATTTGCAAAATCGTCGGCACACAATGGGTGATGCTAACTTTTTCGTTGATGATTAAATCCAGCAAAGTATCAGGCGCATAACGTCCCGGATAGACTTGCTTGAGACCAACCATGGTCGCGGTAAACGGGAAACCCCATGCATGCACATGGAACATCGGCGTCATCGGCATATAAACGTCGCCGTTACTCACGCCTTGTTTGTTCGGCAACATACCCAGTGTGGCGGCCTCTGCCATACTATGTAGTACCAACTGACGATGACTAAAAAACACGCCTTTTGGATCGCCTGTGGTGCCTGAGGTATAAAAAGTCGTCGCAATCGTGTTTTCATCAAAATCTGGAAACTCAAAAGTATCATCAGCGGCTTCTAGCAATGCCTCATACTCACCCGTTACGCGACTTTGGTTATCACCAAAAACGCCTTCTACCGTCATACCGTTATCATCTAGCCAAATGATATGCTCGATACTGGAGTTTTCAAACTGATAGTCCTTCACCAGTGCGGCAAACTCAGAGTTAAGCATCAGCACTTTTGGTTTTGCATGATTGATGGTGTACAGCACCTTTTCTGGTGATAAACGGATATTGACGGTCTGCAAAATATACTGCGACATCGGCACTGCAAAGTAGGATTCTAAATAGCGATGGCTATCCCAATCCATGACGGCAACCACATCACCAGTATCAAGATTTAGGTCGGCTAAAACATTGGCCAAGCGATTGATACGATTAAACAGATCTTTATAAGTGAAGCGCTTTTTATCTGCATAAACGATTTCTTGATCTTGTGAGACAGTTTTGGCACGGTTTAACAATTGCTTAATCAGTAATGGGAACTCATAAGCAGCTGGCGCACTGTGATAGATATTTGACATAAATCTGACGTCCTTGTTAATTATTTACAGTAATTTTAATGGCTATTAAAGGGTTTGAGGCGAACTGAAATTATTATTTTAATAAAAAATATGCTCGACAAACCTTGTAATGATAGTAAGAAAAAACCTCAACCATGTAAAGGCTGCTTACGTAAGTATTAGGATAGTAGCTGTGATTTTTATGCCATATTTGACGAGCTATATATAGGTTAAGTGGTTCGGGGTTTGGTTTTTATCATGCCAAAACTGGCGACCGATAATGCCAGTACTTGCACGAATAATAGCAACCATACGGTAAGTGACCATTGACCGCGCGCGTACGCTATCCCGCATAGCCATGCCCCTAGAGTGCCACCTGCATAATAGCCCATATAGTATAAGCCAGAAGCCAGTGAGCGACCTTTTTTGACATTGACCGCGATATAGCTAATCGTTGCCGCCTGAGTGACAAACACGCCAGAGGACATAATCGCGAGCCCTACAACAATACCCCAAAGTGGCGTCACCAGCGTCAATAACATCCCAAATATCGACACAATAACGGCCACCCGAACGGTTCGTGCTGAACCAAATCGACGTAGCAATGTAGAGGACAATGGCGTAATGACTACCCCAATTAAGTACACCGCAAAAATATTGGCCAGCGCACCCGTACCGAGCTCATATGGCGTGCCTGTTAGGTGCAAATTAATAAAGGTAAAACAGCCAACTAATGAGAATAATACACAAGCACCAAGCAAACAGGCTGTCACGACGTAACGATTGGTCAAATGCTCACCCAGCGTCTGTATCGCTGAGTGAAAGTTCGGATTGGCCTCAAAGTGACGCGATGAGGGTAGCATTTTACCGACCCAAAGCGCACCGATCAGCGTCATCGCTGCCATCACATAATAGCCGGCACGCCAGCCAATAAGCTCGTGTAAATGCCCAAGCAAAAACCGCCCCATAAAGCCGCCAAATACCGAACCTGAGACATAAAATGACATCAACTCAGTGACCGCGCGTCCCTCAAACTCTTCTCCGATATAGGCAATGGTCACCACGGTAATACCGGGCACAGAGAGTCCTTGTATGAAGCGCCATATACCCATCCAACCAATGCTAGGGCTTTGCGCAATGAGCGCCGTCGGTATCGCTAAAAATAGCAAAGCACCAACGATAAATGACTTACGCCCGACCGCATCAGAGAGCATGCCCAAAAACGGTGACATGATGGCGATTGCCAACACGGTTGCCCCAACGATCATACCGGCTTGCACTTCAGTCGCCGCAAAATCTACCATCAGGACGGGTAGCACCGCTTGAATAGAATACACTTGTAAAAAAGCGAACATGCCAATCAAGCCAAAAGTGAGCTTTAAAACCCATGACGTTGAATGATTTGGTGAGACAGAAGGCTGTGGGACGGTATTTTGGGTCTGGTCGGTAGAATGATTCACAAGGAGGCTGACTTTATTGGTTATGCCACGACAGTGATACACACCTGTTATTGGCTTGGATGAGAGACGGGTGACAGAGCTATGTTCTAAACACGCTGCACAATAAATCTAGTTGCACGATAAATCTAGAAGGTAAGTAAATCCAGAAGGTAAGACAGTCTCTTTAAATGATACATTCATATCGTAAAGACAAGCGGTTTATGTTATCACATCAAGCCATATACTCAGTTCTAGATGTGTTATTGGCACCACATTAGCTTTGTTATTTAACCATTAATTACCAACGATTTTATGTCTATGATGCCCACGTCATCTATAGAAATTCACTTCTTTAAAGCAGCCTCGCTTTACCTTTAAATTTGCACTGCTACCTAGTCGCATTCGATACCGTGCAGGCAGTGCACAACTTTGACAATGACAAGATTAATGTCTACTATTGTTTTGCCTTAAGTATAAGATAAAACAATATAACTAAGCCGCTCAGCACAAGTACACGACTTTCACTTAAAAGAATATTTATCATGATAAAAAATGCTTGGCTTAAAAAAGCCACTATCGCCATGGGCGCACTGATTTTTTCTGTGCCAACTTTGGCTGAAGTCAGCTTATCAGAAACCACGACTATTTCAGCAAACGAAGCATTACCAACAGTGCCAACAGTGCCAACAGTGCCAACAGTGCCAACAGTGCCATCAGTGCCATCAGTGCCATCAGTGCCATCAGACTGTATTGCTGATAGCGCGATCACAGCAGCGGCGCTTTCTGATACTCGTGATAACGGCCCCTTCTCTGTCAGTACCAAACACGTTGCGCGCCAATCAGCAAAGGGCTTCGGTGGTGGCACGATTCACTACCCAACCGATGCTATCGGTTGCGGCTTGTTAGGTGCTATCGCTGTGGTTCCGGGTTACGTGTCTTACGAGGCTGCTATCAAATGGTGGGGACCGCGTTTGGCTTCTTGGGGATTCGTCGTTATCACTATCGATACCAACTCTATCTATGACGATCCGAATAGTAGAGCGACCCAATTGAATGCCGCACTAGACCACATAATCGCTGATGATACCGTTGGCAATAAGATAGATCCTAAGCGATTGGGCGCTATCGGCTGGTCTATGGGCGGTGGCGGTGCGCTTAAGCTAGCAAAGGAGCGCAGCACAGTACGAGCCATCATGCCACTCGCACCCTATCATGACAAAAGCTATGGCGAGGTAAAGACACCAACTTTAGTCATCGCCTGCGAGCGTGACCGTATTGCCACCAATGAGAAATATACCAATGTTTTTTATCATAATGCCACCGGCCCCAAGATGAAAATTGAGGTGGACAATGGCAGTCATTTTTGTCCAACCTACCGCTTTAACGAGATACTGCTGAGTAAGCCTGGTATCGCGTGGATGCAACGCTATATCAATAATGACACACGCTTCGATAAATTTTTATGTGCCAACGAAAACTACAGCAAAAGCCCACGTATCTCTGCTTATGATTATAAAGACTGTTCGTAAAGCGGTGTATAGGAATGGTGACATTTGCTTTAATTACTCCTTTATTTGCGTACTATTATGGCTTAAGAAAACTTAATATGGCTTAAGAAAATTTAAATTTAGCGATGACTTTTAAATTGGCTATGACTTAATTGGCTATGACTTAAAGGAGACTGTCTACAATGAAAGACCAGATACATGATTTAGGTGCAGGTTTTTGGAATATTCGCGGCTCGTTCGTGAGACAAGGCATGATTGATATAGGCAATCAATCAGCATTGGTAAAATTATCCTCTGGAAAGTTTGTGCTGCTGGACAGCTATACACTCACTGGCGAGGTCCGCGCGCAAGTGATGGCACTGACCAATAATGGGCAGGACATAGAAGCGGTACTCAACGTGCATCCTTTTCATACGGTGCACTGTGCGCGAGTAGCAAAAGACTTTCCAAATGCTCTATTTTATGGTAGTGCACGTCACCATAAGGAAGTGCCAGAAGTGAATTGGAGTGCAGATTACGTTGAAAGTACAGCGGTCGCCGAGCGTTATCCTGAGCTTGAATTTTCACTGCCAAAAGGCATTCACTATATTGCCCCTGATGACTCTGTGCACTCAAGCTCGCTCTTGGTATTTCATCCTGCTAGCCAAAGTCTGTATGTCGACGATACCATCGAGACGCCACCTTCGAAGCGATTTAATGCGGTACAAGCAGGTATAAACTTACATGCTACAACCATAGAAGCACTCAAAGATGAGTCAAATGCTGGCAAAGATTATTGTGATTGGGCCATCAACTTGGCGCATGACTGGCGTGACGTGCGTAACTTTTGTAGTGCGCATTCAGGTTTGGTAGTGTTTGAAGAAGGTGAATTTGAAGCAGCGCTATTAGCAACTATTGACAGCGCCCGTCCTGAGCTTGAAAAAGCTTGCATGACTTAAAAAAATCCAAGAAACCATAATAAATAACAAGCGTAAAAAAGCTATCAACATCAAAAAACGCTGAAAAAATATGGGTGGTTCATCACAATTTCTATTGAACTCATGGTGTCGATGGGATATTGCCGTCTTTGACATCTTTTTTATAACAGACTTTACGCCTGTCATACGTCATTATCCATATCTTGGTATTTATAGTTGCTTATATTTAGTGACCTATATTTAATTGCTTATATTTAATTGCTTACATTTAGTGATTTACTATTTTTATAGTCACCCATAACTGCCCTATTAAATTGCTACACCTCATCATTGATCAATTAAGGAAAAATATTTATGACAGACAAAATTATAGATTTAGGCTCAGGATTTTGGAACATACGCGGAACATTCCGTATTGGTGGCGTGCTAAATATCGGCACTCAGTGCTCACTGGTCAAGTTGGCATCGGGACGCTTTATATTTTTGGACAGTTACGCCTTGACGGGTGACGTTCGAGATGAAGTCATGGCACTAACCAATAATGGTCAAGATGTCGAAGCGGTACTTAACGTTCATCCTTTCCACACGGTGAGCTGTGTACAAATGGCAAAAGACTTTCCGCAAGCCACTATGTATGGCAGCAGCCGTCATCATAAAAAAATGCCAGAGATTAAGTGGGCAGAGGATTTGGTTGAGAGCGAAGCGGTGGCACAGCGCTACCCTGAATTAAAATTTTCGTTATCTGAAGGTGTCCACTATATCTCGCCTAACGAGATGATCCATGCAGGTTCTTTATTGGCTTATCACCCTGCCAGCCAGAGCTTACACGTTGATGACACTTTTATGAGTCCCCCAATGAAATTACTAGAGGCAGTATTACCTGAGCTGATATTGCACCCTACTACCAAAAAAGCACTCAAAGATGAGCCAAATGCTGGTGCACAGTATTGTGACTGGGCGACCAACTTGGCACACGAATGGCGCGAGGTACGCAATTTCTGTGCAGCGCATTCTTATCTGGTTCGATTTAAAGAAGGTGAGTTTGAAAAAACACTGCTAAAAGCCATTGATAAAGCACGTCCAAAGCTAGAAAAAGCATAGCTTGTACCGTATTTTGACCGACGTATTTTGTGAAAAAAAGGGCTGCCATTTTGGTAGCCCTTTTTTAGGTTTTGAGGTGGCTACAACCTTATCTAAATAACAAGGTCGCCAGCTCGTCCTCATTATTGATGATATCTGCCAACGTATAGCGTTCAAGTACGGTGATAAAAGCAGTGAGCGCTTCAAAAAACACCCCTTTTAATTGGCAGACTGGACTAATTACACAGCCCAAAGTAGGCGGCGGCGCTGATTCCGCTATCAAGGTGATGGGTAAGCCTGTTGAATGAGGTTTTGTCTCGGTATTGGGCAACTGCGCGGCAAAACATTCTACCAACGCAAAATCTGGTTCGATTTGTTTAATCAGTACGCCTAAGTTGATATCTTTTGGGGCGTAAGCCAATCGAATACCGCCATTTTTGCCACGGACGCTATCAATGTACCCAAGCTGACCGAGCTGATGAATAATCTTGGTTAAGTGGCTCTTAGAAATATGATAGCTGTCTGCAATGTCACTGATATTAGACAGTGAGTGTGGGTCTGGCTTCACTGCTAAGTAAATTAATGAGCGCAGTGCGTAGTCACTATAATTGGTTAATCGCATTGATTCACGCTCCTGTCTGATTTGAGAGTATTAAAATTTTACGGTTTCAACATTGATGAGCTAAAGCACATTACCCCAATAAGCCGTCTGGTCTCGGTCGTGTCAGCATCGGCAAATAACTGATGCAAAATAATACAAAGCAAGCAATCCACGCGCTTTGAGCCACCATAATCCATGCTAGATAATGACTCATATCGACCAGCGGTAATAACACTCGGCTGATAAATACTAAGACCATCAAACCGTACATAACGTTTACCGTTTTTGGTGGCTGATGAATACTGCGACTCGTATGTCCAAGCGATACTCTAGTCATCATCGCCACGGTCATCATACCAACACCAGCAATTGCCAGTCCATGCATAGCGATGCTGTGCGGATAACCTAGCCAAGGCTGTAATGCATACAATAAGAAACTCAGACACATTCCTAAAAACGCAATATACAATGACCACAACAATGGCTTTTGCCAAATACCGCGATTATACCATCCTAGTAAACGAATGATATTGACCACGGCTACGCCAAGTGCTGTGATCGTCAGCAAGTACTTATTAGGATAAAACAAATCAGCCAAAAAGAAAGCGAACAAAAAAGCCAAGCTGGCAATATCTTGAGTCTTACTATTTCGTAGCGTTACATTGTCTGTACCACCCCCACTTAATCCGCGCTCAATAAAGAAAGGAACTACCCGTCGCCCGATGGTCAATACCAGACCAATGATTAAGTAAAAGCCTAGATATATACCTACTCTGGTAATGGCCATATCAGCACTAATAATGCCCCAATAGCACAGCCCGTTGCCCAGTGTTAATAGCGCCAGCTTTGCCAAAATTCCCATTTGTTTGTATTGCTTAACTTGTAGCACTGCACGACATATGACAAAGGCCATCGCTCCGATGAACAACATATCAAATAGTGCCGCTGCATATAGTAACCACACACTACTCCCCGCAATAGCGACACCAAGCCCAAAAGCCAACCATCCTAAACGCGCCAGCAACCAACAAGTAAAGATTGCCAGTAGCGAATAACCATGCGGCATCATCACCCCTGTCCAAGTCTTCACCGCGGTTAGCAAAAACCCAGCAATCACTGCGAGTGCATAACCATAAATCATCTCGTGACCATGCCAATACAAAGGATTCAATACCTGTGCATCGATTTCCGTGTGACCAGTGAACACAAACGCCCATAGCAGCATCGTTACTACGGCAAATAGCGCAGCTGCACTAAAAAATATGCGAAAGCTCAAATTAAGGATAGGATGCGGAGAGCTTGGTGGTTTGCTAGGTAACTTGATAGATTGCATAACCATGTTCTTAGAGAAATATAGATGGCTTTAATTATAACATTCATTTTAAATGAACTTTATTAATCTTTAGTCTAACTATCAAATACTTTACTCACAGAAGTGCGGCGCCTACGGAAATCTCTAGAAGCAAAATCTCAAGTATAGTTAAATTCAAATAATTTCGATACAAGGAAACCGAGCGCAAGTTATACATTAGTATGCTTAGCGAGGGTGATGATGTAGCGGATTTATATGGATTTGACTATATAAAAATAGAGAAAGCCAACTGACTATTATTTGGCCATGACTCAGTTAATACCACTTACAACTGTAATGCTGCAACGACTAACGATATGACCACTATCGCCGTGACATACTGCCTAACTTTAAAGTAAGCATGACTGATAATCTGCGCTCGATGCAGACTATAATCGATAACCAACAGACTTATAAACCCAATCACTAATAGCCAAATGAAATCAACAGCTGATAAGATCAAAAAACCAAGCCAAAGGCCAAGCGCAATGACATTGCTATACAGTGGAAGCCTAATAGCCCACTTATTGTCATCAGCCAAGCTCAAATGATTACCCCAATGCGTGCCTACCATAAATGATGCAATCACTAGCCCATAAGCACTTAATATATTGGCTACTGAGCCAAGTATAGGCACGGTAACAACGTCTACCATCAATAAAAATGCACAGGCTATAAATGGAATCGTACCTGCAAAAGTTAGATAAGGACTGGGCTTTTTCATCGTTTAAACCTATCTTATGATTAGTCTAATAATAGTTGTCACCCGTTGAGTGGAAGTTTTCAACATACATTAATTGCTCTTTTGAGTGTTGCCTTGCCACTGGCGAATAAACTCACCGTTTGGATCGTATTGCTGGGTTTGTTTGCCGAGATTAAACTGTCGGCATCCTCTTGGGTCAGCCCCAACACCAGCTAAGTACTGCCAATTTCCCCAATTACTGCCGACATCATAATCAATAAGATGTTGCTCAAAGTAAGTCGCGCCGTAACGCCAATCGAGACCCAACTCATGAATAAAGCAGCTAGCAACCAGTTGTCGCCCGCGATTCGACATATAACCTGTCGTGCGCAATTGGTTCATACACGCATTAACAATAGGATATTGTGTTGTACCGTTTTTCCATTGCGCTAACAAACTTTCGTCCAACTGAGTTGATGGCGCGTGCTGAGCGATGCCCTTAAACCAAAATAACTTTTCCTGATGGGTGACAGCATACCAATAGAAATACTCACGCCATAGCAGCTCAAACCAAATCCAGTAGGTAGAGTCATTTGCGATAATATCGCGCTCATAGCGACGTAGACGATTCAATATTGTGTTTACAGATAGTGAGCCGTTTGCCAGCCATGCGGAGAACTTCGTAGAATGTGTCCAGTCATCTAACGCGTTTCGGGTTGTTTTATAAGTGCTGGGTGCATCGGAATCGAAATAGGTATGTAAGTGCTTGAGGCCATTTAACTCCCCACCTCTAAAACTGGATAGCTGCTGTGATGGCTTATCATGCCCTGCCTCATTAGACAACTGAGATTCAAAAAAGTACTCGTCCCTACTCTGCATATTTTCAGGCAATGGAGCAAGTGATTCTGGCGTTAGATAAATAGCTATATCTTTTTCTGCATGCAGCAAATCATAATCAGTTTCTATTTGTTTACGAAACTGCGTAAAACTTTTGGGCAGGCTCTCTAGCGGTAACTCGTCAAACAAAGTCGCTGTTGTCTGGATATGCCAATGTATCTCGGGATGCTTCGCCTGTATAAGGTCATATACTTTGTTTTTATTATAATCTGCCGTCTGACTGATGCAGATATCTGTCACTTGTTGCTGCGCTATTAGATCATTCAACTGCGTAAAGACGTCCAATGCTTCATCGTCTTTCTGTAAATACAGCAACCTATTACCACGCTGCATCAGTGACGCATTTAAATCAGCTAGGCTCTCATGCAAAAACTGCTGACGGGCTTGGCCAATACTGTCGTAACGATAGGCATCGTAATGGTCTTTACTATCTAATACATCTGTCAATGACGACGCATAAACCAGTAGCAGCTTTCCATTAATGGAGATTTCAGATGCTTTTAATAGAGTGGCATTGTCCGCTACTCTCAAGTCATTGTGAAATAGTACTAATGTGACATTGTTGTTCTCTGAGTTGTTCGCTGCTTGATTTGACATACCCTATCCTTCTTGCTGTTTAGCGCTTATTTATTATTTTTAATATTTAGTCTTTAATCTTGAAATATCATATACGATGTAAAACATACTTAGCATTCAACCATGATGCTAACCTAATACTTGTAAGGCACTGCGCTCAGCCCCAGAAACCACTTATAAGCATTGACTCTCATGTTTCTGACTGCTTAAATGGCTTACCTCTAGGAGAACATCATGACTCAAAATAATACTACGACTGAAGAAAATAAATCAGATGAAAAGCGTAAACTTATTAATCGATTTTTGATGAGACTGACAAAAGAGCAGCCTCAAATGTATTACGCGACCACCTCTGAGATATCGCGGAGTATTCATACGATGATAAAAGAACATACCAATCGCTTGTCAGTAGAAGAACAAGCACTGGTGAGACGTATGACTATTGAAGAGATTGAAGGATTACTAGGCTTTCATGCGAGATAAGAGATTGACTAACTCTCAGATATACCGCTTTCCATAAACTTCCTGATGTCACACAAAAAAAGACCGCTATCAAAGCGGTCTTTTTTATTAGCTATCAGCTAGATTTAATAGCTAATTTAAGACAATTAGAATGGATATTCACGTGGCTCATTTTGCATTGAGATCCAATGTGTTCTGGTGAACTCTTCAAGTACCCACTCGCCATTAAAGCGGCCAATCCCTGAGTTTTTCTCACCACCAAACGGCGTATTGCTCTCATCATTGACTGAAATGTCATTGATATGGGTCATGCCTGCTCTGATACCGCGAGCGAAACGCAGACCTTTTTGCATATCAGTAGTGAACACCGCGCTAGACAGACCATACATAGAGTCATTAGCGATCGATAGTGCATCGTCTTCGTCTTTAGCACGAATGATACCGACCAGTGGTCCAAACACTTCATTACGTGATAGATCCATTTCGCGAGTGACTTCGGTAAAGATATGCGGCGGTACGACTTGGCCTTCAATCTCGCCACTTAGTATCATTTTTGCGCCTTCTTCCTGCGCTTTAGCAATTTTTTCTTTGAGCGATTTAACTTGTTTTTCGTTGATGATTGGACCAACAGCGGTATCTTGCTTATTAGGATCACCGACGTTCAATGTTTTGACGTGTGCTAAGAAACGCTCTACGAAATCATCATATATCTCGTCTTCAACAATCACTCTGTTGATGGCAATACAGATTTGACCTTGATGCAAGAACTTACCGAAGGCAGCCGCTTTTACTGCTTGTTCGATATCAGCATCTTTTAATACAACAAATGGGCTGTTACCGCCAAGCTCAAGCGCCACTTGTTTGATGTACTCACCGCCGTTCGCTAACTCACCGATATGTTTACCCACTGAGGTCGAACCTGTGAACGACACTAGGCTTGGTGCTTTGTGTTCAACGATGGCATCGCCTATCTCGCTACCTGAGCCAACTACCACGTTTAACAGACCTTTTGGCAGACCCGCTTCTTCAAACACTTTTGCTAGCAGTAGACCACCTGTCACTGGCGTATCGCTAGCAGGCTTAAGTACCACTGCGTTGCCAAGTGCTAGGGCTGGTGCGATAGAGCGCTGGGTTAAATGTAGTGGAAAGTTCCATGGGCTAATGACTGCGACAACACCAATTGGCTCACGATAGATGAAGTTTTCTTTACCAGGCGTGTTCGATGGGCGAATCTCACCATGTACACGGTTAGGGAACGTCGCTGCTTCAAGGGTAATCGCACGCGTCGCACTGAATTCGACCATCGCTTTGATACGTGTGCTGCCCGACTCTTTGATTAGCCAATCAACGATTTCTTCTTGGCGCTGATCCAGTATGTTGACCACTTTATATAACACTGCGGCTCGCGTTGCAGGCGTTTGCTTAGCCCATGCTTCTTGAGTTTGGCTCGCAGCATCATAGGCTTCATTAAGCTGATCTTTGGTCGCTTGCTGAATTTCTACGAGCGTATCGCCATTGTAGGGATTGGTATTAGTATTGCTGCTGTCGTCCTTACCTGTTTGCCATTCACCAGCGATGAACTGCAAATGGAAGTCAGTATATGCACTGGTAGTTGTATTGTTGGTTGACATAATTAGCCTTATTTTTGGTTTGTTGTGCTGAATGTTTATTTTCGATTATTTAAATAAAATTATTAAGTCGGAGATATCTTAATTAAAAGCATATCTTATAAGTAGTAAGTGTGAAGTTATGGTTAAGCCATTAGTTAAAAGCCATCAATTAGAATAGAGACGCTGTGATAACGGATAACAACAAAGCCTACCTTGCTAGACGACTGGTCTAATGCTACCATAGCTATCAATAAAACAAGACTACTTTGTCAGTAAATATTGTTGATAAAACGTAACACCTATAAATATATCCTATTACAATACGCTATCAACATGACGTTCAAATGAACGCTGACTATCTTATATATACTGCCACTAAAGGAGAAAATCCTACCTATGTCTAACATAACAGACACTACTACACCTGATACAAAAGCTCATTTACTTGCGACTGGCTACCAATTAATAGCCAAAAAAGGCTTTACCGCTGTTGGTATCAAGCAAATACTGGATACTGCAGGGGTGCCCAAAGGCTCGTTTTATCATTATTTTGCCTCAAAGGAAGCCTTTGGCGAGTCGATTATCAGTCACTATTTTGTCAATTATAAGAATCGTCTAGAAGCGATCGGTGGGCAAGATGTGAGTGCGCAGCAAAAACTGTATAACTATTTTCAGAATTGGTACGACACCCAACAGAATGGCTGTGACCACGAGAAATGCTTGGTCGTCAAGCTCAGCGCCGAGGTGGCAGACATGTCAGAGACGATGCGTGAGGCGTTAAATGCTGGCTATCAGCAGACTGTCACTTGGCTAGCCACACAAATAAAAGCGGGCTGGGTCGATGGGTCTGTACCACAGCCTGACAATATCGCTGCTGAGAGTATGGCTAAGCGCTGGTATTTTGCATGGCTCGGAGCCAGCTTAATTGCTAAGACGAGTCAAACCAATACGCCGCTTGCGGAAGTTTGGCAAATGACGACTTCGCAAATGGGGCGCTAACGGCCGTTATCTATTCTCAGTCGCTAGTCTAAATCACCACTCTCATCACTAGGTGTTTTCAATGTAAAGCGCCTTAAGTGAAAAGTACCTTAATAGTAAATAACGGTTCATTGGATTCATATCATTTGGTTTACGATACTTTTGTAATTATTTACAGAAAATACTAGACGACCGGTCTAATTAATGTACAATGCCTGCAGATGTTTAAAACAAGCATCACGAATTTTAGCTTTTAATTTCAGACATACACTCTATAACTTTTAGGAAAATTATGAATAACTTTCAATATTACAACCCAGTACGTATCGTTTTTGGTGAAGGTCAAATCGAGCAATTATCAGATCTAGTTCCTACTGATGCCCGTGTTCTTATTACTTATGGTGGCGGTTCAGCACAGCGCACTGGTACATTAGACGAAGTAAAAGACGCTTTGTCTGCGAGCGGAAACCGCACTGTCTTTGAGTTTGGTGGTATTGAGCCAAACCCAGAATTTGTCACATTATTAAAAGCCGCTGACATGGTTAACGAGCACAATATTGATTTCTTATTAGCAGTCGGTGGCGGTTCGGTCATTGATGGCAGTAAGTTTGTGGCGCTTGTGGCTTCATTAACAGAAGAAGACGGTACTGTCTCACGCGATCAAGCATGGGATGCCTTGACAAGCTATTGCAGAAATATCGACTCTGCCGTTGATCTAGGTGCAGTCTTAACGATTCCAGCGACTGGTTCAGAGATGAACTCTGGCGGCGTTGTCAACTATAGCGAACGCCAAGCAAAACTACCGTTTGGTAACCCACTTGCCTTCCCTAAGTTCTCAATCTTAGATCCTACTAAGACATTGACTTTGCCTGAGCGTCAAGTAATGAACGGCGTTGCCGATGCCTTCGTCCATGTGATGGAGCAATACTTAACGTATCCAGTCAATGCAAAAGTGCAAGATGCCTTTGCTGAAAGCTTACTAAAAATCCTTATTGAAGAAGGTCCAGCAGTCAAAAAAGACCCAGAAAACATGGAAACGCGTAAAAATATTATGTGGACAGCGACCATGGCACTGAACGGTCTGATTGGTACTGGTGTGCCACAGGATTGGACGACGCATATGGTTGGTCATGAATTGACTTCATTGCACGCTATCGATCATGCACGTACATTAACCATCGTTTTACCATCAGTAATGCGCGAGCTAAAAGAAAGCAAAAAAGAGAAATTGCTTCAGTATGCACGTAATGTATGGAACCTCACCGATACTGACCAAGATGATGACACCATCATTGAGACAGCGATTGTCAACACTGAAAACTTCTTCCGCGAGCTTGGCTTGCCAGTAAGTTTAGAAGATGTTGATTTAGACAATGCTGCCATTGATCCTATTATCAAACAACTTGAAGCTCATAACATGGTCAAGCTGGGTGAGCACGGCAAAAATGATCTTGACGTATCACGTCGTATCTTGGACCGTGCGGTTACTAGCAAGGCTTCGTAACCAATGAATACAGCAAACAAATGCGATGTTAGGTTAAATAGTATTTGTTTGTGATTGTCCTCCTTTAAATGACACTATCCGAAATGATATTGTCATGAAAATAAAAGTACCATCAAAATAAAATTATCATGAAAATAACAGTAACTATTCAACAGTGAGTAGTTACTGCCCTCTCAATCAGTAACTAGCCAATAACTATTAAAAAACGGCTATGCAATACCCAATGATTAAACAGTTAACTTTCTAAGTATTAGTCATTAACTGACAATCAACATCTAACACTCAATAAATAAAAAAGGGGCTTTACTATGAGCTTTGAAAAACAACAAAACCAACAACAAAATCGTCAAGTCAAACTGGCCAGTCGTCCTACTGGTGAGCCAAAAGCTGAAAATTTTGACATGGCTACTAGCGACATCCCAACACCCAATAACAGTGAGATGCTACTGCGTACGGTCTATCTATCATTAGACCCGTATATGCGCGGACGTATGAGCGATGCCAAAAGCTACGCTGATCCCTTAGAAGTTGGTGATGTCATTATGGGCGGCACAGTCGCTCAAGTCGTTGAATCCAATGTCGATGGTTTCTCTAAAGGCGATTTAGTGGTCTCAAACTCAGGCTGGCAGGATTACAGCGTCAGTAATGGCGAAGGCATCCTCAAATTAGACAAAGACATGCCGAACCCTTCTTATGGTTTAGGTGTCCTTGGTATGCCAGGCTTTACTGGTTATATGGGTTTGACCGATATCGGCAAACCACAAAAAGGCGAAACTTTGGTTGTCGCAGCGGCTACTGGTCCTGTCGGTGCAACGGTTGGTCAAGTGGGTAATCAATATGGTCTGCGCACTGTCGGTGTCGCAGGCGGCAAAGAAAAATGTGATTTTGCGGTCAACGAGCTTGGCTTTGATGTCTGTATCGATCACAAAGCCGATGACTTCGCTGAGCAATTAAAAGCAGCGTGCCCAGATGGTATCGACATCTATTACGAAAACGTTGGCGGTAAAGTGTTCGATGCAGTATTACCACTATTGAACGCGCATGCTCGTATTCCAGTATGTGGTCTAGTATCACAATATAACGCCACTGACTTACCTGATGGCAAAGACCGCTTGGGTATGCTAATGGGTCAAGTATTGGCCAACCGTTTAACCGTCAAAGGCTTCATTATCTTTGAAGAGTATGGCGATCACTTCCCAGAATTTTTAGAAACCATGAGCAAATGGGTAGAATCAGGTGATGTCAAAACCAAAGAATACATTGCAGATGGCTTGGATGACGCACCGAACGCCTTCGTTGACATGCTCAATGGTGATAACTTTGGCAAGACCGTCGTAAAAGTATCTGATGTCGAATAAATCGGTTAGATAACGAGTTAACAACATAATTTGTTAAGAAAACCACTGAAAATGACATCTTAACCATGAATACTGTTGGCAGTCATCGCTATTATTGACTAAGTACGATTGGTTAAAGATGGCTGCTAACCATCAATCATTTAAAAACAACGTTAATAATAAATAAGGACAATCATGAATATTTTAATGGTACTAACTTCACACGATAAATTGGGCGATACTGGTAAGAAAACAGGTTTTTGGCTAGAAGAATTTGCCGCACCTTACTATGCTTTTCTTGATGCTGGCGCCAATGTCACGATCGCCTCTCCTGCTGGTGGTCAGCCACCACTAGATCCTAGTAGCGACACACCAGATGCGCAAACAAAAGATACCACCCGTTTTAAAGATGATAAAGACGCTCAAGAGCATTTAGCTAACACCAAAAAACTGGCTGATATGAAAGCAGAAGACTTTGACTCAGTCTTTTACCCTGGTGGTCACGGCCCATTGTGGGATTTGGCAGTTGATGAAAACTCTATCAATCTGATCGAGACCTTTGTAAAACAAGATAAGCCTGTTGCTTTTGTTTGTCACTCTCCTGCCGCGCTTAAAAACGTCAAAGTTGATGGTGAGTACCTAGTGAAAGGCAAAACTGTTACTGGTTTTACCAATTCAGAAGAAGACGCAGTTGGCCTTACGGATGTAGTGCCTTTCTTAGTAGAAGATGCGCTTAAAGCCAATGGCGGTAATTACGAAAAAGCGGCTGATTGGGAATCGTTTGTGGTAGAAGACGGCTTGTTAATCACAGGTCAAAACCCAGCATCGTCAGAAGAAGCAGCTAAGCGTCTAATGGCAAAGCTTAACGGTTGATCCAATTAACAAAGTAAAAAGGCTACTATTATGATTCGTTTACACCATCTCAACCAATCACGGTCGCTACGTACTTTATGGCTTTTAGAAGAGCTTGGCGTCCCTTATGAGATCGTCAGTCATCAGCGTGATGCTAAAACGCATCTGGCACCTGATAGCTTAAAAGCTGTACATCCTCTTGGTAAATCACCGGTCATTGAAATGGATGGTGAAATATACTCGGAGTCAGGGGCCATTACTGAGCTATTGATCGAACGCTTTGCGCCAGATCGTCTACGCCCTGCTCCTGATAGCGCCGATTATGGGCATTATCTACAGTGGATTGACTTTGCTGAAAGCTCGCTGATGTTGCCATTGATGCTTGAATTGTTTACCAAAAAAGCAGGTATCAACGACAATGAGTTTTTGAACGGTTATATAGAGATAGAAAAAACCAGACTGTTCAAATACCTAGACACCTCAGTTGAGGGTAAGTCGTTTATTGTGGGTGATAAATTGAGCGGTGCTGATTTTATGCTGTCGTTTGACTTGATCATTCTTGCTCAACGTCAAAAACTAGATGCTTATCCACATATTAAACAATATGCTGAAAAGCTGGCCAGTCTTGATAGCTATCAACGTGCGATGAATCTTGAAGCTGAGCATGACGAGTCAAAGCAAGCGTAAACACGCTTCATAATAAATGCTCAATAAAAAATATGATAAAATAGCCCAAGTCTATCTTGGGCTATTTTTGTTGTTTTATTCCATTAATAACTGTACTAAGATCAGTTACTGACACGCGCAGCTAGCGCCGCCAATCATAGGGGAGCTGTACCATGTCCTTACTCTATTCATTCACACAAATCATCATACGACCATGAGTACTGAATACCAGTTCAAACCCCACGAACAACCAATGATGGTGGGCTCTCCAGCCAACCCTGACCATCCTGCACGCCGTAAAGTATTTTATTTGCTGATTGGCATTTTCGTTGGTCTCACAGCCAGCTTCCAAAATGGTCTACTTGTCGCAAATCTCACTCAAATTCAAGGCCAATTGGGGTTAACGCCCGCTGAAGGGGGTTGGATATCTGTCAGCTACAATATGACCAATGCCTGTATCACCGTTCTACTGTACAAAATCCGCCAACAATTTGGCATGTCACTGTTTAGTAAAATCACTCTATTTTTTCTGTTAGCCGCCACGAGTCTACAGTGGCTGATCAGTAGTCACTTATTAGATACGCCCAACATTGGCATCGAGCCCTATTACCTAGAGATTGTCGCAAGGGGACTTAGCGGTATGGTGGCCAGTGGCATGACCATATTGGGCTTATTTTATTGCTTGCAAGGTATGCCAACCGTCAAACGTACTAGTGGCCTCATATTGGGCTTTGGCTTGGTACAGTTCGGTATTCCACTATCACGCATCATCTCGCCCTACCTCACCATCGATGGTCAGCTTGAAAACTTGTTTTTATTCCAATTTGGTTTGGCACTGATTTGCTTTGGACTGATTAACATCTTAGAGCTACCACCAGGTAATACAGAAAAAGTGTTTGAGAAACTCGATTTTCTCAGCTTTGGGTTTTTTGCGAGCGGTCTGGCTGCATTAGCGGTGATTTTGGTGCAAGGTAGGATTTTATGGTGGACGACGCCTTGGCTGGTCTATCCACTGATGATTGCCGTCGTTGGCATTAGCATCGCCTTATGGATTGAAACGCATCGCAAAAACCCAATGCTACAAGTTCGCTGGATGCGTAGCCGCAATATCATCGCTTTTATGATTACGGGCGCGGTCATGCGAATTTTGCTGTCTGAGCAAAATGTCGGTGCGGCAGGATTACTTGCCAACTTAGGATATGGTAATGATCAGCTCATTACTTTTTATGCAGTCATATTGGCTGCCAGTGTGTTGGCTTTAGTGATTAGTATTTTTAGCACCAATCCGATGGATTTACGTCGACCCGTTATTTTTGCCGTGGCATTGATTGCATTAGGCTCTTGGATGGATGTGGGTGTGTCTATTAATTCTGCGCCCTACATGTTTTATCTCAGCCAATTTTTGATTGCATTTGCCGCGGTATATTTTATGGGGCCGCTGGTCTTTGAAGGATTTTTGCGTGCGATTGCCAGTGGTCCTGCCTATATTATTAGTTTTTCCGTTATTTTTGGTATTTCACAAACAGTGGGCGGCTTGGCAGGTGCAGCGGCAATTCAGGCATTTACAACCATTCGTACGCAAGTGCATTATGCCGATATGGTCAGCTCACTGAATTTGGGTGATCCTACGTTCAGCGCTCAAATTGCTGGTACTCATAGTGTATTGTCAAACCAAACGACGGACGCAGCGCAAGCGAATGTAGCTGCAATGAGCCAAGTGTTGCAAGGGATTCAGCGCCAAGCAACGGTCTCCGCTTATGGTGATTTGTTTTTTATCATGGCCATTCTATCAACTGTGGCTACTGCTATGTTATTACTCAATTATTTTTACTATCGTTATCACAAACGCAATCCTCTGGCCAAAGAGCTTGCTGTTATTGCAAAAATGCGTGAACCAAAATAACGCCTTTTATTGCATGAGTGATTTTTCACTTTATTGATTTATCGCCACACCGTTTAAGTATTTGCTAATTAAACATTTAGGAGCGCGTCATGAGCCAAAAGAAACCCAGTGAACTGAATCAAACACCTCAGACGTCAACTGATGCTCCCATAACAGACGCACGTATTGCGTCAAATACCGATACCAATCAGGCCGAAAATCCTACAATAGAGCAAACGGATACCTCTGAGACCAATCCAGTTACTGACATACAAAAAGGCTCACGTGATGAGACGCCTATGCCACCAAAAGAACCTATCGCAGCGGCTACTGGCTGGTCGCCAAAGAAAAAATCCTATCTGAATTTAGGATTATTGGTTGTAATGATCGTCATTGGTGTGGCATTGATTTTATATGCATGGAAGCTGCCACCCTTCACGCCTACTGTGCAGCAAACCAACAACGCTTTTGTAAAAGGACAAACCACCATTATTAGCCCGCAAGTATCCGGCTACGTGACCGAAGTAGCCGTACAGGATTTTGCCAACGTAAAAGCGGGTGATTTATTAGTAAAAATTGATGATCGTAGTTTCCGTCAACAGCTTGAGCAAGCGCAGGCCAATATAGAAGTGGCCGTTACCAACCGCTCTAGCAACACTCAAGATACTCAATCAAGCCAAGCACAAATTGAAGCACGTGAAGCCGATTTATATAGTGCCAAAGTGAGTGTTGAAAGTGCTCGTGAAGATGTCAATCGATATCAAGGTTTGGATGCTATCGGCGCAGTATCAAAGGCAGAAGTTGCTCATACAAAAGCACAACTTGCGCAAGCACAGGCAGGCGTCCAGCAAGCTGAAGCTAACTTACAAGCAGCTCGTGAAAACCGCAAAAAAACCAGTGGCAGCCGCTCCTCTTTGGACGCGAACATAAAAAATGCTGAAGCAGGTCTCAAGCAAGCAAAAATTAATGTAGATAACACCATCATCACCGCGCCTGAAGCGGGACAGTTGAGTCAGGTCAGTGTCAAAGAAGGTCAATACGTTAGTGCTGGCACCCAGCTGATGTATATCGTTCCTAAAGGCGTTTGGATTATCGCGAATTTTAAGGAAACGCAAGTCACTAATATGGCAGTTGGTGAACCTGCAACCATCCATGTTGACGCGCTTGGTGGTGCCAAATTCCACGGGCGTGTCAGCAATATCTCACCAGCGACTGGTAGTGAATTTAGCGCAGGCGCGGCAAACCCTGCGACTGGCAACTATATTAAAATAGCCCAGCGTATCCCCGTGCGCATTGACCTAGACCAAAATCAGGCTGAGCTTGCTCAATTACGTCCTGGTATGTCGGTCTCTGTCGATGTAGATACTAATATCAAAGCGAAAAGCTAGATTAAAGCGAAAAACTATAGGGTCTGTTGAACATTCAAATATCAGCAGTATCGTCGCATTTTTGGGGTATCTTGACTATAGATTAAAGCAAAAAACTGGGGCATATTAAGTACGCTCTAGCATAAAAAAACCCTTTAAATACCAGCAAAAATGGATTTAAAGGGGTTTTTGTTTAGCGTTAAAACAAGCTGACATCTATCAGCCTTATACCTATTGATTTAACATCTAAGGTAATAAGCGCTTAGTTGTCCAACCTGCCTTGTCCTCGTTGCTGTTTTGGGTGTACACAATACGGTCATGCATGCGGTTGGCACGACCTTGCCAAAATTCAATCTCATTGATCGTAATCTCATAACCACCCCAAAACGCTGGTGTTGGCACTTGGCTGTTTTCGGGATAATCAGCTTGTAGCTGGTCAAAGGTCTGTTCCATAACTTCTCGGTTAGCAACTTCACCGCTTTGTGGTTGGCTGACCCATGCGCCTACTTGACTATCGTGTGGACGCTTTTGGAAGTACGTAGCTGACTTGTTGGCATCTATTTTAGCAATACTACCGCTGATACGGACTTGCCGCTCAAGCTCATGCCAAAAGAACAGCACTTCTGCATTGGGGTTTTCAGCGATATCTTGACCTTTAGCACTTTCATAGTTAGTATAAAACACCACACCAGTCTCAGTAATCTCACGCATTAATACAATACGCACACTGGGTTTATTATCTGCCCCGCAAGTAGCAAGACTCATCGCATAAGGCTCTTGCACTTTTTGCTCGGTCGCATCGCTAATCCAACCTTTTAATAGCTCAAATGGTGATGTAGGAATCGACTGCTGGTCAAGAGCGCCTTTTTCGTACGATAAACGTTGATCGGTAAAGTCCATGCTCATAACTATTCCTTGATTGCGTTATATTATTAAGCCCTTTTTAATGACCTATTCATCGAGATTATTAGCCCAATACTGCCTTAATCTGCTCAGCCAAATCATTGGCCATCACATCACACTCTATCTCATCATCTGACTCGACCATCACTCGAATCATCGGCTCAGTGCCCGATTGACGAATCAACAGACGACCACGACCTTCTAGAGTAGCACGTGCTTTATCAAAAGCGGTGACTAACTCTTTATGCTCAAAAGGATCTTGCATGGTAGATAAGCGTACATTGACCAGCTTCTGTGGCAGTACTTCAAAGCCCTCTGTAAGGTCACTTAGGGCTTTATTTTGCGCTTGCATAACGGCCAATACTTGTAAGCTCGCAATGATCGCATCGCCCGTACGGCTCTTGTCTAAGCATAGTATATGGCCAGATGGTTCGCCACCTAGTATCCAGTCGTGAGCGGCAAGCTCTTGCATGACATAACGATCGCCTACTTTTGCACGAGTAAAGGCAATACCTGTCTCCTTCAATGCCAACTCTAGACCCATGTTAGTCATGAGCGTACCAACCACTCCTACCGCAGGCGTTTTGCCTTGGGTGGCAAGCACATATAAAATGCCGTCGCCATCGACCAGTTTACCCATCTCATCGACCATCACGATACGATCACCGTCACCATCTAAGGCAATACCGACATCCGCTTCGTGCTCGAGTACGGCTTTTTGCAAGCTCTCTGGATGGGTCGAGCCGCAGTCAGCGTTTATATTGATACCATCTGGCGTATTATTAATAGCAATCACGTTGGCACCAAGCTCACGCATGACTCTTGGGGCAACGCTATAGCCTGCGCCATTGGCACAATCGACAACAATAGTTAGATGAGCTAAGTCGTACTGATAAGGGAAGCTGCCTTTACAGAATTCAATATAGCGACCTTTAGCATCATTAATTCGGTTATTTTTACCCAATTGTGCTGGATCAAGAATAGGCATGAGCACATCGCTGCCATTAGAGTCGCTCATAATGGCTTTTAATTTGTCATTAATCGCCGTTTGCATCTCATCGGTCAACTTTTTACCGTCAGCTGAGAAGAACTTAATGCCGTTGTCATAGTATGGATTATGAGATGCTGAGATAACGACGCCTGCATCTGCATGAAAGCTGCGGGTTAAGTGAGCGATAGCTGGCGTTGGTAATGGGCCAAGCATGTTTACATCGACCCCTGCTGCGTTAAAACCGGCCTGTAGCGCCCCTTCGATCACATAGCCTGAGAGACGAGTGTCTTTGCCGATGACCACGCTCGGCTTACGGCTAGGATTGTCATTGTTTTCTATGAGCACCAGTCCCGTCACATAACCTAATTTTAGAATAAAATCAGGGGTGATCGGTAACTCACCAAATTTTCCGCGAATACCATCAGTGCCAAAGTAGCTCATTACAAATGTTCCTCAAGTCTAAAAATGAAACGCCAGACGTACGCGCAGGCAAGGCAATAGTTATTATAATCTATTGGTGTATTTTACAAAAAAAACAGCCAACAATGACGGGGCATTGTTGACTGTTTGTATCCTGATGTCACTGTCATGCTGTCTGTCAGTGACTATCGACGTTCTTAGGACTAAAAAGTTATTAGGATTAAGAAGTTATTAGGACTAAAGTGTTTTAATTAATCCACTCGATAGTTCGGTGCTTCTTTGGTGATTTGCACATCATGCACATGCGACTCTTTCATGCCCGCAGACGTCACCTTGATGAACTGTGGTTTGGTACGCATATCTTCAATAGTTGCACAGCCAGTATAGCCCATTGATGAACGTAAACCGCCTACCAATTGATTCACGATACCTGCCACTGGTCCTTTATAAGGAACGCGACCTTCGATGCCTTCTGGAACCAGTTTTTCTACGCCATCTTTGGCATCTTGGAAATAACGATCTGATGAGCCATTCTGACCTGACATCGCACCTAAGCTACCCATACCGCGATATGCTTTATAATAACGACCTTGGAACAGCTCAACTTCGCCTGGGGCTTCTTCAGTACCGGCCATTAATGAGCCGACCATGATACAAGAAGCACCAGCTGCGATGGCTTTTGCCATGTCACCTGAGAAGCGAATACCACCATCAGCAATCAATGGGATACTGTCTTTTAGGGCGCTGGCCACATTATCAATGGCTGAGATTTGTGGTACACCAATACCCGCGATGATACGTGTAGTACAAATAGAGCCAGGACCGATACCAACTTTTACCGCATCAGCGCCCGCATCACGTAACGCTAGAGCTGCATCACCGGTAGCGATGTTGCCACCGATAACTTGTACATGAGGGAAATTTTTCTTGATCCAAGAGACTTTTTCAATCACGCCCTTTGAATGACCGTGTGCCGTATCGACCACGATAATATCGACGTCAGCTGCAATCAATGCTTCAACGCGCGCTTGCGTATCTGCACCCGTACCGACAGCAGCGCCGACACGTAAGCGGCCTTGCTCATCTTTACAAGCATTTGGGTTGTTTTCAGCTTTGGCAAAGTCATTGACCGTAATCAGACCGCGCAGACGAAAGTCTTCATCAATCACGATCACTTTTTCGATACGGTGCTCATGCAGCAATTTTTTGATATTTTCATTGCTCTCACCTTCTTGCACGGTGACTAGCTGCTCTTTTGGCGTCATGATATAGCTAACTGGTAACGACAGATTGGTCTCAAAACGCCAGTCACGATGTGTGACGATACCGACGACTTTATCCGTGCCCTTCTCTACCACAGGTACACCTGAGATATTGTTGTTTTGGGTCAATCTTAATAATTCACCAATCGTCATTTCAGGATGCACAGTGATAGGATCGACTACCGTTCCTGCTTCGAATTTTTTGACGCGGCGTACTTGTGTGGCCTGCTTATCGATATCCATGCTCTTATGCAAGATACCCAAACCACCCAGCTGTGCCATGGTGATAGCCATTTCAGATTCGGTGACGGTATCCATAGCAGCCGAGATTAGCGGCAGATTCAGTGTGATACTTTTGGTCAAACGCGTGGACAGATCGGCAGATTTTGGCAAGATTTCAGAGTAGGCTGGTAACAATAAAACGTCATCAAAGGTGAAGGCTTCATCGACAATTCGTAACATACAGACCCCTAGTGGTGGTTATTTTGATGGGTGGGATTTTCGCATTAAGACAATCAATCAAGATCACCATTATGACTTTACGACGTTCAACCCTTGTTTGTTAAAGGCTTTGAATCATAGAGCTTTAGATAATAAGCAATGTACCAGTCGTTATTTATAATCAAACATTATTTGTCATCAAATAAAGACACTAGAAAACTGCTATTGATTTATCAGTGGTAAGAAAACGCAAATACTGCGCAGCCTTATCTTTAATCGCTCAGTTATCCCTTAAAAATAACGCCATATTATAACAAATAAGCAAGCAAATCGCATGCTATATTTGTCAGTGGGTTTTACTCACAGCTGTCTATCGATAGTGAGGCTGTACATTCAATTTTTTGAGCGTCAAACTAGGGTCTGTTGAACATCAAAATGTGGAACTGGCAGTGGCTATTTTTTAGACAATACGCAGTGAAATTTTTGACGCCTAGTCATTCTAGGGTAGACAATTTCGCCATGTATTGGCAAAAAATAGCCCTGCCCCTGCTTGTATACTTGGGGCTGATACTAAAATCACCCCAAACGTTGTTATAAACCTAGCTAAGGTCTAGACATTATCGTCGGTTTGCGCCTGATTTGATAAAAGGTTTGGGGCAATTTTAGCGATCAGCAGTCCTAATATTTGAAGGTTCAATAGACCCTAATAGACATTGACTACTTTTGTCTCAATACAAGGTGCTCAGCTGGTAAATAATGCTTTTGTTCACGGTATAAATAATCAAGCATCTGCTCACGTATCTCACAGGCCAATGTCCATGCTTCTACAGGGCCTACCGCTGAAACAGCGCCGCGCAGTTGAATGGTCTTTTCAGTCACCTCAACGACAAATATTTCAGGCTCAGTTTTGTTGTCCCAAAGCTTGTTGTCTTTCACCACCGAGATAAACTGCTGGCGAATGGCATCAATATCTGCGCCGTAATCGATATATAAGAACACAGGACAGGTCTGATGCACTTCTGTATGCGACCAATTCTCTACCATTTCGGTGATCAATTCGCGCATCGGCACGATTAATCGACGTTCATCCCATGTTTTTAGTACCGCATAAGTGTAACGCAGGTCTTCAACGGTACTAAAGTTGCCATCCATTATCACACTGTCGCCAATTCGTACGGGCTGGGTCACTGCTACCTGTACTCCAGCAATGATGTTACCCAATATTGGTTGAGCGGCGATACCAATGACCACGCCAGCAATGCCAGCCGAAGTCAGTAAGGTTTTGCCAAAGCCTTCCATGTTGGCAAACTCACTCAGACCTATCCAAATACTGCCCAACACCATGACAAATACGAAGACGCGGCGAAATATCGAGACATAAGTGCGACGACGGCGCACTTTGTCAAACTGCTCCTCTCCTAGGTTTTCAATCTGCATATCTTGATAGCGGTTAGCAAAAAAGTTGATAACGCGTATACCGAGCCACATGGCGCTAAAGACCAATCCAATCCAAATAATCGGACGTATAGAGGAAGCGACTGCATCCAAGTAAGGAAAGCCACCCGACACCAAAGTAAATACCGATGAGAAGCTGATGGTAAAGGTTAGCGGTACTGTCAGCTTATTGACCAAATCTTCCACGCTATTATGGTGGAGCGTACTCAGCCGATTGCCGGCTTTATCTTTGACATACCAATTGAGAAGCTTGCCAGCACCTTTACTGAGTAACCAGCCTACGCCCATGGTAAAAGAGAAGAAAACAAGTAATGCTAAAAACTCCCAGATGGCGATACTAAATAACTGTAATTTTGTCCACGCTGGTAAATAACGCTCAAACTTTGCAGGATGATATTGCTCATAGAGGTTATCAATATTACCAACCGTTTGGGCAGAAAATATCCAAAAAGGCGCACTATCATTAATGCGCACACGCTCTAGATGTATGGGTACACGGCGCTCACGATAATCAATATAACCAAGCTGAATAGAGCGTCTAGGAATGCCTTGAATACTGTTCGTGCTACCAAGCGGTGGCTCAATCAAACCGTCAGGGCGATCTGGCAACTCATCAAAAACATAGAGCTTTTTTTCAATCAACAAAAAATCAAGTTGTTTGGCCAGATCTATCGCCCGACTACGCTGTAACTTACCATCAATCAAATTCATATTGAGCGCATAAGCAGCCAAATCATACTGCTGCTTCATGACGGCTGACTGAAAAAACTCCAAGGTGGCAAGCGGCGTGGATAAATTTGGTGGTTCAGCGAGCGGTGGCAATCCTGCATTTAGTTTGTTTAAAGAATAATAGCTTTCGTTATAATCACCAGTGAGACCCGTATCTCCTTGCAGTACGCCTGCTTGCTGCACTGCATCCTTGTCTAAGGGATTGACAACTTCATCTGCAATCTCCGAGACACTAATGCCTTCTTTTTTGATCTGTTCAATTTTCTGTGCCGTGTAATCCGCCAAGTTTTCTGGCTTCGCAAGCACAGTATTTAGTGCATTACTTTGATTTTCGACGACCGTATTGTTGTTGGTAGCCGCTGTCGCAGGAAGATAAAACACACTACATACCATGATCAGCATGCTGAGTAAAAGTGTCAGTCTACTATGATGGCGCACAGCACTGCCACCAACATCATAAATAGCGTTAGGTCTATCATTGACGTTGTTAACGTGTGTAGTGTCTAGAGAATGTAGGAAATTTTGCATAAGAAAAATCTTGGCCTCAGTATATTCTTAACCTAATGCAGTCTACAAAAAAAAGCCAGCGCAATGCTGACTTAATTTATTAGGGCGTGTCCTCATTTTAAAAATGAGGATAAAAGTGAGGTAAATGGCAGTCAAACAAGGAAAATAGCGCAGATAATATCGAGATATTACCTAGCTAATTGACGATGTTTGGCAAGATTTAACCACTTTTAGCCCATTTAGATCGCTATCGGTTAAATTGAGGACATGCCCTAGTTGACGTATTTTATGGTTGATACCATCTATGTTGAGCAAAGCACTATTAAGCACAGCATTAGGCACGGCGCCAAGTCGTACCAGCACGGCTATCTTCAAGCTCAATGCCTGCCGCTTTTAATTGCTCACGCACCTCATCGGCACGCGTAAAATCTTTATTGGCTTTAGCCTCTGCTCGCTCAATGATTAGACCATCAATAACCGCATCAGTTAACCCGTCATCTGCTTGATCACCGACGACTGCTTGTAAGAACTGTGATACTGGTTGCTGTAGTACATTTAATACCTGTGCCAAGGCTTTGAGCTGCTGCGCCCATTGCCAAACACTCGCCACGTCTTCAGCTTTGATGGCTTTATTGATATCGCGTGCCAGCCCAAACAACACGCTAATGGCCGTCGAGCTATTAAAATCATCATTCATGGCTTTAATGAAGTCTTGCCCAGCAGCGCTATTGTAAGCGTCATTTATTAACGCCTCATTGATTATTAATTCTTCACCTTTTTGCTGTTCAGCCAGCTTTAAGGTATTGTATAATCTGCTTAGGCTATTATGGGCTTCTTCCAAGGCACTATCAGAGAAATTCACCTGACTGCGGTAATGGCTTGATAATAAGAAAAAGCGCAACGTTTCAGGATGGAAATGCGCAATGACATCACGAATGGTGGAAAAGTTATCCAATGACTTAGACATTTTTTCGCCATCGACATTAATAAAACCAACATGCATCCAATTGCGTGCATACTCACAGCCAGTCGCTGCTTCAGACTGCGCAATCTCGTTTTCATGATGCGGGAACTGTAAGTCATGACCACCGCCATGAATGTCAAAAGTATTGCCCAAGCACTTGGTCGACATCGCCGAACATTCGATATGCCAGCCTGGACGCCCTTGACCCCATGGTGACGCCCATTGTGGCTCATCAGGTTTTGCAGCTTTCCATAATACAAAATCAAACGGATTGCGCTTATCGTTCTCCACATCGACGCGCGAGCCTGCCTGCATATCATCAAGATTACGTTTGGACAATTTGCCATAGTCAGCAAAACTATCGACGGCATAGTAAACATCGCCATTGTCGCCAGCATACGCGTAGTCACCAGTGACCAACGTCTCAATCATTTGCTGCATCTCGTCGATGTGGTCAGTTGCCCGCGGTTCGGCATCAGGCGTCAAGCAGCCAAGCGCTGAGAAGTCTTCGTGCATCGCTTTAATAAAACGCTCAGTCAATACACCAATGTCTTCGCCATTTTCGGCAGCGCGCGTGATAATTTTGTCGTCGATATCGGTAATATTACGCACATAATTGACGTCATAGCCCAATTGCGTCAGCCAGCGTACGGCCATATCAAAGCCTATCATCATGCGCGCATGACCAATATGACAATAATCATAAACAGTCATGCCACACACATACATACCTACTTGCCCGGCTTTGAGTGGTACAAACTGACGTTTACCGCCAGTCAGTGAATCATAAATGGCAAGCTGAGACATCGCATCGGCAAGAGGTGTGGTCATGGTATAAAAGCCTTTTAATTAGAACAAGATAGATAAATTGAGATGACGATAAAATATGAGTACCGTACTATTAGCCACTAACCGCGACTAATGAGATGATAAATTTAAAAGTTAACGCTTTATAAAAAATAATCACTTTATAAAACTTAACCCATTATCTTAGCGAAATCAGCCGGAAAATACTACAATGAGCGCACAACTAACCCTATTCAATGATAAAAACCGTTAAGGATGTAGAAATGGGCAATCGATTAAGCAAAATATATACACGCACCGGAGATGATGGCAGCACCGGTATGGCAGATGGCAGCCGCGTGAGTAAAGCCGACAACCTATTTAGCGTGATGGGTGATATCGATGAGCTCAACTCACACATCGGTCTGGTACGCGCGCACTTGGCACAAGCTACCCATAATAATGAAAACGCAAACCAACAGCAGTTGCCTGAACGCTTACAGCAGCAAAAAGAACTAGACTTTGCTCAAGCCTTAGTCATTATTCAGCACTTATTATTTAATATCGGTGGCGAGTTGGCCATGCCAGAATATGAAGGTGTCAATGCCACTCATATCGAATGGTTGGAGCAACAGATTGACGCGATGAACACGACCTTACCACCGTTAAAAGACTTTATTCTACCGACAGGCTCACTATTGGTCAGTCAATTGCATATAGCGCGTACCGTTTGTCGCCGTGCTGAGCGCCAAGCGGTACTCTTACAGCAACAACGTCCACCAGCCATTCGCGGTACTGCGATTAGCTTTATAAATCGCTTGTCTGATTGGTTATTCGTCGCGGCGCGTTTTTGCACCGATCCTGCCCAAGTCTCTGAAGTGCTGTGGGACAGTCAAGTCTTGCAAAATTTCACTAATGATAAATAATCACTCATAGCACAGCACAGCACAGCGATATGAGGCTATATGCCAGCCTATCGATCAGCCAATAGCTCATACAGAAAAGCCCGCAGCGTAAAAGTTGCGGGCTTTTTGAAGGTGCTATTAGCAACTGCTGCGTCTTGACGACTTAATATGTAGCGCTATCATCTTCGACGATGACCATATCAATGCTGTCATCATTAGGCACTAACTTTGGCGTTGTTTGTGTTGCTGGCTTTTTGGCGTCAGCACTTGCCGCGGCGGCTTGGTTGTTTTCTGTAGCGCTACTCTGACTGTTGCTGCTTGGATTATTAATGGTCGGCGGCGTAGCAGGCTCTACTGGACGAACAGGGGCGGTTGGCGTCACTATTCTTGGCTGACGGGTTGGCGCTGATTGATCGTTGTTATTGTTCTGTGCAGCGTCACGGCGACTTTCAGCCTGTTGAGCGGCACGTTGGGCGCGCTGCTCATCAACCGCTGACTTAAACACCGAGCCTGCCATCACATCTGCCACTACAGTCAGTAGTGCTGGCTGTCCAGCAATACGGGTACGAACTTGACCACCTTGAGTACCGACGACATACGTAAAAGCGTCGTCAACGAGCATATTATTATTGATACGAATATTGTTTTGCGCTAATCGAGACTGCAAGCTTGGTTGGTTACCAGCCGCTTGTACTTGACTTGCTTGATATAAGTCTTCGCTTGGCAAAGTCATACTAACGCTTGCCTGACAAGTCGTCATACCATTGTTATTGGCTTCTTGTAAGATTGCAGCATTTTGCACATCGATAATAATGCCATTGATTTTGTCAGTGACAACACCACCGTTTAGACTGATTTCTGCCTCATTGGCATAATTGGCAGCCAACGTTTGGGCTTGCTGATTGAGCGTGTTTTTCAGCGTGGATTTCAAGCGATCTTGTACCAGCGGATCATCACAACTGACGGCAGGAGCGATTACGTTATCGTCAGTCGCTGGTTGATCTGCCGTTGCTGCTGTCGTTTCAGCGCTATCGTCCTTGTCTGAGCGATCACAACCTGTCACGGCCAAACCACATATCAGACTAATACCCGCGACGTGCTGCCATTTGATCCACTTGCTTTTTGCTACGCTCATACTCAATTTACTCCCAATTTACTAATGCTTACCGCCAGCGATGGACGGTATTTGACATTCAGATCGCAACATTTGCCGCGATAGATTTGAAAATCAGATTATTATACGGTGTTTGAATAGGATGGTCATTAGTGTAACTCCCTACTGTACAAATAATGTCCAACATTCTGCCCAAAACCTATGTTTGGTTGCAAAAACATAACAAATACATACTTATATCATCGCTAATAATTTTTAAACAACAGTTTATTTCTAGCGGAAAATTACAACAAACCTTTTTTGAAACGACTTTCAAATATCAACTTACTTTTTTATATTACCACTCTCTACGGCAACGCCTGAGCAAAAAATATTTTGCGAATTTTATTAGATTCTGTTGGTTGGACGCTATATCATTACTCGTAAAAATAGCCGACAGTTCCTCATTATGATAAATCTTAACAACACGCTTTTGCTCGGTCATCGCGGTGCACGCGGTGAAGAAGTCGAGAACACCTTGGCAGGTTTTGAGCATGCGCAGCATTTACAGGCACGGGGTTTAGCGGGGGTTGAGTTTGATGTTCAGCTAAGTGCTGATGGACAATTGGTTGTGTTCCATGACGATAACTTAGAACGCATGTGTGGTCAGCAATCGCATATCGACCAGTTAACGCTCGCTGAGATTAAACGCTATCGGCAGTATGGATATCCAGTCATGACTTTAGCGTGCACTTATGATGTACTGACCAATTTTCGCTATATCGAACTTGAGATAAAGACCCATGAGCGCACCAATTATACGCAGTTGGTTAACGCGCTAGCACACAACCTCAATGATACGCCACTTGCCAGCTTACCTATGGTGATGACCAGCTTTGATGTCGAGCTGCATGCTCGCTTGCAACGTCATCCGCTATTGATGCATACCCCACGCGGCTTGCTTATTCGCACACCTGACGCCTTGGCAACGGCGCCCAATACCGCATTGCAACTGGGCTGTAGTCGACTGGGCATCCACTACCCGCTCCTAACTCAGTCCGTCATTAAAAACAGCCATCGTTATGGTTTGCCTGTTAGTGCGTGGACGGTCAACGACATCGATACCATTAAATCACTAATAACGTGGCAGGTTGATGTGATTATTACGGATTTTCCGACCCACCTATTGGTACACTAACGGTCCGACACCCCTCTTGAAAAAACCTCACACCCCCTACATATCTATCGTGCTACTTACACTTTTACGCTATGCCTGATAAGTCACCGGTTATTTACAGCAATGAATACTATAATTGATACAAGTTATTGTTATTTAGCAATATTTTTATAGTGTATAAGTGTTCACTTTACTTAGTTTTTAAGGTACTATGGTGTCTTAAATTAATACCGTTAGGGATATTATATGATTGCAAAAAAAGCACTTGGCTTACCGCTTAAAGGCTTACGTTTCGCTATCAAATCTGGCGACACGCTTGTAAAAACTGCCAGCACTCAAGTAACGCGTTTTAAAACTCGTTTTGACGAAAAAAAGGCGCAAGCTGCTTTTGATGAGCAACCTGTAGCAAAACGCAACTATGCGACAGATTCTGCAAAAACTGACGTTTCTACACAAGAGCAAAGCATTGATATGCGTGAGTTTGAGTTCACAAAAGCGCCGATCAACTGGATTCCAGCGACTATCTTGGTAGCCACACCAATTGCTGCCGCCATTATTACGCCATGGTATTTATTTACGCATGACGTGAGCGCGCCTGTTTGGGGCGTATTTGGTGCCTTTATGGTATGGACGGGCATGAGCATCACAACCGGTTACCATCGTCTATTGGCGCATCGTGCTTATAAAGCGCATCCGATTGTTAAAAACTTCCTATTGCTTGGTTCTACTTTAGCGGTGCAAGGCTCTGCGTTTGACTGGGTATCAGGTCACCGTACTCATCATCGTCATGTAGATGACCGTTTGGATGATCCATATTCAGCAAAACGCGGTTTTTGGTTCAGTCATATTGGTTGGATGCTACGCAACTACCCTAGCGGCAAGTTTGACTACAAAAATATTCCTGACTTGACCAAAGACAGAACGTTACAGATTCAGCATAAATACTACGGTCTATGGGTCGTTGCCTTGAATGTTGGTATGGTCGCTGCTATTGGTTGGTTATTGGGTGATGTCTGGGGTACGCTGGTTATAGCTGGTTTGCTACGCTTAGTATTGACGCATCACTTTACGTTCTTTATCAACTCGTTATGCCATATGTTTGGTAGCCGTCCTTATACGGACACTAATACAGCCCGTGATAACTTCTTCTTGGCCATATTTACGTGGGGTGAGGGTTACCATAATTACCATCACTTCTTCCAATATGACTATCGTAATGGCGTGAAATGGTGGCAGTATGATCCAACCAAATGGTTGATTGTAGGTTTATCGAAGCTGGGTCTGACAACAGATCTACGTACAGTAGATGACACGACCATCAAGCATGCTGAAGTGCAAATGCAGTTTAAGGCAGCACAACAGAAAATTGATACAGCAACCGTTGGCGGCATTGATCTACCTCATGCAATGAAGAGCTTCCAAGATCGTATTAAGTTTGAATTTGATGCGTTCACCCAGACAGTAGAAGAATGGCAGGCACTAAAAGCCAAGACTATTGAGATGAAAAAGACAGAGTTTGCAGATCGCTTGCATGAAGCTGAAGACATACTGAAAAATGACTATGCCAAGATTGAACAAAAAATCCTTGAGCATAATAGCAATTTAAAGACGGCATTTCGCTCTATTGGTCATAACGCCAAAGCGGCTTAAACGTTAACAGTAATCTGACTTTTCTATTTTGACTTTTTTCCTTCCCTTTATCTGTAATAGATAGAGGGATTTTTTTATCTAACGTTTATTCATAGCACTTATTTATGAGGTTTATAAAATCCAACAGGATTCATTAGACAGTCTTGAGAGGCGCAGATTACAAGAGATGGACAGAGTGAAACGCTGCAATGGTAAGGCTATGCTATAGTAAGCAAGTCACTCAAATAAGTCACTTAATTTATAATTCGATTATATTATTCGATGGGAAAGCCTTGCATGCGCTATCAAAACACCTACGTCAATCTAGACACGCGTCTCTATCATAAACAGCCTCCTACGCCACTAGACAATCCACGGATTGGTCACTTCAATATGCAGGTGGCACAGCAACTGGGCTGGGCAGACGATGAGGACTTAATGGCACGCTGGGTTGAGATACTCGGTGGTCAATACCTGCCAGCAGATTTTAAACCGTTAGCCATGGCTTATGCGGGTCATCAGTTCGGGCAATGGGCTGGTCAATTGGGTGATGGGCGCGGATTATTGATGGCGCAAGTGCTCGATAATAACGACCAACCACAAGACTTACATCTTAAGGGTGCTGGCCTGACGCCCTACTCGCGGATGGGAGATGGACGGGCAGTGTTGCGCAGTACCATTCGTGAGTATTTATGCGGTCATGCATTAACGCAGCTTGGCATCGCCTCCTCCAACGCCTTGGGCTTTGTGGTCTCTGATACAAGGGTACGCCGTGAGCGCATAGAAGCTGGTGCGGCATTGATGCGCGTGGCTGACAGTCATATTCGATTGGGTCATGTCGAGTGGATTGCCAGCTTCGCCCCTGATGTACTCAGTGAATTTACTGACTATATGATTGACACTTACTACCCAGAGTGCCGCCAAAGTGAGACACCAGTATTGGCGTTTTTGACCGCAGTGGTTGAGCGTACCGCACGGATGATTGCCGACTGGCAGCTGATTGGCTTCGCTCATGGCGTGATGAATACAGATAACTTATCGATCACGGGCAGTACCTTGGACTTTGGGCCGTTTGGCTTTATGGAGCGCTTCAATCCTGCATGGATTAACAATCATTCTGACCACACTGGGCGTTACGCTTATCAGAATCAGCCCGCTATCGGACATTGGAATCTAAATACTTGGCTACCACACTTCATGCGCTTAGAGGGAGTAACGCGTGAGACGCTGGCTGACTGTTTGGCACCTTACGAGGCGACCTTTATGCAGCACTATCAGCAGGGGCTATGCCGTAAACTTGGATTGCCGCATGCAAAAGAAAGCTTAATGTTGGCCTTTGAATGGCTCACTTTTCTCGAAGACAATTTACTCGACTATACCAATAGCTTTCGGGCGTTATTGGCTCTCGTAGCGCCAAACGATTATCCTTATGAGCAGCAGCTACTGTCTACCATGACGGCAGAGCTCACCGACGAAGCAAATAAAGTTTGGCAAGACTGGTCAGCACGTTATCTGGCGCAATTACAGCCGTTGTCTATTGAACAAGCACTCAATGACATGCAAGCGAACAATCCTGCTTATATATTGCGTAATAGCATGGCTCAGCGTGCCATTACCGCCGCTGAACAAGGTCAATTCGAGGAAGTTAATCGTGTATTCGAGCTACTTGCCAATCCTTATGATGTCCAAGCTATCGCTACCGATTTAGATAGTGCGCCGCCTGCACCTCACGCACCGCAAATGCCCATTAGCTGCTCGTCTTAATACATCTACTGTTCGATAGTATTTTAAAACATTGTAAAATTAAGGTTGATATTTGCCTCTGTTCTTTGGCATTATCAACCAGCTAAATAATGAATATCATTTTATTATATTGTTCGGACAATTCACGGCTATTGACTAGGCGCGAATTGTCAATAGTGCTAGAATAACTATTTTGCAAAATTGCTTTTTTCGCTGCAATCTAAGCGCCAATCATTACCTTTTTATCGATCATTACCTTTTTTAGTGTAACTGTGCCCTCTTCTTATCATATCTTATGGTTTTTTGAGGGTTCGGCGTTAGTTTTTTATCACCATTTAATCTATTCCAATTTATTCCAACCATGGCAATTATTATGAATGACGATATCACTTTGAATACGGATAACCCTAATACGGAAAAAGAGCAGTTTGAACAAGCTGCCCTCCATTATCATGAGTTTCCAAGACCAGGTAAAATCTCAGTTACCCCTATCAAGCAATTGGCCAACCAACGAGATCTAGCACTTGCCTACTCTCCAGGTGTTGCTGTACCGTGTCTTGAAATTCAAAGAGACCCAGCATTAGCGGCCAAATATACAGCGCGTAGCAACTTGGTCGGTGTCATCACCAATGGTACTGCCGTACTAGGTTTAGGTAATATCGGCCCGTTGGCGTCAAAACCAGTGATGGAAGGTAAAGGGGTTCTGTTCAAAAAGTTTGCGGGTATTGATGTTTTTGATATTGAAATTGCCCAAAACGATCCAGACAAATTCATTGAAGCCGTCGCTTCTCTTGAGCCAACATTTGGCGGTATCAACCTAGAAGATATCAAAGCACCAGAATGTTTCAAAATCGAACGTGAATTGCGTAAGCGCATGAACATTCCCGTATTCCATGACGATCAACATGGTACCTCAATCATTGTTGCCGCAGCCATGCTAAACGCTCTGTTGATTACTGGCAAAAAAATTGAAGAGATTAAAATTGTTTGTTCAGGCGCAGGCGCAGCAGCCATTTCTTGCTTAGATATCATTTGCGCCCTTGGTGTTAATAAGAACAACATTATTGTTTCAGATTCACGTGGTATTATCAGTACTAGCCGTGAAAACCTTGACGAAACCAAACAGCGCTATGCTCGTGATATCACGGCTACTTCTATCGAAGAAGTCATGGACGATGTCGATATGTTCCTAGGTCTATCAATGCCAGGTACACTATCAGAAGATATGGTACGCCGTATGGCAAAAGACCCTATCGTCTTTGCACTTGCCAACCCAACACCTGAAATCATGCCAGAATTGGCACATGCGGTACGTCCAGACGTCATCATGGCAACTGGTCGTTCAGACTATCCAAACCAAGTAAACAACGCGCTATGCTTCCCGTACATCTTCCGCGGTGCATTGGATGTTGGCGCAACGACCGTCAACGAAGAGATGAAAGTCGCTTGCGTAAAAGCAATCGCTGCGATGGCACACGTCGAAGCTACTCCAACTACCAGCGCTAGAAACATCGAAAAGATGCAGAGTTTTGGTCGTGACTACTTAATCCCAGGCCCTCTAGAGCCAAATCTAATCATTGAGATTGCCTCTGCTGTTGCCAAAGCAGCAATGGATTCAGGCGTTGCCACGCTACCTATCGATGACATGCAAGCATATCGTCAGCGTCTGTCTGAGTTTGTTTATAACTCAGCGTTTGTGATGAAGCCAATCTTTGCTCGTGCTAAAGCTGATCCAAAACGTATTGTGTATTGTGAAGGTGAAGACAACAATATCTTGCTCGCTGTGCAAGTCGTCGTGGATGAGAAGCTAGCACAACCTATCTTGGTTGGTCGCCCTTCAGTTATCGAAGCCAATATCAAAAAACTGGGCCTACGTCTAAAAGATGGCGAGAATATTACCATCGTCAACGTTGATGACGATCCTCGCTACAAAGACTACTGGCAGGGCTACTACGAGAAGAACAAACGCCGCGGTGTAAGCATTGAGCTTGCTCGTCGTGATGTTCGCCGTAAGACGACTCTGATTGGTTCTTTGCTAGTCGAAAATGGTGCGGCAGATGGCATGGTATGTGGTACATTTGGCCATTATCAATTGCATCTAAAATACGTTGAAAGCGTCATTGGTAAAAAAGAAGGTATGAACGACTTTTATGCGATGAATGCCGTATTGATGCAAGATCGTAACATTTTCATCGCGGATACCTATATCCACGAAGATCCAACGGCTGAACAGTTGGCTGAAATGACGGTCTTGGCAACTGATCAGTTACGTCGTTTTGGTATCACGCCACGTGTCGCGCTAGTTTCTCATGCTAACTTTGGTGCTTCAAACCGTGCCAGCGCTGTCAAAATGCGTAAGGTTCATGAGCTACTAACCAATATGAATGTCGACTTTGAATTCGAAGGCGAAATGCAAGGTGACGCCGCGCTGAATGAGCATATCCGTCTAAACGACATGCCATCAAGTCCGTTAAAAGGTGCAGCGAACTTGCTCATCTTGCCAACACTTGATGCATCAAACATCGCTTTCAACCTGCTTAAAACCGCAACTGGCAGTGCTTCTATTGGCCCTATCCTATTAGGTACTAATAAGCCAGTGCATATTTTGACGCCATCAGCGACAGCACGTGGTATCGTCAACATGACTGCACTGACCGTTACTGAAGCTCAGGATTTAGAGAACGAAGCTCAGAAATAGCTCAACGATAGTATAAGTGTGTTATTAGCACCATCACTGTAATTTATTTATGGAGATGGTCTGCTATACTAAAACCAGTCAGTGCTTTATTAAAAGCGCTGACTGGTTTTTTTTGTCAATCACCCTTTCATTAGTGTCAATTAAGTCAATAAATAGGAACTATTATGCAAGTTTATCTCGTCGGCGGCGCAGTACGTGATCGATTGCTAGATCGTCCTATTAAAGACAAAGACTTCGTTGTCGTTGGGGCGACAGTAGCAGAGATGATTGCTGCTGGATTTCAACAAGTGGGCGCAGATTTCCCTGTGTTTTTGCATCCGACCAGTCATGAAGAGTATGCGCTAGCACGTACCGAACGCAAGCAAGGACGAGGCTATCAGGGCTTTAGTGTCCATGCCAGCCCTGAAGTGACGCTGTTGGAAGATTTGCAACGACGCGACTTAACCGTCAATGCCATGGCAATCGAAGTCACGAGCCTCACTGACGACACTCCTATCAGTGGCGAAGTAGTCGATTATTATGGTGGACTGAGTGACATAAAAAGCAAAACCCTACGCCATGTCTCCAGCGCTTTTAACGAAGATCCATTACGGGTGCTTAGAACGGCGCGCTTTTATGGGCGTTATTATGACTTAGGCTTTACGATTGCTGATGAGACCTTGGCATTAATGCGCCAGTTGGTCAGCTCGGGCGAACTGTCACATTTGAGTAGTGAGCGTATTTGGCAAGAATCGAGCCGCGCAATGATGCAGGTCTCTCCTCAGGTATACTGGCAGCAATTGTTCGAAATCGATGCTTTAACAGAATACTTTGCGCCCTTACATCAGACGTGGAGCGCTAATGGTCACATACGAGAGACGGTACAGACCGCGCTGTATTTCGCGGGTCAAATGCAATTGAACTTATCACAACGCTGGGCGTTATTACTGTCCAGTCTTAATCCAGCGTTATTTGGTTTAACACCCTGTGAAACGATGCCTGCCACAAAAGCTATTATTGAAATAGGCAATACCGCCAAAGCACCAAAAGCTCAAACTCAGTTTGCGACTTTATTCGTGCAGCAAGGCGAAAAATTAAAGCGTATAAATGAGCTTAGTGCGAGTGAAAAAATAGACCTTATCCAAGCCTGTAGCGCCCATAAAGAGCCTGATAAGCTCTCGCAACTGCTAGTGACCAGCCACGTGTTGCAACTCGCCTCTCAGCACCGTGAGATGATGCTAGCCTTAGGCAGCTTCCATGCTATCGGTGTCAAAGATATCGAGTCAGACCTTAAAGGCCCAGTGATTGGTGCGGCATTGCGACAAGCCAGAATTGAACACTTACAAGCGCACGATATGTCTTTAACACCCTCTGAAAAGATGGCTTAAAAATCACTCTCAAATGTCTACTAAAACTTAACTATGAATCAAAAAATTAACACCTCTTTAACAGAAAATACCGTTGCACCAGTGATGCTGGTGACTGGCAGCGCTAAGCGTATCGGTGCCGCCATTATCACAGCCGCACACCGTCAAGGCTACCGTGTCATTATCCATTGTCATCATAGTGAGCAAGAAGCCAATGCCCTAGCCGATGAGCTCAATGAAAATCGAGCCGATAGTGCCTTGGTAATCGTCGCTGATTTGGCAATCGTTAATGACAGCTCGGCTCTTAGCCAGTTCATTCAAAATATCATGGAAAGTTTTGGTCAGCTCGATGTGCTAGTACATAATGCGTCACGGTTTTATCCGAGTCAGCTTGGTAGTATCGAAAAAGCACAATGGGACGAATTGTTTTTGACCAATGCAAAAGCGCCCTTACTCTTAAGCCAAGCGTTATATCCGTATCTGAAAGCACGGCAAGGTTGCATCATTAGCCTCCTCGATATTCATGCACATAATAAGCCATTCAGCACTTATACCGTCTATAACATGGCAAAGGCCGCTCACCGGATGATGGTGCAATCTCTCGCACTCGATATGGCACCTGATGTGCGCGTCAATGGTGTTGCCCCTGGGGTCAATATATTACCTGAGACTGATAGCGACCAAGCGCTTGATAATGAGCAACAACATAGTATTATTAGCTCCATTCCTATGCAAAGAATAGGCAAACCAGCTGACATTGCCCATTGCGTGCTCTATTTGGCTGAGGCAAGTTATGTGACTGGCGAGATTATCGCGGTTGATGGCGGGCGTAGTTTGACGTTGGCTGGTGGCAGTTATTAACAAGTCATCAAATACTCTGCGCTACTTGTTAACTTTTACTTGAAAAATTCAAAAAATAAGGTATCATTGTCCGTCTAGCGTTAGGGCCCATAGCTCAGTTGGTTAGAGCAGAGGACTCATAATCCTTTGGTCGTAGGTTCAAGTCCTACTGGGCCCACCAAATTCAAACCCTTACAAGCATTGGCTTGTAAGGGTTTTTTATTGCTTAAATTTCATGAAAACACATTGATGTAATTAATTTTTTGATACTATCTTGATACTTTTACCCTTGTAGTAATTAAAGTATGATGACTACTAACACTATGGTTATGTACTGCTACATGGGTGATATATGAAGGTTAAGCTTACCAAAAAATTTATTGATTCAATAGACTATACCGCTAAAGGTACTGATATCTATATGGATGATGTATTAACTGGATTTGCACTACGTGTAGGTAAGCAATCAAAGCGCTATACATTACATAAGCGTATAAATGGAAAGCTATATCGAGATGAAGTAGAAGAAACACATTTGATTACGCTAACCGAAGCACGTGAAAAAGCCAGCATAATGATGGCAAATATAAAAAAAGGTATGCATGTTTATGACGGGCTTCATGAGAACCTAGAAGATCCGAAGGATAAGACCAATAATGTGCCAACACTGCAAGAAGCTTATGACTACTTTAAATCAACGAAGACGGGCTTAGCTAAAGGCACTATTACCACTTATGACCGTCAAATACTAAATAAGCTGAAAGACTGGCTAAATATCTCTCTAAATGATATTACTAAGTCAATGATAAGTGATAAACATAAAGAGATAAGCAAGCATAGCGAAGCTCAGGCTAATGCAACTATGAGAGCTCTGAGATCCATTTGGAATTATTGCCGTGATAGCTTTTTAGATGATGACGAAGACTTTTTAATCAAAGAGCAACCTATACGTATACTCAATGCTAAGAAAGACTGGAATAGAGTTAAGCCACGTACCAAACATATCGAAGAAGAATATTTAGGTACGTACCTTAAAACGCTTTTAAATTATATCGAAGGAGAATATTTAGGTACGTACCTTAAAACGCTTTTAAATTATATCGAAGGAGAATATTTAGGTACGTACCTTAAAACGCTTTTAAATTATGTTGATAGAAGCTCACACATGCAAGCACCTCATAGTAACAATGCACGAGATATCATGCTATTTTTCATGTTTACTGGTGTGCGTTTAAACGAAGTACAGTCTTTAAAGTGGTCTGACATCGACCTTAAAGCTGGCAGGATAATATTCAAAGATACCAAAAACGGTTCTGATTATCATATGCCTACTAGTGATGTTTTACAGGCTCTACTCGAAGAAAGGTGGAGAATGAGTTCTGGTAAGCAATGGGTACTTCCAAGTGACTTGCAAGCCAGCGATGATCATATAAAAGACTTAAGTGGTAGTTATAAGTCCATAGGTAAACAAGCAAACCTATATATTACACCTTGAACCGCCCCAGTATTGTCGGAGACTCAACATTCTGAGAGAATACGACGATGAACACACGAAACTACACTCCTGAGATTAAAGAACGCGCCGTTCGCATGCTGATTGAAGCGGCAGGTGACTATCCCTCCACCTGGTCAGCGACTCAAGCCATTGCCTCTAAGATTGGCTGCACACCTGAAACTCTACGCTCGTGGCATAAAAAGCACATCGATCAAACTATTCCTGCAAATATTCAGGCTCAAAGTCAAGAGCAGCGTATTAAGGATCTTGAGCGCGAAAATAGAGAGCTTAAGCAAGCCAATGAGATTATACGTAAGGCTGCCGCTTTTTTCGCCCAGGCGGAGCTCGACCGTCCACCCAGATAATGGTTCAATTCATCGACGATCATAAGAATAATTATGGGATCGAGCCAATCTGTCGAGTATTACCGATTGCCCCGTCAACTTATTATCGTGCTCAAGACTTAAGCGACAACCCACACAAGCATTCACTGCGCAGTCAGCATGACGACTTCTACCTCAGTGAAATTATACGCATCTGGCAGGACAGCAAATGCCGTTATGGTGTGCGTAAAGTCTGGCAGCAGATGAAAGCAGATGGATTACGCATTGCTCGTTGCACCGTAGAGCGTTTAATGAAGCAGTATGGTATGCAAGGCATTTGGCGCGGCAAGGGCAAGATCACAACCAATAGCCGTGACGACCAAAAGCGTGCTGATGACTTGGTCAATCGTAACTTTAGCGCTCATCGCCCTAACCAGCTTTGGGTTGCTGACTGTACCTATATCAAGACACTGAGTGGCTGGGTATATACCGCTTTTATTATTGATGTGTTTACTCGCGCTATCGTCGGCTGGAAAGTATCGAATCGTATGAACACTGATATGGTAATGGCAGCATTAAATCAAGCGATAACAGATAGAAACAATCCTAAAGATGTGATTCATCACAGTGATCGAGGGGTTCAGTACTTATCTATTCGCTATACCGATAAGATGACGGACTCTGGCGTCATTGCATCTGTTGGCACAACAGGCGATTCATACGATAATGCGTTGGCCGAAACGGTTAACGGGCTCTATAAAACGGAAGTGATTGATTATTTAAAACAGCAGTGGCAAGGCGTGAATGATGTTGAACTGGCTACTTTAGAGTGGGTCGATTGGTTCAACAAAACACGTTTACATAGCACGATTAGTTATGTGTCGCCTTTTGAGTTTGAAAAGCGGTATTATGACAGTTTAACCCTGTCAGGCATTGCTGCCTGACTCAAGTAAAACACTCTCCGATATAGTCGGGGCGGTTCAACCAAGTAATTGTCACTTCAGAAGCTGTAATGTAAAGAGCTAATTATAATTTATTAGATTTTGATAAGTAAGATCAATATAAGTTTACTGGTGTTACATATAACTCTCAGTGAAAGAAAAATATTTACTATCATATCAACCTATCAATCAATTTTGATTAACTTATTTTAATTATTAAGCTTAATTGATAATAGGCCTAATATACAAAAACCCTTACAGCTATTAGCTTATAAGGGTTTTTATTGTCTAAACTTTAGTAAAACCTAACTATATAAAAATTATTTAATACTTTGTTATCTGAACCACCCTGACTATATAGGAAGCTTCTTTGATGATTGGATTAAGCTTTGCATTTGCACTGAGACAGGAATGGCTTGGTCTATGTATTTTTTATGCCATGATCGCAGGATTTCAGATGAGATGCCCATCTTTGACATTATGGCTTGGATAGCCATCTGAGTGAAAAATAGCCGTTTGCTACTTCAGTCAGCATGCGAACGGCGCGCTATTTAAGCTCAGAAGTGCAGGTTGTCGTTTAACTGTCTTATTTTTTCAGATTATTTAATCTCGGGCAGTCCAGTCCAATTTTATTATGCTAATACTGGAAAATATGGCTTGATATTTACCGTCAAAACACTTAATTAAAATCTCTCAAGTTTATCTCTACATTTTTTTCAGAATAGCTCAATAGATCCTTCAATATTATGGTGTTAGAAATATCAATAATAGCTACACATCTAATAAATTAACTTTAATTTGGTAGATCAAAAAAGCCCTGCATACTATTACTCATATAGTATGTAGGGCTTAAGAATTGAGTTTAATTTTCTTAGGTGATGTTATTAATATCAGGGTTTACATTAAATTAACTACTTCAGATTTAATATTATTAACCATAAGCAGCAAACGTGGTGCAACATCTTCTTCCAGTTTCTCACGTTTCATTACAAAGCTTGGACCACCACAGTTAAAAACTAACAAACCATGCTGTTCATGCATTAAGGGTACTGCTACAGAGCTGACTCCTTTATGCCAATCACCAATAGAAAAGCAATAACCAAAATCTTGGTAGTCTTTAAAGGCTTTGTCTAAGTCACGCCTGATTTTAATCCAATCTTCTTTGTATTTAATACGAATAGCATCCAATAAAAAATCACGCTCATCTGCTGGCATTGCTGCTAAACAAGCTCTTCCTGCTGAGCTCAAATGAATCGGTAAATAGCTTCCTACTTGGCGACGCATAGTGACATTACCTACACCTTGCACTACGTCCAAATAAATCATATTTAGACGATTCCTTGTTGCTACTGCTACAGCAGCCCCGGTATAATCAGCCAAATCTTTCATATATTGTTGTGCGACCGAACGAATTGAAACATTCGATAGCATAGAATAACCGAGTGCTAACACGCCTGCAGAAAGCTGAAATTTACTCGAATTTGGAACTTGTTTAATATAGTCCAATCGAGATAGTGTATGGGTTAATCGCGTAATGGTGGGCTTAGGCAAGCCAGTCATTTTTGACAACTCTTGGTTACCAAGATTTGTTTGTTCAGTAGAAAAACAGCGTAGTAATTCTAGGCCGCGTGCTAGAGCAGTAATAAACTGACGATCCTCCTCATCCAACATATCTTCAATAGGATGTAGTAATTCATGTCTTAAAACAGACACTATCTTTTCAGTTTTTTTATCAGGGGTAACATCACTCATAGTCACACAGTCTACTTAATATTAATTGTTCGCATAGTGGGAATTATAAGCTATTTAGATACACAATAGCAAAATCACCAATTAGGATTACATATATCAGGCTGTTTAAGTGCAAGTGAACTAACCAATTACGTTGTTTTTTCTCAACTTAGCCAACTCCTCTTGACTCGCTATACGAGATAAAATTTCATCGGTATGTTGCCCTAAAGTTGGGGGTGCTTGACGATATTCAACTGGTGTTCTGGACATCTTGATCGGTGAACCAATTAATGTCAAATTCTTAGACTCAGGATGTTGCATATCGATCAACATATTACGAGCCATTACTTGCGGCTCTTTGAAGGCTTGCTCAAGATTATTAATTAACCCGACTGGTACTTTCGCTGTCTGAATAGCTGACACCCACTCATCTGCCGTTCGCGTTGCAAAGTGTGCCGCAAGAAGCGTGGTGACTTCGGTGCGATGATTGATTCTCTGTGCATTGCTACTAAACCTTGGATCTTGGGGTAAATCAGCTAAACCGATGGCCTCACACAACTGAGCAAATTGCTTGTCATTGCCGCATGCAATAATGAAGTCTCGATCAGAGGCCTTAAACACTTGGTAAGGCACTATATTGGCATGGGCATTACCGTAACGCGTTGGCACTTTACCAGACGCCAAATAATTCATACCCTGATTAGCTAATGTGGCGATTTGCACATCTAGCAATGCCATATCAATATACTGTCCTAGTCCACTAAGATGTCGGTTTAATAAAGCAGCTTGAATAGCGACTGTGGCATATAAACCAGTGGTTATATCAGAAAAGGCGATACCGAGTTTCTGTGGCCCACCACCCGGTAAACTGTCTTTTTCACCGGTAACTGACATTAAACCACCCATACCTTGAATAATAAAATCATAGCCAGGTTCCTCTGCTCGTGGACCAGTCTGCCCAAATCCAGTAATTGAGCAATATACTAGTCGTGGGTTGATTCGCGATAAGCTCTCGTAGTCCAAGTTATATTTTTTCAAAGAGTCAGTTTTGTAATTTTCAATTAATACATCAGTATCTTTTATTAGTGCGTGGATAAGGGCTTGGCCTTCAACCGTTGAGATATCAATAGCAACTGATTGTTTATTACGATTAGTTGACTGATAGTAAGCGGCTTCATGACTGTCTTCTCCTTGATCATTTTTCATCCATGGTGGTCCCCATGCGCGTGTATCATCACCATATTTTGGGCGCTCTATCTTAATGACTTCTGCACCAAGATCTGCAAGAATCTGTCCACACCAAGGCCCTGCAAGCACTCGACTTAGGTCAAGCACACGAATTCCATCTAAAGCACCCATAATAATTCCTTTTGTTTTATAAACATTCCCTGCGATAAAATAGCATTTTAGTTTCGCTAAGCGATATAATAACTCAATATACACCTATTTTTATAAAAATCAATATCAGTTTTTAGCCTAAAAGCCATTGTATCAATAGTATATAGCTCTAAAAAACAAAACTTTCATGTAATAAATACCGCATTGCGATATTAATTCATAAAAAGTATTGTTTTATGAATTAAAATTCTTTATATTATGCTGATACTGTTGCTCTATATCTATAGTTTATTACTTTTTCAAAGCTCTACTTAAGGACAGTTTATGATTCGCGACAAGGAAAATCTGGACTCATTAATCTATATGATACGTAAATTTGTTGAAGGCGTATTTATTCCCAATGAAGATCTAGTTGCAAAAACAGATGAAATTCCTGCAGCCATTGTTGAGCAAATGAAAGAACTAGGTTTATTCGGTTTAACCATTCCTGAACAATACGAAGGTCTTGGCCTTACTATGGAAGAAGAAGTTTATGTAGCATTTGAATTAGGTCGTACCTCACCCGCCTTCCGTTCGCTGATTGGCACTAACAACGGTATTGGTTCATCAGGCTTGATTATCGATGGTACCGAAGCGCAAAAACAGCAATTTCTGCCGCGCTTAGCAAGTGGTTCAATTATTGGTGCCTTTTGTCTAACCGAGCCCGATTCAGGCTCTGATGCCGCCTCTTTAAAAACTACTGCAACAAAAGATGGTGATGACTACATTTTAAATGGTACCAAGCGCTATATCACTAATGCACCGCACGCTGGGGTCTTCACCGTCATGGCGCGAACTAACCCTCAACTCAAAGGTTCAGCAGCCATCTCCGCCTTTATAGTCGACAGTCAAACTGTAGGCATATCACTAGGTAAACGTGATAAAAAAATGGGCCAACAAGGCGCTCACACCTGTGATGTTATCTTTGAAGACTGTCGTATTCCAGCATCTGCATTAATTGGTGGAATTGAAGGCGTAGGTTTTAAAACCGCAATGAAGGTTTTAGACAAAGGTCGTATTCATATTGCAGCCATCAGTGTTGGTGCAACAACTCGAATGTTGGATGATGCGCTGCAATATGCAGTTGAGCGCAAACAATTTGGACAAGCGATTGCCCAGTTTCAGTTAATTCAAGGGATGCTTGCCGATTCAAAAGCTGAAATTTATGCTGCGAAGTGCATGGTAATTGATGCTGCACGCTTACGTGACTTAGGTAAAGAAGTTAGTACTGAAGCCTCTTGCGCAAAAATGTTTGCTACTGAAATGTGCGGTCGTGTTGCCGATCGTTGTGTTCAGATTCATGGGGGTGCTGGTTATATCAGTGAATATTCGATTGAGCGTTTTTATCGTGACGTGCGTTTATTCCGCTTATATGAAGGTACTACTCAAATTCAACAAGTAATTATCGCACGAAATATGATTCGTGAAGTAGCTCAATAAATTTTTTTGGCTTAATACGGTTAAGCCCTTTATATATAATGGATTATAATTATGAAGAGCACTTTATCCAAAATAGGTCCAAACACTTGGAAAATAGCCTTTATCTTTGCCTTTCTTGCCTTATTGGTTGATGGTGCAGATTTAATGCTTTTGTCTTATAGCTTGAGTAGTCTTATAGCTGAGTTTGGACTAACGTCGGTTGAAGCAGGGATGTTAGGCAGCTTTACTTTACTGGGTATGGCCATTGGTGGTATTTTCGGCGGCTGGGCTTGCGACCGTTTTGGTCGTGTGCGCGTAGTGGTCATCTCCATCTTATTATTTTCAATCTTGACTTGTGGTCTTGGCTTTACCCGATCATACGTTGAATTTGCTACATTGCGTTTCTTTGCCTCACTGGGTTTAGGTTCACTATACATTGCTTCCAATACATTAATGGCAGAATACGTACCGACCAAATATCGTACTACCGTGTTGGGTACGCTGCAAGCAGGCTGGACTGTGGGCTATATCGTAGCCACATTATTAGCAGGTTGGCTTATCCCCGATCATGGTTGGCGTATGCTATTTTATGTGGCTGCAATTCCAATTTTGATTGCTGTTCTAATGCATTTTTTGGTACCAGAACCAGCCTCATGGCAAGAAAACCGCTTAAAAAAAGAAAGTACGAATAAAGAAGTTAATACGCCATCAACATGGACAACTATTTTTCAAGATAAACGTAACCGCAATATGTTCATCCTTTGGGCTTTGACTGCAGGTTTCCTCCAGTTTGGTTACTATGGCGTAAACAATTGGATGCCGACTTACTTAGAAAGTGAGTTGGGTTTAAAATTCAAAGAAATGACTTCTTATATGGTTGGTACGTATGCTGCGATGATTTTTGGTAAAATCTTAGCTGGCTATATGGCTGATAAAGTGGGTCGTCGCTCTACCTATGCTTTTGGTGCCATTGGTACAGCCCTTTTCCTACCACTAATTGTGTTTTATAACTCACCCGCCAATATTCTTTATTTACTGGTGACTTTTGGCTTCTTATACGGTATTCCTTACGGTGTAAATGCTACATATATGGCCGAAAGCTTCCCAACGCTCATACGTGGTACGGCCATGGGTGGCGCTTACAATGTGGGACGCATCGGTGCAGCAACTGCGCCTGCAGTGATTGGTTACCTTGCAAGTGGTGGTTCAATTGGTATGGGTTTTGTAGTGATGGGAGGTGCGTACTTTATCTGCGGTATAATTCCAGCCTTGTTTATTAAAGAAAAACAATTCGATCCGCAAAAATCGTGATTTAATGCTCAGTTTAACAAGACTCTCAACCTTAAATTGATACCTAGATCATGAGTATTTAAGTTTGAACTAGGAACTGAGTTCTGTATTACACAGGGCTCAGTCTTTTTAGTTTGGCTGAATACATTTATGAACTGCCCCGATTATATCGGAGGTTGATTTACTTGAGTCAGGCAGCAATGCCTGACAGATTAAGATTAGTATAACACCGCTTTTCAAATTCGAAAGGTGACACATAAACAATCGTGCTATGCAGTCGTGTTTTACTAAACTAATCTGCCCATTCAAGGATTGCCAATTCAACATCGTTGACACCGTTCCAGATCTGCTTTAAATAATGAATGACCTCAGACTTATAAAGCCTGTTGACCGTTTCGGCCAATGCGTTATCGTATGAATCACCAGTCATACCCACAGAAGCGATAACACCAGCCTCAGCCATTCTATCGGTATAACGATTAGATAAATACTGAACGCCTCTATCGCTATGATGAATTACATCTTTTGGCTTATTCCTCTCTACTATCGCTTGATTTAAAGCTGCCATCACCATATCAGTATTCATACGATTCGATACCTTCCAACCCACAATAGTACGAGCAAATACATCAATAATAAAAGCGGTATAAACCCAGCCGCTCATGGTCTTGGTGTAAGTAAAATCCGCAACCCACAGCTGGTTAAGACAATGAGCCTTAAAGTTACGATTGACTAGGTCCTCTGCGCGCTTCTGGCCATCACGGCGGTTGGTGGTAATCTTGCCTTTGCCACGCCAAATCCCTTGCAGCTCATACTGAGTCATTAACCGCTCTACCGTACAACGAGCCACACGAATGTCATCCGTCTTCATCTGCCGCCAGACTTTACGCATACCATAGCGAGACTTACTGTCCTGCCAAATACGCTTAATCTCGCTAATATAGAAGTTCATCATGCTGCTGGCGTAAAGAGCGCTTTGCTGGACTATTAGCTAAATATTTTTCACGGTAATAGGCTGATGGGGCAATCGGTAGTACTCGATAGATTGGCTTGATCCCATAACTATCTTTATGGTTATCAATAAAATCGACCATCACTTTGGTGGGCGTTCGAGCTCCGCCTGGGCGAAAAAAGCAGCAGCCTTGCATATTTCTAGTTGGCTTGCTTGAGCTCTCTATTTTCGCGTTCAAGCTCTTTAATACGTTGCTTTTGGCTTTGAGCTTGTACTGAGGCAGGAATAGTTTGATCTATGTGCTTTTTATGCCATGATTACAGGGTTTCAGGCGTACAGCCAATCTTTGACGCTATAGCTTGAATGGTTGATCATGTGAAAGGATAGTCGCTCACTGCTTCTATCAGCATGCGAACGGCGCGTTCTTTAATGTCAGGAGTGTATGTCGTATTCTCTCAGCATGTTTAGTCTCCAACAATACTGGGGCGGTTCAGATCATTAAGTAGCATAAATTTAGGGGCTCAATATCTAGGCATGGTAATTACTTTGATAATGCACTTATAGAGAGAGCTTTCCGGAGATATTAAAGAATGAACTGGTGTATCACCAAGACTATAAAATAAGATTCGAATCCATCAGTGATATCACTAAATATATTGAGCTTGTTTACAACCAAACTAGAATTAGAAAGGGTTTAGGCTATAAATCGCCAAGACAGGTGTGGTTTGATTATTATCGTCAAGCTGCGTAACTAAAATCTCCCAAGTTTATGTGTAAGGATTTGACGGCAGGGATCACTTGGTAGTTTGATTGATTTGGCCAATAGCCAAGGTCATGAGATAAGTGATATAGAAAGCTTGTATAAGTTTAGCCAAATGGCACGTATACCTACGCATTTAGGTTTTGGTAAGCATAAGGGTGAGGCTATTTCAGATTTAGCTACGAGCTCTGAAGGTGCTGGCTATATTAAATGGCTGCTTAAACAGGACAGTGTTGACCCTTATTTAGCTCAAGCATGTCAGCAAACATTAGAGTCGTTATAAATACACTAACGTAGTCAATTTTATAGTAGAGCTATACTGAAAATTGAGATCAATACTAGAAATAGTTAACGCCAAAGTAGATTAAGTTCTGATTGAAACTATAATTTATTAGGTAGCAAATCCGTTAATATCATGGTGTTTAAAATCTCATCTATATATGCATATGCCATGTAATAATCTTACTCTGACAAGTCAGAAAATCTCTATATGCTATTATTTATATAGTTCAGAGAACTGAGGTATGAAACTTACTTTTCTTAGGTGACGCTATTAATATCGGGGTTTGATGTGCTGGTCAATAATGTTGGCGGCGCAATATGGATGAAGCCCTTCGTCAACTTTTCAGAAGAAGATATTAATAAAGAAGTCAGTCGTTCATTATTTCCGACATTGTGGTGTTGCCGTGCGGTATTACCAACGATGATTGAGCAGCAGTCTGGTACTATCGTCAATGTATCATCTGTCGCAACGCGCGGTATCAATCGCATACCCTACTCGACTGCGAAAGGCGGCGTGAATGCCATGACTGCATCGCTTGCTTTTGAGTATGCAAATGATGGTATCCGAGTGAATGCAGTGGCAACTGGCGGTACTGAAGCTCCACCCAGAAAGATTCCACGTAACGCCAAGCCCTTAACCTATGATGAAAAATCATGGATGAATGCGGTCGTTGATCAGACCATTGATCGCACCTTTATGAAACGCTACGGTACGATAGATGAGCAAGTCAATGCGATTGTATTTTTAGCGTCAGATGAATCGTCCTATATCACTGGGAGTACCATTCCTGTGGGTGGTGGCGACGAAGGCTAACCACATCAACTGAGCTTTTAAGTTAGGCAACACAACGTTTAAACAGCGTTCAAATTATTATAGTGGATTCAATTTAAAAAGAGCACAAGGCTGCTGGGATGAATTTTACGAAGCCTCTGTCTGGCAAAGCGCACAGCAAGCGAGGAAAATTTATACCAGCAGTAAACGTACCCCTTTTATAGCGTACCTCTTTTATTTTGAATAGGCTGTGTTATATGACTAGTGCTGATTTGCAAGGAAGCAATATGGCAACTGTAATTCAAACTTTGAAAGAAGACTGGTCGCTCTCCGCGTCCGTTGCAGGGTTTCTAGCCGTTCTTATCTCATATGCTGGGCCTTTGATTATCTTTTTTCAGGCAGCACAAGCAGCTCAAGTCTCAGATGCAATGATGGCATCTTGGATTTGGGGCGTCTCAATTGGGGCAGCCGTATCTGGCATTTTTCTATCTATTAAATACAAAACTCCTATCATCACCGCTTGGTCAGCACCCGGTACGGCTCTACTGGTAATCGTATTTCCAGAGATGAGTATTAATGAGGCAATATCCGCTTATATTATCTCAGCGATTGTGATATTTTTGGTCGGTGTAACTGGCTCATTTGACAAAATTCTACAATGGATTCCGAACGGCATTGCTGCTGGCATGATGGCTGGCATTTTGTTTCAATTTGGCTTAGAGTTGTTTGTTGCAACGGACACGATGCCATTTATCGTCTTTAGCATGCTCGCTTGCTACTTATTTGCCAAACGCTTTTCACCGCGCTATACCATGATTTGGGTACTGTTCTGCGGAGTCATTTTAAGTGTTATCTTCGGCAAGATGAACCCTATCGATATGAATTTAGCCATCACCATACCTACGCTTATTTGGCCTGAATGGTCATGGAACGCCACCTTTAACCTTGCTATCCCTCTTATCCTTGTCAGCTTAACCGGACAATTTTTACCCGGTATGGCTATCTTAAATCTCAGCGGTTACGATACACCAGCCAAGCCCATTGTAAGTGTCGCAAGCCTTGCCTCATTGGCGGTTGCCTGTGCTGGTGGCATCACCATTGTGCTAGCAGCCATCACCGCTGCCCTATGTACGGGCAAAGATGCGCACGAGCTCAAGGAAAAGCGCTACATTGCAGGAGTAGCAAATGGTATCTTTTATCTATTAGGCGGCTTGTTTGCTGGTAGTATTGTGATGGTATTCAGCTTATTACCAAAGGAGTTGGTCGCCGCCTTAGCTGGACTCGCACTTATCGGTGCTATTTCTGCCAATATCACAATTGCTATGAAAAACGACGAACAAAGAGACGCTGCATTAATTACTTTTTTGGCGACGGCATCCGGCATGAGCTTTTTAGGTCTTAGTTCTGTATTCTGGGGTATTCTTATCGGCATGATTGCCCACTATGTTTTAAACAAAAAATGTTTATTGCCCCTATTTTCATAACCCTCTTAATTTCATTGCGCGAATGGAATCACGAGCTAGATTATATTATAGTCAGTCCAAAATAGAAAAGGTACAATACTTTTAAACCAAGCAAAGTGAAATATAAAAGATGACCTACTCAGCAGATTTTCGAGCACAAGTTATCAAAAACATTAAGCAAAAAGACATGAGCATCCGTCAGGCCTGTACTTTTTACAATATCAGCAAGAGTACACTACAGCGCTGGCTTATAGATCCAAGCATCCAAACCACTAGAGTCAAAGCGCCAACCAGCATACCCAATGAAGCCCTTCTAAAAGATGTTAATCAATACTCAGATGACTATCTGTATGAGCGAGCTCGTCGTTTAAGATTCTAGAAATTAGGTGTAATGGACATTATTCATGCTGACGTAGGGTCTAACGCTATATACTGTCTATATTTGCAAG
>NZ_JBEFNJ010000005.1:0-151107 GCF_051970285.1 Psychrobacter sp. ASPA161_6
CCTGTGTCAAGAGGTAATTTCTATTTAGTTTGAAGTAAATGTCTCATCACTCATTCTAAACAGCCTTCCCTTTCGACTAGGGCGCATTATACGGGGTTTTAAGACTGGGTCAAGGGGTTTGATAGACTTATCTTAGCTAGATAGCATCAGTTTATATATTTTAGACTATTATTTTAAACATTTGAACCAGCGCACTGAGAGTATTGTATGTACAAAACATTGCTATCAAATGGCTAGTAGGACGATATAAGCCTTATAGGAATTAAGAAAAGCCAGTTCAGAACTGGCTTTTCTTAATATGTAGATTAGAGAGGTATTGATTGATTTAGTCGTTTATTTACCAGCCAAAACCTACACCTACCCCTGCAGATGATTCATCGTCACTAAAGGCACCACTAAAGGTCAATGATGTATTATCAGAAACTACACGCTGATAACCGATAGCTACTGCTTGCTCGCCTCCTTGGAAGCCCATACCTAGACCTATGCGATTGCGCTGATTCATTCCACTCACACTAGTACCCATGTTTTGAATAGCAGCGCTCATCGCTCCGACTTTATCGATACGCTGATCTTGCTCTTTGAAGCGTGAATCCACATCGCCCCTAAATGAGTTTAAGTTCTGATCGATTGTTGCAAAACGCTGATTGGTATAGTCATTAGCAGTATCTAAAGTTTGACTATCGCCTGCTTGGCTCTGTGCCAGATTGACTGCGTCATGGGAGTCAACACCAGCGGCAACATTGGTAATTCGGCGCTGGTTAGCCGCGCTACCCACCGATACGGTGTTATCAGCACTGGTCTGTGATCCTGCGCCTAACGCGACAGAGTTATCATTAGTCACACTGCTATTAGCACCGATAGCCACTGCATTGGCTGCTTGGACGTTCACCGACTCACCGATAGCAACGGAGTTTGAGGCATTAGTCTCGTTCGCAAAAGTTGGTGAACTATTGGTATCAATTGTTGCCGCTGTAGCACCCACTGTTGCGTTGCTACCTAGTACTACTGAGTTACTGGTAGTATCACCAATGATGTTGTCGTTACCAACTGCATAATTGGCGTTACCACCAACAATATTAGGATCTCCAAATGCACCTGAGCGATCACCTGAAACGATGTTGCCATTACCCACGCTGGTAGATTGATCGCCAGTCACTGTATTATTAGTGCCTATGGCGATGCTATCCTTACCTTTAGATTGAGCGTTAACTCCGATTGCTATCGCACCGTCAGCAGTAGCGCCATTACCGTTATAATTACCTGCATCTTCACTGCCACTAGCGCCATTAACGCTAAAGAATCGAGCTTGGCTGTCTTCGATTTTACTTTCTAATTCAATTTTAGCTTCTTCGCTAATACCTGAATCACCTTTGTCTCCTTTAGCGCCGTCGATACCATCCTGACCTGTAAGTCCTTGAGCACCATCAACACCGTCTTTACCGTTAGTGCCATCAGCACCATCTTGACCACTAATGCCGTCTACGCCATTAGTACCATTCTGACCGTTGATCCCATCAACACCATTAGTGCCATTTAAACCATCTGTTCCGTTTTGACCTGCTGGACCTTGTGCACCATCAGCACCATCAGCACCATTTTGGCCATTAATGCCGTCTACGCCACTAGCACCATCCTGACCGTCAATACCGTTTGTTCCATTGATGCCGTCAGACCCTGCTGGACCTTGTGCACCATCTTGACCATTAATGCCGTCTACGCCATTAGTACCATTCTGACCGTCAATACCATTTGTTCCATTGATGCCGTCAGACCCTACTAGACCTTGAGGGCCAGTTTCACCTTGATCGCCTTTGTCCCCTTTAGGTCCAGGGGTTAATGCGATGTTGGTTATTTGTCCTTGCAAATCTGTCAACCTGCCATCCACTGCGGTAAATGCTGAACCGACATCACTGTAGTCAGTCTTATTGATACGATAAGTTGGTGCTTGAAAAGCGCCATTAGCACCAAAAGACGCACCACCTCCCAACGCTGTGCTGTAGTTGGTCTCTGTACGCTTCAGCTGCGCCACATTGACTGCATCGGTATCTGTCGTACCTGCTGCCACGCCTGTAATTTGGCGGGTCTGCCAGTTGGCAGGATCAGCATCGCTAGTATCACCGACACTGACTGCGGCTAGCGTTGATTGCCATACTGGTGTGGTTCTAGTGTCCGCACCGAATCCCTTTACGCCCGCATCAACTGTGGTGACGCTTTGGCTACCTAAAGCGATACTGTTACGAATGTTAGCCGTTGATCCTGTACCCATCGCGATACTATCGCGACCACTGGCGATTGATGAGTTACCAATCGCTGTTGCGCGAATACCACTCGCGGTTGCGCCTATGCCGAGAGCTTCATAGTCTGCATCTGCGAACTCAAAGATTTGAGCGCCATTACCATTATCTTTAAAACGGCGATTGAAATCGTCTGTTTGTATAGGCGTGGTCGCAGCGGTAAAGTCAGCTTGTACGACAGCGCCTGCTACTGGCACTCTTATAATCGGATTTGCACTACCACTACCAACGGCAGTAGCGCCTGCTTCTGAGGCTTCACTGAAAATACCTACTGCTGAGCTAGCAGTACCTGAGGCTACGTTTTCATAACCCATCGCTGCACTATCACTACCTAAGGCTCTATTATCGCGACCCATAGCTGAGCTAGAGCTACCTGAAGCTGTGTTACTACGACCCAGCGCTGAGCTATTGTTGCCTGAGGCTTCATTTGCACGACCCAATGCTGAGCTATCATTACCTGAGGCTTTATTGACATAACCCATCGCTGAGCTACCACTGGCTGAAGCTATGTTGCTACTACCCATTGCTGAGCTGAAACCTCCTGAAGCTTCATTGTCATAACCAACTGCTGAGCTACTATTGGCTAAAGCTGTATTACTACTACCCAATGCTGAGCTTACAAAACCTGAGGCTGTGTTATTATTACCTAGTGCTGAGCCAGAACTACCTGAGGCTGTGTTACCAACGCCCATTGCTGAGCTAGAACTTTCTAAGGCCACGTTACGAAGACCTACTGCTGAGCTGGCGTTTCCTAAGGCCCTGTTACCAATCCCCATTGCTGCGCTGGAACTTCCTGAGGCTGTGTTCGAACTACCTACTGCTGAGCCAGAACTTCCAGAGGCGGTATTACCCATCCCCATTGCTGAACTGGAACTTCCTGAAGCTGTGTTGTTATAACCAACTGCTGAGCTGAAATCTGCTGAGGCTGTGTTAAAAACACCTATTGCTAAACTAAAGTCTCCTGATCCTGCATTGCTATAACCAACTGCTGAGCTCTCAGTACCTGAGGCTCTACTATAGACCCCAATTGCTACTGCATCTAAACCTGTGGCCCCATCATTGTCAGCGTTAGACCTTAAGCCCGTCTCATTTGAATTAATACTCACGTAACGCGTGGTATCACCGCTTGACTCTGCGACTTGCTTCAGCTGCGCCACATTGACCGCGTCGGTATCAGTCGTACCCGCAGCCACGCCTGTGATTTGACGGGTTTGCCAGTTAGCAGGATCAGCATCGCTAGTATCACCGACACTGACTGCCGCTAGCGTTGATTGCCATACTGGCGTAGTTCTGGTGTCCGCACCGAACCCCTGTACGCCTGCGTCAACTGTGGTAACGCTTTGTGATCCTAGTGCAATACTATTACGAATGTTAGCCGTCGATCCTGTACCCATCGCTAAGCTATCACGAGCACTAGCGACTGAGGTATTACCAACCGCTGTTGCGCGGATACCACTCGCGGTTGCGCCTATGCCTAAGTCTTCATAGTCACTCATTGCAAACTCAAAAATTCGACCACCATTACCATCGTCTTTAAAGCGTCGATTCTGACTATCTGTCTGTATAGGCGTGGTCGCAGCGGTAAAGTCAGCTTGTGCGACGGCGCCTGCTACTGGAACTCGTGTAAAAGGACTACCACTACCAATGGCAGTCGCACCTGCTTCTGATACTGTGTTAGAACTACCTAACGCTGAGCTATTAAAACCTGAGGCTGTATTACGATTCCCTAGCGCTGAGCTGTCATTACCTGAGGCTGTGTTACTAAAACCTACTGCTGAGCTAAAGTCTCCTAAGGCTGTGTTCAAACGACCCATCGCTGAGCTGGAACGTCCTGAGGCTTCGTTATCACTACCTACCGCTGAGCTACGATCGCCTGAGGCTTCGTTAGCATAACCCACCGCTGAGCTAAAGAATCCTGAAGCTTCATTGGAACTACCCAACGCTGAGCTACCACTGCTTGAGGCTTTGTTATTACTACCTAGTGCTGAGCTGTTGGTAGCTGAGGCGGTGTTACTAAGACCCATCGCTGAGCTGTTGATACTTAAGGCTGTGTTGCCAAAACCCATCGCTGAGCTTTGAGAACCTAAGGCTTCATTGCTACGACCCACCGCTACGCTATCTCTACCTGAGGCTTCACTACCTACCCCAATTGCTACTGCATTCGCACCTGTTGCGCCATCATTATCACGATTAGAGCCTGCGCCCGTCTCAGTTGAGTTAATACTGACATAGCGTGTAGTATCACCGCTTGATTCTGCGACTTGCTTAAGCTGCGCCACATTGACCGCATCGGTATCTGTCGTACCTGCGGCAACGCCTGTAATCTGACGAGTCAAACCAGCATTAGTATTTCCGATACTGAGAGCAGCGCGAGTAGATCGCCATGTGGCATCGGTATTCGTACCTGCGTTAAAACCTGTCACACCTGCATTGGCTGTAGTAACGCTTCCCTCTCCTAAGGCAATACTATTATCAATGTTAGCGGTCGCATTTGACCCTATGGCTGAGCTAAAGGCGCCTGAAGCTTTATTGCTATGTCCTATAGCTGTGCTCGCATAACCTGAAGCAGTGTTTACAGACCCTATTGCTGTGCTAAAATTATTTGATGCTGTACTGTTGTTAAAGCCACAAGCTATAGAAGAATTTGATAAAGAAGATGTAGGATCTGATGATGGAAATCCAGATATCGACGAGGTTCTGCACACATCTGCCTGACTACTCACCGATATCAGTCCCAATGCACTTCCTATCGCTACAGCGATCGCTTGACGACGTAACGTTGTTCCTGTCGTGCTAGCTGTCACAGTACCCACCGTAGATGACTTACTAGATTTGCCACCAGATTTGGTGATTTCACTCACTGCAACATAGCAGCCTGTTGAACGATTGAAGATAACGCGGTAGACATGGTTTAGCATTAGAGTATCCTGTATATGTAAAGCCACTATCGAAGCAACTGTATGATGACTATACAAATAGACTGATCGTTGGGCTAGCACTATTAGGCATAGACGTTAGTGTTGATAAACAGTTAAACAAAGAAGCTATTGATTGGGGCATTCCATGAACGGCATGTCCAATAGAAGGTTGAGACATTCTTTTTAAAACTTTAAGAGGTGAACCTCTCATCTCTAGAAATATTTATATTCTATTTGGATATAAAAAGAAACGTTATGGATACATATTGTAATATTATATGCTGATTGTAAAGTCATTGTTTTTAATGTGTAACATATAAATATATCCTTTGAAGAATATATCGTGATGCTAGAAAAAAATACTGGCTATGACATGTATGCGTACAGAGTTTTTATTTATTGAAGTTATCTGTTGAATATAGATAACTTCAATGACCTATGTATGACGGCATACAAGTTATAAAGAGAATAATGATTTTTTATAAGACACAAAAAAGCCGCTTATTAATAAATAAGCGGCTCTTACAAGATATACTTAGAGTTGTTTTAGCATTAACTAACTTAAATGATTAAAGTTTGAAAATAATTAATAGCAGTCTAAAATAAGATATGGAAGACATCAAATTTAGTGTTTAAAATTTGCTTTTATCGTAGTCACGATACCTGATAAAGCATAAATAATACCGATCGCTAAAATACCAACAGGGATGTCATAAAGCACAATACTCATGACCAGCACACCAATGATAAGAACCACAAACGGTACTTTCTTTTTGTCAAATTCCTTAAAGCTGTAATACTTAACATTACTAACCATCAGTAAACCGCAAATAACGACCCAAGCCGCGAATAAGAACATGACAAGTGTATCGTACTGTCCTATCCACTGATTATGGTCTATTGCTACCATAACAGCTGAGGTGACCAATATAGCCGCAAGTGGACTTGCTAAACCAACAAAGTATTTTTTGTCGACAGTACCAACCTGCACATTGAACCGTGCCAAGCGGAAAGCACCACAAGCCGTGAATACAAAGGCGCAGCCAAGACCAATACGACCCAAGGGCTGTAGCGCAAAACTATAAATTAAAATAGCCGGTGCAACGCCAAATGCTAGCATATCGGCCAAAGAATCATACTGCTCCCCAAACGGGCTTTGGGCATTGAGCATGCGGGCGACGCGACCATCTGCCCCATCAAGAATGGCAGATAAAAAGATGGCTAAAGAGGCTTTGTAAAACTCACCTTGCGTACTCGCCAAAATCGAGTAAAAGCCTGACAGTAATGACAACGTAGTGATCAAATTGGGCGCTAAATACACACCGCGACTGACCACACGTTTCCCTTCAGCAACTTCTGCCTCAATCACCTCAAAGGTCAAGCCGTCGTAGCTGTCATTATCCGCTAAGCGGATATTAAACTCATGCTCATCAACAAAAGGTGGCTGGGTGGCTGCATTATCTTGCAGCAAACCATCGTTTTGAGGCGCATTGTTTGGTTGGCCGGTAGGTGGTTGCACGTTTGTCATCTTAATATCCTTATTGGCCGACATTGCTATTCATTGACCCCGTTATTTACTGACACCCTTATTTACTGTCGCTATTATTCGCCGACGAGCCAGCGCACATTGGTCGCACTATCAGGCGTTAAGTCTGGGGCATTGGCAACTTTTAGTACTGGCTGCAAGAAACGTAGAATTTCACGCGCATGGTTATCAAACTGCCATGGCGGATTGATAATCAGCATTCCTGTGCCGTTAAGACCCACGGCGATATCGTTCGGATAAATATTTAGCTCACAAACCAACTGACGTCTCATTTCAGTACGTTTTAGCTTTTTATAGAACAGCTCTACCGCTTCAATGTTTTTGATCGGGAACCATAATGCATATGTGCCTTGTGGCCACTTATTATAAGAGTGCACCAATAGGTCGATCAGGCGAGTAAAGTCTTTGTGTTCTTGCTCGTAAGGAGGGTCCAAAAATATGAGACCACGACGTTCTTGTGGTGGAATAACGGCACGAATACCTTCAAACGCATCACGATGATGAATGCCGATTGGCAATTTATGTAGCTGATAGTTAAGCGCGTCGTACTCACTGGCTTTGGCTTCAAACGCTTCGCCGCGCACGCCTGCATCTGGATTTTTTTCGATATGATGCGCAATCCACCAAGGCGAACCCGGATAGACTTTTTTGTCATAAGTGAAACGGGCTTGCTTGATACCTTCTATATAGTCTTTGACAGCAGGCGGTGCTTTTTCGACATCGGCCTTTACTAAAGATTGGATACCACCTTTAGCTTCTCCTGTCTTGCGCGCCTCTTCACTGGCAAGTGAATACAATCCACGACCGCCATAAGCATCAAGCACATAAAAAGGTTTGTTTTTTTGCCCCAGCTGGTTGAGTAATTGTACCAATAAAATGTGTTTGACCACATCAGCAAAGTTACCAGCGTGGTAGGCGTGTTTATAATTCATAAGTTCAAAAGTTTAAATAAGAAAAATTGCATCTATGGTAGCATAGGCAGAGTAAAAGATAACGATGGTTTTGGTAAAAAGGCATCGATTGGCTGTGTATTGTCAGCTAATTGAGTGTTTATTGATAACGGCGAGACGAAATGACGAAGATTACTAGCAATCTTGAGGTGACACAATTGGTTGTCGATCAGCCAATCGGTCAGGATAATCCGCCTCTGCTGTTTGTCCCAAGTGAAGACTATAGCCATGAGCCGCCAACTCAACACGTCCTGCAAACATCTGACTTTGACGTTGATTGGGAAAACAAGCTAACAGATACGCAGTTTGATAAGTTTGTAGAGGATGGCTGGCTAATCATTGATGATGTCTTTGACAGCACTGCATTATTGGCGCTACAAGCGGAAAGTGGTTTTATTGACTATCGTGATGCAGAGTTGACTGCTGGCATTCGCCTCAGTGATATCCGTGGTGATAAAATCCGCTGGATCACGGAAAATTTCTTTGCTGGTTATTATTATTTGCAAAGTATCAATACACTTGCCGCTTTGTTCAATCGCAGTTTGTTTGCTGGTATTCGTCATAGTGAAGCGCATTATGCTTGCTATCCAGTTGGTTTTGGCTATCAATGGCACAGTGACAATCCGGCTGGTCGTGATGAACGTGTTATTTCGGCAGTATTTTATCTCAATGATGAATGGGCATCAACTGACGGCGGCGCACTAGAAATCGTCGATACACATGGCATTCATCATAACGTCATGCCTGTCGCCAACAGATTAATCATATTTGCCAGCGATCTACAGCATCAAGTACAAATCGCTCATCGCCAACGCTACTCTATTGCGACTTGGATGCGCCGTGATGGCTTGGTGCCGTTCGTTGAAGACAATATGTAAAGCCCTTAGAATGTAAAGCCCTTAGAAAATACGAAGCAGCGACTGGCTCTATCTTAGCGTTTAATATCAAATATTTATCATCTTAATTTATAATAAAAAAGGTTTATTCATGTCTGACTCCAATAAAGAAAACCCTACCCATCAGCAAGAAACTCTAGATTTAAGTATTGCGTTATTGGAACGACCTTCCGTCACCCCAGATGATGATGGCTGCCAAGATATGTTGTCAGAACGATTAGCGCAAGCGGGCTTTGACTGCGAGTTTATGTATTTTGGCGATAGAGATAAGACTGGCGAGCATGCTGAAGTCAAAAACTTATGGGCGCGCCGTGGCACAGCCGATCCAGTTATTTGTTTTGCTGGGCATACCGATGTCGTACCAACAGGCGATGAAAACAATTGGACTTATCCACCATTTACGCCAACTATCGCTGACGGTTATCTATGGGCTCGCGGTGCTGCTGACATGAAAACAGGGATTGCCGCCTTTACTGTCGCAGCCGAGCGTTTCGTTGCTAATCATCCTAAGCATAACGGCTCTATTGCTTTTTTAATCACCTCAGATGAAGAAGGCCCGTCAATTAACGGCACCGTCAAAGTCATTGAAACCTTAGAAGCACGTCAAGAAAAAATCACCTATTGCTTGGTTGGCGAGCCATCAAGCACCGATACGTTGGGCGATATTATCAAAAATGGTCGTCGTGGCTCATTGGGTGCGGTGCTAACTGTCACTGGTAAACAGGGTCATGTCGCTTATCCGCATCTCGCGTCCAATCCCATCCATGCCGCTATGTCAGCATTAGCAGAACTGACAAACGCCACTTGGGATAACGGCAATGACTATTTCCCTGCGACGTCTCTACAAATTTCTAATATAAATAGTGGCACAGGCGCGACTAACGTCATTCCTGAGACACTTAAAGTCGTGTTCAACTTTCGCTTTTCAACGGAAACGAGCGAAGATGAGCTAAAGGCGAAAACACATGCCATTTTTGATAAGTACTTTAAAGATAGCCAGATTTTAGAGAATCATGCCAGTTATGATATCCATTGGAAATTGTCTGGTCAGCCATTTTTGACCCCAGAAGGTAAGCTAGTGTCTGCTTGCCAGCGTGCGATTAAAGCAGTGACCGATGTTGATACTACGTTATCCACGTCTGGCGGCACATCAGATGGACGCTTCATTGCGCCAACGGGTGCGCAAGTGGTTGAGCTTGGCGTGCGTAATGCCACGATTCACCAAGTTGATGAAAAAGTCGAAGTTGACGATTTAGGAAAGCTTGCGCAGATTTATGAAGGGATTTTAGAAAATTTACTACTGGACTAATTGTAGTTATTTAGAGGTAAAAAAAGCGCCATCTGCTTTAGATTGGCGCTTTTCTTTACTTTTGAGTTTGTTATTAATTTACTATTTTTGCTTATGCATTCTCATACTTAATAGAACTAAGTCTTACATGATAATCACTACTTGATGAATATACAATAAGATACCTTCTATTTAGTTAGTATTAGCTCTCATCTATATATTCAGGTACAGATATAGTTCCGCTGTCCGTAAGAAAGTAAGTTTGACGCATTGGTTTAAATGGTGACTCTTTTGCTACATCCAACGAAAGATTAGACAGTAACCCAAATACAAGATGTGCATATTCTAAGCAATCATATTTCCCACGACAGTTTAAAGAGCTTTGTCGAAGCTCTTTAAACTGTTCAATGTATTTGTTGAAATTTTTTCTCTTACTACGCTCACTATATAATTCTGAGGGATTATCAGGTAAAGGGAAACGGACTGAAATCATCTCTTTAGAATCTGGTAAAAATAAATATTCTTGAATAGCATATAAGGGAAAGTTAGCCAAATTGATAGGAGCAGAATGCATTACTAAATCACGATATTGGCCTAACTCATATAACCAACCACCTTCACTCATCTCAATTTCAAAATAAGACTCTAATTCAGATCGTTTTTCAATTTCTTTTAAACATTTGAACAATCCACTGGCTGAAGTTATTTCATACTTATGATTTTTACGAATCTCTCTGATTTTTTCTTTTAGAGAGCCTTTGCCAGAATAGTTATATACATACTCACATAAGTAGTCGCGCAGTATTCCAGCATCAAACAAAAAAGAGTGAAATTCCTGATAAACTAAATCAGTGAAACCATCCTGAAAACGTTGTCCATTTTTAAAAATATTTTTCAAAGCTAGCGCATTTAACTGATTATGATAAGCCAAGCAAAGGCTTCTCAAACGGTTATTGATTGAATTTAACTGAAAGTTAATTCTATTAGAAATATCATATGCGAGACCGTTCTTATTGTGGAATGCTGATAAAGACAAACTAGCCCATTTATCCATAGCATCCCAATTAGGCCATATAATGTCCTGTTCGACATAACCTCTGAATTGCATTGGTGCTTCACCAGTAGCCTCAAGAGGGTTAGTTATAAAATCAACTCCCACAATCAATAAATTATATTTTTTAAGAGCATAATATAGTTTACCAAAAGTCTCTATTGAGATTTCACATACTTTTCCATCTATAGTTTTAGGCCATAATGTGATCACGTCACTTAGTGGTTCATTAGTAGCAAGAACTCCACCTGACAAATATGCGATTCTTCCGCAATATGGCCAATCTTTATTCATAGTTATCCTATAGTCTAACGATGGTTCTACTCAATACCAATATAAAGATCTATTTGCCCAAACTCTAGATTACCACCGATATACTGCTCAAAATCGACCTGATACGTTCTAGTATGCTCACAGCTTGGATCGTTAAAGTAAGTCCAAGCATTCTCCCAAGCGTTCATCACTGTATTAGGCATTCGACCTTGTTCAGAGAATACCAAGTATTTCCCTGCAGGAATGCTGACCGTTACTAAATTGCCAGCGCTTTGTTGATCTTGCTCACTGTCTACTTTCCAACTTGCCACGACATCAAAAGCGCCTACTAAATCATCACTTTCATAGTTATGAAAAACGCCATAAATATCCTCGCCTTCAGGAAGACTCTTCACGTGATTTTGGTAGAATTTTTGCCATAAACGACCCAATTTAGCAGTGTCATGGCTGATTTCAGCGTTATTAGTGGTACGAGCACTGAGGCCTTTGCAAACTATCGCTTCGGATAGCTCTTTAATTTGTGAAGTCATGATAGCGCCTGTCCTGTATATTTAGTCGATTTTTTATTTGAAGTAGTACGTAGCTTATAGAGTACGTAACTTATAGTTAGTAGCAAAGTTACTCTAATCCGCTTCATCAATCCAGTTCATCTGAATGGCTTCTAAGATGCCTTCATTAGATTTTTGTGGATCATCATCAAAGCCTTCAAGCTCGGTCACCCAACGATGCAAATCTGTAAAGCGAATGTACTGTGGATCGGTCTCTGGGAATTTTTCATAAAGCTCGATAGCGATATCTAAGCTGTCTGTCCATTTTAGTTTTTGTGGGATCATAATGGTACCTTCTTTTTTAATTTTAAGAAAAAATGTTATCGCTTTAATAGCCCCCATCCTACCAAAATTCGTCTTATGATTATAGGCAAGTTCGTTAAGCTGTCTCTGTTGCTTCAGCTGGCTCAGCAGATTTGGTAGATTTAACTGCTACTTGGTGTTCATTCCACGTGGTAATCGTATTCGTCATCTGCTCGCCTGTCATATCCAATACCTTTGGTGTGCGCATACCCTTATCGTCTGTAAAAACAAACTTAGTCATGCCGACGCCCATTAGCTGGTTTTTTACAAAGAAGCGATGCTCAAAATATACATATTTGTGATCCCATCCTGCGACCGCACTACTGAGCGTCATTTTGTCCAAAAACTTAATTTGCTTAAGATAAATCATCTCTTGCATGGCGATGACCCAGTTTAGGGGCTTAATGCCTTTTTGGTGACAGTGCTTCATTACCCATCGCGTAATGTTTAGCTCAATAAAAGATAGGTAGCGATAGTTAGGTAGATGGTCGCGAAACCCCATATCATGTGGCAAGATTCGATAATGGCGAACCGTCGGTGCGGTCAATGTCTCTATACTGAGCGTTTCACTCACTGATTGCTGCTTAAGTTGTTGTTTTAGCAAACTAACCATAATAAAAAAACGTATCAACATATTCATAAATAACCTTCTTAACTCTTATTTTGTATAAACTTATTTGATGTAAACAATGATTGAATATAAGCGAGTCGTACCTTAACGCAAAAAAAGCCACCTCAGTGACTTTTTTATTTAAAAGCTTATATTTAGAAGTAAATATTTAACCGCTTACTCTAAAGATTAATGAGCGCCATTGATACTACGTACCATCTCTTCTACCATCTTTTTCGCATCGCCAAAAATCATCATGGTTTTGTCCATGTAGAACAAGCTATTATCAAGTCCTGCATAACCCGTACTCATCGAACGCTTAATAACCATCACCGTTTGCGCTTTACTGACTTCTAAGATTGGCATACCAAAGATTGGAGAAGTCGGATCATCTTTTGCAGATGGGTTGACCACATCGTTGGCACCGATGACCAAGACCACATCCGTACTAGCGAAGTCTGAGTTAATCTCATCCATCTCAAGAATGTCATCGTAAGGCACATCCGCTTCAGCCAATAGGACGTTCATGTGTCCAGGCATACGACCAGCAACTGGATGAATGGCAAAACGAACGTTAACGCCTTCTTCTTTTAACAGCTCATACAGCTCTTTTACTGCATTCTGCGCGCGACCTTGCGCCATACCATAACCCGGTACGATCACAACGTTGCTGGCATTGGCCATCAAGAAGCCTGCATCTTCTGCTGAACCAGCTTTATAATTCTTTGGTGCACCATCATCGCCGCCTGCTGCCACAGCTGACGTACCCATACCACCGAACAGTACGTTGAGTAATGAGCGGTTCATGGCTTTACACATGATATGAGAAAGAATTGCACCTGATGAACCGACCAGTGAACCTGCGATAATAAGCATTGAGTTGCCGAGGGTAAAACCAATACCCGCTGCCGCCCAACCTGAGAATGAGTTCAATAGTGATACAACCACTGGCATATCACCGCCACCGATTGGTGCAATCCACATCCAACCGAAGATAACTGCAATCACTGCCATCGCATAAAAGGCAGGTAATGAATCAGTGACGAAATACATGCCGCCAAACCCGATCATCGCAATAAACAGTAGCGCTTGGACAGGTTTGACCCATCCTCCGACCAATGTTTTGGCCCAGCTCTTCGCCGCCAATTTACCGAAAGCAAATACTGACGCTGAGAAAGTAATCGCACCGATAAAGCAACCGATGAACAATTCGACACGAGCAACCGCGCCATGCTGCTGCTCAGTATGCAATACGGTTGCCAAGGCAATCGCAACTGCTGCCAAACCGACGAAAGAATGCATCAAGGCAACGGTTTCTGGCATTTGGGTCATCGCGACCGTTTTTGCCTTCCACATACCGACGACCGCACCCAATACCATGGCACCAATAATCAACCAAAGAACAGGGCCTTCTGCTAAGAAGAAAGTGGTCACAACAGCAATCGCCATCGCCGCCATACCAAAGCGGTTGCCGCGAATAGCCGTTTTTGGACTAGATAAACCACGTAGGGTTAAAACGAAAAGAATAGCGCCGACTAGGTAAAACCAATCCGCATTTGCCGCAATCATTGTTGAAAAATCATTCATGCGTTGCCTCCATTTTCAGTCGTCCCAGTTTCAAGAGCGGGTGCTTTTTTCACTTTGGGTTTAAACATCGCAAGCATACGCTCAGTCACGGCAAAACCACCAAAGATGTTGACACTGGCTAGAAATACCGCAAAGGCACCCAGCAAGCTGGTTGGTGTAAATATAGAGCCATCAATCGTGACGGTCTGTAGCATCGCACCAACGATGACAATACTTGATAATGCGTTGGTGACGGCCATCAATGGTGTGTGTAGTGCAGGCGTAACGCCCCAAACCACGTAGTATCCGACAAAAATAGCGAGCACAAATACAGTGAAAATCGCTACAAATGGTGTACTACTCATGGCGGCACCGGCTGGCGCGGCAGCTAAAATAGTGGCAATCATCTTATCCTCCTAAAAATTTATTCGTTACTGGCAAATGTATGGTGACAACGTTAGTAGTGACAATGTTGTGATGACAGGCTGTCAAAACTTAGCCAGTCAAACTAGCGTTTGGCCAGTCGTACCTGACTGTCATGTGTCACCGCCAGTGCGCCCTGAATCTCGTCTTCCATGTCTAAGTTAAGTGCCAAGTTAGCTGATGTGTCACTTGCTGAAGCGTCATCGCCAGCAGGCGCAATTAAGGTCGTGATAAAGTTAACCAAGTTGTTGGCATACAAATCTGAAGACTGCGCCGCTAGCATCGATGGAATATTGGCAGCACCAACGATACGCACGCCATTATCCGTAGTGATGGTTTCGTTAGGCACACTGCCTTCTACGTTGCCGCCCGTTCCAGCAGCCATATCGATCAGCACTGAGCCTGCCTTCATCTTGGCAAGTGTTGCCCCGTGTACCAAGCGCGGTGCATTACGACCAGGAATCTGCGCCGTCGTAATCACGATATCGGCATTGCTTAACGCTTTGTCTACCACAGCGGCTTGGTCTTTGATATATTGCTCTGATGGTGTCCACGCATAGCCGCCTGTCGCTTTGGCTTTCTGCGCTTCTTCTTCACTCATCGGTACATCAAGCCATTTACCGCCTAGGGATTCAACTTGCTCTTTAGCAGCAGGACGTAGATCACTGGCTTCAACGACAGCGCCCAAACGCTTTGCCGTCGCAATGGCTTGCAAACCTGCAACCCCAACCCCTAAGATGACCACTTTGGCAGGCTTAACTGTACCCGCTGAGGTCATGAACATTGGAAAAGGACGCGAGTATTCATTGGCTGCCAGTAATACCGCTTTATAGCCGGCAAGGTTGGCTTGTGATGACAAGACATCCATATTCTGTGCACGTGACAATGTGCGCGGCAATAACTCCATCGCAAAAGCAGTAGCACCTTTGGCAGCATAAGCATCTAGCTGGCTATTACGATACGGATCGAGCATACCAACGACGATTTGACCCGTGGTCAAATGTTCTATCGCCGCAGCAGGTAAGTCATTGACCGTGGTAATAATTCGAGACTGTGTAATGACCTCGGCGCTACTACTGGCAATCTCGGCACCGGCAGCTTGATACATCTCATCAGCATAATATGCTGCTTGACCTGCACCTGACTGTATGACGACTTCAAACCCAAGCTTACGCAATTTTTTGACTGCGTCTGGGGTTATCGCTACGCGACTTTCGCTCGCGATATCTGCACTGATTACACCGATTTTCATACCGTCTCCTTACTTACGTCTTAATGACTACTTTTAATACCCTCAACGCACATTGAAAAAGCACAGGGGACAAAAAAACCTTTGGTCACTACTGGTTTAACATTAACGACCAAAGATTATCAATTTAATAAATGATAGCTGGTTTGCCATCATGCCTTTTTATTATAGAGATATCATCGGCTAACTTTCATTGACTAATGATGACCCACAAGTAAAATAAAAAGTTAGGCATTTACACCATCTGCATAACTTTTATTGTTATATTAAAAATTTTTATTTTTCAACTAACTTGTCAGCCCTTATGGTACGTAGGCTAAGAGAACCAGTAACGACCTGTGACATAATTATAAACTACCAGTATACTGTTAAAAAATACAAAACCACGACGAGTAAGTCAAGTTAAACCTGTGTATATCGTATAATGAGAAAGCTTGACACCTCAACAGGTCGGTCATTGATTCACTATAATAAGGAATAACGATGTATTTTGTACTCTCCCCTGCCAAATCTTTGAATGAGAAAGACACTGTGCCAGTCAATTTAGGCAACTACTATAGTCAGCCTGAGCTGATTGAGCACTCACAGGCACTGATGAAAATCCTGAAGTCGAAAGAGCCGATTGATTTGCAAGAGCTGATGAGTATCTCTGATGACTTGGCACAGCTGAATGCACAGCGCAATCAGGACTGGTCTTGGAGTGCTAATACTCACTTTACGGACAGTAATGCTAAACCCGCAGGCTATTTGTTTGATGGAGATGTTTATACGGGTCTTGATATGTATCACATGGACAAAGACACCGCTATCTACGTCAATGAACATCTGGGTATTTTGTCCGGTCTTTATGGCGTGCTAAAGCCACTGGATTTTATTCAGCCGTATCGACTTGAGATGGGTACTAAGCTTAAAAATGAGCGTGGCGATAATTTATACGAGTTTTGGGGCGAAGAAATCACTGAGATTATTAATAAGCGCATGGCTGATAGCGATGACAAAGTTTTGGTTAACCTTGCTTCTAATGAATACTTTAAAGCGGTAAAGAAGAAAGCCTTGAATGCGGAGATTATCACGCCAAGATTTGAAGATGAGAAGAATGGCCAATATAAAGTCATTAGCTTCTATGCCAAAAAAGCGCGTGGACTAATGGTGAAATATGCGGCAGATAATAAGCTGACCAATGCTGAACAGCTAAAGCAATTTGATTTGGCTGGATACTACTATTGTGAAGATGCTTCTGATGATAAAACGTGGACGTTTAGACGGGATGAGGCGAGTCAGTAGCAGTAATACCTTCAATCAACCTCTGCCTGTGATTAATCTCTAATTGTAAGACCCTAATAAATATAAAGTCTATTAGGGTCTTATTTTATGTATATAGAGTAAGTGACTCATAAAGTATGGCTTTTAAAATTGTTGATGAGAGAACGAATAAATTATAGAGAAATCTCAACCTCTATCTTAATTGGTCTTTTTAGATGAATAGTCACTTTAATATTAATAGACGCTGCTTCTGGCGGCTCATTATCTAAAGCGCCATTGACGATATGTGCTATTTTCATCGCTTCTATATCTTTGAGCTCAAAGCCGCTCGCTTTGGCATTTTTCATAACCTTTTCGTAAATCTCCTTTTCATTGGTATTGCGTTCTTTGTTATCAAACGACAGCTGCATCACTTGTGGCCGTTCAACCCGAGACATGCTCATCGCTTTTTGAGACGTTTGCATACTATTCTGAAATTTATATTCAGCTGAACTAGGAACAGAAAATAGAGCTAACGCTGATACTGCCATCACAATCGATAGTATTTTCATCTGTTAATTCCTTATGGTTTGATTGATTGCTTGTGACTCATAGCGAATATATTCGCTATAACAACTATATCTTAATAATCAGTTAATTGAAAATTTAAATTTATATTAGAAATATTAATCAAATTTGATATAAAAAACCTCAGTAAGCTCAGCTCGCTGGGGTTTTTCTGTGTACGCTAACTATTGTATTAAACGCAAAAAAGCCCTGCTATCTTTCGATAACAGGGCTTTTATGATTAAACAGACTTTGTGACGTTGGTAATACTTCTAGCGAAAAGCGATTTATCGAGGAAGACTAGCGAAAATAGTACCTATTGTACATTAAGCGCATCTGACGAAGAAAAATCGCTTTGCAGCAAAAGTAAAATTACATCATGCCGCCCATTCCACCCATACCGCCCATTCCACCGCCAGCACCCATGCCAGCCATACCGTCATCGCCTTGTGGCAAATCAGTAATCATGACTTCAGTGGTTAGCATTAGACCGGCAACAGATGCTGCGTTCTCTAGCGCTGAACGAGCTACTTTAGCTGGATCAAGGATACCCATCTCTAGCATATCGCCGTATTCGCCAGAAGCTGCGTTGTAACCGTAGTTACCGCTACCGCTCTTCACTTCGTTGACTACCACTGAGGCTTCTTCGCCAGAGTTGGTCACGATTTGACGTAATGGTGCTTCCATCGCGCGACGTAAGATATTGATACCAGCGTTTTGGTCGTCGTTATCACCACGTAGCTCAGACAATGCATTCATCGCACGAACTAGAGCAACACCGCCACCAGGTACAACGCCTTCTTCAACCGCTGCACGAGTGGCATGTAGCGCATCATCAACGCGATCTTTCTTCTCTTTCATTTCAGTTTCAGTCGCAGCGCCAACTTTGATAACGGCAACGCCGCCAGCCAGTTTAGCCATACGCTCTTGAAGCTTTTCTTTGTCATAGTCAGACGTTGATTCTTCAACTTGACGTTTAATAGACTCAACACGGTTTTCGATATCTGCTTTGTTACCAGCGCCATCGACGATAACGGTGTTTTCTTTACCGACAGTGACTTTCTTAGCGGTACCAAGTTGCTCTAGAGTCGCAGTCTCAAGGCTCAGACCAATCTCTTCAGAGATAACCGTACCGCCAGTTAGCGTTGCGATATCTTCTAGCATCGCTTTACGACGATCGCCAAAACCTGGTGCTTTAACGGCACAAGTTTTTAAGCCGCCACGCATGTTGTTCACAACTAGAGTTGCCAATGCTTCATTTTCTACGTCTTCAGCGATGATTAGCAATGGCTTGCTCTGCTGCATGACTTGCTCAAGTAATGGTACGATCTCACGAATGTTGCTGATTTTTTTGTCAACCAATAGAATATATGGGTTTTCAAATTCAGCAGTCAGGCTGTCTTGCTTATTCGCAAAGTACGGGCTGATATAACCACGGTCAAACTGCATACCTTCGACAACTTCTAAGGTATCTTCAAAGCTTGAACCTTCTTCAACAGTGATAACGCCTTGCTTACCGACTTTTTCCATCGCTTGAGCAATCAATTCACCGATTTTGGTGTCTGAGTTGGCAGAGATAGAACCAACTTGGGCAATCGCTTTTGAATCGTCAGCTGGGGTAGATAGCAAATGGATTTGCTCAACAGCAGCACGTACCGCTTTATCGATACCGCGTTTTAGATCCATTGGATTCATGCCAGCGGCAACTGATTTCATGCCTTCTTGCAAGATTGACTGAGCCAATACCGTTGCAGTCGTTGTACCATCACCAGCGACATCGTTGGTACGGCTAGCGACTTCACGAACCAATTGAGCGCCCATGTTTTCAAATTTGTTTTCAAGCTCGATTTCTTTGGCAACCGAAACACCATCTTTAGTAATGGTAGGTGCGCCAAACGACTTATCGATTACCACGTTACGACCTTTAGGGCCTAGTGTGACTCGTACTGCGTTTGCTAGAACGTTTACGCCGTCCATCATTTGTTTACGGGCATCTATGCCGAATTTTACGTCTTTTGCCATGTTAAATTACTCCACTATTATAAGTATGAGAATGCAATTAAATGTTTCAATGATATTGTCAAAAATGCGCTAAGTATAACAATACTCAAAAAGGACTAGCCTTCTAGCACACCCAATACATCAGATTCTTTCATGATAAGTAGTTCTTCGCCGTCAACCTTGACAGTTTGACCAGCATATTGACCGAACAAGACTTTGTCGCCAGCTTTTACATCTAACGCGCGAGTTTCACCGTTGTCACGAATCTGACCGTTACCAGTTGCTAGCACTTCACCTTGTGAAGGCTTTTCTTGAGCAGAACCAGGAAGCAAGATACCACCAGCCGTTTTTGTTTCTTCTTCTATGCGGCGGACAACAATACGATCATGTAAAGGACGAATATTCATCAATATGTCTCCAATAATTGGTTATTAATAATAAGGGTTTATTTGAATTAATGGTCTCAATACCAATATCTATAAGCATTACCGCTTAAAAGCAGCAATCTAAAGATAAGCTTTGAGCTTGTATCAAAAAGTGGGGGCAAGATGGGCTAGCTTCAAGTGTAAACGCCAAAAATTTACAAGATTATTCTAATGATAATTTAGTATTCAGTGTTTTCTATCATTTAATATTATTTGGCAAATACCATGTACTAACTTTGGAAAAATGAGAAATGAATATATTGAAGAGTGTTGGCTGAATGAAAGGCTACTAAATCGCGGTACTTAATGCGGCACTTAATATAGAACCTATGTTTTATTTGTCTCTTATTTCTGACTTTACAGCAAGTTACCTCTAATCGTTGGATCAAGCTTTATAGCAACATTTGCTACAAGCACTACACGTGCCAGTCTGCTGTTGCTCTTGAAAATGTAACAGAGTATGACCATTATAGGGGCTAGAAATATAAGCTATCAACATAATAAGAACTATCGATAAAAGCTGCTATATCAGCATCATATTAACTAAGGAACATCCATGAGTTTTTTATCAAAAAATAAAAAGTCATCAATAGCCGATTCTAGTAACACCACACGCAGCAAGTCCAAACTCTTAACTGCCTTGACCACGGGCACCAGTATTGCTGCTATCGGAGCTTTAAGTATGACCGCACCTACCCTTGCCAGCGCAAAAACCATTCAACCATCGAACGCCAATTATAGCTTTACCGTTGAAGACAAATATAAAGGCACGGCTACCCGTACGCTCAACAAATCGGGCAATACATGGAAGTACAATGTCAATGCACGGGTGGCTGGCGTAGCAAGTGCGGCACAAAATAGTACGTTTACCATCAATGGTAACAATGTGATCCCAACTCAGGCCAGTACCACCTATAAGCTCCTAGGTATTGGACGTACACATAAATTAGACTTTAACCCAAGTAGCAAAAAGGTTACCAGTAACTATAGAGGCAAAACCTCAACCATGAGTATGGCGCAGCAAGCCTTTGATGATTTGAGCCTTGAGGTGCAAATTCGCCAAGATTTACTGAACGGTAAATTCTCAGGTAATTACTATATGGCGAAGAAAGATAAAATTGAGAAAACACCCTTTAAAAAATCTGGCAATACCAAAATCACTGTGCCAGCTGGTACCTTTGATACCGTGCGTGTCGATCGTATCCATGATGACAATAGCCGCTCTACCAGTTTTTGGTTAGCGCCAAGCTTAGATTATTTACCGGTAAAAGTAAGTCAGATTAACGATGGCAAAAAGATGGACTTAGAATTAACCAAAGTCAATTAAGGCTTTTATCACACCAGTAAAAATACGAAAAAAAGCGGCGCTCTAAATGAAGCGCCGCTTTTTTATGCTGATAAATCAAGAATAAACGACTAGCGAGAACGAGGCTGCTTAACGACATTATTCATCGATGGCAGACGCTTTAGTAAAATAAATAACCAAACATTGATTGCAAATAGTAAGACAAAATCAAGCAAATAGACCAGAATTTCAATCACGCTGCTGCCATAAAAACGAGTAAACAGCACGACCCCACTAGCCCCTAAATACACCAAGGTCAGCATACTGCCAATCAATAGCATATAGGGCGAGCGGCCGCGTAATATCACTGGTGTCAAGATAAAAGCCGGAATCAACCACAGCGTTTGCCAAGCGATGCCACCAATGATATCAGGGCTAGTCGGATTAAAAACACTGATCATAATCGGCAAGGCCAGTAACCGGTATGCCATCCAAACCAACCACGTGAGCAGCAAGCGTTGACGCATCGGTGCAATAGGCTTGCCAGCGTCAGTAGCTTTTTCTATTGGGGCATTAGCCTTGTTATCAGAACGGTTAATAGCCATTAGAAGTATCTTTTCCTTATAAGCAATATATCAGTGCGGCTTAGCATCAGTGCGACTTAGCGACCAAAGTTAGCCTGTGCTAAAGCCGTCGCCGTAATGGCAAGTCTACGACCTTGCGCAATTGCCAGTTCACGCTCATCAGCAGATACCGGTTGATCATGCAACGCGCCGCTAACATGACTCACACCATAAGGCGTACCACCACGATTGGTACGATTGAGGGCGGGTTCTGCATACGGTATACCCACGATCATCATGCCATGATGCATCAACGGTAACATCATGGTCAGCAGTGTCGTCTCCTGACCACCGTGCATCGAGCCGGTCGCTGTAAATACCGAAGCTGGCTTGTTTTGTAGATTGCCTGCTAGCCAAAGGGTGACCGTATTGTCCCAAAAGTATTTCATGGGCGCGGCCATATTGCCAAAGTGCGTCGGACTACCAAGCGCCAGACCGCTGCAACCTTTGAGATCATCCATCGTGCAATACAAATCACCGTCGTCCGGTATCGCAGGCTTGCTTGCCGTGGTTTCGGGTGCAACGGTAGGCACAGTACGGATACGTGCGGTCATGCCAGCATCCTCAATCCCTTGTGCAATCGCATATGCTAATGTCTTAGTCGTACCATAACTCGAATAATAAAGCACCAAAACATAAGGGGTGGTCTGACTCATTAGCAAAACTTCCTCATAAAATCATCGACGTTATTGTCTTTAGCAGTATTCGCAGTGTACCAGCGTTTTACGCTGCCATTAGGCTGTCAATTTTCGCACAGCCACTTCTATGCCCATGTACCGTGCAGGATTAAACACCAGAATATATGTGCACATTATGCCCCAGTCATTGACTGACATGCAAACAAACGCTGCTTGACATTGTAGCGAGCCAAACCCGTTAACGGTTGCCGCTGTGCATTTTGACACAATTATTTGGCAGATGCGGATAGTACATTTTTGTTACACTATTGTCACTCTTATCGCTGCTAAATGGTCGACATGGAAAACTTATTAAAAAAAATCCCATTTTTACACCAACGCTGGTTTCAGTTCTTACGATTTTTGATTCGGCATTTTTTTGAAGACAACTGCCAACAAAAAGCGGCGTCACTTACCTATACGACCATGCTATCTATCGTACCGATATTAACGGTGCTACTGATGATTTTATCCTCAGTACCAGCATTGGCTTCGGTCAGAGCACAGATTTATGAGGTGATTTATAGCAACTTGCTGCCACAATCAAGCATGCAGGTCAGCGAGTATATCAATAGCTTTGCGGAAAAATCATCAAACCTCACCATCATCGGTGCGATGGTGTTGTTTTTTACGACCATCATGACTTTGACAACCATTGAGCGTGCTTTTAACCAAATCTGGCGCGTAGAAAATCGTTCAGGTGGCATTAAAAGCATGCTGCGCTATTGGACCATCGTTACCCTAGGGCCGCTGGTGTTGGGTACGGCATTTATCGCCTCAAGTACTGTGCAAAGCCTGAGTTTTTTAAACCGTCAAATTGCGGGTTATGGTATTGATTGGTCTTTTTGGGTACAAGCCGTCTCAATTGGCATCACCATCGCTGGTTTTATCGGGATGTATTGGTTTATCCCAAAAGCTCGCGTGCCAGCAAAAAATGCAGCGATTGCCGGTATCTTTGTTGCCATTGTCTTTGAGCTGATGAAGCATCTTTTTGGTACTGTGATGGCAAACTTTACCAGTTACGAGGCGATTTATGGTGCTTTTGCCGCGCTACCTATCTTTTTATTATGGATATATTTGTCTTGGAATTTAATTTTATTAGGGGTTGAGATTAGTTATACCTTGACGATTTTTGAAACTGAGGAAGTCTACCCGCGCCATCCGCTGCTTAGCTTGTTAGACATGCTAAATCTCGTGTATACCCATCACTTAGAGGGTGAAGCGGTTAGCGAGCAAGCACTGCGTAATGTGCTGGGCCGCAAAGAGCTACCGAAGTGGTATACCTATATTAACTATCTGCAAGATAGCAATCTCATTACTATGACCGAAGACGATGACTATGTGCTTAAAAAAGACTTGCGCAACATGACGTTATGGGACTTTTATCGTACATTGCCTTATCCGCTACCTATCAAGGATGAGCTGGACGAGATGAATCAGGAAGATCAGAAACCTTGGTTAAGCCTGTTGGTCGCTCGATTTGAGAATACTGAGGCGTTTGCCAAAGCACAGCTAAACTTACCATTGGGCACTATCTTCACAAACAGCGAGCCTCGCAAAAAATCAGCAAATGACGACGCTGACTCTCATCCGCATAAGAGGGACAAACTGTTTAGAAAAACGATGACTACCCCAACTCAGCAATTAGCCAAAGATACTTCAGATGTTCATAATGATGTCCCGCATTTTGACCCTGTGGCATACGATAAAGACAGCGATGTAGATTGCGACAATCATGACCATGAAATTGTTATTCCTAAAGACACTGGCGAACAACCAGTAAAAACCGATGCTGGTAGACGCGAAGGTAAAAACACTATCATTACTGAAGCAGACAATCCAAAAGCAATATGAGTAACATCAGTAATTAAGTGGTAAGAGTACGGTTAGCGAGGGAACCCACCCCCGCTGGATGTCATGCTTGCCGTATTTTATTATATTGAACTGATGATGAATTTTAACCAACCAAGCCATATAACTGTCAAATAACTATTATTTTGGATACCTCAATACCTATGGCAGCCAATGACCATGCTAAAAACAGCCTCTTTACCCGCGCTGTCAATACAGGACAAAACGGACTAAAAAATCTCGCACAGTTATGGTCGCTAAAGACGCTAACCGACTTGCCTGATCGCTTTAGAAACCTTTGGGAGCATTTGATTGGCTCTTATTGGTTTATCCCGACTGCTTGTGTACTCGTGGGTATAATACTCGCGCCTATCTTAGTCACGATTGATGAGCACTTTGACCGTGAAACCGTCAGGGAGCTAAGTTTTGCCTTTACGGGCGATGATGATGCGGCACGCGCAATTATGACCGCGATTGCAGGAGCGGTACTTGGCGTCGCGGGCACCACGTTTTCGATAACTATTGCCGTATTGTCGATGGCTTCCTCGCAATTTGGGCCGCGATTGTTACGTAATTTTTTGACAGATACGCCAAACCAATTTGTCCTAGGTGCGTTTATCGGTACCTTTAGTTATAGTTTATTGGTCTTAAAGTCGATTCATAAGTATGACGTTGCATTTGGTGTGCCGCAGTTAGCAGTAACCTTTGCCATTATCATGGCGATTATCTGTGCCTTGTTATTAGTATATTTTGTCCAACACATGGTACATGCCATTCAAGCATCGCATGTCATTCAAAATGCCAGCAACGATGCGATTAAAAGTATTTACCATTGGTATAGTGACCAGTGTGATATCACACATCAGCGTGATGTTGAAGACAATGACGTTGAGCAGTTTTACGCTTGGCCGAAGACGACTATCTATTCGCCAAGCTGTGGTTACTTACAACAAATTTATCTAGAGTCGTTGATCACATTGACACAAGACTACGGTGGCGTGGTGCAACTCCATGCCAATTTGGGCGATTTTGTCACTGACAAAAACGTCATTGGCTATTTTTATCAACGCCCAGCTGATCATCCAAACAACCTAAAAAGGACGAAGACAGCACACTTGACTGTTATCCCGCGTACACCCGATGGCATGTTTTGGCAGCGCTTTGCTACCTGCATACGTATTGAGCAGCGCGTAACACACTCTAATGATATCGCTTATAGTCTAGGACAAATGACCGAGATAGCCGTGCGTGCTCTGTCTCCTGGTATCAATGACCCCAAAACGGCGGTCAATTGTGTACAGTCACTGACTACTTGCTTGAGTATTATCATGCGTCGTCAACCACCAAGTCCTTATCACTTTTATACGCCACCAACGCAAAACGACGATGCTGATACTAGCAGTGAGCAACGATTTACAATGCTAGCTGTCGTCACTCATACACCAAGAATATCAGACTTTATTGATACTTCACTTGGTGAGATACGCCGTTACGCGACTGCCGACTTGATGGTACTAAAAGCCCTCTGTCAGGCAATGGTCGATCTGAACTACGCTCGAGTAAATACAGCACAACAGCAAACCCTGCTGCACGAACTGAAATTGGTTGCGCGCGCAGGTGAGGAAAATCTGAGCTATATCGAATTAATCGATGATCTAAAAGCCATGTGCCAACAGGCAAAGCAATTTATCCTTGACGACGACGCTGCCCATCAATATTTTGCATATGTTGGTGAGTTTGCTGCCCACATTGATAAGGCGTTACAGACAGAATCAAGCTAATGATCTGAGTTATTGGCACATCGAATGCCAGCAGATAAGAACAAACACTCTATTTACGCAACACTCATAAGCTTTTGGCTTAGAGATATCTTTACATTCACCCTGAGACTTCTTTCATGGCATCTACCACCAGTCTGACCATCCTTGAAATCAGCGCGATTTTTTTATCTATTACCGCTTTATTGACCTATGTTAATCATCGTTTTATTGGTTTGCCCACCACCATTGGTGTCATGGTCATCTCCATTCTCTTATCTATCGGCGCGATTTTTTTGGGCTTTTTAGGCTTTGACCAGCTCATTGATTATGAAGTCAGCTTATTAGAGCAGCTTGATTTTACTGAAGTACTGCTCGATGGCATGCTTTCTATGCTGTTATTTGCAGCAGCGTTGCACGTCAATATTAGTGATTTAAAACGTTATAAATTACCCATTGGTATTCTTGCAGGTATCGGCACCATAGTGTCATCGTTACTCATTGCCACTGCCCTGTATTTTATGCTGCCCCTATTTGACTTTGGCCTACCCTTTCTGTGGTGCTTATTGTTTGGTGCTTTAATATCACCGACTGATCCGATTGCGGTCATGGGCATCCTTGCATCAGCTGGTGCGCCAAAAAGCATCGAAACGGTCATCGCTGGCGAGTCCTTATTCAACGATGGCATCGGCGTCGTTATTTTTGTCTTACTGCTTGGTATTTTGTCTAGCGGTGATATTCCAACCGCCAATTACGTGGCACATACCTTGGCTGTCGAGGCTGGTGGCGGTGTTGTCTTTGGCTTAGTGCTCGGTGCGATTTTGTATTATTTACTAAAGAGCATTGATAGTTATCAAGAAGAGGTGCTATTAACGTTAGCAGGTGTCATAGGCGGCTACGCGCTGGCCAGTCATTGGCATTTATCAGGGCCACTGGCCATGGTAATGATGGGATTAATGGTCGGCAACCGCGGTCGCGAGCTGGCAATGAGTGATAAGACTCGCCACTATATTGATTTGTTTTGGGAGTTAATAGACGAGATTCTCAACGCTATTTTGTTTGTTTTGATTGGTCTTGAAGTTGTGATAATCGCCTATTCGGGTAACTTATTTATCGCAGGTGGTCTGACCATTATCATCGCTCTATTAGCAAGGCTGATCGTGGTTGGCATGACTACTAAGACCTTTAGCCGTCAACTTAACTTGCCAGCTGGTGCATGGAAAGTGCTGACATGGGGCGGATTGCGCGGTGGTATCTCGGTTGCCCTAGTACTGCAATTGCCTATGGGCACAGAGCGCGATATCTTATTGGCACTTACTTATGCAGTCGTCATTTTCTCCATCTTGGTGCAAGGCTTGAGCGTCGGCAAAGTCGCCAAAAGCATTCGTACGAATGAGAAAACCGTTTAGCTATAGTCAAAGAACTCTAAAACGCTACGATACTGCTGATATTAATTTCCACTGAATATATAAACAATAAAAATATCAATTATAAAAGCTTGCAGATAATAAAAACCCAGTATAAAGCCCTTAACTTTATGCTGGGTTTTTTAATCAGTATCTATAGTCAAGGAATGTTAGAATCGCTACAAGGCAACCGAGTATAGATGTATATTTAATACCTCAAGCGAGGTTAACGCTGTAACGCTTTTATAGTGGATTGACTATAGTACACTGAGTCCATCTAGGGCAGGTAACACCATAGCGGTTTAAAAGTGCTCTGACTATAAAACTTTATATTAGACCTTTTTGCTTCATATTACGATACACCACAATAACGATGACAATGTTTAAAATAAAAATAGCCAGCTTAAACCAGTCAAAGGGACGGGCGATCAAATAATACAGTTCTATAGGAATAAATATTCCGTAGCCGATGACGCTGAACCAATAGGCCCATGTCTTATCTTGCCACAAGCCATAAGCTTCAATGAAACGTATCGCTGCATAGACAAATATAAATAATAGAAATAAAGGCCAATTTTTACTTGCCTGCTGGGCAATCCGCACAGTGCTGTCGATTTGCGGTGCAAGGAAATGACCAAAGTTCTGCTGCCAAGTTTCTGTGGCAGTGGCGAGCCAACGCTCAAGGTCAGTATGCCATAACCATAACGCGACTGCCACGAGTAGCGCGCTGACCCCTTTAGCCACTTCATAGACGGCTACCGCTTTAATCGACTCACTAGATTCACCGCGCAACCTATCGTCATGACTTGACCGGTCATGGCGATTAGTCCTCGAAGATGTCTGTAAATCCTCGTCCCGTTGGGGAAAATTAGCCAAAGAACGTCTCCACGACGCGCCCTTGCAATTTCTGATTAAAGAACGGCGTGTTTTTACCATTTGACAGCATCGATTGCGCAGTGACTTGCCACTCGATATTCGGATCGACCAATACGGCACCGCCAATGTGTTCATATTGCGTGCTAATGCCAGCGATTTTTGCAGGATTCAGACAGATTTTATCGACCAACTGCTCTAGCGTTAGTACGTCATCATTGACCAGTTGACATGCCAGCGCCATAAAGGTATCAAAGTTTGAAATACCGGGCGTACAATCGGCAAAGGGCGCTTTTTTGGCAGTGCTGTTCAATGGCTCATGATGACTACAAATCGCATCAATGGTGCCATCTTTTAATCCACGACGAATGGCTTGCTGATCTGTATTACTGCGCAGTGGCGGTAACACGTAAGCTTGGGCGTTAAAACCCTCTAAATTGTCATCGGTTAAATACAACTGATGCATAGCCACATCACAAGTAACCGGCAACCCTTTATCCTTCGCCCAGCGCATTAGCTCGATGGAAGACTTACATGACAATTGGCTAAAATGAGCAGCAATTCCAGTCTCCTCGACCATTAATAGCTGAGTAGACAAGGCCACAGTCTCTGCAATCCATGGAATACCTTTTAGTCCATGATATGAGGCAATATAACCCTCATGCGCCACCCCATCTCCTGACAGACTGGACTCGTCAGGATAAAAGAATACTTTCATCCCAAAGGTTGCGGCATATTCTAAAGTACGCAGCAATACCAAATCATTGGCAAAAGGTCTACGCGCATTAGAGACCGCAATACAGCCCCCTTTTTTGAGTCCTGCGATATTAGACGGACGCTCACCTTCCAAACCTGCCGTTAGTGCACCCAAGATATGCAAATAAATACCGCCATCTTCAAGCGCGCGCTCACGCAAACCCTTTAACAGCGAGCCGTTTTCTAAGATAGGATTGGTATCGGGTGGCGTCACTACATGCAAAAAACCATTGGCTCGAGCAGCGCAACCTTCTGACTTTAGCGTACCGTGTTGTTGTTGGCCTGGTTCACGTAGACGGGCACACAAATCAACCAACGGTGGCAGTAACCACATCTCGCGTCCAGCTTCTAGGCTGGCCAACTTAGTTCTCGCAGTATCTGAAAGTGATGCTTTAAAAGTATCAGGGAGATGGTCAATGAGCGGTGCATCAGTATTGAGCATAGTAGACATGAGCGTTATTACCGTATCAATAAAATAAGTGAGAATAAAACAGCGCGGCAGCGATTACTTACCAGCTGCTTGATGAGCGCGTTGACCTTCCATCGCAAGCGACAATACCGCCATACGAATAGCAATACCGTTATTCACCTGCTTTAAAATCACAGATTGTGCCCCATCGGCAACGCTAGAGGCAATCTCCACCCCACGATTCATAGGTCCTGGGTGCATCACCAACGCATCAGGTTTAGCAAGTGCGACCCGCTCTGGAGTGATGCCATAGTGCTTATAGTATTCATTTGATGACGCCAGTAATGGCGAGCCAATACGCTCGTTTTGAATTCTCAAGCCCATAATCACATCGCAGTCCGTCACGCACTCATCCATATTTTCATAAACTTGTACACCAAAACGCTCAATGCCTTTGGGCAGCAATGTACGTGGTGCGCAGACTCGAATATCTGTAACCCCTAGCGTTTGCAAGGCGCTGATGTCCGAGCGCGCGACGCGTGAATGCTTTATATCCCCAACGATCGCCACCGACAATTCTTCAAAAGGACGCGGCGCTTCACGGTGAATGGTGAGCATATCCAGCATCCCTTGGGTCGGATGGGCATGCCAGCCATCACCGCCATTGATGATAGCAATGTCTGGTGTGACTTCGGTCGCCATAAAGTGGGCAGCGCCTGAAGCAGAATGGCGTACGACAAAAATATCCGCCGTCATGGCTTGTAAGTTCCACAAGGTATCTCGCAGGCTTTCCCCTTTTTTGGTGCTAGAGCGTTCAATATCGATATTGAGCACATTGGCACCCAGACGTTTTTCTGCCACTTCAAAGGTCGTACGCGTGCGCGTTGATGGCTCAAAAAATAGGTTCATCACCGTGTAGCCTTCGAGCTCAGGACGATTGATTAATTGTCCATTATCATCAAAAAATGTCTCAGCTTTGGCAATAATCGCCTGCAATTGGGCTTTATTTAACCCTTCTACGCCCAAAAAATGCCGGATGCCGCCATCTATATTAAGCTGTGGACGACTCAACGAGGTATTTAGTTTTTGATGAATAGTATCGGGGTCGAATTTGGCATAATCTGTCGGTGAGATGGTGTGTGTTGCGCTACTATCAATAGAATTTGACATAATGACAAGTCTTTATCGTTGGTTTATATGAGTCAATAATAACGGATTATTCATCTTTGTTTGTTCATTTATAGCGGATACGCACAGATACAGGGACATTTAGGCGCTTATTTGCTACAATTTACCCTAATAGTATAAGCGATGTAAAACAAGTTCGGCAGCGCTATTAGATAATAGTCATAGACCTATACCCACCACAATAAAAAACCAGTACTCTAAAACTATCAATGAATAATATCAGAGATAGTGTAGCTGATTTTGTGTGTGGGACAAAGACGCCGTACCACCTATTTAAATATTTACCTGCTCCAAGAGTAGTTAATGCTACCTGCAAACTGCTTTAGCGCTTATCTTTTTTCAAATTTCTAGGCCATTTATTAGGAAGCCTCATGACGACCTTAGCACACTATTTAAACGCCAATGCGACCAGCCCTGCACTGAATGACGTCATTATGACGGTCACAGACGTTGGCAAAACTATTTCGCAGTTGCTTAGAAAAGGGGCATTGGCAGATATCTTGGGTGAAGCCGGCAATCAAAATGTCCAAGGCGAAGAGCAAAAAAAGCTAGACGTACTGGCAAATGATTTATTGCTTGATGCGTTGGCAAAAAACACCCATTGCGCAGGTGTTGCCTCAGAAGAGCTCGATGATGCTACCGCTGCCAATGCTGATGGCAGTCTTTTGGTATTGTTCGACCCCCTTGATGGCTCATCAAATATCGACATCAATATGGCAGTGGGCACTATTTTCTCTATTTTACCGTATGAGCGTCAAGGTCAAACAAGTGAAAATAGCGATTATTTGCAAGCGGGTAATAAGCAGCTAGCAGCTGGCTATTTGTTATACGGCACTTCTACCGTCCTAGCATTGACCATAGCAGATAGCGTTGTCATGTTTAGCTTAGATCCAGACACCAATGACTATGTACTCATTGAAGACCATGTCCAAATCGATGCTGATACAAGCGAGTATGCGATCAATAGCTCAAATTATCGCTACTGGCGCGCGCCCATGCAACAGTATATCGATGAATTGATTGCTGGCGAAGCTGGTGTGCGTGGTCGCGATTTTAACACCCGCTGGGTTGCCGCCATGGTTGGTGATGTGCACCGTATCTTATGCCGCGGTGGTCTCTTCACTTATCCGTTTGATACCAAGTACGCTCACAAAGCAGGAAAATTGCGCTTGATGTATGAAGCCAACCCAATGAGCTTATTAATCGAGCGTGCTGGTGGCGGTGCTACTGATGCTGTCCATCGTATCCTAGATATCGAACCGACGGATATTCATCAACGCGTCCCAGTGGTACTCGGTAGCAAGAATGAAGTCAATTATATTAAAGACTTACATGTGAAGCATGCTGGTCAATAAGTCAGCCAAACCAGTCCGGTAACACTCATTATAATGTCCATCACTGATGTTGATTTATAATGAGTGTCCAAATTCTCTATCTTTTTTTCTAAGCGATCCATTATGGTAGCAAATCCCACCGAGCTGATTACCTCAGATAAAAATACGACGGTCAAACTGGTCAAGGCACTATTGGCGCAAGCTCGACAGCGCAAAAAACAAGGTCAAACTGTCATCGAAGGGATTCATCTCATCGATGCAGCTCTGCGTAGCGACTACCCATTTACCCAAATATTGCTAGCAGAATCCGCCCATAACCATTCTGAGGTACAGCAGGTTTTAACTCGTCTGCCAACCTATACGCCTATTCTAACGCTATCAGACTCGCTATATGAGAGTATTCGTAGCTTGGGTACAGGTATCGATATTATGGCGCTTATCAATATACCGACGCCTAGCTTAGCGATAATTAATGATGACTGCCTGATTCTGAATGATGTTCAAGACAGTGGTAATGTTGGTACATTACTACGCACCGCAGCAGCAGTTGGCATCAAGAACATACTCTGTACCGATGCCACAGCACAAGCATGGTCTCCTAAGACGCTAAGAGCAGGTATGGGTGCGCAGTTTGCCCTAACTATCTATGAAGGTCTAAGTGTGCAAGACATCTTAAATTATGTCCAAGTACCACTTTTAGCGACCAGTTCACATACCGATACGATTATTTATCAACATGACTTAAAAGAGCCAATCGCTTGGATTATGGGACATGAAGGTCAAGGCGTTTGCGATGAACTGATGCAGTGCGCCACCCCTATCGCTCTACCACAGCCCAATGGTCAAGAAAGCCTCAATGTCGCCATTGCAGGCTCATTATGCTTATATGAAACGCTACGTCAAAGAAGCTACTCTTAAAGCGCACTGTCATTTATGTAGTACAGATAAAAGATTGATAAAAAAAGACTGAATAAATATATTTATTCAGTCTTTTTTTTATTTAGATCTGATTCACTCAACTCTACATACACATCAGTTTTGTGCTTCCATAAAGCTTGCAGAATAGTTGTTCGGTGCATTAAAGTTAGTAAAACTAATACTAATAGATTTTTCCAGTCCATTCACACAATGCCACCACCCGATAGGAATGAATAACGCATCGCCAGCTTCAATAGTGATTTCAACTGGGGTCACATGCCGCATCAAAGGATGGTTCTTCAGATCGAAAGTAGGAAAATCCACTTCACTGTATACGTGCAAATCATTGTATAACCAAGGTACTTGCCATGCTGGAATCAATGTTACTTTCTTAGCACCATATACTTGAACCAGCATATTATTGGTCAAATCGTGGTGTAGCGGTGTAAAGGTTCCTTTAGGTCCCATCCAAAAATACGTACTAAAGGCCGCATCATTGTCTAAAAGCTGTCGATAACCTTTACCAAAATCACCGATGTCATCAAGTGCCGGTTTAATGGTTTCAACGTTTTGTTGCGTGTTATTAGCAGTCATATAATAGTTGTTACTTTCACCGTCATTTTCTATCATATTGACAAATTCAGACATCAGCATTGATTTACGATACTTATCAGAATGACGTTCAAAAAGCGCATCATTCTCACGGTTGAACTGCACCTGAATTTCTGCATCTCCCAACGTATCTGCAAAATACTGTGGGCTCCATTTTTTTAGTGCTGGCCAATGGTCAATACCTTTTTTCAGTACCACAGGCTTATGTTTACTATAGTAATCTTTAATAAACACCTCAAACGGTGGCGTATCGATCACATCAATTTTCTGATTATAACCAGGATCTAACTTGGCCAAGTCATCGCAGGTGCTAAGCAGCCATTCTCGTTTTTTTAGGAGCTTAGCGGCTTTAATACCTGCTTGTAGGTAAGGACTTTTAGAAGCCGTCTCTATTTCTAGTAATATCTCCGCATGACTAAACCCTTGCTGCGTCAATACGTTCGCAATACTGTTTTTACTCGTGCCTTCAAGAAAATTGGTAGCGACCCATTCTTTCCAGTTATTTGGTAGCCTACGAATCGGTTGTTTACTGTCGTTTGCTGCTACCTTAAAATCATCACTCAGTGCGACTTTTATTTGAGCGTCTGAAAAGCGATTATCCTTTAGTGTTTGAACGATTGTCTCTGTTTGAACACCGCGCATCATATTCGTTGCTACCCAATCATTCCATTCCTGAGGTAAGCGTTCTGACATGTTTAATCCTGCCTCCATTAGTATCTCCTAATCCCTTAACGTACTAATTAATTGGTCTATCATTAGTCATCTATAGTCAGATCAATCCAAAAAACATACAAATCAAATGATAGTATCAATATAGTAGCTGACATTTATCGATTTGACTAGCGTGTGCACTCATTTTGATAGGTCTTATAAAATCGAGATAAATTCTAAGGCGTATTATCACTTTGAGAATAGTAATAAAAATAAGCAAAATTACAGCGATATAAAAAGTGGCATAGAAAATATCAGCATCTAAAATATCCCATAAAAAAGCCCCCGATTCATTGAATCAGAGGCTTTACGATTTATCATAGATTGAAGCGATATCAGACACTTAATCGTTCAAGCTTACACCTTGCTGGTTAGCTCAGGCAATGCTTCAAACAAATCAGCTTCTAAGAAGTAATCCGCAACGCTAGCGATAGGCGCTTCTGGGTCATTGTTGATAGCAACGATGACTTTAGAATCTTTCATACCAGCTAGATGCTGAATAGCACCTGAGATACCAGCAGCGATATATAAGTCCGGTGCAACGATTTTACCCGTTTGACCGACCTGCATATCGTTTGGTACATAGCCTGCATCAACAGCAGCACGTGATGCACCAACCGCTGCGCCTAATTTGTCGGCTAATGGCTCGATGTACTTAGTGAAGTTCTCACCATTGGCCAATGCACGACCACCAGAGACAACAATACCAGCTGAGGTCAATTCAGGACGGTCAGATTTCGCCATCTCTTCGTTAACAAAGCTTGATTTACCTGTTTCTTGTACGTTATCGATTGCTTCAACTGTGGCTGAACTACCTTCGCTCGCGACTGGATCAAATGCGGTCGTACGTACAGTCAATACCACTTTATCTTCTGATGTTTTAACAGTCGCTGTTGCGTTGCCTGCATAGATAGGACGCTCAAAAGTTTGCGCATCTACGACAGCAGAGATTTCTGACAACATGCTCACATCAAGTAATGCCGCAACACGTGGCATAAAGTTTTTGCCAGTCGTTGTAGCAGGTGCAATGATATGGCTGTAATCACCAGCAATATCAGCCACCAATAGCGCTATGTTGCCAGCCAATTGATGCTCATAAGCTGCATTATCAGCCAATAATACTTTAGCCACGCCTTCAGCTTTTGCTGCTTCATCAGCCACTGCTTGCGCGCCACTACCGGCGACCAATACATGGACATCACTACCCATTTGTTTAGCAGCAGCGATAGTGTTTAAAGTTGCCTTTTTTAGACTGGCATTGTCATGTTCTGCATATACCAAAATTGCCATTGTTTTTATCCTTTATTTGTTCGTATCATCTATTCATGTGGTCATCTGTTCATAAAATTATTCGTACGCTTAGCTTTAAAATACACGAGCAGCGTTATGATAATTTTACACAGAATACGCTATAACAAAGTACTAGATTACTTTTGCTTCGTTTCTTAGCTTATCGACCAATTCATCAACTGACTTCACTGTAATACCAGCTTTACGTTCAGCAGGTGGCACAACTTTAATAATCTCTTGCTTAGAAGCCATATCAACACCAAAATCAGCTGGCGTTTTTTCATCAAGTGGCTTTTTCTTCGCTTTCATGATGTTAGGCAGTTTGGCATAACGTGGCTCATTCAAGCGCAAATCAGTCGTAATCACCGCTGGCAAGTCAAGCGCAAGCGTTTGTAAACCACCATCGATTTCACGTGTAACGTTAACTTTATCACCTTCAACTTTCACTTCTGAAGCAAACGTACCCTGACCAATGCCCATCAATGCGGCTAGCATCTGACCAGTTTGGTTATTGTCATCATCAATCGCTTGCTTACCCAATAGGATGATATCTGTAGATTCAGACTCAGCAATGCTTTTCAGAATCTTAGCGATTTGCAGTGGATAAGGCTTGGCATCAGTCAATACTAAAACACCACGATCGGCACCCAATGCTAGCGCTGCACGGATTTGCTCTTGTGACTCTTTTGGACCAATTGATGCCACAATGATTTCGTCAATCACACCCGCTTCTTTTAGACGAACGGCTTCTTCTACTGCAATTTCATCAAAAGGGTTGATTGACATCTTAGTGTTAGATAGATCTACGCCAGAGTTATCAGCTTTTACACGAACTTTTACGTTATAATCAATGACACGCTTGACCGCTACTAATGCTTTCATACGTTCCTCGTTTATTAATGTTATGAATTAAAAAATTGTCAGTTAAGAACCAAAGGTTCATCTTTTAAACTGTCGTTCAAAGTGCTACTTAAGGTCGTTACTGCCTCAACAGCAAATTAATAGTCAGAAATGCCAAAACAATACCAAAGGGTATCGGTCTACTATTCCCTACTCATCAAATCTGTTAAAGCTAAGCCAACCGTTATTATCAGACCTATCTATCTTGCGCGAGCAGCGCCTTAAGGTCAAGGCAGTGCCGTGAATAATGCGTCATAAATTTGTCACTATTATTAAAAAAATAGTTTATAGACCTATTATTTACGGTTTCGTTCTAATAAGGGGCTTAACCTTTTGCCCTTTATAGCATTATCATCGCCTTACTTACTTAACGTTTTGTTATTATTTATCACCTCAAAGCTTTTTATGCGCTTAAAACACTTTATAAAGTGCTTTTATCAGGCTTAATCAATAAATCGCTATCACGAATATCATCAAACAATGACCAGTCGGGAGTGGTGTTATCATTTTTAATGACACTCATGTCCCCTGTGGTTTCCATAATAACTGCAAAAACTTCGCTCTTGGATTTGAGCCCATTTTTGCGTAGTACTTCTTGCACATCACTGGTACTCAAATTCGCTTCTTTTAGGTTATCCAAAAAATATTCACCATGCGCCATTAGTATGATGGCCTGATTATCAATCAAGGATTTCAAGGGTTTGACTTTACGTCTGATAACTGAGATAACACCTTGAATCATAAATAGCACAGCAACGGCGAATAAGCCTTGTAACAAAGACGGGCTATCGGACAACACTGTTGATGCCAGTATGCTACCAATACCAACTGTCATGGCAAAATCATGGCTCGAGAGCTTAGAAAAACTTCGTAGCCCCATCAATCGCGTAAATAACATGAGTCCTAAATAAAACCCAAGCGCTGATAATGAAATACCCAATACTTGCTGCCATTCAATTGAAAACCATGTCTGCCACTTCATAAAACACCCTCTTTCCTACATTTTTATTACGTAAATACGTTACATTATCTGGAATCATCGACCGTTCAAACCACTAGTATTTAACGACAGTTATTTTCAATGTGAAATAAATGGCACAAAAAAAGCAACCTGATGATAGGTCATCTTTTGATAAAGCCTGATAAAACCTGATAAGCTCAAAGCCTTTATTTCACATGCCTTTAGTGCTAATATGTCACTTGTGATAACGTTAGTACAAGTGTGAAAAAGCCAATTAAATGGCTACCAAAATGGCTACCAGTTTGCAGGTGATATGATGACGATCAAAACAGACTTAACAACCGATACCCAAATCAAACGAACAATCAAAGATACTATTAGCAGTGGCAAAGCAGCTAGTTATGCTATAGCTGGCTATAAAGGCTTAGAAGTACGCATAAGACCGCACAAAGACAGCCAAGACGCTACCACAGACTTTAGACACCGTTACACCCACCCCATCACTGGCAAACGCCCTTACATGACGCTAGGACAGTACCCAGCGTTAAGCCTTGCCGATGCCCGTCAATATCACAACGACAACATGCAGCTATTAGCTAAAGACATAGACCCAATAGAGCATAGAACCGATACCAAGCAAAAAGACATAACAGACCGCCAAAACACCTTACAGCACTTCATTAATGAATGGCGTGATATTCAAGCCAGCAAAAATCTATCTGCAGGTACTATTAGCAAAAATAAAGAGCTGCTAAAACCGATTGAAACCCAGCTAGGGCATATGAGAGTTACAGATATAACCCCTAGTACCGTTATTAAGTTTGTTAATGGTATTCAAAAAAAGCACACTTACAAAGGGTTAAGAGTAAGAACACTACTAAAAAGCATCTTACAGATTGCTAAGGCTCATATGATTATTGAGTACAACCCAGCAAGTGACCTACAAGGAACGCTTAAAAACCATAAGGTCAAACACCGCCCAGCATTAAGTAATGACGTTACCGCTTTTGCCAAACTGCTAAAAGATATTGACCAGCTAGACGATGCAAGCCAGCTATATAACAAAAGTATATTACAGCTATTAGCCCTTACGTTTGTTCGCATTGGTGATGCTTGTGCTATGCAGTGGGCAGACATTGACCTAAACGCCAAGCAATGGCATTTAGAACCGCAAAAAGGCAAAGGACGGGGCGACATGGTGGCTAGTATCGTTATACCACTAGCACCGCAATCTATTGCCATATTAGAGCGTATGCAGCCACTGACAGGTGATAGTGACTATGTATTTCATAACCCTAGACGCAAGGCAGCACCCTACCACCACATGCAGGAAGTAAACAAAGTATTAAACAGTGATCTAATGAATGACGGTAAAGGCTACAAGCATATTCACAGCCCACATGGTTTTAGAGCCAGTGCCAAGACTATGCTAATGGAACGACTAGGCTATGATGAATTGATAACCGAACTAGCACTAGGCCACGCAATGCTGAATAAGTACGGCAAAGCATATAACCGCATGACAGCAATAGATGATAGAACGCGCATGATGACCAAATGGGCTAACCACCTAGACGATATAAAGGCTGGCAAGCTTGATAATGTTATCCATGCAGATTTTAAGAAAGCCGATCAACAAAAACATGGTTAATAACCATTAGACCGAATTGCAAGGCTAGGACTAATTACCCGAACGATAGCAACTGCACCCTTAAGCTATCACTGCCTTGCTTCTTATTTTATTTAAGGGTGTGCTGGGGTGCAAAGTGGGTAGTAAAAGAGAAAATATAAAAATATTGCATGAAGTTATAGAGTGTAGCGGACAGTTTAAGAATTTAATCCATAGACCTTATAGCGATAACGAGCAAGTTAAATACTTTGATGGTGTATCAGATACTTTTGGCTGGCACTTATACGATATGGCAAAAGATAAAAAACTATGTGTAAAAGCGACATCTAATGAACTAATAGAATTGCGGACAAATATATTTATATTATTTTCGAAGCTGTACCCTAGTATTGATAGTGATACAGAATTGCTTGCAGAAATTAAAAGCAAGCTTATAAATGAGCATTTCAAAAATTTAGGATTAGGCTCAAAACAATTAACATTTACAACAATTTTATTAGCGTTTACTGAAATATACTTAAGCTTTGACCAGCAAGATATTTTCATGAAATATCTCTTATCATCTAGCAACGCACTAGGAGTGGTTTTAGCAAATCATAGTTATGTATCTTATGAGGAGCTAGAAGAACGGACATCTGCACCTATACAAAAGCATACTAACGAGAAGAAAAAAATAGTATTACCTCTAGCAGAAAAGATATGGAGTTACGATAAGCAAGATAATTTATTATTGCGTAAGCAAGTAGCTGGGTTAATAGTTGAATTCCTACCTGATCTAAACTTAACAGTTAATCAAGTAGATAACTGGCTTAAAAAATCCGATAAAGTACCGCCAGCTATTTTAGAAAGGTACAAAAATATAGATTATGGCAACTCAACACCTGAAAATAAATTACGTAAACAACTATTATTAAGAATACGTAGCGAGTTAAGCCCCTTTACTTGTGAAAGTTTGTAATTAATATCCCTTAAATTCTAGAATTACCCCCTGATTGCTAGAATGCCCATCTACCGCCTTATCTATCATAATCCTAATATGACACCTGTTACTAATCATTAACTAACAGGTGATCTTATGACCCATACTAATCCAACCATCAATAACAGCCAACCTACCACTACTGAACAGTCGACACCGCTAAACCCTCAAGGCTATTCACGCATTCAGCCTACAGCCGAACTAATCGGACTTCACCACCAAACACTAAGACGCTGGTGGAAAGCGGATAAATTCCCTAAGCCAATTAATATAAACGGTATTCCTATGTTTAGGAATAGCGATATTTTGCGCTTTATTGAAAATCAGCAATCAGTTAGCGAGGGGGTTTAATTATGATGACCACAGCCACCAGCACAGCCCCAGTGACCGACCAGCCAGCACCTAAGACACAGATTGACACTGTTAGAGCGCACCTGATGACAGGGGCAACGATCACCACATGGGACGCATACCGCCTTTATCAAATCACATGCCTAGCACAGCGCATACATGACCTAAGAACCGCAGGGCTAACCATTCAAAGCGAGATAGTCATACACAATGACAAGCGTTTTTCGGTCTATTGGCTCGATGAGCAGACATTACTTGAAAGTGAGTTATCTAACAGTGAGGTGAACCCATGAGCCAATCAAACGACATATTAGAACCGCGCCTAGTACCAGTAGATAGTTATTACTTGTCTGTCATTAATGACCGCATACACGACCTATCAAACGATGCTGAGAGCCTAGCAATGGCACTTAGTGCTATCCATACCGATGATGACACCAGCCGTGGCGTAATAGTCGCTGTAAGGTCTGCCTTACTCGCTAACAGTGAACTAGCAACCATCTTAAGCGAACAGATGGACGGGCTTATCTTATTACCTGAAATCAAGGCGAATGACTATGAGTGATGACGCTTTCATAAATGAGGTAATGGGCAGGTTAAAAGACAAAGGCATGCTAATGATAACTGATGAATTTATCGACCAGTTAATCATTACCTTACACGCCAATGTGACCGCCATTAATAGCCTGATAGAAATAGTAGAAGTAGAAAATCAGATGCTAGCTTTACGCTGTGCAATACCAACAGGCAGCCGACAAGTGGAGTCACTAAAAGAGCTATCCAAACGCATAGCAGAAATCGCCTTTAACGTGGAGGACGTAAGAAATGAGCAACGATAACAGAACCAATCTAAAAGCCGACCATGGGCAGCACAGTGGCAACCAGCAACCCAAACGAAATAAGCGTAACCCTATCGGTTTTTTATCAATCATGGCTTGCTTGTTAATACTGCTATTGATCGCCTCATGCCAGCCCGTCAACGTCCAAACAATCACAAAATCAAAGGTAGATAATCATGCGTAACTCAAACAGCACACCAGCCACATTCAAAGCAGGTGATAGCGTTCTGTGCCCATCTGTGAGTAATGCTGCTTACAGGCTATTCAATGATAAAGAATACGGTTGTTTGGGCTTTACCCTCAACGGCAAGACATACCACTATCGTGATGATGGAAAGGTAAGTCGTGATGACCAAGCCCCGTCACTATTCTTTGACACGCCAGCCAACCGCCAAGCGATAGCCACGTTATACAGTGGCAACCAAACCAACCAACGCACAGTAATAGACGTAACAGAGGCAGACGATAACGAAGTTATTATCATGTCGTCTTTTGAGTTATCAGATATTGCTTGTGATATAGAGAGCGCGGCCGTTGTGATAAGTGACATTGGCAAGCTATTAGCACTCATTCACTATGAAAAAATAGAACCTCATGTTGCTATATCAATGGCGCGATTAACGCATGACACCACTGAAACATGGCACGAACTGCTACAAAGCCAGTTAGGTTCAATCAAGAAAACCCTAGCAATGACTCGTTACGGCAAGGAGGGCAGCCAGTGAAAACCTACCCACCAAAGCAAAGCCGTAAATATGCCAAGCGCAAAAGCTACTACAAGAAGTATAGAGAGCAGCGCAAGCCTAACCAGTCAAAAGCAGGGGGTAATAGATGACCATCACACTACAAACAGACAGCCAAGAAAAAACCCACGGCAAGGTGGGCTTATCTGGCATTTTAGGTGACTATCCAATAGTAAATATTGAAGCACTATCAGGCTTTAATATTTTAGCCCAAAACTACCCGTTATTGAACCCTAAAAGCTTAATAGTTATTGATGACAAAGTAACACCAGTCAAAGGCGAATATGCAGGCGAAAAGCTAGACACAGTAGGCACTATAGGGCTAGTTTTGCATAACAAAGATTATGAGGCGGTAAGCCTATTATGCTTATATGCTGATGACCATACCAAACCGATCATAACCGATACTAGCCAGCCGTCTGCTTACTTTATTGGCCCATCAAGCAATGATAGCGAGCTTATCGCAGTAAGCAACCTTGATGATGGTATGGCGTTAGCTGAATGCTTAAAAGTTGACCATGTAACAATGGCTATCAGTCCTAATGAGTGGCTTTTTAATGACACCGTTAAGCACTTATCACAAGATAGGCCCGTTACTGTCTTTACGACATTAGACAAGGCAGACGAAGTAAGCAAGCCGCTGGCAGGTCATAACGTAAAGGTAGTAGTGACCAGTGACAGAACAGTATTAGAGCACTTAGAATATGGCGGCTTAAGTTATGCCGATATATTAGCCCTTGATGATACAAAGATAATCGACCTTAAAGCCGTGGCATGGCCCACACCTGAACCATTATCAAGCGACCCAAGCAAACCGACACGCTATCCAATCGAAGCATGGCCGCCGATACTACGAAAGCCAATAGAAGCCATTGCTTACTATACTCAAGTACCGTTAGCGATGTCAGGGCAAGCCGTCTTAGGTGCAATAGCGCATATAGGGCAAGCGCATATTGATGCACCGATGGGCAGCGAACACAAGCCAACGAGCCTTATTATTATTACAGAGGGCGAAAGCGGTACAGGCAAAACACAAGTAATGGGCCTAAGTCACTTTAAGATAGAGCAGCATGAGAAGCAGCTATATTCTAATTATTTAAGTGACGTATCATCATGGGAAAATAATTTATTAAGCCTAAAAGGTAAAGACAGAGCCGCTTTTTTAGATGAAAACCCAAAGCCGCCTAATCCCGTTACTATGTTTGATGATGCAACGATTGAGCCGCTTATTGATCGTTTTGTTGATGGTGAGATGTATAACGCCAGTTTATCCACTGATGAAGCAGGCCAATTTTTTAATGGTCACACCATGAAAAGTGACACCGCAGGCAGTGCGTTAGGCGCGATAACCAAGCTTTATAGCAGTGGCATAGCAGGGCGCACACGCTCGCAAAAGAACGCTTACGCTAATCCAAGAACCAAAGCTTATGATGTGCGTATGACTTTCTTACTACAAGGACAGCGCGTAGTCTTAGAGAAAGCATTAACCGACCCATTAATGAGCGGACAAGGATTTTTAGCAAGAGCAATGATTGCTTGCCCTGAGGACTTACGAGGCAAAAGAGTATGGAATGATCCAAAGCGTAGGAATGACAGGCCACATGATAATCCTTACTTAATAGACTACTGGTCACGCTGTCAAAGCTTACTTGACCCACTACCAGCAAATCTACCTAGTGACAGCACAGGCACACCGAAGCGCATTAAAATGCAATGGGCAGGCAATGAAGCATTACAAGCCTTTGAGGACGGTATGCAAGCGATAGAGAACCGCCAAGCAAACGGACAGGTTTTAGAGTATCTCAAAGCTTACGCCTCACGTATGGCAGAAAATGCCACGCGCATAGCCTCACTAATGGCATTCTTTGATGGCCGTAAGACCGTTACCACTGATGATATAAAACGCGCCTTTATGTTGGTGGAATACTCAACAACCGAACGCTTACGCTATCTTGATGCAATGCCTACAGGTGAACAGAACGACAGCGAGAAGTTAAGCAGCTGGCTAGTGGATAAAGCAAGGGGTAAAACACCGCATAAACTAGGTAGGACTTACATATCAAATAACGCACCTAGTCCGATGCGTAAGAATACTAAGTTATTGCAAAATGAGCTTGATAAGTTAGAAGCCGCTGGACATATCAAACAAGAATTAGAGGGCCGCATGAAAGTGATCTATGTTAATCCTAAACTCTATAAGTAATGTTTGATACCTAAGAAACCTTGCTTAAACTGCTTAACTAGCCTCTATCCTTTATGGTTAGGGGCTTTTTGTTAAGACAGCCAAATCTTAAGCTTGCTTAAACTGAACTTAAAACAGCCTTACTTAAGATCAACTTAAGCAGACTTAAGCAAACGACTATCTTAAGCCAATTGCTTACCATTCATACGTTACAGCCAATTTAAGCAACTTAAGCAGCTTTTTATAGGGTATAAAGTGATATTGCAGATATAACTATTATCTAAGTATAGAAAACATAAGGTTAAAAATACTCACTATGTTATGATAAAGATGAATTTACCTAATGATTTGGATAACAATTAGAGATCATCATGCCAGCCATTGCCACTACTCGCAGTCTTAGCGACTACTCAAAGATTAATATTTCAACATATCGCAATCAGCTAAAACAAGCAGCCGAACCCTTTTTAGACCTTAATTACTCATACCGTGGCAAGGCTTATGACTACTCTATTCAAGTATCAAAGACCCCATGCAACTATGGCGGCTATCGTCATTGGTTTATATGCCCGTCATGCTCAAAGCGTACAAGCGTTTTATATTTTGCTGCTACTTACGTTTGCAGACATTGCATAGGTGCTAATTATCATTCACAGCTACAGCAACCCATTGATAGATTGTTCAGTCGCTTACATACGATTAGACAGCGTTTAGGCTGGCAAGCAGGGATTGCCCACGGTATTGGTGAACGTCCTAAAGGAATGCACCGCAGCACGTATGACAAGCTGGTGAATGAGCATGAGCAGCTAACAGCTAAGGTATGGCAATCAACGCTTGATAAATTAAATTGCACAAGATGAGGTTACAAATGCGTCTGCCTGACATGAACGACTTGATCCAAGATTTACAGCTCGCAAAGCAGATAGCGATTGAGGATAGAAACCCCAACGCATTAATCATGGCAACCATTAGCCAAGCAAAGCTACTAGGATTAGATAAGCCAGTGATTAGAGATGTCAATGCCGATGCTGTGCAGTCAATGAGTGACTTAATGGACGAACTAGCAGACGATGAAACTACAAGGGCGGTAACTTATGAAAGTAACGATTAATGACTTAATAAAAGAATTAGACGATGCAAGACAGACAGCCAAAGAGAATGGCCAAGCGTCTGCTATGGTGGCATCAATACTAGCTAAGGCTAAACTACTAGGACTTGATAAAGCAGACAGCGAACAGCACAACGAGCCACAGCCCGTACAAATAATTGTTAATGTTAAGAACGCTCGCAAACCTGACAGGTAACAGCTAAATAATTACCCTACCCTATGGCTACCGATAACCAAAAAATAAAGCTACTGGCTACCAAAACGGCTACCAAATATTAGCACCATTTATAAACAACTAATAAAATCAATAACTTAAACATAAAAAAAGCAACCTGATGAGAGGTTGCTTTTCTTTAAAGTCTAAACAGTATTTTTATTGTTTTAACAAACAAAGAAATCTATACATCTTGTTAAAATTAGATGGCTTCGATTTGCTCAGCTTGTGGGCCTTTTTTGCCATCACCTAAGATGAAAGATACTTTTTGGCCTTCAGCTAGGGTTTTGAAACCGCCACCTTGGATAGCGCTGTAGTGAGCGAATACGTCTTGTCCGCCATTGTCTTGAGCGATAAAACCAAAACCTTTAGCTTCATTAAACCACTTTACAGTGCCTTCAACTTTATCTGACATAAATTTTCCTGACTCTTTAACTGTTGGCGAGACGTGTGTCATCACCGATTAATTGATATATACCCTAGATTCTTTGCTGAATGCGACGGCTTAAACTCATAATATATCAAAGAGATATCTTATGGTTTTTGCCTCAAATCCATTGAGTACAGCTTGATTATAACAGTTTTTTTTGACTGCAACATATTAAATTACAGAGTTTTGTAAACAATATAAGAAGCCTTTAATCACCATTTAGCACCGTACTTTAATGGCTCGTTATCTCCTCTAGAACCTTTTATTACTGTCAATTTCAATATTATTGTTATATATATTCAATAATAAAAATTAGATTTCACCATTTTTTGCATACATTTACTGTGCTATAGGTAGCCATGGTGAGGTCAACACCAGTAAGCAAAGGGCAAAAAATATTAAAGAAAACGATTGGCTATAAGCAATATACTTAGCTGGTATGACCAAATCTTTGGGTGAGTCTGGGATACCTTTACGCTTTAATAATCTGGTGCCGTAAACCCAACCAAACACCGTATAAATCCCGTATGCCGCAGGTACTGCAACCGCTAACGGCGTTAGATCGATCACGTACAACATCACCACAGAGATAAAAAACCATGAGGTGTCTAGCAGCGAGCTGATTTGAAAAAATTTAGATTGTGGCAGCTTGCCATCGGTGCCTTTGAGCATCTCACCTTCGATCCAAATCAAAACAGCCACGACAGCACTAAGAGTAATATACACGAATTGCGGCGTTAACCAGTCTGGAAAAGATATTTGCACAACATACAACCTGTAATCTATGGAAAAAATAAGAAGAGAAATAACCGCCGACATAGTCATCTAACTGAACCGACGACGCTTGCTTATATTGGGTGCTATTGCTAGTTTTCAACCGTTACTATTGAGACAATTTCAAAACCATCTTTGTATTGATATCAATAAAAACCCCGTGCTATCACTCGACAACACGGGGTTTGTTAAGACTTCTTAAGCCTTATTATCATAAAATATTGACTTAGTTTTTGTCTTTATCAATGATTTTATTACCACCAATCCATGGCATCATACCGCGTAGCTTAGCACCAGTGATTTCAATTGGATGCTCAGCATTGTTACGACGACGAGCCGTCATTGATGGATAGTTGGTAGCACCTTCACTGATGAACATTTTTGCGTATTCGCCAGACTGGATGCGTTTTAGCGCGTTACGCATGGCTTCGCGTGATTGCTCATTGATAACTTCATTACCAGTGACATATTCGCCGTATTCAGCGTTATTACTGATTGAGTAGTTCATGTCAGCGATACCGCCTTCATACATGAGGTCAACGATAAGCTTAAGCTCATGCAAACACTCAAAGTAAGCCATTTCTGGCGCATAGCCCGCTTCTGTTAGCGTTTCAAAACCCATTTTTACTAGCTCAACAGCACCGCCACAAAGTACGGCCTGCTCGCCAAATAGATCAGTTTCAGTTTCATCTTTGAACGTGGTTTCGATGATGCCTGAACGACCACCACCAACACCAGCTGCGTAAGACAAAGCTAATTGCTTGGCTTGACCTGAGGCGTCTTGATAGATAGCGATCAAATCTGGAATACCGCCACCTTTGGTGAATTCGTTACGAACTGTGTGACCAGGTGCTTTCGGGGCAACCATGATGACATTAAGATCGCTGCGAGGAACGACTTGGTTATAATGAATCGCGAAACCATGAGCGAAAGCTAACGTAGCCCCTTCTTTGATGTTAGGCTCAATCTCATTGTTATAAAGCTCTTTTTGGAACTCATCAGGGGTCAAAATCATAACCACGTCAGCAGCTTTAACTGCATCAGCAACTTCAGCAACCTTTAGACCAGCGTTTTCCGCTTTTTTCCATGAGCTTGAGTTTGCACGTAGACCAACAGTCACATCGACGTCTGAATCTTGTAGGTTAAGTGCGTGTGCATGGCCTTGTGAACCGTAACCAATAATCGCAACTTTTTTGCCTTGGATAATCGATAGATCGCAATCTTTATCATAATAAACGTTCATAAATAGAGTCCTTTTCCTCAATCATGGCGTGCCATGGATAGTAAACGCCTATGCAGTAGCCATTATCGTAAAATGGTCACTAACATAAGCGTTATGTTAATGGTAAATAGATAGATTATAACTAAAATGATTTTGATTAACTATTCAGTTGCTCAGCCACTAAGCGTATTAAATACTCAGTGTTTTTTCTCCACGTGCAATACCAATCACACCCGAACGTACCACTTCTAAGACACGTTCTCGACCGATAGTATCGATAAAACCATCTAGCTTAGCCGTATCACCAACGATCTGAATCGTATAGAGGTTGGCATTGACGTCAACAATTTGTGCACGGAAAATATCTGCGCTGCGTTTGATCTCTTCACGTACGCTACCCGTTGCGCGAACTTTGACTAGCATTAACTCGCGCTCAACGTGAACGGTGTCTGATAGATTAAGCACTTTAACCACTTCAATCAATTTATGCAATTGCTTGGTGATCTGCTCAATTCTTTCAGGAGAAGTAATCGTCGTCACTGTCAGACGCGAAATACTCGGATCTTCCGTTGGGGCGACGTTTAAGGTTTCGATATTATAACCACGTTGTGAGAACAAGCCGACTAACCGCGACAACGAACCCGCTTCGTTTTCCATCAATACCGAAATCAGATGTTGTTGTTGCATTAGGTACGCTCCCCTTTGGTTAACCACATATCACGCATCGTCTGTCCAGCGATTTGCATTGGATACACATGCTCATTACGATCGACATAAACGTCAATAAATACCAGCTTGTCTTTCATTGCCATGGCTTCTGCAATTTGTGCTTCCATGGTGGCAGGATCAGTAATCTTAATACCAACATGACCATAACTTTCAGCTAGCTTGACAAAGTCTGGTAATGAATTCATATAAGATGACGCATGACGACCTTCATACAGCATGTCTTGCCACTGTTTTACCATACCTAACTGAGCGTTATTTAGGTTCAAGATTTTGACCGGTAGATTATATTGCAGGCATGTCGATAGCTCTTGAATATTCATCTGAATAGAGCCTTCGCCAGTAATACAGACCACATCACGATCTGGATTAGCAAGCTTGGCTGCCATTGCATACGGTAAGCCAACACCCATCGTACCTAAACCACCCGAATTGAGCCACTGACCCGGCTCTAGATAAGTATAGTAAAGCGCGGCAAACATCTGATGCTGACCGACGTCACTGGTGATAATGGCGTTGCTGTTGGTCACTCTGTCTAGTGCTTGTACGACACTTTGTGGCTTGATGCCGTTTTCGGTACTGGTGTCATAACGCAGACCATGACGCTTACGCCATTCATTAATCTGTGACCACCAATCTAATAGGGCATGCTGCTCCAATTCTTTATCTTCACCGATGATCTCTAACATATCCGTAAGAACCGATTTTACGTCACCAACGATAGGAATGTGGGCAAGAATAGTCTTGGAGATAGAAGCTGGATCGATATCGATATGAATAATAGTCGCATTCGGGCAGAATTTTTTGACATTATTGGTGACACGGTCATCAAAACGCGCACCAACCGCCAAAATAACATCTGCATGATGCATGCTCATGTTGGCTTCATAAGTACCGTGCATACCGAGCATACCCAAGAACTGACGATCAGAACCAGGGAATGTTCCCAAACCCATTAGCGTATTGGTCACTGGCAAGTTTAGACGATGTGCAAGTTCGGTCAGCTCTTTATGGGCTTTACTCCAAATCACGCCACCGCCAGCATAGATAACAGGACGCTGCGCTGATAATAAGGTTTCAACCGCTTTTTTAATTTGGCCGCCATGCCCTTTCACTGAAGGCTGATACGAGCGTATAAACACCTCTTCTGGGTATTCATAGGCATATTTTTCGCTAGGCGCGGTCATATCTTTTGGTACGTCAATGACGACAGGACCTGGACGACCAGACTGCGCAATAAAAAAGGCTTTTTTGACAATCATTGGAATTTCGCTAGCATGGCGTACTTGAAAGCTATGCTTCACGATAGGACGAGAGACCCCGATCATATCGGTTTCTTGGAACGCATCTTCACCGATTAGGCTGCTTGGCACCTGACCTGAAATCACCACCATCGGAACTGAGTCCATGAATGCGGTGGCAATCGCAGTTACTGTATTGGTAGCACCAGGACCTGACGTGGCCAGCACGACACCTGTGTTACCAGTTACTCGCGAATAAGCATCAGCCATATGGCCGGCTGCTTGCTCATGACGCACTAAAATATGTTCGATGTTTTCTTGCTGAAACAACGCGTCATAAATGTGCAGCACTGCGCCGCCTGGATAGCCAAAGATATATTTGACACCCTCATCCGTCAGCGATTGCACCAGCATCTCAGCACCAGATAGCATCACAGGCTGCTTGCTACCTTCAGCAAGACGTTGTTGCTTTTCTTCAAAATTTTTGGCGGCATTACCTGTTTGGGTATGTCCCGTCATATTCGGACTTTGCGTGGTTTGCGTCACTGTCATCACCTTTTTTTGCGGCGAGAATTTGCGTTATTTTATAAAAGAAAACAACCACGTTTGGGCGTTATTTTAAATCTTATAAAAATGATTGCCAATCCTTGTCCATATCAAGAATGTGTGCCCACTATATTTAAGCAATCGCGTCGTACAACGCAAGATAATACTCAAACACAGCAATGTATTTGGGGTCAGTTTTGTGACAGGAGTTTATCGATATACCATGACAAGATGCGAATGCACCTATAAAAGAGGCTTATTACTTATGAGCGATAGTGTTTGTAGAAGAGGCGCTGCTATAGCTAAAGTCATAAAATAATTCTAATAGCCAATACTACGTCATAAGATCATCTGATCTTATAATAGGCTAATAAAAAACATCATAACCAAATATTGTTTTGCATTTAATGCAAGCAATACAACCGCAAAAATCCACACTTAGCGTATTTCAAATAATAAGTTTATCTTAGTCATTGTAGACAGATAAGTCCGGAGACAACATATACAGTCATTAACAATAATCGCTATGATCATCATTTTTGCCATATCATTATCACAAAGAAAATAAAACGACGTAAGCTACCGATAAGTAACCCGTAGTTCTCATTCTCAAGTGCCACGGCAATATCATAAAAGCCGCTCACTGACCAATCAACTGCTATTATATTCAATGGTTTGAGTCCTATTGTCAAGAAAAACTTCTAAAACCCACCCCTAACTATTAGTTATTAAATAATGTACATTCATAAGCATTATTTGCTAAAATCAAACGCTACTGTATTCATATTGTTATTTATCAATGTAAATACCGCCTTTAAATAAATATCTACCTTCATTTTTTACCCCCTTAAGAGGACCGCTACTATGGCATACACGTCTACCATACATACCCCTGCCAAGCTGCTCATCAGTATCAGTACTGCGTGTATGATAATGCTGTCAATGAATGCCAGTCATGCTATCCAAGTGTATAAATCGATTGGTACGCACGGTGAAGTGAAGTACAGCCAGCATGCGCCGCAAGAGGGTAGAAATATTGAAGTGATCGAATTTCGTAGCGATGGTAGACAGAATAACGCAGGTCAGCTAGCGGGTAAAACAGAGGCTAACCAAAACATACCTACTCAAAGTGCAGAAGAACAGCGCGTTGCCCAGCTAGAAGCACGTATCAAAGATCAAGAAGCGCAGGCTAATGCACAGCGCTGCCAATCACTGCGTAATAACCTGACCAATCTAAACGTTGGCGGGCGTATCTATGAGATGGATAGTGATGGCAAACGTGAATACTTAGATGGTCGCGAAATCGAGCTTAAGCGTGAGCGCGTGCAACAAGCCATCACTCAGTATTGTAATGGCTCTACGACCTAGTTTTTATTTAATACGGTGCACTACCCTACTTAATTTTTATTGGTAATCAATTGCATGACATGACGAATGGCTACTGGCATATCTTGCGCTTGTAGCCCGCGCTGTCCAATCAGTAGCGAGCTATTATGTTGGTAATGGTCAGTATCATTCATCAAGGCGTCTCCTGCTAACGCATGCAGCAGAACCGCTTGGTGCAAGCAGCGCGCTTCGTCTTCTAGATCTTGTTGTGCCAACAGCCCAGCAATCACCCCAGACAATACATCGCCCATGCCAGCGGTGGCCATGCCAGCATTACCTACGCCGCAAACATAAATATGCGCTTGCGAACCCTTCTGCTCTAATATCCTTTGCTCCAGTACCAATGAACCAGCGCCTTTTAGCACCCAGTCACCGCCATAAGTTTTAGCACACTGTTTTATAGCTGCTAATCGATCATTTTCTACTACACTAATTTTCTTATCAAGCAATCTAGCCGCTTCACCACTATGCGGCGTCAAACAAACCTGATGATCCATACTGTGTTGTCGCAGCTGAGCGATGAGTTCGTGTTTATGAGGATGCTCACGACTCTCCATCTGCAATGATGCCAAATGATAAAGACCATCTGCATCAATGACCAGTGGCTTCTTCTCTGTTATAGCAGCCTGAACATAACTGATGAATAATGCTTGCGCCTTTTTATCACGCCCCAATCCCATGCCAATGGTAACGACGCTAGCTTCTTTAATTAATGCCTTCACCCCTTCTTTATCGTGCAAATCAATCGTCATCGCATCCGGTAATGACGTTAATAAAGCCCCATGAAAGGCATCGTGACAAGCCACAGTAATTTTACCCGCACCTGTCGCCATGACACTACTGGCAGATAGTATGGCTGCCCCGCCCATACCTTGCGAGCCATCAATTCGATTACCACCAATGACCAAGACGTGACCATAGCTGCCTTTGTAGCTGTTCTGTCGACGAGCATTTAAAGCGTGCGCTACAGTCACTAGAGTGGCGGCTGAGTTGTTTGACTGAGTCGGTATTAACGGTATATCAATCACGCTCCCGCTATAGTCCATGCCATCTTTGGTATGTAAACCAAATTTGCGGGCAATCAAACACAACGTCACGTCAGCTTGTATGGCAATGCGCTCAAATACTTGACCAGTAGAAGCCACTAAGCCACTCGGGATATCAACAGCAATTGCCAAAGCATTCTTGGATTGCGCTACCTTGTTAAAGACGCTAATAGCCTGCTCGTAAACCCCTTCAGGTGCACGGTCCAATCCTATACCAAATAATGCATCGATATAAATATCAGCTTGCCAGTTTACTCCTCTTATCTCACTTTGATTGGCACTACTATCCTCAAAGCGTTGATAATTTACCTTAGCAGATAGCGCTATTTGTTGCGCTTGCTTAGCATCGGATACAACGTTGTGTTTGTCTACTTTGTTAGCAATTTTTACTTGATTGTCTGTCTCCAGATCCTCGGTAGCATAGCCGACTGTGATTACTTTTACCTGCCAGCCTGCCTGCTGCAGATAGTAGGCAATAAGCCAACCATCACCGCCATTGTTCCCCTTTCCTACCCAAATACTCGCTCGTTGCCGACAACTATTACGTCGATAAACTTTATGATCAGCTGAGGCACGAGCTTTCAGATACTTTTGTTCATAGAGCTGTTCTATATGCTGCGCCATTTGCCAAGCAGCTTGCTTCATTAACCCAAAGCTATCATGACCTTCTGCAAACCATGCTTGCTCCATAGCGTAGACTTGCTCGCTGCTATATAGGGCTATCGGTTTCGTTGTGTCTGATGAAAATACATTGGATTGAGTTTGCATACCGTTCCTCGATTATTTTTATTGGTTTTTTATCATATCAAAACTTGCTGGTTACTCGCTTGTCTAAGCTTAGCAAAAGCTCACTTTGACTTATGTATCAATATGAAATGTGAGATTATTTGCTTTTATACTTGCGCTCTTAGCTCACTGGCTTATCATATCGGTATTCACTCTATTGCCTGCTATCACAAATGAATAATCCTTCTAAAGTAAACTTATCTAACTCTTCAACTCAGCAGATATCAGCTCAGAAAATTTCTCCTGAGCCTAACCCTGGGCACGAAAAAAAGATTACTGTGAGTAATAGCCCAACGTTTGCCACCACCGCAGAGGTAAAGCAATGGATCAAGGCTCAAGCACAGTCTTTAGGGTTTGCCGACTGTGGTTTCTTATCCGTGCATCATCCTTTATTTACTCAACAAATTGAACAATTGCAACGGTGGCTGGATAAAGGCTATGAAGGCCAATTGCAGTTTATGCATAACAATCACCACCTACGTGCGCATCCTGCCCAACTGGTAGAAGGGGCAAAAACCATCATCAGCGTGCGTATGGATTACCTCACTCAGACACCTACCCCGCGTGCGGTCACTGATGATGATCATCCCAATCAAGGTATCATTGCGCGTTATGCCAGAGGCCGCGATTATCATAAGACGATGCGCAGCCGCTTAAAACAATTAGCCTTAAAGATAGAAGCGATGCTTGCTGAATGGCAGCATCTAGATATTGGAGCTGAGGCAGAATTTATTTTTAGACCTTTTAGTGACTCTGCCCCTATCTTTGAGCGTCCTATTGCAGATGCAGCAGGACTTGGCTGGACGGGAAAGCATACGCTACTGCTAAACAAACAAGCGGGCTCATTCTTTGTGCTGGGTGAGTTGTTTATGAGCCTTGAGTTGCCGGATGATGAACCAGTAAAAGAGCACTGCGGCAGTTGCAGTGCCTGTATTGATATCTGCCCAACCCAAGCGATTGTCGCACCCTACGAGCTCAATGCTTCTGCCTGTATTTCTTATTTAACGATTGAGCATGATGGCATCATTGATACCAAATATCGACGGGCGATTGGCAACCGCGTCTTCGGTTGTGATGACTGTCAACTTATTTGTCCGTGGAATCGCTACGCCAACCTTACAACCGTAGAAGATTTCACGCCACGGCATCAGCTTGACAACAGCAGTTTGCTTGAGCTGTGGCAATGGCAAGAAGCAGAGTTTATGAAAAAAACTGAAGGCAGTCCGCTCAGGCGCACAGGCTATGTGAACTTTTTGCGCAATATCGCCATTGGACTTGGCAACGCTAATCCCAGTATAGAAATCGTCACTCATCTACGATCTAAGTTAGGCTTGCATAACGACATGCTGGACGAACATATTAATTGGGCGCTTACGGAACAAACTGAAAAATTAAATATCAATAATCGATAAACCTATGCCTTTTAGACACAAAAACGCCTCTTACTAAAGAGGCATTTTTTATTCTATTAGACATTCTAATGCTAATTAAGCTTAGAAGTTATGGATTAGAAATTACGGCTTTGGAATGCGCAATACTTGACCAGGATAAATTTTGTCTGGATCAGACAGCATAGGCTTGTTGGCTTCAAAGATTTTTGTATAATCACCAGATGAACCATAAACATCTTTAGCAATCTTAGATAGGCTGTCACCAGATTTTACGGTATACATCGTAGATTCAGGCGCGTCTTCTTCGATATCAATGTTATCAATGACTTTAGCGACGTTTTGGACATTACCAATAGCGATAATGGCTTTTTCACGGTCAGCCTGTGTTTTGGCGTTACCACTGATTTCAGCGGTATCCGTCGAACCGTTATATTTGATTTTTAGGTTACTGATATTGAGGTTCTGCTGCTGGATGCGACGTAGCAAAATGTTGGCAACCGATTGTGCTGAAGGCTCACCGCTGGCGACAGGCGTACTAGCGTCTGCTTTGGTTTCTGATTTAGCGTCATGCTTTTCGTCGTCACGGTTAAAAATCTTATCACCGATGTCTTTTGCAAAACTAAACATACCCATATAACTGCTCCTTGAAATACTATTATTTATTATTAATCGTTATTCTTTTAATGGTAATTATATCTAGTAATTACTATTATTTCTTGTTTACCATTATTAGTATAGGCAAAGACATATATGATGAATAGTAATAGTATGTTGAGTAATGTTGATTTGGCGTAGCTTATGTTAATGAAATGAATCACTAGACTAGATGAGCATAAATGACTGGGATAGACTCTTAGAATAAATAACGAACATAAAAAAACCGCTTATCTATGCTGTATAGATAAGCGGCATTGTAAGACTTGCTAAGCAAATAGCGAGTTATAGCTGGGCTTGTACGTAGTCGATTGCTTTTTGAACCGTCGTCAATTCAGCTGAATCTTCATCAGGAATAGTGATGCCAAAATCGCTTTCGAATGACATAACCAATTCGACTAGATCCAATGAATCAGCGCCTAAATCTTCCATAAATGAAGCATCATTGTTGATGTCTTCAACGTTCATACCTAATTGCTCAGCTACTGCCGCCTTTACTCTTAGCTCGGTATCATTACTCATGTAGATTGCTCCTTTATCATCTATTATTTTTAATAAACTGCGATAGCGCGATAGTTAAACGTTATCGCCTAGTATATAAAATGGAATTTGCCAGATCAGCATTGCCGTCTGAGTACTCTATGACACGTTATACGTTCTGTCTAATGTCTAGTAAAGCCCTGCTATCATACAGGGCTTTGACGTAAAAGTATTCGTCATTATAGCACCCTTTATTATAGTTTACACTCGTTCACACAGTTTTTTATTATAAGTATGTAACACTTGTGCGTCACTTACATATACATGCCACCATTGACAGGAATAACAGCACCTGTGATGTAGCTGGCTTCGTCACTAGCTAAGAAATGTACGGCAGCTGCAATGTCTTCTGGCTGCCCAAGACGACTAATAGGCACGGCATCTAGCATCGAATTTAGTAGGCGCTCGTCAAGCTCATCCGTCATATCCGTCTCAATTAAACCGGGTGCCACACAGTTGATCGTGACTTGGCGTGAGCCGATTTCACGTGCGAGTGTACGGCTGAAACCTTCTACGCCCGCTTTAGTCGCTGCGTAATTAGACTGACCAGCATTGCCCATTTGAGCAACGACAGAGGTAATATTAATGATACGACCACGACGCGCCTTCATCATACCGCGTACCGCACGTTTGCTCATGCGATAAACCGATGTCAAATTGGTATCAACCACGTTCTCCCAATCTTCATCTTTCATGCGCATCAATAGACCGTCTTGGGTAATACCAGCATTGTTAACCAGCACTTGCACCGCGCCATAGACGCTTTCAATCTCTTCAAATAACTTATCGATTTGTGCCGTATCGCGTACGTCTAATACACGGCCAATACCACCACTATCATGTAGATAACCATCAACAAGTTCAGCACCTTTTTCTGTGGTGGCTGTCCCAATCACGAAATGTCCTTCCTTTGCAAAACGTTTGGCGACTGCCTTGCCAATACCGCGACTGGCACCAGTCACTAGGGTAATCGTACGGCTCATGATAATACCTCCATTAATTTATCAAGACGGGTGGGCTTGTCAGTAGGATAGCTGGCAATTGGTTGCGCTTGACGCTTGGCCAAATTACTCAATACATTGCCACTGCCACACTCGATTAAAATATTAATTTGCTTATCAGCCAGCTCTTGCATGGTCTTTGACCACAGTACTGGCTCACTTAGCTGCTCGGTTAATGCTTGCTTAATACCTGCCGCACTACTCTCAACACGCGCATGACGGTTTTGAATAACCGGAATGGTTGCTTGATCAAACTTAATAGCTGCTAAGGCTTCCGCTAAAGCACTACTTGCTGGCGCCATAAGCGCACAATGTGATGGTACGCTCACCTTTAGTGGGATGGCTTTTTTGCCAGTATTTTTTACTTTATCAATGACAGCTGTGACGCCTGCCGCATTTCCTGAGACCACAACTTGTCCTGGACTATTGAAATTTGCTGCTCCGACAATAGCGCCATCAACATGCTCGGTTGCCTGCTCGCACAAGTTTTCCACACGATGATCTTCGAGCCCTAGCACTGCTGCCATCGCTGTATCGATACCTACTACCGCCTCCTGCATCAACTGACCGCGCGTATGTACCAATCTCACCGCATCAGCAAGCGATATCACTCCAGCGGCACAAAGGGCGCTGTACTCACCTAGAGAATGACCCGCTAGATAGCACGGCGCTTTTTTGAATTTTGGTTGTAGAATACGCCAAATGGCGATACTAGCCGTCAATAAGGCTGGCTGAGTATATTGCGTTTGATTGAGCTTTTCTTCATCCTGACAAATTGCCCATAAGTCTTCACTTAGTGCTTCGCTTGCTTCAGCAAAAGTATCACGAATCTCTGGATAAGCTTCAGCGAGCTCGCTGGTCATACCGACAATTTGTGAGCCTTGACCAGGGAAAAGCACCGCAATGCGGGTTGGCTGTTTTTTTATCATATCGGGTACAGAGGCCATAACCAATATTCCTTATGTAATTGAAAACATCCCTAAAGATAATCGGGAGTATTGTAAAATTAGGGGCGGTCTAGAGTTATATTTTTAACTGATCACTCAGACAGCTGATTATAAGTAAACTATACACTGACAGATACTATTATCATAGCTGATGAAAAAATGAGGCGTTAAGGTAAGATAATATTTAGCTTTTGACAGTTTTTTAGGCACAGCATTTGATAAAAAATTACGTGATAAAAACCAATGATAGGAAACTACGTCATAAAAAATTCATAGCAAAAAGCCAAGTTATCCCACCACATAATATATGGTAGCGAAATAACTTGGCTTTCTTTAGCTCAAAACTTATTGCCTAATAATAGCGGTACAAAAAGCCGTAAAGTGCCATCAGCACCATCGTATTGTTGCATCACTGATTAAATAGTCAATTAAGCGTCTTGACTGACCTTGAACAACTGACGACCACGATAAAAACCATCTTTAGTCATGTGATGACGACGATGTTTTTCACCAGTGGTAGCATCTACGCTTAGCTCAGCCACTTCCATACGATGGTGTGAACGGCGCATGTCACGACGAGAACGGCTTTTACGACTTTTTTGAACAGCCATGATATAGCTCCTATACTTAAAAGGGATAAGCTTAAAATTCAGCTTTAGTCGATACTGACAGAGGCTATATAATCACAACAACCTAAGTCTTACGCATCATTAGTTAAATAGATTGCCACGTGCATTAAAATGCTAACTACGTCTAAAATCTATAGTCAATTTGCCTAGTCAGTTTTTATCTGCAAGTAACCTGTTGCTAGAATGCAATAAACGGGACATTATACGCATGTTTCATCGATTAATAAAGCCCTGCGTACGACTCTTCTGCACAAAGCCGATAAAAGGCATTCTAAATCAATTGAATACAGCATTTTTTCTTTTATAACTTGCCTTTCAACGATGCTAAAGCGGCAAAAGGATTTTCATTTTCTTCTTCTTCAGGTATCTCACCAAACTGCTCAATCGTCATTTCACAGTCATCGTGCTTCGGTGCCATCGGTGTTTTAAGCAATATTTCATCTTCAACCAATTTTTTCAAAGGCAATAAGCGCTCTGGCGACTGCTCAGTAATGACTTCATCAAGCAATAAATAGTCCTGCTCTTCATTGACTAGGCGCACTTGGCTCTCGTCATCGAGTAATGCAATATCATAATCATCAGTTAAGTCAGTGGCTACGGGTTGCAAGCAGCGCTGGCAAGTTAGCCATACATCACCCACCAATTTAAATGACAGATGTAAGACATTATTACGACGATAAAGATTGGCAGTGAGCTGGATTTTTTCTTGTTCATGTTCTGTCGTCAGTATAGCGGAAAGACGCTCAAAAGAGGTAGGTTCTATCTCTCCTGCCCACTCAAAGCCAGTATCTTCCCATTTATTTAAGGAAAGGTGTTCGGGCATATTACTCGATATAGGATTCTGCATATTATCAGCTTGAGCCGCTGAAGGCTTGCTTACTGGAGTGCTTGACATACGCGGCCTCATTCATCAAAAACGGTGTATAATATTGCCTGCCATACTAGCGGAAAGCACTGAGTAGCGCTAGCGCTAGTATGTTAAGATTTTCTAACCTTTGGGTTGCCTCACATTTTTATTTACTCATTTCATGTATAGAGTACCAACAGTCTCTTATTTTTTATTCGGTCAATCTTCTATCTATGATATCGCCTACCGCCAACCCTGATTTTTCTGCATTGTGGTCTTCTGTTGATAAGGCTCTTTTGCTTCAACATCTCACTGACTTAGAAGATACAGCTATAGAATGCCCTATGAGCAATCTAAAGACTTGCGCACTCAATTCTAAAATAAATACAAACCTAAAAGATTTAGCAGATCAATGGCAAAAACTGTCTAAGGAAAGCGCTTCTATAGCAGATACTGAAAAAGCAGCAACCAATTGGCTTATCTGTTTATTTAATACTGTGTTTGCCAAGCATCAAGTGATATTAGCATTTGGTGATGGTGAACCAGAATATTTCCCTGCTCAGAACAATCAGCCAGCACGAATCGAGTTTGCTAACGGATTTTTTGCCAGTGCGCTGCATGAGCTGAGCCATTGGTGTGTCGCTGGTAAAGAACGTAGAGGCTTACCCGACTTTGGCTACTGGTATGCACCAGATGGGCGTTCAGCCTCTCAGCAGCAAGCATTTGAGTGCGTAGAGATTAAACCGCAAGCGCTTGAGTGTTTGTTTACTCTTGCCTGTGGATATCACTTTCGAGTCTCACAGGACAATCTGTTTGCCGACTTCGATACCAGTGGTAGCACTTTTGCTCATAACGTTTATTTACAAGTTGAAACTTATATTACCAAGCCAGTAACGCTGCCACGTGATGCCAAAACTTTGCTACGGGTATTATTAAGTGTTTGTAACGATAAATTAACTAACAGCTAGCCACGATAAACCTATATAAGGTTAATGATAGCGAAGCTCGTAAGATGTTAACGATTTCCTACCAACCGTAACGCCTTGCCAATAAACTTATATTTGCTTTAAGCTATACTGATATATGAGTAGATTTTGTGGTGCAGCTAAGATAAAGCGAAGCTAGCAAAAGATTGACTCATTATTACTCTTATTTCTTTCTAGCATTATTTCTTTGATAACAACTCATCCACCATCTCAAAAGTATATAACCTATAATTATAAAACAAGGAACTATTATGCAAGTGCTCTATATTCATCCCGAAAATCCGCAGCCACGTCTTATTGAGCAAGCCGCTGATTTATTACGTAAGGATCAGTTAATCATTTATCCTACTGATACTAGCTATGCTTTTGGTTGTCGTTTAGGCGCAAAAGACGCCCTCGAAAAATTAAAACAAATCCGTGAGCTTGATGATAAGCATCAATTTACGTTATTGTGCCGGGATTTAAGTGAAATTGCCAACTATGCAGCAGTAGATAATGTGCAATTCAAGCAGCTTAAGGCTCATACGCCAGCTCCTATTACCTTTATTCTTAATGCCACAAAAGACGTACCAAAGAAACTGGCACATGCGAAGAAAAAAACCATTGGTATTCGTGTGCCAAGTAATCCTATCGCCCAAGCACTCTTGGCAGCCATGGACGAGCCTATCTTAACCAGCTCATTAATATTACCAAATCGCGATGATATACTTGATGATCCGTTTGAAATAGAAGATCTGTTAAGCAACCAAATAGACGGTCTCATTAACGCAGGTATAAAAACCACTAAGCTAACCACTATCGTTGATATGACCAGTAGCCAGCCTGAAATCATCAGACAAGGTGCTGCTGACGTTAGTTCTTTGCTATTATAACTACTTATTTAAACGCATAAAAAAAAGCTCCAATCGATTGGAGCTTTTTTATGAATCATATATTCAGTATAAAATTAGTCACGATCAACTAATTCTACATATGCCATTGGCGCATTGTCACCATCACGATGACCGCATTTTACGATACGCAAATAACCACCTGGACGCGTCTGGTAACGAGGACCTAACGTGCCAAATAATTTGCCTACCATAGCTTTGCTACGCATACGGCTGAATGCTAAACGACGGTTAGCAACGCTGTCTTCTTTAGCCATAGTGATCAATGGCTCGGCAACGCGACGTAGTTCTTTAGCTTTTGGTAAAGTTGTTTTGATCAGTTCATGCTCAAATAATGAGTTAGTCATGTTCTGAAACATTGCCTTACGATGACTGCCGGTACGACCCAGCTTGACTCCACTCTTACGATGGCGCATAGTCAAAAATCCTTAAAGTTTAACGGCTACGATAAGAAAAGCGATCATCAACACGTAAATCAGCTGGTGGCCAGTTATCTAGGCGCATACCGAGCTCTAAATCTTTAGACGCTAACACGTCTTTGATTTCCGTTAATGATTTCTTACCAAGATTTGGGGTTTTTAGAAGTTCAGTCTCTGAACGTTGTACCAAATCACCGATATAGTAAATGTTTTCAGCTTTCAAGCAGTTGGCTGAGCGAACCGTTAGTTCAAGATCGTCCACAGGGCGTAATAGCACCGGATCAACCTCTTCTTTCTCTTTCACAGGCTCAGGCGCTTCTTCAGCTTCTAGGTCAACAAAGATAGAAATCTGTTGTTGTAAAATAGTGGCTGCTTTACGAATTGCTTCTTCTGGATCTATAGTGCCATTAGTTTCAAGCTCAATGATAAGACGATCAAGATCAGTACGCTGCTCTACACGAGCGTTCTCAACCTGATAGGCAACACGAAGCACAGGACTAAAACTTGCATCAAGCTTTAAGCGTCCAATTGCCTTAGTATCACCATCTTCACGGCGCTGGTTTGCTGGCTCATATCCACGACCCATTACTACGCGCAAACGCATCTTAAGATGACCACGATCACTCAATGTACCCAATACCAATTCTGGATTGATGATGTCAACATTGTGTGGTAACGCGATATCTGCAGCAGTAATAGTGCCTGGACCTTGTTTATCCAAGGTCAAAAATACTTCATTTTGGTCATGAAGCGTAATTGCCAAGCCTTTTAAGTTCAAAAGCAAGTCAAGTACATCTTCTTGTAGCCCTTCAAGCGTAGAGTATTCATGGTCAACGCCATCAATCTCAGCTTCAATGACTGCAGCACCAGGTAATGAAGATAACAAGATACGACGTAAGGCATTACCTAGGGTATGCCCAAAGCCGCGTTCTAACGGTTCGAGCGTGACTTTCGCAATCGTTTCATTAACCGTATCCACGTTAATGGCATTCGGCGTTAGAAACTCAGTTGCATTTAGCATCATGATGTCACCTCGATTTATTAAACTGGTTTAATTAACGTTAATTGCTCAATGCCATTTTCATGACATCGAGCAGTACGTCATTTACTTAGAGTATAGCTCAACGATCAAGCTTTCGTTGATTTCAGCAGGTAGATCAATACGATCAGGCGCTTGTTTAAACGTGCCTTGTAGTTTGCTGTGATCAACATCTAGCCATTCTGGAATACCACGTTGTGTCGCTAATTCGATAGCGTTTTTAATACGTAGTTGTTCGCGAGACTTCTCTTGGATAGCGATGACATCACCATCTTGAAGCTGAATTGATGGAATGTTCACACGAACAAACTCATCACGGCCAGCTTTTTTTACCATAACAGTACGATGACTGACTAGCTGACGTGCTTCTGCGCGAGTTGAGCCAAAGCCCATGCGATATACAACGTTATCTAGACGGCTCTCAAGCATGGCTAGTAGGTTTTCACCGGTAGCACCGCGCTTACGAGCAGCTTCTTTATAGTAGTTAGCGAATTGACGCTCTAGTACACCATAAATACGCTTAACTTTCTGCTTTTCACGCAGCTGTAGAGCATATTCTGAGGTCTTGTTACGGCTTACACCGTGTTGACCTGGTGGACGACCAGCTTTTTTCGTTTTAACATCGTATGGTTTAACACCAGACTTAAGGCCTAAGTCTGTACCTTCACGACGTGATAATTTGAGTTTTGGTCCAATATAGCGGGCCATTGTTATGTCTCCTATAAGCTTTTGGGATAAAAAGCTTCGTCTTTAATATTAGACGCGGCGCTTTTTCGGCGCACGGCAACCATTGTGTGGGATTGGGGTTACATCAGAGATGCTGTTAACTTTATAACCCAATGCACCTAGTGCTCTTACCGCAGACTCACGACCCGGTCCTGGTCCTTTGACCAAAACGTCGATATTCTTAACACCATATTCCTGAGCCGCTTTACCAGCGACTTCAGCTGCAACCTGAGCTGCAAATGGTGTAGATTTACGTGAACCACGGAAGCCTTGTCCACCTGAAGTGGCCCAAGCCAATGCATTACCCTGACGATCGGTAATCGTAACAATGGTGTTATTAAAAGACGCATGGATATGGGCTATGCCCTCCGATACTGAACGACGAGCCACCTTTTTGCGACTGCGAGTGTCTTTTGCCATCTTTTAGCTTCCTAAGTTAATTATCTTTTGAGAGGGCGTGTCGGACCCTTACGAGTACGAGCGTTGTTCTTGGTGTTCTGACCTCTAACTGGTAGGTTACGACGATGGCGTATGCCACGGTAACAACCAAGATCAACTAAACGCTTGATATTCATTGAAACTTCACGACGAAGATCACCTTCAGTCATGTAATTTGCAATTTGTGCACGGATAGCATCTAACTGTGTATCATCTAACTGACTAACTTTAGTAGTAGGGGCAATGCCAACTGCTTCTAATATTTTCTGAGCAGTGGTACGACCTACACCAAAGATGTAAGTTAGTGAAATAACAGCATGCTTATTATCCGGAATGTTTACGCCGGCAATACGAGCCATTGATTTCTCTCCATTAAAGAAAAATAAGCGTTATTTATCAATAAGGCATTATTCTTCAGAATTGTTGCTGTTAATACTAAATATATTATGGTCACTATCGCTGTTTTAGCTTAGTTAAAAGCCTAACCATTGATAGCATTACAAAATATTCTGCATAAACACGGCAAGTGGCGGATGATATCCCATCCGCCGTCATTTTTCAAGTATTAATTGAAATAGTAACAAAAGTCTAAGACCTTATAATACTAAATATTAACCTTGACGTTGCTTGTGGCGCGGTTCTGCTGTACAGATGATATGTACACGACCTTTACGACGCACAACTTTACAGCTACCACAAATCTTCTTAACTGATGCTTGAACTTTCATAGCATACTCCTTGAAATATCGTACCGCTCATTTAAGGTTGAGTGGGCGATTGAATTAACGTCTGATCATGATATTGATGGGTCATCAAATGCGCTTGAATCTGCGAGATGAAGTCCATTACCACAACCACCATAATCAGTAAAGATGTACCACCGAGTTGAAACGGCACACCAAACGATGACTGGACGACCATCGGCATTAAACAAATAACCGTCATATACATCGCGCCAATAAAGGTCAGTCGGTTTAATACATGATCGAGGTAACGCTGAGTTTGTTGTCCAGGGCGAATACCAGGGATATACGCACCACTACGCTTAAGGTTTTCTGCTACTTCACGCGGGCTAAATACCAATGCCGTATAAAAATAACAGAAGAAAATAATCATCGCGCCAAATAGTACTAAATATAGCGGTTGCCCTGGGGACAACACCAATGCCATATTTTGCAATATTTTTTGTACAAAAGTAGGATCAGTTGATTGACCAACCCACTGCCCTAAACTTGCAGGGAATAACAACAAAGAACTGGCAAAAATAGCTGGGATAACCCCTGCCATGTTCAGCTTCAACGGCAAATGTGATTGCTGTTGAGCGTATATCTTGCGACCTTGTTGCTGTTTTTGTGCATAGTTGACAGGGACACGGCGCTGAGCACGTTCAATATAAACAATACCTGCAGTAACCGCGATGCCTAATAGTACAAAAATGAACAGTACAATCAGGTTCATCTGACCTTGATTGACCTGTTCGATAGACTGCGAAATCATACCTGGCGTACCAGCCACAATGCTCGCAAAAATGAGCATTGAGATACCATTACCAACGCCGCGCTCTGTAATCTGCTCACCAAGCCACATTAAGAACATAGCGCCCGCTACTAATGAAGTAACGGCTGGAATATAAAAAGTCAAACCAGAGGATAAAGTAAGATTTTGGCTGATTAAGCCAGCACACATTCCTAATGACTGTACTAGAGCTAAAGCAAGTGTCCCTTGACGGGTGTACTTGTTTAGCTTGCGTCGTCCCGCTTCACCTTCTTTTTTGAGGGCTTCAAGCGATGGCAGTACTGCAGACATCATCTGTACAATAATCGATGCTGAAATATATGGCATAATGCCAAGCGCCATAATAGACATACGCTCTAGCGCACCACCTGAGAACATATTAAACATGCTCAAAATGGTGTTTTCGTTGCGCGAAAACAGATCAGCCAAGTTAACTGGGTTGATACCCGGAACTGGAATATGTGACCCTAAACGATAAACAATCAATGCGCCGATTAAGAATAATAAACGCGTCCATAATTCGTCATACTTGCGTATGAAGGCAAATGGATTAAGCGGTATACCAGCCGATGACATTGATTGTTTTGACACGTTACTACTCCTCGATGCTACCACCAGCAGCTTCGATTGCTTGCTTAGCGCCTTTAGTCACTTTAATACCTTTAAAGGTATAAGCTTTAGTCACTTCGCCTGACAACATTACACGAGCACGCTTCATATCATGACGGATAAGATTAGCAGCTTTGAGTGTTTCAATGCTGACCACATCGCCTTCAATTTTATTCAATTCAGACAGACGGACTTCAGCAGTCGTCATTGCCATTCTACTGGTAAAACCAAATTTTGGTAGACGGCGATATAAAGGCATTTGACCACCTTCAAATCCTGAGCGTATGCTAGAACCTGAACGAGATTTCTGACCTTTTACACCACGACCACCAGTCTTACCAAGACCTGAACCGATACCACGACCACGACGTTGGGCAGTTTTCTTTGCGCCAACACCTGGTGATAATTCATTTAATCTAAGACCCATTACGCTTCCTCCACTTTTACCATGTAGTTGACGCGATTGACCATACCACGGGTTGAAGGAGTATCTTCTACTTCAACAGTATGATTAATACGGCGTAAACCCAATCCTTTCAAGCTCGCTTTGTGGCTCTTTAGGCGATGGGCACCCGATTTAAATTGAGTGACTTTCATTTTTTTCATCGTAACTCACCTAGTCTAAGTTAACCCAAGATTTCGTCTACAGATTTACCACGTTTTGCTGCCATCTTCTCTGGAGTTGACATATCACGTAAACCGTTAAACGTAGCGCGAACCACGTTAGCAGTATTGGTAGAACCATAACATTTAGTCAAAACATCTTTGACACCAGCAACTTCTAATACAGCACGCATTGCGCCACCAGCGATTACGCCAGTACCTTCAGATGCAGGCTGCATGTAGACTTTACTAGCACCATGACGTGCTTTGATCGGATGATACAAAGTTGCATCGTTTAGCTCAACAGTAATCATATTGCGTTTGGCAGCTTCTAGCGCTTTTTGAATAGCAGCTGGCACTTCACGTGCTTTACCACGACCAAAACCAACACGACCATTGCCATCACCAACAACAGTTAATGCGGTGAAAGAGAAAATACGACCACCTTTAACTACTTTTGCGACGCGGTCAACGGTAACTAAGCGTTCTACTAAACCGTCTGTTTGCTCATTTTTATCATTTTTATCATTTCTAGCCATGATTAAAACTCCAATCCGTTTTCGCGAGCTGCTTCAGCTAAAGCTTTAACTCGACCATGATATTTAAAACCACTACGGTCAAAGGCAACTTTAGTAACCCCAGCTGCTTTTGCGCGTTCTGCGATCATTTGGCCTACAGACGTCGCTGCATCAGCGTTGCCAGTCGCGCCTGAGCGCAAGCTGCCGTCTAAGGTAGATGCCTGAGCAATCACTTCACCACCGTTCGGAGAGATAATCTGGGCATAGATGTGCTTTGGCGTGCGATTAACCGTTAAGCGATGTACGCCTAAATGACGGATATGCGCGCGGGTTTTCTTAGCTCGACGCAGACGAGCTGCTTTTTTATCAAACATTTCAACTCACCTTATTTTTTCTTAGCTTCTTTGCGAACCACATGTTCGTCGCTATAACGAATACCTTTGCCTTTATAAGGCTCTGGTGGGCGGAAACCACGGATATTAGCCGCTGCTTGACCAAGCTGCTGCTTATTGTTTGATTTCAAAACAATTTCAGTTTGCGTTGGGGTTTCAGCTGACACACCTTCAGGTAGCGTATATTCTACTGGATGAGAGTAACCAACGTTTAGCGTTACTTTATTACCAGTAGCTTGCGCGCGATAACCAACACCAATTAACTGAAGACGTCTTTCAAAGCCTTCATTCACGCCAGTAACATAATTGTTAAGCAGGGCGCGCATGGTGCCAGTGTGCATCATGGCTTCTTTTGAATCGACTGTAGGTGAGAAAATGATCGCATCATCTTCCTGTTTCAGCTCGACCAATTCATGCAGGCGTAAAGACAAATTGCCGTTCTTGCCTTTCACTTCGACCTGCCGATCGTTCAAAGTAACGCTTACGCCGTTTGGCAGCGTCACTGGGGCTTTAGCCACACGAGACATAGGAATATTCCTTAAAAAATTAACTTCTTTATATTAGCGAAAAAACTAACAGGCTAAAAAGCCTGCTAGTTTAGCATAGTTGTTCCCATTAAGCACCATTCAATTTTATCAACTTCAAATGCTTAGCTTTCTTTAAGCTCATTACAAATCATTATGGACTTATAACAGCTTAAAGGGGTTCAAGTAGACTTTGTCGTCTCATCACCAATAGCATAAATGCTAATTAGGCAACGAATGCAACGATTTCACCACCGATACCAGCAGCGCGTGCAGCACGATCGCTCATGATACCTTGGCTAGTCGATACGATAGCAACACCCATACCTTGCTTAACAGTAGGGATAGCGTCTTTACCGCGATGCTGGCGTAAACCAGGACGGCTAAAACGTTGGATAGTTTCGATGACAGCTTTGCCTTCGAAGTATTTCAGTTCAATAGTCAATGTGGCTTTATTGTTGTCTTGTTCAGTAACAACAGCGTTCGCTACATAACCTTCGCTAACCAGTAAATCAGCAATTGATTTACGTAATTTAGAGCTCGGCATTGCTACCGATACTTTGTTAGCCATTTGTGCGTTACGAATACGGGTTAGCATATCCCCAACGGTATCTTGCATACTCATATAGTTACTCCTTACCAGCTTGCTTTACGAACACCAGGCACATCGCCTTGCATGACACGCTCACGCAGCATATTGCGTGATAAGCCAAACTTGCGGAAGTAACCGTGAGGACGACCGGTGATAGCACAACGATTGCGCAGACGTACTGGTGATGAATTGCGTGGAAGAGCTTGTAGCTCTAGCATCGCTTCCATACGAGTTTCGTCACTTGCAGTCATATCACTGATAGTTTCTTTTAGCTTGATACGCTTTTCAGCATATTTAGCAACCATTTTTTCGCGCTTTAATTCGCGGTTAATCATGCTCTTCTTTGCCATAACGTCTTTACCTTATTTAAATGGGAAGCCGAATGCTTTGAGTAACGCACGACCTTCTTCATCATTACCAGCTGACGTGGTGATTGTCACATCCATACCGCGGATACGATCAATTTTGTCAAAATCTACTTCTGGGAATACGATTTGTTCTTTGATACCCAATGAGTAGTTACCACGTCCGTCGAAGGCTTTAGGTGAAAAACCGCGGAAATCACGAATACGAGGAATTGCAATGGCAATGAGACGATCTAAAAATTCGTACATTTGCTCACCGCGTAGCGTTACTTTACAGCCAATTGGCCATTCTTCACGAATCTTAAAGCCAGCAACTGATTTACGCGCTTTAGTGACCACAGGCTTTTGACCAGCAATCGCGGTCATATCAGCTACAGCACCTTCAAGCAATTTCTTGTCTTGAGATGCGCCGCCTACACCCATGTTAAGTGTGATTTTAGTGATTTTAGGCACTTGCATCACATTCGCTAAACCAAGGTCTTCTTTGATTTGCTGCTTTAGTTCATCGTTATATAAAGATTTTAATCTTGCCATTACCATTACACCCTTAGTGTCTTACGCAGTCGCCACTACTTCACCGTTCGAACGATAGACGCGTTGTTTGTTGCCGTCTTCGCCGAACTGATAAGTAATACGATCAGCTTTTTGGGTTTGCGCATTTAATATTGCGACATTTGAGATATGCAGAAAAGCTTCTTGCTTAAGAATGCCACCTTCAACGCCAGTTGCCTGATTAGGCTTCTGATGTTTAGTAACAATGTTAATGCCTTCAACTTTAATACGATCGTTTTTTACAGCTTGTACAGTACCTTGTTTGCCTTTATCTTTACCAGCAATCACGATAACTGTATCGCCTTTACGTAATTTTGACATGGATTACCTCACAATACTTCTGGTGCTAGGGATACAATTTTCATAAACTGATCACCACGTAGTTCACGAGTTACCGGTCCAAAAATACGAGTTGCAATCGGTGCTTTGTTTTGGTTCAACAATACCGCAGCATTGTCATCAAAACGCAGAACAGAACCATCAGGACGACGGACGCCTTTTTTGGTACGTACAACTACCGCATTCATCACGTCGCCTTTTTTAACACGACCGCGAGGAATGGCTTCTTTAACCGTTACTTTAATAATGTCGCCAACTGATGCATAACGACGATGAGAGCCACCCAGTACTTTAATGCACTGAACTCGCCTTGCACCGCTATTGTCTGCAACTTCCAGCATTGACTCAACCTGAATCATAGCGTTACTCCACACGTATGAGCAATAAAAACCAGTTGCTGCCGCTAGCACAGTATGAGTAGTCGGCATTGTAATATAAATAACCGCTGCTACTCTTAATGTGAGTGATATACGCTCGGCGCAATCAGCATCCTTAAAAAGGCGGCTATTTTAACAGCTTCTGGCTTTTAATGCAATTTACTTAGATTTTTTCTACTTTTTCAACCACATCAACCAAAGTCCAAGACTTGGTTTTTGAGATTGGACGCGTTTCTTTGATGCGGACAAGGTCGCCTTGTTGGCAAACGTTATTCTCATCATGAGCTTTGATTTTTGTAGAACGACGAAGCTGCTTGCCATACAAAGGATGACGTACAAGACGTTCAATCAAAACTGTGATGGACTTGTCCATCTTGTCGCTGACAACTCTTCCTGTCAATACGCTAGCATTAGCTGTTTGATTGTTATCGCTCATGAGTCGCCTCGTTGTTTCTCGTTAATCAAAGTCTGAATCTGAGCAATCGTGCGACGATTGCCTCTGACTTCATGGGTATTACCCAACTGACCAGTTGCTTTAGCCATACGAATACGGAAAGCATCAAGTTGCTTTTCATCAAGTAACTGGGTCAGTTCTTCTAATGATTTATCACGTAATTCACTGATCTTCATTACATTATCGTCCGCTTAACAATGGTAGTTTTAAAGGGCAGTTTTGCTGCAGCAAGCGTGAAAGCTTCACGTGCAAGCTCTTCTGGTACCCCTTCAATTTCATATAGCACTTTACCAGGTTTGATTTCGCATACCCAATATTCAACAGGACCTTTACCTTTACCCATACGTACTTCTAATGGCTTGTTGGTAATAGGCTTGTCTGGGAATACACGAATCCAAATCTTACCGCCACGCTTAATTTTACGAGTGATGGTACGACGTGCTGCTTCGATTTGACGGGCTGTCATACGACCGCGCGTCAATGATTTTAGACCAATTTGTCCGAATGCAACGGTGCTTCCACGATGAGCTAGCCCAGTGTTACGACCTTTATGCATTTTACGAAACTTGGTACGTTTTGGCTGTAACATAGTTTAACCTCTGTCTGAGTTTCGACGGTTTCCGTTTCCGCGACCACGGCGTTTTGGCGCACGAGTCTGCTCTTCTTTGACGGGATTGTAAACACTGTTCATACCGTCAAGGATCTCTCCGCGGAAGATCCAAACTTTTACACCGATGGTGCCGTAAGTTGTCTCTGCACGTACTGACGCATAGTCAATATCAGCGCGAAGTGTATGTAATGGCACACGGCCTTCACGATACCACTCACTACGAGCAATCTCAGCACCGCCAAGACGACCAGACAGCTCAACTTTAATACCTTTAGCACCAGAACGCATGCTGTTCTGTACCGCGCGTTTCATCGCACGACGGAACATAACACGACGCTCAAGCTGGCTTCCGATACCGTCTGCTACCAAACGTGCATCAAGATCAGGTGACGTGATTTCTTCAATGTTGACCTGAGCAGGTACGCCCATAATTTTGGTCAATTCTTTTTGAAGTCTTTCGATATCTTCGCCTTTCTTACCGATAACAATACCAGGACGCGCAGTGGCGATGGTAATCTTAGCGGCGCCAGTAGGACGCTCGATCATGATGTTGCTGATCATAGCGTTATCTAGCTTTTTGCGTAGATACTCACGAACTTGAATGTCGTTAATGAGGTATTCTGAGTATTGTTTAGGGTTAGCATACCAATTTGCATTATGCTTTTTTACAACACCAAGACGAATTCCGATTGGATGTACTTTTTGACCCATAACTTATTCTCCTACCTTTATAGTGATGTGACAGGTACGCTTACTGATACGATCAGCGCGACCTTTGGCACGTGGTAGGATACGTTTTAGCGTAATGCCTTCATCAACGTAGATGGTTGATACTTTAAGCGTATCAATGTCTAAACCGTTGTTGTTTTCGGCATTGGCGATGGCTGAGTTAAGACATTTCTTAACAAACACAGCGCCTTTTTTATTACTATACGTTAGGATATCCAAAGCACGCTCGATAGATTTGCCACGAACTTCATCAGCAACGAGTCTAACTTTTTGTGCCGATATGGCGGCACCGCGTAATTTTGCAGTTACTTCCATGGTAAGCACCTTATCTCTTAGCTTTTTTGTCAATGCCGTGACCACGATACGTACGAGTCGGGGCAAATTCACCTAGTTTATGACCAACCATCTGCTCACTCACAATAACCGGTACGTGAGTACGGCCGTTGTGAACAGATAAAGTTAGGCCAACCATTTGTGGCAGAATCATCGAGCGGCGCGACCAAGTCTTAATTGGTTTGCGTGAGTTGGTGTCTAATGCATTTTCAACTTTAGCAAATAAGTGCGCGTCTATGAATGGACCTTTTTTCAATGAACGAGGCATGAAATTCTTCCTTTATTTCTTCTTGGCGCGGCGGCGGATGATCATGTTGTCAGTACGCTTATTGTGACGCGTTTTAAGTCCTTTAGACTTCTGACCCCAAGGGCTAGTTGGATGGCGACCTTTATTACGACCTTCACCACCACCGTGTGGGTGATCAACCGGGTTCATAGCGACACCACGAACAGAAGGACGAACACCACGCCAACGTGAAGCACCAGCTTTACCAAGTGATTTCAAGTTGTTTTCAGTGTTAGAAACTTCACCAATAACAGCACGGCAATTCACGTGTACACGGCGTGTTTCGCCAGAGCGCATACGTAGAATAGCATAAATACCGTCACGACCTAGCAACTGAACACTAGCACCCGCAGAACGAGCCATCTGTGCACCTTTACCGATTTTAAGTTCGATATTATGGATCACAGTACCTAGTGGTATGTTTTTTAGCGGTAAACAGTTACCTGGACGAATTGGTGATAATTCACCTGACATTACAGTATCACCAACTACTTGTTTCTTAGCAGCGATAATATAACGACGTTCGCCGTCAGCGTACTTAAGTAAAGCAATATGCGCAGTACGGTTAGGATCGTATTCAATACGCTCTACTGTAGCTGGGATATTGTCTTTAGTACGTTTAAAATCAATAATACGATAATGTTGCTTATGACCACCGCCGATGTGACGAGTAGTGATACGGCCATTATTGTTACGACCACCGGTCTTGCTTTTTGATTCTAGAAGCGCTGCAAACGGACGACCTTTATAAAGGTGTGGATGCACTACTTTTTCAACAAAACGACGGCCTGGTGATGTTGGCTTTGCTCTTACGATAGGCATGAGTGTAATCCTTATTCGTTATTCGCTGTTTCACTAGTAGAAGCAGTCGTATTCGCGACCTCTTCACCAGCATCAGCCATTTGTACATCTTGACCAGCTTTTAAGGTAACATAGGCTTTTTTATAGTCATTACGACGGCCGATACTTTTACCAAAACGCTTTGTCTTACCTTTAACGTTCAATGTGTTTACTTTTAAAACTTCAACACCTTCAAACATCATCTCAACTGCTTTTTTAACTTCTAACTTAGTAGCGTTAGAGTCAATTTTAAATACCTGCACACCAAGTGAGTCGCCAAGCATTTGAGATTTCTCTGAGAATACAGGTCCTCTTAGGATCTGATAAAGTCTTGCGTTATTCATGCTAGTGCTTCCTCAAATTGTTTCGCAGCTTCGACTGTCATGATCACTTTATCAAAAGCGATCAAGCTCACTGGATCCACTTCACTTGTATCAAGTACATTGACATGTGGGATGTTTCGAGCAGCTAAGTATAAGTTTTCGTCAACTTCTTTGGTGACGATTAATGCACGTGATGCATTTAACTCACCTAACTTTGCGATAAGCTCTTTAGTCTTAGGTCCAGAAACGCTCAACTCTTCAACCAAGATCAAACGCTCTTGGCGAATCAATTCGGCTAGGATACACTGCATAGCACCGCGATACATTTTACGGTTGACTTTCTGTGACCAATCTTGTGGTTTGGCCGCAAATGTGCGTCCGCCCCCACGCCATATAGGACTACGAATAGAGCCTGCACGAGCACGACCAGTACCTTTTTGGCGCCATGGCTTAATGCCACCGCCAGAAACTTCGGCACGGGTCTTTTGAGCGCGTGTACCTTGGCGAGCACCAGCAAGATATGCGGTGACGACTTGATGCACTAGTGCTTCGTTGAATTCACGACCGAAAGCCGTATCAGAAAGCTCAACTGCCGCCCCTGTAACTGTTTTTAAATCCACGTTAATCCCCTTGCTTAGGCTTTGACTGACGGACGTACGATGACATCGCCACCGGTGGCACCTGGGATAGCACCCTTGATGACAAGTAACCCATTTTCAACATCAACCGATATCACTTCTAGGCCTTGAACGGTAACGCGTTTGTTACCCATCTGACCTGGCATTTTTTTGCCTTTGAAGACTTTACCTGGTGACTGGTTTTGACCAGTTGAACCAATGGCACGGTGAGATACTGAGTTACCATGAGTGGCATCTTGCATGCTGAAGTTGTGACGCTTCACGCCGCCTTGAAAGCCTTTACCTTTACTGTTTCCTGTGACATCAACCATCTGACCTTGTTCAAACAAGTCAGCTAGGATCTCACCACCAATCTCACGACCTTCAAGATCGCTGTCATTGGCACGAAATTCCCAAACACCACGACCAGCGGCAACGCCGGCTTTAGCGAAGTGACCTTTTTGAGCTGCTGTTACGCGGCTGTCACGACGGGTGCCTGTGGTGATTTGGATGGCTTGATAGCCATCTACATCAGTATTTTTTACTTGAGTAATGCGGTTAGCACTGATCTCAACCACTGTTACAGGGATAGATGCGCCTGCTTCAGTGAAGACACGGGTCATGCCGCATTTTTTACCGACTAAACCGATCGCCATTTTAGACCTCTTTATATCTTATATTAATGGGTTGGGTGTTTATGTGCATTAACCCAAAGCAATTTGAACGTCAACACCCGCCGCTAAGTCAAGCTTCATTAGCGCATCCACAGTTTTATCGGTAGGTTGAACAATGTCAACCATACGCTTATGAGTACGGATTTCGTACTGATCACGAGCGTCTTTGTTTACGTGTGGTGAAGTTAGAACGTTGAAGCGCTCAATGCGAGTCGGCAACGGTACAGGACCACAAACTTGCGCACCGGTGCGCTTTGCAGTATCAACAATCTCTTGTGCAGATTGATCAATCAGACGATGATCAAAAGACTTAAGACGGATACGGATTCTCTGGTTAGCCATGCCAGCAAGCTCCTAATATGTGCTTTCGTCATTCTTGCTTTGCAAAGATATGACCAAAAGCCGTTTGGTTAAATATTTACTTAAAGCTGCCTTCTGTTCTTAACCAGAATGAGTTCTTTATTCGAACTTGTAGCGTGCCAAAAGCAAAATAGTTTAAAGCCCCGCCGACCCTTCCATAATAGGATGTCAGCAAAGGCATAATGAAATAGTGCTAGAAACGATGCTCTAGCTGTCATAGCGCCAGCTGTTTGATTGGCTGCGCATATATAATTCAGTGGTATATATTATACATAGTATTTCAGTCATTGCAAGAGCAATATCTATGGCATTTCAAGATATTAGGCTTTATAAACAATGTCACTTGTAGTCAATAATTTGCGCCGAATATTTTAGTAATGGGCAAACCATTAGTCTAAAACGATATCATACTGCTCTTGGGTATAGAGATTTTCGACATCAAAAGTAATCACTCTACCCAGCAGATACTCTAAATCTGCTACCGTATCCGACTCTGAGGTGAGTAATAAATCAATGACTGCGGCATGGGCAACCACCGTAAACTTCTTAGGAGAATTATAGGTACGAGCACAGCGCATGATTTCACGAAATATCTCAAAGCAGACGGTTTCAGCGGTTTTGACAAAGCCGCGGCCTTGACAAGTTGAACACGGCTCACACAACTGCTGCCCTAGCGATTCACGAGTACGTTTACGAGTCATCTCTACCAAACCAAGTTCACTGACTTGGGTAATCTTCGTCTTGGCATAGTCTTGTGCCAGTTGCGACTGTAAACTCTCCAGCACGTCATCTTTATGCTGCTGCTCCAACATATCAATGAAGTCTAGGATAATAATACCGCCAAGATTGCGCAAACGCAGCTGTCGAGCGATGGCATGAGTGGCTTCTAAGTTGGTTTTGTAAACCGTATCTTCTAATGAACGTCCACCAACAAAAGAGCCTGTGTTGACATCAATCGTGGTCATCGCTTCGGTCTGGTCAATAATTAAGTAGCCACCTGACTTTAAGTCAACGCGACGTTTTAAAGCATCACGTAAATCGTCTTCAACCCGATGAACGTCAAATAAAGATTGCTCCGCGGTATAATGCACAATTCGATCATAGACGAAAGGCACGAACTCTTTAGCGAACTGCCTGACTTGCTCGTAGATTTGTGCATTATCAATGACGACTTTTGCGGTATCGGTATGTACTAGGTCACGAATCGAGCGTAGTGGCAGAGCCAGCTCTTGGTAAATAAGCTCTGAGCTTTGATGATGATTGATTTCCTGACGACGCGCGCAGATAGTCCGCCAAAGCTGTAACAAATAATAAATGTCTTCTTCTAGTTTATCGACAGGCACGCGCTCGGCAGCTGTACGGGCAATCAATCCGCCTTTTAGGTTGACGGTTTGCATCAAACTATTTAGCTCAGTCTTGAGACGGTTACGCTCTTCTTCGCCATCGATACGCTGTGATATACCGATATGATCACTCGATGGTAAATATACCAGATAGCGCGACGGCAGAGAGACGTTGGTGGTCAGGCGAGCACCTTTACTGCCCAATTGATCTTTTGTCACTTGGACAAGAATACGTTGGCTTTCATGCAAGCGGTGCTGGATAAGGGTTTTAGAAACAGGAACGACATCGGTACTTTGCGCACTGACCACTGGCGGGCTGACGTCTAAACTATCAACACCGTTTTCCACCACAGTGTTGTCTGTATTCGTATCTGCCTCCTTCTTACTCTCCTCAGGTACTTTATTTTTTCTTTCTACTATTGGGCGAGGCTCGCGCTGCATATCATTGACATGTAAAAACGCTGTCCGTGACTGACCGATATCAACAAAGGCCGCTTGCATACCCGGCAGGACACGCACAACAGTACCCAGATAGATATTACCGACCAAACCCAGTTTGTGATGTCGCTCAATATAGATCTCGCCCAAAATGCCGTTGTCTAGTACGGCGACACGCGACTCCATTGGACTAATATTAATCAGCAGCTCTTCGGACATAATGTTTTCTCTTATCTTTCAGCTTTCTTGTTAGACAGTCATCGTCTATTAGATTTACAGTGTAACAAATGCAACTTGCTCTTGCCCATTACCCTAGCGTGTCGTTATGTGCAGACAATGAACAGCGGGCTTTTAGCGCATTGATAAGGGCTGCTCTACCATTGTGGCTTTTTAATGAGTGCCAGTATCTAGAATATCTTTAAGCAATGCCAGCGTTTGCGAAAGCGGCAAGCCGACGACATTGGTATAGCTACCATTGATACGGCTAACCCATGCAGCACCCAAACCTTGAATACCGTAGCCACCTGCTTTATCAGCAGGTTCGCCACTCTCCCAATAACAGCTCATCATCTCCGTCGTAAGAGGTATAAAGGTGACTGCCGTACGTTCGGTGATTTGTTGTTGCTTGACGACTTGGAATACTGGCTCATGGCTTTCTGTATGAGTGTGCGTAGAAACTAAGGATACATGGGTAGCTTGTACCGCCGTCCATACTTCATGGGTATTATCTGACATTTGCTGCCACATGCGATAAGCGTGCTCGCGATCGGCTGGTTTTACCAGTACTGTCTGACCATCTGGTAGCACACCAATGGTATCAGAAGTCAAAATAATAAGCTGCTCAGCGAGGTTGTCTTTGTTTGTTTCAACGGTGTCATTTAGCTGTTGTACTGCGGTAGTCGCTTTGGCAGCGACCATACGCTCAATATAGTTTTTTGGTAGCTCATTATCTTGTGGTGTTTCATCGATATCGACGCTCATGACTGTAAAATCCAGCTGCGCTCTAGCGAGCAACTCCCGACGACGCGGTGAACCAGAGGCTAAAATAATATCCATTGCTATTCTCTTATTATGATCATATCAATTATCAAAGGCACAGAGACTTTCAGGATTGGCAGCTTTCATGTTGAGCATAAATTCTACTGCCAATCACATTAACACTACTAACAACAGAAAGGCTCTCAAAAGCAATTATTGAGGTAGTAACTGAATTGATTAACGCGCAAATTTTCGTAACACTAATAGCACTAGAGGCCAGCTGACTATACTCATCAATAAAGAAAAGGCAGACTGCGCGACAAAAATGTTTTGGATAAACATCTGTAGCATCCACAAACTCAGTTGAAACAGCATCAAGCCTAATGAGGCGATAAGCCAAGCATTGACAGTGTTTAACTTTCTGACATAAATGCTACTGATCTTGATCACAAGTGCCACCATCACAGCAGCAAAGGCTTGCTGACCTAAGTGGGTGTCCATCAAAAGGTCTGCCGCTAAACCAATGGTAAACGCGGTAAAGATACCAACGTAACGTGGCTGAAACAGCAGCCAAAAAATCAGCACCATGATCATAATCATGGGACGCAAGGTAGCCATACTAGGACTTAATGGATAGACATTGAGCGATGAGGCAACGACAAAGCTGGTAACAATCGCAATGAGCAAGATCCCGATTGGGTGCCTAGAGTCAGAATACGTCATGAATACCTACCTTAGCGAGTGTTTGGTGGCGGCCATTTGAACGTCTATTTAGCTGAAAAAACATCACTAAAAAGGTATGGGTGAAGATATTATAGAGCGAGCCCGGCAAAGTGGTTAGCGATGTATAAATTGAATATCAGCCACCATTACTATCGAAACCCACATTACTTTTATCTATCAGCTTGTCTTGAAGCACTAATACGTAGGCATTATCGATAAAATTTGCCGCTGGCGTGACTTCAATACTTCTGAAGTTATCTGCTTGCGTGTCTTTGACATGAGCGATCCGACCGACTCGATAGCCTGCTGGAATGCGACCACCTAAACCTGAAGAAACCAGCTCGTCACCCACGCGCACATCTGAGGTTTTGAAGACATAATTGAGGCTTAAAGAAGTGGGTATTCCCTGACCCGTCACAATCGCCCGCTGACCCGTACGTTTAACCGTTACTGCTACCGACTGCTGCTCATCAGTAATGAGCAGTAAGCGACTGGTATTGGGATAAACATTAATGATCTGACCCAATATGCCGTCTTCGTCGATGACCGTTTGACCAACTTGCACGCCAGCTTGCGCGCCTTTATTAAGCACGACGATTTGGCGAAGTAAATTGGTGTCTGTACCGATAACCTGTGCCAAATTTAGCTCAAACTGTTCAGGTTTGGTGGTCGACAAGATGCCTTGCAAGCGCGCATTTTGTGCCAAGATATAATCTTGCTGCTGGAGCTTGGCCTGCGCGTGAATCAACTGCGATTTTAATTGCATGTTTTCGCGGCGTAGCGCTTCTTTTGATTGTAAGCTGCCACTTGCCCAATGCTTAGCATAGCTTGGCAATAGTGACAATTCATAGATAGGCTGCATAGCGGCATGGCTGGTATTGCGTACAGGACTGAACCATTCCGGATTTTTGCTATCGAACCACATCATTATCAACGCTACTATCAATACAATAGCAGCCTTACGAAGTGCTAATGGCTGGCGTGCAAAAATACTTGGCGTCATAAGTCATCTAATTAAGGTTTTCTAATGTGAGCAATACCTAGCGCTAATTATAACAATGTTTAACGATCTCATCGTTATCAGCATTTAGTGGCGATGCTTGTAGCTGGCAATTAGTAATATGATTAAAGGCAGCGCAACTGGCTACCTTTATCGTTATTTACTGTTATCGTTAAATCGAATGTTTGACAATCGTGTTAACCATCACTGAAGCATGCTTGTAAAAAATCACGGTTAACAGCAACTGATGTTCATTTAAATAAAAAGCTACTTAAACAAATGGTCACTTAAACAAAAATCATGTTTAAGCTTTTATTATTGATAAAGTCGAGGGCGATACCGCCACCACGACTGACGCAAGTCAATGGATCGTCAGCGACTGTCACTGGCAAACCCGTCTCTCTTGAAATCAGCTTGTCTAAATCACGCAACAATGCACCGCCACCGGTCAAAACAATACCACGCTCGGCAATATCTGATGACAGCTCAGGTGGGGTTTGCTCAAGTGCTGCTTTTACTGCACTGACAATACCGCTTAGTGGGTCGCTTAACGCTTTTTGCACTTCTTCTGAATTGACCGTAAAGGTCTTTGGCACGCCTTCTGCCATGCTACGACCACGAACTTCGACTTCTAATTGACTGTCTTCATTCAGGGCCGAGCCTACTTCTTTTTTGATACGCTCAGCAGTGGTTTCACCAATCACACAACCGTGGGTACGGCGTACATGAGTGATGATGGCTTCATCAAATATGTCGCCACCGATACGAATCGACTCGGCATACACGCAACCTGATAGAGCGATAACCGCAATCTCAGTTGTACCACCACCGATATCGACCACCATTGAGCCACTCGCTTCATGCACTGGCATGCCAGCACCAATAGCAGCGGCCATCGGCTCTTCTAGCAATAGCACTTTGCTTGCGCCCGCTGATGATACGGCTTCACGGATGGCTTTGCGTTCAACGAGAGTTGATTTGCATGGCACACAAACGACCACGTTGGGCTGTGCCATAAAACGCTTCGCCTTTACCTTGCCGATAAAGTGCTTGAGCATTTTTTGGGTCACTTCAAAGTCAGCAATCACGCCGTCTTTTAGGGGACGAATCGCCGTGATGTTGGCAGGCGTACGACCAAGCATCTGCTTGGCATCGATGCCAACCGCAGCAACGGTAGGGTTATGGGTACGATTGCTTCGTAGCGCGACCACCGTAGGCTCATCGAGCACCACGCCTTTATTAGGAATAAAAATTAAAGTGTTCGCAGTACCAAGGTCGATAGCGATATTATTTGATAAAAATCCAAACAGGTTCATGACTAATATATCCAGCATCTTACGAATGAGGCGAATGAGAGTGACTGAGAGGGTTACTCGTCAGTGTTGAGCAGGTCGTCGTTAGACATCAACTGTGGCGAAATTGGTGCATCGCAACAAGTCAAACCTAAGCAATAATGATGAAATGACAAAACTGGGCTAAATTATACCGATTTAGCTCAAAAAAAACACAGGTATTTGCATCAGTAAGGCAGGATTTTGGTCTTAAACGCTAAAAGTTGTTACAAAGTTTGAAATGGCAGTGAATACCATTCAACCTAATGAAACATCATTTAATTCAATAACTAACAAGGCTCTACAGGCAAATGATAGTTTTGCCTAGCATCACAGGTGCATACTGTAACGTATTTCAGAACGTAATGGGTAAGCAATTGAGAATCATGCGGTCAATTTTGCAAATCTTTGTGAATCATGGTGGCTTGGTTGAGATTGTGCAGCAATCAAGCGTCAGGCTCTGTAAACTTGGGTCAGATGCTTTATAATAAGCCTATGCTATCTCACTCTTATTTTAGTAGCCAGTTATAGTGGTTGCTTTTAACAGCAATTTAATTTTCATTACTGGTTTTAACAGCGGCTTTTTAAGTGCTTATTTTAAGCGCTACTTTTAAACCTACTTACTCTAACAAAAACTGTCCTTCACTGGAGAAACTATGTCACAGCAACCAGCAACGTCTGACAGCAACGTCAGCCGTGAAGAAATCCTAGAAGTTGCCAGCCTTGCGCGCTTGGGTGTCGATGAAACGACCGCCAATAGCTATGCCAACGAAATCAGCAAAGTATTAAAACTGATGCATACGCTTGGTAATGTGGACACGACTGATGTTAAACCACTATCGAATATCCATGAGGCTTGCCAAGACTTGCGTGCCGACGTCGCCGAACACAATATCAATCGTGAACGTAACCAATCGGTCGCGCCAGCAGTTGAAGACGGCTTGTATCTGGTACCACAAGTGATTGAATAATTGGTCGGCTCTATTTCTGCCTTTATCTCATTTTATTTTATGCTATTAACATTTTGACGGACGACACCTTATGTCTGAACTTCATTTATTAAGTACCCAGCAGCTTATTACGGGCTTGCAAGAAAAACAATTTAGCAGCGCGGAATTAACTGAACACTATATCAAGCGTATCGATGCGCTAGACAGTAAGATTAATAGCTTTATCACTCATACGTCTGAGACAGCACGCGCACAAGCGCAAGCAGCGGACGAGATGCGGGCGCAAGGCGATCAGCGCCCATTACTTGGTGTACCGATGGCGCACAAAGATATTTTTTGTACCCAAGGCGTACTGACGACTTGTGGCTCAAAAATGCTACATAACTTTGTGTCACCTTATAATGCTACTATCGTGTCAAACATCGACAAAGCAGGCATGATTAGCTTGGGCAAGCTCAATATGGATGAGTTTGCGATGGGCTCAGACAATAGTAGCTCATACTATGGTACGGTGCAAAACCCTTGGAATCTAGAGCGCGTCCCTGGTGGTTCATCAGGTGGTAGTGCTGCCGCGGTTGCCGCAGGTTTTGTGCCAGTCGCAACCGGTAGTGATACCGGCGGCTCTATTCGTCAGCCTGCGTCATTTTGTGGTCTAACTGGTATCAAGCCCACTTATGGTCGCGTCTCTCGCTTCGGTATGATTGCCTATGCCTCAAGTCTGGATCAAGCTGGTAGTATGGGTCGTAGTGCCAAAGATTGCGCTTATCTATTGCAACCAATGATCGGACACGATGCGCGTGATGCAACGTCTATCAAGTATGACATGCCTGACTACGTACAAGACATCAACGATGCAGAAGCCGCCGCTGGTGATAAACCCTTTGCTGGTCTACGTATCGGTGTCGCTAAAGAGTATTTTAGTAAAGGGCTTGATGCTGAAGTAGAAACAGCCGTACGTGCTGCTTTGACAAAATACGAAGAGCTGGGTGCAACCATCGTAGAAGTGAACATTACTGATCCTGAGATCACGTTGGCGACTTACTACATGCTGGCTCCTGCTGAAGCATCATCTAACCTGTCGCGCTTCGATGGTGTACGCTTTGGCTATCGCTGTGAGAACCCAAAAGATCTCATCGATCTATATACACGCTCACGCTCTGAAGGTTTTGGTCCTGAAGTACAGCGCCGTATCTTAACTGGCACTTACGCATTATCTGCTGGTTATTTCGATGCTTATTATACTAAAGCACAAAAAATACGCCGCTTAATCGTTAAAGACTTCGAAGATGCTTTTTCCAACTGTGATGTCATCGCCAGCCCAACGGCACCAACGGCTGCTTACAAGCTTGCTGAAGACCTCGATCCTGCCACCATGTATTTGGGCGATGTTTATACCATCGGTGTTAACTTAGCCGGTCTGCCTGCGCTCAGCCAACCAGTTGGTTTAAACTCAGAAGGCCTACCTATTGGCTTACAGTTAATCGGTAAGCATTGGCAAGAGAGTCAACTACTCACGACCGCGCACCTGTTCCAGCAGCATACGGATCATCATCTACAGCACTCTGCCATCGCAAAGGAGACGGTATAATGAACACAGCAACTACTGATAACAATGCCGTCCGCGAGCACGCTGTTCGTAAAGAGCTGTTCGTTGATGGTTACGAAGTCGTCATCGGTATCGAGATTCACTGTCAGCTCAATACTGAAAGTAAGATATTCTCCAGCGCGCCCACTGACTTCGGTCACGAGCCAAACACACAAGCCAGTATTGTAGATTTGGGTCTGCCTGGTGTCTTGCCAGTGCTAAATGCTGGCGTAGTCGATCGTGCGCTAAAATTCGGCATTGGCGTCAATGCTGAGCTGGGTCTATTTAATACCTTTGACCGTAAAAACTACTTTTATCCTGATTTGCCTAAAGGCTATCAAATTACTCAGATGGCCAACCCGATCGTTGGCGAAGGGTATATCGATGTCGTGGTTAATGAAGGCGAAAAGAACGAATATCCGAAACGTATGGGTATCACCCGCGCGCATTTAGAAGAAGACGCTGGTAAATCTGTCCATGATGCTGTCGATGGTATGACTGGTGTCGATCTCAACCGTGCTGGTACACCATTAATCGAAATCGTCTCTGAGCCTGATATGCGCTCTGCTCACGAAGCACTGGCCTATATTAAAGCCATTCATCAGCTGGTCACGTGGTTGGGTATCTCAGATGCGGTCATGGCAGAAGGCTCGTTCCGCTGCGACTGTAACGTTTCTGTGCGTAAGCCGGGTGCAGAATTGGGCACGCGTACTGAGCTAAAGAACTTAAACTCGTTCCGCTTTATCGAACGCGCCATCAATCGTGAAATCGAGCGTCAAATCGACATCGTTGAAGACGGCGGTAAAGTCGTGCAAGCGACGATGCTATATGACCCAGAGCGCGACGAAACTCGTACGATGCGTACCAAAGAAGACGCCAACGACTATCGCTACTTCCCTGATCCTGACCTACTGCCTGTCCGCATCGAGCAGCATACGGTTGATGCGATCAAAGCGGCGATGCCTGAGCTACCAGTGGCTCGTCGTGCTCGCTTTGAAGAAGCACTTGGTCTGTCAGAGTATGACGCTCGTATCTTAACTGGTAGCCGTCAAATTGCCGATTACTTCGAAGCAGTCGTCGCTGAAGTAGGACAATCAGATGCCAAAATGGCAGGCAACTGGGTCATGGGCGATCTACTCGGCGCACTGAACAAAGATGACAAAGATATCATCGACTCCCCTATCAGCGCCAAGCAATTGGCTGGCATGCTAGCGCGTATCAAAGACGATACCCTATCTGGCAAGTTGGCTAAGAAAGTCTTTAGTGCCCTGTATGAACGCGCGGGCGGTGATGCTGATGATGCCGCTGACAAAATCATCGAAGAAAAAGGTCTCAAGCAAGAAACCGATACGGGCGCGATCAAAGCCATCGTTGAAGAAGTCATTGCTAAAAACGAAGCCATGGTTGACGAGTATCGTGGCGGTAAAGAAAAAGCCTTTAACGGTCTGGTCGGTCAAGTCATGAAAGCCAGTCGCGGTAGTGCCAACCCGCAGCAAGTCAACCAAATTCTAAAAGAGCTACTGGGTTAAGGTTAATTGCTGATTGGTTATGCTGACTGTGATACGTAAATTAAGGTTATAGATTTTGGCTAAAATAAATAGCCCTTGCAATATGCCTAATTTTGCGTAAAATAGTCAGTCATTCGGGGCGTAGCGCAGTCTGGTAGCGCACTACACTGGGGGTGTAGTGGTCGCAGGTTCAAATCCTGCCGTTCCGACCAAACATAGTAGTAAAGAGAAAAGCCAATCATTGTTTTCAATGGTTGGCTTTTTTTTGTGCTAAATTTAGCTGGGGATTGTATGATAGACAATGAAGTGAGTAATAATAAGAATTTGGACAAGGCTAGGATTGATTAGGTAAGGTGAAGGCATTCGTACTCTTACACTTTCGCTGCTTTGTATTTACTTTGGTTTAATGGTGCGTAAAGGTATGAATGTGAATGATGATATAGCTTTAAATTTTGATAAGGCTGAATACTATAGCTTAGAAGAGGCAAGCGAATATCTTAATAGAAAATATAAAACTGACAACATTAATGCGCATAAGCTTTTGAAAAAAGTTGTTCAATATGAAATACCGTTATTTATATATGGTAAAAACTTTCAACTTACTGGTGATTATGTAATGAGCTCTTATAAGTCAGTAAGGCTTATAAACGATGATATGGAGCTACGTAGAAATACTCTTAAAGAAGTATTAAAAATTAACAGATTAGCCTATTCTAGGATAGATAGTATGCTATCTGCAGTTATGGAAAATACAGGAGGATTTCTAGAACTAAGCTTAGAGACTATAAGGGCATTTTTATTTGATAGTAAGATAACAACAGATAATATTGATGAAACCTCGTTATTTGGGGGTTTTCTACCAATAGCTACACCAAACGGCAATGCATCTAGTCTGGATTATCTAGATGATTATTTATTACGAGATTTCGAGGACAGTGTAGCATTCACTCTTGCCCTATATCCAAGTATTGATATTTTTCCAGACAACGAAGAGGATATAACATTAGCTATTGATAGTGCTATTAAGTTATGTACTCCAAAAGTTGTGGACTATTATTTAGGGAATAGAGAGAGTCAAAAACCTTATATAACGCCATATTTTGAGTTTAATAGAAGTGATTTAATAATACTTAGTAGTGGCATTGCAAAGCTTGAAGAGCTTATTTCAAGTATTGAAGAACCAAATATAGAAGTTAAATCTTTAGACACGGATTTTTTAAAAAAGAAAGGGGTTAGCCCCCACAAACTATTGGCTAAGCATATGGCTAAACATATAGCCGATAAAGAATGGCAAGCAGACAAACAGAATAAAATTAAAATTACTGAAATGGCAGAAATTATATATTCAAAACTTTACTCACTTGGGTTTCACAATGAACTACCCGACCAAGCAAAAAATATTAAATCTTGGATTAAGGAGGTAGCACCCGATTACGCTAGAGAAGGAGGCAGACCACCATCATCATAAAACCTACACGAACCTAAGTTAATATATATAAACCTAAGTTAGGGGAATTTTCTTACTCAGCTCCACCCCTTACGATAGCCCATGTAACCCGCCGAATATCATTGTGGCATAACATGGAGCTATACAAATGACCCACTCAAACCAACAATCACCTAAAACCCAAACTACCAAACCAAAAAACTGGCTTCGATTTTTATTCAAAGCAGCACTCGGTATTCTATTGCCTTACTTGCTATCACCGCCTGATATCAGTATTCATATCCATCACATTAATATCATGTTTTAAAGTCAAAAAACTAAGCACTACCCTAGCCGATACTCGTATCCTATAGACTTTTATATAGCGAGCCGTTAGGGTAAATGCTATGCCTTTACACTGGTTGACCCTATGTCCGAGCCTATCGCTCAGCCCACACCTAACCACCTTATAGCTGATGCCCCTTGGGAGCGTTACCGCCGACCTTATGTGCGTGATTTGGCTTATGCGCTTGCTTGTCCTAACGTCTTAACACAGTGGCTAGATTTTGCACCGCATGAGAATACACATGCTATTGCAGTGCATAGCGCTAGCTTTTGGCAAGCACAGTTTGAGGCGTATGAGCAGCGATTAACAGAGCTGGATACCACTAATGACTACCAAGCGCTGACCCGTTATTTACTCAAGCGCCCAAGTCCCAATCGACTGGGGTTTCACTTTGAAGGGTTGCTGTCATTTTGGTTAGAGGATGGATTTGCGCGCGAACTACATCCGTATGAGACATTGGCTAATAATGTGCAGCTCTATAATGGCAAACAGACGACTGGTGAGCTGGATTTGATATTGTATAACCATGCGGAAAATCTGGTCGAGCATTGGGAGCTGGCGATTAAGTTTTTTATGGGATCAGCGCCATTTGAGCCGGAGAATTGGGTGGGGATTAACTCTAATGACAATTTGCAGCGCAAAATGACCCATATGCAAACCAAGCAGTTTCGCACGGTATGGGTAGATACCGAAAGTCATGGACAAGTCAAAATCGACAAGCGTTATGGTGTTATAAAAGGACGGTTCTTTTTACCAAAGAACATCATTAATTTCGTCTATCCGTCTTGGCTAGTACCAAGCTTTCCCATGCACGAATGGTGCGATAAGTACGACACGAGCACTCTCGCGATGCTTGATATCAGAGCTTTGCGCGCTGCTCATTATATTGAATGGTTTACTAAGCGCGAGTTCTATGATGGGCGTCCGTCGGCACTTATCCATTCTGAAAAAGGTATCTTAAAAACAGGATTATACTTTGAAGGTGATAGACCCATCGTCATTTACCCGAAGCAGCATGATGAGACAGATGATAAATTTTAGTAACGTCCATCGACATTACATAGACATATATATGGACGCTTTAGCCATCTGTTTTATTAATGCAATGCAATGAAGCTACCAAGCATAGCGTCCATACAAGCTAATCTCACTGCGTTTGGCTTTGTCTGAGTCGAGACTGTCAGTCAGCAATTTTATGCCAGCATAGCGACTGTCTACAGCGAGACCCAGTGCTTGCGTCTGCGGCTCTATTAAGCCCGTCACCGTAATGGGAAAAGCATCATTGGACGTTTGGTAGCCTGCGGATAATTGATACAAGTCTTGAATGTCATTCACTTGACCATGTAGACCGAGCTGCCATTGACTGTCTAGCTGATGCTGAAGGCTACCTTCAACTCGCCATGGCAATGTCTGTGTGACATCGTCAGTTCTAAGCTGCCCTTCAATCGTATAGAGAGGTCTGCCGTTGACGTCATAATCCAACGCATAGCGAGTGCTTGGCATGTCTTTCCAATGCATGCGTCCAAGGATATCGTAGCCGCGCAGAGACAATTGCGTGCTATCAGACAACTGACCTGTGAGCTGCAAATCGAGCGAATAACCATATCCTGAAGGTTTCGCGGGATTCCAGTTTAGGTTTTCTTCCCCTAAGGCTGGTTCATCATAGTAATAATCTATATAAGCGTTGGTTTTATCCAAACTGTCTCGTATATCTGTCACCTCATTATTTGGTAACACTCTGGTGCTCAAATCGCCAACTATCTTACCTTCTAGTGCATGCAGTCCTTGCCAGAGATTGGCACGAGTCGTCAATTGCCAGTTGGGCATGAGCTGCTGCGTCAAGCCAACATTAGCGCCGATCCTCTCGTTGTGCTTGGCTTCTAAAAATAACGGATAAGTTTGACTGGTACTTGAAGGCTGTTTATTTTCATACTGCCAATAAACTTCGGCAGTCTCTTTGCTAAACGTCATTAAATAATCATAACGCCAGCCTAGACCGTAGCTAATCGCACTGCCCGCAGGACGAATCTCAAGCGATGTTCGACCTTGGGCATAAGCATGATCTCCTGAATCTAAAGGTGCATTCCAATCGTCCAAAAATGCTGAGATAGGCTGTGTTGGACTATGAGCCGTTGCCATCAAACTCCACTCTATCTGTGCATTTGACCGAGTAATATGACTGTCCAGCAACCCTGTCGCTTGGGGATCGAAATAAAGATTCGTATTAGTAGCTGGCATATCAGCAATAGCAGCGGTGGATACCATCATTGCGGTAATCGCTGGCATAGTGATTAACTTTGTACGGCTGGATAGATACGATGCTAAGCTTTTAGGTAAAAAACCATAGAGACTTGAAACGTTATATGGCATAAATTTCTCACGTTTATTAGAGAGCATAAAAAAGAGACAGTAAGCTGTCTCTTTTTTGTGTTGCTATACCTCAATCGCTACTAACAACGTTTGAGAGTCGATGTGACACATGGTTTGATTATAGAATAATTAAACTGTCATCAGTGAATTTGGCCGTAACTTTGCCATCATTATCCATTAAATCACCGTAGTCTTTACCATTAACCATGATATCGCCGAGCTTACCCATGTTATCTTTTATGAAGTCACCATTAGCATCGACATTTAACTTGATCGACGCTTTATTTTGCTCAACGGTAAACTGGGTACTAACCACATCATAGCTATTGTCTAAGCTTGACTTACCTGTTACGAATAGCTTCTTACCCTCTACGCTAGCAGTCAGGCCTTGTAGCTCAATAATATTACGAGCAGTACGTTTAAGATTGGCTTGGAAATCCAGCGGAATCGTCGTTGCACCCTCTTTGGTTACTTTGCCTTTAATCGCCAACACTATTTCCATACCTATGTATTTATTGGCGGTCTCTTCCACATTACCTGTGTCAGTCACTATCAAGAAGTTCTTTATATCAGCATCGTTGGCAGTAGCATTCAAGGTAATCGTTACATCAGTCTCAGGTTTTTGCTTTGTCATCTTGCCAGTTATAGCAAGTTTATAAGGAATGGTTCTAACCACTAAGCTATTGTCTGCCAGCTTTTTGCTGACATCTAGTGCAGCAAATTCGAAATCCTTTGCTTCGATTACACTATCGTTAGCCGTCAACTTTAGACTGCTTAATTTGATGACAGCCTTTTCTAGAGTAATACCTTCTCTATTTGCGTCATTGATATCAAACTCATCATTGACCACGACTTTATCACTGAATTGACCGCTGACTGTAGCCCCTTTAGTATTTGAGCTGAGGCTAACGGCGTCCGTACCAGTACCAATTTTAATACTTTTGAAACCCAAGCTACCATTGAAGTTAGTCGTACTGGTATTAGAAGTCAGCGCATCTTCAAAACCATCAAACACTACGGTGAAAACGTCTTTGTTATCAATAACAGGGTTATATAAACCTGTTTGCGGATTATATACGTAATCGTATTCTTCGATATTGACTTTGGTGCTACCAGTTAAGGTAAACTTCCCGTCAGTACTTAGCGTCGCTAAAAACCCTTTTTCTGGGGTTAAGGCTATATTGCCTAGTGCTGTTTCAAACTCTTCATCATTGGCCAGCGCATTAATATCAGCTGCTGTGAGCTGTGATACATCAGCCTCTTCCATATAGTATTTCAGATCACTTGGGATATCGAAGGTGTAGCCAAGTCGTGTATCTTGCTTTTCTGTAAGGATATCACTTACATCTTCATAAGCATCTGTAACCGCTTTATTATCACTGACAAACAGCTTGGCAGTACGAATCATCTCTTTTGCTTGCTCAAGCTCAGACAAACTATTATCAACAGGCGGTTTAATTGGAACCTCTGGAGTATTGTTACCATTACCAGAAGAGGTGTTGTTATCATTGTCATCGCCACAGCCTGCTAATGCTAACGTGCTGGCTAGTGCTAATGCAGTCAATTTAAAAAGTTTCATTACACAGTCCTTTATAGAGATGTTTTAAAGAGTCAAGACAGCAAGAACGTGATCCAACTAAGCAAAAGAAGTTCACATAGTTAAAGAACGCTCATATCAATTTAGAAAACTTAAGTTTGCTTTGAAATAAAATGATAATACTCTTATTTAAACAACTTATCTATAAAGTAATCTGATATAACAGCAATGTTACACAAAAAATAAATGCCGCTCTTTTAGGGCGTGCCCTAGTAACCTTTGATTGTCTAGCAAAGATACTTTATCAATAACTCTCAATCACCTGCATCAGCTCATATCTGAGCATATCGGCACTGGGCATGCGCTCAGCGTGAAAGCGAACCATAGCAATGCCTGCACTGGCTAGAGCTTTGTCTTTTTTATCGTCTGCTTTTTGACGTGCTTTGCTACTATGCGTCCAATCATCAAGCTCTATAGCGACTAATGTAGTCTGAGCATCGACATCCACGATCACATAATCCACGCTTTGACGGCAGATACGATTGAACCAAAAGCTACGCTCAGAGGTCTCATCACTATTGGCTTCGATGATGCGTGACAGCTGAACTTGGACAAATATATGATATTCCGGCAATGCATTTTTTAACTTATTAAAAAATATTACCTCGGTATCGGTCATGATGGGCATCGGTGCAAATGGCCAAATAGCCAGCTCATCGCCGCGTACTGGCTTTGGATCAGGCTCAACGACTGGGGGTTTTTTCAATAGCTTTGGTACGGTAATCAGCCCTAAAAACCCAACAGCCAATATTAAAAATATAACGCCAAATGACATGGTTTTACCTTATACAATATGAAAGTGATTGGCTGAGTGTCATCATTCGCACTGAATCCATGACGGGCCGATCACAGCAGGGCAACCTTTATAGGCTGACAGGTTATACAAAAAGAGATAATAAAAATGGCGCTCATCTTAACTAAGGATGCGCCACTCGGCAATCTATAAAGCAAAAAACACGACAGTAACTGTCGTGTTTTGATAGGAAGTGAATAAAGACCCAACCAATATCTTGGAAAATGTCTCGTCTATTCAGATGTAATCATTTAATGATAGTAGACGAGCCTCTATCTTAACGCCAGTAAAGCACCCAAGCGCTCGTCGTATTTACTTTGGGATCGCTATTGATTTTGTCTTTTAGTGCCAAGGCCGCGACTTTGCCACGCTCAGGACCGACGACGACTCGGACGCCGCGACTGGTAGCGCTGGTCTTCACTTGATAGCCTGCTGATTTGAATTTTTTGGCCAGCTCATCGGCTTTAGCTTGGTCATTCGCCAAGGCAACTTGTACCCCAAAGCTGCCTTTGGCATCGGTTTCTTTGACTTCTTTACGGGCTTCACTGAGTTTTTGCTGAGCGTCGCGTTTGGCATCAGCCGATTTTTTTGCGAGCGCGTCTTCTTTTTTGCGTTTTTCTTCACGAGCCTGTTCAGCTGCTACTGCTTCACGTGCTAAACGATCCACCTGCTTACGCGATGGAATGGTAATACTCTGACCCAGTTGTAGCGATGTCGATGGCGAAAGGTTATTCGCTTGTGCCAAGACTTCTACGGGCATGTTGTATTGCCGCGCCAGTTTTATCAGCCCATCACCTCTTTTTACTTGATAGTCAGAAGGCGATTTTGGTGGCTCATTTTTAGCCATTTCCGCTGTCTCTTTTTTCCTCTCAGCTGCTGCCTGACTCTTTGCTTCTGCCTCTTTTCTACTTTCTACTAGTTTTTCAGCATCGGCTTTTTCTTGTTTTGCTTCCATTTGTTGCTTTTCAGCATCTGCCTGCTTTTTTGCTTTAGCCTCTTTCAATGCATCATCGGCTGCTTTAACTAATTTCTGAGCATCTTGCACTTCCTTGCTTTTGACACTTTTTTCCACATCTTTTGCAGCTTCTGAACTGTCGTCATCGTCGGCAATTGGTGCACTATTGGCTATATACTGCTGATTTTCCGCACGCGATTTTGCCAAGGCTTGCGCCTCCGCAGTCTCTTGCTCCGTCAAAAACTGCTGCGCCCGTTTTTCTTGCTCAGCTACCCGCGCAGCACGTTCTTTTTGCTTTTGCGCCAGGATACGCTTTTCAGTGTCGATGTCAGTGGTCAGTGGCTGCGGCGCCTCTTGCTCGGCACTTGGCTTATCGACCATTGCCGTCGCTGGCTCGGATGTATTACCGTCACCGATTTGTTGCACCATGGCATATAGCATCACGCTACCGCCAATAATCATCCCAATGCCCAATAAGGCTTGTCTCGAAAAGTTCATCCGTTTACGTCTCTTAGTTGGTAATAAGGTTGATTGGTCAGCGCGGTTATTGTTAAAACCCTATCAGCTAATATCCTACCAGTCGTCTTGATAAATAGCCACTGCCGCCAGTTACTGCCATCCTCTCTCAAAGATTATGTCATATTTATAACAGCACTTTTTTATGAAAGCTATTCTTTATAAAAGTACTTTTTATAAAGCACTTTATAAAATACCTTATAAAAAGTATCTTTGTTTGCAAAAGCTCTTTGATTATAAAGTATATTTTTTATGCTGTCTGCTCTCACGCTGCTGTTAAGATTAACATTAAACCCGTCATATTTTCACTTAATTTCTCATTTTTCAAGTGCCGCCAATGCCTCACCAATAGTATGGAAGGAGCCACAAACGACAATAAGATCTTGTGGTTGACTGCCATTTATAACGGCCTGCGTCGCTTCTGATAAACGTTTAAACTCATGTATCTGCTCACTATCCACATAGTTGCTTAAGATGCTTTGCAACTGCTGAGTACTTGCCGCGCGTGGATAATCAATTTCAGCGATGAACCAATCGCTAATCGGCAAGCCTGATTTGGTCAAACGCTGCACGACCTTGTCGATATCTTTATCCGCCAGCATGGAAAATAGCATTTTAATGGTTGCAGGTGTGCTATCAGTTTGTTCATCATTATTTTGCTTCGCCACATGCTGCTGCCAGAGCGGTGATAATTGCGCTAATAAAAACTCAACCCCTTGCTCGTTATGTGCCACATCAAATAGCCAGTGACGATTCTCTAACTCTCTATAATCAAAGCGACCTGCCAATTTAACGGTCTGTAGCGCCTGCTCAATAGCAGCAGTATCGACAGCTAATGAACTGGCTAACACTGCTGATAAGGCATTGGCAGTATTGGTCAATGACAGTGCTGGTCGTGGCAACTGTAGAGTAACAGCGGCATTGCTATATTGCCAAGTAATTGCGTCGATCTCGCGATAATGGAAGTCTTGCCCTACTTGATAACAAGTTGCTTGATTCTTATCGATAGCCTGTCGCACACTGGTTGGCATGTCGGTAGCGCCGTAAATCAGGGAAATATCATTGCGTAAGATTCCTGCTTTTTCGCGACCAATATCTTCGACATTGTCACCAAGCCAATCGACATGATCGATACCAATATTGGTAATCACCGCCATGTCAGGGTCGATAATATTGACGACATCTAAGCGCCCACCGAGTCCCACTTCTAATACCCATACATCACAATCGGCTTCGGCAAATATCAATAAAGCAGCCAATGTCGTCATCTCAAAAAACGACAACGTCAAAGCGCACTGTAACCGTGCTGCTTCTACTTTGTTAAAAGCGTTGATTAATGTCTCATCGCTGACCATTTCGCCATTAATGCGTACCCGCTCGTTAAAGGCGCTGAGATGCGGTGATTGATAGAGAGCAGTTTTGTAACCTGCTGCTTGGCACATCTGTGCAATCACTGCCGTCGTTGAGCCTTTACCATTGGTGCCTGCCACGGTAAATACATAAGCATCATCTTTCGCTGACTGTACCACACCCAGTGCTTCAGCGACTGGCAACACGCGCGACAAGCCCATATCTATCGCTGAGACGTGTATCTGCTGCATATAATCAAGCCATTCCGTTAAGTCGGCTTTATCATTGGGGCTAGCGGGATTAGAAGCTTGAGAATCAGACATGGCGCAAACCTATATATAATTTTATGAAAATAAAAACCGTGTATCTGCTAACTAAAACCAAAAATAGCATTTACCGTTATATGACGATAAATGCTATTAAGGAGTTTTGCATATTTTAGAGATATTAACACGCTGCTAAGCAGTTATAAAACTTATAAACTTAATCCGCTGTTTATTTGGTGCTAAGCATTGACATTAGGAACGCCACATAACTTCGCCAGCAAGCGATAAATGGTATCGATAAGCTGATGACGATGTACCACTTCATCGACCACGCCATGCTCTAACAAGAACTCGGCACGCTGGAATGGTTCTTCTAATGTCTCACGGACGGTTTGCTCAATCACGCGCTTGCCAGCAAAGCCAATCATGGCTTTTGGTTCTGCCAGATGAATATCACCGAGCATAGCGAGCGATGCAGTCACACCGCCATAAACGGGATTGGTCAGCACGACGATATACGGCACGCCAGCAATTCTTAAGCGTTCAATTGCCGCTGCGGTACGAGCCATCTGCATCAAAGACAACAGCCCCTCTTGCATACGCGCACCGCCTGAGGCTGCAAAGCAAACTAGAGGTACTTTATCTTCAAGGGCTTTTTCTGCCGCTTGGACAAATCGATCGCCGACGACTGACCCCATCGAGCCGCCCATAAAGCGGAAATCAAAAGCACAAGCGACGACGTCAAGATTACGCAGCTTACCATACATGACAATCAGCGCTTCAGATTCGCCCGTTTTTTCTTGTGCTTCACTCATACGCTTTGGATATGACTTACTATCGACGAATCTCAGCGGATCTTTTGCCGTAAATTCTTGCCCAAGCTCACCATCTACTTGATCCAATATCCAATGCAAACGCTCGCGAGCACTCATCGGTAAATGATGATCACAATGCGGGCATACATAGCAGTTAAAAATCAGTGCCGTGTTGGTAATCATCGAATGGCAATTACTGCACTTGGTTGACGGTTCGGTCTCTACTGCTGTCAAAGGCGCCGTCAATTGCTGCTTGATACCTGGTACCGAGCGATTAAACCACGATTGCCCAGCGGTGTTACCGTTCGGCTCGACGTTGTTTTTTTCAGTATTATTAGGATTAGTCATATCAGGTTTTGTTATTGTATCAGTCATATTATTTGCCATCATCAAAGGCTTATCGACAAGTTGGCTCATTCCCTTGTCCTTGAGAGTTTAATGGTTGTCTAAACAAAGTGTCAGATACCAGCATAACATGAGCAGTTATGGGACACGTTTACATATCCATATCGCAGTCTATCGTACTTATGGATAAAGATCAGCGATAGGAGTATCAACAAATGCTATTTTAAAAACCACTATCATAATTATATTAGTTTACACTCGTAAACTAAATTTAGCAAAGTCATTTGATCTTGTGTTTATAAATACTAAGCGCTCATAAATATTAAGCGCTCATAAATATTAAGTGCTTATAAATATTAAGTCTTTATAAACCGTAAATCAACGTGGCTACGCTATAGACTATTTCTCAGGTTCATACAGCGGAACTTATATAATGTCGATGATGAGTGCTAATGAGTCGCCTGCCATCAGCAAACGCGACCCATTCTGCTATATCGATGATTTCTATAGCGATCGCCATATAAGGCAATGACTATATAAATCTAAACGCTCAAGCTATCCAACGCGCTGCGTAACTCGTCCATCTTAGCCATGATTTTTTGCTGAGCCGCCGCAACAGCTGTAGCATCGCTCGCGTCTATATCAGCAAAATTCTGTACCAACGCACTGCCAACGATGACACCATCCGCATAAGTACCAATCGCTTTTGCAGAAGCCCCATCACGGATACCAAACCCGACACATACTGGAAGGTCTGTCGCGGCTTTAATGGCTTGTACTTGGGTCGCCACAGCAGCTGTATCTAGCGTTGCTGAACCTGTCACGCCTTTCAATGACACATAATAGATATAACCGCCACAATGGGTTAGTACTTGCTTACGGCGCTCAGGCAAAGTGGTTGGTGATAGTAAGAAAATCTCATTTATCGAGTTGTCAGTCAAATGCTGGGTAAAGCTACCCGCCTCTGCTGGTGGCAAATCAACCATCAAGATACCATCGACGCCAGACTGCTCACACAGCGCAACAAAGTTATCATAACCAATGATTTCAACAGGATTGAGATAACCCATCAAAATGATTGGCGTTTGCGTATCTGTTTGACGAAACTCAGCGACCATTTTTAATGCATCGCGTGTACTGGTACCTGCGGCTAATGCACGCTCGCCTGCCAAGGCAACGACTGGACCGTCAGCCATTGGATCAGAGAAAGGTAAGCCCAATTCGATCATATCTGCACCATGCTTCACTAAGTCATGAAGCAGGCCTACTGTCGTCTCTGGATTGGGATCGCCTGCCATTACATAAGGAATAAGGGCTTTTTTATTTTGTGCTTTTAACGTTTTAAAAGTACTTTCAATTCGGGTCATAGTGTTCTCTTAATTAATTTAAAGTTAATCTTTTATTATTGAGTCGCGTAACACACATAGTCTCTCTACTAATAACCTAATAACCTAATAACCTAATAACCTAATAACCTAATAACCTTACCAGTCGATATTTAGCTGTTCGGTACGGTTATAGAGTATATGAGTTAATAATAACGCTACTTGTATTCTATGAATCTGATAATGATTGTCTAAATTATCGTTTAAAACATAACTTCCAAGCGTTGACTTTAATAGTACAAATTCTGATAACCCATCCCCATCAAGTGAGTCAGGAATAATATTATCCTCGAACCTTTCACTGGTATTAGGCTTGTAGAGTACTGAAATACCACTATCATCTTTTTCAATGTTATAAACAATTTCATCTATATTATCAAAACAAATCACTTTCTCTTTACGGCGACTATTTGAGAGGACTCTTAATTTATCAGAGGTAATAGACAGAATAGGTTCTAAATGCCAATCAATATTTTTTGCCACATATTTACTAGGTAAGTTTTGGCCTTTTTCTTTACGAAATGCTAAGTAATGAGAAAATATGTGCCATAACATGAACATACTACATATAACAAAAATGGATTGAAATTTTAATAAATCATTACTACCTAAGAACTTCTCTGCTAGATACAAAATAAAGCCGATCGCTACCGAGAGCAAAGCTAGTTGCATACTATCAACAAACTTTTCACTTTGAAAAAACTTTAGTTCTTTCTTAGGCAGTAGCGTATTAATGCTCAAGGGCAGGCTAAGTGTTAGCTTATCTGGAAAGCTATTTAGCTCAAATAAATTATGATTCACCGTACCCTCAACATCAGATAACTCTCAAGTTAATAATGGAACTAAAGTAGATTCGAATGATAGGAACTCTAAAATCGTAGTAATCTAAAGCTCAATCCCTTCTGCTTTCATTACTGAGTGCAAATCTTTATCACCACGACCCGACATATTGACGATAATCGTTTGATCAGGCGTCATCGTTTTAGCTAGCTTCAATGCATAAGCGACGGCATGCGCAGATTCAAGTGCTGGGATGATACCTTCTTTGCGCGTCACTTCATGAAAGCCTTCTAACGACTCTTTATCGGTACAGCCCACATATTCAACGCGCTTCATGTCTTTTAGGAAGCTGTGTTCAGGGCCAACGCCCGGATAATCAAGACCCGCTGAGATTGAATGGGTTTCTTGAATCTGCCCGTCATCGTCTGCCATGAGATAAGTACGATTGCCGTGTAATACGCCGATACGACCAGCAGCTAGTGGCGCTGAATGACGACCCGTTTCGATGCCATCACCCGTCGCTTCGACGCCATACATTTTGACATCGGTATCATTTAAGAAGTCAAAGAACAGACCAATCGCATTTGAGCCACCACCGACACAGGCGACTAGGGCGTCTGGTAATTTGCCAGTCATTTGCAAATGCTGAATGCGCGCTTCTTTACCGATAATCGCTTGGAAATCACGCACGAGTAGAGGATAAGGATGCGGGCCAGCGACCGTACCAATAATGTAATAAGTGCTATCGACATTGGTGACCCAATCACGCATCGCTTCATTCATCGCATCTTTAAGGGTACGTGAGCCAGAAGTGACTGGCACCACCGTCGCACCAAGCAAGCGCATACGATAGACGTTCATTTTTTGACGCTCAACATCGTCGGCACCCATATAGACGATACATTCTAACCCTAAACGTGCGGCAATCGTCGCCGTCGCTACGCCATGTTGCCCTGCGCCCGTCTCAGCGATGATACGTTGCTTGCCGCTCATTTTGGCAAGCAAGGCTTGTCCGATGGTATTATTTACCTTATGCGCACCAGTATGGTTAAGGTCTTCACGCTTAAAGTAAATTTGCGCGCCGCCAATCTCGTCACTGAGACGTTTGGCATGATAAAGGGGTGTTGGACGACCGACATAATTGACCAAATCGTTGTGATACTCTTCCCAGAATGCAGGATCGGCTTTGACTTTGGTATATAACGCTTCTAGCTCTTCTAGTGCTGCCATCAAGGTTTCAGAGACAAAACGACCGCCATGCACACCAAAGTGCCCACGGGCATCGGGATACTGATTGAAGTCTTGCACATCAGTTGGATTGGTAAAAGTATTGACGGCTTGTGCCGTGGCTGATAAATCTTTGTTAGCGACATGACTCATGATAATTCCTACTGTAATAAGTGGTATTTTTTAATATAAATAGTGGAGAACGAAAAAATAAGATTTGAGCAGAAAATCGGAATAACGACCAAATAAGGATAAAGGTGCTTTATGAATCGCTTAGATGGCGTCAGTGACCGTCACGCTTTGCCATCGATCGCGTTTGACCGCTTTCATAAAGGCGCGCATTTTGGCAGCATCTTTTTTACCTTTAGCTGCCTCGATGCCACCGCTGACATCAACGGCATAAATGGGTAGCGTTGTCGTCGCAGCGACGTTTTGGGCATCAAGACCGCCCGCTAAGACAATCGGTAACGAGTTATTATGTGGGATAAGGCTCCAATCAAAGCGCGCACCTGTACCGCCATATTTATGCTGATGATAGGCATCGAGCAAAATACTACTCGCCCCTGCCGCTGCAAAGCTATCAATACACGCGCTCACGCTAGCAAGGGTGTCTTGCTCCGCATTGATACGTAAGGCTTTTATCCAGCGTTTATTGACCGCGTTTGCCAATTGTTGGCATTGCTCAGGGCTTTCATCACCGTGGAATTGAATGATATCAAATGCGACATTGTCCGCCAGTTCAACCAGCGCTTCGTGTGACATATTAACCACCAAGGCGACGACGCTGACAAAGGCAGGAACGGCAGTGATTAAGGTTTTGGCTTGTTCCATGGTCACAGCGCGTGGACTGGGCGGATAGAATACCAAGCCGACCGCATCTACACCCAATTGGGTGGCAGTATGAATATCAGCTACGTCGGTAAACCCGCAAAACTTCACGTGCATGGTGTGACCTTAAAATACAGCAGCCATAGATTGGCTGTCATAGCGATTGAGCATAAAATGATGAGGATTTGTTACTCAATGAGTAAATCAATTGCATCCAAAAACTTATCCTAGCATACTTTTATTCATAGTTTTGTTTATGATTGCGATTGATTAATATGAGGATACTTAATGTCTAACACTGCGTCGGCAACTACCAATACCATTGATAACAACACTGACAATAACAATGATAATACCAGCAATAGCCCCGCCCATTATTTGATGTGGTTTCGCCGTGATCTACGCCTACATGACAACACCGCTTTAGCAGCGCTTTGTGAGCGTGCCCATGATAATGACGCATCAGTAAGCGCTGTATTTTTCCTCACGCCTGAGCAATGGCAAACGCACGATATGTCATTGGTTCAACTTGATCATATCGCCCGTACCTTGCCTATATTGACAAATGACTTGCACAAACAATTAAATATCACCTTGCATGTACAAGTTTGCGATAGTTTCTCTGATTGTGCGGATTCATTAAGCGCCTTATGTGCAGCCAATAATATTAGCGGCGTCATGGCCAATCATGAATACGAGGGCAATGAGATTGAACGCGATGAACAAGTGAATAAGCTGCTTGCAAAAAATGACATCGAGTTTATACGCTGGCATGATCAATGCATTTTACCACCGAAAAGCATCACCACCAATGACGATAGTATGTATCAGGTATTTACCCCATTTTATAAAAAGTGGCGGCATACCTTGGAAGTTAGCAACATACAAATGCATAAAGCTTTAGCTATCGATAGCAACAAGGCTGCTTTGAAAATCTCAAAAAAGGCAGCAAACACCGTTGACGCGATAGAAGCGTTAAGCCAAAAAGTGGTTGAAGACTACCAACAGTCATTAGCAGATAATACCCAGCTCAGTCATATTGATAGTGAGGCACAGCTTACTAACGCACGTGACGCCTATCCTGCTGGAGAAGTGGCGGCTTGTCACCGCTTAGATCAATTCGTTGCGGATGACATTCATAACTACGATGTGAGCCGCGATGTACCAAGCTTGCACGCCACCAGCCAGTTGTCAGCATATCTGACGATTGGGGTCATCAGTCCCAGACTTTGCTACTTGCAAGCGGCTAAAGCACAAGAACAACTGCATGGTAATGATGGCGACAATGAAGATATTAACCGCTGGATCAGTGAGCTGGCGTGGCGAGACTTTTATCGTCATGTATTAGCGGATAAACCAAAGCTTATTCAGCATCAGGCTTATAAACACGAGACCGATATTAAGATTAATTGGTCATACAATGAGGATGATTTTGATGCGTGGTGTACGGGCAGGACTGGTGTGCCCTTAGTCGATGCCGCGATGCGGTGCTTAAATGCCACGGGGTTTATGCACAATCGCTTGCGCATGGTCACCGCGATGTTTTTGACCAAAGACTTATTGATTGATTGGCGGTGGGGCGAGCGCTATTTCATGCAGCAGCTGATAGACGGCGACTTTGCTTCTAATAATGGCGGCTGGCAATGGAGCGCCTCGACCGGTACGGACTCTGCACCCTACTTCCGTATTATGAATCCCTTTAGCCAAGCCAAAACGCATGACCCTGATGGGGAATTTATAAAGGAGTGGTTACCTGAATTAAAGGATATGCCTGCCAGCACCTTACATAGCGAAGACAAAATACGTAAAGCTATCAACACCGACGATATGTTTGGGAAGGTAGATTACCCCGCACCAATGGTCGAACACAAAGCAGTACGGCAACTGGCGATTGCTGAATTTAAAAAATAATGAAGCACGGCATCATAGGGAGACGAATATTCATAGAATAAGGTCTATTGGCTAAAAAACACATGACTGACTAACCGCTTCGCTACTTAACTTCCGTCATAGTGCTTTCGGGAACATCAACATTGTGAGTGTTATTTGGCGTCTCTAATGTTTTTATTAGAATGCTATATAAAGCAAATGCTAATAAGGTGAAGCTGATAATTAACAATATCCATGTCGCAAACGGAAGTCTTTCTGTCAGCTTGAGGTTTTTATTCGATTTATCGCGCTTATCATTAGTAGCAGGTTGATTATTGAAAATTGTCATATGCATCACCTCTTATATTATATGAGTTTTCTTATCATCAATATTTATAAGACTGGTATAAATTTTTCTAGGGCGTGTCATCATTTAGACGTAGGCTTTGAAAAATTGGTTTCAGCAGTACTTTATTCTTTTTTTAGAATAAATTCATTATATACCACTATAATAGCGTGGTTATCGATAATTTTAAACTAAAAATATTAGGGTGTGTCCTCAATCTGAATGGAAGCGACTAAGTGGGCTAAAAATGAAGAGACGCCCTGATTAGAGCCCTCAATAAGCATTTAGGTCTCAAAATCTACGACGTACTTACTGGCAATTGACACGCGCCTGCACCTTGAGTAGTAACCGTCACAATTGCACCTGTCAACGCAAACAGTTGCTGCAACTGCGTCTGGGCGTTCTGTAATGCCATATTCATGACATCACCACGGCAGGCACGTTCAAGCACTTCTTTTTTCGCCATGCTTTGAGCTTGGTCAAATATCTTAGGATCCACTTGCATCATGCCAAAAGCCCCTGTCTGCCAATCATAAATCTCGATATCATCCAAATAGACTGAAAATATCTCTGAAGGCGGCAAAGTAATATTAATCTGCGGCATTATAGAAGCCGGAGTAGCTGATGTATTATTATCGCCTTCCTGCGCCTCCTCTAGTCTGGCATTAATTTGCGCTGTAGTAGGTGGTATCACTTGCACCATTCCAGGCGTCAATGCACTCAGATCAATCCCTGCCTCTACGCGACCACGGGCGATAAACAAGCCCTTTTGCTCATCTTGCCATAACTTCATCCAGCTCCCTGGACGCTGGCTTGTGATGACAGTATCTACGCTAAAGGCGACCGTTTGTAGGCGATTGAGCTGCTGAATCTTCGTGACCACACCCTCACGAGTGATGGTCTCTATCGGCGCTTCTTCAGTTATATTTTGCGCAGTATAAATAGCAAAAACGATGGCGACCAACCCAATAAGTAACACCAGCCACGACATCAAAGCAATGGGTTTTTTCGCTTGTGTGTTAGTCGAACGGTTATCAACAGGAGAGCGATTATCAGGACGGTTCATATAAGCACCTTTAAAGTTTCATCGTTTATTTTTATAACTACATACTTTTAGGACTACACAGTCAGGACCATACAAAAGATTACGTCCTAAATGATAAATGCTATTTTTGAGCAACGACTTCAAGTAATAACTACCAATCCTCTACATAATTTTTAATGAATACCTCTATGTAAAGCACGATATCTTTCCGCACATTTCCACACAAATGCCTTTAAAATCAGTAAATCATCGGGTTACTGTCGTGATATTTACCTGTTTACGTCACGTTCGGCCTGAAAAAACAAAAAGTCATTGCGTCTTAGGCAAACTTTACCTAACATAGTCAGATTGCATGAACAAAAATGTCAGCATATATTTATTTTTCGGGCTTCTAGCCTGAAAATTGGTGTTTGAATAGCCCGATATATTGATGCATAAATTAAAAACTCCCCTGCTGTATGCAGGAAGTAGTTACTGAAGTATTTTTTGTGAAATCATCCTTTAGCTAGGCGATGTCCTAGCCTATTACCAAGTAATAAAGGTAAGCTTGCGGCGGTTCTGAAACTCTCAGCCACACGCTCAACATCCTACTATTTCTTATTTTTTTTATCGTTGATAAGGTTACGCTTTATTTATGAAAGCCAGTCAATTTTTGTTTGCCACTCTAAAAGAAACCCCTAGTGATGCTGATATCGCCTCTAGCCAATTGATGGTGCGCGCCGGTCTTATTCGCAAAATCGCTTCTGGACTATATATTTGGTTGCCCATGGGGCTGCGCATCTTACAAAAAGTCGAACGTATTGTTCGTGAAGAGATGCAAAATGTCGGTGCACAAGAAGTGCTCATGCCAATGACTCAGCCAGCAGAACTCTGGCAAACGACCGGACGTTTTGATGATTATGGTCCTGAGCTGTTGCGCTTTAAAGACCGTCATGATCGCGATTTTGTGCTTGGTCCAACCCATGAAGAAGTCATCACCAATCTTGCTCAGGGCGAGCTACGTAGTTATAAACAGCTACCGATTACCTTCTTTCAGATTCAAGGTAAGTTTCGTGATGAGATTCGTCCACGTTTTGGCGTGATGCGTGCGCGTGAGTTCACCATGAAAGATGCTTATTCATTTCATGTTGATCAGGCCTCATTGGCTAAAACTTATCATGATATGTATGACGCTTATACGCGTATCTTTACCCGCTTGGGCTTAGATTTCCGTGCAGTACAAGCGGACACAGGCTCTATCGGTGGTTTTGCCTCGCATGAATTCCATGTCTTGGCAGACAGTGGCGAAGATGATATTGCATTCTCAGACTCATCTGACTATGCAGCCAACGTTGAACTAGCAGAATCTGTCAGCACTGCTGAGCGTCAGCCGCCCAAGATGGCACGCGAAGACGTCTTAACCGAAGATATGACCAGCTGTAAAATGGTTGCAGAACACTTAGACATTCCGCTCTCCACCACAGTCAAAACCTTAATCGTCCATGGTCATACCGAAGACGATGAGCCACAGCTGATTGCGATTGTGCTGCGCGGTGATCATCAATTAAACACCATCAAAGCAGAAAAAATCGAAGAAGCAAACGTGCCGTTGACGCTAGCTTCTGATGAAGAACTGAAAGCAGCTGGTCTGCATAAAGGTTATATTGGTGTTGACTTAGATATGCCTGTGTTTGTCGATCGCTCGGCAGCAGCCTTGTCAGACTTTGTCACTGGTGCGAATGAAGTTAACAAGCACACTATTGGTATGAATTGGGCACGAGATACCCGTCTCACCCGCATCGTCGATGTTCGAAATGTGCAAGAGGGCGACCCTTCTCCTGACGGTAAAGGTAGCCTAAAAATCAAACGCGGCATCGAAGTTGGTCATATCTTCCAACTGGGTGATAAGTATTCACAAGCGATGAACTGCAAGGTTTCAGGTGAAGATGGCAAGCCAGTTACCCTAATGATGGGTTGCTACGGTATTGGTGTTAGTCGCATCATCGCCGCTGCAATCGAACAGAACAACGATGAAAACGGTATCATGTGGCCAAAAACGCCGACTGTTTCTGACTCGATTGCGCCTTTTGAAGTCGCTATCATACCGATGAAGTCAAAAGAAGAAACCGTCATGCAAACCGCTACTGCGCTGTATGAAGAGCTAAAGTCTCAAGGTGTCAATGTGTTGCTCGACGATCGTAACGAGCGTCCAGGCGTCAAATTTGCTGATCTTGAATTGATTGGTATTCCGCATCGTATTGTGGTTTCTGACCGCAATCTTGCTGAAGACAAATACGAGTACGTCAATCGCCGTGAAGCAGAAAAGCAAATGCTTAGCCGTGAAGAAGTCATAGCAAAAGTAAGCGGCAAATAGTCTGATTAGCACAGACTGTGCCATAAAAAGCGCCTATCTCAATTAATGAGATAGGCGCTTTTTTTACTTATAAAAAAATGAAAATTGTTATTTGATATTATATTTTTTAGCAATCGCCTTACTACGTTTCTGACTCTCATTAGCAGTACAGACATGAGCGTAAATCTGGGCGTACACCACAGAATTATTCATTGGACCTTCGTATTCAAAGTCACACTTATCATTACGATCCTTTAACCATATACGCTGCTCTTTATCCAACTGCTCTTTTTGTGTCGTATTCAAAGTACGATAAGCACTCATATAAATTTTATTAAGACGATTTTTTTCGACTATAATCGCATCGTTACCACAATCATAAGCCACTTCCATATAAGCGTCTTCACAGTTATATTGATTTTCGATAAACTCCGCTTGTGCCGATTGCATGAGAGAAACAGACAAAGCAGCTGCCGCTAGCGCCGTCAAAAAACCAGTTGCATCTTTCATCTCGACCTCCCAAGCAAAGCAAAATAACATTTGCCTATATAAGTATATAAACGGATTTGATGAATATTAGCAAGTACTCTTATAGTCTACTGACGAATTAAACGGCTTGGCTGTGGCAGGAGAGTTATATCACTCACGCGACAAGGGTTGATATCGATACCGCCTCGGCGCGTGTACCATGCGCGAACCATCAATACGCTTGGCTCATAATATCGACTCAGATCAGCAAATATCTGCTCGACACATTGCTCATGAAAGCCATTATGCTGACGGAAACTTAAAATATAGCGCAGCATTGCAGCTTCGTCGACTGTCTTATCACTGATAATCGAAACCGCAAGCGTGCCCCAATCGGGCTGATTGGTCACCGGACAATTACTACGCAATAGATTTGAATAAAAATTATAAGGCTGAGCGCTGTCTATTTCTAGATTAGTATGCATTTTAGCCTCACTCAATAACGAGGCATCGGGATGCTCGCATAATGCGACTTTATCACTACTACCTGCTAAGGCATCATCGATACAAACACCTTCAGGCTGAGCAATCAATAAGCCTGTTGCTTTATCATTCAGGTCATCATTTAGACCAAACAACTCAACGGTTACTTCTGCTTGCACACATGCTGACAAGTCTTTAGCAATTAGCGTTTGCACCTCTACCCAATTAGTAAATTCAGCAAAGTTTATACTGTTTAGATACAGCTTGAGTGATTTTGACTCGACGATAAATGGAGAACTAGCGGGTATACTAAAGCGCGCGATGGCAACCTGTGAAATACCTTGCTGGTTAAGCCAAGACATCTCGAATGCCTGCCACCAATCGACGCCAACCATCAACTTATCGTCTTGCCAGCCAATAGCAGCGCGCCCCATACTGCGGGCAATAGGATACAAGGTTTCTGGACTATACTCAGTTGGATAGTTGGTGGTTTGCTCACCTAAAATACCGTGGATACTCATAAATCACTTACCTTTCATACTTAAATATAATGAAACAGAAACACGTTATTTTACAGCAATGGGTTATTTTATGGGAATCATTTGCCAACCTGAAGTAGGATCTGTCTTCACATAATTAAATCGTACTCGATAGCCTATATCATCGGTTCCATTAATAAGATAATAAAAATCGACCAAAACGCTATCCTTATCTTCCCACTCAATATCAATATCTTCAAGATCATGCCTTTGGTCTCTATTTTGGTAAAAATCCAAATGCGCTTTTAATTCGCTAAGATTACTCTCGTAAACAATTTTATAGTCACCTTTCTTCTGCTTTTGCCAAATCGTAATATTTTCTTCACCTATATAACGATCTACTGTAGTAACGTATGATTGATCTGGTGATACATTTAAGTCGATACCATCAAACTCTTGACTAAAACCAGTTCTGAGATTAACAAGTATAATACCTTCCCCTTCAGGGAAACTTCTCAACAAGTATAATAGCTGTCTCTTTTTATCATAATCATAAAGTGAAAAATAAGAGTGAGACTGAGCATTAGGAGCAAACAGTTCATCACGAAAAACTAACGGCAAGGATCTATTGGGTACTTGGATATATACAGTATCCTTTTCTCTAGTGACGCGATCACTCAGTCCCCATTTTTTACTAAGCTCGTTATCATGTTTATCCAAACTTTCCCCAAGGCATTTCTTATAAGAGGGCAGACTATCGTATTCACATTCATTCTTAAAATAACCTGAACCTCTTATTGGATCTAGCGTTTTCCAAACATAATCATCCATTGTTGCTGTGGGTAGGTTTGCTTGCGCTGACACTGATAGCACTAAAAATAATGTACTCACCATGCAGACACGGGTTAATTTAACGACTTTTTGAGCTACTTGCATATGAAAATCAGACCTTTTTATCATTGCTTAATCATTAATATCGCTATTCGGTAAAACTCTCTGCCATGTACCCTCTTTATCATCGGTTGCATAAATATAACGCGCTCTAGACGCTACGGTATCTGTTGGATTCACCCTATCAAAGAAATCAACATTGATTTTATTATCGGCTGTCCAACTAATATCTCGTGCTTCGTATACTTCATGCTTTTTACTGTTATCATAATTTTGCTCATATAGTTCATTGCTACCAAGTACCGTTGTATAGCGTCTATCATTGTTATTTTTTTGAGGTTCTCATATTACGATGTCTTTAGTCATACTTTGCCTACCATTAAACCCCACAATATGAGTCATATCGTCTGAAAACATAAGGTCAGTAGCGTAGAGCTCTTGCCAATGTCCTGTATTTAAATCGACGATAATGGTGGACTGTGTCTCATACAAGGTACGTAGTAACTGTAACAGATGATGTGATTTATCATAATCCTGCAATTCATAATGAATTCTATGATTTTCTTCAAATGGTTCAAGGTAATCCTTAAATACCAATGGCTGCTTATGATGGGGTGTACTGATATAAATAGTATCTTTTTCTCGAATAACGCGGTTACTCAAGCCCCACTTTTGACTTTGTAAGTTGTCATTGTGCTCCAACAAGTTAAAAATACAGTTTTTATAATCTGTCAAAGTTTGATAGTCAGTGTAACCGTATCGACAACTACCTTTCTGCTGCCACAAGCGTAGCAACTTTTATCCAAAAATCATCGTTGGTCGATGGCGTTAACGCTGAAGGCAAGGCTGAAGATGCTGCTTGGGCATTTAAGGGCGCTATTATGATCAAGACAAATAGCCCTGTGATAATCAACGTTGTCCTTACATTAAAAGAGATATAAATCAATAGACGCTACCTTTGCGCATTTGCCACGTACCTGTTTTGTCATCGCGTACAAAGGTATAGCGTACTCGAAAAGCCGCTGAATCTGCTTCATTTAACTTATAAAAAGAATCCACATAGAGCTTGTCACCATTAAACTCAGTATCATCTACCCAAGTAAAGGTTTCGCTATCATAAACCTGCTGCGCTTTATCTGCTTGATAAAAATTTTTATGACTGTCGTAGTTTTTTGAATCTTCACTACTGCTATAGACTTGTTTATAGTAGCCCTCATAGTAACCACTATCTTGTCGCTCCAAAATGTTGACATGTTCCGTCGCTCCCATTTCACTTTCAAAACCGACTATGTATCTCATATCAGGAAAGACACTTAGCTTTCTGAGACTAAAATCTTGCCAAAACCCAGTAGCCAAATTAACTACTGTCAAGCTCTCTCCTTCATAAAAGCTTTGATGTATTGTTAGTAATTTCCGTGATTTATCGTAGTCTTGTAGAGAATAATAAGGATTAAAATCCTCCTCATAAGGACTGGAATAGTCAACAAATACTAGTGGATTTTTACGATTAGCGACTTTAATATAAATTGCATTTCGCTCTCTAATTACTTTATCGCTGATACCCCATTGCTTACTAAGCGCATTATCTGCATCTTCCCTCAAGTTATACAGGCAGTTTTGTAAAGCATCATAAGTTTTATAGTTGTAGTCATTATGGCAATTATACTTATACGATGCAGGGTCTAAAGGCGTCTTCATGACGACCCAATCATAATCATCCATTGTCGCAAATGGGGCTGCGATGGCAATGCTTGTAATTGTACTCAATAACGTGGCTGTAAAAGCCTTACTCATACTTCTTACAGAAATTTTAAGCATAAAAAAAGAGCCCAACAATATTAGGCTCTTATGATAAGGTTATCAGTCTATTGATTACAAGCTATCTATGACAAATGATGGCTATCATATTTACAATCGCACACGCGAGCCATCACTGAGCAGACGATACGAGATGATATAAAACACCACGCAGAATACAAAAATCGCGGCCATTGAATACCAGACATTGACATCAGAATATCCTAAAATCCCGTAGCGAAACGAGTTTACCATATAGACAATGGGATTGAGTAAGGAGACGGTTTGCCAAAATGTTGATAACCCTTCCATTGAGTAAAATACCCCACCCAAAAAAGTCAAAGGGGTTAATACAAAGCTCGGAATAATAGAAATATCATCAAATGAGCGGGCAAAGACGGCGTTAATAAAGCCGCCAAGCGAAAAGAGTATCGAAGTGCCAAGCACAGTAAATACTGTCACAAATAAATGCTCAATGCCAAGATCCGTAAAAAACAGCGCGACGATGGAGACGATAATAGCGATGGCCAAGCCGCGGAAGATACCACCGCTGACATAACCCATCAAGATAGCGTGCTTAGAGACAGGAGAAACCAACAGCTCCTCAATACTCGAAGTAAACTTGGCACTAAAAAAGCTGGAGACCACATTAGAGTAACTATTGGTAATCACCGCCATCATAATAAGACCAGGAACGATGAATTGCATATAAGGCACACCGCCCATCTCGCCCACTCTGTCGCCTATCATCCTACCGAAGATAACGAAGTATAGCGTCATAGTAATCACGGGTGGCAATAAAGTCTGTGGCCAAATACGTAAAATACGGCGCACTTCTTTTAGCAAAATCGTCTGAAAAGCAATCCATTTTTTGGACCATGACATGCTGTCACTAGGGTCTACTACTATTTTCTGATTCATAGTCCTGACTCCTTCATACTGTCTCCATTCTGGATATTTTTGTCGACAAGGCGCATAAACAATTCTTCTAACCGATTGGATTTATTGCGCATACTAGCAATCGTAATACCTTGCTCAGACAATTGCGCAAATACGCCATTCAATGACTCACCTTCTGTCAAGGTCACTTCAAGCGTAAAATCGTCTGGCTGCGTCACTTCGGTGACACCTGTTAATTGTAACGGATGCTCAAGCGGAGTAGAGATATCGAAGACAAAAGTCTCAACCGATAACTGTGCAAGCAAATCCTTCATATCCGTATTAATTCGAATCTCACCATGGTCTAAAATAGCGATACGCTTACAAAGCTGCTCTGCCTCTTCAAGATAATGAGTGGTCAGAATAATCGTGGTGTTCTCTTCGATATTAATCTGCTGCATGAATTCCCACATAGAACGGCGCAGCTCAATATCTACCCCTGCGGTTGGTTCATCGAGAATCAATAGCTTAGGCTTGTGGATCAACGCTCGGGCAATCATCAAACGACGTTTCATACCACCTGACAGCTCGCGTGACATACTGTCGCGCTTGTCCCATAAACCAAGGGCGGTCAATAACCTCTCGGCCCGAGGTTTTGCTTCTTTGGCAGAAATACCAAAATAGCCTGCTTGTGTAATCAGAATATCTTCGACTTTTTCGAACATATTAAAGTTAAACTCTTGCGGTACTACGCCAAGATATTGCTTAGCAACCGAAGGGTTCTCTAACAAGTCATTGCCAAAAATATGCACACTGCCTGTTGTGGGCTTAAAAAGTGAGCTGATGATGCCAATCATTGTTGATTTACCCGCCCCATTGGGACCAAGTAACGCAAAGAATCCCCCTTGTGGTACTGTGAGATCTACTCCCTTCAATGCCGAAAAGCCATTGTCATAAGTCTTGGATAAATTTTTTATCGTAAGCGCTGGTGCCTCAGACATGCAAACCTCTTTATTTGTTATAAATTTATGTGAAAATTGACTATTAAAATACTAGGGCGTGGCATCACTTAGATCGTGCGGCTTAAAATGAGAAGTACTGCTGCTAAATAAGGAGGAAATCGCCGTAGATATAAATATATTGACAAGATTTCTGATAGAATTTAACAGGCTTTAGTTATTTTAAGACCAGCAAATGTATAAATACGCTAATTGATGACAGGCCCTAATATTTGGCAGAGACAATCTAATGTCTTAAGGTGAGGCTATTAGCAACGAATTTCAACTGTGTTCTATTAGAAGCACCATATTAATAATACTCATCATTAAAAAAGCGCCTACCTCATTAAATGAAATAAGCGCTTAGTCAATGCGTATCTTAAAAGCTTAGTAAGCTATTCATCACGGTCAGTAATGGCTCAGCAATAATTAGCTGGCTTCACCAACCATATAATCTACCGCATTCTGAACTTCTTCATCAGGGATATCCGCACCACCTTTAGCAGGCATCGCGTTGAAGCCATTGATCGCATGGGTATATAGAGTATCTTTACCTTTTGCTATACGTGGTCCCCAAGCCCCTGCATCCCCTAACATAGGTGAACCAAGTAAACCTGAAGCATGACAAGTCTGACATACGGCATTGTATACTGCTTTGCCATCGCGAGGGCCATCACCTGCCGAAGGACCTGATGAGCGTGCCGTTACATCACAAACCTCATCGTCTTCGAAACATACTGTAGCGACAGGCTGAATACGAGCAATCAAGTTAGGATACAAAGCAATGAGCTTTTGTACTTGCGGCGTATCTTGTGGAATGGGTTCTTCATCCGCCGCAGGCGCTGCTGCTGCCACTTCTTCCGTTGCCGCAGCGTCATCTGTAGTACCGTCTGCTTGCCCGCTCGCATCGACCGCAGCAGTGTCATCTGTAGTATCGGCGGCAGCTTGGGTATCATCACCTAACTGTTGTGGCGCGTTTTCGACCACATCTTGCGCTTCTGCTACATCAGAGACAGTTACAGGTGTGCCTGCAACATCTTCCGCTTGGCTCACCGCGATACTAGCAATTCCTAGAATGGCAGCTGCCGATAACATCACTACTTTTCTCATTCGTCACGTTCTCTTATTACAGATACAAGGGCTCGCATGATTTGGACATTCTGTTTATCCTCCTTCGACGACAAACATTTCGTCATCAATAGCAAACAGCCATCCCGTCAGCGCGCGCACTTGTAATCGGTGATTATAAATATGAATTTTCCCTGACATTATAAGGGAAAAGACGGGCAAATTGCCATGCTTGTTTACTGACTATCCTGTTTTTTCTTAAAAAACGTCAATAGCGGGCCTCGCTCATTGGCTTTCTGGCTTTTATTTGTTAGACTAGGCGGTCTTTATTTTTCGACAGACTGCCAATCATACTCAATTAAACGCAGTATTAAGCAACCTAGCAGTCAATTCGTATTATGCGCTCGTAGCTCAGTTGGATAGAGTATCGGTCTCCGAAGCCGAGGGTCGTGGGTTCGATTCCCGCCGAGCGCACCACTATTTATAGCTTAAGTTTTGTTCAAATGTTACCTCAAGCATTATATTGTTTGAGGCTTTTTTATGTCTGAAAATTTCTTTGAAGTATTTATTTATAAGGGTTAGTGGTTATATATTCATCAACTCTTAAGAGGCTGTCCACTCTCTAATAATATAATCACGATAAGTTTGCATGCATGTACTCTACCTTTTAAAAATCGGTGACCAAGTGCTCGGTGACCAAACGGTGACCATTTTGTGACCAAGATTGTTGAAAGTTGGTTGTGGTAACGGAGCCCTATAATTTATGCTTATTGACAAGTTCAGTAGCTTAAAATTTAAGAATCAAACTCAGTTCGAGATAAAAAATAAAAACGTCCTATCAGTTCATCCGTAATCATTTTTTTAGTTTGAATACAAAATGGTATGGCCTACAATTTCAAAGGTTCGTGACTGATTGGTTCTTTTCCAAGTCAGATATTTCATCCTCAATAGCCCCCATAATACTTTCACTTAATGATTTGAACTCTTCCATAGTTGCAAGCTTACCTCTCAAAGACTCTATTTTATCTTGGTTTGTTATCGACTCATCTTCATCTGGATAAAGAAACTTAAATTTGATAACAGGGTCTTCTAAAAGCTGGCTTATTTCAGTGAGCCAATTCTTGGTATCTTCATCTATAGTTTCTTTGATAGCTTGATTAATACAAAAATAGATAAGAATACGTGCATTCTTATCTAAAACCTTCGTCATCTTAAGCCAACTATTCAAATCAGTGTCATCTTTATCTGAAGAGAATTGGGCAAATGGATTAGGTAAGTATCTATTATTTTGATTGCCAGGGTTTAGCGAATTTAATGTTTCTAAAACGGGCTCAAGATTTTCAAATGGACGTTTGCCATCAGGAAATGAAGAATGTCTTTCCCAAAGCTTAAGTATAGTGTCAAAGCACTCTTGCTTAGTATCCTCATTATTAGTTTGTTCAACTAATAATATTTTTTCAGCGATATAGTTACACATCCATGCTGTTATTTCGTCAACTTCATCGTTTTTAAAATTATCAATTAAATGCTTACCTAAGTTGATAACCCTTTGTTGCGTCTCTAAGCTTTCCATCTGCAGATAAGAGGAAGGTTTTGCTATAGGGTGGGATATATCCAATGTCATCGTCCTTGCTCCAACTATTATATGAGTCTTTATATGTTCTTTTGATATTCAATTGAATAGCAATTTCTACATTCATTTGCTTACATATGAGAGTTAATAAATCTAGAGACGCTAATGCCTGATTACCATTCCTCATATAATCGTCATTATGACTTGGTTTGTCTTCGCTCCAATATTTGCTTTGTAAACACACCTTATCATCAAGTTGCCAGTTTTTCATATCATTGCTATAAGTACAATTAATTACTTCTGTAATAGCAGAGTGTAGTTTAAATGGCTGTATCCTTCTGACACCACCAAGAAACGGATCCATAGAGCCAACACCGTACCTTTCCTCATCTAACTCAAGTAGTTTTACTACTGTAAACACTTTGTCGTCATGTTCATTATCAATCGAGCAAAAGTCATAGAGGAAGCATTCGTGGATATAGTTCTCGTGATTGATAGTCGTGTTTAATAAGGACTGACTGAAACGATTGGGTACTAATATACTTTTGAATGAGACCCGTTCGATTCTACTATTTTCAACCTCTTCCCATTCACCTTCTACATTCAACCAAGTGCTATTACCTTGAGTGCTAACCAGCAAATCAATAAAATCATTCTCTTTTATTTGCCATTGCCATTCTTTATTAGCATTTTCAAGCACCCAGTCTCTTCTCTCGATAGGTATGTAATCTCTGCTTTCTGATAACAATTTTAGATTATCATCTAGTAATAAATGCCTATCTAACCACTCTAACCAAGATGATTTTTCGTGATAGCTGACCTGAACAACTGGCATAGCTTTAATCAATTTTGAAGCTACCGCAAACATCAAATGATAAGAGATATAAAAACTATAACTATCAATATCGGGATAACTACCATCTCTACCATGCATATCATACTGACGTGAATTGCTGTTTAGCTTTTTCCACAGATTTTTCCTGCTATCGTTTATCCACTTGCCATCAAGTACCATCTTCCATTCATTAAATAAAATATCCTTTGCTATGTCTTTTATTTGTTTTAATGAAATTCCAAATACTCTACCGAGCGGTGGAAGCCACGACTTATCAAAATCATATCCAAAATAGAATTCAGGTAAGTCATTAAAATTTTGGTTTTGATGCCAAGGTGAATCGGTAGAATAGCTATATTCTTCACCAGTAATAGCGGAGATTTGAGAAACAGCTATTTGCTTAATATGATCAAAAGTGGACTCATCAAAACTATTGGGGATACTTCCATAAATTTGCAAGCATATTTGTTTGGCATAATACTGAAGTAGAATGCCTTGGCTATCATCAAGGGCTATGGCGACAAATTCTTCTTTGTGTTTTAGTAAAGGAGTTACACTAATATGAACACAGCGAGTTAGAGCAACTAATAAATATAATTTTGCATGTAATGCATAAAAGTCATAGGCTGGTGGAATGAAAATATCTAACACACCGTTAGATAGACAGTCCATCAGTAAGTCTATTTCCTCATAACATTCCAATTGATATAATCGTATTACTGCATGTACAGCTCGCCAGCGCTCCTCTACAAAAGGAGACCCTAGGTTTGCATATATATAATTAACTACTGCATGCTCTATGCTAGTCGGTAATAAAAACTCATCCTTCCATACGCCGTCTGCATATTCTGAATCGATGTACTTTTCAAAACGGGAGAGACCGAAGTCTACCAAGTCTTTAGCTTCTGCAACAGTTAGTTGCGATGCATAATAACGGGCAAACTGAAACAGTGAACCTGCATCCTCAATCAGTCCTGTTTCCGATAATCCTTTAGTTGCCCCTAAACGAACAGCTTCTCGAGAATCTTCATTTAAGATAAAGCAGTCTAAGTGATTTTTGTCATACCTATTATTCAAAGTAAAATTACTCGGAAACCTTGAGGCAAGGTTGGTTACGAATGATGGCCAATGCTGCATTACTGCAGGCTTGGCTTTCCATTCGTCTGGAATAGCTTCAAAAGCGTTTTTAATGTCATAGAAATCTAACTCATTTGAATTGATGACAATATTCAAAAATTTCACTGCTTTTCTAGAGGTGACTTTTAAAAAACAACCCTGCCAGAAATAATTATCATACTGCCTAGCTTTCCTTTTAATTTCATAAATGCTAAAAGCCTCTCTAAAACCTGTTGAAGTTAAGATATCCAAATGACTATATCTATCAAACCACTGCCTACTTCTATCGACTTTCTCTGGTTTTTCATCTATATAGGCTGATTTTGTACCCTTTATTTCGTAGGATTTGCTAAGCTCATTTATGTAAACAAGCTCATCATTATGTAGTCCATAATCGTTTGCTAGTGCTTCGATAGTTTTCCATTGCTCGCCCGTATAACTTTTAGTTCTTAACTCACTAACGATCTGATCAAACATTTTTTGCTGACTTTGCTTGTGAGGCACTGTAGTAATAATTACATCTAGAAAATCGACTACACTGCCGCTAAAAGAAAATGCTGTTAATGACCATAAAATGATTGGGTTAATGATCCCTAAATCTAGTGTACTTTTGGCAATTATTGCTACTGAACGCCCATGCAATCCCACATCTCTTTCTTTCCATCTGTTTGCTATTGCAAATGTAGATATAGGTGACAGCTTTAGGCAAGTAGATATGATTTGTTGTTCATTCCAATAATTCTGTCCTGTACTTGAATCGCCAACCAACTCCGCTGCTCGCATATAACGATGTGCAAGCTCTGAACTATATTGCTTATCTTCAACACTACGTTGAGCTATAGCAGATATTGCTTCCCATCGGTCGACCACTTCATTACCAAAATTTGTGGCTTTTTTTAATCCTGTATCAAAATAGACGGCAGCATTTTCTAGATCAATAGCTAAAATAGATCTAGAGAAATTTAGATAGTTATCAGAATGAGATTCTGGCGACTCTTCGTGATCAAATTTGTGCAATATCTGCTCTAATTTATTTTCAAATATATCAACCAACTCACTAAGCTTAGAATGATGGCAACTAGCTCTGACAAAATAAAAATTATCTTTAAAACTATATTTAATTGAATCAATTTCCACTTGTTTAATGAATATATCTACTATGGATTGTTCTTTATTAAATAATAGGATATCGAATTTGACCTTGGTCGCTAAATAAGCTTTAGGATCATAATCTTGATAGCGATCAGAATATTGCTTAATAAAAATATCTATGGTTTGTCCTATAACGCCTACACTAGTAACATCTACTCCAACAAGTGTTTTTACCCTTAAAGTATACAGTGGTAAAAACTCATTGATTAGAGCACAACTATCTTTAAATTCCTTTTCTGACTCGTAGCCTTTTTTATCATCCCTTTGAAAGCATTTTTTGATAAAGACTTCATGATCTATCTTAAAGCTATTTTGAAAACTTGCTTGTAAGGATAAAAAACGTAAGAAATTCTCTACTTCGTCCCCATAAGCTCTTATTTCTGAAAGAGCATATGAATATGGTAGTTTATAATAGTAATTTAGTCCTCTTCGAATATTTTTTACAGATAGCTTCTGAATAAGGCAAGCTTCAAAGAATGATAAGAAGGTACGATTAGAATAAGAAGCTCTGTGATAGCTATATTCGCTAGATACTTCAAGTCGTGTTTTAGGATTAATAACGATACTAAGACACCGTGTCAGGCATTCTCGTGGTGGTGTTATACCTACTTGCATAAGTACTTCAGTCGCTGCAAGCACAAAACTAGGGTTATCTTTTCCATAAACTACCATTTGAGCTACAGTAGCAATATTACCTCTATCAATTAACCTTTTAAGAAACTGTAAACCTATACGATAAATCGTCTCTGGTGGTTTCCACCCCACAATAAAATCCACACTATCCTTGCTTCCAAAAATATTAAAATGTGCTGAAGCAAGCTCTACAATATCAATATCTTCAAGCTCTTCATCAAAGAAATCCTCGTGCTCTTTGTTATTGCTATCTCTTTTTTCAAAATAGCGATGCATAAAGTGTTCAGCAGAACGCAGATAAACTGTAGCCTGTCCTTTTGAATCGGGTAAGCTTGCGAGTAATGACGCCGAATACACTAACTCAGAACCTTGCCATTTTCCTCTTATGACCTTTTTGTGGGCTAGCTCCGTTATTCTGCCTTCTGATAGATTTTGAGTGACTAAATCAATATTATTTTTGAATACTTCATTTTGCCGTTCATTAGTAGCAATTTCTTCACCCGCTAGTAATGCAAGTTTAGTAGCGTTATGAATACGATTAACTTTTAACGAAGCTTTAAAAGCATATTGTAAACGTGTGATTTTAATTAGGCTCTTATCGTATGGACTGCCTTCAGGTAGGTATTCATCAGACAGTGCCAGTGCCACTAACTCATCATACTTTTCAGACTTATGAAGTAATATGGGTAGAGCTTCAGCAATATATGGGCTAACGATATCAAGGCGTTTGATAGCATTAATATAGTTTGATATTTGATCTTTGGTTGCACTAAAGTTGTCTTGAAACCATTTTTCAGTAGGTTCGTCCCGAAACTGAACAGCGTGGTCTGTTAGCCATAATGGACGTCCTAAATCTGCTACAAAGCTTTTTACCGAATCTACTGGAACATTTGCAATAGTGGCCAATACGGATAAAGGAATAAAGGGTGGTAAGGTTGCCAATCCTATACAAATGCTATCGATGTCCTGTCTATAAACTAATGGGAAGTTATCTTTTAATTCATTAACAGCTTTTGCTAACTGTCTTTCTATTAAATCCTCAACAGTTATGATTGTTGAGTCAAACGACAATAGCAACTCATGTAAGGACTCATAGTTCAAAGCTAATGCATTGGCTTGCACTCGAGGGTTACCGCCTGTCAAACTATTAAACTCTTCTGCTTGCCCTATATTTACATCAGCATAATATTGATGCAAATTTTTTAGCGTTTCTTTAATGGTAAAAGGTGATAGCTCTAGTGGTACGATAGAGCTTGGTGGATCAAGGAGCTCCAACCTTTCAGGCCTACAGGTAAACACCAATCGACAGTTATCTGGCACACTTTCCTTTAAGATCTGATTAGCAAAGCAACTTTCATTGAACTCATCTGCCGCCATCATAGCGTTATCCACAGCATCAAATACGATGACCAGTAATGCTTGAGGGTGATCGGCTGATAAGTTACTACAAACTTCATATATCCTGTCTAGAAACTGGCGAATCCAATGTTCATCAGGCTCATTTCTAGTAGGGATAATTTGTAGACAATACCCATCTTTGGCTAATTCATTAATAACCTGAGTCATTGCACTTTTAACAGTATGTCGTTTTTCGCTTGTCTTACGATAGCCTCCGTTACCAAAGCAGTCATAAGCAATCACTATATTAGGTATAGTTAAAATATTAACTAAATTACTGCTTAGAATTGACTTGCCTATACCCCCTGACGCCGTAATGATAGTATGAGTATTAGCGGATTGAATACTATTGATTATAATGTCTTGCTGTTGGCGAGGAATATAGTTAGAAGGTAGCGCTTCAAACTTTGGCGGTGCAGGAAAGAAGTCATTAATATCAGTTATATTAAAAGCTTCAAGAATATCTTCTTTTTTAATAACATTGGACTTATGAGGTTCTATACGCTCTCTAACTGTTTCTACCAATATACTTTCCATATCGGTTATATTTTTTGATACCCAAACTCGAGATAATTCTTTATGTATATTTTGCTTTTGTACATTAAAATCGCCTTCAGTATCATACAAATTAAGATGTAAACAGAATTCTTTTAATTCTGTGTCACTAAGCTTGGTATAACTTTTTAATGTATTGAGAGAACGAATATCTGCAGGAAGACCTCTAGCAAGGTTGTCGACAGTTTTTTTAAATTTAGGACATATTTTTCTATTGGTTATTACAGTAAACTCAAAGTCTGAATAATTTTTATTCTTTTTAGCATCTATAAACCTTTGAGAAAATCCAATGATAGTGTCTTTGAGGTCAGATATCTTAAAGTCTTCATCGGCTCTAACCGTAGAATGTTTTAGCTGAAAGTATTCTACCGACTTTTCACCATTAGCTGACTCCCTATACTCGGCTAAATCAACAACATTTTCACCACCTTGATTATAATCGTCAGAGCCTTCTATCGTAATATGAGTTAAATCAGTATCGAAATCTAATAACTTTAAGCATCTTTTGACAGCCCAGCGATAGTGAAAAATATCACCAGCTCTTGAAAAATTAATGGATGTTACATTCTGATTCATAGAAAATGATTCGTCCAATATGATAGTTGAAAAAAGCTAGGAAATATTTCATGACTTGCAAATTACTATTTGAATTCAAATATACCAACACTCCACAAAAATTGATAGGTACAAGCAATCTCATACATCAAGTACTGTCGCATCTAGCTAAATCAAAACTAAAAAACATCTAACAATACTCAAAAACTACCATATCCATTCAAGTTTATATATGCACAATAGTTTATAATTATTGTTTATGAAATTATATAAATGAGATGAAATTATGTGGTCTGACGTTGAATCAAGTGAAGATTATCTTAATTTTGGTGAAGTATCGGATCTTGCGGTCGATATTTTATCTGCTAAAAATATGCTACCTATTTCAATTGGAATTTTTGGTAACTGGGGAGCAGGCAAGTCTTCGCTTCTCAAGCTTATTGAAACTAAACTAGAAGACGACGAGCAGGACTATATCGTAATAAATTTTGATGCATGGCTTTATCAAGGTTTTGATGATGCAAGAGCCTCTCTTTTAGAAGTGATAGCAACTGAACTATTGAAAGCATCTAAAGAAGATGAAACTTTATTTAAAAAAAGTAAAGGGTTATTGAACAGAGTTAATGGTTTCCGAACTTTGGGTTTGCTTGCTGAAGGAGCCGCACTAGCTTTCGGTGTTCCAACTGGAGGACTTATTGCCCGAAGTGTTAGTACTATTGGTGAAGCAACTAACGGGGTTCAAAGTGAAAGTGAGTATGTAGCAGGTCGTGCTTTAGTAGGAGATGTGAAGAATGAGTTTGATAAAACGATAAAACCCAAAGAGTCCGAAACCCCTCCTGAGCAAATTCACGCTTTTAGAACAGAGTATGAAGAAATACTAGAAGAGCTAGATAAGCCAGTCGTAATTATTATTGATAATTTAGATCGCTGTCTACCTGTTAATGCTATTCATACACTTGAAGCGATTCGATTATTTTTATTTCTTAAAAACACAGCTTTTATAATTGCTGCTGATGAAGAAATGATTAAATCTTCAGTTGCTGAGCATTTTAAAGGTAGCACAGATAGACACCAGCTTGATTACATCGACAAACTCATTCAAGTGCCTATCCGCGTACCCAAAGCTGGTGTGAGAGAAATTCGTTCCTACTTATTTATGCTATATGCAATTGAAGCTGGAATTGACTCTACTAAACTAAATAACCTTAGACAGGGATTAGAAGCTGCTCTACAACAGTCTTGGAAAGATGACCCTATCACTAGAAATGATGCGTTAGCTCTGCTCGGATTTACTGAGGATAACGAATTAGCAAAATCATTTGAACGAGCAGACCGTATCGCTCCAATATTAGCTAATTCACCAATTATTCATGGAAACCCTAGAACCGTGAAAAGACTTTTAAACGTAATAAAAATGCGTTCTAAGACCGCTGCGCGTCGCAATATGCCAATAGATGAAGCACTTATAACTAAACTAGTAGTATTTGAACGATGCGCTGGAGCACAAGCTACAAAAGACTTTTATAACTGTATTGATAAAGAACGGGGAAAACCTAGTTTCATTTCAAGTTTGGAGTCCGGTAAAGATGCTGATCTCCCTAAATCATGGACTGATAATCCAACAACAACAGCTTTTATAAAAGACTGGGCACAGCTTGAACCTAAACTATCTAACACTGATTTAAGACCTGCAATATATTTATCTAGAGAAACTATACCTATAGGTACATACATCACAGGTATATCTCCAGCAGGTAGAGATATTTTAGATGCGCTTATAGTTACGCAAAATGAGGCATCACAGACAGCAAAAAGACTTATGCAAACAATAGTGCTAGAAGAAGAAGTCCCTATTATGGAAGGTCTCATTAGTCATCTTAGGACAGTATCAGATTGGGCAAATAAGCCAATAGGTTTTGCTGGTGCTTATATTCTTGCAGAACACTCTGAAGCTTCAGCAAATATATTAGTCAGGTACTTAGGTAGCCTCAATGAACAGCCTGTATGGTTGAAGCGCGTTTTAAATCAATCATCGTGGTCTAAGGAGCAGTAATGGGAACTTCGCAATCTAGCCCAGGACCAGGAGGAAAGTCTCCTTTAATACCACCTTGGGCTGATGACACACCTGAGCAAGCTTTACCAAATTCAGGAAATCGTCGCTATGCTTCTTTCAGAGAGTCTTTAGGTAGAGCAGTATCAAACGGTAGTAGTTCCGATTTAAGAAAAGCTGTTGGGCATTATGCAAAAATTTCCAGTGGAGGAAGTGCAGCAGCAGTAAGACGCATGGGTAGTGCGACCAGTGTAGGTTCACAACTATTTGGTTTGCTAACTAGTGGTAGTGGTACCGGTACTTCAGCTATCAATTTAGATAGTCTGAACGGTCTACCTGTTGACATTGCAATATCTAGGATAACGCAGTCTCTTGCAACTGAAGATGGTGATTCAGAAAAAATAAGAGCTGCTATGAATCTATCCTTAGCCGAAGCGTTAGAAGGCATAGAAATATTCGATTCTCAAAACGTCACAGCTGAGATTATTACCAATACAATGATAAATTACCTATGTAGAGTTATTTTTGTACAATTAATGATGGATTCTGGGGGTGCATTTGACAAAGCTGAAACGCCTAAACAAGCAATTCACATAGAAAACTCTTTATATTCATTAATTGATGTAATAGTAAATGAGCACATGGCAGAAAGGCTTTCTAATAATATTAGTACATTAACACAAGTTCAAGTTAAAGAAATTCAAAGACAAACAATTATTGATGTATGGATAGAATGGGAGAATTACGCATGACTGAATTGGTATTTCATCATGATTGTCAACAACTCCCCCAAGCAAATGAGTCCTTAATTCCTGTTCAATTATATGGCATAGATGGAAAGTCTCGGGGTGATATAAGTGTTATAGGTAATCCAATAACAGAGAAAATTCAGCGTTTAGGCGTTGAAGTCAATTCTAAAGCAATCGATTTCTTATCTATCGCTTTAGCGGTTACGGCAGCTGATACTTTTGTATTGCGTTCAGAAAGCCCAGATGGCTGGACACGACAGCTTTCACTAAAAATCCCATTGTGTGAACCAGATTGTTGGATTGCTTTGCAATCACAACTAGAGAAAGCTTTACACTTTTTAAGCGGCGACATGTGGAATTTAGAATTCACAGAAGGAGGTTTTGCGCCTCCCCTTATCCCCCAAGATAAAAGATTTAAACTCACCCAACTTGATAATCTTAATTGTGTGAGCCTGTTTTCAGGAGGACTAGACTCAACAATAGGTGCCATAGATTTATTAGATAATGGGTATAAACCTCTATTGATTAGTCATGCATACAAGGGTGATAGTGCTTTTCAAAAAGAAATCGATCAAGTTTTATCAGGTGAATATTCTCGTTTCGAAGTAAACGCAGATCCTCATAAGGCAATGGGTATCACCGATATCACGATGCGTACTCGCAGTATCAATTTTCTAGCTTTTGCAGTTGTAGGGGCAAGCGCTATACAGCAAAGTAACAGTTTACAGAATGTCGATTTATACGTACCTGAAAATGGATTTATTTCCCTAAATGCGCCTCTTACACCTAGACGTATTGGTACGTTAAGTACAAGAACAACTCATCCTCACTTTATTAAAAGTATTCAGAGTATTTTTGATCAAGTTGGTATTGAATGTACTATCATTAATCCCTATCAGTTCAAAACTAAGGGTCAAATGGTTTTGGAATGTCAAGATAGAACGCTACTTGCAAACTTAGTAAATAAAACAGTCTCTTGTAGCCATTGGAAACGTAAGAATCAACAGTGTGGAACTTGTGTACCTTGTATTATTCGTAAAGCATCTCTGCACACAGGAGGTATTCAAGAAAATATAACTTATTTTAAAACACTTACTGATGTATTATCTGATCCTGACCATCGGGATGATGTTATGGCGATGCTAATTGCTATAGCACAAAAAGAGCATAAGAATATTAGCACTTGGGTTCTAAATAGTGGGCCTTTACCTGAAAACGAGCTAGCAGATTATAAGACTGTGTTTACTCAAGGTCTTGATGAAGTTAAGCTATATTTCGAATCAAAAGGTGTGTTATGAAAATAGATATGCATTGTCATTTGGATCTATATCAAAACCCATTTGAAGTAGCTAAAAAATGTGACGATAGAGGCATATATTTATTATCAGTAACTACGACTCCCAAAGCATGGGAAGGAACCAAATTATTAGCACACGGCAGTTCTCGTATTAGAACAGCCTTGGGGCTACATCCCCAGCTTGCTCATCATCGAGCACACGAGCTTGAGCTGTTCGATGCTCTACTACCTGAAGCGAAGTATATCGGTGAAATTGGTCTTGATGGAGGAACTAACTTCAAAAATCATTGGGACATACAGTTGAAAGTTTTTCGCCATATCCTAAAGACTTCGCACAATTCTGGTGGTCGGATTATGAGTATTCATAGTATAAAGAGTGCTTCTGAGGTTCTAGATGAGTTAGAAAGCATTGATGGTATTCCTTTACTTCACTGGTTTACAGGTACTCAGGGACAGCTTAAAAGAGCGATTAATATGGGTTGTTGGTTCACCGTTGGTCCTGCAATGCTTAATACTAAAAAAGGGCAAGCTTTGGTATCAATGATGCCAAAAGATCGGATTCTTACTGAAACGGATGGCCCGTTTGCAAAGTTCAATAGAAAGTCTCTAATGCCATGGGATAGTGATATTGCTACTAAGCAGTTATCTGAATTGTGGCACATACCTGTTGCCTTAGTTCATGAACAGTTAGAAATGAATCTAAAACATCTAGTAAAGCTTAATCATTAATCAGAGCAAGCCTCAACTTTTCCCCCTCGTTTCGATACATCTATAAATAAATCACATTTGCAAAAAAACCAGAGAGCATTAGCAATCTGGTTATCAAGTACATTTCAAATTGTTACCTACCAACTGTAAGCTGCCCGCCAGAAAAACTAATACATGATTCGCAGAACCAAGATGATTGTTTTCTGATATAAGGTATATCCGCTGGTACATCAAGTTGATAAGGCCGTCCACAGTACTCACAGTGCACATCATCTAAGTAAGCTTGGCACTCCGCTAATACACCAAACAAAATATGATAATCAACACTATACTGTCTACAGAGCGTTTCTATATGCTCTACATACCGTCCATTATGCCCGTATGCCCAATAGTCTTCACATAGTTGTATGTCGGACTGATCTGCATTGGCGCTAAAAATAAGTTTTAAGCTCATGGTTATCTCCAAACCAAATAGTTAACGTTGATCACAACGAATAAGGAATATCGTAGTGATTCATAATGTCCAAAAATTTGGTCTCAAGATTCGTTAATGCATAATGATTTAGCGCTAACCCCTCATTGAGCTCACGTTGAACCCATATCCTAACCGCTTCATCATTGTAGAAAAGGGGGTTAACGCCTAGCATTCTTGCTAACTGCGAGCCCTGTTGTATTTGCAGGTTTACCATAAGCTTGGTAGATAGCGATATCGCTTCGGCACTTAACCAGATTGAAGCATGCGGCGATTTAATAAATGTGTTCATGTATAACCTCCTGTAGATTAATATTTCTTTCTGTTAGTCGTAATGACTTCCTACAGATTGAATTATACATACATTTTTAGCTGATGCAACTCAAAATAACCTTCTATAGAGCTTTTTATTACTTAATAGAACATTTAACTCATTTGAGAAACTATATTGCTGCGTATTATTTGGTGTAATAACTGATAAGCGCAGCACTATCTTGAATTTTAAAAGGAGGAAAGTTTATTCTTCTTCCTTAACTAGCTCATAAAGGTCGCCCACTTCAATATCCAAATATAAGCATAGCTTTTCTACTACCTCTAGATCCACTCTGGTCGCTTCTTCGTTATACATACGTGTGATTGTGCCTCTGTTGACATCTGTATCTCTAGACACATCGGCAATCTTAAGTCTTTTTTCGCCCATAATTCTAGATAAATTACATTTCACCATAACCTCCTCCATAATAAAATAACCTACTGTAGATAAAAATGTCTTGCAAAAGATGATTTTTAGTGTAAATTATGTTCTATAGCAGGTCATAAAGCTATTAGATAATAACACTTTAATCTTTAGTAAGGATTTTACTATGAGTTATACCTATTTAACAACCGAAGAGCTGTCACAACGTATTAAATATGACAGCAAGACCATACGCAATCAACTTAAGGATGCGGTATTCATTGAGGGCGTTCATTACATCAAACCATTTGGAGGTAGAAAAATCCTTTTCATATGGCAAAAGATCGAAGAGTTAATGCTGACAGGCTACGACGATACCATCCCGTTTGCAGCGGGAGCGTAATCATGGCAAGTATCAATAGCCGTAATGGCAACCTATATTTAGATTTTCGATACATAGGCCAACGTTGTAGAGAGCAAACCTTGCTAGCAGACACTAAGTCTAATCGAAAGCGTCTAGAAAATTTCGTTAGTAAAATGCAAGCAGAGATTCAATTAGGTAGTTTTCGATATGAAAACTATTTTCCGCAGAGTAAAAAGCTTGAGCAGTTTCAAAGCTTAGAGCTCATGAGATCAACGAATAGCCATAAGGACTCAAGCTCAGACTTTGATTGCTTTAGCAGAGTTTGGTTAGAGGAAAAAAAACCGGAATGGCGGTGCTCTCAGATAACTAATGTAGAAAACATACTTAAGATTTATCTACTTCCCCATTTTGGCAATGTGCCACTAAATACCATCAACAAAGCTAAAATAATGGCTTTTCGGGGTAATCTAGTCAAGGAGGGAAATAATGGACGGCTTTTATCAGCATCTCGAATCAATCACATTATGACCCCATTACGTATGGTGATTACCGAAGCATCTGAGCGTTTTGATTTTGAGAACCCTTGGAAGAATATAAAGCCACTAAGTGTACCTAAAAGTAATGTTAGTCCTTTTACCTTAGAGGAAGTCATGCTCATCATTGACAACGTCAGAGTAGACTATAAGCCATATTTCACAGTACGGTTTTTTACAGGCATGCGTACAGGTGAAATTGACGGTTTACCGTGGAAAAATATTGACTTTGAACGTAGACAAATCGTTATTGATCAAGCAATTGTTGGAGGTGTTATAGGTGACACTAAAACTTCCGGCTCTAATCGTATTATCCACATGAATCAACTGGTTTACGATGCATTGATTGAGCAGCAGAGCTTCACTAAACATCGAAGTGAGTTTGTGTTTAGTACAAAAGCAGGTACTCCTTTGAGTCATCGCAATGTGACAAAGAGAGTTTGGTATCCGTTATTGCGATATCTGGAGCTTGATATACGTAATCCCTATCAAAGTAGACATACGGCTGCCACTCTTTGGCTTGCTGCAGGCGAGTCTCCTGAATGGATTGCTGCGCAAATGGGTCATAGCAGCACTACAATGTTATTCACAGTGTATTCACGTTATGTGCCCAATCTAACTCGTCAGGATGGGAGTGCTTTAGATAAGCTACTGATAGAGCGAGGTATAATACAAAATCCATGAAAATACCTATGTTTAACAAAAAGACATCCAAATAGATGTCTTTTTTCGATTTTAATGCTGGATGCTTTACATTAATGAAGCTACAGTTATTTGAATGACTTGTAACGGTAGCAGCATAATGGCTAATAAAGATAGTAACTCTACAAATATTAAGGATTGGTTGAAGCTAAATCTCCTTGATTTCGCTAATGGCAATGATCTTGAAATATTACTTATCGAGCTAAAATTTTTAAAAGATACCTTACCTGAGCAATTTAGATCAGAATTGAAAGATGAGTATCGAACATTGTCTGAATGGATAAAAACATTAGATGTGAATAGTAATTTGACGAAGACGCATGAATTACAGATATACGAAAATGGAATTGCTCATAAAGTATTTTTAGAAAATATTAGAAAGCCTCATCTGCATTTAAAAGATCTCTATCTAATTACCTTTTTAATCCATCGAGCAGACTCGTCTAAAATAAATACTATCCGTGCTGTCTACTTTTTTCTATGTTTAAGGATGGTTGAGTTAACTGACTATGATAGTCGAATTGAAACTACGCTCGATGAATGCAGATTTTTAACGAACAAAACTCGTGAATTTTTAGTTCCGTTTTTACCTGATGTAACAGAATTGAAAAGCCTAAAGGATATTGAGGAGTTTCTTATTAATGCTCAACAAAACGATAGCTACACTAGATGGCTTGATAAGCGGCCCCTAACTTTTGATTTTGAAATACAGAAGTACAAGAATAGATTATTAAGTAAAGAGACATCTCTATCATCTGTTGAAGCTCAATTTGAAATCAATGAACGTATAGCTAAATACCTTTACGAATATATCTTACCAATCGAAAACTATTTCAAAAATGACTCCGGCATTACTCGCGTGACGACTGAGACTCATAAGATTATAAGTATCTTACAGGATAAAGATGATATCACTGGCAATACTGTTAGCGATCTCACCTACATATCAGAAAATGCTAGCGAAGCAAATGGATTTGAAGACCAAGAACGCCAAGACGATGAAGAGCAATCGTTTGAGCAGGTTAATTTCGAGCAACCTACAAACTACTATCTAGATAAAATCAGAGCTGAACAACAAGTTAACTGTAGACATCAACGGACTTTAAGTCAGGTAACTGATGTAAATGTTGCACATGCTGATGAAGTACAGATTTTAGTCACATATTTACTCAATAGTCTGATGAGTTTAGATATCAGAAGTATAAATGCTGACAACAATGATGAACAAGGTACTTTAAACATTGAATATGATCTAGACCATCAAACTTCTTTATATCTACTAATAATTTTATTGACAGGTAGATCTGAACTACTTATCTCAGAAGATTTTAGGGAGAGTTATTTATGCTATCGGTATCCACTAGAGTTTGCACCTACTCGTAGTAAAGTTCAAGAAAACTGGGATTCTAAACTATGCGCAGATAATACATCTACTCTCAATCTTTTCTACCCTATTGCAGTTGGCAATATATATTCTCATCTTTTACGTAACATAAGCACAAAGGTTTTGGAGGAGGTCAAACAAAAGGCCAGTGAGGCTCTAAAGGCTATAAATAAGAAGAGCAAAACTAGATTAACTTTTAATAAAGTTAAGAACTATTTAGAACACTACCTCATACAGAGTGGTCGAGATCAAGCTTTAGTTAATGTTCTAATTAGCAAACCAATACACCATTCTTCAGCACTTCCTTACTTTAATGTTAGCCAGCTAGATTTATTCTTATGCCAATATGATTTTAATGAGCATTTGTATGATATAGCATTTAATACAGTCAGCGATGAATCCAAATGTAATGAAGAATATCAATTTTTTGAATTACCTGACGAAAGAGTTACAGGATATTGGGATAAACAAATAGGTAGTGTTTTAGCCATAAGAGAAAGCCGCTTAACATCTATAGTTAGCGATTTAATCACTCAGATCAATTCTGCCCTTTGGGATAAAAAAACTCTCAATCCTAGATCTATAGTTGACCTACATAATATTTTTACTGATTATTTATATGTTCTGCTCTCGGTCTCAAGCGGTTATCGTCCCGTACGTGAACCTTTTGGTAGGCTTGTAGATATAGATGTTAGAACTAAAAAATATTTTATTAGCGACAAGGAAAACCGTCAACATACTCGAGGCAGATATATTTATCTACCTGATATAGCAAATCAACAGATTGAGCAGTACATCAAGTATTTAAAGAGTAATGCCTTTATTTTAAATAGTCTGGGTAATAGTCTAGGTGATATTTACTCAGATATTCTTGACAGTAATATTGGCCTTATTACTTATCTAAAGCTGGATGAAAAAACTAACACTATTACTGAAGTTAGTCTTACCAAAACATTTATTCACGGAAGACTGTCTAAAATTTTAGATCTCCCATCAAACTGGCATCGTCACTTTATACGATCTTATAAAAGCCTAGAAGTTGGAATCTTTTCTGCTAAGCCTAACTCATCATTATCTAATAGCTTCGGTCACGATGTAATTGGCGCTTGGATGGGTCACGCTGATGAGCTTGGTTTTGACTACTACGATAAGCACAGTGGACTTAGAAGGAGCGAGTTGCGCCGATTCTCTGATGAGCTTAATGGAATAATTAAATATAACGGCTTTAAAGTCATAAGTTTGGAGACTAGATAATGGCTCAGCGTAAATCAGCTATTGACCAGCGTTCAGAAAATAGACATAAGGAAACCTCGAAGCGTAAAAACTTATCCAAACGACTGGTCAAAGAGTCTATAGATTTTGACCAAATTATTGCCTCAAGTGATCCTCAAACAATATTTAATGCTATGTGGGAGCAGCTTGATAAGAGATTATCAGAAAACAAACACTTTCAGGGCTATCTTAGTTATGTAGAAGGATATAACGAAGCAGTAAACTGCTGTCAAAACTATATTGAAGATAAGGACATTGCTATTGGCTTTCCAAAGCTTATCGTTACCTCATACCGTCCAAAGTCCTTTAGAAATAAAGTGACCTTTTCTGAAAAAAAGCAAATATTAGATTTTTATTTATATTGGATGGATAGTATAGCTAGCAAAGCTTACGAGATTACTATCACAGATTTGATGCTATCACTGATTTTCCACAGTGCTATATTGAGAAAGCCAGTATTGCAAACGATTATATCTCGCATCAGTGACAAATCATTAACTATAGAAAGCATATTTGAACTGCCTGTAGTAACTCTCATTATTGACGACGATAGCTATCATACTAATACTTATAGCAATTCAAAAGCGGTGCATGAGGTAAAAGTCTTTTTATCGCCATTAACGAGCTATTTGATCAAGCTCTATGTCAAAGGGAATGAAACTAGAAAATTAAAGTCTAGTACTGATGTTCAAAATCTTTATCAAATGTTAAAGATGACAAAATCTCTTAGCCAAAATCACCTATCTATGACTTTAGAAGAGTTTTTGATAGGTGCGGTCTATGTTTTAGAAGATTATCTATTTTTAGATCTGCCAGAACATACTTGGTATCTACTACTTGGTTTGGAGACGACATATGGCCTGTCAATAGCTAACTGGCAGTCTTTAATCTTTAGCATATCTCATAAGCCCACTACTAAGATAGCTATTAACATTGAGTGTCACAAAGATGTCGCAGTGGAACCTAAAAAAGGCAATCCTACCATTACCGTTGAGATTGCAAAGCTATTGAAAACGACTAAAGATGAAAAAACCTCAATGGCTAGATTCACAATTGGTCTCAAGCAGCTATATGAACGTTTATTAACGAACGACGCTCCTTTGAGTGAGCTTGCAATCGTAGGTTGGTTACTGACGAAAACAGTGACTAGTAAAAAGGTAAGCAGCATGCGGACTCATAGCGGTGGTATTACGAATCGCTGGTTATCATTAACTCAAGGTGTTGCATTTGAGGATCATACTGAAGAGGATTATATTCAACTTTATAGCGAACTTATCGAACTTGGTAAGTCTAAAGACGCTCAAAATGCTATTGCCACTAATATTGATGAGATACATGCATATTTAGTTAATCATCATGGCATTGAACCTATTGCACCTTTTTCATCTACCAAGCGAGCGCATCATAGGACAGGCTATCTTTCAGAAACCATGTTTCAGGCTATTCTTAATAATGCTGACAATCTTGAAATGACTAAGGATGAAATAGAAGCGGTGAAGCTCGCTTTGATTTTAGGGCAGCGCTGTGGACTCAGGATAGGTGAAATAGTTAAGATTAGATTAAAAGATGTGGCTATAACTTCAGCTTATCTAGAAGTGCGTAATAATAAATATGGTAATAATAAAACGGGTTCTGCCTTAAGACGGACATTGTTAGAACAACTTTTAACAAATTCAGAAATGTCGTTTTTCAAGAGAGTCGAGCTTAGGCGTGGTAAAAGTAAAGGGGATACCTTAATCGCTAATCAAGCTGGTATGGCTTATCGTGCCAGTGATTTGTCAAAAACCATATCTCAGTTAATTAAAACTACAACAGGACTTTCTCATCTCACGACCCATCATTTAAGACATAGCTTCTTAACTAATTTTCAATTAATGTCATTTTTGTATGATAAAGCTAATGCTTTTAATGGGCATCAATGCTCTCAAACTTTAAAAGACTTATTACCTTATGACGAAGACAAGTCTTGTAAAATATTGGCTTATATTGAGACATCCCTACAATACAAAAAAATATATGCCTTAGCTGGAGTAGCTGGACATGCCAGTCCTAGCACTACTTTTGACTCTTATGTGCATTTGACTGACATTCAGATTGGATTGCTACTTTGGCACATGGATTACCAGTTGACGGCTAGACACTATAAATTACTAAGCGTTCCTAGACGTAGGGAAAAGCTGTTAGGTGCTACACCTACTGCAATTAATTATTATTTGCTTAACAAGCTCAAACTTAAACCACTGCCTAAACCAAAACATAGTGAACTACTAAAGACAGAAGATAAAACATCTACAAAGCCAAAAAGATATTCATTCGATGAAGTCCGTCAGACTCTTGAGGTACATGATAAGGAAGAAGATTTCAAGGAAAAAATGGATATTTATAAGCTTGATCAAAATACTTTTGAAATATGGCTTAATAACGCTCAGCAGTTGCAAGATCACCCTTCTTTTAAAACCATACATGGTAATTCAAGATTATTCGCGCCTGATGATAATATGAGCTTATTACCGGTATTCGACAGGTATGTCGAAGATAACAACATACTCATGCAGATGACCAATAAATTTCGTGACTTATATAAGATAGAAAAAAGACGAGAATCTATGCTTCAGTTTATAGCGCATACGCTTATGAACTCCCAATACCATAAAAATCATATTAGTTTTGATCAAGCATTAGATCTATATAGCTATATACAAGTATTAGGACAACTAGTCTTTAAAAAAAATATTAATTTAAAAATATACCATTATGCACAAGCTAGCGATGATGATAAAGAGCAATGGAAGCCTGTGATGAAATTACTTGCCTCATCTCAAATAAAAAAGTGCAATGTAGCTGATAAATTAAACGGCAAGATATACAAAAAGCAGATCCGTGCTGAATTATCACTATCTAGCCAAACTGAGCAGACTAGGCTTAATAATAGAGAGAAATCAAATCTCCCAATCAAGCAATGGACCGTTAGAACTTTACAAATTTTCTGTCATTACGCTTTCATTATGATAGGGCAAAGAATTAATTTAGGAGATCACAAGCCATGAATCTGTCAGCAAAGTCTATCAGCATTAATAGTAGCACTAAAATTAGTCTTCATCCGTTGGCTAGCCAACTAACTAAGCTAATAGTGAAAGCCTACTTAAGTGGTGGTCAAGAAGCCTATATTAAATCTATGCAGACTAAGTTTGATTGTTATAACAGTTTACCTATTCATAATGTATCGTTAGTAAATAAGGATGTGAATGAGTATTTACTCATTGGTGGTTGTTTTTCACCTGTATTTAACCTCAAAGATATTAATAACAACAATACTATTTTCTTAAGTTATAAAACCTCTAAAAAAGACTCTAAGCCTGAGCATAAGAAACAAGTTAAGAAAGAATTTGATCAGGATGTGATTGACTTTATATACATGGACTTTATCCGAGCAATATCAATACTCTCGTTAGCTAAACCTGGGCTTATGTATCCAAGCCTTAAAACAATAATGCAAGAGTATAAAAGTCAGATATGGAGTGAAATATTCAATAGGGAATCAAAAACCCCAAAAGATTACATTTTATTAAATAACGTCGCCGATCTGCTTGATACAACACGTGGCACATTGAATAGTCATACTAAACTAAAGAAGTAGCGGTTAGTTCTTTCCGCTATGCCTGATTAGAAACAGAGCTATCTCACTAAGCTTAGAGTAACAAGCTAGACAACCTTAATCCTCGAATTGGAACACAAGCGATCTAATGCGAGGACTTATTCAGGATTGGATAGCGATATATCTACTTCTAGGAGTCATTAAAGAGATGATTTATGAGAGAGATACAAAGGGATGTATTCACAACCGTATTAAAACTTAATAGCTCTGCCTAACCACGCTACCAACTCACGGGCAGGAGCCTGACTCAAACACTGTGGACAATTAATATAGGTCATTATACAGTCATTTAAATCAGTCAACATATGCAGTAATAACCCTAAACCAATTATCTTATAGGGCTTTGGTAAAAACAACATGCCCGCATATACTGCCATCGCATAATAAGTATGTAGCGGATGGAAATTAATACTACAACGATTGGGCGAAAAGATAGGTGTCGCTAGCAGATGATCTAAATCAACTAGCATGGTTGCTATTAGGATCAAATAAACTCGCTTATAGTCACTACGAAAAAACATATAAGCGATAATCAACGGCATGCCAAAATGTAGAAAATAATGGATAACGGTTTGACTCATCGCTTTTTCCGAACTAAGAGGGTGTTTTAAAAATTGTCCTAAGAGTATCATACACGATCTGAGGTATACCTTCACACCTGAAAGACAAGCACGAATCCACCACCTGGCGTATGGAAGTTAGTCACCTGACCTTGATAAACACGCGCAGCAGGCAACATACTAATCTGCCGTTAAGAGACGCCAGTAAGCGGCGTTTCGGTCTGGTAACGACGATCGAGTAAACATGAAATTGTATTTATTGCTATGGCTATTTTTGGAGGAATGATGACTCTTGTAAGCCTATCCCGCCGAGCAGCGACATCAGCAGTGCTTGCCCTGATGGTATGGAGCGTAAGTTTCTTTCTCCATTTTTTTTGGGAGATGGCACAGGTACCTTTCTTCTCCGGCATGGCCGAAGCGAGTCACTGGGACGTAGTCTGGCTTTGTACACGTGCGACCGTCGGTGATGCCAATATTGCTTTTGGCGCTTACGTGCTTGCGGCATTGTTTGTAAAAGACTGGTTCTGGATTGCAAAGCCGTGGCGTCTGTCGACTTTATCGATATACCTTGGCGTTGGCCTAACTATGACAATACTCTTTGAATACTGGGCAACTGGCGCTGGCCAAAGGTGGAATTATAGTGGGCTGATGCCTGATGTTCCGTTATTAAGCATAGGTGCGTTGCCGCTCGTTCAGTGGGTGGTCATTCCGATACTGTTAATCTATACTGTCAAGTGGATGTTCCTAGGTTGGCAGATATCCAATTAATAGAGGTTAGCATTAAGAGCAGTTGGTGCTATTTAGCTCATTACACCTGAAAGATGGGCGCAAACCCACCTCCTGGTGTACGGAAATTAGTTGTCTGACCTTGATACACACGCGCCGCAGGTAGTAGCAGTTGTCCGTCATACGTATAAAGACGTATATCCACCTTTCTCGTTGTTACAGTGTCATCAATTTTTATTGATCGCTCTCCTGCAGGAACAAAGGTCTGTGCGATATAATCCTCATCAAGAATGTTCTCAAAAACGCGTCGAGTTAGCTTGCTACCGCGATAGACCCCTTTGCTTCCATGACCAGCAACTGGCTTAAAAAACAGCTGTCGCCGAGTACGCCACAACGCTGCTGCCTCGTCTCTTGATACGAGCTTAGTCCTTGGCACAGACTTTTCGAGACATTCTGCTGCTGCATCATTCAGTCCCCAAGCGCGCAATGTCTGCGGATCGGATAGCAAGGTCAGATTGTGCTTATTAGCCAACATAGCATGGACATGAGGATTAGGCGTTACTACCACAGCACCTTCTAGATACGCATGCTTAAGCAGTGCATGGTCAGGCTCCTCAAATGCGAAGTCGACCAACCGATTATAGATCATATCAATGGGCTTACCATGCGCTGTCAGCTTGCCATCGACATAGTCGAGTTCAGAGGGATCTAGTATCACAGTGTCAATGCCTCTAGCTTGGAGCAGTTGACGTGCTAACTGGAACTCCAAAAACATGAACTGACTCTTAGGATCATTATCCACGATGGCTATTCGGTTGGGCATAGCAACAGCAGACTGTCGTTGCCATTCCTGTTTGAACATAGTAAACACTGACTCCTCAAATGTATCTAGCATTTGAGTCGTTGCAGCGCTTTGCTGTGAGGCATTACAACAGCGTTTTTGTGCGCGAGCGAGCAACACATTCAGAAATGCGCCACCAGCATTGGTATTGACTTCGATGAGCTGAGGGCTATCACGACCCAAGTGAAAATCATAGCCCATCAGAGCCCCTATTGGACCTGGGTCAAAAGCAGCGATTTTGGGTGCCCACGACATCGCTTGCGCTTGATACGATGGCAGCTTGGCAGCCAACTCGATAGCGTCAACGATCCGCTCCATCGTCGCTATCTCTGTTTTGGGGACGAACACTGGTGTTGCTGAAAAAAGTTTATTAAGCTCATTCGCTCCTATTGGATTGCTTTTAGTTTCCATTAATTGATCTTGAAGGCTTGTATTGAGCGCTTTACGATCGAGGGTAATGCAATAGCACTCTTGATTCAGTTGATTTGCAAGACCGTCATTAGTTTCTTCGTTGTTGCTGGTTAAGTGTTCCATTTAAACCTCGTCGTTAAGTAGAGTGCTTACGCTGACATACTCTAGTAAACAGCAAAAAACAAAAGGGGTATTTGGCGTTTTTACGATGATGCTAGTTGCTTTTTAATGTCTCACTTCCTGAGTCTAAAGCGGTGCTTCATTCCTCTTTGATTAACATTTTTGCTAAGAATAAACCCAACTCAAACAATAGCCACATAGGAATCGCTAGCAAGAGCATGGATATGCCATCAGGCGGTGTTACTACCGCTGAAACCGCAAAGCAGCCGACAATGATATAACGGCGCTTGTCTTCTAAACTCTTAGTAGAAACGATTCCAACCATTATCAGTAGTAAGGTAACCACTGGAATTTCAAAAGTCAGTCCAAACACCATAAACAACTTGAGGGCAAAGCTCAGATAACTGTCAATATCGGTCATCGGTATAACGTTCTGCGGCGCGAATAGGATAAAAAATTTCAATACACCTTTGAGCACGACAAAGTAGGCAAAAGCAACACCCGTATAGAATAAAAATATCGAAGATAACAGCACAGGAATAGCAATTTTCTTCTCTTTCTTATATAAGCCAGCGGCGACAAACGACCAAATTTGATACAGAATATAAGGCATCGCTAAAAATGCGGCGACAAAAATCGTTAAGCGAATGGGTGCCATAAAGTTTGACGTGATGTCGGTGGCAATCATAGTCGAATTAGCTGGCAACTGCGCTACCAATGGGTCTGATAAAAGATTATAGAGCTCGCGTGAAAATCCTACCAATGCTAAGAAAACAATCAAAACGGCTACGCATATTTTGATGAGATGCTTGCGTAGTTCAATCAAATGTTCAGTAATAGGCATATCACTGAGCGCATTCAGCACATTATCAGCCTCATCACTATGGGCAGTGTCTGGAACTTTAGTATTTGTATTCGCTAACTTTTTTTGTCGATTTTTTTGGCGTTTAAATAAGCTCATTCATCCACCTTCTCTATAGATGAAGAAGAGGAAGTATTTGGCTGATGATCTTGCTGATGAGAAGACATTGGCTGATATGAAGTATCTAAGCTTTGATTCTGCGAGTCTTCAAACTTTTGCATACTACCGCGCATCTCTGCTAGTTCACGCTTCATATCTGACTCAGTCTGACGGATTTTTACAAGCTCACTTTGTATTTGTTGGCGCGTTTCAGCCAGATCTAGCTCAGCTTCTATTTCAGACTGTAGAGTGGATACTGTACGGCGCAGTTTGGCATACCATTGCCCAGCCGTACGCGCAGCCTGCGGCAGTTTCTCTGGGCCCAATACGATTAAAGCAATGATGCCAAACAAGAGTAACTCGGAAAACCCGATATCAAACATAACAGTCACATATATTAAAAGACTATTTAGTGCTGCTATTTATAAGCGGCGCGCTTCATGCTTTGTGCTGATCATCAGTGGTGACAGGACTGATTTCTGTATCATCAGCCTGAGCCCCTACCTGCGTATTTGAACCATTTTTTGAAACTGGCGTACTACTTTCATGGTCAAGTGAACGATTATTGCGAGCATGTGAGGTTTCTTCATCTTTGACTGCTTCTTTAAAACCTTTTACTGCACCGCCTAAATCTTTGCCCGCATTTTTAAGCTTAGCGGTGCCAAATACGACCACCACCACAACCAATAAAATCAGCCAATGTGTAATAGAAAAACTGCCCATAACGTGATCCTTATATTTTAAAGTCTTGATAAGACCAGTATGTGTGCTTTAGAAACTGCTCTACCGTACCAAAATTACAGTTTCAAGCGACGCAATCTCAGCGCATTGCCAATGACAGATACTGAAGACAGACTCATCGCAGCGGCCGCTATCATTGGACTGAGCAACAGCCCAAAGAATGGATACAAAACGCCTGCCGCAAGCGGTATACCAAGCGCATTGTAGATAAACGCAAAAAACAGGTTTTGTCTGATATTTCGCATCGTAGAATGACTCAGTTTATGGGCTCTGACAATTCCCATCAGATCACCCTTCACTAGCGTGATGCCAGCACTTTCCATAGCCACATCTGTTCCTGTGCCCATGGCAATGCCAACGTTAGCCTGTGCAAGAGCGGGAGCATCGTTAATACCGTCACCCGCCATAGCCACGACCTTGCCGCTATTTTGTAGCTCTTTGATAATACGGTTTTTGTCTTCTGGAGAGACGTCAGCATGTACCTCATCAATATTTAACTTACTGGCAACGGCCCTAGCGGTTATTTCGTTGTCACCTGTTAGCATGACCACTTTTAGTCCAGCCTGATGCAGTAAAGATATCGCTTCGCTGGTACTCGGCTTGATCGGATCAGCGACTGATATTAAACCAGCAGCTTGGCCGTTTACTGCTACAAACATTACCGTTTCGCCGTCTTTTCTGCGCTTATCAGCACGTTCTGAAAGCGCACTGTCAAAGCTATCAAGACGTTGCATAAATTTTGAGTTGCCTACAGCGACTTGCTTGCCATTGACCAGTGCCTGCGCGCCTTCGCCAGTGGTTGAGCTGAAATCACTGGCTTTAGCAATATCAAGAGATTTTTCCTGCGCAGCTTTAACGATAGCTTCTGCCAAAGGATGCTCGCTGGCAGTCTCTACCGCAGCGACAAGTATAAGCAGTTCATTTTCATCTAATCCACCAAGTGCTTCGATAGCAGTGAGCTCTGGTTTGCCTGCGGTTAATGTTCCCGTTTTATCGACAACGATGGTATCGACTTTTTCCATGCTCTCTAACGCTTCAGCGTTTTTGATAAGCACGCCATTCTGAGCACCCTTGCCAGTACCGACCATAATCGACATAGGCGTGGCGAGTCCTAAAGCACAAGGGCAAGCGATGATTAACACTGCAATAGCGTTGACCAGTGCAAAGGCCATGGCAGGCGCAGGTCCGAAAATAGCCCAGACGATAAAAGTTATGATAGAGCAGATAAGGACAATTGGCACAAACCATCCAGCCACCTTATCCACCAGCTTCTGTATTGGTGCGCGACTGCGCTGGGCTTCAGCAACCATTTTGACGATCTTGGACAGTACCGTGTCATCACCCACGTCAACCGCTTCAACCAGTAGGGTTCCCGTGCCGTTTACTGTGCCACCAGTAACCGTATCGCCTTTTGCTTTAGAAACCGGAATAGGTTCCCCCGTTACCATCGACTCATCGATACTGCTGCTGCCTTCAAGCACAATACCATCTACAGGGAGTTTCTCTCCTGGCTTAACCCGTAATTTGTCGCCACTGATAACTTCGTCAAGGGAGACTTCTGTTTCAACGCCTTGCTCATCTACCCGCCTTGCATTTGGTGGTGCCAACTCAAGAAGAGCACGAATTGCGCCAGAAGTCTGGCTTCGGGCTTTAAGCTCTAGAACCTGACCTAGTAGTACCAATGTCGTGATAACCGCTGCTGCTTCATAATAAACACCGACTCGACCGGATGCATCCCTAAAACTGTCTGGGAAAATGCCCGGAATAAAGGTTGCTATCAGACTGAAACCAAATGCTGTACCTACACCTATCGCAATTAGGGTAAACATATTTAGGTTGCGACTTTTTATGGATTGCCAACCTCGCACGAAGAAAGGTGCTGCTCCCCATAGCACCACTGGTACCGCAAGCGCCAACTGTATCCACTGAGCAATCTGCCCAGCGATATCGCCCTGACCGCCTTGAATGAAGCTGTCTAAATTTATACCTACCATATCGCTCATTGCGTATAAAAATAAAGGAACGGTCAGCACGGTACAAATCCAAAAACGCCGAGTCATGTCATCGAGCTCTGAGGTATCCTCGTCACCAATAGTAACAGTCTCTGATTCAAGTGCCATGCCACATATGGGACAACCACTATTCTCAATATCTCTGACTTCGGGATGCATAGGACAGGTATAAACGGTTCCGCTGTAGCCAGCTGGCACCTTATCGTACTTGCCGCCTTTTACAGATTTTACCTTAGTACGGTCAGTATCCTTTCCATGACGGTGTGCATGACTGTCTTCATTATCATTTGAATCAGTAACCTCGTTCTCAGGTTTGAGAAACATACCGCATATTGGGCAATCGCTTTTTTCCACATCTCTCACTTCGGGATGCATAGGGCAGGTATAAACGGTACCGCTATAATTTTCCGGTACTTTGTCGTATTTACTCTCTTTAGTAGGATGGGCATCGGTATTCGACGGACTATGGCAGCTTGCATGGTCATCTTTCATTGCTACCATCTCGGCAACAGTGTCGTCAGGTTTAAGAGACATTTTGCATATGGGACAGCCGCTATCTGTAACGTCTCTCACCTCTGGATGCATCGGACAGGTATAAATGGTTCCACTGTAACCAGTTGGTACCTTATCGTAAGTGGTATCTTTATTGGATTCTATGCCTGTATTAGCTGTACCGTCACAGCAATCATGGTCTTCGCTATCCGAAGTATTTTTTGTCGTATCGTGTTTCATGACTATGTTCCAGTTATTGATTGCAATGATAGTTTAGGTTTAAGTCACCAGCTTTTGATCCCACCCAAGATTGGCGCACTGTCCGTCGTTCTCAGCATAGTTGACCTATCTGAGCCGAAGATTCAATGGCTACGCTAGACTCATCCTGCTTTAGCAAACCAGCGATATAGCGGTACAAACACAATCGCAAAATACCAACCATAAAGATAGGATTCGACAAATCCAATTAGGAAACCTGACCATGTCAACCATTCAAAACCAGGTAGCAGCGGTGCCCAAGCCTCATGCATGCTTATCTGCTCAGGTGCGAGTAGGCCAAAGACTATGCACAAGAGATAGCTGATGAGCAGAAACAGAGAAACGCTGTTGCCCACAGGACCAATTCTTAAAGTATTCGCTTTTGAATTCAATTCGTTCATCTTGACTCTCCTTGGTAGATGCTATACACCGCTTTCGTCACCACCAAACAACGGTATGGTATATGACCCGAACATCCGAACCAGAAAGCTCTGCGCAATAATTATATAAAATTACATCAGCAGAGCATTAAAACTGGTCGTCAAACAGTCTCTATATACTTGATGCAAGTACGTCGCAGCACCGCCAGCTGACGGGTAAGCGTTAGAGATTTTAATATAGGAGTAAGCACTAAAAGAGACAACAATTGCAGCAGCCAAAAGGCCAGTGGGGAAAGTGAACCATGCATACTCAGCCTTTTATTGCTTTTTCATGAGCAATGTTTTGATTCTGCAGTGAAAGTAGCTTTGAATAAAAAGACCTATATGCTTACGTCTATCATTTGATAGACCATTATTTTATTTGTTTAAAATAATGGTCTATCAGTATAGATCGTTATTCAAGCTCATCAATCAATTGCTTCATCTCAGCGATCTCACGCTTTTGCGCTTTTATAATATCGTCAGCAAGCTTTTGTACACGCGGATCTTCAATATCAGCGCGACTACTAGTGAGAATGGCAATCGAGTGATGCGGTATCATCGCTTGCATCCAATCGACTTGGTCGACCGTTGCTTGTGATCTGACGCCCCAGATACCGACAGCAAACATCAATACACTCAGGCCATAGATCATCAAATTGACCTTGGTCTTCTTATACATATTGGTCATAAATGCCAACATGACCACTGCCATACCGGCACCCATGTAGAGCGCCATATAAGCTCGGGTTTCACTAAAATAAATATGATCCCATTCATAAGTATTGAAATACATCATGATGTACATCACAATCGTAGACGTCACAATCATCAGGGTGAACTTTACGTAAGGGTTCATGGCCTGTTGATGATCCATGTTGTTTTGATCTGAAGTATTCATAGTATATCCCCTATTATTTTAATAAAATTAGAACCAGAATTTGACCCCCGCAGTCAAACTACTGCTATCAACCGATTCATTTTCTTGACGTCGTTGACCACGAGCCTTGCCAAGCGCTGTCTCATAACTCACGCCCACATAAGGGGCTAGTTGGCGACTGAACGTCTCGTAAGTCAGCCTAACCTCAGCTTCCATCTCATTAAAGCCTTTGGTAATGCCATTATCATGGTCATCTTTACTAAAGGCAGTCAATCCCACCTCTGGTATGACTACCCAATGCTGATCTAAACGCCATTCATACTCTGCGCCTAAATCAAGGCGAAGTTGACCATCGGTATATAAGTAGGCTCTCGCATCTGTTTCAATGAAATACGGTGCGGTACCGACAATGCCTGCCATAAGGGCAGCGTTATCATTTTCAGTATCGTAAGCGACACCAGCTTCCCCATTCCAGAAAATGCTCAGTGGTTTCCAATAAGCAAGCGAGCTTAAGCTATCTATTTCTTTATCATCTTTAGTCTGAGCACTACCCTCGGTACGTAGTCTTATACGATTACTGTCAGTACCATACCAACCCGTCGCCTCGAAGTTGATTTGGTCTTCATCGAACTGATAGCCCAAGTCGTCTACTGACACTCCCCATAATGGCATGCTGCCCATCATCATTGGCTTACCATACTGTCCGTAGGGAACCCCATTTGAATAGTCTGGACTGCGAGCATCGGCTGGTGGCTGCCCACCTTGCATACCAGACATGTCCATACTGCCATGGTCCATGCCTGACATATCCATGCCACTGTGATCCATACCAGACATATCACCTGACATGTCCATGCCACTGTGATCCATACCAGACATATCGCCCGACATATCCATGCCGCTATGATCCATGCCAGACATATCGCCCGACATATCCATGCCACTATGATCCATACCAGACATATCGCCCGACATATCCATGCCGCTGTGATCCATATCAGACATATCGCCTGACATATCCATACCGCTGTGATCCATATCAGACATATCGCCCGACATATCCATGCCGCTGTGATCCATATCAGACATATCGCCTGACATATCCATACCGCTGTGATCCATATCAGACATATCGCCCGACATATCCATGCCGCTGTGATCCATACCAGACATATCCATATCTGACATATCCATGCCGCTATGATCCATATCTGACATATCCATACCGCTGTGGTCCATGCCAGACATATCAGCAGCCGTTGCAAACGATGAGGTGAGCAAGACTAGCGATGACAAACCAATGAATGGCAGATTTTTCTTAGATATTTTCATAATAAGCCTCATATTCGAAGGTTTGTTAAACGACGGCAACTTCTCTGAACATACCGGCTTCCATGTGATAAAGCAGGTGGCAATGCCACGCCCATCGTCCAACTTCACCCGTCACGTCGAAGCTAATCTTTTGCGCTGGCTGAACCACAATCGTATGTTTACGTACCTGAAAGTCTCCAGATGGGGTTCGCAAATCACTCCACATACCATGTAAGTGCATAGGGTGATTCATCATGGTGTCATTGACTAAGGTAATGCGTACACGCTCGTTAGGTTTAATATTAACAGGCGTTGCATCCTTAAACATGACACCATCTAGCGCCCAGATATAGCGTTCCATATTGCCAGTCAAATGTAATTCGATCTCTCTAGTAGGCTTGCGCTGCTCTGCCAATACTTGCTCATCCACGGAGCGCAATTGATCATAAGTCAAAACCTTTCTATTAATATCACGCAGGTTAATACCAGGATCATCGAGGTTCATACGTGGACTGTCGACGCGCATATCAGATTTAAAGTCGTACTCGGTCTTAGCATGCCGTGCTTTGTAGCCTTTGTCACCCATAGCCCCCATCATATCAGCCATGGTCAGCCATTCGATCTTATCCATAGCAGGTATTGCAGCACGAGCGCCTTTTTTGGTCGCAAGCGTGGTCGCGACATAGCCTGAACGATCAATGTTTTGGGCAAATATGGTATGTGCATCTTTGGTCGGCGTGACGATGACATCATAAGTCTCAGCCACCCCAATACGGAAGTCATCAATCGCAACGGGCGCGACATCATTGCCATCCGTTGAGACGACGGTCATTTCCAGACCCGGTATACGCACATCGAATATCGTCTGTGCTGAGCCATTGATAAAGCGTAGTTTGACGGGCTGTCCCGCTTTCACTAGCTGTGTCCAATTGGCTGCGGTAGTTTTACCATTCATAAGGTAAGTGAATGTCTTCTCACCAGACAGATCGGTGAAATCCGTCGGCATCATGCGCATCTTATTCCACATTTTGCGCTTGTCATAAGCGGCTTCTAGATCTGTTGCGGCAATATCAGACAATAGCTTTTTAAAATCTGGCAAATGGTAGTTATCAAAGTCAGCGCGCTGCTTTAATAGCTTTAGCAAGTTATGCGGATCGCGGTGTGTCCAATCACTCAATAAAATCACGTGATCTTCGGCGACTGGATAGCGTTCGCGGCCTTTAGGCTCAATGACGATAGCCCCGCGCATTCCAGTTTGCTCTTGAAAGCCAGTATGGGAGTGATACCAATATGTACCTGATTGAATGAGTTTGAATTTATAGGTAAAGGTACTCTTCGCAGGAATACCATCAAAGCTGATACCTGGCACACCATCCATTTCAAATGGGACGAGCAAGCCATGCCAGTGAATAGAGGTCGACTCATTCATCTGGTTATGGACACGGATGGTCACGGTATCGCCTTCTTGCATCTTTAGCGTTGGCGCTGGCAGTGAGTCATTGATGAGGGTTGCCATACTCGACTTGCCATTGACAGTAACGGGCTTCTTGCTGACATACAGGTCAAACTCTGTACCGGTTAGAATGGGTACGATATGGTCAGCTTTATCACTGTTGACGGCTACGTTTTGTTGACCTTTTCCTAGCGCACTATTGGCAATAGACGGCAGCGTAGATAGCATGGATGCCCCTAACAAAGTAGAAGACCCTGTTAAGAAGCGCCTGCGATTGAACATATTCTTGTTCATAATAATTTACCTAACTTAATCCGTGAAATGGGAGTTGAGTTCATATAACTGTTGGCTCATTAATAGAACAGAATGAGCTATGTAATGCTTTAATCAAACTAGATTTGCTGCTGCGGTGAGTCAATGGTTGCATAAATGGCTGTTGAGCCGTCTTTGTTAAGCTGCATCACTTTATACGGCATAAATTTATCTTGATATTCCATACCAGGGCTACCAACTGGCATGCCAGGTACGGCAAGGCCAATCGCATCACTTGGCGGATTCTTTAGAAACTGTGCCATATATTTGGCAGGGACATGGCCTTCAAAGACAAAGCCATCGGTAGTAACGGTAGTATGGCAAGAGCGCATTTGCTGTGGTACGCCATAACGATCTTTAAACAAAGACACGTCGGCAACATCATGGGTAGCTGCGCTTAACCCATTGTCTTCTGCGTGGCCGACCCACTCTTTACAGCAACCACAATTGGCATCTTTATAGACGGTGGCTGACACATTTCGCAAAATAGTTGATTGGGTATCTGAATGAGCACTGACAGGTATTATTTCGGCTTGTGGTTGCTCTATTAGCGCGGTTTTTTGCGTAGCGGTAGTTGGCTCAGTCGCTGGTTTTGAGTCAGCAGTAGTCGCGTTAGGTTGACTACAAGCGGCTATCGTTAACGATAATGGCAATACCACAATCGCTGAGAGCACACGGCCAGATATCAGATTATGTTCATTAATAAATCTATTGGTATAGCGTCTCATAAAACCACTCCTGAGCGTCTATCTGACGATCACATTTATAAAAATTAAAGCCGTAACACTGACCAAAGTAGTACTGGTAAAGCTTAAAACTCAAATCGCAAAAGGCAGCACTATTAAGCACTGCATCTTTTACGAAAAATCAATGTTGCATTCCGGATCCATCACCTGACATATCCATCTCACCATCAAATGACATGCCCAACATATCATCGTCTATCCTAGTGGTTAGCATGGTGTACTGGTTTTCATTCAATTCAGGTAACGATCTGATAAAAGCGACCATTGCCCACATTCTATCATCATCGTGCGAAGCGCCCCATGCGGGCATACCTGATGCCATAATACCGTGTTTAATGGCCCAAAAGGCTTGCTGAGCACCGGCATCTGTTTTATAGCGTTCCACCAATTCAGTATTGGTAAAATTGGGCGGCTTTGGATATAAACTTGCACTAAAATCAGTACTTTCTACCCCAGGAGATAAGTGACAGCCTGCACACATATCTTTATAGTCTGCCCCGCCCGAGCTGATCATTTCTGTCTTTTCTAGGTTTGGAACCGCAATGTCCTTACTAGCATTTGCTATTGAACGCGTACGTGCCGTTTCTAAAAAATTGTAAACCAGCGGACTATGGGCTTGATCAGCACCGATATTTATCACGCCACTGGTCACCACAATAAAAATGCCCACAATAGCGACAAAAACAGTAAGCAGTATTCCTAGTAAAAACTTCATAGGTTTGTCCTAAAAATCCATTTTTGTTAATACCCAATTACTGCTCGACAAAACCATCTAACAATAATATTGAATTTCTACGATCAATGTCTAAGAATCACTTTTACTAGTAACACAGTGCTTTTGGTACATCGCTTTCATTTTTCCCATGTTGGTCATCATAGCTTTCATAGCAGGATCCTTCATATCCATTTTACTATGATCCATTTTGCCCATCATTTGCATGTGCTTTTCCATTTTTTCACAATTCATCTGATCTTTTTCAGCATGCATTTTTGGGTCATGTGCCAAAGCAGATGTTGAAACAACTAAGGCTATAGCAGTTGCTACGATTGATTTAGACAGTGGTATTGATTTGAATAGTGACATGGTAAATCCTTATTTTATTTGGTATGAAGTCGAAAAACTTTAAAATATTAAGTTACTTTAAAGCATACTTTATTGATTCTGACAGAGAGATGACAGCAAGATTACAATTCTGTCATCTTGCTATTTATGGTTTTTAATATTGTCATCAATCCTTTAGTATGACATCAGAGCTGATATTACTTATCGCTACCATATTTGTTAATAAAGTATTTTTCAGACTGTAGATGTTGATCTTTGTGTTCAATCTCACAAGCCACTCTAGCATCGATATAGCTTTTCATTTGGGCGCTAGAAAGCTGAGCATCGTTATGATCCAAGTTTTTTGCAAAGTCAGTAACAGCGTCGCAGTTATTGATGATTGAAGTACTTAGATCAGTAGTATGCGCATTAGCAGTAGTAATACCTATAAGTACAGATACCGATAGCAATACTACTTTTTTGAATGAACCGTGAATTTTCATATAAAACCTCTTTTGTAAGTTATTAGGCGTTTAAATTGATTACCTGTGAAAATAATTCGTAGTAGCTAGATATTAGGAACGAGCAACTATGTTTCATTCATATAGATTAGCAAAAGAAGACTGACAATCTGATTACGAGCACATGACATTTTTGTCAGTTACAAAACGTTTTTGTCATCTATATTGATTAGGATGTCAAATAATCATAATCGTGTTGAGGGGTTACTATGAAAATACTACTGGTAGAAGATGAGTTGAAACTAGGCGAGTATATAAAAAAAGGCTTAACCGAAGCTGGATTTATTGTTGATCATCACCTAACCGGTCTAGATGGCTATCATGCATTGATGACAGAAGAGTTTAGCGTGATCCTAATGGATGTGATGCTGCCTGATGTTAGCGGCTTTGAGCTGGTTCGCAATTACCGAGCAGCGGGTAAGCAAACGCCTGTACTCTTTCTAACGGCAAAAGATGACTTAAGCGATAAAATAAAAGGGATTGAGATTGGGGGTGATGATTATTTGACCAAACCTTTTGCGTTTGCAGAACTGATAGTCAGAATAAAAAGTCTATTACGACGCGCCAATCAAGCCGATTATCAAAGTACGATTCTGCAAATAGCGGATCTCAAGATGGATATTGCCAAGCGCACTGTACATAGAGGCGGCAAGCCTATTAAGCTCACGGCAAAAGAATTTTCCTTACTACAGTTTTTATTAGAGCGCCGAGGTGAAGTGCTACCACGCACCGTGATCGCCTCCCAAGTATGGGATGTGAATTTTGATAACGATACCAATGTGATTGATGTGGCGATAAGGCGTCTGCGTATAAAAATAGACGATGGTCATGAGGCAAAGCTCATTCATACTGTGCGTGGAATGGGCTATCGCTTAGAGGCGCTGGCTACTGAGGTCCAAATTGATGCGGACGGAGACGATTCTAAATAGCATGAACCATACACTCAGAAACCGGCGCTGGTCACTGCTATGGCGAACGATTTCCTTATTGACAGTCTTCGTTATTATCTCTCAGGTCATCATCTATGCGTGGGTGCAGCGCTCTGTGAGTGGACACTTTGAGCAAATGGACTCAGAGATTATCACCCATGCAGCTTTTAATCTGCGTAAACGCATGGTTAGTGTTAACGAGCCCATAGAACCATTCACAGTGTCAAAGTCCCAATCACTCATTGATGACAATCACTTGCATTCCTCTTGGCTGGATTATGATTTAAAAACCTTAGTAGCAGATAAAAAAGGTAAGTTATTATCCAGTGACCCCAGTAATTTCATTCATAGTTTGCCAGCCGATTTTAGCTTGTTATCACTATGGCAGGAACATCACGATCAGCAGTTTATGATCAAGATAAACAATAGGCATTACCGAGCCATTATTATTCCAAATCAAGAGATTTTGGCGTTTATCGCCCTACCTACCAATGTGCATCATCAATATCTTATCCAGTTTAATCGCCAGCTGAGCTTGATACTCACAGCCATCACCTTGTTGTTGGTTTCAGTAGCGGCATTAAGTGTGTATTGGGGGTTTGCGCCTTTGTCCACTATCGTACAAAAAATGAAAGGCATAAACCTCCAAAGGTTAGACGAAAGAGTTGCGGTTGACGATATGCCGTTAGAACTGAGGCCACTAGCAGAATCTTACAATTCAATGATGGTCAAGCTTGAAAGTAACTTTGAGTCTTTGTCTCGGTTTTCAGACAATATTGCCCATGAGCTACGTACGCCAATAGCGACGCTGAGTACACAAACGCAGGTCATGTTAACTAAGCCAAGAGAAGGCGACGAATATATCGAGCAGCTACATCATCAGCATGATACGTTAGAGCAGTTATCCGCCATGATTAACAATATGCTGCTACTGGCAAAAACCCAAAAAGGATTAAGTGACTCGCAAATCAGTCACGTGGATACAGACAGCTTAATCACAAAGCTCGTTGATTACTATGAAATGATTGCAGAAGATCGAGGGATAACTTTTGAGAAATCAGGTAAGTTCGAAAGAGTATTAGGTGATGAAGGCTTATTGCAACGGCTGTTTGCCAACCTGATGTCAAATGCCATTTATTACGCAGCTAGTGATAGTA
>NZ_JBEFNJ010000006.1:0-132052 GCF_051970285.1 Psychrobacter sp. ASPA161_6
GGAAATGTAGGTTTATTTTTATTTAGTTTGAACTTATATTCTAAGAGTGTAGAGTCAGTCATAGTGATTCATTAAATGTATTGAAGGAACTTTTACTAATGAATGATCATAATTTTAGATTTTTAGATCTAAGCGGTATAGATGTTTTCGATTACTACTATCCATATCATCTTGGAAGTCCGGGATGGATGTTTCGTTATATTATGAATAAAAACAAATATCAGTTTACTCTACCACAATTCCATCTATCCTATATTTTGAAATTTCTATATTACTTTGATGTCAAGCCACAATGTCAGGTTTTAGATAAGTACTTAGAAGGTGGTTTTATGTTTATCGATGACAAGATACTTGATGACTCATGGTTAGTTACTGACAGAGAGTTAATGATAGATAATCTTTCACACTTTACTAAAAGCAACCTCGACTATGTAATCTACAAAGCCGATACAAGTAAATTTGCACTTGCTAATCATGATTTATCAGCTGAGTTTTCCGAAGATATTCTACCTGTAGGTAACAATTTGATTTCATATTTAAAAGACAGTAGAAATTACGAACTGAACCTATTTTATATATAGATGGTCAGTCAACTTACTCTATACAGTTGATAGTTCTCTAATTCAGTTTTGATTTATCATATTTTCAAACCCTGACTCTACAGCTTCCCTACCTTTTTAAAGAAGTCTTTATAAGCCGTTATCTTTTTATCTAGTGCTAAAGGATAAGCACGCGAAGTAGAAGGCAATCGATATAGCGTTAGTTCATTTACTCTATTAGCTCTTAACACTGCCTCATCGTTTTGCCATTGATAGGGATAATCCATATTTTGATTGGTCTTAGGATATTTGGACTTAGCTGGTGGTTCGGCCAATAAGTTGAGCAATACCTCAGTCGCCTTACCGCCTGTGGTAAATAACGTATGAACCTTTGGCACTTGCGGCAAGATATTATCTAGGTCGACAGTGGTGACAACCGTTAAGTTTTTATCTGAGGCATTACCGGTTTCACGAATCGCTTGTTTTACTGTGGGGCAAGAAGCTATGCCACGCTCAAACATAAAGTCGCGGATACGCTCAGGATCAAAGCGCTTCTCATCCCCTACTCTAAAATAATCAATATCGTCAAAAAATACGCTGCCATAGATACGCCACATATCATTATAAAAGTTCGGATAGTGAAAACTCATTGCCCATTTATCGGCAGTCGGAGGAAAGGTGCCCATCATCATCACGGTGGCATCTGGCGGTAACACAGGAGCGAACGGATGGGTTTCTACTTCTACAGCCTTCGTTTTGGATAAGGCGCTAGCACTATTGGCATTATTCATTACATCTTCAGTGTTCGCTGGTTGATTGTTCATAAGATTCTTCATCAGAAAAGCAGTTTTTTTGGTATCATAGCAGGCCTAAACACTACTTCGTATTTAACCATGGCATATAGTCGGCTTAGATAGGGAAATGGTAATTTAATTGGCTTAAACCATCTTTGCTTTGATTGCGATTATGGAAACGTTAAGCTTATGATTACTGTGTTACCTATAGGGTTGAAGTGTAGTAAGTGTTTGTATCTTTTATACTAATAGCAAACGCAGTGACTGCGCAAGCATCAGACCAAAACCAAGAGAGTATTTATGAGCGACTTAAATAGCGGTTTAGAAATTACGGTAATCGATCATCCACTAGTCCGTCATAAACTCAGTTTAATGCGCGAAAAAGACTGTAGTACTTATAAGTTTCGTACGTTGACCAAAGAGCTTGCACGCTTGATGGCGTATGAAGCGAGCCGCGATTTTGAAATTGAAACGTTCCCAATGGAAGGCTGGTGTGGTGAAATCACTGGTGAGCAAATTATCGGTAAAACAGCAACGATTGTACCGATTTTACGCGCGGGTATTGGTATGCTTGATGGGGTGCTCGATTTGATTCCTACTGCTAAGATTTCTGTCGTCGGTTTACAGCGTGATGAAGAAACCTTACAGCCTGTGCCGTTCTTTGAAAAATTCGTCAGCCACATGGACAAACGCCCTGCCCTGATCATTGATCCAATGCTAGCCACTGGTGGCTCAATGGTTGCGACCATCGAGATGCTAAAGAAAAATGGCTGCACCAATATCAAAGCTTTGGTATTGGTTGCCGCACCTGAAGGCGTGCGTGTGGTCAATGAAGCACATCCTGACGTAACTATCTATACCGCTGCATTAGACAGTCATTTGGATGAGCACGGTTATATTATTCCAGGTCTTGGCGATGCGGGTGATAAGATATTTGGTAAACAGTTAGCTAACAAGTAACTATCTAAATAGTAACTGCCTAAATAGTAATTACCTAACAAGTAAGTAATTATCTAACCGTAATTGCAACAATTGTGATTAATGTAAGCAAATCAAAACATATACGCTAAGACAAACAATCGTCTTAAAAATCAGGATACAAACACTGCATCAATGATAAGGATAGATAATGAACGTATTGATTACAGGAGCAAGCGCCGGTTTTGGTAAAGCGCTGGCAGAGCGTCTGATCGCTAATGGTCATCGTGTGATTGGTTGTGCTAGACGCCTTGATAAGCTGAACGCTCTAGCAGAGACATTGGGCGAATCATTCTTACCTGTGGTGATGGATGTGAGCGATACGGCTTCTATTCCACAAATCATTGCTGAATTGCCGGATGGTTTTAAGCAAATCGATGTGCTCGTTAATAATGCGGGATTGGCACTCGGTACTGAGCCTGCACAAAGTAGTAGCCTTGATGACTGGATGCGTATGACTGATACCAATATAAAAGGTCTCATGGCGCTGACTCACGCGGTCTTGCCAGCGATGGTCGCGCGCGATAGCGGTTATATTATCAATGTTGGCTCGATTGCTGGCAGTTGGCCGTACTTTGGTGGGAACGTCTATGGCGCGACCAAAGCATTCGTCAAGCAATTCAGTCTAAATCTGCGCGCGGATTTAATCGGTACCCAAGTGCGCGTGACCAATCTCGAACCGGGTAATGTCGCAGGCACTGAGTTTTCAAACGTCCGCTATCATGGCGATGATGATAAAGCCGCCAAGGTTTATGATGGCTTTAAAACCATGACCGGCGATGACATTGGCGATATTTTATTATGGCTAATCGAATCACCGGCTCATATTAATGTCAATCGCTTGGAAGTGATGCCAGTTGCGCAAACTTATAACGGGCTGACGATTGCTAAGAAAGATTCTTAAACGTTGAGCCGAGCGTTTGGCTCATTAACGTAATTCATAATATCGAAGCAACATAGTCTCATCTATGTTGCTTCTTTTTTTGCTGATGACATTCTCTTCATTGACCAAGCGCAAATCCTGAAAATCTAAAACCAATACTTCATTGCGCGTGCGCTCACTAGTACGCCTATTATGACGTATGGGAAATCCCATCACTTGCCTGCCGACGACGGTTATCTGATTAACAACTGCTACTGAACGATTCATAGCAGATTTTTTATGGGCTTGCTGTGCGTTAAAGACTGCTGTGGCAGGATTCACAGTCGTGGTTAATAGCTTATCGAAACGAGCGATTTTGGGCATATCTCCTGCCAAAAACAACGTTTGCGTAAGCGGTAAATATTGAGCATGACGTATGAGCTCTCGGCGAAACAACGCTGGCATATCTGTATTAAAGCTGTCTTCTGTCTGCCGATAAAAAGCCATAAATTGACGCTGCAAATAACCGCCAAATACCGTAAAGTTAATCCACTGTTGATAAGTATCATTGGCCAGTAATTGCCTAGTGAAAGCATCGGAGAAAGCCTTGGCATCTGTCTTAATGTTACCCGTTAACATCGCTATCAATAAGCTGTGCGCATCATTAAATGTCTGCTGCTCCCAAACTTGTGGATAAAGGCTGCGATCCAGTAACGCTAGTGTCGGTGTGCTCATAAGCATCGCCCCCCTTATTCTTTTATTTCAAGTTTAGGATAATGGCTGTTAATCACAAGCGTCACTTACTGTCTATACATTTTATGCTATGGTCAGCTTAGCTGTGTTTGATTAGTACAAGTTTGATTAGTACAAGTTTTATTAGCACAAATTTTACTATAACAAGCTCTCATCGATAAGATAAAAATATTTTATGTTTTATGTTTTATGTTTTATGTTTTATGTTCAACATGCCCTAATTAATTACAATATATATGACGGAAATACGACGCTATGATGACCAATTTAATGACGTTGCCCAGTCGCTACCAGTCGCGTTATCAGTTGCAAACGCTGACGGTTACTGCTGCTGACGGTACGTCGCTGCCAGTTTCAGTCATTGGTCAAGGTCCGCCAGTGCTAATGCTGCATGCCTATGGGATGGATGCACGCGAGTTCTTGCCTTTTATTTTGGCATTGACGGGTAAATATACATTTTATTTGCCGCATCTGCGTGGTTTTGGCGCTGCAAAAGCTCTCACGATGGAACAGTTTGATTTTGTCCGTCAATATGCGGATGATGCCAACGCTGTGATTGAGAAAATTTGTGAATGGCGTCAAGTAGATGCTTTGCCAGTGGCGGCTATTTCGATGGGCGCGCAAGTCATGTGGTCTTATTTTGAGCGTTTTGGCGCATCAAGGGTTAGTCGCTATCTTAATATTGATCAAAATCCAGCGATTCATAATCAAGACGACTGGCAAGGGGGTCTATTTGGCACGCGGCAGCAAGAAGTGTTCGATATCTTTCAAGAAGTAATCGATCTGACCTTACCTTATGCGAATGCTAATAGCTTTGCCCATCTGCCTTTTGCGCTCAAGCGCCGTGCAACCGATGTCGAAAGGCTGTTTTCTTTGTTATCCGTCAATCGCACGCGTTCAAAAGCTTTTATACAAGCGATGACTCATAAAAACGACCACACACTCGCGCTTTACGACCATGACATTTGGCATCAAAAAATGCGCTGCTTGCAAGCCTATTTGGTCTTACCTTACGATTTTCGGGGTGCCATAGATAAAGTGACCATTCCTGTGGTTAATCTCATCGGTGGTCGCTCTAAACTTTATGACGCCAAATGGCAGCAGAAAGTGACCCACATGCTGCCTAACGCCACTGAAGTTATTTTGCCACGTGCAGGTCATGCCATTCCTTTGGATGAGCCGATTGGATTTTATAGAGTATTAAAAGAGTTTTTGCAAGGTCGCTAGCTCAGTGCAACTTACTGTGATGTCACAGAACCACTCTATAATCGACACTGTTACTGTACAACCCGTCATAGTAATCGTTCTATCCACCTTTTATACTAAAAACCTGACGTTAGCTGCGTAAGCGCATTAACGTTAAAATAAAATACTTTTTGATAATAATTCTAAAAGGAAAAACTTATGCCTTACGTTAACGTTGCACAGCAAGATGAACAATCTGTCGACCTATATTACGAAGTCCAAGGTACTGGCAAGCCTGTGGTATTAATCCATGGCTGGCCGCTGAGTGGACGCGCTTGGGAGGCACAACTTCCTGCACTGGTCGAAGCAGGCTATCAAGTGATTACCTATGATAGACGTGGCTTTGGTCAATCCTCTAAACCATGGAATGGCTATGATTATGATACCTTAGCGCAAGATCTAAAAGCCTTGATGGATGAGCTGTATTTGACAGATGCTACTATCGTTGGCTTCTCTATGGGTGGCGGTGAAGTCGCTCGCTATCTGGGCAACTTTGGTTCAGAGCGCATTAGCAAAGCGGTACTTGCCTCTGCCGTTCCGCCTTATCTGTTTAAAGCTGATGACAATCCTGATGGTGCGTTAGCAGAAGCAGATATCCAAGAATTCCTAGACGGCGTAAGCGGAGATCGTATCGCCTTCTTAAACGACTTTACCAAGAATTTCTTTACGCCAGCAGATGGTAAGCTATTAGTCAGCAAACCAATGCGTTTGTATAACCGCGATATCGCCTCGTTTGCTTCAGCGAAAGCGACTTATGATTGTGTCAAATCCTTTAGCTACACCGATTTCCGTGATGACCTAAAAAAATTCGATGTGCCAACCTTAGTCATTCATGGTGATGCCGATCAGATCGTCCCATTCGAGGCTAGCGGTCAACGCTCTCATGATATGATTACCGACAGTCAGTTGCATGTTGTCGAAGGTGGTCCACACGGTATTAATGTGACCCATGCTAAAGAATTTAATGACACATTGATTGCGTTTTTGAATAGCTAATTATTATTTAACAGACATAAAAAAGGCGACCTTAACGGGTCGCCTTTTATTTGGGCAGTGGATTTTAACGAAGTTGATTCATTAATCTGCTAATGATTTAATAAGCTCAAAGCGTGGTATTACTTTACCGTCAACTTCAACGGTCTCTGTAAACATCGCTAAAGGTCTTACCCATACGCCATATTCACCATACAAGCAGCGATAAACCACTAGCGATTCTTCGGTTTCAGAATGCTGAGCGGTATGCAACACTTGGTAAAGGCTGCCTTTATAATGGCGGTAGATACCTTGGGGGACAGTGGCTTGATTTTGTTGGGACATAAACAGCTCATTCATATTAATAATTAAAGGATTAATAAACGCTTTGTAATTTCCCTGCTAGCTTGGGCTTTATCTGTGACCATTCAGAAATGACCATACTATACATGACTGTATCTGAAATGATGCCATCACGGCATACACGATTGCCTCGAATCACGCCATCTTTTTTAGCACCCAAGCGCTCAATGGCTTGTTGTGAGCGATGATTGTCAATATCTGTACGCCAGCCTACGGTTTGATACTTCAAGGTTTCAAATATATAGGTTAGCAGCATGAGCTTACAAGTCGTATTAACATGCGTTCGCCAATACGATTTAGCATACCAAGTATAGCCAATCTCTAAGCGTTTGCTGGTTGGTAAAATATCATGAAAACTCGTTGTACCAATCGCTTTACCATTTGATTCATCAATAACGACAAATGCTTGTCTATCAGGCATGGAATCTGCGGTATTGATATAGTCGATGACCTTGTCTGGCTCAGGTACCGACGTCTCGTTTATGTTCCATAGCTCACCATCTTGGCAAGCCTCCATTAAGTCAGTTACATGACTGAGCGTCAGTGGCTTAAGGGTAATACCCTTACTTGATAACGTCGGTAAATCTAGCATTTATTTTTCCTTAAGCCACTATGAGTTTAGGCAGTAGTCACTTAAGCAACAGCTACTTAGGCAACTGTCACTTTCGCATAAGCCTTTTTACCCGCCTGAATAACAGCAGTCTGACCAGACGTTAAACTAAAACTACCATCAACCACATCGCCATCTACTTTTACTGCACCGCGTTTTACCATGTCTTTAGCAGATGAACTGTTTTTCGCAAGCCCAGATTGGTTTAGTACTTGAGTGATAAACAGTGCATCCTGACCTTCTAGATCTACCGTTACTTCTGGCAAATCGATTGGTAATTCACCATCAGCCAACACATTGCCTGCTGATTTGTGCGCATTGGCAGCGGCATCAGCATCATGGAAACGCTCGATTAACTCTTCGGCTAGAATACGTTTGATTTCTTGTGGATTGCGACCGTTTTCCATTTCTGCCAATAAACCTTCGACTTCATCCATCGGTTTAAAGCTTAAAAATTCAAAATAGCGGCGGATTAACGTATCTGGCATAGATAAGATTTTTTGGTACATTGTGCCCGGCGCATCATAAATGGCCACGTAGTTGTTTAAAGACTTAGACATTTTATTAACGCCATCTAACCCTTCCAAAATTGGTACGGTGATACATACTTGTTGCTCTTGACCATAACGGCCTTGCAACGTGCGCCCCATCAATAGGTTAAAGGTCTGATCGGTACCGCCAAGCTCAACATCGGCTTTTAGCGCGATAGAGTCATAGCCTTGCACGAGCGGATATAAAAACTCATGGATAGAGATTGGCGTTTGCGAAGCATAGCGCTTAGAGAAATCATCACGCTCAAGCATACGCGAAACGGTTTGCTGACTGGCAAGCTGAATCATATCAGCGGCGCTCATATCATTGAACCATTCAGAGTTAAAGACCACACGGGTTTTTTCTTTGTCCAAAATTTTAAATACTTGCTCAGCATAGGTCGTGGCATTGGCTTTGATTTGCTCATCAGTCAATGGCGGACGCGTGCTGTTTTTGCCAGAAGGATCACCAATTTTGGCCGTATAGTCACCGATTAAGAAATAAATCTCATGACCCAAATCTTGAAAATGCTTGAGCTTATTGATTAGCACGGTATGACCTAAATGCAGGTCAGGTGCGGTGGGATCAAAGCCCGCCTTGATACGCAATGGACGGTTTAGCTTAAGCTTCGCCACTAAATCCTCTTCAGATAGGATTTCTTGTGTTCCGCGTTGGATAAGAGCAAGTTGTTCTTCTAGGGTGTAAGTTTGCGTGGTCATGATGATCTCTTTATTGTCTTTATTAAGGGTTAAACGTTTGAGCGATTTAGAATCTCGTCGCTGTCAAAAGATGTTAGAATTTGACGGATATACTAGCGTTTTTTAAGGTAAATTGCCATGACCAACCCCGCATCGACTGCTGATACTCGTCCAGATTTAGAGATGGACAGTGATTTGGATAATAGCTTGGAAAATATTGACGATTTAAATTATGCCACACTTACTGAGGCACTTGAGCAAACTGTGTTTGAAAACTTCGATGATGGCTTATATATCGGCATGATGTCGGGCACCAGTTTGGACGGTATGGATGCCGTTCTTTGTCAATTCGGTACAGATACTGGTAATGAAGACGAGGCTCAGCAGCCCATGCGCTTGTTAGCTTCTTATAGCCAAGACTTCCCACCGCGACTGCGTGAAATATTATTGGCATTATGTCAGCCCAATGGCGTTCAGACATTGACACCCACGGCTGATGAACCAAACAGCGAGCTGGACTGGTTCGGCTGGGCAAGCCGCGAGTATGGTGAGTTTGCAAGCGAGGTGGTCAATACTTTATTAACACAAGCCGATACTGATGTAGAGTTGGTTTTAGCCGTTGGCTGTCATGGACAGACTGTGCGCCATCGTCCGCAGATGGGGTTTAGCTTGCAGTTGCTCGATGCCAATATCATCGCTGAACGTACAGGTATCAGTGTGGTTAGCGATTTCAGGCGGCGTGATATGGCCGTTGGTGGTCAAGGTGCGCCATTGGTTCCAGCCTTTCACCAAGCGCTGTTTGCCACGCCTGACAGTACTCGCGTGTTATTGAACTTAGGCGGTATTGCTAATATTACTGTCTTGCCAGCGACTGCTAATAACTCATCAAATCAACCAGATGATGTCCTAGGTAATGTTGTAGGTAATGTCGTTGGCTATGGCGTTGTAGGTTATGACACTGGCCCTGCCAATTTACTATTGGATGCATGGACAGCGTTACATACGGATAAAGATTATGATGCTGGTGGTGCATGGGCGCAGTCTGGTCAAGTCATTAAGCCGTTACTCAACCAACTGTTGGAACATCCATTTTTTGCAAAACCTTATCCCAAAAGTACGGGCCGCGAAGACTTTAACTTAGCATGGCTACAAGACGAGCTGCAAAAATTCGAACAGGCATCTGCGGTCATTCGTTATTCATCAGCAGATGTACAGGCCACGCTCACTGAACTGACAGCCATCAGTGCGAGTGCGCAAATTAATAAGTTTATCGATGCTAACGAAAATACTTCGGTATACGTCTGCGGTGGTGGTGCCTTAAATGACTACTTGATGACGCGTTTGCAGGCATATCTCCCTCATTGCACGGTAGAAACCACTGCGAGCTTAGGATTAGATCCAACATGGGTAGAAGCTGTTGCTTTTGCATGGCTAGCGAGACAGACATTGATGGGTGAAACAGGTAATTTGCCAGCAGTGACAGGTGCAAGTAAAAACGTGGTGCTGGGTCAAGTGTGCTTTGCCTAGTCCATTAATTTTAGTTTACATACGTGCACCTATGTGTTTTATAATGACTTCCGAAATAACATCCTCTTAGGACCGTAAGTACAGGATATATCGCATGAGCCAACACAGCAATTCAACCACCTCACAAGCCGATCAGGTTAGCGCAACCTCGGCGCACAAACCGCGCCATAAACCACCTCACTACGAGCGCTCTGATGAGTTGCGCGTGGTGATCACTGGCATGGGTGCCATTACACCACTGGGCCTAGACGTTGATAGCTCGTGGAAGAAACTGCTCAATGGCGAGAGTGGTATCGCACCGATTACCCATTTTGATGCTGCCGAATATCGTGCAAAAATCGCGGGTGTGGTCAAAGACTTTGATGCCAAGCAATACATGAATGCCAAAGACGCACGTCGCTATGATGAATTTATTCATTATGGTATCGCTGCCTCTAGCATGGCACTACAGAACGCGGGCTTTATCGACCAAATAAGCGCGGCTGATGCACCTGTACAAGGTGTTGACCAAGAACGTTTTGGTATTATTTTAGGCTCAGGGATTGGTGGTATTCAAACCATTGAAAACAGCCGTGATACCCTGCGTGAAAAAGGCGCGCTGAAAGTCTCACCGTTTATTATTCCAGGCTCTATTATAAATATGGCGGCTGGATTGGTGGCGATTAAGCACACCTTAAAAGGCCCCAACCTCGCAACATCGACTGCCTGTACAACAGCCACTCACGCGATCGGACTTGCAGCACGCCTGATTGCTTATGGTGATGCCGATGTGATGCTGGCCGGTGGTAGTGAAAAAGGCTCAAGCCCGCTTGGCATATCAGGGTTTGGTGCTATGCATGCACTCTCAACCCGTAATGATGAACCAACCAAAGCCTCGCGTCCATTTGATAAAGCCCGCGATGGTTTTGTACTCGGTGATGGCTCTGGTATGGTCGTGCTCGAAAGTTTGGCTCATGCCAAGGCACGCGGCGCGACCATACTGGCTGAATTGGTGGGTTTCGGTATGAGTGATGATGCAGGTCACATTACTGCACCACCAGAAGATGGCAATGGTGCCGCACGCGCAATGAGAAATGCCTTGCACGATGCTGGTATTGAGCCATCGAGTGTTGGTTATGTTAATGCTCATGGTACCAGCACGCCTGCTGGTGATGTCGCTGAATCAATCGCCATTGAAACCGTATTCGCCCCAGTAAAAGACAGTATTCTAGTCAGCTCAACCAAGTCAATGACTGGTCACTTGCTGGGTGCCGCTGGTGGTGTCGAAGCCATATTTACAGTGCTTTCCTTACAGCATCAACACGTACCACCAACCATTAACTTGGATAATGTGGAAGACAACTGTAACCTCGATTATGTCGCTAATCAATCACGTAAAGTCGAAAATCTACAGTACGCTGTCTCGAATAGCTTTGGCTTTGGTGGCACCAATGGCTCATTAGTCTTTGCACGTTGGCCTAGCAATGAGTAGAGCATAAAAGCATACAACACGCGTTGTTGTAACCTTGGTGTCAGATTTGCTACGTTTGTCCACTTGCAGCCCCTTATCGTACTTGCGTATGATAAGGGGTAATTTTTGGAACATTTATGGAAGATACCATGTCAAGCTACTCATTTTCCCATCAGTTTTATCAGCGCTGGACGTGTGCGCCTGAGCCTATACGCGCAGCAATCACCCAAGAACTAAAAGATATCACCACTTTACTGCAAAGCGATACACCCTTTGAGAGCTTTGAATTTCAAACCCATGATTTAGATGCTCATATCGATGAGCTCTATGAAAACCACGAAGCCGAGCAAGCGATTGCCAAAGCGATCACGGAAAAACAAGAACAAGCACGCGCCACTGCTGAAAAAGAACGTCTCGAAGAAGAACAAAAAATAAAAGCAGCAGCGGATGCCAAACTCCAAGAAGAAGCTAAATTAAAAGAAGAGGCCAAACTGCGCGAAGAAGCAGAAGCCGCGCAAAAAGAACAAGAAAAGAATGCAATACTAGCCGTTGATAAGCGCAATGATGACAAGTCAGTAACAGCGATCGAGACAAATATTGCGGACAAAGCAAACGTTAATAGTAGTGCCACTGATAACTCTGAAAAAAATAATACCCAAAGTGTGGCTACTGAAAACCCTACGGCGAACCATAAAACCATCAGCGAACATGCAAACGCTGCTGAAGATAATACAGTCAATAATAATAGCAGCGTTAAAAATGATAACGCTATTAAAGCCATTAATGATACAGCCAGTACTGCCATCAAGTTGGCATTAAAAGATGCAAAATTGAGCGCAACGCATCAAGAGTTAATCCGCGAGTTGGAAATGCAGATTGATGACTACCTAAGCGATCAGATGATGCTCATGTCTGAAAACCTAAAATCTTGGCTACGTGCAGAGGTCACTCAGCATTTAAGTGAGCAGGATAAATTAGAGATTAGTAAAAAGTCATAAGAAAACTAAATGCTACTGTTTAGAAAAAAAATCCCCGTAAAATTTACGGGGATTTTTTTATTTCAAATGCGCAGATATAGGCTCTTACTTTAGATAGCCTGAGTACGCTCGGTCAGCCACTCAAGTGCTGCGCCATCGACACGGTCTTTTAGCTCCGCATAAACTTGGCTGTGATAGTCGTTCAGCCAATCAATCTCTACTTGATTCAACAATGACGACTCAATCAAACGCGTATCTATCGGGCAGTAAGTAACGGTTTCAAAGTTTAAGAATTTACCAAACTCTGTCTCGGTAGGGCTTGGCACACGTGTATTAACCATTAGGTTTTCTATGCGAATACCCCATTTCCCTTCACGGTACAGACCTGGCTCATTACTTGAAATCATACCTTCTTTCATCGCACGCTCTTTTGGCGTACTGGCACTATAAGCAATGACTTGTGGGCCTTCATGGACGTTTAAGAAGTAACCAACCCCATGACCGGTACCATGACCATAGTCCATCTGTGCTTGCCATAAAGGCGCACGGCAAATGGCATCAATCAATGGTGAAGCGATACCATCAGGGAAATGCGCTTTTGCCAATGCAATATGGGCTTTGAGCACGGTGGTAAAGTCACTTTTATGCTCAGAGCTTACTTGTCCGATACCGACCACACGAGTGATATCAGTCGTGCCGTTTTGATATTGCGCGCCTGAATCAATCAGTAGTAGCCCGCCCTCGCCCTCGGCCACATCAAGGTAGCTGAATTTTTCTGGTGTTGCACGATAATGTGGCAACGCGCCGTTTTCATTAAAACCTGCAATCGTTGGAAAGCTTGGTGATACATAGTGGGGCTGCTGACTACGTACGTCGATTAGCATGCTATCAACATCTAGCTCACTTAAACGCTCGCCGTTTGCTAGGCGCTGCTCAAATGTCGCAAAAAACTCAGCTAAGGCAGCACCATCCTGACGCATGGCTTCACGCACATGATCGATATCAGCATCAGCTTTAACAGATTTAAGTAACGTACTTGGTGCCATCTGCTCAATAAAGCCAACATCGTCTGCCATCTTCGATAGCGTACCGACTGCAACCTTACTTGGATCTAATAACAATAAATCTTCTGGCGTAAGCGTACTCAATGCTTGTTGTACCGCCTCATAATCAGCAATCGTAATGCCGCTATCTTTTAGGGCGGTTGCGATATCAGAACTGACTTTATTGTTATCGACAAACAATGTCGCGTCGTTTTCACTGATGAGCATGTGTGATAAAAACACAGGATTATAGTCAACATCCGCACCACGTAAGTTGGTCAACCATGCGATGTCATCTAAACTTGAAAGTAAATGATGCGTCGCTCCTGCCTCTGTCATACCTGCACGCACAGCGGCAAGTTTTGAGGTGGCAGACTGAGCAAGAAACTGTTCATCGTGAGCATATAACTTGGCGGCTGGCAGCGCTGGACGATCTGTCCAAATCTCTGTCAATACATCGCGCTCAGTGATCAAAGTAATGTCATTGACATCAAATGCATTTAGCAGTCGATCCTGCTCAGCGATAGACAACACATTGCCATCGACTGCCACACTATCACCTTCTTGTAAATGATCTGCTAGCCAATCGATATGATTCGGCTGACCTGGAGCCAGCTTCTCTAAAGTAATACCCGTGCCTTCTAACTGATCGGCGGCGTGTACCCAATAGCGACTATCCGTCCACAGACCAGCAAAGTCAGCAGTCACGACGAGCGTACCGACCGAACCTGTGAATCCTGACAGCCACAAGCGTGCTTGCCAATATTCAGGCAAGTACTCAGATAAATGCGGGTCAGCAGAGGGGACGATAATCGCAGTGAGATCCTGCGTCGCTAGGCTTTTACGTAAGCTGTCAATACGGTCATGAATGGTTTGTTTATTCATTTGATGTGTCCTTATTAGAGGTAGAACAATTGATTTTGGAGAAATTAGATTTAAAAAAAACACTACTGTGAGGCGACTATGGATAGCCGTCTTATTTGGGTGATTAGAATGGTTTCATGTATCAGTTACATATAGAAACAACTGGTTTAATAGAATAATAAAAACGTGCTGCCGATAATGGTAACACGTCTTGTCATACGTCACTTGTGCTGTTGTTATTCACAAATGTACATCAGCTTATTTTATGATTTGGCCAGTTGTTTTTCACGCTCGCTATCTTTGAGCATTTTATTGATAGGTTTTGCTAATACCAATAACAATACAGCGGTAGCCACCAAAAAGATCGTCATGGTGGTAAACAAACCCGGTAACCCTTCAATTTTGTCAGCAGATACATGACCACCAAAGAAAGCGGCAACCAAGTTACCCATGGCGATAGAGGCAAAGAAAAGTCCCATCATTTGGCCTTGCATACCCTCTGGCGCTAATTTAGTCATGGCAGACAAACCCACTGGGCTAAGTGCTAATTCACCCAATGTTAATAGTAATAAACTACCCACCAGCCATAGTGGCGACGCTAAGCCAGCACCAGGCGCTAAAATGCTCTTAGAGGCAAAAATCATCAATGCAAAACCTGCTGCCGCAAGTAACATACCAAGCGCAAACTTAGCCATACTGCTCGGCTCAAGACCTCGGTTAGCCAGCTTAACCCAGATAATACTGACGATTGGCGCTAAGATAAGAATAAATAAAGGGTTCAATGACTGAAACCAAATACTTGGCACCTCAAATCCTAAGACATTAAGGTCAGTATAGCGATCAGCAAATAAGTTAAAAGACGTTGGCTGCTGCTCAAAACTTGACCAGAATAACGTTGAACCAATAATCAAGATAAAGCAGATCAATAGACGTAACTTATCCGTCTTATCTAAACGCGGTGAGATAAACATAATAGCAAAGTACAGTATCACCACGGCTGCAATGATATAAGTCATATACTGCGCGACCATCTCAGGATTGAACGGCATAATACCCGTAGACACCAAAACAATAACCGCAACCAACAATGCTAAAAACCCTGCAACCCAGCGACCGATATTTTTATAACGACCGTTGGCATTTTCCCATTCAGCACTGATGCCTTTGGCCTTTGCGTAGCGTGTTAGATTTTTTTGCGCCGCAAATCGGTAGATAAGTAACGACACCAGCATCCCAAGACCACCGACACCAAAGCCCACATGCCACATGCCTTTTTCTTTAAAGATCCCGACGATAAGCGCCGCTAGTAGCGCACCAATATTGATGCCCATATAGAACAAGGTAAAGCCACCATCACGGCGTACATCACCCTTGGTATATAGAGCGCCAACCATCACTGAAATACAGGTCTTAAATAACCCTGAACCCAACACAATGCACATCAGACCGACAAAAAACAGCGTCATGCCAAATAACGCAGAGAGCGCAATGCACAAATGACCAAGCGCAATAATAATACTGCCCCACCAAAGAGCGCGCTCTTGCCCCAACCAGTTATCTGCTAGCCAACCGCCTGGTACTGCCGCTAAATACAATGAACCAGCAAAAATACCATAGATAGCAGATGCAGTGACCTCATCAAAACCAAAGCCACCACTGCCTACCGTTGCTACCATAAACAGGACTAATAAAGGACGGATACTATAATAAGAAAAACGTTCCCACATTTCCGTAAAAAATAGCGAGCGTAATGGCTTGGGATGCCCCATAAAGCCGTTGTCTAGCGCTTCCAATTCAGCCGCACTAGCCCCTGATTGTGTTTCTATGCCCATAACTTTATTCCTTTAAAGATCATATTAGTAATGACCAAACCCCCAATTACTTAGATGAACGGTCATTATAGGCGGAATATTGTTTCACTTGGTTATGGCCAAGTAAAGAAAAAGTTGGCTATAAATTACACAAATACCCATAAAAAAACTCGTTCTCATCAGATGAGAACGAGTTTTTCTTTTGAGTCTTGACAGCAGTACTATCCTATTGATATCACTGCCGATAAAGACGCCATAATGCCACTCATTTTAGCGTAGAGTGTCACTATTTAGCGATTCAAATGACCATGTTACAGACTACTGTGCTGCTGCCGTATCATCAGCGGCATTGCCCGCATCTAGATCACCATCTGCTTGTTCAGCTGTCAAATCAGCATCAGCAACTGCCGCTTGACTTACTGTGCCAGAGGCGGTCGCTGTACCTGCTTCCGCAGTGACGACCGCACTATCCGCATCTGTCGCTGGTGTTACGGTTGCATCTGCTGCTGCAGGTGCGGTCCCTTCTTCTGCGGTTACGGCGTCTGCCTCAGCTGGCGCGGCATCTTCAGCAGCCACAGTTTCTGCTTCATTAGCAGCGGCTGAGCTTTCTGTCGTGTCAGCCGTAATATGCTCTCCTGCTGGACGCAAGAATGCTGAGACACCAATGAGTAATACAATCGCTAAAAATAAGCCAACGCCGCCTAAAGCATACAACAGCTCTTTTTTTGGATTGTTGTTGACGATATCTTCTGACATACCTTATCTACCTTGCACAGAATATTTGAAATATTTGGCTATTATATCGCAATTTATGCCCATTTGTTAAAACCCTTAACTATTTAAAGGGTTTATTATCGAAAAATTGCGAAACTTAGCATGTATCATTCTAATTAATTAGCTGATCGAACGGCCTCGAGGAGTCTCACGCTTGCCAAGATAGCTCAATAATAACAAAAGCGCAATAATGAGCAAAATCGGATAATTGCCAAAGCGCATAAATGGTGTGTTACCTACCCGTGCCTGAACATCACCGCGTAATACGGTACGTTCAAACTGCGGTGCACGCTCGACGATACGACCCTTATGATCAATGATAGCCGTCACGCCAGTGTTGGTCGCCCGCATAAACCAGCGACCGTTTTCAAGCGCGCGCATTTGTACCATTTGTAGATGTTGCAGTGGACCTGCCGACGTGCCAAACCATGCATCGTTTGAGATAGTTAATAAAAAGTCAGTCCCAATCGCGTTTTTACGCGTGGTATCAGGATAGGCAACTTCATAGCAGATGGCTGCACCCAAATTATGCCCACGTACACGTAATGGTGACTGCTGATCACTACCACGGCTATAGCTCATGATGTCTTGGCTACCAGCTAAGTTAGGCAGGATATCGAGCAGGCCTTCAAATGGAATATATTCACCGAATGGCACGAGGCGTTGCTTCTTATACAATCCTTCTGCCTGTGCACCCAATGCAACCACGCTATTATAAAATGGTGGATATTTATCTGTACTGGCATCAAACGCCGCTTCATCCTTATAAGGGATGCCTGTGACCCATGTGGTATCAGTCTCTTTGGCCATTTTTACCATTTCGTTGATAAAGCCAACGGCTTCGGTCTGAAACATTGGAATCGAGGATTCAGGCCATAAAACAATGTCACGCCCCCACTCGGTACGCGTCAAGGTTGCATAGATTTTTAAGGTTTCTACTTGATATTCGGTCAGCCATTTTAGGTCTTGCGGAATATTGCCTTGGATCAGCGATACCGATAAATCAGGCGTGCCCTTCGGTTTTGTCCATTGCGGATTAATCAGCCACAATGAGACGCTCACCACGAGTAATGCGGCAGTCACAACCATATAACCACCACGGCGACGCAAGAGCTCAACGGTACTTGCAGCCAACAGGATGGCGACGAAAGAAACCGCGAAAACACCAGCAACAGGTGCTAATGATGATAGCCAATACTGCTCGGTAAAGGCGTAGCCTACGAACAGCCATGGAAAACCGGTAAATAACCATGTTTTCATCCATTCTTGCAACACCCAAAGCGCCGCAAAAGCCAAGGGCTGCTTGCCAACCATGCGATTAAAAACCAACGCCAAAAGTCCGTGGAACAAGCCCATACCAAGACCCATCAAAGCAATCATAATCAGCGCCAGCCATGCGGGCGTCGCACCATAGACATGGATAGAGGTATACAGCCAAAATGCACCCACGCACCACAATCCCGTACCGTACGCTTGACCAATAATAAAGGCACGGCGGCCTGTCATCTCAGGCATCAATAGCGCGTATAAGATAGCGGGCGATACCAGTGCTACTGGCCAAATACCATAAGGCGCGAGCGCAAAGATAAAGATTGCCCCTGCCAACCAAGCAATTAATATGGTCAGCCCCATAGGCAAACCCTTCGGTTTTTCGGGGTTCAGACGTTTTTGCAAATCAACAGTAGACAGACGCATAGCAGTTATCCAAAACCATATTATCTAAAATGTTACATGTTTAGTATTCAGTCGATATTTAACTTGAAGCTGGCTCAATGGTTATAAACGCTCTATCTTTTCAATAGTATTTTCTTATAATCGTCTTATAAGCACCATCGTCTTATAAAGATAGTCAAAATACCCCAAAAACACGACGATACTGCTGATATCAATTTTTTGTAGCCTCTGGCTGCGTAGGCACAGCAAGCAAGAAAAATTGATATCAGCAGGGCGTCATACATCGATATTACTTTTCACTGACTATGTAAGATTGGTATAAATACAGCGTCTAAAAATCAAACCCGCCCATGATACCAGTCTGCGTCAATCAATGGGTAAATTTGCGTAGTAAAAAAAATGACTGCTAAAAGTGGCTGATAAAAGTAGCTACTAAAAGTGACTATTAAAAGTGAATGACAGACAGCAAAAAACACGATCGCAATCGTGTTTTTATAAAAATTATCAGTGCGTTATAAAACTTATGAATGGCACGTATGACAATAACGTCAAAAATACATTAGTGACTGCCTATCAATAGGTGCTGCTCAGGATTCGTTTTGGTCAGTTCTAGGTTTTGAATAAAACGACCTTCCACATCGGTAATGGTAATTTGCCAATCGTCTATCATTACGCTCTCGCCTTCTAGGTCACCTACATAACCCAGCGCCTGCATGACCAGACCACCCATGGTATCGACATCGGTATCATCAAAACGACTGCCAAGCTCATCATTGCAGTCTTCAATGACTGTCGATGCTTGCACGCGCCAAGTATTTGGTTTGTCGGGATCAGCGATGATATTATTTATATCACTGTCTTCATCGAAGTCGTCATGCTCATCAACGATATCACCGACGATTTCTTCCAACAAATCTTCCATGGTGACCACACCGCCGAAGTTGCCAAATTCATCGACCACAATCGCCATATGTACTTGGGTACGCTGTAGTGAGCGCAACAAGGTATCAGAACGCGCAGTCTCACTAATATAAAGCGGCTGACGTACCAAATCTTTTAGACGTTTGCTATCGATTTTATCTTCTTGGTCACGCACCATATGGACGAGAATAGGAATCAAATCCTTGGCCAATAAGATACCAATGACCGCATCATCATCTTGACTGTCAAAGACGGGATAGCGCGAATGAGTGGTTTCAAGGATGATATCCATCACTTCAGCAAGGCTGGTGCTCTCGTGGATACCAATCACTTGCGGGCGCGGGGTCATGATCTCGCGCACTTGTGTCGCAGGCAGATCGAGCACGCCCTCTAGCATGTCCACAGTATCAGGCTCTAAGAACTGGCGCGAATCCTGTACCAAACGAATCAGTTCATCACGGGTTTCGGGGGCGGTCGATAGCCAGCGTTTTAAGCCGCGCATCGACCAACTACTCGGGCTGGGAGTGTCGTCAGACATGGTGGTGTGATTTAACCTCTTTAGTTAATGGTAATTAATATCGTAAAAATGTAGATGGGGATTAAAGTACTAAATAAAACCAGTCGTTTATGATTAATAAATACATAGACCAGTTTAAATTAGCTTCACTTTATCGCAAGGCTCAAAGACATTCAACGACAAATTCACTCAAATTGTACTGTCAGTGTGTTATAAACTTTGCTATGGTCAAAGCCTTTACTCATCAAAAAAAATCCTATGTCGCTACGTTCCTTTTTTTCTCGCTTACTCTCGATTGGTTCGCATAGCTCTGCGGCAAACAGTCGTCTTGCAAATCATGACTTAGAGAATGCATCATCAGACAGTAAGCAGCCAAAACATAAGTGGCGACATCGTCTTATGCGGTTTTTTATCGCCGTCACACTGCTGCTATCAGCAGTCTGGTTACTATTGGCGATTTGGTATCAGTTTGGCGCACGCTCAGCTATAACGTGGCTGGCAACTATCGTTATTGTTGGCGTGCTTAGCGCTTTGTTTTTTATGCGTTATTGGAAAATTGATGCTAAGCAAGCACCTCAGAATATAACGGCGGACAGACAAGCTAGCGGCAAAAAAACCACGACTCAGAAAACAAAGGTCAAATGGCTAATCGGACTATACGCGGCGATTTGGTGCCTAGGTGTTGGTTGGTTTATGTCTATCGAGCCCCAGCAACAACGCGACTGGATGCCAGAAGTCAGTCAAAAAATCACTTATGAGCGTGATCCAAACAATCCCGATTTGATTACGCTCACCAATGTCCGCAACTTTGATTGGCATACCGAAGACGACGCGACGGCACGCTGGGAGACGCGGACGATTGATATGTCAAAATTGTCTGGCGTCGATGTGGCGAATTCTTATTGGATGGGGCCACTGATTGCCCATACTTTGGTGAGCTTTCGTTTTGAAGATGATAGACCGCTCGCTTTCTCGTTTGAGATTCGCAAAGAACAAGGCGAGTCTTTTTCGGCGCTCGCAGGATTTTTTAGACGTTATGAGCTGAGCCTGATTGCGGCCGAAGAGCGCGATATTATCTATACACGGACGAATAAACGCGGTGAGCAAGTTTATCTATTGCCGGTTAGCCATTTGCAGCAACGCGAGGTCAAGTCATTATTTGAGTCTTATCTAACCGCTGCTGATGAGCTAAATGCTCAGCCTGCGTGGTACAACACCTTGACCAGTAACTGTACCAATATTATTTTTTATATGGCGCGGCTGGTCAGTGGTGATCGTCTGCCATGGGATTACCGAATTTGGGTCTCAGGCTGGCTGCCGAACTATCTCTATGACGTCGGCATGCTCGATACCAACTCCCAATTAAATGAACAACAGCAAGGCAAGCAAAACTGGTCGATGGACACTTGGTACGAGCGCACCCATATTAATCCAAAAGTTCGTGGGTTTGACAATCAATCTAATCTAGAATCAGGTATTAACAGTCGCGAATTTTCTACGCAAATTCGCCAAGGCATTCCCATTCCGCCCTTGGCTGATTCGCAAGCAAGCGCTGAGGCACAAGCCCAATCTGCGGCTCAAGCGTCTAACTAATTATAGATTAAGGCTTAACCCACGTTACCACGCGCGTCTCCATCTCTTCATCAGACATACCAATTTCAGAGACGCAGCGACCTGCCACGCCCACATTGACAGCGCGCATTTTCTGCTGAGTCTCTACTGCATTTTGGGTCAGTAATAAATGCCAGCTTGGCAAGTTTTGTCCTTTATACAAGCGCTTATAAGCACAGTGCGATGGTAGCCACATCATCTGCGGTAAGTTGTCCATGGTCAATTGAATACAATCTGGCACGTGCTCTTGCCGTGTCGCATAGTGACCACAGTATCCCGTCGCACAGTCCATCAGCTGACAAGTGACATCGGTATATTCGACTAGCTCTTCGTCCACATCGCCATTCTCATCTTCGTCGATGTATTTGATTAAACAGCAACTGCCACAGCCATCACACAACGCTTCCCATTCGCTATGGTTCAACTCATCCAGCTTAAAGCGTTCCCAAAACTGTGGGCGCAATGTTTCAGACGCTTCATTTAATTCGCTGTCAGAAAACAGGCTCACGATTGGGTCTGATTTCAGCGGCTGAACAGCATCAGCGTTTAAATTGGCAGCAGATTGATTTAACAAGTTAATAGTCATAGCATTGTAGTCGATTTTTTATAAAGAGACATTTTGATAAAGAGCGTTACACTATTATAGCTGTTTTTGCTGATTATGGGCGTTAAGGTAGTACAAGTTAGAAAAACGAACTATTACAATGACAAATAAATAAAACTCACAACATAAAAAAGGACAATAATATGTCAATTAAGACTTTCGAATTAATCAGTACAACCGAAAATGATATTGAGCTTATCAGCTATGTGGCGCTACCAGAAAATGCATCAGACGATACGGCAGTGCCAGGTATTTTAGTGGCACCAGAATGGTGGGGCGTGGTCGAACATCCAAAATCAGTGGTCGAACGCTTGGCAGCAGCAGGTTATGCAGCAGTCGCTATGGATGTCTATGGCGAAGGCAAACTAACCACAGATGCAGCCCAAGCCAACATGTGGATGGAACAAGTATTAGAAGATCAAGATATGCTAATGGCGCGCTGCCGCTTGATTCTCAATGATTTCAGTGATCAGTTGGCAGTCGATGGCGATAATTTAGCGGCAATCGGTTACTGCTTCGGTGGTAAAGTCGTTCTCGATATGGCGCGTGATGGTATGCCACTAAAAGCAGTGGCAACCTTCCATGGCAACCCATCAGCGAAACAGCCAGCAGACAAAAACTTTAAAGCCAAAGTATTAGTCGCTCATGGTCGTGATGACTCGATGGTATCAATGGAGGCAATCGAAGGTCTAAAATCAGAGCTAGATGCAGCAGACGTTGACTACACTATCGATGTCTATGACAATGCTAAGCACGGATTTACCAACCCACATGCCGATGAGCGCGCTGCTAAAAATGAAGTAGATCTTGGCTATAACGAAGCCGCTGCCAAGCAAAGCTGGGAAAACATGCTTGAGTTTATGAAAGCCAATTTAGCATAAGAAATATTTTGGTATAAAGATCATTAAAAAGGGCAGCTTAACTATTAAGCTGCCCTTTTATTTTGAGTCTCGTTTTATCCACTGTCTCTTAGATGAGTAATCAGACCAGTCTTGTACTTCTGAGCAAATCAGGTCATTATCACTTTACTATAAGCTGGATTGAGTGACGAGGATGTTATATCTATTAGTGACCCAATTGGGGTGGCTGGCTTTTACAGTTTTATTGATTGTGATTGTCGCGTTATATACTAGAATAACTCGAAAAATCGAGCATTTGCGCCGTGATGTGATAAAGCTGCAAGCGGAGCTTGAGCAGCAAAAAGACCATAGTATGGCATCTTCACTGACTCGTTCGGCTGATGAAAGCGTTTATGCGCACGAGACTTCTCATGAAGACAGCACATCTAAAGAGACAAGTTTTGCTTCACAAAATTTGTCTACCGATAGTACGTCACCTCTGTCATCTCCATCGCCGCCCCCACTTCCCATGGTTACTGCAAGTCTCATCACACAGGCAACCCCAAACGTCTCTGATAATAAACCTATAAATAATCACGCCTCAATAACCACAAAAAACAACACACTGGTAGCGAAACCAAGCGCACCGATAGAGCCTGATGAACGCTCATTACCTATCGTTACTTCATTGATTCATTCAATCAAAAACTGGTTTTTTGGTGGCAATTTGGTCGTGCGCGTTGGCGTCTTGGTATTGCTCGTAGGTGTGGTGCTACTGCTACGCTTGCTGAGCGAGTATATAGAGATTTCGATTACTGCAAAGCTCATGACTATCGGCATCGCAGGACTGGGATTGGCAGCACTGGGGTTAAAGCTAACGGCAAAACGTTTCTCGTATGGGATTACCTTACAAGGCGCAGGCTTAGCCATTGCTTATCTGAGTACCTTTTTTGCTTATAGTGTCTATCAAATTATCCCAAGTTTACCGAGCTTTATCGGGCTTGGGTTATTATCTGCCATTACTATTGCCCTCGCCGTACGCCAAAACGCTTTTCCTTTAGCGTTGTTGGCATTATCGGGCGGTTTTTTTGCGCCTATTTTGACCGGTAACGATACTGGCAGCTTAGTAACATTGTTCAGCTATTATTTACTTTTGAACGTGACGATTGCGATTATCGCGCATTACCGCCCTTGGAAAATACTCAACCTATTCGGTGTGGTCGTGACATTTGGGCTGGCTTACTACTGGGGCATGAGTGGGGATTTGAGCGCTGTCGTTGAAACGCAGCGTTGGTCATTGGTGGTATTGGTTACCTTGCACCTACTGCTTTATCTATTTGTCGTCATTCGCTACGCACAGCAAATCATCGCCTATAACATTCTTAATGAAGAAAATTCCTCTCATACAGATAACGCAAACAACGCAGATAACGTGGGCAAAATCCATTCAGAAAATAATGGCTATGTATTTCCCATTGATACGGGCTTACTATTTTCAGTACCTATACTGGCATTTGGCTTATTTGCTGCCTTATTAGATGACATCCCTAACACTTTAACCATTACTAGTGCAGTTTTAGCAGTCATTTATTTGGGACTTGGCTGGGTGTTTGTCCAGCGCAGTCAGCGTTATGCTTTAATTACCGAGGGCATGTTGGCATTAGGCTTTGGCTTTTTGGCACTGGTGATTCCGCTGGCATTAGATGCTGAATGGATTGCTTTTGGCTGGTCAGTACAAGGATTGGCACTGGTGTGGTTCGGACGGCGCTCACTACGCGCATGGTCAGTGCTATTTGGTTTACTATTGCAGCTAATCAGTATAGGCATGTTGATGATAAAGGTGGTCTTCGCCGTTCAAGACTACCCAACATTGGCCTTAACCATTTCGGCTATGGCTTATCTAACCACTGTGTTTATTTTACGCACTAGCAACTCGCCGGCTATCCTAAATAATAGTTTGAACGACGACTTAAACGGTGGCTTAGATCATCCCTCAACACATTCTCAAGAGCAAACCACCACCTCAGATTCGATAGTAACCTACGCCAATGCACTGGGTATCAGCACCCAAGCCGCGCAGCAATGGCTGACCTCAATCAATAGCCAAAGCAAAGTCTTCAACCTCGTGTGGCGAAGTCCTCTATTAACACGATTTTTAACTTTTACTGCTATGGCTTGGCTACTACAAGTATTGCTGCTTGATTTTAATCAATGCTTTAGCAGTTGGCAGTTAGCAACGACGACTTTGATTGCAATCGCAGCACTCATCAGCTTGGGTACTTACTGGGTCATCAATCGTTATCGCTCGTGGGCAGAGATCAGACAGTTTAGCCACGGTCTATCAATAGTGCTTTATCTAATGCTCGTTTTACAGCTACCGCAAAAATTCGAATTCCATTTAGCATGGCAGACAGCAGATTGGTTGTTGTTTACTGGCCTAATCATTGGTGGGTTGGTCATCGGACAGTTGTGGTTAAAGACGTGGTACGAGCATTCAGAATTGTCACGCTACGATGGCGCGAGCTGGTTGGGCGCTAGCATTTTAGTCATCGCTGCCGCAGCTCACTATGGACTCGCAGATTCAGCTGGGGTGATGGGTATCTTGATTCCAGCCGTTTTGATATTGGCTGGGTTATGGTTCAGCTATCGTGATTCCGGTTATCGCCAGCAAAATACGCGAACGCCTGAGGTGTTAAATCAAGGTTTTCTGTACTGGTTTGATTGGCAACAAGCGCTATTCCAATGCGCTGCTATCTTCGCATCTATCGCATTATTTTGGGTCGTCATTACCAACTGGTCTTATGACGGTGTGATCTGGGAACTGCCCTACTTCCCACTGCTAAATTTATACGACATTACCTCATGGCTCGCGCTATTCGTTGGTTGTAGTCTATATTACATGAGCCAACATCGCCGCGACGAGGGGCGCGTTGCATCAAATACCGACGTCAAATCCAAGCGTATATTCACCACTGATACTTTACTAACTGTGTTGGGGCTTATCAGTTTTTGGTTGATATCTAGCATGTTGGTCAGGACGCTACACGCCTTTATCGCTACACCGCTATGGACTACAGACGCATGGAGTAGCGAGCAAGTACAGACGGGGCTAACCATTTTATGGACGCTGTTGGCACTAATCGCCACCATCGTCGCCAGTCGCTACTGGCAGCGCGCGCTTTGGTTTATGGGTATCGGGCTACTGGGTATCGTTGTGCTTAAATTGGTCTTGGTCGATTTGTCACAGACTGAGGCGATTTGGCGAGTAATATCCTTCCTTGGTGCAGGCAGCTTGATACTATTGATTGGCTATCTCGCTCCCTTGCCTCCAGCACGCGAAGAAACAGAAAACCAAAATTAGGCGTAATGACAAATCTGGTTAAGTGAAATTGTGCCGTGAGCAATGTGGTTCTGTAGTAAACTGGACACCATTAGAAAGTAAACGTTGATTGTTTTACTTTTAGCATTTTTTATAAAAGGTTATGAAAGCAGATGGATAAGAGAGTAAGTATTCAGTGGTTCCCTGGGCATATGAACAAAGCCCGTAACGAAATCAAAGAAATCATGCCGCAGATGGATTTGGTCATCGAGGTCATCGATGCGCGTATCCCTTATAGTAGTGAAAACCCAATGGTTGCGGCATTGCGCGGCGAAAAACCTGTCATCAAAATCCTGAACAAAGCCGACCTTGCTGATCCAGAATTGACCCAAGCGTGGATGGAATATCTTGAGCAGCAAAGCGGTGTCAAAGCCATTGCTTGCGATACCGAGAAAGCCAACGATGTGAAACGTATCATCGCCATCTGTAAACAACTCGTGCCCAATAAAGTCGGCACGGGTCGTCAGATTAAAGCCATGATTATGGGCATTCCAAACGTTGGTAAATCCACCTTGATTAATACGCTAGCAGGCCGCGCGGTGGCAAAGACAGGTGACGAGCCAGCCGTGACCAAGTCACAGCAGCTGATTAAGCTTGACGATGACATCATGCTCTATGACACTCCAGGTATGCTATGGCCAAAAGTCGAAAACGAACACTCTGGCTATCGTTTGGCAGCGACTGGTGGTATTCGTGATACGGCTTTTGACTTCGCTGATGTGGCCAGTTACACCGCTGAGTACTTGATGCATGCCTATCCTGAACTGCTAAAAACTCGCTATAAAATTGAAGAGTTACCTAAGACAGATTGGGAGTTTTTTGAAGTCGCTGGGCGTAATCGCGGCTGTGTACGTTCGGGTAATAAAGTCGATACTTACCGCATGTCTGAGATTCTAGTGAATGAATTACGTAGCGCTAAAATTGGGCGCATTACGTTAGAAACGCCAGCAATGACCGAGGCTGAAGAACTCGTGGTCGCTGAACAAAGACTCGCTACAGAAGAAAAAAGAATTGCTAAAGAAGAAGAGAAGCGTTTGCGTCGATTGAAAACGCGGAAGAATCGGAAGTAGAGTTGATAAACGTAAAACCAATCATTTAGAAGTGAAAATCTTCCCGTCAGGCAAAGAAACCAACCCTAGCAAATAATAAAACACCAACCCATGTTTCTTTGCCAATGGTGCAATTACTCTAGCAGCTTCTTGCATATTACTATCTGGCAGCGGCAGAGAGACAGCAAACGTATTCTGTAGCTGTATATGAGCGACTATTGCCCCAAATACTAGCGATAGCTCGAATGATAAATCACCTTCATGGGAAAATTGCTGTAGCTCAGTGGCGAATTTTAATGTTTTTTCGCTATGAGCGCTGACTTCTACCTCTAGAAGCTGCGGTAGTAATACACCAGCGCTATCATATGAGTCTGGTAGATACTCATCACCATCACCCAAACTTGCATCCCAAACATAAAACAAAGCGTATTCAGTCATAATCAGCTACTCCAATGGATCTACGGTAGATAAAATCTCTAAAAGCCTATCCCAGCGCTCATTCATTCTATTCTTAACATAGTCGTTTGGTGAGTTATCAATAAGTTCACGATACTGTATGATCAAATCATCATAGTCCTCTCGACCTGCACGTTTGGCTAGAATAAGTTGTTTATCCACTCTTTCACCATGGCTGTGCCCTCTTGCAATCTTATCATGCAGTAACAAAAAAAGCTGATTGTAGCTGTCTATTTTATCTACTTCATCCAGTTTACTGGCAAACTCAGTATTAATAAATTCAGGAATCTGTTTTTGCTTGTCTGCAAAGTTTTTATCGCATACATTAATGTAATCTAGCTTTAAATAAGGAGACTGCTGACTAAGCTTAGTTGGCGCCGATACTTTATCATAAATCTTTGCAAAAGCTGGTGACACAAAATAAGCATGAATTTTTAATCTAAAATAGCCGTTCTTACCTTCTGCTCCTCCAGTTAGTCGCACGTGACCGTAAGGCGTTGCTTTAGTGCATCCATCAACTTTAAGATAATCAATATCGTTAGCACTTGATATTTGGTTACTCTGATAACCATAGCGTTCTAAACAATCATGCATGAATGGGTGCAGTATTTTTTCAAAATCTTCTCTATCCCTTGGAACGTCTGCCTCTGGCTTATAAATATCAGCAGACTGTTTTGCCAGCGCCCGCTTTTCTTTTAGCAGTGCCATACCTCTTGCGATGTTAGGCGGATAGATCGTACCATCTGGATAGGCGACCATACCCCGAGTGTCATAAAACACTAGCCCTAATTCTTCACATAAAGGGGCGATAATATCTAACGCTTCACCGTGCAGTGCTTCAGGTGTGGGTATGGCTACGCAAGCGGTCTTAGGATGCTTTTTCATCTCTAAATTTGTATTTACGTAGGCTTCATAAAAGACTTCTGAATAATCCGAGGTTCTGGCCTCGTCCACGAGACGATCTGCCAACTCAATAATGTTTGGACTGATCTCATCCACTGGCTGCTGGCTCAAAGCTTCAAAGTCATGGGTTGCTTGCTCCCATGAGCTGTCTTTACTTGATGTACAAGTGACTTGCTGGATATCCCATACAAAAAAAGTTTGTGCTGACAATATACTCTCTCCTAAACTATTAATGAAAACAATGGTTCTACTTATATTTATTATTAAACCAACAATGAATAGTTAAACTATATTCTTCCATAAAAATAACAGACCATTGCATAGCGACCTGCATCACCCCATAAACGAAGCTAACCTTTTATAGTCTGATATTTCTTATTAATTGACAAGGATTATTCTTGCCTACTTTATTCTCTCAACCTGATTCATCCTTAAACTCCTTCGCCCCACGCCTACTAGATTGGTTTGCTGAAAATGGTCGCCACGATCTACCTTGGCAACAGCATCAAACTGACACGCCCAACCCTTATATCGTTTGGCTATCAGAAGTCATGCTACAACAGACGCAAGTAACGACAGTGCTACCCTACTTTGCCCGTTTTATGGACAGCTTTCCGACAGTGCAAGATTTAGCAGCAGCGGACTGGGATACTGTGGCGGAGCATTGGGCAGGGCTAGGCTACTATGCACGCGCGCGTAATTTGCATAAAGGTGCCAAGCAATTGGTCGAAGTCATTAATGAGACAAGCGACTTTCCGCAGACGCTAGCAGGATGGGAAGCGATATCTGGCGTTGGCCCATCAACGGCAGGGGCGATTATGGCGATGGGGCTGCATCTGTATGGCGTTATCTGCGATGGCAACGTTAAACGAGTAATCACACGTTGGGCAGCGATTGACGGCGACATCACTAAATCTGCTACCACCAAAGAGCTATGGGCATTGGCAGAACGTTTAACGCCTAGGGGAAACTCAGGACTATTTGCGCAAGCGATGATGGATATGGGCGCAACCTTATGTACTCGTAGCAAACCTGCTTGTCTTTTGTGTCCATTAAAGGAAGACTGCCTAGCCCATGCGCAAGGGCGCGAGACGGATTATCCAGTCAAAGCAAAAAAACAGCCTAAACCTAGCAAGTTTAGCAATGCACTGTTAATTAAAAATTTTGATGGCAATATATTGTGGTTACAACGCCCTGATAATGGCATTTGGGGTGGACTGTGGAGTTTGCCTTTGCAGTTTGTTGAAAAAATTGACGGTAAAGCTGGTAGTAAGGCGACTGCTAAAAAATCAGAAGTCGGCGCTGATAAACCATTAAAAGTTACTAGCAATGAAAAAGTATATGAAATAGAATTTACCACTGCTGAACAAATTATTAACGAGTGGCTGAATAACAATAAAGTGGCTGCAAAAGCAGTCAGTAAAACTTTATTAGACGACGCCCCTATTAAGCATTCGCTGACCCATTTTCATTGGTATTTAACACCGCAATCAGTCACTTTAAACGCTAAGCAAACTGCCGAAATAACCGAAGCCTTACAAGCAGCAGAGATTAATATTCATTGGTTAAATGCTAATGATGCGCAGGCAACGCTTGGATTGCCACGCGCGATGGTTAAGATTTTAGAATAATCATATAATCCATACCTCCACACCAATTATGCTCAAACCAACTGATTAAACAACCATCTCTTATGCCATAAAAAAAGCGACTCATCATAAATAGTGAGTCGCTTTTTATTTAATGCTCATAAATACAGAATAAGCTAAGACTTTGGCACTCGCAAGCGCATCAATCCTTCCTGCTGCACAGTGGCCACCAGCTTACCATCTTGCCAGAACTGCCCATGGTTTAAACCTTTGGCATTAGACGTGGTATCACTCCACATGTCGTACAATAGCCAATTATTCAAATCAAAATTGCGATGAAAATGCATCGAATGATCGATACTTGCCGCTTGTAAGCCGCTAGTCATAAAGCTGACACCATGCGACATCAGGCCAGTTCCCACCAGATAAAAATCAGAAGAGAACGCCAATAGTGCTTGCTGGATAGCAATGGGCTGCTTACCCAGTTCACGAATGCGCAACCAGTTCGCCTGTTTAGGTTTCATCGGCTCTGGATGAATCGGATCGCGCGGTTTGACTGGCTTAATCTCAACATGACGACGACGCATAAAACGGGCTTTGAGCGCGTCTGGCACTTTACCGACATACTCTTCTTTTAAATCCTGCTCGGCGAGCAAATCTTCAGGCGGCGGATAAACTGGCATATCTTCTTGATACTCCAAGCCCTCTTCCATCGGTGAAAATGAAGCAATCATCGAAAATATCACTTGCTCAACTGGTGGCTTACCACGCACTTCTTTATATTGAATCGCGGTCACTTCACGCGCAGACAGACTACGACCGTCACGTAGGCGGCGCACTTGATAAATGACGGGCTGAGTGATGTCCCCACCCCGCAAAAAATACCCATGCAGTGAGTGACAGGGTTTGTCTTTATCTAGTGTATGCGCCGCTGCCATGATGGCTTGGGCAAGGACTTGTCCACCAAAAATACGACTGCCGACATAATCGTGGCTTTTACCCTCAAAAACATCAGGAGTAACCTCGATAAGCGCCACCGTAGTTAGCAGCTCATCAATCAGTTGCGAATAATCGGACATGACGATATGTTTCCTTATTTTTATCAAAAACGCTAAGCATCTAAAAATGAGCATCTAAAAACATGCATCCAACGATATCAATATGATATCGAGCAAGATCCTTTGCGGTTGAATGTAAAATAATATGAAATCACTTGCTGAAAATACACAAGAGAGATTTTAGAACAAAAAATACCGATGAAGTATCGCAATGATTAAACATTCATTATTCGGCAAGAAGGCCAACATCTTACCCAAAATTTCGAGCTTTGACTAGATAATGGCGGTGTATCCACCAGTATCCGTCTAATGCACTAACTTAGCGACTAAAGCACATAGGGTCTGTTGAACATTCAAATGTGGAACTGGCAGTGGCTATTTTTTAGACAATACGCAGTGAAATTTTTGACGCCTAGTCGTTCTAGGGTAGACAATTTCGCCATGTATTGGCACAAAATAGCCCTGCCCTGAAAGGCTGATGCTAAAATCACCCCAAACGTTGTTGTAAACCTAGCTAAGGTCTAGACATTATCGTCGGTTTACGCCTGATTTGATAAAACGTTTGATGCGATTTTAGCGATCATCAGTCCTGATATTTGAATGTTCAACAGACCCTAATATCAATTATGATAAATGAACAAAAAAACGAGACGATTAAACACCTCGTTTTTATATCAGACTTTTAACTTATGGTTTTACTGCCACTAACACGCGGATAGAGTCTGGCACTAGCGATAAATTACTCAAGGCTTGCTCGCCTTGGGCTTTTAGTTGCTCAAGACGCTCAATCTCTGCAGGACGGACGTTAGGATTGATGGTTTGTAGGTGCTTTAGGCGTTTGATTTCACGTGACCACTGTTGGCTAAAGCGGGCGCTCGCCTGCTCACCAATCTCTGCAAGCTGCTGACGGGCAATGTCTTCGGCTTCATAATAACGCTGCTCAATCACATCGCCACGTACTTTAATCACTTGGCGGGCACGGTTTTTATCCAGACGTTCAATATGCGGCATGATCATATCGGCACTGATACGCGCGGATAAATCACTGCCTTGTTCACTGATAAACACACGGATATTTTGTGTCGTCAACGTCGCTGGCAAATTGAGCAATCTCGGCGCAATCGCTTCGACACGGAAATTCACTTCGAGCAGTACCATACCTTGTGGCACAGCAGAACTTTTTAGCATCGCAACCGTGGTATTACCAAAAGTGCTGGTACTTGCCAGCTCATAGATAGCGCGCATCAATGGATGCTCATGAGTGATGAATTCGATATCTTCACGCTGTAGTGCTTGCTCACGCTCAAAGGTCAAGGTCATACCGTCTTCATCACCAAGTGGCAAGCCATCGATATAATCACTAATCTCTGTGCTATCAATCGGGGCAATCACCCACGAGCCATCGCGCTGGATATTGTGATCAATATTGGCTGAGGCAAAAAAGCGCTCGATAAACTGCGGCAATAGATTATGACCATCAAAATCACGCATGGCGTCCGCGATACGACCAGCGACACGGGGACGGCACGAGTTATATTCTAATAGGCGATCACGACCCGCTTGTAGCTGCGCCTCTAGCCCCAATCGCGTCTGTTGTGCTTCTTCGATAATACTTTGCAGAATCGTACGGTTAGCGTCGGTATCTGCCCCTTCAAGCATCGGCTTAAGCTCTTGGATATACTGTTCTTGTACGCTCTGCGCGGTCGGTGAAATCTGATTAAACATATTCAGCGCATCATGATACCAATGATACAATCGCTCTTGCGCTGTGCCCTGTACATAAGGCACGTGCAGCATAATTTGTTGTGTTTGTCCGATACGATCTAAGCGACCGATACGCTGCTCCAAGGTATCTGGATTGGCAGGTAAATCCCATAGTATCAGCTGGCTAGCAAACTGGAAATTACGACCTTCCGAGCCAATCTCCGAGCACAATAGTATCTGTGCGCCTTCACTGTCGGCGAAGAACGCGGCTGCTTGGTCACGCTCAAGCAATGTCATCTGCTCAGTAAAGATAGCCGTCTTAATGCCTGCATGCAGACGTAATACCGCCTCCAAGCTCTCAACGGTCGCGCCACTACGGGCAATCAATAGCACTTTTTTGTGCTTAAGCTCACCGCGCAAAATCTCAATCAACCATGGCACACGTGGATCGTCTTCTAGCCAGCCACCATCAGGTTGATTTTCTTCGCCCCATAGCTGCTCGCGCAATTTGCCAGTGGTTTGATAGCTGTCTATCCATGCGGCAGGCAATGGCAGCGGATAAGGCTGGCTGCTACGACCATAAAACCCTTTAACACTTTCACGAGTATTACGGAATAAAATACGGCCTGTACCATGACGATCTAGTAGCTCATTGAGCGCATGTGTGCGCAGTTTTTCATCATCATTAATCGTTGCCAACTCATCCATGCTGATGTCTAGCAAACTGCTTAAGGCGGCAATTTGACTGTCACTCAAAGGCTTATCTTCGATTAACACACCAGCGACAGCAGCCGTTTCAGCAAAAGCTTCTTGACCATCGATAAATTCATCTAGATCATCAAAGCGATCTGGATCGAGCAAACGCAAACGAGCAAAGTGACTTTGTGCCCCAAGCTGTTCAGGCGTCGCTGTCAGTAGCATAACCCCTGGTGTCTCTTCGGCAAAGTCAGCAATCAAGTCATATTTATCGTTGCCACCTTGCGCCTCGTCCCAATGCAGATGATGCGCCTCATCGACCACCAATAAATCAAACCCTGCATCCATCGCTTGATCATACAAGTCAGGATGGTCGAGCAACAAATCCATACCAGCAATGATACATTGCTCAGTCGCAAAGACATTTTGTTCAGGATCGTGTTCTTTAATGGCTGCCGCACGTACCAAATCAAACAGCGCAAAATTTAAGTTAAAGCGACGACGCAGCTCAATCATCCACTGATATTGTAGACTGTCTGGCACTAGGATAAGCACACGCTCAGCTTTGCCCGTTAACAACTGCTGATGAATAATCAAACCCGCTTCGATGGTTTTGCCCAGACCCACTTCGTCAGCGAGCAACACACGCGGGGCGATACGTTTGCCAACTTCATGGGCGATATAGAGCTGATGCTCAATGATATCGACACGTGCGCCCATCATGCCTTTGAGTGGATGACCAGCAAGCGCCGATTGCATACGCAAGATATCTTGACGCAGCTCGTACCAATCACCGCGCTCAATACGACCAGCTAGCAGACGCTCAAGCGGCTTAGCCAAGGTGATATTGGCAGCGAGACGAGTTTCCATGATGCCGCGCTCGTGTTCATCGACACCGTATTTGAGCACGCCCATCACTTCATCAACCGCATTGACTAGATAGCACTTGCCGTCTTGGTCATAAATGCTATCGCCAACTTTGAACACCACGCGTGATAATGGCGCGGAGTTTTTCGCATAGACGCGCGTCTCTTCACTTTGCGGAAATAAAATATGTACACATCGGTCGTCTACATCGATGACCACACCTAAGCCCAACTCGGACTCCGTATCAGATAAATAACGTTGACCAACGGCGAATTCGGTGCTGTGCAATGAAGCGATAGAGATAGTCATAAGGCGATGTCTTTTTGTACTCAGATGATAAGAAAATAGGTAGATAGCAATGGTGGCTAGTAATGCTGGCAAAGGTTGCTTACTCACGCCACTACCCGTCAAAAAACGTCAGTGCAAAGCAGCCACATAAATCAAGCCAACGTTTTGGCCGAACCATTATATAACGTTAGCGGCTAGATGAGTGCGTTAAGTTGACTTTTCAAGAGCAGATTGATGCAAGATTACTTCAACGCCAAGCATAAGTTGGTCATATAAAATAATAAGATAACGACTCATCATCAAAAACCATTCACCAACGTGCTACATTACCTCGATAATCATGCAAACCCATTTAAAATAACAATGAGATAAGGAATAGCCATGCAAGCGGTTTTTTTAGATAAAGGTACGTTTTCTGATGGCGTCGATTTACCAGCACCGACAGGCATCAGTGACTATGTGACTTATGATGACACGCCAAGAGACAATGAGGTCATTTTGGCGCGCTGCAAAGACGCTGATATTATCATCACCAATAAAGTCCAAATTGACGCTGACGTAATAAGCAAACTCCCCAACCTGAAGCTTATCCAGCTGACAGCGACCGGTATGAATAACGTCGACCAAGAGGCTTGTGTTGAGCATAATGTCGCGCTATATAACGTCGCAGGTTACGCGGTTAAAAGCGTGCCTGAGCATACCTTTATGCTCATGCTGACGGCTATGCGTGCCGGTATTTATTATCATCAAAAAGTCGCTGACGGCACATGGCAGGCAAACGGTAATTTTTGCCTGCTGGATATTCCGTTGATAGATTTAGAAGATAAAACGCTAGGGATTATTGGGGTCGGCACTATCGGCAAACGCGTCACCGAGATTGCTCGTGCTTTTGGTATGAGCGTATTGTGGGCAGAACATCAAGGACGGGCACCTCGTAATGATGACTATACCGCGTTTGATGAAGTGCTTGCCCGCGCTGATGTGTTGAGCTTACATTGTCCATTAAATGCGCAAACCCAACATCTCATTAATAAAGACACCTTGGCAAAAATGACCAAGCAACCGCTTATCGTCAATGTGGCTCGCGGCGGCGTTGTCGATAGCCAAGCACTGACCGATGCCATCAATAATGAGCAAATCATCGGCTATGCCAGCGACGTGTTTGAGCAAGAGCCGATTGTCAAAGACGACCCTTTATTGACCCTTGCTAATCATCCACGGGTCATATTTAGTCCGCACAATGCGTGGGGCAGCAAGAGTGCGCAAGAAACCTTATGGCAAATGCTAAGCAACCAAGTTGCTGACTTTATTGATAGCCACCAAAATTCTAACGGCTAAAACGTAACCAATCGTCTTTTATTTTACGGTGTTTGAGCATAATGCGGTCGCTGACATAATTATTCGTCACATGCCAAGGGTAGCGATCGCCTTGCTTGGGTAACTCGTCCTGAGCTCGCTTAATATAACCCGCCGATAGCGCACCCATCACCGTATCTGACTGAACTTGTACTTTTTCACGCTTGGTCTCAGCTTGTGGCACAGCGACCTGATAACGATGGGTCTGCATATAATCAAGTAGCCGTACGATATACTGAGAGGCTAAGTCTACCTTTAAAGTCCACGAAGCATTGATATAACCAAACATCACGGCCATATTGGGAACATCCTCAACTAGGACTGCTTTGTAGGTCATACGTGCACCCACTTTGACTGGCTGACCATCAATATACAATGACGCGCCGCCGAGCATTTGCAGCTTCAATCCCGTTGCGGTGACAATAATATCAGCATCAAGATGTTTACCCGACTCAAGCATGATGCCCGTTTTAGTAAAGTGGCTGATTTGGTCAGTGACCACCCCTGCTCTTTTGCTGTGTAAGGTATTGAATAAGTCACCATCTGGCACCGCACAGAGTCGCTCATCCCATGGATTGTAAGCAGGAACAAAATGATCAACAGCGACACCACTACCTTTCAACTCTCTTTTCACGCCATAGGTTAATAGCGCTTTTAATACTTTCGGTGCGTGGGCAGCAAACTGATAAACGCCTTGCTGTCTTAAGACGTTACGCGCCCGCAATAGCGTATAAGCTTGCTGTTTCGATAAAGGCGAGAATTTAGCAGATAGCCACTCAAGCGCATAATCATCGCCAGGTACGCTTGCCACATAAGTCGGCGAACGTTGCAACATCGTGACGTGTTGCACGCATTGACCATCGTCTTCATTGACCATCGCAGGCAACAACGTCATCGCTGTGGCACCGCTACCAATAATGACCACTTTTTTATCATGATAATCAACGTTGTTCCAATGCTGCGGATGGACGATTTGACCTTGGAAATCTTCTTCCTTTTCAAAATGCGGTTGATAACCCTGCTCATAGTCATAATAGCCGGTTGCCCCGACGACGAAGTTTGCGGTCAACGTAGACACCTCACCACTCACATGATTTTTGATCGTGGCTGACCACTGTTGATCACGACTTGACCATGACAGCTGCTGCACTTCATGCTGATAGCGAATATGTTCAGTAATGCCAAATTCACGCGCCGTATCAGCGATATAACTCTTAATATCCTCACCTGCTGCCAGCATTCGATGATCCAACCACGGTCTAAAACTATAGCCAAAGGTCAAGGCATCAGAATCAGAGCGAATACCAGGATACGTAAATAAATCCCAAGTACCACCTAGATCCGAGCGCTTTTCTAATACGATAAATGGTGGCGTTTTTGCCTGCTTACTCACTTTCTTTTTTGGCTTGCGTTGTTGTAATTGACAGGCCATCCCGATACCGGCAAGTCCTGCACCGACAATAAGCACATCACAATCTACTGGCGGCGCTGCTGGTGATTTTTTGCGTTTAAAGCGCTTCTTGATGGCTTGTCTGGTCGCCGTGATCTTAAGCATAATTTTATCCCTATAGTTAGCTTACTTATTTTTTATCCCATAACACAATATTAGTAATAATGTTTAAACAACCTATAAACCAAAGCAGACGCCTTAAAAAGGGCTGGGACTCTCCCAGTCCATCCATGCGCCTAGTACCGGATGCTTAAGACGCAGTTGCTGCGCATGCAGATTGAGCCGTGGCGCAATTGTCAATGCATTCCCTTCAGCATAAATGGGATCGCCTATCATGACGTGACCGACGTGCACCATATGGACACGTAACTGATGACTGCGCCCAGTGACTGGTTTTAACATCACTCGCGTGACTGTTTGACCGTTGCAGTCTTCATGCGCAAGCACTTCATACAAGGTTAGCGCGTGCTTTGACCAGTCGTGGTCAACGATGTGGCGCGGTTTGGTGCTTGGCTCATAGCGTACTGGCACTGAGATTTTGCCTTTTACACCCACGCTCTCCCATGCGCCAAAAACCCGTGCTTGATACTTTTTTTGCGGCAGACGTTCAATAAACTGCTTACTGATATTGGTTTGCGCAGCGGCATTTTTTGCAAAAATCAATAAACCAGAGGTATCCATATCCAGTCGGTGAATCAATTTAACCGCAGGATTGGCACGCTCTAGTCGCGCCAGCAAACTCACCTTTAGCGTTTTGCCATCGACACTCAGCAGTCCGGCTGGCTTATCGACCACCCAGATATCGTCATCCTCGTAAACGGTAACGTCTTTCGCGAACGCTTTGAAGAACTCAAGCGGATAGGCACTTTCTTGGGCGTTAAGGGTTAGGATTTTTTCATCAGTAAAAGGCATAAAAGAAGCTACTTATATTGTTGAGCTTGAGAATAAATACTGTCGTGCATTAAAAATGCTAAGCCGAAGATCGCATCTAAACTGACTTATCGACATAAGGTTTTTGGCTAAAAGTTGAGACTGAACCAAACCATGAGAACCATGTTCGAGCACAGAGCTAAAACGACAATAGATGGCAAAGGTGACAGGTAAAACAGTACTTGTGTCGTTATGTGTTGATTTATTGTGCTAATAGTAATTGTTGAGCAATTTAACCGGCCTGTATCTGTCAAATCTGGGCAAACATGTTAATATAATGGCACATTTTCACCAGTTCTTAACGCTTCTTTAGCTGCTGACCAATCTATTATTAAACCAATATGCATGTCGATGAGTAGCGATAGAAATAATAAAACAAGAGAGAAAAACTATGTCAGACCTTATTGTTAACACCACCGATGCAAATTTTGACCAAGACGTCCTACAATCAGATGTACCAGTATTGGTAGATTTTTGGGCAACGTGGTGTGGTCCTTGTAAAGCAATTGCCCCTATTCTAGAAGACCTAGCATCTGAGTATCAAGGCAAAATCAAAATCGTCAAAGTTGATGTGGACAACAACCCGCAAGCAGCCAGCCGTTTTGGTATTCGTAACATCCCAACGCTATTTGTATTCAAAGATGGCGAAAAAGTTGACTCAGTAATGGGTTTACAACCAAAAGCTGAATTGGCTAAAGTAATAGATAAACATCTATAAGTGATACTGCTAGTTTTAACTAGTTTAAATACTAGCAAATGCACAGAAAGCCAGATTAATCGAAAAAGCCATTATCTTGTATAGGTAATGGCTTTTTTGCTTGTTTTTTATGCAAAAACCGCAATTATATGACTTTTTTAGCAAAAATTATTGACAATGCCATTATGAAAACCGTATAGTCTGCTGACAAGAGAAAACTAACGGTTTTCCTAAGTATCTTGTCGCTATTCTCCTCGTGTTTATCAACAAAAACACAATCGTCATTATAAACACCATTACTGAACGAAATGACTAAACACAATTACTGATACTGAGTTTTTGACGCAGACTCTTATGTGGCCTTCTTTATCTTCATTTCTTATGACCTTGCAGCAAAACCCGCAACGCGTACGTAAGCTGACACATAAAATTTTTACTACATAAATCCAGCTCTGTGCCCACACCCTCTATCGCCCTACAATCGTTGTTTTAATCAATATCGTGATTCGTGCTGCTAATGGCATCTCTCATCTGACCAATTGCTAATGACCTATCTATGAATCTAACTGAATTAAAGAAAAACTCAATCGCCGAGCTATTGGCCATCGCCAAAGAAATGGGTCTTGATAATATGGCGCGTAGCCGTAAACAAGACATCATCTTTGCTATCCTAAAAACCCATGCTCGTAACGGTGAAGCCATCTACGGTGATGGTGTACTTGAGGTTCTCCCTGATGGTTTTGGTTTTTTACGCTCCTCAGAAGGCTCTTATTTAGCAGGCCCTGATGATATCTATGTCAGCCCCAGCCAAATTCGTCGCTTTAGCCTAAAGACTGGCGATAGTATCGCTGGCACCATTCGCCCGCCAAAAGATTCTGAGCGTTATTTTGCGCTATTGAAAGTTGGTGAAATCAACTTTGATACGCCAGATCGTTCACGTCATAAGCTTATCTTCGAGAACTTGACTCCCCTATTCCCAACTGAGCAACTAAAGCTCGAGCTAGGTAACGGTACTACTGAGGATTTGACTGGTCGTATTATCGATCTGATTGCTCCGATTGGTAAAGGTCAGCGCTCTATTATCGTCGCACCGCCAAAAGCCGGTAAGACGATGTTGCTACAGACCATTGCCCAATCCATCACTCGTAACAATCCTGAGTGCTATCTAATCGTGCTACTAATCGATGAACGTCCAGAAGAAGTCACCGAGATGGTACGTACGGTACGCGGTGAAGTGGTTGCTTCGACCTTTGATGAGCCACCTCAGCGCCATGTACAGGTTGCCGAAATGGTCATCGAGAAAGCCAAGCGCTTGGTTGAGCACAAGCAAGACGTTGTCATCTTACTTGATTCTATTACTCGTCTCGCCCGTGCCTACAACACCGTTATTCCTTCATCGGGTAAAGTACTGACCGGTGGTCTGGATGCCAATGCATTGGAACGTCCAAAACGTTTCTTCGGTGCCGCGCGTAATGTTGAAGAAGGTGGTAGCTTGACGATTATTGCCAGTGCCCTTATCGATACTGGTAGTAAGATGGACAGCGTTATCTTTGAAGAATTTAAAGGTACCGGTAACCAAGAGATTACGCTTGAGCGTGATTTGGCTGAAAAACGCGTCTTCCCTGCGATTAATATCAAAAAATCTGGCACTCGCCGCGAAGAGCGCCTGCTTGATGAAGATAAATTGCGCAAAGTTTGGATTCTACGCAAATTGCTACAACCGATGGATGGCGTGCAAGCCACCGAATTCTTATTGGATCGCTTAAAAGAAGCGAAGACCAATGATGAATTCTTTGAGCAAATGAAACGTAAATCGCAAAACTAATCGTCTTATCACTGCTATTATAAAAAAGATCGCTTCTAAGCGGTCTTTTTTTATAGCTAAAGAAACTAGGGCACACGAAAACAGTTAGCGTATTATTGAATCAAATACAATAATCCTAAGCAAAGGCGCTACCATCGATACAGTGAGGCAACATACTTTACAGTACATTTGCAAAGATTAGCGTTTTTACCACGACTAGAAAGGTACCAAACGATTACTATAGGAAATAGTAGAACGTCTTCGAAAATATCATGTATATTGTATTTTAAATTTAACGACTCAACAGGTGACATTATGAAATTTGCTAAAACTCTTGCAATGACTGCACTTACTAGCTCGGCTCTTATTATGGGTGGCTGTAACGGATACAACAGTGGTTTGAGCAACACGACTAAAGGTGCTGCTGCTGGCGCTGCTGCTGGTGCACTTATCAAAAGTGGCGGCGATAGCAAAGACATCGCTCGTGGCGCACTTGGTGGTGCTGCAATAGGTGGTGCTGGTGCTTATATTTTAAATAACAGCAGATAATCTCTAATTAGGTTAACTGCTTTTATTCTGTATACGCATAACTCTGCTTAGAATGTTTTAAGACAAAAAAAGCCTGCAATCAATTGCAGGCTTTTTTGTGTTTAGCATTTGGTTTATTGGTCAAAAGCCAGTGCGTCTATAACGCCCCACTAAAGGTATCACAGGTCTGCACATTGCCGCTCTCCAAACCACGAGTGAACCATTGGACACGCTGTTGACTGGTACCATGGGTAAAGTTATCAGGGACTACCGCGCCTCCACTCACACGCGCCAAACGATCGTCACCAATTTGGCTGGCTGCATTGATGGCTTCATCTATATCGCCCGCTTCTAAAAACTGAACACGTTCTTGATTACGCTGCGCCCATACACCCGCGAAGCAATCAGCTTGTAGCTCTTGTAACACGGAGAGCTTATTGGCTTCTGCACGCGTGACTTGGCGACTCGCCTCATTGACCTGCTGACTAATACCCAACAGCGTCTGCACATGATGACCAACTTCATGCGAGATCACATAAGCTTGCGCAAAATCTCCCGCTTTTCCTTGGTTTTCGCTATTACCTGATCCTTGTTGATCACCTGTAATACCAAGGTTTTGCCGCATTTCTACAAAGAAAGAAGTATCTAGATAGACCGTCTGGTCTCCTGGACAATAGAATGGACCCGTTGCAGAGCTGGCACTACCGCAAGCCGAGCTGACTTGTCCATTAAAGAGTATCAATGACGGCTCTTGATAAGTACTACCACCTTCATTGAATATTTGATGCCACACTTCTTCTGTGTCGGCTAGCACTACTTTTACAAACTGCGTATCACGATCGTCACTGGTCGCCGGCTCGGTTGAAGTATTGCTACCGCCACCTGCTACTACTTGGCCCGTTTGTAAAGCGGTCATGGGATTGACCCCAAATACTAACCACAAAATACCCGCGATAATAATACCGCCGATACCACCGCCAATCATTTTGCCACCACCGCTACTCGTGCGTACGTTGGAGCTACCTCGTCTGCCTTGCCATTTCATATTCTTACTCCCGAAACATACGATACACCCTGCCATGCGCATGGGTAGTTATTTATATTGTTTAGTTGTTGACTCGATTTGCTATTAATCATGCCTAATAGATGCCTCACCTACCCGCTGTTTTTCTAGTCTTTGACTATCCTTCCATTCTAATAAGCAATTAACCTGTTACCTGCTTTATTAAGTAAAACTTGTTTAATAGAATCTATTTAAGAGGCAACGCCACACCATAATGTTCGCCAATTGGTTACGAAAATGGCTCGATTTGCATTAATTATACGTCGATTAATTGAGGTTGTTGTATTAAAAATTATATTAGATAAGCTATGTAAAATACTTTTTACAATTTTATTGTTACTCAATTGTACAGGGTCTTTTCATTTGAAAAGAAAACATATAGAATGCGTGGAAGCTGAGTAGCTGTGACTAAGACTAGTTGAATTCTGAGACATCTCGGACATTCAACCTTTGCTGCTGCTACTGCTCATTTCATTTTCCCGGAGAAAACCTTATGAAACTTAAATTACTTGCTCTAGCTGGTATCATGACTGCAACTATGGGCCTAACTGCCTGTGACAGCAACAAAGAAAACGCTGCTGAAGATTTATCTGACGCGCAAGAAGAAGTGCAAGACGCTTCAGAAGAGCTAAACGAAGCTGCTGCTGAAGGCGAAATGACTGCTGATGCTGACGCTGCTGTTGCCGGCGCTGAAGCTGATATCGCTGATGCACAAGCTGCAACTGCTACTGACGAAATGGACGCTGAAGTTCCTGTAGACGGTACTACTACTAGCGTAGATATGGCTAGCGAAACTGATACTGCTGTTGCAGCATCTGACGAAGTTGTTGTTGAAGAACCAGCTCAGTAATTTTATCGTATCCAACGATAGATATACTGTAGTAAAAAAAAGAGAGCCTATGCTCTCTTTTTTTATGCCTATTATTTAATATATATGATAACGGGCTTGAAGATTTAATGCTTGTTGTCACACTTTGCATTGACAGCTATAGACAACGCACACTGATCCTGAAAAATCATCGCGACATTATAAGATCTTTCACTGGTCAGAATTTTATAGAGATGAGTGACAGCTATTCATCAAATAGACGCTCATCAACCTGTTGACGAAATTTTTGCCCCGTTTTAAAGGTGACCACACGGCGTGCTGATACAGCCACGGGCTCTCCTGTCTTAGGGTTGCGTCCTGGACGGCTGCTTTTATCTTTAAGCTCGAAGTTGCCAAAGCCTGAAAGCTTGACCTCGTTGCCATCAATCAAACTCTCTGACAACTCATCAAAAAAATTCTCTACCAAACAGCGGCCTTCTTGGCGTGTCAGGTTAAGATGACTCATCAAATGCTCAATCATGTCAGATTTGGTTAAGGTGCTCACAGTACGACTCCTATGCTATGTCGTGATGTCGAATATCATGGTTTAGCGGTATGAGGGTTAAGCTTAGTTAGTATAAAGGTTTTTGGTTATTCTTTTAATAAAGTCTGAATTAAAATCCTTTGATAATAACCACTTAACTTTTTTTATAAAATTTTATCTAAGATAACAATCTTTATAAATAGCAATGCTCTATAGCCTCATAACAAGAAAGGCTACAGAGCATAGGCTATTATGAATGTTATGTATTAGCTGTCACGCAGTTTTGCAGCATGTTGCTCAGTTAGTGCTTGTACTACCTTGTCAGTCGCTGTTTTCACAGCTTCATCAGACAAGGTCTGCGATCTATCCTGCCATATCAACGCAAATGCCAATGAGCGCTGACCTGCTGGTACTTTATCACCTTGGTAAACATCGAATAACCATAGATCAGTCAATAGCTCACCTGCGGCAGCACGAATCGTCGATTCTAATGCCTGTAAACTGATTTCGCTATCTATTAAAATGGCAATATCGCGGCGTACTTGTGGGAATTTACTTGGCGTGGTAATCGCCTGCTGTTCACGAGCCAGCGTTAGCAAAGGTGCAAGTGATAATTGGGCGACCCAAGTAGCCGGTAAGTCTAGCTGTTTGGCCGTATTAGGATGCAATTGACCAAGCCAACCGACATACGCATCATCAATATATAGTTTGGCGCTTTGACCCGGATGTAAGAAGGCAAGCTCACTACGCTCGTAGCGGATACGCATGCTATCGATTTGCGCTGGTAGCAGTTGCTCGATATCGTGCTTAAGGTCATAAAAGTCTAGCGCACGGTTTTGATAAGCTTGCTCATCCCAAATATCACCGACTGCGACCAAGGCAATACTTGGCGTTTGTACCAAATCGCTAATACTTTGACCAACAAAGCTCAGACCTGTTTCAAAGAAACGTACGCGTGGCTGCTGACGATTGAGATTGTATTGTACACAAGGCAATAAACTTGATAGCAAAGTACGACGCATCACTGCTAAATCACTAGAGATAGGATTGGCTAGTGCTAATACTTCTCCTAATGCTTCATCATCAAGTAATGCTTCTATTTTTGCATCACTAAAGCTAAAGCTGATCGCTTCCATATAGCCATTATCGACCAGTGCTAGCTTCATCTCGTGCGTCAAGTCTGCCGTATCATCATAATCCATGCTTACCTGCAAGTGCGGCAGGACGCTTGGAATATTGTCATAACCATAAATGCGGGCAATCTCTTCGATGAGATCTTCTTTGATACTCATATCAAAACGATAAGAAGGCGGCTTGCAAATAAGGCTATCCGCTTGCTGCTCTACCTCAAACCCTAATTGGGTTAAGATACGCACCATAACCGCTGGCTCAATCTCAATACCGATGACATCACGAACTTTAGCGATTGGCAAAGTGATTGGTGCACGGGCTGGCAAGTGCTCAGTATTTTCTGCTTTGACTATAAAACCTGCATGACCACCAGTAACGCTAGTAATCAAATCAACAGCACGCGCCAGTGCCAGCGCTGGTAATTCAAAATCTACCCCACGCTCAAAGCGTTGTGAAGCATCAGTGTGCAAACCAAAACGGCGTGCACGTGCAGCAATAGCAAGCTGACCAAAGAAAGCGCTTTCTACAATAATATTGGTCGTGCTATCAGTCACACTACTACGCTGACCACCCATGATACCAGCAAGAGCAAGAGCGCCTTTATCATCAGCTATTACCAGCTCATCGCCCGTTAAGGTAATGGTTTGCTCATTCAGCAAGGTAATGGTCTCAGCAGGCTGTGCCAAACGAACCACGATATCACCAACAATGGTATCGGCGTCAAAAGCATGTAGCGGTTGACCCAATTCCATCAATACATAGTTGGTCACATCAACCAAAAAGTTGTGCGAGCGTAGTCCTGATTGAACCAACGCATCTTGCATCCACTTTGGCGTATCGATACTACGATCAATATTGCTGATTGATTGTAGTAAATAGCGTGGGCACGCCTCAATTGCACTGACCGTTACCGCTGGCGTATCAGTATCAGCAACCGCTACATTGTTAGAAATTTCTGGCATCTGTACAGGCAAGTCGTTAATGACTGATATTTCACGCGCAATACCACGGACACTAAAACAATCACCACGGTTTGGTGTGATAGAGATATCCAGTATTTGGTTATCTAGACCTAAATATTCACGGATATCTGTACCAATCGGTGCATCAGCTGGTAGCTCGAGAAGACCATCAATGCTATCGGTTAAATCAATTTCAGACGCACCGCAGAGCATACCGTTAGAATCGACACCGCGTAGGTTACCATTTTTAATTTTAAAGCCTTTCTTGTCATCGCTTGGGAGCACTGCCCCAACGGTCGCAACAGGTGCTTTCATACCGACGTAGACATTAGGCGCACCGCATACGATTTGTAGCAGTTCAGCTTCACCGATATTTACCTGCGTAACTCGCAGTTTATCAGCGTCTGGATGTTGCTCGACGCTGACGACTTCACCGATGACCACACCACTAAAGGCACGGGCGACCGCATAGCGATCATCAATCTCTAGCCCTGCCATGGTGAGTTGTTCGGCCAACTGCTCACTGGTATTGTTGGGGTTTACCCATTGACGTAGCCACTGCTCACTAATTTTCATAAATATCTCGGATCAGAATTTTATAATAAAGACTTTAGAATAAAGGATGACGTATTAATCTGTTATATCAACGAGGGAAACGTTAGCCAAACTGTTTTAAGAAGCGTACGTCGTTTTGGAAAAACAGGCGCAAATCATCAATACCATAATAGAGCATCGCAAAGCGCTCAATACCCATACCAAAGGCAAAGCCAGTGTATTTTTCGGCATCAATACCGCAGTTGGTCAGCACTTGTGGATGCACCATACCGCAGCCCATGACCTCAAGCCATTTGCCATTGTCATCTAAGATATCAACTTCAGCAGAAGGCTCAGTGAATGGGAAAAATGACGGACGGAAACGAACGGTTAATTCTTTGGCAAAGAAAGCTTCTAAGAACTCACTAATCAAGCCTTTTAGCTCAGCAAAGGTACTCGACTCAGTAACCATAAGCCCTTCTAACTGATGAAACATCGGCGAATGAGTTTGGTCCGAGTCATTACGATAGACGCGACCGGGACAAATAATACGAATCGGTGGCTCATTCTTTTCCATGGTGCGAATTTGCACTGGACTGGTGTGCGTACGCAACAAATAATGCGCATCAAAGTAAAATGTATCGTGCATCGCGCGTGCAGGATGGTGCGATGGGATATTAAGCGCTTCAAAGTTATAGTAATCGCTCTCAACTTCAGGGCCGGTGGCGACGTTAAAACCTGCTTGTATAAAATACTGCTGCATACGCTGGGTAATCATGGTCACTGGATGCAAATGGCCTTTTTGACCACCGCGAGCAGGCAATGTAATATCAATGCTCTCGCTTGCAAGCTTGGCGTTTAATGCCGCGACTTCCAGCTGCTGCTGCTGATTGGTCAACGATTCTTGAATACGGATCCGCACTTGATGTAACCAGCCGCCATAAGTTTTTTTATCGTCAGCACTGAGCTTACCCATCTGCTTCGACCAGCCGGTTAGTGGGCTTTTTTTGCCAGTCAATTGCACACGCAACTCTTGCAGCACACGCGCATCAGTTACTTGTAAGATTAAAGATTCAGCAGCACTGGCAAATTCAGTTAGCTGAGCTTCATTTAGCTCATTGAGCTCTGAAGACAAAGTCGGTAGCGCCGACAAATCGTTGGTGGCAACAGGGGTAGTCATAAGACGCATTATTCCTGATTTAAACAGACTATTAATTGTAGGGATTTGACCAAATATTGCAAACCATTTACCCAGTTACTTTTAATTAGTTATTCGTATTTAGTTATTCGTATTTAGCTACTTTCAATTAGTTGCTCGTAATTAGTTATTTTTAATTAACTACTTGTGTTTCGCTAATTGTACCTAACTACTTTCGAATAACAAAAAATAAATACCAGTTATGTGAATGGCTTGAATATTTAGACGATTAGATGTGCAATATCACGAAAAGCACAATGAGCTTAAGCATTAATAAAACTAGCCATAAAATAATTTAATATAAAAAAAGCCACCGACCAGCGGTAGCTTTTATTAATATCGACCTATTAATCAATATTAGTCCTATTCGTTTAGATGCTTAATCAGATAAGCGTTATATCTATTTAATATCTAAAGGATAGTTAATATTTATGCTAGTTCCGCTTTTGCTTTTTCGACCAATGCTGTGAAAGTCGCTGCATCATGCATAGCGATGTCAGCAAGTACGCGACGATCGATTGAGATGTTGGCTTTTTTCATACCATTGATAAAGCGGCTATAGCTTAAGCCGTTTAAGCGTGCACCAGCATTGATACGTGCAATCCAAAGACGACGGAAGGTACGTTTTTTGTTGCGACGGTCACGATAAGCATATTGACCAGCTTTGGTCACTGCTTGTACCGCTACGCGGTAAACACGTGAACGGGCACCGTAGTAGCCTTTTGCGCGCTTTAAGATTTTTTTGTGACGACGATTCGCCTGTACACCACGTTTTACACGGGCCATAAATTACTCCAAGATATTGTTAATCATTATTAAACGAATCACGATGTCATCAAATAGTAGACATCGTTATCAAATTGCAAGGTCAAATATTTTTAACTAAGTAGCTATGAATTAAACAGCGCTTGATTAAATACATATGACGATAGGCTATTAGATGTATGGGCACATACGACGAACTGCTGCTTCGTCAGACTTGTCCACCATCTTAAGACCGCGCAACTGGCGAATACGCTTAGCTGATTTCTTGGTCAAGATATGGCTTTTGTTTGCTTGCTTACGCTTGAAGCCGTTTGCTGTTTTTTTGAAGCGTTTAGCTGCACCGCTTCTGGTTTTCATCTTAACTTTCATGATGATTTGCCTCTTTGTCTTTAATAGAACCTGGTCGTCAAATAGTTAGAATGAATAGTGGCTTTAAAAACAACCACTAAACCTCTATTTGCCTCGAGGTGGGAGGCGCTATTTTAGCAGATAGTGTGCTATTTTGCCAAGTAAAGTTTCAGCCCTCTTCTAATAGACAATTCATGCTTGTCATTCGTCTTAACAAAAGTACATGTCCTAGCCGTTTTAGTCGTCATAAAGACCTTTCTTTTTTAGCTATCATTAATTTATAAGATATAAATAAGATAAAATAGCGCTAATAATCATGCAGCCACAATTAATTATTTACCATAAACCAGACACAAGGCTTCAGCGCTCCTTGCCTCATTTCATATTTGTCGCTGGATAAAAACTCATGTCAGGTACTATTGAATCATGTTCGATAGCACCATACATTATTAAAATCTCTATAAAGCCTCATAAACCACGAATTTTTTTGTAAATAGATTGAATCTCGGTTTAAGCTGTGCTTAAGTAGAGACTGAGCGTCGCTACATTTTAAGTGCCAATAAACAACGCCAATTACTGCATCTACTGACCGTAGATCATACGATGCATGTTTATTTTTAACTATTCGGCTAGCTTGCCAATTGCTCAACAGAACAACTGATTATGGACAATCACTCTAGGAGACGACGTTGTCAAACCAAGAACTAAACTTTGATGACGGAATATTTGTGTTTGAAACGGTGATGCGGGTGCGCAATACCGAAATTGATATGGGTCAGCATTTAGCACTGCAATCATTGACCGCCCTACTGACTGAAGCAATGCAGCGCTTTTTATATTCTAAAGGGATTAAAGAGATCAATGCCGATCATCAAGGCTTGATTATTAATAAGCTACAGCTGAGCATTTTTAGCTGTGTACGGGCGCGTGAAGAGCTTTTGTTTGAGGTCGGCGTTGAGCCATTATGTGATAATGGTGGCAATATTGTGTTTAAAGCCATGCGTATGCATAATGGCGAAATAGTGGCAAAGGCAAGGCAGCATTTTGTCAATTATGATTTTCGCCTAAATAAAATAACCACGCTAGATAACACGATTAAGAAAGCTTTATACCCGCATTTATTCGAGCTTTAACTTTTCTTACTGACTAATGACCACTTCCTAATTATAAGACGATAGACAGATTATGACTTTACCTGCTTGGCTAACTGCCATAAAGTTTAGCGCTGATGGTTTGATTCCTGCGATTGCTCAAGATCACGAGTCAGGGCGCATTTTGATGATGGCCTGGATGAATGCTGAAGCACTTCAATTAACAGCACAAACAAAAACTGCCGTGTATTTTTCACGTTCACGTGCCAAGCTGTGGCATAAGGGCGAATCATCAGGGCATACTCAGACTGTCCATGATATTCGCTTAGATTGTGATGCTGATGTGATTGTATTGAGTGTGACTCAGGCTGGTGGTATCGCCTGTCATACTGGTCGCGAGTCTTGCTTTTATCAGCGTTTGGATTTGTCTGGGCAAACCCCTGAGTGGCAAACCGTCGATAAAATACTAAAAGACCCAGCAGATATTTATCAATCCTCTGAAGCGTCTGGCGCTACTTCTCACAGCCATAACACTGATACAAATGATGCTATGAATGCGGATAGTACGAATAACGCAGTTGAAGATCATAATACCGCAACAGGTAACACCTCCATTTTACAGCAGCTTGATAACGTATTGGCAGAGCGCAAACAAGCGGATGCCGACAGCTCTTATGTGGCAAGCTTATATGCAAAAGGGTTGAATAAAATCCTAGAAAAAGTGGGCGAAGAAAGCACAGAAAGCATTATCGCTGCCAAAGACTTTGCCAATTGCGATGAGAAAACTAACAAAGCACAATATGACGAGGCTCGTCATGAGCTCATTTATGAGGTTGCCGATGTCTGGTTTCATACGTTGGTGGGGCTAGCGTGGTTCGATATAGAGTCAGACGCTGTGTTAAACGAGCTGGGTCGTCGCTTTGGGCTATCAGGCATCGACGAAAAGGCCTCGCGATAACTTGTGACACGGTAAAGTTAATCCAGTAACGATAACGGGCGAAATCGTAAAACAAACCTCTACTTGTTTTGATTATGATTGCTTTCACCTTTTTGTCACAATGGCAGGTTATAATATAGCTCTTTTAGCTTCGCATCTTTTATCTATATTTTTTGTTTAACAGATCAATATTCTATAAAATAAAAGCATTCATATATAGATATTACAATCAAGACATTAAGGATATCATTATGGGCAGTTTTTCCATTACACATTGGCTGATATTATTGGTGGTAGTGGTGGTCGTATTTGGCACCTCAAAACTTAGAAATGCGGGCAAGGATTTGGGCGGTGCCGTCAAAGGCTTTAAAGAAGCGGTCAAAGATGAGAATACAGAGCATGCCAAAAAGCATGCAGTTCTCGACCATGATGGCAATGCACACCCAACAGATCACGCGGCAACCAGTAAGGTGCAGGATAGCGATATCAATACTGCACCTGTTGACGATAAGCACCATTGATAATACCAAGTATAGTGCTGGGTATGATACTGCTGGCATCTAGATAGTGATAATCAACCATTATGTTTGATATTGGGTTTTCTGAATTACTCCTCTTTGGCGTCATTGCCTTAATTGTCTTGGGCCCAGAAAAACTGCCACAAGCAGCACGCACTGCTGGGCAGTGGTATGCCAAAATTCGCCGTACAGTCTCTACCCTACAGTCTGAAATAGAGGCTGAGCTAGACCTAGCTGAAACACGGCAACAAATGCAAAAAGAGCTGGCTAAAATCCGTGAAACTGAGGCAGAAATGCGGCGTGAAATGGCAGAAATGCGCGGCAGTATGCAGGAGTTTGAGTCTTCACAAAACCAGACTCTGAAAGCCACGCATGATCTAGACGCCGACCATCGCAATAATAAAACAAGCAATAATCAGCAAGATGCTAGCGATCAAAAAAACACGCCATCTGTCACGCCAAAGGCGTTTGACTACGCCTACGAGCAGGACGAAAAATCAGCAGATTCTGAGCAATTATTGAAACATGGTACTGACGACGAAACCTCAAAAACTGCCTCTAGTGATAATATTCAACCAACTGCTCAAATCATCACTACTAAACCGTGGGAAAATATGTGGTTCCGTCTGGGCGCTTATGATAAAGCGCGTCGTTTGCCACAGCCGCCCTATTTACCGAATTACAAAGCGGATAGATTATTAAACAGCCATTTAGATCCTTCTTTAAAAACACAGGCTTCTGTCAATAAGCAGGAGACTGATTGATGAATTTATTTAAGCGCAAAAAAAGTCGTCAAGAAAAAATTGCAGATGCAGATTTAGAAAAAACAACTGAGACAGCCAGTAACGAGAAATCTGGTGATATATTAAGTTCATTGGCTGATATGCCCATCACTGAGCACCTGATTGAGCTACGCTCGCATCTGATCAAAATATGCGTGGCAGTGTTAGTGATATTCTTAGCCTTGGCTGGATTCTCACGCGAGCTCTATAATTTCTTATCCGATCCATTGGTCGCACAGCTACCCGCCAATTCGACGATGATTGCCACGGATATTACCTCTAACTTTATGGCACCAATACGCCTGACTGTCTTTGTCGCGGCCTTCTTTGCCATGCCTTATATTTTGTACCAAATTTGGTCTTTTGTCGCACCTGGGTTATATAAAAAAGAGAAAAAAATCGCTATCCCTGTGCTGATGTCCTCTATCTTTTTGTTTTATGCGGGCGTGGCTTTTTCTTACTTTATCGTGCTGAAAGGCGTCTTAAAATTCTTTATCATGTTTGCCCCGCAGAACGTCTTGCCAATGACGGATATCGATAGCTATTTAAGCTTTGCGCTTAAGCTATTTATGGTGTTTGGCCTGACTTTTGAGATTCCTGTCGTCACCTTACTATTGATATTGGTGGGGATTGTCTCCATTCAGACTCTAGAAGATAAACGTCGTTATATTATCGTTGGTTGTTTTGCCGTGTCCGCAGTCGTCACACCACCCGATGGCGTGTCGATGTTGTTACTAGCCATCCCTATGTGGTTATTGTTTGAGCTGGGCCTGTTATTAGCAAAAATCTTAATCAAAGAAAAGTCTAGTCCTACTCTCGTATCGACAGACAAAGAGTAAAACACTTATCAGTCTAATCCAGACTAAAATAAAGTTATTGATTACATATAGCTATGCGTTAAACTACCATTACACCGTTTTATTCTTGCCTCATTAGTCAGCTGATTGCTTACTATCACGTTTTAGCATCACCATCATCTATAAGCCATTGTTTACCCAGTGGCTTTTTTTGCCCCTTTTGTTTTTAATCAATTTTTGTATTTAGGTAGCTTTATTATGTCCGCATCTATGCCAGCTTATATGAGCGATCCCACTGACGAGCAGCTGAGCGCGCTGAATATGGCGATGGATCACAAGTCGTTTAAAGTGGTCGCTTATGCTGGTGCCGGTAAAACCACGACGCTAAAACTAATCGGTGAGCGCCTACGTGGACGCGGCTTATATTTAGCCTTTAACAAAACAATTGCCAATGACGCTCGTTCAAAGTTTCCATCCCATGTGGAATGTCGCACCTTTCATTCGCTTGCTTATCGGCATGTCGCCCGTGATATCACGGCAAAACTATCCTTGCCACGCTTTTCACCCAAGCGTCTTGGCGACGATTTGGGCCTGCAACCGGTACAAGTACGCCGACAAATGGATGGCATTAATAAATACATTACGCTCACACCTGCGAGATTAGCTCGATTCGTTAGTGACGCAGTCAGCAATTTTTGTAGTACACATGCCAGCTATCCGGCACCAAGGCATATATTGTTTCCGAGTTGGCTCGATGATTCTGATGCAGAGCAATTACGTGAGATGCTCTACCCTGCCGTAGAGCAACGCTGGCTACAGTCGATTGATGCACGTCACCCTGCTGGTATCGGGCATGATATTTATCTCAAACTTTGGGCGCTATCTAAGCCAAGCATTCCAGCAGATTTTATCTTGTTTGATGAAGCGCAAGATGCTGACCCATTGATGATGGGAATTTTGACGCAGCAACCACGGCAAGTCATTTATGTCGGCGATGCGCACCAGCAGATTTACGAGTGGCGCGGCGCAGTTAATGCGATGAAAAAGCTGCCATTGCCGCAAACATTATTGACGCAGTCGTTTCGTTTCGGTGAACCGATTGCAGAAGTTGCCAATACTTTGCTCAAAGCATTGCAAGAAGAGGTGCCGTTAAAAGGCAATCCTAACAAGCAGTCTTCTACTGAAAAAGGTATGGTTCATAGTAAAAAAGATGCCATTCTATGCCGCACCAATGCCGCTGCGATGTCGCAATTATTGACCGGACTTAAGCTAGGACACCGCGTGGCATTGCAAGCCGATACCGAGCGTATGCTGAAATTCTGTCAGGCTGCCGAAAACTTAAAAAATGGCAAATCGGCGTATGGTGTGCCAGAGCTGGCATATTTCTATAACTGGTCTGATGTACAAGAATATGCTGAAACCAATGAAGGCAGCGATCTAAAAACTCTGGTGAAATTGGTCGATGACCATGGCACCAACGTATTGAGTCAAGCAGTCAATAGCCTAACGAGTATCGAAAATGCCGACTATGTTATCTCCACTGCCCATAAGGCGAAAGGGCTTGAATGGGGAAAGGTACAGTTAGATGATGATTTTTATTATGATGTCACCACCAATGCGGTCAAGATAAGCCCAGAAGAATTGCGTTTACTCTACGTTGCTTGTACACGTGCGCAGAGTAATTTGGACATCCATAATATCAAAGACTTGATATCAGGATTACAGACAGGCAAAAAAGTGATTTTTGGCAATACTTAATCCCTCTTCGTAGTTGTCAATTTGAATTCCTAGTCTACCTCTATTTATAACGACCTTTTAGCAGTGAATAACAAGCATGAATAATAGTCAGCAACTTCAAGCACGTCAAAACACCATCCGTCAGTTATTTGCCAATCCTGTCCGCTTACTTGCGCCAATGGAAGGACTAACAGATCCATTAATGCGACAAATCCTAACGCAAATTGCAGCAGATTTAGATCGTCCCTATGATTGGTCAGTGAGCGAGTTTATTCGCGTGACCCAACACGTCTTGCCAGCGCATGTATTTTATAAATACGTTCCAGAGTTGCGTCATGATGCCAAGACTGCCTGTGGCACACCGATTCATTTGCAACTTTTGGGTAGCGAAGCACAACTTATGGCAGATAACGCAGCATATGCTGCCGAGCTTGGTGCACCTGCCATTGATATCAATTTTGGTTGTCCTGCTAAAACGGTAAACAGCCATCGTGGTGGTTCAGTATTATTGGATGAACCCGAAACCATGTATCAGATTATCAGTGCGGTGCGTCAAGCGGTACCTGCCGACATTCCAGTCTCGGCTAAGATACGTTTAGGCTATACCGATACTAGTCGCATGGATGATATTCGCGGCGCGATTAACGACAGTGGTGCTGATTGGCTGACCATTCATGCACGAACCAAAACCCAAGGATATAAGCCGCCAGCCTATTGGGACAAGATTCAAAGCTTTAATGCGCTTGATATTCCCGTCATTGCCAATGGCGAAATATGGAATGCAGAGCATGCACAGAACTGCATGACGCAAGCAGGTACAGAGCATTTGATGTTGGGTCGCGGCGCGGTCACTCGTCCCGATTTGATTGCGCAGGTTGATGCCAATATCGATGATGCAGAAACGTTGACTGTTTTAGCATGGGAAGATTTGATTGCACATCAGATAAAATTCTTGGAAGGTCAGGCTAAAACTGAAGTGATATTGGTTGGTCGTTACAAGCAGTGGTTAGCGATGCTCACCAAAGGTTATAGCGAGGCAAAAATATTATGGGACAGTATCAAACGAGAAAAAAATAAAGCAGTTATCATTAGTGCACTACGAATGAGTGTACGATAATCATAACTGCCTCTCTCTCAAACTGGCACCTTAACGAAACAAATAACGCTAAACACTCACTCGAATAGCTAGATAGAATAGCATCAAAGAACAAGCCATCGATAACGCCCAAAGGATAGAACGAAACATCGCCAAATTAGTAATATAAGCCACGCAAAAACCGATACGAATCAACACATATAGCCAAGCCAATACATTGATAATCGATTGCGGTACAAAGAATAGCATCGCTGTTATTACTGCGGCCAAAAATATAGGCAAAGTCTCATAGCTGTTTTGCTGTGCAGCATTAGCTCGTGCTGCAACCCCTGTCGCATGCTGAAAAAAATCACGTGGATGCGCATTATTTCTGAACTTAAAGCCGCCAGATGCTTTTGCAACTATTGATACCGCCCATGGCAATAAGCTTGCTACCACCATCGCCCAGATCGCTGACGCTGCTGTATCAGGGATTAACCCAAAAAATACATTCATTGTTCTATTTGCCCCTACCCTGCAATCACTTCAAAATCATGGGTAATATTCACCCCACCTTGTACCAACATTCTACTGGCAGAGCAGTATTTTTCTGCTGATAAATGAATGGCCTTCTCAACCTGTTTGTCTTTGATATCTTGCCCTGTCACAACAAAGTGCATGTGAATATCGGTATATACTGCTGGTACAGTTTCGGCACGTTGCGCGGTCAGTTCACAACGCACGTCTGTCACCTCTTGGCGTGACTTTTGTAAGATCGCTACCACATCGTAGCTCGCACAGCCACCCAGCCCTAGTAAGATCAGCTCCATCGGGCTTGAACCTTTTTCTTTATCAGCATCTATTTGTACATTATGTCCTGATGGTGACACGCCCATAAAGGCTTTGTTCTCTTGCCATGTGACGCTTGCTTTTGACTCTGACATTGTAGATATTCCTTATTTTAATTGACGTATTGCCTATTTTTTATTGTTTGAAAGATATGCCGCTTGGCTAGTGTAGCATAAGCCAAAGCGAGATTTTATACAGCCATTGTCTTAGGATACGCCCTCCATTCGATCGATAATGATCTAAATGAATTCAAAGTGAGAACACGCCCTAGATTATTCTTGTCAGATTATCGCCATGAGCGCTCGGTGAGTCTGTTTTCGAGGGTGCACTTTCGCTAGCCTGACTTTCAGCCTTATACTGAACACAGTTTTTTTACTGTGACCTAGGTTTGTCTTCATAATGCCTAAAATAAGCTTACAAAAATCCATTTATAACTAACTGATTTTAAAGGATTAAACTCGTGAAACATTTTATAGCAAAATACTGTTACACATTTTGCTTGTTTCTTGGTTTAATAACGGTAATGAATCTTATTTTTGCCTGATATCGATAACAGTCACCCTATAATAATTATGATTGCTGTCACGGTGTTATGTGGGAATAAGCTATTTTTAGACATATTAAAAGGTTTAGTCATGATAGATGCAGACGGCTTTCGCGCCAATGTCGGTATCATCTTGGCAAATACACAAGGGCAAGTTCTGTGGGCAAAACGCATTGGTCACAACGCTTGGCAATTTCCGCAGGGCGGCATCGACCGTGGAGAGACGCCGATGGATGCGATGTATCGCGAACTCTGGGAAGAGGTCGGTTTACATCCGCGTCATGTGGACTTATTGGCAGTCACGCAAGATTGGTTGCGCTATCGCCTGCCAAAACGCTATGTCCGTCATGGACAGCACCCTTTATGTATTGGGCAAAAACAAAAGTGGTTTTTGCTGCGCTTAGATGAGCCAAATACTCAACACATCCGCTTTGATGAGGGAAAACCGGAATTTGACCATTGGCAATGGGTCAGCTACTGGTATCCACTCGGACAAGTGATTCACTTTAAACGCGGAGTATATCGTCGCGCCTTGCAAGAACTGGCACGCGAACTACCACTTAGACAAGAGCTTATTATTCCTGAGCAAGACAATCACTTGTTAATGGAGTAAATAGATAGTTTAATACAAAACACATGCTCACATTGATATCTAAAAAACGTAGATATTAATGTGGGCATTTTTATTTGGAATTTGCAGGATGATTGCGTTTATGGCTGATAAGTTCAGCAAGGATTTGTTTGTCTGATGCCCTATTTTGGCGTAAGGTTAAAATACTTTGAGTCCGTGTTCCGTAAGTGGGTTTGCTGGTTTCAGCATTGCCAAAAGCAACAGGCTCGATATAAACGGAAGACAAGGTCTGCTCAATCTCAATGCTCATACCCGTCTCTGGTAGTTGGTCCACTGGTGCTTTCGTATTATCTGACAATACAGTAAAAGCAGTTTCTTGCCAGTACTTAGGCGAGCTGTCCTCAGCAATCAAAGGTAACACCTCTTGCCGCAGCCTGCCACGTAGACGCTCGGTTTTAAACCAACTGTCCTCTGGCTGACCATTAGAGATGACATGAAGTCCTGCATGTAATGGTGTGGGTGCATGACCGCGATTATTAACGATGACGGCTTGTGCCGTATCACCAATAATAAGATTGAACCCAGCATAATCTTGCAGATTAATACTTCGGGCAAAATCCATCGGGCTTAAATCTCCCGTTAAAAACTCAGTCACGAGCGCACCACGTGAGCGCTCATCACTGCTTGCCTGCACACCATCACGAAAGTTCAATACCGCAGCCCAACGTCCATTCTGCTCATGATATTCTGGATTTTGTGCATGTGTTTCTTGCTGATGAATACCTAGCCATGTACCACCGCTTTGCTTATCACGGCCAGCATAAATAGGCTGATCAGACCATTGATGTAGCGGCTCAGTCGGACGCTGCAAAAACTCATCACGATTAGACAATAATACCAATGGCAACTCATCAAATAACTGCCAAGCAATGGCGACGATACACATAGCATTCCTTTTATAATAATTTTCTGTTGTACAAGTACTTGTTAGCAAAGGTAAAAGACCTCGTTTAAGGTTTTATTTGCTAATCAGGTCTCATCAGCCGTTATTTCTGATTTTTGTCATTCAAAAGCGGTGGCGTTGATAAATATAGATGCATGATGATTCCTCAGAAATTAATGCGATTTTTTCATCTTATCGGTTTTTTTATCGCTTTGCTATTCATTCAATCATCCATTCACTCATCCATTCACTCATCATAGTATTCGCAAGGGACGAATTTTGCTATTATGAGCAGCATTCTATTACCAAATTTATGATGCCCTTATGATGATACATCCTCAGTACGATCCTGTAGCGCTGTCTTTGGGTCCAGTAGAAGTGCACTGGTATGGCCTAATGTATTTATTAGCATTTGCCGCCGCCTTTGGTCTGGCTTGGTATCGCAGCACCAAACGTGACAATTGGAACACTGACATGGTGTCCGACTTGGTATTTTTTGGCGCACTTGGCGTCATTTTGGGCGGTCGTGTCGGCTATGTATTGTTTTATCAATTCGGTGAATTTTTACAAAACCCCGCTTACCTTTTCAAAGTCTGGGAAGGCGGTATGTCATTCCATGGCGGCTTGATCGGCGTCATGCTTGGTATGCTATATTTTGCTCGTAAGTATAAAAAGACACCATTCCAAGTACTAGATTTTGTCGTGCCATGCGTACCGACGGGTTTATTGTTTGGGCGCATTGGCAACTATATCAATGGTGAGCTGTGGGGCCGTGTCTCTGACGGCGGCTATAATTGGTTGACGTACTTCCCGCAAGCTGCATCTTTCGATATGCAGCAGTTACAGACCAATCCTGAGCTGCAAGAGCTAATGACCGAAGTCAATGGTCAGTATCTGTTACCTCGTCATCCTTCACAATTATATGAAGCGCTTGCTGAAGGTCTATTGCTATTCTTATTCTTATGGTGGTATTCATCAAAACCACGCCCTCGTATGGCAGCGACAGGTATTTTCATGTTGGGTTATGGCTTTAGCCGTTTCATTATTGAATTCTTTCGTCAGCCAGACATCGACCAAGGATTCATCCTATTAGGCTGGATGACCAAAGGGCAAATACTAAGCGCACCGATGATAATCATTGGCTTTGTCTTGCTAATTTATGCCTACAAACGCGGCATCTATGACTGGGGTAAGCAAGCTGCTTATTAGGACGTTCGAAAATGGATAAACAAATAGAAATAGAAACTGTTTTGACAAGATATATTCCATTTGTGAAACTAATATCTATGCTGGAACAGGGCTTTTTCATTCCAAAAGCAAACTTATTCACTGATAGCTGGGAAGGAAGTCTTCATTTATTCAATGGTGAAAAAGACAACTTTCAAACTGAAAATCAATTAATAGCTGCAAAAGAATGGGTTTATGTAAGCTGTTGGTACTTAGATGAGCCTGAATCTCATGCTATGTGGAATAGTTATGGACAATCTAACGATTCTTTAGCAATTCAAACTACTCATCGAAAATTCAAATTAGCATTTGGGCAATCTAGGATTGACATGCATGCTAGATTTTTCCCAGTAATGTATCAGAAGCCTAATAATGCCTGTCATTTATATGATGGAAAAAAGATACCTGATTGGTTTAGAGATAAATATACTGTACGCCACTCTATTTTTAATTATTTACCATTACAGTTATTTCACAAACATGAAGCTTTTTCTTTTGAAAATGAAGCAAGATTAGTACTAGTAGATAATGATGCGACACTAGAGAAGAAGAATAAAAGACTTGGCCTTCATTTTTCTATTAAAGATACCAGAGAAATGATAACGAAGATTATTTTACACCCCAATTCTTCAGCTTGGTTTGAAGATACTGTCCGCAAACTTATTAACGATACATATCAGCTAGATATTCCAATCTGTAAATCGTCGTTAGTTGGTCACAAAAATTAATCTAGCTGAACTTTAAAACCTCTTAAATATTTATTGAAGTTGAAGAATATGATTAGCACAAAGAACGAACAAGCCTATCTCGATTTGCTCCGTCTTGTCCTAAACGAAGGCACTGAAAAAGGTGATCGTACTGGCACTGGTACGCTCAGCCACTTTGGCGCTCAGCTACGTTTTGACTTAGCGTCAGGGTTTCCGCTATTGACCACCAAAAAAGTCCATTTTAAATCCATCGCCTATGAGCTATTTTGGTTTTTAAGTGGTAGTACTCACGTCGATTATTTACAAGCCAATGGTGTACGCATTTGGAATGAATGGGCTACTGTAGAGCAGACGGCTCGTTTTAATCGTCCTGCTGGTGACTTGGGCCCTGTCTATGGTCATCAATGGCGCAATTATGGCGCAACCAAAGATGAAAACGGCAATTACCATGCGGATGGTGTCGATCAAATCACCCAAGTCATCGAGCAAATAAAAACCAACCCCAATTCACGCCGTTTGATTGTGTCTGGTTGGAACCCTGGCGAAGCAGATCAAGTCGCCTTGCCGCCTTGTCATACCATGTTTCAATTCTTCGTCGCGGACAATAAACTGTCGTGCCAGCTCTATCAGCGCTCAGCAGATTTATTCCTAGGTGTGCCGTTTAACATTGCCAGCTATGCCCTGCTTACCCATATGGTCGCGCAAATATGTGGTCTAGAAGTAGGCGAATTCATCTGGACAGGTGGTGATTGCCATATTTATCAAAACCATCGTGAGCAGGTTGAGTTACAGTTGACGCGTTCGCTATATACACTGCCAACGTTGACGCTTAACCCTGAGGTTAATGATATTTTTGCTTTTAAATATGATGATATTAGCGTTGATGGCTATGAATCCCATCCTGCTATCAAAGCAAAAGTTGCGGTATAGCATCTTTCTGATTGACTGATTCAAATAAGATTAGCATTGTAAAAGATAATAAAAAGGATACGTTATGAGTTATGCCCACACCGAAGTCGCCCAAATCGCTGCTATCAGTAGTAACCGCTGTATCGGTAAAGACAATGCGCTGCCGTGGCACATCTCAGCGGACTTGCAGCATTTCAAAAAGATGACGACCAAACAAAATGATGATGGCATACAAGGTATCGTCATTATGGGTCGTAAGACCTTTGAATCGATGGGCAGTAAACCGTTGCCAAATCGAGTCAGCTTTATCATCAGCACTCAGATGGATTATGCTGAACAAAAAGGCCTTGTCGGTAAGACCAATGCTTATGTTACGCATAACCTAGATGATGCTCTCACACAAGCGGCCAGTCTGGCGCATGGCGCACATTTGGATACGATTTGGGTGATTGGCGGTGAACGCGTGTTTAAAGAGGCGATGATGTATACCGATCGTATTGAGCTGACCCATGTAGATACTGAGATCGCTGATGGTGAGGCTTTTTATCCTGAATTGCCAAGTGAGTTTGAAGCAGCAGAAGAGTCTGAGCAGATGCACGATGAAAAGAGTGCGTTGGACTTTAAATTTGTGACTTATGTAATAAAAACAGACTAGGTCAGTTGGTTATGAAAATGCTACCCTTTATTTTTGCTGGTATATTACTATCGGGCTGTCAGAGTCTAGCGATAAGAGAGCCTGTTATTAAGCCTGCTGAAGTGTTGCGTCAACCTCAGTTCACAGTTCCACACAGAGCAACTAGACGTTTGAACGCTGGTGAAGAATATGAAGTTGTCCTGAGCATGTTGATTGATAAATCTGGTCAAATTAGTTCCATTTCTGTTACTAAGTCATCAGGCATTCTATCATTAGACCGAGGTGCTCTACGTGATGCTAGAAAAATGATATTCAAAGCTGGTACTAAGGATAATGAGTTTATTACAACAAAAGTCACCTTACCCATTACCTATGTAATACCTTAGAGACTGTTTACCCCACCACTAAAAATTTAGACAGACGGATAGATAGGTAGAATGTAAACGCCTACTCATGCAGCACTTTATAAACCGTCTTTGCCAACACCGGACCAATACCTTGCACGCCTGCCAGCTCTTGTTGGGAGGCGCCAAGCAATTGCTGCATACCGCCAAAGTGATTGAGCAGGTCACGGCGGCGTTTTTCACCCAGTCCCGGTATCACTTCTAGCACTGATGATGAACGACGCTTATCACGTTTTTTACGGTGCGCCGTAATCGCAAAACGATGCGCCTCATCACGAATATGCATCAATAAATGCAGCGCTTTACTATCCATTGGTAGATCTAGCGGCTCATGATCGATAAAGTGCAATACCTCAAGCCCAGCCTTGCGCCTTTCCCCTTTTGCCACACTAATGAGCAAAGTATCACCAAGAATACCCAACTCAGTCAATACTTCTTTAGCAATACCAAGCTGACCTTTACCACCATCAATAAGCAACAGATCTGGCAACGGCTGCTTCTTATAACGCCGTGTCAGCACTTGTTTCATCGCTGCATAGTCATCACCACCTACGATGTCATGGATGGCATACTGACGATAATCACGGCGACGCGAGCCACCTTGGTCGAAGACCACACAACTACCAATGGTCGCTTCACCCATCGTATGTGAGATATCAAAACACTCAATCCGATCAATGGTTCGCTCAGTGACATCAGCCAATACATCTTTTAATGCACCAAAGCGTGCATGCAATTCTAAATAATCGCCCAGCTTGGTTTTTAGCGCGTTATTGGTGTTCAGTTTTGCCAAATCCAGCCACTCTGCACGATGTTCACGTACATTAGTTTTGATGACGACTTTGCTACCAAAATGCGTCGCCAATGCCTCACTCACTGCCACTTGATCAGGCAGCTCATGAGTTAGCATAATTTCTGCTGGCAAGTCATCGGTTACTTGAAAATAGAAAGAAGTAATAAAAGCAGATAAATTATCTGCGAGCGATTCACTGCTGTCGACATCAGGGAAGTAATTTTTACCACCCAGTACGCGCCCGCCACGGACAGTCAGTACGTTGACACACGTCATGCCTGCCTGACTGGCAATCGCAATCACATCGGCCTCACCTTGTACGGTATAGACAGCTTGCTTGGCTTGCACTTCACGCAGCATAGACAGCTGATCACGATAAAAAACCGCTTTTTCAAAGTCTAACTCTTCAGCTGATGCTTCCATCTTTTCAATCAGCGTGGTGTGAATATCGCTAGAATCACCCTTCAAAAATCGAATCGTATTGTTGACGTCCTCTGCATACTCTTCTGCTGATACCAGACCCACGCAAGGCGCACGGCAACGCTTAATCTGATACTCAAGACAAGGACGTTTACGCTGCTTAAAAAAGGTATTAGTACATTGACGCATTTGAAACATTTTTTGCATCAGCACCAGTGTCTCTTTTGCTGCATGAGCAGATGGAAACGGCCCAAAGAATCGACCTTTTTGATGATTGCCTTTACCGCGACCATACGCCAATCTTGGATAAGGCTTATCTGCTGAGATAAACACATAAAGATAAGATTTATCATCACGCAGTAGCACGTTATAAGGTGGACGATATTCTTTAATCAGATTTTGCTCAAGTAACAGCGCTTCCGTCTCACTGCGGGTAATGATGGTTTCAATATTATGAATTCGCGCCACTAATGCTCGTGTCTTAGGATGATCGATCGTCTTTGCAAAATAGCTGTTTACGCGGCTTTTCAGTGATTTAGCCTTGCCAACGTATAAGATATCACCGTTTTTCCCCAGCATTTTATACACGCCTGGCAAATTTGGTAGGCGCTGAATTAAATGCTTAAGACGGGCTTTTTTATCATCGACAGGGCTCGATTCTGAGACATTAACCATAGAATTTATTGCTCTTAAAAGTCTTATAATACTGCTAGTTATGGGGCGGGAGTCATTGTTTTACAAGCTAATTATTATCATAGGATCACCCATAAAAAAGCCAGCTTTCGCTGACTTAGTTTGTTCTATTATCGTTTATTCAGCAACATACTACTAATGACGGAAGTTTGCCATCAATGCTGGGATGCCTGGCAACATACCAACGATAGCCATCACGCCAGTCAATACCACAAACATAATACCGGGTATGATCCAGCGGCTCATCTTAGTCAAATTGGCACTACGTTCTTTAGAGCCAATCAAGCCTAGATTATCCAGTAATAGCGTGAGTGACCAACCAAATGCCGGATTTACCAATGCAGAAGCAAACACCACAATAGCGGCAGACTGCGTAGTTTTACCTTCACGCGTCATCTCCATACCAGCTTCAAGCAGTGGAATGAACACCCCAACGATCAATGCCACACACATCACTGGCTGCCAGATGGCCAAATCCATTGGATAGCCCCAAACACCTGCGATAATACAGAACAATGCCGTCAATAAGGCACCAGCAGGTATCGGACGCTTGGCAATCGCTGCTGGGACAATATAAGTGCCCCACGATGACGCAAAGTTAGCACCGCCCAATACAGAGCCGACGACCTGACGAAACGAAGCGCTGGTCATTGTGTCATCGATGTCCATGAGCACTTTTTCAGTACGTTTAGGATAGCTGATTTTTTGAAAGACCTGATGGCCTAAAAAATCTGGTGACCACATAGCAACGGCCAAAATAGCAAATGGTAGTACAATAATAAAGCTCTCAACTGTCGGTAATCCTAGCATCCAACCAGTATTTTCACCCCACCAATACATCGGGTTCATATTCGGCAGACCTGGTGCGGTTTTGAATTCAAAGGGTGCGCCCAATGCAAAGGCAAGACCACCACCTAAGACACAGCTTAGCGGTACAGCGAGCCAGCGTTTTTGCCAGTGTTCAAGTAACGCATATAACAGGATAGTGGCCAGAATAATAAAGAAAGCAATGTGCGACATGCCAATACTCTCTGACCATGCAAACAAGTTTTTAACCTGTGAGGTCGTCCCGATAAACCCTAAGTAAATCAAGAGGCCACCGCACACACCTTTACTGGTTAAATTGGCCAGTAAGCTTCCCCCTTTGCTAATAGCAAGCAGTAAGCCGAAAGCACCGATGAGCAGACCAAACGCCATTGGGTGGCCACCAGCAGCTACAACGATAGGAATAAGGGGAATGAGGGGGCCGTGAGTACCTGCGAGGTTGGCTGTCGGGAGCAGAAAGCCTGAAAATAAGATAATAAAAAATGAAACAATTAATAGCTCATAACGCACGTTTTCTAAAACAAACGCATCGCCCAAACCAAGTGGACCTGCAAATGTTGCAGCAATCGCACCTACCATAACCACTTTGCCAATCGTCGCAGCCATTGCAGGAATAGTGTCTTCATATTCAAAGCGATAATCACGAAATGGTAAGTTGGGACGCCAGCGTTTGGGCTGCATGATTTGCAATTCATGATTCAGATAATCATCACGACTATCAAAGCTTGAACTCGGCTTGTGCAAATCGACATAGCTACCTGATGAATCTGTGTCGTAATCTGACGGGTTTGACGGCTGTTGATTAGACCCTGGAGAAGGGATCTGAGTGTTACTCATCACATTTCCTTGTGTCGACTGAGGCTTTGGTTAACTGATAATTCAATAGTGAAAATTTATGTGACTAAAGCGTTCATTAAAAATTGCAAGCTATTGTATGACATGAGAACTTGAAATGCGAACTTAGAACCATTTAAAGATACTGTATATCTCATTATAATATATAAATTAAAGTTTCTATTTAGCACGATATTGAACTTAATAGGAAACCATGAGGAAAAAACACATCTAATATAGGCTTTAAATTAAAATAAATGACCTTTTTCTTAACAATTATCTATATCTGAACATTGGTTATCACATAAATAAATACTAAAGATAATTATACTAAATATTTTATGGTAACTTTAAAATAACCAGAGAAAATCCATGTTAGTTACGCTTTAAGGCTAGCGGTCTTGGTGTTTTTTACTTATGATAAATACCCCCTAATGATTATGCGCAATACAAATATCTTTCAAATAATCAGCTGTATCAAAATAAATAGAAAAACTTAGAAGCAATAACAGGATAAGTTCATGCGTTTACTACCATCCAATTTTGAGACATTAAAACGTCGGGCTAAACAAAGCATCATGCCATTACTGACACCACATTTACTTAAGCTACGCATCAATACCTATGCGCCTTATATCGGTGCAGGTATCAAAATCGATCATATCAATCTCGATCAAGGTCTGTGCGTCGTCAGTATGGGACTTAATGCTTTGAACAAAAATATCGTCGGCACTCAGTTTGGTGGTAGTTTATATTCGATGGTTGATCCATTTTATATGATTATGCTCATGCACCAGTTAGGTAGCAGCTATGTCGTATGGGACAAAAGCTCACATATCGACTTTGTCGCGCCGGGTAACAGTAAAGTGATCACTCGGATGAAAATCCCCAGTGCTGAAATCATCACTATTCAAGAACTGGCCAAAGATGGTGATGCGGTCTTTCGTGAATATCAGGCCGATATCTTTGATGATCAACAAAAACTGATCGCCACTGTCACCAAAACTATCTACATCCGACTGCGTAAGTACAGCAAATCTAAAGACCAAAGTAGTCGTATAGATAATTTTGATGATGAAGGTTAAAGCGTAATGAACATGTCATTTTCAATTCAAATTTAAAACCACACATACAAAAACCCCAACCTAGCTTTCGCATAGATTGGGGTTCCGTCTTTTTTGGTATGGCCCGCTTATTTATAAATAAACCTATGAATAAGGGCTTGTATCTACTCTCGCCTTACCTATCATCAACCGTATAATCATACGGCTAAATAGGCATGGCAAACTTGTGCTTAAATACCAGGTGCAGTATCAACTGCATCAGGTACGCCAGCGCTAGTTTTTTTCTTAGCAACTGGACGAGCACCAAGTTTTTCGCGGATACGGGCTGATTTACCAGAGCGTTCACGTAAGTAGTATAGTTTCGCACGACGAACCGCACCACGGCGTTTCACTTCGATGCTTTCAATGATTGGTGAATGCAGCTGGAATGCACGCTCAACACCGATACCGCTTGAGATTTTACGAACGGTAAATGCTGAGTTTAGACCGCGGTTACGCTTAGCAATTACAACGCCTTCAAAAGCCTGTAAACGCTCACGCTCACCTTCACGTACTTTTACTTGAACCACAACGGTATCGCCGGGTGCAAAGTTTGGGCGCTCAAGCAATTGAGCGTTTTCGATGACCTGAACCAATGGATGCTTGTTGCTCATGAGAGTTATCTCCTCACATTAGATAATAGAGGCTTAACGCATATCACCTGTTTGTAATAATTAATCGCATCTCTTTATAGTGAGACACAACGTAAATGGGTTATAACCAACGGCCACTATGCGATGACTCGTTTTATTAATGCTCAAAATTCTATTTCTTAACCGTTTATCAAATGTGACAAAAAAATCAGATTTCAACAATCTATTTTTTATCTGCTTTTGCCAATGCTTTTAACCACTTCGCTTGCGCTACCGTTGGTGTGAACGCTTGCCATAAGTCTGGACGACGCGCTTGCGTACGACTGACTTGCTGACTAAAGCGCCACTTAGCGATGTTGGCATGGTGACCTGATAGTAATACTTCAGGAACAGCCATACCCGCAAAATCATGCGGTTTCGTATAATGTGGACAATCAAGCAAGCCATCGACGAACGAGTCTTGCTCAGCTGACTTGTCGTCACCCATGATATCTGGCAAACGACGTATCACACTATCCATCATCACCATTGCTGGCAGCTCGCCACCAGTCAACACATAATCACCCAGCGATACTTCCATATCGACATATTGCGCCAGTAAGCGCTCATCAATACCTTCGTAACGACCACATAATATAATCATGCCATCGTACTCAGTCATACTGACCACACTACTTTCGCTGAGCGTTTGTCCTTGTGGCGACATATAAATCACCGGACAATGCTCACTGTCGACACGGCAGCCATGTTGACTCGCTCGCAGGCGCGCATCCTCGATAGCTTTTGACAATGGCTCAGCCATCATCACCATCCCAGGACCGCCACCATAAGGGCGCTCATCAATACGGCGATAGTTATCAGTGGTATAATCACGTGGATTAATGCATTCAATCGTCACTTGCTCTTGAGTGACTGCTCGCCCCGTGATACCAAACTCACGAATCGTCGCAAACATCTCAGGAAAAATACTAATGACGGCAAAATACATCTGATGTCTACTTGCATTGTGGCTAAAACAATCGGTATGACTACCAATAACACTTGGCTAAAAAGCCAGATATTATATTAGTAATCACTTTGCCATGTAACCAGCACTGTTTTTTCGGCTATATTGACCTCTACAACAGTTTGCTTGTGCCATGGAATCAGGCGTTCTTCCTTATCTAAACTGTCTGAATTTGCCGTTACACGCATGATAGCGTGGGCGCCAGTTTCAAACATTTCAGTGATATTGCCTAAATATTCACCCTGCTCGTTCATCACGCGCAGACTGACCAAATCCGACCAATAATATTCGTCTTCAGCTGTTTCAGGCAGAATGTTTTGCTCGACCCAAACGGTAACACCGTTCATGGTCTCAGCAACATTACGATCAGGAACCTGCTCAAACTGAGCCACAATTCCTGTTCCTTGCTCACGCCATGCCTTTACAGTCAAAGGTTTCATGCCAGTGGCAGTTTTCATCCACCACGGCTTCATATCGAATATCGCTGTGCGATCATCCGTCTCACTGAATACCCAAAGCCAACCTTTGATGCCGTAAGGCTTTTTGAGCTGACCAATTTTCATAAGGGCACTAGCGTTTGGAACAGATGACATAGCAGCTAACCTAACAATGATTAAAACAGCAATTGCAAAAACAATTGTGTCAAAAGCGATAAACAGTTAATGGCGCACCCTGGTGAGACCAGTTACGCTATGTATTCTAAAGTCTACTGAGTGAGATCATAGTCAGACTATAAACGTCTCAGTAATAACCTAAACTTAAGCAGTTGCTTCAGTTTGAGCTGCAGACTTGTTGTAAGCTTTTGCTAATGAAGCAACTCGATCAGAAGGTTGTGCACCTTTTGCGATCCACGCGTTGTACGCTTCCATGTTTAGGCGTACTGCTTCTTCAGACTCTTTAGCGAGTGGGTTAAAAAAGCCGATGTTTTCAATATAGCGACCGTCACGCGCGCGGCGTTGATCAGCAACAACTACTTGATAAAATGGGCGTTTCTTGGCACCGCCCCGTGCTAAACGAATAACAACCATGTGAATTCTCTCTTTCGCAGGTATACCAAAAAGGGCATAATTATAGCACAGTCTTATTTTATTGAAAACATAAACTGTGCTTATTTAATTATTTATTAACAATAGCTTAAATGCACCTATATGTAAATTAAAATTATGAATCGTCAACGATTATGCAGCCCCGTTCTTGTGCGCTTAATTCTATTAAATCGCTAAAACACTGTTAGGTGGCTTTTTCATATTCTATTTAGGACATGTCATCTTAGAGCATGTCACAGTTAACACCTTGATACATTTGGCAGTCTTAAAGTGGCTAAATATAATTATGCAAATTTGAGCCACCAGCGTAGTTACTTGATTGTGCTACCCTACCGCCATCTATAATGGTCTAATAAAAACAGTCTACAATAGACCTTAATCCCCAATGTCGGCAACGTGATTGATTAGGGTCTTTTTAACACGACTTTATTCTATCACTTTATTATTTATCTACGTCTTGGACTCATATGATCATCCCAAACCCCAAACCACCTCGCAAAGGTTGGCTGCCACGCTCCTATTCGAACAGTTGGTTGACCACGTTGATGGTGGCCTTTATTGTCCTTATCAGTGTCGGCTTATCGATTGTGTTTTTTTGGCGCAGTCTTTATTTGCCAGAGCTAAAAAACCATGCGCGTTATCTGACCAGCGAGCTACGTTTGATGAATAGCGTCAATAGAGACTGGCAGGATAACCCTAAGGTACGGCAGTGGATATATCAACATTCGCACGTGGTGGTGGTCGACAATCCTAGTGACTTCCCACAAGTAGCAGATAAAGCGTTTGTGGGAGTTTTTACCGATGTATTGCAGTACGAAATCGGGGCACAGTTGGGTCGACCGGTTGAGGTATATTTTAAATTCAAACCAACGCCGCAGCTTTGGGTACAAGACAGCCGTGACACCAGTTTTTGGATTCGTGAACCCGTGGTTTATTATTCTCAATATAGCCCAGGATTGTTAGTACTATTCCTCATTGGATTGCCTATATTATCGCTGCTGACCATTATTTTATTAGCACGGCAATTGAATCGTCCACTGCGTTATTTACAGCGTGCGGCGACCAATTATATTCGCCTTGGTCACGCTACTACCTTGCCGACACGCAACGGCCCTACTGAAATTCGTCAAGTAAATATGGCGTTCAATCGTCTATTTACCACACTCAATCAAGCACAAAAAGAGCGCACGATTATGCTTGCGGGTATCTCGCACGATTTGCGCACGCCTTTGACTCGTATGCGCTTGACCGCAGAGATGCTACCGGATGATTTTTTTCGCGAGGGTTTGATTTACGATATTGAGGATATGGATGCGATTTTAGAACAGTTCATCTCATTTATGAAAGATGGCTCGGATGAACCAGTGCGCCTGACCAATTTAGACACCATATTTAATGAAATCATGGTGCAATTTGCGCCAATGAAATTTATTTATCAATCGGAATGTGACAAAGTAGTACCAGTGCGACCTCTCTCGATTAAGCGCTTGGTCATTAATCTGGTCAACAATGCCAATCGGTATGGCAAGCCGCCTATTTATCTTTCAGCGACGGTCGTACCAACGTTCATAGAAACAACTGAAGTAGAAGACAGCGACGTGGTTTCTGAAAATGAAGTCAATAAAGAAGCTCAAGAGCAGCTGATGATATGTGTAAGGGACTGTGGTGATGGCGTAGCAGAAGATCAATTAGAGCGCATCATGCAGCCTTTCGAACGCGGTGAGACAGCACGTACCACACAAGGTAGTGGACTAGGTCTAGCGATTGTTGACCGTATTGCACGGTTACATCATGGTACGGTTGAGGCAATCAATCATCCTGAAGGCGGACTACAAGTCTGTGTGCGTATCCCTTTGCTATCCAAGGTAGCAGGAGAGCAGACATTAGCGGCTAATACAGATAAAACGTCGAGGGCAGATACTACCTTTAATAAAGACCTATAAAAAATTGACAAAAGACGATTTCATAATCGTCTTCAAAAGTTGGTGTGATAACTTAGGGCGTGTTGAACATTCGACCATGGCACTGACAGATACTATTTTTTAGACAGTTCGACGTTAAAAATAGTAAGTTTAGTCATTCTAAGCGTCTGTTTTTAATAATGAAGTGGCAAAAAATAGTCCTGTCTCCCTTTGTTGGTATTAGAGCTGATGTTAAAACTGCTCCATACTGCGTTGTAAACCTAGTTAAGGCTCTAGCATTACCGTCGTTTTACGCCTTGTCTGGAGCAGTTTTAGCGATCAGCAGTGCCTATTTTTCAATGTTCAACACGCCCTAACTGTCTCAATATTTAGGCAACAAAAATTATTCCCGTACGCCGATAATCGGTGGAATATACTCAGCACTATTAGTGAACGCTAGGGGCTGAGTAATTTCATCCTGCGCGGCTTTGAGCGTTTGAGTCGTGGTTGGCTGCTGTAGAAATAAATAATAACCCAGTGTCAACGCATTCAGTAGTACCAAACCACCAAATAAATACGGCATCCTCTGCCCTCCTCTATTTTACAACTTATAAAACCTGTTATTACAGGTTTGCTACCAAAGCATCTCAGCTTAGTTCACCATATATTGAGCGCTTAGTCTATTTTTTGCTGGTCAAATACTCATAATTTTACAGACATAAAGTAGCTGCTTGCATTATTTAATCTCAAAATCACGGTCGCTTTTTTCTTGGGTTAATTGATCAGCAGCCAGCACTTGCGTCAAAGGTTTGATAGGCCATGTCATCACAAATCTAGCACCGCCAAGATCACGGCTTTCGTCTACCTTCATACTGCCATTAAACCAAAAGGCAATACGCGATACAATAGAAAGTCCTAGACCATAGCCACCAGAGGCTCGTGTACGGCTGTCATCTAAGCGTGAAAATGGAATAAACACTTTTTCGCGATCAGCCTCTGCAATACCTTGACCATCGTCCTCTACGCTGACAAAAGCATTGCCCTTTTTGATGCCCGCACTAATAATAATGGTCGTTTCTGCATAGCGTAAAGCATTACCCGCAAGGTTTTGAATGACACGGTGCAAATATCGTCTGTCTGCTACTGCTGTTACTTTAGGATTTGGCAGATTGGCGACGATTTTTATAGGTTTGCCTAAGGCATTGGTTTCGCGCTCAATCTGTTCGAGCAATTCTTTAAGATTCACCGGCTCTAGATCGAGTTTTGGTGAGCCTTCTTCAAGCTTAGCATAGGTCAAAATCTCATCAATGAGGCCATTGAGCGACTCAATATCTTCGTCAATATAATCACGCTGCATAAAACGTGAGTCTTCGTCATCGGTATCTGCTAGCATATCGACAGCAAAGCGAATACGAGCCACTGGCGTACGCAACTCGTGAGATACCGCGCGCGTCAGCTCTCGCTGCGACTCAATCAAACGCTTAATATGCGAGGTCATGGCATTAAACGTCGCTGACAGACGCGCAATTTCGTCTTGCCCAATGACTTGCACTTGGATATCAAGGTTACCTTGACTCACCTCATTAACACCGACTTGGATCAATTGTAATTTACGCTCGAGCGGAAAAATAAGCGCATAGACACCCAGACTGATCAAAAACATACTAATTAGAATCATACTGATAATCAGATTGAGCGGGAACCAATTGAACAAAGGAACCGGCCCAATCAGAATCGCCATATCGTTGATTTCAGATGGCACAATAATTTTGATAGATGAGTTACTTTTACTGCTATTGGTGTCTTGCAATAAAATGACCACTTCATCGCGGCGCAGACGCGCCATCTGATCCGTGTCCAACTCAAGCGTATTGACGGCTTTAAATGCCAAAGGAAAAGAGAACTTTTCTTCCAATTCAGCCAAGCGAGCACGCTTATCCGACAGCGTTATATGATAGGACAAATCATCCAGTAGGAACACGGCAATAGCACGTACTTGCTGCTCAGTGACTTGAGTAACTCTAGCGGTCAACACGCTTTTACTATCTGGTAGACGATAATAAACGTCTGCGTAGACGGGCTGACTCACATAACGCACAACGGTATTGCCGTTCTCAAAACGTCGCAATTCGCTGGCATTAAAATCGACTTTTTCAATCGGCACAACACTAAAAGTCGCGCCAAACAAACTACTGGCATCAGACAACCAGTACTCACGCTGCATCTCATTGTCTTGGTGTGCAATTCCTTCGCTGACCAAATGAAAAGCACCTGTTGCCATGCTTTCACGGTAGGATTGTACGCGCTCTTTATTAATGGTATCCATCAATAGTTGAGCAAATAATGCCACACACAAACAGACAATGAGTAGTCCAGCATAAATACGGACAAAAATACTATGTTTTAAAGAAGAGACTAATGACATACGTGCCGTGACCAACTTAGTAAATAATAACGACTGATAACATTTATCATATAAATGACGCAATATTAATGATATCGAACATCGTTGAATAGAGATAAACCCTGACCGCTATGTTTTGATTTTATGTGCCAGTAATCTGATTACCTATGCGCATCACATCTATTTAGTCAGCATCTATAATAATGGCTTAATTAAACCACATAACACCACATTTAAGTTCAAAAATTAAGATTTCGCCACAAAAAAACCAGCATCATTGCTGGTTTTTTTATCTAACTTACATTAACAATCAATCTTTGCATAAGCAAGACTGGCTAATTCAGTTAATGAATTAATTGCCTTCTTTGACAAATAAATAACCTTTACTACGTACGGTTTTGATACGTTTCGGATTTTCTGGATCATCACCGATTTTTGGACGAATACGCGAAATACGTACGTCAATCGAGCGATCTTGGCCATCATACTCAATACCGCGTAGACGCTCAAAAATATCTTCACGAGAGAGAATACGACCAGCATTAGAAGCCAGCAACCACAAAAGATCATATTCAGCACTGGTAAAATCGACCAACTCATCGCCTAAATTCACTGAACGACCACCATTATCGATGACCAATTCGCCAAATTCTAAGCGTTGTGGCACATCTTCTGATGGTGCATTTTCCGAGCGACGCAATAAAGCACGAATACGGGCAAGCAGTACACGCGGCTGAGCAGGTTTGGCGACATAATCATCGGCACCCATCTCAAGACCCAATACCTGATCCATATCTTCAGTACGCGCAGTCAACATCAAGATAGGGTTCTGATAGTGCGGACGTACCTCACGGCAGACTGTAAGCCCATCGCTACCAGGAAGCATGACATCAAGCACGACCAAATCTGGTTGTTCGTTGACAATGCGGCGAATGGCACGATTGCCATCAGTCTCAATTGCCACTTCTAAACCGTTTTTCACCAAGTAATCTTGGGTCAACATGGCCAGACGCTCATCATCCTCAACAATCAAAATTCGGGGGGTGTTGTCTTCTTCAGTTGTTGTCATTGTTATATCCTCTAATACATCTAATTTAAAAGCAGTAAAAGTAAGAGCGGTAAATTAATAGCGCCACCGAGTGGCACAATTGATGTTCGTATAGCTGTTACAAACTTGGTAGGACAGTATACTATTAAACATACAGCTTCCTATACTATAGCTTATAGTCGTTAACAAAACCTATAAACTACGACTATTAAAACTTTAGTTTGCGTCCAAGATTATATGATTTGTACTGCCAAAAAACCTAACACAGTCTCTATCAAGCAGTTAAGAGGCCAATAGGTATGAACCATCAAACCCTTAGATAAAGTAGCTCTAGTACGTTTTTGATATTCTTGGTAATTGTTGTCCAACAGCTAATATAGCGAGATATATGGATTGCCGCTAGTGACTTTTGCATAAAATTATTAATATTGGCTATCTATTAATTAAAAGGGCGGACTATATCGTGTATTTGTTCAAACCTAACACAGAAATCCCGCATTATAGTGAATAGTTTAATATTTCATAGCGAATAGCTTGATACATCGTACCACGACCTAAATTCACACCAAATAATGAGCAAAAAAAACAGCCCATGATGGACTGTTTTTTGAGATATAAGACTGGATTAAACGTAAAGTTTAACACTACAAATAATAAGACTAAGCACGGTTTTTGTACTTACGGATAGCTTGTAGCTGTCCTACGGACTCTGCCAATGATGCCAAGGCGGCGTTGGTTTGTACCGTATCTGATTGATTGACCAGCATTTGCTCTGCTTTTTTACGTGCTTCAACAATTTTGCTTTCGTCAAGATTATGGGCGCGCATCGCTGTATCAGCCAATACCGTGACCATTTTTGGTTGTACTTCTAGTACACCACCTGATACGTAAATCACTTCTTCTTCACCGTTTGGTGTTTGCACTCGCATCGCACCCGGTTTTAACAAAGTAATAAGCGGTGTGTGACCTGGCAATACACCAATCTCGCCTTCGGTACCAGTCGCTATTAACATGCTAATTTCGCCTGAATACAACTCTTCACGGGCACTTACGACGCGACATTGTAACGTTGCCATACTTAACTCCTTACTATCAAAACGCGATCAAAAAACAGTAAAAACTGCGATGCGTTACTGATGAGCAGATAAACGTATTATAGCCTATCTACTCGTTAGCCAATGCTTGAGCAACTTACGCTGCAGAAGATTTCATTTTTTCTGCTTTGGCAACCACTTCATCGATGCCACCAGCCATATAGAAGGCCTGCTCTGGTAAGTCATCGTATTCACCAGCGATGATTGCTTTAAAGCTAGCAATGGTATCGCGTAGTGGTACATATTTACCAGGTGCACCAGTAAAGATTTCAGCAACGTGGAATGGCTGTGACAAGAAGCGCTGAATCTTACGAGCGCGATAAACGACTAGTTTATCTTCTTCTGACAACTCATCCATACCCAAAATTGCGATGATATCTTTAAGCTCTTTATAGCGCTGTAGAATTTCTTGAACACCGCGAGCAACGTTGTAATGTTCTTCACCGATCACTTGTGGATCTAGCTGACGTGAGGTTGAATCTAATGGATCAACCGCAGGATAGATACCTTGTGATGCAATATCACGGCTTAGTACAACAGTTGCATCCAAGTGAGCAAACGTCGTAGCAGGTGATGGATCCGTCAAATCATCCGCAGGGACATATACGGCCTGAACTGACGTGATTGAACCTGACTGAGTTGATGTAATACGCTCTTGTAGCATACCCATCTCTTCAGCTAGTGTTGGCTGATAACCAACCGCTGATGGCATACGGCCAAGCAGTGCTGATACTTCAGTACCAGCTAGTGTATAACGATAGATGTTATCAACGAACAGCAATACGTCACGACCTTTGCCAGTAGCAGGATCTTTTGTATCACGGAAGTACTCAGCCATAGTCAAACCAGACAGCGCAACACGTAAACGGTTACCCGGTGGCTCATTCATCTGACCATATACCATGGCTACTTTAGATTTACTAAAGTCTTCAGTGTTTACAACGCCAGCTTCTTGCATTTCGTGATAGAAATCATTACCTTCACGAGTACGTTCGCCGACACCAGCAAATACTGACAAGCCTTCATGCTTAAGCGCGATGTTGTTGATCAATTCCATCATGTTGACGGTTTTACCAACACCAGCACCACCGAATAGACCAACTTTACCACCTTTAGCGAACGGGCAAAGTAGATCGATAACTTTGATGCCTGTTTCTAACAATTCAGTACTATTTGACTGATCCGCATAGCTTGGCGCTTCACGGTGGATAGACCATTTTTCGTCAGCTTCTACAGGACCTTCTTCATCGATAGGACGACCAAGAACATCCATGATGCGACCTAGTGTACCAATACCGACAGGCACAGAAATAGGTGCACCAGTGTTGGTAACTGGTAGGTTACGCTTTAGGCCTTCAGTTGAACCCATGGCAATAGTACGTACGATGCCATCACCTAATTGTTGCTGTACTTCTAGGGTGGTTTCGGTACCATCTACTTGCAAAGCATCATAAATCTGAGGAACTTCACTACGGTTGAACTCAACGTCAAGAACCGCGCCAATAATCTGTACAATACGACCGCTACTCATTGCGTTCTCCTTGAACTTCTATATATAGGTGTAGTCAATTATGAAACAGCAGCAGCACCGCCAACGATTTCCGAGATTTCTCGGGTAATCGCCGCTTGACGCAGCTTGTTATAAACCAACTGTAAATCGTTAATTAGGTCACCAGCATTATCTGTTGCCGCTTTCATCGCAACCATACGTGACGACTGCTCAGAGGCAATGTTTTCCATTACCGCTTGATAAACAATCGACTCAATATAACGGCCAAGCAATTCATCAATCAAAGTCTTGATGTCAGGCTCGTAGATATAATCCCAGCTAAGTTCTGTCTGTATACCGCTCTCTTCGTCACCAAATGAGCCCTCTGGTAGAGGTACTAATTGATTGACGGTTGGCTTTTGAGTCATGGCATTAACGAATTTGTTATATACCACATAGATACGGTCTATATTACCGTTACTATAATCCTCAAGCATGGCCTGAACGGGTGCATTTAATTGCTCAAACGTTGGTTTGTCGCCATAGTCGGTCACGGCTGAGGTGACTTTTCCGCCGAAATTTTTGAAGAAACTGACGCCTTTGGCACCGATGACTGCAAACTCAGCTTGAACAGACTGATCTTGATAATCTTGAATGCTTTTGGTTAGCGCTTTGAATAGGTTAATATTCAAACCACCTGCGAGACCACGATCAGAGGTAACGACAATATAGCCGACCTTGTTGACCGGACGCGATACCATATAAGGATGTTTGTAGTCTGATGAGGCATGCACCAAATGTGAAATAACCCGGCGCATACTATCAGCATACGGGCGACCCACTTCCATGCGCTCTTGGGCACGGCGCATCTTACTTGCTGCTACCATTTGCATAGCGCGAGTAATTTTTTGGGTGCTTTTAATACTGGTGACTTTGGCACGTATCTCTTTTAAGCTTGCCATAATGATTCCAATATAAGAGGGTTAAAAAGCATTGGCGCCTGCAACAATTTTTTAATATAAGACATTGAACTGATCAAATAATATTTTAAATCTTGTGGCAACACGCGATCTAATACCGATGATGGTTAACGTAATGACGCGCCTGTCTCAGCAAAAAGCTTATCAGACAACGCGTCACTTTATAAACTGTCAACGACAGCCATAACCAGTTCGGCTTAACCCGTTAAATTAATAACTGTGATTTTGTTTAAAGGTCTCTAAAGCTGACTTTAAACGACCTGCGATATCATCATTATAGTTCGCAGTATCATCAATCTCACGCATCAATTCACTTTGCTCATCATGCATGTAACGTAAGTAAGATTCTTCGAAAGCACCAATTTTTTCAACTGGAACGTCTGATAAGAAACCTTCGTTCGACGCATAGATAACCGCTGCTTGCTCAGAGATAGACATTGGCTGATACTGTTTTTGCTTCATCAGTTCAGTCACACGCTCACCATGATCAAGCTGTTCACGAGTCGCGTCATCAAGATCTGAGGCAAACTGAGCAAATGCTGCTAGTTCACGATACTGGGCTAGTGCGGTACGGATACCACCAGACAGCTTCTTAATAATCTTAGTCTGAGCAGCACCACCAACACGAGATACCGAGATACCAGCGTTGACTGCTGGACGGATACCTGAGTTGAATAGGCTAGACTCTAAGAAAATCTGACCATCAGTGATTGAAATCACGTTAGTCGGTACGAATGCAGATACGTCACCAGCTTGGGTTTCAATAATAGGCAATGCGGTTAAAGAACCTGTCTTACCCACTACTTCACCATTGGTGAATTTTTCTACGTACGCAGCGTTTACACGTGATGCACGCTCAAGTAAACGTGAATGTAAATAGAATACATCACCAGGATACGCTTCACGACCTGGCGGACGACGTAGCAATAGTGAAATCTGACGATAAGCAACTGCTTGTTTTGATAAGTCATCAAAGACAATCAGGGCATCTTCGCCGCGGTCACGGAAGTATTCGCCCATCGTACAACCTGAATACGGTGCGATATACTGTAGTGCTGCTGGCTCTGATGCTGAAGCAACTACTACTGTAGTGTATTCAAGGGCACCAGTTTGCTCAAGCTTACGTACGACGTTTGCGATGGTCGAACGTTTCTGACCGATTGCCACGTATACACACTTGATACCAGATGACTTTTGCGCAATGATCGCATCGATAGCCATCGCGGTTTTACCCGTCTGACGGTCACCAATGATAAGCTCACGCTGACCACGACCGATTGGAATCATGGTATCAACGGCTTTATAACCGGTCATTACTGGTTGATCTACTGACTGACGGTCGATCACGCCTGGGGCGATTTTTTCGACTTTGTCAGTCATTTTGGCATCGATAGGACCTTTGCCATCAATAGGATTACCCAAAGCATCAACAACACGGCCTAGCAGCTCAGGACCTACGGGTACTTCAAGAATGCGACCAGTACAATAGGCTTTTTGGCCTTCTTGTAGTTTTAGGAAGTCGCCCAGTACTACCGCACCAACAGAATCACGCTCTAAGTTAAGCGCCATCCCATAGATTTCACCTTCAAACTCAATCATTTCGCCGTACATGGCATCTTCAAGACCATGAATCTGCACGATACCGTCAGATACTTTGACAATCGTGCCTTCATTCTTTGCAGTTGCACCCGCATCAAGGTCTTGAATACGCTGCTTAATCAGGTTACTGATTTCCGCTGGATTCAATTGTTGCATTGCCTTGTTTCCTTTAATTTATGATAACCCGCCCACTGACTTAAATGCTCTTACTATCACGCAGTTTTTATATGGCTACGTTGATGAATGGCATTAGGCAGTTAGCTGTGTTTTTAACTGTTGTAACTTGCCGCGCATCGAATCATCAATGATTTTGTCACCGACTTTGATCGTAGCGCCAGCCAAAAGACTAGGATCAACCGACTCATGAATCACCACACTAGCATTTAGCGAAGCAGCAAGACGTGTTTGGAGCATATCACGCTGTGCATCGGTCAATGGATAGGCGGAGGTCACGTAGGCATCAAGCTGCTTTAAGCTGGTTGCCTTATGACGGCGATAATGCGCATAAACTTCAGGAAGCAGCGCCAGACGCTCTTGTTCTGATAACTGATTAACGAAGTTACTAAGTGCCACTGATACTTTTGGATAGCTGGCGTTGTTGTCTGGACGAGCCCCTTGGGCCTCACCTAATAACTGCTTAAAAGCAGAATCATCAGCGCTAGCTACTTGTGTATCATAAAGATCGATCAAAGCAGCTGACTTATGCTCAGCAGAAACAGCTGGATTGTCTAGCCAAGTACTGAACGACTTGTCATTGACAATGTTACTGGCAATAAATAAGAAGTTTTCCCACTCATTTACTACCCCGTTTTCATTGGCATAGTCAAACGCGGCTTTAGCGTACGGTCGTGCTAAGGTTGATAAGTCAGCCATTATATCCTCACAATTACAGCTTCGCCGCCAGTTGGTCTAACATACTGGCATGTTTTTGCACATCGACTTTGTCTTGCAAAATCTTTTCTGCACCAAGCACAGCCAGTTCAGCAACTTGGGCACGCAATGATTCACGCGCTTGATTGATTTCTTGGTCGATAGATGCTTGCGCTTGTTGACGAATGCGCTCGCCTTCCGCTTGGGCTTGCGTTTTGGCATCTTCGACAAGCTGGTTGGCGCTCTTGTTCGCTTGCTCGATTAGAGCAGCAGCTTTGGTCTTTGCAAGATTAAGCTCCTGCTGGACATCTTGCTCCGCGGTCGCCAGATCTGCTTTTGCTTTTTCTGCGGCATTCAAGCCTTCAGCAATTTTACGCTGACGCTCATTGATGGCACCGATAAGTGGTGGCCACACGAATTTCATGCAGAACATCACAAAGATTGCAAAAGCAATGGCTTGACCGATGAGGGTAGAATTGATATTCACGTGATCACCTCTTTGTTAATGAAAAATCAGTTTCATTGATCATATTTGATAGCCAAACTTTGGCTATGGTTAAGATACAAACTTTGACTACCAAACATTTACAACTGAGCTTTCTGATTAACCTGCTAGAGGGTTAGCGAATAACAATAGCATAGCAATACCAACACCGATCATCGGAATAGCATCAAGAAGACCTGCTACGATGAACATACGAGTTTGCAATTGTGAGCCAAGTTCTGGCTGACGCGCAACACCTTCTAAGAATTTGCCGCCTAGAATAGCAAAACCAATACCTGTGCCAAGTGCGCCAAGACCGATAAGTAGCGCTACTGCTATAACTGTGTAACCACCTAATACTGGATCCATTGATGTATCCTCATTTACCTATTGAATGTCTAATTAATGTTCAGTTGATGATGCAAGCGACATGTAAACTATCGTTAGCATCATAAATACGAACGCTTGAAGTGTAATAATTAAGATGTGGAAGATCGCCCACGGTACTGATAACGCCCATTGAATCCAAAACGGCATCAGGGCAATCAGTATGAAAATCAATTCCCCAGCATACATGTTACCGAATAGACGCAAGCCAAGTGATACAGGCTTTGCAATCAAGGTAACTGCTTCTAGAATAAAGTTAATGGGAATCAAAATGGCTTGCATGATTGGGTTTTTGGCACTAAACGGATGGAGCGTTAACTCACCGACAAAACCACCCAACCCTTTTTCTTTAATGCTATAAAAGATAATCAGCGCAAAGACAGAAAATGACATGCCAAGCGTGATGTTAGGATCAGTCGTTGGCACAATCTTGAAGAATACGTGATGTGGATCATGACCCATCATGGCGCCAACTTGCCCCGCAAGACTTGGAATAAAGTCGATAGGCAATAAATCCATCAAGTTCATCAAGAAGATCCACACAAAAATAGTCAACGCCAGTGGCGCAATCAGTTTTGAGGTACCACTATACGAATCACGAACGTTGTTATCAACAAACTCAACGATCAACTCAACTGCTGCCTGAGTTTTGCTTGGTACGCCTGAAGTGACTTTTTTGGCAACCATCCAAAAGATGGTGCAAAATAAGATACCCAGGCCAACTGACCAAAGCATAGAATCAAGATGGATAGCTTTAAAGCCCATAAGCCCTGCTTCTTCAGCAGTATAGGCAACTTTCCAGCCTTCGCCCGGCAAATAGCCGTACGTCCAATTCGTTAAGTGGTGAGAGATATATTCTGATGATGTTTGTTGCTCGGATGCCATAATGTAAGCTTCTTATTAATCAACGATTTAATCAACTACCAAAAATACGGTTGTCATCTGATGAGGCGATTGGTGGGTCTTTTTCCCACGTGTCTCACGTAAGGAGATAAAACCAACCAAGGCGCTCATGTAACCAACAACATCCAACCCATAGTTCTATTTACTAGTGCTATATACCTAGCTTAGTATAAATTTTAGCTATCAAAAAAGGGCTTATGATTATTCATTAATAGCCCTTTAATGTTTATATCGAATAGGTGTCTGCTCATACCTGCCTTTTTAGGCAAACGCTTAATATAGCGTCCAAAAACAAAGCAGTTAGCTGCCTATATTAATGCAGCGTTGTATTCGTGTAAAGTCTATTATGACTTTTTTATCCGCTGTATGAACAAGTTAGCGGCTATTGACCTTTAGTGGCATGGGTTTGCATCATTCGTGAAATTGTAAAAATAAAATTATAAGTGATGGCAATTAACCAAACTATATCTTATCTATAAGACTATTTTTACTTTTTACGCTAATTTCAACGACTTATAGCAGTAACTTATAAGTCCATACCTTAACGTCAAATCAGTTATTTGTCATTCTTTTGGCTTTGTGAAGCTAGCCATAGAGAAGTTGGACGGCAGGATGACTTATCTAACGCTAATAGATACTTACTCACTTCAATACTGATCGTAAAGAGTGCTAGCGTATGTGCCACAACATCCAACTGTGACTAATTTGCATTACCATAAAACCGATGAACAACGCAGGCGCTGATAGGGGTTGTACGGTAATAAAAATTAGTGCGAAACCAAACACTGTCAGTAGCCATTTGACCATCTGACCTCGATATAGCTGGCTGACAATGTGTCGGCGCGCGCGATATCCAGTATGCCAAAAGATAAAATTTGCAAAGACGGCTTGTGTGGCGAAACTAAGTAGCGCACCGATCGAGGTACTTTTTGCTACTATCAGCCCACTGTCTAGCCAAGTCACATCTACTACCCAGCCAATAATAATCAGGATAAATAAAATCCATGCTTGGCGTTTCAGGTAGATGCCAATCTCATCTTTTTGCGTGCGTTTGGCAGGCTTGGTCATCAGCAGCTATCCTATAGTATTGGGATAATGTCGCATATTTGCCACGATTTTATCCGTGACCAGTTTATTCATGACCATTTTATCCATGAAAAGTCACTATACAGACGTTGCCTTTTAACCAAAATAAAACGCCACTTATTATAGGGAGCGCGCGCGCGATTAGCAAGTAAAATATGCGTCTTATCAAGCATTTGATTGTTTAGCGCTAACGCTCCCTCTAAAAACTTAGTAAAGCCTAGCTAATATCTTATAAAACAAAGCTCTTTACGCTCGACAATTTGATAATGCTATCGAGCGCTAAGACCCTTTTAAATAACGTTTTATGCTAGGGCATGCCTTTACTCTTAACAAAAGTGAGTGAGTAACTAAAAATGGCTATGCGATACATTGGCGGATTTGCTGCGCCATACTCTGCCAGCCACTAACGAAGTCTTTACTGGTGCTCATGTCTTCAGCTTGCACGGTACTCTTCACAGGTTGTAGCTTAGCGAGCAACCCTTTAGCTGGCGCACTTGGACTAACCAAACACATTTGCTTGGCAGGACGCTTCTCATTTAGCCAGCGCAACTGACTGGCTTTTGGCGCTAAATGGTGATCGGTGCTTAGACTGCCAACGAGCTGTAGCTTTAAGCTGTCCTCCATATACTGATAGGCATCGTGATACGCCCAATAAGGCAATGCTTTTGTCGCTGTACTCTGCTTTATAGCCAGCACTCCTTTATCCAGTCGCTTGGCAAATTTTTGTGCATTGGCTTGATAGAGAGCTTTATATTGTGGATTTGCATGGCTATGAATCACGGCAAGCGCACGGGTGATAGCTTTGGCATTTTCAGGATCGAGCCAAATATGCGGATCTAGCGTGCCAGCGATAGCTTCGCCTTTGACATCGCGCAGTGGATGACGGTTAAAGGCATCAAACTTAAATAAGGCAATGGCATTGGGCGCGCTATTGAGACTGGCGGCCAAATTGTTTTCTAATGGCTCGCCAAACCATACCACAAACTTGCTGTCTTGAATGGCTTTTATATCGCCCGGACTAATACTGCCGTGATGCCCCACCTCCCCTGCTTGCAATAATTGCTTGGCAGGCGGCGCACCTTCCGTCACGGCTTGACTCAACAAGAACAATGGATAATTACTCACGCTAACGGTGGCGGCTTGGGCGCTCAACGTCAGACAGCTTAACGCGACTATCCCAGTAATGAGCAGTCGCTGTAGTACAATGATCGAGCGTAAAGAATGGCTGAAAAATGAATTCATAATAGGCTCTTTAATATTAAGTTGAGGCAGCATACCTGTTTTTCATTTCATTATGTTATACTATAACAATAAAAAACGCCATCATAAAAAGGCGTCATATTTTTTAGGAGTTTGTCCTATGTTCACTACTTCATCGACATGCGAACATTTGCACGATGTGCAACATTTTACCGCGCATGATGTAACCGAGCGCTTGACGGCGGCAAAAGAACAATGCCGCATAAGTGGTGTACGCTTCACGCCATTGCGGCAGCAGATATATCAGTTAGTATTGGCCGCTAATAAGCCCGTTGGTGCCTACGACTTGATCACACAATTGCAGCAAATGCGCTTGTCAGAACCGGATGCACAGGATTCTGCGCCGACCAATCAGCAGACGCCAAAGAATGTCGCGCCACCAACGGTTTATCGCAGTTTGGAGTTTTTGTTGGGCGAAGGCTTGATACATCAACTAACCTCTATCAATGCTTATGTACCCTGCTGTCACCCACGCGCCCAGCATACCGCCGCATTTTTAATTTGCGATCAATGCCAGCGGGTGCAAGAATGTAGCAGCTTACCGGTACAAGAAATGATGAGCTTTGCGGAGCAAGATGTGGGTTTTATCGTCGCTCGTAGTGTCATTGAGCTCAGTGGACGTTGCCAAGCATGCCAATAAAGCTTGCTGTATTTTTTCTTTATTAAGTACTGATCTAGGTACTTATTATTCAGTATTTAGCATTAAGTACTCAGCCATTTATCATTTACCAATATATTAGTCACTAGCCTATGAGCCTGCCCATTTCACCATCAGAGCAATCGTCTGCGTCTATCAGTCTGGATAATAAGACCAACCAAGCTAGCCAGCTGCTGAGCTTAAGCGATATCAGCTATGACATTGGTTCGCAACGCTTGTTATCACATATTAATATCGATATTGCCGTTAACGAGACAGTCAGTCTCATTGGGCCAAATGGCGCTGGTAAATCGACGTTGGTTAAGCTTATTTTAGGGTTGATTGAGCCAACTAAAGGGCAAATGACGCCCCATCATAAGTTACAGCTTGGCTATGTGCCGCAGCGCTTTGCGGTACCGCCAATATTGCCATTACGAGTCTGCGACTTATTGGCGCAAGCAGATAAGAAACGCTTAACGGCTGAGCAACGCCAGTTTATCTTTGATAATTTATCGTTGACGCACCTGCTATCACGGCAAATGCTGCACTTGTCCGGTGGTGAAACGCAGCGAGTTTTATTGGCTCGTGCCTTGTTAGATAAGCCTAATTTATTGATTCTAGATGAGCCGATGCAAGGACTTGATCCTGATACCGAGGTTTGGCTTTATCAGTTTATTGATGAACTACCAGACTTCTTACGCTGTGCCATGCTGGTAGTGTCACACGATTTGCATTGGGTGATGAAAGGCAGCCGACGGGTCATTTGTCTGAATAAGCATATTTGCTGCGAGGGACAACCAAGCGAGCTTGCCATTAGTAGTGAGTTTCAAAAGCTGTTTGGTCATCATTATGAGCAGCCTTATGTGCATCAGCCGCATGCCTGTGAACATCACGCGCCAAGCGAGTTGTAATCATCATAACCAAACGACTAAAGCAAAAAGCTGCTTTACGACCTTTATTTTATAAACCGTTTATTGGATACATGATATGAGTGCTTGGTTAGCCATTATTGCGCCTGCTTGGATTGCTGGCAGTATTTTAGCATTGCTATCAGCGCCCCTAGGGTGTTTGGTATTGTGGCGACGCATGGCATTTTTTGCCGATGCATTGGCACATGGCACATTGCTGGGCGTCGCATTGGCAGTGTGGTGGCAATTACCGATGGGGATTGGCATTGCATTGGTTAGCGTGATAGTGGTACTAGGACTCGTGCTCATAGATGATGAGCGTTTGCCCGTCGATTCCGTACTGGCGGTGGTTGCAGTGTCGCTGCTATGTTTAGGGCTGTTAGCGCTGACCCAGCTGACCGATCAGCAAGCCAACGTGCTGGGGTTTTTGTTTGGTAATTTGCTCGAGCTTGATTGGGCAGACTTGCCATTGATAGGCGGTAGTGTGCTGGTAGGACTGGTATTGCTCACGTATATTTGGCCCGCACAAATTAAGCTTGCCACTCACGAAGCGTTAGCACGGATTCAAGGCGTCAACCCAACACGGCAACGGCTGTTTTTTATGGGATTATTGGCAGGGTTTTGTGCCATTGCTCTACAAGCAGTGGGTAGCTTATTAATCAGTGGCTTGCTGGTGCTACCGGCTTTAACAGCACGTCTATGGTCAGCCTCGCCAAAACAAATGGTGATTATTGCGCTGCTTATCGCTCAGCTTGGGGTCACCTTAGGTGTTTGGGGCAGTATTTGGCTGGATATTCAGACTGGACTATCTATCGTACTGGTATTGGCTATTTTATTTTTTGCAGCGCTGATTTTATCAAAGGTGCTAACGGCAAAATTTTGGACGATGCGCCGTTAGTTATGCCATCTTTATTGTTACGTAGAGGCTTTTTATATGCCTTAGCTGATCATTAGGCTTTTATCCAACTTTATTTCATCAATATTGCTAGAGCTTTCATTCACTTTATGATATAAACTTTCCCTAATGCTATCAATGTAATAGTTAGTAGAATGCTGCATATCGCTCGTTTTGTAAGTGTAGGGCTATAAGCGGCAACATCTTCCATCAAGGATGGGAGAAATGCGCCATAAGACCCCGTAACTAAAAGTGATCGATTTATCCATATTCGTTTTAATAGCAATACTTGTTTTGATTCGATAAGGGACTGACCCAATGCTAAGCTATCCTGCCAATAACATCAGCACGCCAGATGAACAGCTAAACGTGTTGCAGATCACTGATTTGCACTTATCAACGCCCACCTCTGCCCCAGCTAATGACGACATTGACAATAATTCCGATATATCTGTCTGTCAGCATAGCTTTGAAAAAGTCATCGAACAAGCATTAAATGAAGACATCCGCTGTGACCTGATCGTGGTGACGGGCGACTTGGTAAATAAAGTAAAGCCAGCTATCTACGACCATATTTTTGAGGTGTTACAAGCGACTGATATTCCTTTTGCCTGTATTGCTGGCAATCATGATGTCACTGATGAGATTGGTAGCGATTTACCTTTTTTTGAGCGGGAGCTCGTCGCCCAGCCGATGGATACGCGTTTGCTAAGTCGACACGTTATTGAAACGGAATATTGGCAGCTGCTATTACTGGATTCCTCTATTTCTGGGCAGGTGGCAGGAGAAGTGACAACAACCGATATTGACTGGTTATGTGTGCAGTTGCAAGAATGCAGTAAACCTGCGCTCATTGCCTTGCATCACCACGTTATACCGATAGAGTCTGACTGGATCGATACTCATATGGCAAAGAATACCGAGGCTTTCTGGCAGCATATGGCCCCGTTTGAGCAATTAAAAGTAATCATTAGCGGTCATACCCATCAAGCACAAGTGCGCCACCGTCAAGGGGTCAGCGTTTATAGCACGCCCTCGACTTGCTATCAGTTTAAGCCTTATAGGGATGACTTTGCTTACGATGAAAATGCGCGCCCCGGTTATCGCTGGTTGCAATTAGCCAACAATGGAGAGGTTGCAAGCTGGGTTAAAAGGTTGGATACTTGATGCCCAGTTTTATCGGCGTCAATAACACTGTGATTGTCTTTGTCCATATGTTTGATTTAATACAAAAAATTTCGTCCATATGGTTGGCAAAATCAAACTTTGCTTTATGATAAGTGAATAACGATACTGATAAAACCAAACCGCGTTAGGATGGTAACGCGTCTAATCGCAAGCAAAATTATAATAGCTAGGATGGCTACATTGACCACAAGCTAAGTTTTCACAGTCAGTCATTTGTCGCATTATTTAGGCCCAGCCATTTAAATAAAAATATGCATAACAATATACCTGACCATTGATATAAACATATCAATATAACCGTACGATGAGTTCAGCTGTGTTACTTGTGTTACCAAGTGGTAAAACGTTTTATAAAGGGACAACTTATCGCGTTTGTTAAACTTATAACGTCTTGTCTTTTGATATGTCGTTTTATTGAATTAATTTGAAAAAGTAGGATACCCATATGAGCACCGTGACCACGAATCCGAGTGATGTTAAGTTTACTCCTTATGTGCCTGCCAAAGACGAAGAGTATATGTCTGATGCGCAGTTAGAGCATTTTAAGGCTATTTTGTTGGATTGGAAGCAGCAACTGATTGGCGAAGCAGATCGCACCAAGACTTATATCCAAGATGAGTCTAGCGCCATGCCGGATATTAATGACCGCGCCACTCAAGAAGAAGAGTTTGCCCTGACGTTGCGTACGCGTGACCGTGAGCGTAAGCTCATTCGCAAAATCGATAAATCTATGGCAGAAATTGACAATGATGATTATGGATTTTGTGAAACTTGCGGGGTAGAGATTGGCTTGCGTCGTCTTGAAGCACGTCCAACAGCCACTCAATGTATCGACTGCAAGACGTTATCTGAGATCAAAGAGCGTCAAAACCAAGGTCATACCTAAACGCACCCTTATGCCAGTGCATGTAAATGCGTGCTGACAGGCTTTACAATAAAGAGCGACCATTTATTGGTCGCTCTTTACGTTTTATAGATCTCGTTCTACAAATAGCTTTCTTAATTTACTAACAAAACAAGCATATTTAATAAATATCTTTTTGCTCCGTTCTTCTTTATTCTAGCTATATCCTCCTACATTGATAGTCATTACTTTGATAACCCCTATTTTGCAAACTGCCCATACTCCTATTCTCCATCAGCAGCCATCATCACCTCCTATCGGTCGCTTTGCGCCTTCACCCACAGGTGAGCTGCATCTTGGCTCCTTGACCACTGCGCTTGCCAGCTTTTGCCATATCAAGTCGCTCGGTGGCAAATGGCTGCTGCGTATCGAAGATACCGACACGGAACGCTGTGACAGACAATTCACTGAGCAGATTCTTATAGATTTAGAAGTGCTCGGGCTACAGTGGGACGGCGATGTCATTTATCAGTCTGAGCGCATTGATATCTACAACGACTACTTGTCGTCAGCCCTGCTGCCACTGACTTATGGCTGTCAGTGCTCACGTAAGGACTTAGAGCGCTATTGGTCTCAGCAAGCACAAGCATCCTCGACGACTCAAGATTTAGAGCCTCTACCAGCAGGTTTGAATGCTACAGATATTAAGCAACTGCTGCCCAATAGACAACGCTATCCGCGCTGCTGCCTCAATGCCAATCTCGATCGTCAACAACACAAGCTGCGCATACAACTGCCAGACCATAGAATCGGGTTTAGCGATGGTATTCAAGGATTGCAATGGGATAATCCACAACAAACCTTAGGGGATATGGTGGTTCGACGCCAAGACGGCATGATCAATTATATCTTAGCCGCCAGCCTCGATGATGGGCTACAACAAGTCACTCATATTATGCGTGGTTTGGACATTTTACCCATGACCACTGCTCAGATTAGTATCATGCAGGCAGCTAACCTACCAGCTATCGATCACTGGTATCATCTGCCCTTGATATGCAATTCTGACGGGCAAAAGCTCTCCAAGCAGAACCTTGCCCAACCTATTGATACTCGCGATCCAAGTAAGCTTATCGCTGACGCTTTGCAGCTATTACAGCAACCAGCGGTCGATAGAGATACGCCAACCCGTATGTTAGCGCAATCAATTGCACAATGGGATAACACTCCGCTACAAGGCAAAAGCGCACTAAATCTGCCCAATTATTAAAAAACAAAAAGCGCCGCTGCTGGCGACGCTTTTCTACAGATTAACACCTATATATCAAAGATTTTTAGGCTTACTAATTATTAAGAACTCTAATTATCAAAAAGTTTAAGTACCAAAGCTGATAATATTCAAACTTCCTAAGTATCAAAGCTATTAGCCACCAAACCTGCTAATAATAACGGCACTGGCTTTTTTCAATCTCAGGGCTTTCTTTATAAATCTTTAACAGCAAGGCAACCATCACTAAGCTGATGAGCATGGATGAGCCACCGTAACTAAAGAATGGCATGGTCAAACCTTTGGTCGGAATGGCACCCATATTCATCGCCGCATTGATAATCGTTTGCGCGATAAAGACCACACCGATACCAAAAGCGGTATAGCTCATACGCATCTGGCGACGCTTGAGCGCGTTATAACTGATACGCATGGCACTGCCAATGATGAGCGCCTCGAGCAGTAATACCACTGCGACCCCCACAAAACCCAGCTCTTCACCCGTAATGGCTAATAAAAAATCCGTATGCGCTTCAGGTAAATGTGACAGTTTTTGTACGCTTTCACCATAACCGACGCCGGTGAACTGACCACGACCAAAGGCAATCAAACTGCGTGCCAGCTGATAATCGGTGTCTTGCACATCGTCAAAAGGATCCAAAAACGACATCACACGTACCAAGCGATATTGCACCAAGGTCACTGCCAGTACTGCCAATCCAGCCACCAAGCCGCCCAATGCCAAGAACTGCTTGTAAGGTGCGCCAGCGATATAAAATATCGCGAAGACGGTGCCAACAATGACCACCAAAGAGCCAAAATCTGGCTGTAATAATAATAATAGCGTGATCATGCCGACCACTAAAAATATCCGTAAAAAGCCATCCCAGCCATTACGAACCTCAAAAGATCGACGCACGACAAAATCAGACACGAATACAATCATGACCAGTTTGGCCAATTCTGCGACCTGAAAGTTCAAAAACCCTAGATTTAACCAGCGCTTAGAGCCATTAATTGGCGTGCCAAACAAAGTTAAAACCAACAAGCCCCCCGTAATGGCTAACAGGAGAAACTGAGTCTCTGTCTTATATAAGGTTCGTAAGGATACTAAGTAATAAGGAAAAGCGGCAGCGATTAGTCCAATTCCCATATAGAGTAGCTGGTTTCTAAAAAAATACAGCTCCGTCATGCCGCGACTGAGCGCGAAGGGAATAGAAGCAGAAGCGACCATCAGTAGACTGAGCACCAGCATACAGCCGACACTCGCTAATAAAATTGCACGCGCTGACGGCATAGAGAGAATGCCATCTGAGCCAGAGGCTTGCTGCGATTGGGGAGACGAACGAAAAAGAGAAGAGAGCGCCATAATTTTATATACACTAACAAACGAAAAAACACGGCGTTTATGCAACGCCACCGTATAAAAAATATAAAGTAGATCGTACCACACGGACCATAATAGCCCGTCAATACTAGAAGAATAACGCCTGATTTGGCAGCTATCCTAGGATTATTGTATCCATTATCACTGTTATAATAATAAAGTCAGCAAACTGCCTGATTGATTATTGACAGTAGCAGTAATCTATAAGCAAAACAATCATTTATCAACAAAATGCGATTGGCTACACACTGCTGTGTTTGTATTGCTGTGCAGTTGCCCAATATTTAGCTAATGCTATTTAAATATCTGTCGCAAGCTGACTGACCAGCTGGCTAAAATGCTCACCACGAGCCGCATAACCACTAAATTGATCAAAGCTGGCACAGGCTGGCGATAATAACACGGCTTGCACTTGTGACAAGCTGCTTATAGTGACTTGTTGAATGGTGGCAAATGCACTTTCTAACGTTTGGCATTGATGCAGCGCCACTTCATCACTTAATTTCGTTGCACGTAGATGCTGCTCAATCTGCTTAGCGTCTTCACCAATAAATAGTACTTGGCTGACATATTTATTGATAAAAGGCGTCAATTCACCGAACTGTTGACCTTTACCCTGTCCGCCTAAGATTAACAACAGCTTACCGTCTTTTGGTGCATAGACCGCGCCTAATCCTTCGATAGCCGCCATGGTCGAGCCAATATTGGTGCCTTTTGAATCGTTGAAATAATCAAGGCCTGCCGCAGTGGCGACGTATTGGCAGCGATGCTCGAGACCTGTGAACTGTTGCAGGGTGTTCAGCATGCTATCTAGTGGTAAGCCAGCAAGCTCACCTAGTGCCAAAGCCGCTTGCGCATTGAGCAAATTGTGACGCCCTTTAATTTGTAGTTTGTCCGCTGATAGCAACCGATCGGTCCCACGTGCAAGATAAATCTGTCCTTCTGGATCAGTGATGAGACCATAGTGGCCTTTATCAGGAGCATGGATACCCGTGCTCAGACGTGGCAAATTATCCGCTACCAACGGTCGAGTCAGCGCATCTTCACGATTGATCACCACCGATTTGGCACCTTGAAAGATACGATGCTTGGCTTGATGATAGCCCAGCATATCACCATGGCGATCTAAATGATCGGGTGACATATTAAGAACAGTTGCCACTTGCGCACCTAAATTGGTCACGGTCTCTAACTGGAAGCTTGACAGCTCAAGCACCGCCAATTGCATATCGGGATTGGCAAGTAGATTAAGTGCTGGCACGCCGATATTACCACCGACGCCCACATTGACACCGGCATCCGCCGCCATCTGTCCGACCAAAGTCGTCACCGTGCTTTTGGCATTGGAGCCAGTAATAGCAACGATCGGTACGGTGCAGGCTTCGCAGAACAGCTGAATATCACTGACCACAGGAATGTTGGCGCGACGGGCGGCGGCAACCGCGTCGGTATCTAGAGAAATACCTGGGCTGATAATGATCCGTGCCGCTTGTTGCAATAATTCTGCATCTATCGCTCCAAATTGGCGAATATCAACGGCTGCTGGTAGTTGATCTGCTAAGGCAGGCGTCGGCTGACTGTCAGTGACAGCCACATGGTAGCCTTGCTTGGTAAGATAGTTCGCTACTGAAAGCCCTGACTGTCCCAAACCGACCACGACTTGTAGACCACTGCCCTTATGAAGTAAGGTTTCTGTTGCGGTGAGGGTGGTCATATCTCTTCCTTCTATTGGACGAACAAAATGGCATCAAGCATATACGTGGTTTAGACCGTCTGAATGATACTGTTAAGATGAAGAGCATGATAACGGTATCGTTCAGATTTCGGTACTGGTTTTTTATGACTTTGTGCTATTATGCGGCTGTTTTTATATTGAGTAGCTAATGCTATAATATCGGCCTAAACAGATATTTGGGCTAGATATTTCACCTAAGCATTTTAGTTTAGCATGTTGTCACATTTACCGCGCTATTGTCACGCTGCTTCCGCAACGATTCCTATTGAGGTAATGAGATGGCAGACACTGGCTTCGATCTACTTATGCGCTTTTGTCTGATAGATTATTTATCTCCTTCTACCGCGGTACGTCATGGCGGTTCTTATACTTTATTTTAGACACTGTATTTTAAACACTATATTTTAGGCCTTATATTTTAGGCACTGTCATCATATTGACTATTGGTGAGCGTATTAGCGATACCAATCAATAAATTGATGGGCGTGCTGCTAGCTAATTATCGATTGGTAATGAAGCAACAGCATAATAAAAGTACGTTTAGTAGCACTGATTATAACGACCTGTAATAACGCGATCATTTTAACACTGAGTAATGATTACTTTTTTTGCCTTTAACTCTATGCAGTTTACTTATGACATCTTTTTTTGATAGCTTACGTGACGACTGGTTTTCCAATGTTCGCGGTGACGTTTTATCAGGGGTGGTGGTTGCACTGGCCTTGATTCCAGAAGCCATTGCTTTTTCTATTATCGCGGGCGTCGATCCAAAAGTTGGTTTGTATGCATCATTTTGCATCGCCGTCGTGATTAGTTTCGTCGGTGGTCGACCGGGTATGATTTCGGCAGCGACGGGGGCAATGGCGCTAGTGATGGTAGACTTGGTGGCTGATCATGGCTTGCAGTACTTGCTGGCTGCTACCTTACTGTGCGGGGCGATTCAGGTCGTCATGGGTATTCTTAAGCTTGGCAATCTGATGCGTTTTGTCTCGCGCTCGGTGGTCATTGGCTTTGTCAATGCGCTAGCGATTTTAATATTTATGGCTCAATTACCTGAGCTTAATCCTATGACTGAGAAGGTCGGGATGACCGTTTATATCATGACTGCCGCGGGCTTGGCGATTATTTATCTGTTTCCGCTTATTCCTAAAATTGGTCGAGTGATTCCTTCACCGCTGATTTGTATCGTTGGCTTGACCGCGGTAGCGATGTATATGAATCTCGATATTCGTAACGTCGGTAGCATGGGTGACTTGCCTGATTCTCTACCCGTATTTTTGCTGCCAGATATTCCATTAAATTTAACGACGCTCTTAATTATTGCGCCTTATTCTATCGCGCTGGCCATCGTTGGTTTGTTAGAATCTATGATGACAGCGACGATTGTGGATGAATTAACTGATACGCCGAGCGATAAAAACCGCGAGTGTCGTGGTCAAGGTATTGCCAACGTGGTATCAGGATTCTTTGGTGGTATGGCAGGTTGTGCGATGATTGGTCAGTCAATGATCAACGTCAAATCAGGCGGACGTACGCGTCTGTCTACCTTGATGGCAGGTGTGGTACTGCTCATTATGGTGGTGTTTTTGAGTGAATGGGTCAGTCTAATACCGATGGCAGCACTAGTGGCTGTGATGATTATGGTCTCTATTGGTACTTTTAATTGGCAATCTATTCGCGAGTTCAAGACCCATCCGATGTCATTTAACATTGTCATGCTAGCGACCGTTTTGACCACTATCTTTACGCATAATCTAGCATATGGCGTAGGTGTTGGTGTGCTGCTATCTGCGCTAGCGTTTGCTAATAAAATCGGGCAATTCTTAACGATATTTAGCGAGTATGACGACAGTAGTAACACTCGTTACTACTACGTCCAGGGCCAAGTGTTCTTTGCCTCAACGACGCAGTTCTTGCATAGTTTTGATACCAAAGAAGCCTTGGATAGCATTCATATCGATGTCAGCCAAGCGCATTTTTGGGACGTCAGTGCCGTAGATACCTTGGACAAGCTTGTCATGCGCTTGCAACGTGAAGGGATTGATGTCAAAGTGGTAGGACTCAACAGTGCAAGCCGTACGTTGATTGACCGTTTCTCTATCCATGATCGCCGAGACATTGGCTTGTTGGATTAAATGGTTAGATGACCAAGCACTATGCCTGCGTTATCGAACAGACGTTAATTCATGGTTGGTTGGTTTGTAGACAAACCATTATATTGGTATACCAGTTCAAGCTTTAGGGTCATCGCAGATGAGTTGGCCCGCTTGACGGTGTTTTTAATCATTAGATGATGTGGTGGCCTTATGAGTAATTTAAAGCCAGATAGCGTAATTGCCTGCTTAGACTGCCCTGATCACGTACAAGCCGTGCTAGAGGCGAGCATGTGGGCAGCACCTCGTTTACAAGCCCCTATCGGTCTGTTGCATTCAGTACCAAGCTTGCAACAAAAAGCAGTGGTCAATTATTCTGGTTGCCTCAATATCGATGACGAAAGTGCTTTATTAGATCAATTTACTACCAAAGAACATTTGAGTAATTGTGAACTAAAAGCGCAAGGCAAACTGTTACTCCATCAAGCCACAACTTATTGCGAGCAGCAGCGCCAAAAATTAAAGACGTATACGCTGCATCGTCATGAACATCTTAATCAAAGTATCGATTATGTCGACAATAAGGCACAATTGATTGTTATTGGTCATCATGTGACCTGCAAAGCGACGTTGAGTCAGCTTATTCGCCTAAGCCACTGCCCCATTTTGGTGACTCATGCACCATTTTTGACCCCTACAACTGCTTTATTTGCTTTTGACAACTGTGCAACTTCTCATAAACTGCTTAATTGGCTATGCAAAACGCCGCTTGTTCGCGCCCTAACCATTCATATTGTTATGGTCGGTAAAGACAACTCGGAAAACTGCGACGCACTACGTGAAGCTTATGCCCGTCTCAAGCAAGCTGGCATAAAATCCAAAAAGGCATTGCTAGACTGCCGCGATGTGACAGCAGCCTTAACCTACTATCAAAATGAGCACAATATTGGTCTGCTGATAACAGGCGCTTTTGGTCAGTCTCGTTTGCATGAATTTCTCAAAGGCAGCGACACCAAAAAACTACTAGGCAGTACCAAAACCCCATACCTACTCTTCCCTAAAGTATAACGCCAACGTTTAATTTGCGGGCAGAGTATTGTGCTCTGCCCCTCCTGTCTACTTTTACTCAGTACTCATTTGCTATACACTTTTATCAAATCATCACATGAAATAAAGTGATAGCCTCCCCAAGCGCTTTAAAAGTTGGTTATAATAAAGTTTTCGATACTCCAACGTTAAAGGTTGATCTACTCTGCTTGTATGGACAACAATGACGATTATCGTGCCCCTATAAGCCGTATTTTTTGTCAATACCATAAGCATTTTTGAACCAATTGGCTCAATCCTAGCTACCCCCTTGATTAGGTTTGGCACAGTTCTTGAATGACTTACGTTAAGAATGGCAGTCATACGATGAAGCACAATGTCTATATCAACCTGCGACATCACACATATAAGGAATTTTTTATGAAGCTAATCACTGCGATCTTAAAACCGTTTAAGCTCGATGATGTACGTGAAGCGCTTTCTGACATCGGTGTCAAAGGTGTTACCGTCACTGAAGTCAAAGGTTTCGGTCGCCAAAAAGGTCACACGGAGCTCTATCGCGGCGCAGAATACGTGGTGGACTTTTTACCTAAAGTAAAAGTTGAAGTGGCCGTTATCGATGAGATGGTTGAACCTGCTATCGAAGCCATCACTCGCATCGCTAGCACTGGAAAAATCGGTGACGGTAAAATATTTGTGACGGCTCTTGAGCAAGTCATTCGTATTCGTACGGGCGAGACAGGTCCTGACGCTATCTAACGCGTAGACTTACCTATAAACACAGATTTATAGGACATACCGATATCTATATTGCATATATTCAAGGGGGAATTAACATGCAAAATCAAATCTTTGAGCTCCAGTACGCACTTGATACGTTTTACTTTTTAATGTGTGGGGCGCTGGTCATGTGGATGGCAGCGGGCTTCACCATGTTAGAAGCAGGGCTGGTACGCTCAAAAAACACCGTCGAAATCCTAACAAAAAATATCGCACTATTTGCCACCGCTTGTACCATGTACATGATCTGCGGCTATGCCATTATGTATGATGGCAATCTATTCTTAAGCGGTATTGCAGGCGGTGAGGCTTTGGTAGCAGATGCTTTAGCAGCCTCAGCTGAAAATGGCTTTGGTGGTGATTCTGTTTATTCTGCAGCTTCTGACTTTTTCTTCCAAGTGGTATTCGTCGCAACCTGTATGTCAATCGTCTCAGGCGCTGTCGCTGAGCGTATGAAGCTGTGGGCTTTTCTCCTCTTCGCGGTAGTCATGACTGGTGTTATCTATCCTGTTGAAGGCAGCTGGACTTGGGGTGGCAAAGACGTCTTTGGCTTATTTAACTTAGGTGACTTAGGCTTTTCTGATTTTGCTGGTTCCGGTATCGTCCATATGGCAGGTGCTGCGGCTGCATTAGCAGGGGTATTATTGTTAGGAGCTCGTAAAGGTAAATATGGTCCTAATGGTGAAATACGTGCCATTCCTGGTGCCAATCTGCCATTAGCAGCACTTGGTACTCTCATATTGTGGATGGGTTGGTTCGGCTTTAACGGTGGTTCTGTCCTCAAGCTCGGTGATATCGCCAGTGCCAACTCTGTCGCGATGGTATTTTTGAATACCAATGCCGCAGCAGCAGGCGGTGCTATTGGTGCATTGTTAGTAGCGCGTCTTATCTTTGGTAAGGCTGATTTAACCATGCTCCTAAATGGTGCGCTAGCAGGTTTGGTTGCGATTACCGCAGAACCTTCTACTCCTTCTGCACTGCAGGCCACACTGTTTGGTCTGATAGCAGGTGTTATCGTTGTTTTATCCATTCTCGCTTTAGATAAAATAAAAATCGATGACCCAGTAGGTGCTATCTCGGTACATGGTGTAATTGGTCTCTTCGGTCTACTAATTGTTCCTATTACCAATCCAGCAGCATCGTTCGTAGGTCAAATTGCAGGCGCAGCGACCATCTTTATATGGGTATTTGTTGCCAGTCTAATCGTTTGGTCAATCATTAAAGTGGTGATGGGTCTACGTATCTCTGAAGAAGATGAATATGAAGGTGGTGATATCGCCGAATGCGGTATGGAAGCTTACCCAGAATTCGTAAGATAATCGGTGAGCATCTAGAAAAATACTGCAGTACAAAGAAATCCCGCACTACCTTTCGGTAATGCGGGATTTTTTTGTGCTTTATAAATGGGTTTTCTATTTATAAGTTAACTTTTTATAAAGCAAGTAATAACCTAGTTTGATTCACCCTAGCTTATTTCTTTTTCCACTCTTGACTGCGTGAGAATGGACCGATATAACCTTTTAGCTTCAATGTACTACCACTTAGTTGTGCAGTCATACGATAATCTTTACCTTTCTCAGGATCAGTAATCGTACCACCACTATATTTACCACCACCATCAGCTTTAAGATCTTTGATGATAGTCGTGCCAACGTGTTTCTTACCTTTGGCTGAATTAGTAGAAATCAGCGTACCTGTCAAAACACCATTTGATTCAGTGATTTTTACTGTGCCTTTTGGCTTACCTTCATCATAGGTCTGCCAAGTGGTATTGGCTAAAGGATCAGCGGCAAATGCCATGCTTGCTAAACTGATACCTGCAACTGCTAAAGTGGTTTTTGTAAATAATTTCATAGACTGACTCCCTTCATACAATGATTATTCGAAACGTTATGTTTCTACTCTCCTAGGCTTATCCTTCGCTAAAACTTCATTCCCAGCTGTGCGATTTCCTACTAGTTAGTAGTGGGTTAGCGCAACAATAAATAAGCTGTTCGTTAAAATCCTAAACGACATAAGCGATGTCTTGACCCATTATAAGCAATTTTAAGCTTTTGCCTAGTAATTTTTTTATAGTTTATTATTTCTATAAAATCAGAACTATATCAAACAGTTACAAGAAGGGATTGTCGATATTTTTATCCAGCTGGTCATCTTTTTCTTTTGACTTGTCATCATTATTATTGTATTCAGTGTTGTTTTCAAAAGCTTGTAAAATTTTACTTGTTAAGTCATGTAACTGTTGTGCTTGCTGATGCCCAGTGGCATCAAAGGTCAAATCAATGTCGCCATATATAATAATTTTATCTTGCTGGTTTTCGATTACGAGCTCACCAATTTGCATACTTTGATGATTATTGGCAAATGGGTCAATCATTTGAGTCTCCTTTCTATTAACAGCATCTTACGTGATTTTTCAATAGTTCGTACTTTCTGTCACATACAGACACTAGAATGTGTCCTCAATCCGCATAAAAGCGACTAAATAGGCTAATAGTAGAAGCATTACGCCTGCAATTGGGTGATTAGCCAGTCAAGAATCGCCCAGACAAAAAGCATCCAAGTAGGTTCTTCAACAGTCGCATCAGGCAAATCTGAACTCTCGCCAGCCTTTAATGGTAGCTCGAACGCTTGCGCTTTAGTCTTGGCATCCAGTACGGGTAATACATCGATGCCAATTTCGGTCGCCAATTCATCGACACTGATAATTTCTATACGCTCTGATTCATCATTTGGTGCGTAATAGACCCCTGCTTGATTAATCGCAGGAATATAAACTGCTTTAAAGAAATGACTGGGAACAAGCACTCGGTCAGCCAGTTGCTTGGTTTTTTTGCCGGTAAATGCGACCCCTGTAATGGTATAAACCTCTCCATATTGCTGGGTTAAGTAACGAGTGGCTGACTCGATGTTACGCCAAATATAGCGATTATTACGTGGCGATTGCGGAGCAATATTAGCCAAGCTAAAACTATCATACTGTTGACTGCGATTCGCCATATCAGCATTGGGCGCTAAGTGCCCGCGATCATAGCCTGAGCCTGAATAGTCAGACAATGAGGCACGTGCGGATGTGGGTAGTCGGCTTTCTTCATGAAAACTGTCTTCACGATCAATCTCTTTGGCTTGCTGTAAACGCTTGCGATCTAAATACTCTGCCGACCACAGCGGCGTACGTGATACTCCCGAATACATCACGGCAAAACCATCCATACATAGCGCTTGTGTCTTGTTACTGAGCTTAGGATTGGTAAATTCAGGATAGATACTGCCATAAAAGGACTGGCTACACTGGGTAAAGTCATCAGCATGCGCCGAGGTTATGCTTACTACCATCATCACAGTCATTATGATGCTGTTTTTGACACTGTATTTGATCCTGCCGACACTTATCATTCAACTTTCAACCATCTATGCTTATCATTACGTATACGCTATCGTAGCAGGCGTCTGTGAATAAAGAAAGATAAGGCGTAAGCCGTGACATTTTAAATGCTATCCGCTATACTAGGCGGTCTCAAATATACGGACAACTGATTATTTTTTATTTTAATCAATCAAAACTGTCCGCTATGTCAAAACGGTGAAGTGGGTGAGTGGCTGAAACCGCACGCCTGGAAAGTGTGTATGCGTTAATAGCGTATCGAGGGTTCGAATCCCTCCTTCACCGCCAATCTTATAAAATATTAGTTTTCCCACCTTTCCCTAATTCGACCCATATACCAATCAAACCCTTTATAAATAACGCGTCTAGCGTTTTTTTTATGCCTGCTATTTTCCCAATTCAACCCAACGTGACACACCTATCCCGTCGCTTGAGTTGGTCTATTCGTTGGTCTATTATTCATATACGCCGTAATTAGACCAACATTCGATCTAGATTTATATGCTGTAGACCAACATAACCCTCTTAACGCTTTAAGCATATAGCTCGTAGGTATAGGAATAGACCAACATGTTAAGTGATGCCAAAATTCGTAAGCTCAAACCAACTGATAATTGTACCCCTGCCCGTCCAGATAAATATAGCGATCAGCAAGGGCTACAGCTATTAGTACGTAGCTCAGGAACGAAGACTTGGATAAGCGCATATCGTTTTGATGGTAAGCAGCAGAAAACTACTTTAGGTGCATACCCACAGATAAGCTTAGCAGAAGCAAGAATAGCGAACTCTGATATCAAAGCTTTAGTAACTAGTGGGATCAATCCCAAGAATAAAAAACGTCAAGATAAGCTTGCAAATGAGCAAGCTAAAATGTTCAATGATTATGCGCTTGAATGGCTAGAGGAGCGTGAGCGCAACGTAAAGCCTCGCACCTACCAGCAAGACTACAACCGTATGCACAAAGACGTCATACCTAGCTTTAATGGTATAGCTTTGAGGGATGTGACCTTTGAAGACTGTAAATTCATGGCAGATCAGATAGAGAATAGGACAACCGATGAAGGCTCACCCCCAAGAGAAGTAACTAGACGTACGATTGACCTTATTACTAATATTCTTAGGAGAGCTAAGAGAGAGCGCTTAATCGATACGATTCATACGGAGGGCCTCAAAGAGCTTTATCCTAAAGCCAAAAGCCAGCACATGAAGCACGTTGACCTTAAAGAGCTACCCAAACTCCTGCAAGATATTGAGAGCTATCATGGTCACGATCAGACACGCCTAGCCATGAAGTTTCTAGCCTACTCTTTCTGTCGCACTATCGAGCTGCGTATGATGAAGTGGGAACACATCGACTTTCCCAACCGCCTATGGCGGGTCGATATTGATAACCTAAAAATCGCGCGTAAGCACGTCGTTCCCTTATCTGATCAAATGCTAGCAGTACTAGAGGAGATGAAAACAATTACGGGTCAATATGAATACGTGTTCTACAATACAGGCATGCACCAGCCTTATAGCGCAGAGTTCATTAATAATGCGCTAGACATAATTGGATATGCGGGTAAACAAACTGGGCATGGCTTCCGCCACATCGCCTCAACTAACTTAAACGAGCTTGGTTACATGGGTGATGCAATCGAAAAGCAGATGGCGCATGATAAAAAAAGCAGTATTCGCGCAGTTTATAACCACGCGCAGCACTTAGAAGAGCGTCGTAAGATTATGCAAGTTTGGGCAGACTTTTTAGACCTGCTCAGAGGTACAGGCGAGGTCGTAGACTTTCAGACAGCGCGGCTGCAAATTGAACAGTCCCTGAAAAGTAAGCAGCCTAACTTATTACAAAACGCTGATAAGCAGGATCTGATTAAAGCATTGTTAGATCAAGGAATCACAGCAGATGAGCTACAAGGATATATTAATAAGCGTTAGTATAACTCCTTGCCATCAACATCGACGTAATCTAGGTCATAAAAGCGATTAATTAATATATCAAGCATGGCTGTCTCTGACAGCCCTTGTACTTGCGCCATTTTCTCTAATTTAGCTTTGGTTTTTTTTGTCAGTGGTAAGTGATACGCTTTTTTTGTTTTACCAGCGCTTCGGTATTTTTGCTGGCTCCAAGCTCGTTTCATTTTATCAATAATTATTTCTTTACGATCGCTTGATCTGTAATTAATATAATTATCATTCATAATCTCAGATACTGGATGATCTATAAGATCCAAAGAAGCCAAAATATGGCTCCTCGTTTCCTTTGGACATTTATCATTTCTTACTGAGTTATTATAAATACTAGCCTTTTTTAAATACTCTTTAGTCCATTCTATATGTAATATATCGGTTTCAGCTAGCCATTTAGAATAGCTTTCACTCTTAATAATAAAATACCATCTTTTCTGTATATCACTTAGTAAAAATATTTTAGACTCCAAATTATTAGTATTATCTTTTCTATCAAAAAACCTGTAAACATCCTCTATTAAATTATTATTATTTATGTCAAAATAAATATAACTCTTTTCTTTATATAAGATATTCAAAATGAAAATCTGGCCTCTTAAATTGTCGATAAGCCATTCAAAATTCTGTTCAGGCACAAGCTTATAAGTCATTTCCGAATAAGCATCAGACACGTAGTCTTTAAAATTTTCATGTCTAGATAGTTGGTTTACTAATTCTTCATGACGGTCACTTGATCCATTGCTTAAAAAGCTAACATTCACTTTAGAAGCTAGATATGTTTGTATCCATTTAACTTGTCTTTCTGTTAAAGACCTAATGTGTTTATCAAAATAACTTTTATTGTTATATCTCACTTGAGAGTTTTCATTATTAAATTGTAATGACATACAAGGCTCTTTATGTTGTTAAATGGTAATATCACGAGTGATATTTTAGTATTATGGTTCTAGAATTTTAATAGAAATTATATAATAAAAAAGTAATATTTACCCGTTATCTTTATAATATTTTTATAGCGTTAACGGCCATTCGAACCTTATAAACTGAAGGATTTTCACTATATTAGAAGCTTAAATGTATGATGCTATTTCTCAGGTAACTATCCTCGATAATATTTTTAGAGAAATAAGGGTTTTCCTCTAACAAATTATATAAGGTTTCAAGATAGCCTTTAAATAACAAAGTATTAAGCAAGTTGTATTAGGTTGGTATTACAATATCAATATATATCAGTATCTTTTAACTGGTCATTGTTTAGCTAAGAGCTACTCTCTTAGCTACTGGCATTATAATAATACAATTTACTAAAACCCTATGAACCACTAACTTCATAGGAGTACTACAATGTTATACCCCTTTACTGATCAATCTAGACTTACCAGTGATGTCGATAAACTCGTTAAAAATGTATTATTCAAAAATCTTAGAGGTAAACGTTTTCAAGATCAATTGAACAAACTATATCGTCCGTTCATGTCCATGTATTACTCACAAGGTTATGTAAATTACTCTCAGTCTATTAATGCGCTTATGGATAGTGCTATTATTTTTATTGGTGCTGTACATCCTTGTGATGTTATTTGGGATTATGAGATGACACAAAAGCTCATTACAGAGCTTTTGAGCTATGAAGATCAGATTAGGAGAGAGCGTTATGATTGGATTTATCAAGAAAAGCAGAATAAAGAAAGCTTAGGTCTTTACTTTAAAAATCTGATTGAAAACAGATCGAGAGTATTGGTTATCTTTATTGAACTGAAATATTTAAAAGACCAACGCCAAAACTTGAGTATTTTCGATTTTTATAATCATATGAAAAAACTCAGAAAACTCATTAGTAAGAGAAGTTCTTGTTTTGAGCACCTAACTGGTTATGCATGGGCATTAGAGCAAGGTTATAAAAATGGTGGCTTTCATTGCCACCTGATTTTAACTTATGATAATTCACAAACATATTCTGACTGGCATAAAGCTAAAACAATAGGTGAGAAGTGGCAAGAGGTAACAGATGGCGTCGGTACTTATCATAGTTCTCACGACGCTGAGACCAAGCGTAAATTTGGAATAGATGGAAAGCTAGGTATTGGCAGAATACGCCGTGATAACCCTCAGGAGGTTGAGAACGCTTTTACTGTGGCAGGGTATTTGACAAAGTCTGACAAATACGATCAAAAACTCAAAGTATGGCTGCCTAAAATGCAAACGTTTGGACATGGTGAATTTAAAGAAAAGTAAAAAACAGAGCCTTGCCCAAATAACAAAATATTTTTAGATATATACTATCCCTATGAGATAAGACAGGAAGCCTAGCTACCTGTCTATTAACCCCAATCTATCCTAATCAAAGGTCTGCTTAATCGCAGGCCTTTTTTATGCGCAATCGAAAAAGGAGCAATTTATGAGACCGATCTGCCCACACTGTCATTCAGCGAACGTAAAAAGCAATACGGATACTGACAGCCCCTTTAATATCTTCGAGCAACTGTGCTCACAATCTGCCCTATCAGGTCTTGGTGTAAGCATCTGTAGGTATTACAAAATCAATTCAGCAATTGGTGTGGTGGTAGGCACGGCGCTTGCTTCTGCAATCAGCTTGGCTAAAGACAAGCTACAGCAGCCACCCTTACTCGTTTTGGCAGCAAAGCCTAGTTATACCTGCAATACCTGCTCAAGAACTTTCAGCATTTAACCTGTCTATATAACCCATAATTCAAATCTAAAAGGACAATTACCATGGCACATTTAATCGAATCAATGGCATACGTTGGCGAAACCCCTTGGCATGGCTTGGGTAATGAGCTTGCTCCCAAGCAGCCTATCGAGATCTGGGCAAAGCAAGCGGGTATGGACTGGCGTATAGAATCCTCAGACGTCAGTTATATGGCAAACAATGACAAAGGTCACAATCTGATTTTGCCCTTTGCTGAGCAAAAAGTTTTATACCGCTCCGATAACTTCGAGCCGCTATCGGTGGTCAGCCAACGCTATCAAGAAGTACAGCCGCGTGAGATTCTAGAATTCTATCGTGATCTTACCGAGCAATCTGACTTTGAGCTAGAAACGGCTGGCGTACTTAAAGGAGGTCGTAAGCTATGGGCATTGGCTCGTACAGGGCAGTCAGCAACGCTTAAGGGTAAAGATGTTAGTAATGGCTACTTACTGCTTGCAACCGCTTGTGATGGCACACTAGCGACCACAGCACAGTTCACATCCATCCGTGTGGTCTGTAATAACACGCTGGCTATTAGCTTAGCGAATGGTTCAGGAGGCATAGTGAAAGTACCGCATAGCACCTCGTTTGATGCCGAAAAGGTCAAGCAGCAACTAGGCGTGTCAGTCAAACAGTGGGATGAGCACAGCTATGAGATGAAGCAATTATCTGAGCGCCGGGTTACCCAAGCAGAAGCCGCCAATTATCTTAGCCGTGTGTTCAATGATCAGGACAATGACATCATTCTGTTTAATAGTGCTAAGAAAGAGAAAGACGCCGTGCCCAATGCCAAGGCGATGAATCAGGTGATGAACATGTTTAACGGTCAAGGTCGTGGAGCCGATCTTGATGCTGCTAAAGATACCGCTTATGGCTTGCTATGTAGTATCACTGAATACGTCGATCACGAACGCAGAGCAATGTCGAGAGACCATCGATTAGACGGTGCTTGGTTTGGCTCTGGCGCTAAGCTTAAACAAAAGGGTTTAGAAGAATCGCTACTGATGCTGGCTTAACTAGCCACATTTAAAACCTGACAATACAATCAACCACGCCTTCGAGCGTGGTTTTTTATGCCGCTTATTTCATTAATACCAATAAACCATTTATCAAAGGAGTTCGTTATGAACATGATTGCACTAAACAGCACGACTCAGCCAAGACAAGCGAAGCGTGCAACCATTAGACTCAAACCAGCAGTAGTGAAAGCCAAGCAAAGCGTTACCGCTGATAAACCTACCCAACTGAACACATCAATGACTGCCAAGCGTTTAATTAATACTAAGGATTTAAGCCGTGAGGACTGGCTACAATTTCGCAAGCAAGGTATTGGCAGCTCTGATGCTGCGGCTGCCTGTGGTATTCATCCGTATCTATCTATGCTTGAGCTATGGATGATTAAGACCGGACGCATGAGCTCAGATATCGATGAAAGTATTGAGGGTTATTCACCCCTCTATTGGGGCAATACCTTAGAGCCGATGGTCGCTAAATACTATCAAGAACATACAGGCAATAAGGTAAGGCGCGTGAACGCTATCTTGCAACATCCTGAGCAGCCATTCATGCTAGCAAACTTAGACTATGCCATTACTGGCAGTGATGAAGTACAGATATTAGAGTGTAAAACCGCAGGAGAACATGGCGCTAAGCTGTGGAAGCATGGTGTGCCCTTGTATGTTACTTGCCAAGTGCAACACCAGCTGGCGGTCACTGGTAAAACTGCGGCGCATATCTGTGTGCTACTTTGTGGACACGAGGCTAAGATTTATAAGGTTGAGCGTGATGAGCGCTTGATTGAGTCCATCATGGAGCATGAGCGATTATTCTGGCAGTACGTAGAGACAGACACGCCGCCAACGCCTGATCATTCAGAATCCGCAGCTCGAGCATTAAAGCTGCTTTATCCAACGCCTAAGCCCTCAAGCAAGGTTGATCTACGAGATGACGATGGTGCCAATAAGTTATTTGAGCAACTGCTGAGTTATCGTGACTATATGCAGGAGTTAGAGCAGCGCCATGATCAGGTTAAGCACCAGCTGCAAACACTGATTGCCGATAATGAAGTCGCTGTGTTTGAAAAAGGCGCAATCTCTTGGAAACGCTCGAAAGATAGTATCGGTCTTGATAGCAAGGCCGTTATCAAAGCGCATCCTGAGCTATTAGCGAAATTTAGTAGAACCAAACACGGTAGTCGCCGCTTCGTTATCTTAAACGACTAAGCCGAAACCTACTACACTTAACCAAACAAGTGCATAACTGCCCACCATAATCGGTGGGCTTTTTTTATGGCTAAACACATTTTATTAAAACTATAAGGAATATCATCATGATTAAAGGTCTAACCATAACCCCGCCTGTTTTAGGTCGTATCAGCATCGGACGTGTCATCCAAAAGGATGGTAAGCGTTTACCTGCCAAAGACGATCAATTCACCATTACCAGCCAAGTTCAAAATAAGGACGGTTGGATCAATCATCCACTCGATGAAAAGCTGCGCGCAAATAATGCCGGTAAGCTGAGACAAATACCCGTGCGTATGCTGTTTAACGATCCTGAGCTTAATTTGCGAGCAGAATATACCTTGTTTGATCGTCAAACTGGACGCCCGCTATGCGTGGGTGACGGCGAGCAGTGCCAACGCCGTACAAACAATGGCGTAGAAACATTGCCTTGCCCATCACCTGATCGTTGCCCATTAGCGCAAGGCGGTGCTTGTAAACCATATGGTCGCTTGTACGTTAATCTCAGTGAAGACGACGAGTTAGGTACGTTTATCTTTCGCACCACAGGCTTTAATAGTATTCGTACATTAGCCGCACGACTGAGCTACTTTGCTGCTGTGTCAGGCAATAAGCTGTCGTGCTTGCCGTTGCAACTCACCTTAAGGGGTAAAAGCACCACGCAAAGCTATCGGACACCGATTTACTTTGTTGATTTAACGCTACGTGATGATGTGACAATAAAACAAGCGGTGCAAGATGCACAGGCAATAGATACGGAGCTTAGCGAACACGGATTTGATCAAGCAGCGCTAGAACAGGCTGCAAAACAGGGTTACGTCAATTCATCCTTTGAAATTGATAACGATGGCTTACTTGATTTGGCTGAAGAATTTTATCCCATGCAGACAGATGACGTAAGCAATAGCCAACAGGGGAGTTATCAGAACGGGTTAGCCACTCATAACGTGACTAGCATCGAGCAAGGGCTGCGGCAAAGTGTAACGGTAGTAAGCTAAAGCAATCAAGTGAGGTATACGGCATAAGAAGGAGCTGATTAATCAGCTCCTTCTTTTATTGCTTCAATGAAGCCAAACCGTTGGACGGAATGGGATGCCGTAAAAAAATATAGGACTCTGTAACTGTATGAGAGAAAACGCTCTCGTTCACTCATAAGGAGCAATCATGGAAAACTTGAATATTAATGACCAAAACAACACCGCTAATCTCAGTGCATTATGCTTACCACGAATGTTGCCATTAAAAGAAGTAACGTACCATACAGGACTTAGCAGTACTACCATTTACGATATGCTAGACAAGAAATCTAAACGCTACGATCCTACTTTCCCTATTCAAGTAAAGCTGTCAAAAGGTCGTGTAGCATGGGTTGAGGGTGAAATTGCAGAATGGTTGAATGATAAGATAGCTGCTAGAGCTCACTAGGTCGAAATGAAAAAAGCCACTCAAAGTGGCTTTTTTCATTGCTAATAATCTTTTCTACCAAGTAAACTGTTTAGTAGCAAGAATCTCGTTAGTATCCTTGTCAAAATAGGTAATATCTGCAAGTACTGGTTCAAATAAAACATCACTCTCACCCATTTTTATAGGTAAATTATAGTACACGAATCCTTTAGATGCTAACCTTTCGCCCACTATAGCTTCTTCTATTTTCCTTGCTTGAGCTTCATCATCTACAGATAAGCCACACTCTACATTCATATAAACCTTACTACCTTCTCCATAGCCAGGATCATAAACCTGCTGAGTAACTTCTTTTGGAGCCATATCAGACCACGATGGATAACCACCACTCCGTGCTAGCTTCTGCTCTTCTTCCCAATTCATAAAAAAGCCCTGACTTTCCCCAGACTTTAAACATACCACAAGAGGGAAAAAACCTTTTTCAAAGTCATATTGGCGAAGCCCAAAAGTACCTGCTTGTATAAATATATCTCTTGACTCATTGTAATCATCATTAAAAGCAATTTCTGAGAAATCAATATATCTGATAGGAACTTTCACCCGATAACCATTCTGATATCTTTTCTTGTACTTATCAATCTCAATGTTGATTTGAGATAGTAAAGAATTAGCTAAATCCCGTTGTTTGAAGCCATCCTCTTCATATTCTTGTTCTCCAAAGTAAGTATGAGCCATACGCGCTACCTTTTCTTCATCAGACAAGCTATCAGCAACCTGTACAGTCCAAATACCATTCATAAAATCGAGAGCCTCAACTTCATTAATGTCTACATAATCACTCAGTTCATATACAGGCTCTTCAATCTGTTCTTGCTCATTATCAGGTAATGATGATGTTAATTCTTCATCATCGACTTCGATAGCCGTTATAGGATCAATTTCATCATCTAAACTGGTATCGTAGTTCTTAGGAGAATAATTTACATTACCAGCCCATGTCCCTATAAATAAGAGAAGTATCCAAGCAAAAACCATTCCTAGATAGAACTTCATACGTGAGTATTTACCATTTGCATTTTTTTTAGTACGTATGTATAGCTTTTGAGGTCTAAATAGAGAATACAAAAACATTATTGGAATTATGACAAATACAGCAAGGTAACTCACAAGCGTAATGATGGTCAGCATTATTTAAGCATCCATGGTTATTTTAATAATCAATTATTTTACGTACAAAACAACTATCCGTATTTACTTCAACAACGCTCTAGCGTCACATCTTAGATTAGTAAGCAAACTAATGATTTCATTTACCTCTGGTAATATGGTTAACTCAGCCGTAGCAAAACTAAATTTAATTATTCGAATACAAAGCATTAGTTGATCTAAATTAGGCACGCAAATATAGCTTATAAGTAACATTCTAGCAATAAATATCTAATATGAGCATACACTCATAAATACAAAGCAGTAGATCTTAATATTTTTAAATACTAATTTGGATAACGATTACTGGTGAAATAACTATACTTTCGCAATGCTTAGTAGTTTACAAACATAAAAAACCTCACTTATAAGTGAGGTTTTAAATAACTATTTGAAAATTTATTATTTTTTAGATCATGATTAGCTGAATGTAATAGGCGGCCTACCTTATGGGAGGTCGTCACGTGTCAGGCCTTGCTTACCCAGCTCTTGAATCTCATCATTTTCTTTTTGTTGCTCTTCATCACTCAACTCTTTACGATCCTCATCATCTACATACTCACCGGCATATGGGTCACCCATCGTACTTTCCTTATAGTCACTAAATAAGAAAGTAGTATCAAATGATTAAGGTATTATTTCAAGTATATTTTTGGACATTTATAGAAAAGTGCTTTTGTTAGGCTCTGTGATAATATAATTTGAAACTTTTCTAAAAACCTTCATTACGATCATGCTCGGCAGTATGATGTAGCTCATGCAATATTACATGATCAATGTATTCTTTTGATGCTTTTAGAAATATAGATTAATTTTTGAAGCTATTTAATGATTAAAATTATGATTATTTTTAATTAAAAAAAGACTATTTAAACCCTACATCCCTTATATAACAAGGTCTTAAGCCTCTCTCTAGAGATCAGCAATTTTTTATATTTATGCTACTTACTAGGAGACTGCCTAAGCTTCGCCAAGTGGAATGATTATAGATAATTAATATTCATAAGTAAGCAGAAGATTGGTGAAACGATAGACTCAGACAGCTCTTAGGCTAATTTTAAAATAGCCCAGCTAGCTAGGTTTAGCTGCATCTAGCTAGGTTTAGCTGCATTTAGCTATCTGCAAGATACCAAGTTTGATCTTTAGAAGTCACAAGGCCATCACGGCGCATTTTTTGTAATAGATTACGTACCTTGTTTTTACGCTGTTTATCATTTAGTACTTGCGGCAACTTATTAGCCAGCATTTTATCAAAATCAGCTAGTCTCCCTCGTTCAAACGTTTTGAGGTACTCTATAATCAAGCTTTGATAATGCATGTCATCCAAACCACGCATCTGCATATACTCTGCCTGTTGCTCTGTATGCCTCGCAACATCAGCGGCTATGATATAGCTATTTTTACGCCCTTCAATCAGTGACTTTTTGCGTAGTGCGTCTGCTTCGTCTTCAGTGATCGCTTGTCCTTTTTGTACTTTATCAAGCGCTATGATATCGTTTAATGCGAGATTATCGACTGTCGCTAGCTGCTTGGCATACTCTTGATCAAGCACTTTACCTGTGAATTTTACGCGTACTCTTTCATGGGTTAAGTCATAATCTGGTAAAGGAAAAAATCGCTTGTACTGAATCTGATACATTTTTTTGATGCCACTACCAATGGTGTCCATCATATTTAGACTAACCATGGCATTAACCAAAAACGGATTGCGATAGCTCGCTTCAGGCGCATCTTGTAGTAAGACATTCTCGATGGTCTTGGGAATAAACTCACCACTGTTTTGGAAAATCAGTGTTGAGTCTTCTTTTTCAACCACCGTGATACGTCCGCCTAGGCGATAGTCTTGATGACCAATGGCATTGCTTAATGCTTCACGAATGATGTAGGGATCGTACTGCTGCACCTCTTCAGGAAACAGTGTACCAGCAGGCATGTAGCGGTAATTTAGATTGCGAATTTTGTTATACACCTCGTCCAAGGCTAACAAAAATGGTGGCGAAAAATGCTCATAGTCTTTTTCAATACCATCAACGCCCTTTAGAATCCAAGTGATATGTGCTTGCGCTGGACTTAAAAAATACGTGGATTCATAACGTCCCAATAAAATAATCGCTGTGTTAGTTTAGGGGATAGTTACAAGCGGATACTAACAGCAATATCTCAACCGCTGTAAAGTGTAGGAGCATAAAAAATAGCAAGCCGCATCTATCTTAGGAGAAGCTAGTTATCCAGTGCCTCACGTATTACTGAGCGACTGGCTTTTGGCTATAGACTCATCCCAATAAGGCGGCGCTCCATAATAGCCTTCCATAAAATCGATAAAACACCTGACTTTGTGCGGTAGTAGCTTTCTATGGGCGTAGACGGCATATAAACCTAAGCGTTTAGGTTCAAGTTCAGGCAATACTATCACCAGCTTGCCACTGCTAACTGCTTCACTGACAATAAATGTCGGCTGTAATACCAATCCTGCACCTTCAATAGCTCCTTCTACCAACACATCACCGTTATTACTAAGAAACTCACTACCTTGCTTGAGAATCTTCGCCTTTAATAATTGGTAGACCTCTTCCTTCGCGTCCATGTTCATATAGCTATAATGTAAATAGCGATGATTCTCTAAATCTTCAGGCTTATCGAGTGTGTCATGCTTTTTCAAATATTCAGGCGACGCACACAGAACCACACGAATAGGTGCCACTTCCTTCGCAATAAGTGATGAGCTTTTCAGTTGACCTATACGCAGTGCAATATCAAACCCTTCTTCAACAATATCGACTTTACGATCAGTCAATTGTAGATCGACTGTGACCAATGGATAACGGATCTGAAAGTCAGTGACTAATTTAGCCATATGTTTTAAAGCAAAAGATACTGGCGCACTTATGCGCAACACACCTTTAGGGTTTTGCTGCAAACCACTTAGTTGCGACTCCATATCATCCATACTCAATAAAATCTGCTGCGCATGACCAAAGTAATGACTACCAGCTTCGGTGAGGCTTACTTTACGGGTGGTACGATTCAGCAGACGATTATTTAGCTGCTCCTCCAACTTAGAGACATATTTGCTCACCAATTGAGGTGACAGTTGCAGAGTATTTGCCGCATTAGTGAAGCTGCCTTCGGTCACCACCGCTACAAAGGCACGCATCGCATCGATTCTATCCATATTTTGCCCTGTTTTTCTTTAACTATCGAAATTGAACAATAAAGCCATTATCAACGATATGTTGTTAATTAATCAATATCACCTATCTTACTCTTTTTTTATGTTGATGGTAAAGTAGGGTCATGCTTTTTAAAAGCAATCATCTGACTAGGAGTAAGTATTATGTTAATCAATGGCAATTGGACTGAAGACTGGCAACCGGTACAAGCAGAAGACGAACAAGGGCGTTTTATTCGTCAAACCTCATCGTTCCGTCATTGGATTACTGCTGATGGACAAGCAGGACCAACGGGTACTGGGGGCTTTAAAGCAGAAAAAGACCGCTATCATCTATACGTAGCGCTGATTTGCCCTTGGGCCTCACGTACCTTGATGGCACGTCAGTTAAAAGGTCTGCAAGATATAATCGATATTACCGTGGTCAATCCGCAGCTTGGCAATCAAGGCTGGCAGTTTGGTGGCTTTGACGGTGCTGACAGTGATCCTATTAATCATGCCCAATTTGCTCATCAACTTTATACCAAAGCAGACCCTCAATTTACCGGACGCGCGACTGTACCTGTGCTTTGGGACAAAAAAACCAATACTATCGTTAATAATGAGTCTGCTGATATCTTACGTATGCTAAATACCGCTTTTACAGAACTCGTGCCAAATTACGTTGACTTGTTTCCAAAAGAGCTTGCTGATGATATCGAAGCCCTAAACTTAGTTATCTATGAGAATTTAAACAACGGCGTATACAAAGCAGGATTTGCGACGACACAAGGGGCTTATGAAGAAGCTTATCAGCAAGTATTTGACACCTTAGATATGCTTGAGGCGCGCCTGAGTGATGGTCGTCATTATCTATTTGGTGAGCAGCTGACGGAAACAGATATTCGACTGTTTGTGACTTTAGTACGTTTTGATGCCGCTTATCACGGTCTATTTAAATGCAACCGTAACTTGATCAAAGATATGAGTTCTCTACATGCTTATATGCTACGAATCTTAGCGCTTGATGGCATTTCAGAGACGGTGAGTATCAAGCACATCAAAGCAGGCTATTACTCTATCAAAGCGTTAAATCCCAATGGAATCGTGCCCACAGGGCCTGAACATATTTAGCAAGATAAAGGAGTAAAGTTCATGAATAATGAATCAACCACAGTCAAGCAACCTGTATTGTTTATACCTCATGGTGCTGGGCCTTGTTTTTTTATGGATTGGCAACCAGCAGACACTTGGGATCAGATGGCTGACTTTTTAACTAATAGCTCAAATGGTTTGCCAGAGCGTCCCAAAGCTATTTTAATAGTCAGTGCCCATTGGCAAACGCGGGAGTTTAGTATTACTGCCAGCAAGCAGCCTGAGCTGATTTATGATTACTCTGGCTTCCCTGAGCATACGTATCAGCTGACTTATCCAGCAGCTGGTGCGCCAGTACTGGCTGAGCGAATTGGTCATTTGCTCATCGATGCTGGTTTAAGCAATAAGCAGGACAGTTCCAGAGGTTTTGATCATGGGGTGTTTATTCCACTGAAACTGATGTTCCCTGACGCCGATATTCCAGTAGTACAGCTATCTCTGCGTCATGATTTAGACCCAAAAGTACATCTAAGAGCGGGCCAAGCGCTTGCCTCACTACGTGATGAAGGCGTGTTGATCGTAGGCAGTGGTATGAGCTTTCATAATATGCGCGGCTATGGTGATTCGAGTTTTACCGCACCGTCAGTAATATTTGACGAGTGGCTAACGACAGCAGTTGCAGCTAATGCAGATGAGCGCTTTGCAGCGCTTGCTAATTGGCCAGAGGCACCTCATGCATTGGATTCTCATCTATTAGGTGCGGAGGAGCATTTGCTACCTTTAATGGTTGCCGTAGGGGCAGCAGGAACAGATAGAGGTAAGAAAACATATTCTCAGCAAGTCATGAAAACTCAGATTTCAGCCTTTCAGTTTGGCTAAATTTATTAATCTGATATTCATTTAATTCTTTATAAACTGATACTCACAAAGCAGCAAACATACATAGACAAAAATTATTTATAAACGGAGAAATATTATGAACATCGACCTTAATGGAAAAACAGCACTCGTCACAGGTTCAACTGCGGGTATTGGCCTCGCTATTGCAACAGGTCTTGCCAAAGCTGGCGCACAAGTCACTATCGTTGGTCGCGATCAAGCTGGCGTTGATGAGGCGATCAAACAGCTTCAACAAGCTGATGCTGTTAATGATGCCAATAATATAAAAGGCATTGTTGCTGATGCGGGGACGGCTGGTGGCTGTCAGACAATTATCAACACCTTGCCAGAAGTAGATATCTTAGTGAACAATCTAGGGATTTATGGCGCCACCCCTTTCTTTGATATTGATGACAATGCTTGGGAGGAGATGTTCCAAATTAATGTCATGAGCGGTGTCCGTCTGTCGCGGCATTATGCAAAAGCAATGAAGGAAAAAGGTTGGGGTCGTATTCAGTTTATCTCTAGTGAATCGGCATTGAATATCCCAGCTGAAATGGTGCACTACGGCGTGACTAAAGCAGCTATTCAAGGCGTATCACGTGGTCTTGCCAAAGTGTTAGCGGGCAGCGGTGTGACAGTGAATAGTATTTTGCCAGGACCGACTCGAACCGAGGGCGCAAAAGCCATGATGCAAGAACTGGCGGATGAGCGCGGCGTCTCAGCGGAGGAGATGGAAGGCGTATTCTTAGATGAGAACCGTCCATCAACGCTACTTAAGCGTTTTGCAACCCCTGAAGAAATTGCCAACATGAGTGTCTATATTGCCTCAACACAAGCGAGCGCAACCACGGGTTCAGCACTACGGGTTGAAGGTGGTATTGTAGAAAGTATTGCTTAACGAGTTTTAGACGGTAAGTTTCTATCATTAATAATAAGGGTATTTAATTATGCTAACATCTAGCGCAACGATACAAACACAAAATCCGCAGCAAATAATGAATCGACTGTGCAAGCACTGGGCACATAAGCTGCCCGTTACCCTAAGCTCAGATAAAGGTGAGATTGAGCTGCCCATGGGTGTCTGTCAGATGTATTGTACTGACTTACTGATAGTAACACTCAAAAGTGATACCGAGCAGTTGCCAAAATTACAGCAAGTTGTCAGTGATCATTTGCTACGTATGGCTGGCAAAGAGACGCTTGTTATCGAATGGGCTTAATTGAGCATCACAGCCAATACAAGAAGAAAAGGTTATGAATATTGATTCGAAAGAGCGCTATGGTCGCATTAGCAAATTTTTTCACTGGAGTATGACAGTATTAATCTTCTGGTAGTTACTTAAGTTCACTGACCGTATCAGCGACGGCGAGCATTGGATCGGTCAGACGTTAGTGCCTTGGCATGTTTCTATTGGTGTTCTATTGCTCGTATTAGTTGTCCTGAGACTGATGTGGGTCGCTTCGCAACGCCATCAACGTCCAGTACACGAGCCAACCACTGCCAAGCTGGTTATCGCTGGTCATGGTTTGCTTTACGCGTGTATGTTACTGCTGCCGCTAGCTGGAATCATGATAATGATTGGTGGAGGCTATGGCCTAACCGCATTCGGCTTTGATATCTTTGCTGAAGGTGAAAAGGTTGCTTGGGCGGCAACGCTGGGTCAACTGCATGCACCACTGGCTTGGATGCTGACAGCACTAATCATTGTCCACACTGCTATGGCTTTGTATCATCATTACATTAAAAAGGATAACACCTTAAAGCGGATGCTGTAGTGCCTTTAAAATTACTACAGAATAACTCTATTGAGTAGCATAGGGCATCTCAGCCTTTGTTTAAGTTGGATTAGATTTATACACTTTAGTTCTTATAAGAAACGTTATGGTAAAGAAGAAGGCTGTTTATACTGGTTTCATTGAGGCATGCCCTAGCAAGTAATTATCATCATTAATGTGATAAGTGACTCGTAAACGAGTAAACTATTTCTTACCACACAAACAAAAAACAGCCAGCAATCCACAAATATGAACCCACACTAGATACCAATAATTGTTTATTTAAACTTGCTATTACAAAGCCCCAAGCCACTTGAGAAAGTAGTTTGGGGCTTTGTAATATTTGAGGCTATATACAATATAAGGTATCAGTAATTAATCATCACGATCAACGTCGCTTACCTGACTGCGCGTAATCTTACCAGTCATGCTGTCGACAACAACTTTATGAATCTGATTGCCTTTACCAATTTCAACTTTGTAGACAGGCTTGCCAAAATCCATATCAAATTCTACTTCAAGCACTTTCCCTTTCAGCGTTTGGTTTGCTTTTTTTATGGCTTGAGACAAACTCACTTTTGCTTGTTTCATGGCCTTATATTCCGCCAAGTCTTCTTTGTCTAAACGCTCTGTGTCCCCTTTCGTGACCTTGCCTGTATTGGCATTCACGCTGACTTCTTGTTCATTATTGTTGGTAACGATATTGATATCGTAATGGCTATTTGCGTTACGATCTTCTTGATCAAAGTCTGCACTGATGATATCGCCTTTTACCGCTTTATTAGCAAGGGGCAGCGCCTGCTCTAGACTGATCTTACTCTGTGACGCTGCCGTTACCTCATTCATAGCAGTGGCTGCTTGACTGGCTGAAACAGAGGCCATGCTAAAGCTTGCGACACTCAGTGCCATTACAAGAGATTTCTTCAATGTTGATAGTTTTTTCATAATAAAACCCTAAAATGCGTCAGTTTTTCTGCAGACTGGGAAATACTATTAGGTGCGCTGGTTGGCATTTATGGTTCCTGAATACTTTGGAAGGTAAGAGTCTTTATAGTGAGGTAATGATAGCAGGGTCTAATGCAGTTGGCAGATATCATTGCTTAAAAATTCGATTACGGTAGACACTGTTAAATTACGACGCATAATTCGTATCATGCTTTTGTCTGGCCCTAACATTGATATAAAGTCGTCATTTAAGGCGAATGGACTGATCTTCGAAGTCTTTTAATCTGCCACCATTTCTGGATATAGTGTCATCTTTTAATAAACTTTTTTAATCTAGAGTATAGAAGGGCCATAGTTGGTGCTTTAATTACCAAACTTGTGTAGGATAGCTATAAAACATCATTTCGTTCGATTTGGCGAATAATTATTAACCAAGGAACTTATTCGAGCTTTATTTATCCAAAATAATAATGTCGTTAGTGGTCTTAATTAGTAACTTAGTATTCAAAATTGGAAAGTGTAGATATGTCACTGACTATAGATAGTCCACCAAATGCAGCAGCATTGATGCATTCACTCAGAGATATCGGTTATGAGTTAGATACGGCTTTAGCAGATATCATTGATAATAGTATCACCGCAGGAGCAAGCAAGGTCAATATCACCTTTGAGACCGATCCTGTGATTAAAGTCGCTATCTTAGATAATGGCGATGGCATGAGCAGAGATGAGCTTATAAAAGCGATGACAATTGGATCAAAAAGTCCTCTAGTAGAGCGTTCTACTAAAGACCTTGGCAGATTTGGTTTGGGTCTAAAAACAGCTACTTTTTCACAGTGTAAACGTTTGACGGTAGTTACTAGACAATTTGATCATACGTGGGCGATGTGTTGGGACTTGGATAAAGTTACTAAGTCCAATTGTTGGGAGCTAATACAGCTTAGCGACGAAAAGATGGCTGATGTTTATCAGTTTGATCAGTTGGAAGATACAGGTACTCTAGTAGTCTGGGAGAACTGTGACCGCCTGCAAGGTGATGAAAATCGTACTAACGATAATCATATATTACAAAAATTCGATAATGCTGAAAAATATCTTGGGTTAATCTTTCATCGATTTTTAGACAAATCACCAAGTGCGGTATCGAATCTAGATATTATTATAAATGGCAGGCAAATAGGTTTTGTAGATCCCTTTTTTCGTCATAAACCCGCCACGCAAATGCATAATCTTGAAACCATCAAATACAAAGACGCATATATCAAAGTACAAGGCTATACTCTACCCCACCATACAAAATGCACCCAGGAAGAGTTTGAAAAGTATTCTTTAGGCAGCTATAGGGACCGTCAGGGATTTTACGTCTACCGAGCAAATAGGCTCCTCATCGCAGGCGACTGGTTTCGATTGGCACCAAAATCAGACTTAACCGCTTTAACCAGAGTCGAAATCGACTTACCTAATAATTTTGATAGTGAATGGCATATTGATATTAAAAAATCACATGCTAAACCACCAGAGCAAATACGCGATCAACTTAAGCAATATATTGATACTTATATTAAGGGGTCTAAGCGTGTCTATAACTCTAAAGGCTATAGACATAAAGGTGAGACCACTCCTATCTGGCAAATGTATACGAATAAAAACTTACGTTCTTACCAAATTAATAAAGACTATCCTCTGATTACGCAATTTATGGAAGGGCTAGATGACAAACAAAGCAGTCAGCTTAGACAAATATTAGGTTTGATTGAGGAAAGCTTTCCGATTGATCAACTGCATGTAGAATACGCCTCTTCTCCTAAAGACTTTAAAACCAAGCACACTGATAAAGAGCTTGAAGAGTTAGCACTTGGCTATCTTAAAGATTTTGCTGATCTAGACCTGCGAGCTAATATTGATATGGTCGCTGCATTTTTTAAGGTGAACGAGCCATACAGTGATTACAAGGGTGAATGGATGAACTTTTTGAACCAAATTGAAGGATAGTGTAATGGATGTAAATACCTTAAACAAAATCTATGATACTTGTGTCAACGCCATGTCGTCTAACGACGAGCTATCTAAAGAAAAGGCAATAACGTTTGCGCTATCCATATTCGGCTTCAAGGCTCAAGAAGAGAAAGAGGCTTTTGAGATACTGATTAACAAGTTAACTGTTTTTTTTGATACTAAACAAGAAGAAGCACACGTTTTAGATGATCAAGAAATAGTGCCTTGGATACACACAGTAAATAGTGATAGATATTATAGTGATCGCTATCACACCTATTTGCAGAATGAAGAACAGTTGCCAGCTAGAGTTATCGATGTTATCAAGCGCACTAATGAAGATATTCTAGAGCGCTTGGGCAACCCTTACATAGATAAACCGTTTAGACGACAAGGTCTAGTCGTTGGTAATGTTCAGTCTGGTAAAACAGCCAATTATTTATCCCTAATTAATTTAGCTGCTGACTACGGTTATAAGTTAATCATCTTAATTACAGGTATTCATAACAACCTAAGATCTCAAACCCAGAAACGTGTGAATAAGGGGTTTATCGGTTATCACAGCGATGAACAAAAATACACAGGGGTGGGTTTAACCAACGATCCTGCACGTCAGGAAATTATTGACGCAAAGCAGCCGCACTGCTTTACCAGCTTGACGGAAGACTTTAATGGCAAGATACGTAAGACCACAGCAGTTCGACTGGGCAGTGCTAAAAACCCAGTCATTATGGTTATCAAGAAAAACTACCATACTTTAGATAATGTCATTAAGTGGCTGAGGAATAATGACGATGGTAGGCGCTTTATTAATGAGCCTGTATTAATTATTGACGACGAGGCTGATAACGCTTCAATTAATACCAGTAAAAAGCCTAACGAAACGACCAGAATTAACGGCCAAATACGGGAGACTTTGGATTTATTTCTTCAAGGTTCATATGTTGGCTATACCGCAACCCCCTTCGCAAACATTTTTATAGACCCGGTTAGCTATAGTGATGCGGTAGCAGGTGACCTATTTCCTAAGGACTTTATATTTACGCTAGTACCACCATCGAACTATCTAGGAGCAACTAAATTCTTTTTAGGTGATGATGACGAGCCAAATTACGACTCTCCTTACGTTGAATTTATTCAAGATAATGAGGATAGTATTCCATTAAAAAAGCCTACAGACTTTGTTTTAACTGAGATTCCTAAGAGTTTAACGTTGGCACTTTACGAGTACTTAGTCAGTATCGTGATCAAAGGCTTACGGCCAGTGAGCAATAAACATACTTCCATGCTGATAAATATTTCTCATAAAACCCAAGAACAAGCTGAGGCACGATATCTGGTAAGCCAAGAGATAGAAGAAATTGCCTTGGCAGTAAAGTTCCATGGCGCCAAACCACATCAAGAGCGGATGAAAAACTCGCACTTAGAAGGCCTTTATCATAAGTTTTTACCTCACTCGGATGAATGTAGTGTTGATGATTTTTTTACTAAGCTACAGAAAGTTATTGATTCAGTGAAAGTAAGAATGATCAATAGTGCCAGTAAAGACAAGTTAGATTACGACAATTATGAGAATGGCCTAAACGTCATTGCTATAGGTGGCTATAGTTTATCTCGTGGATTTACGCTAGAAGGATTAACTGTCAGCTACTTAATACGCAATACGGCTATGGCAGACACATTATTACAAATGGGACGGTGGTTTGGTTATCGGGATCAATATAGTGATCTCTGTAAACTGTATATACCTGATGCTTCCTTTGAATGGTATGCCTTTATCGCTCAGTCTATTGAAGAGTTACGCTCAGAATTTTCTATTATGGAGCAAAATGGCCTAACGCCTGCTGAGTTCGGTCTAAAAGTGAGAACCAGTAATACCGGACTATTAATCACTGCTCGCAACAAAATGCATCATGCCGAAACGGTTACCCTATCAGAAAGCTTTTCAGAAGAGGCTTTTTCACTGCGCGGTATATCGTTAGATAACTTACCTAGACAACGTCAAGTCTTTGCTGATTTCGCGCTTAAGTCTGCTCATGCATATGGTTTTAAACCAGTTTATAATCATGTCAAAGCACAAAATGACAAGCAGTTTCATCTGATTCAAAGAGTCAGCATTGACGAGGTGATTAACCTGTTTAATGAATATGAACATTCAATCGACGATAGTGGTAGAAAGCAGGCGCTGAAATCTTACATTGAAGAGCGTAGAGATGAGCTGGCAACGTGGGATATTGCTATTCATAAAAGCTATTTAGGTGAAAATGCACAACCCCAGGTTCGTACTTTTGCAAAATCCAGTTATAGATCTGACCATGTCAAAACAGCTGACGGTGGTGGTCGTATTTTGAGACCTTGGGAGGAAGCATTTGGCTTAACAGATGAGCAGTATGCACATGCAAAAAAACAAAAAGATGAGTCAAAGGTTAAACAGACTGCGCGATTTTATAGAAGAAATAGAAGTCAGCCATTACTTGTACTCAAATCTTTCAACCTTTATGTAGGCTCTAAAAAAGAAGGTGATAAGAAGGGTGAAGTTCCAAAATACGAAGACGTACCAGCCTATGCGATCAGTTTTCCAAAATCCAGCAATCACAACCCTGTAAGTTACGTGGTGAATAAAGTCTTTATAGAAGACTACTTCGGTGAAGATGATGAATCAGATGAACTGGAGGAAGGTTATGAATAATCCCAGTGATCTTCAAAATTACTATACTGATGTAATGAATGAGCTCGATCATAGTGCTACGTCACAGGGCAACTACAAAGAGCTTTTATTCATTGAAAAGATTCTCCCTTATATTCAAGAACAAGGTGTGGTTGATGACTTAGATCTATATCATTTTTATAAACCAAGTACTCGATATGGCCGTATTGATGGTCTAGGTTTTAAAGGTGATTACAACGATCCAGAACTAGACCAGTTAGAACTGGTCTTGCTCATTAATGATTTTGTTCATGATGATAGTATCAAGTCTTTAACAAATAGTCGTATTGAGCAATTAAAAAAAGCAGGGATCAACTTCTTTAACAGCGCATTAAAATCATCGTTCATTGAGAGCTTGGAAGAAAGTTCAGACGGTTATATAGCTGCTAAAGAAATATTTCAAAAGTATAAACGCATTGAGTCTATTAAGCTTATTATCCTCACAAACGCTCAAATCAGTAAGCTAGTGGCCGATAAAAAAGAAATTGATGACGATATAGATCTACCCTTAACAATCGATATCTGGGATATCAAACGAATTTATGATCTTGAGAGTAGTCAAACAAAGTCTGAAGCCATCGAAATTGACTTAAGAGAATGGGGAGGTCCGATCCCTTCGTTACAGGCAACAGAGTCAGAGGAATTAACAAGCTATTTATGCGTTGTCAATGGACAAACGATTGCTGCTCTTTATGATAAATACGGCGCAAGATTATTAGAGGCAAATGTCAGAAGCTTTTTGCAGTTCCGTGGCAAAATCAATAAAGGCATCAGGAAGACGATAAAAACCGAACCTGAGTATTTCTTTAGCTATAACAATGGATTGACTGCTACAGCATCAGATGTAGAATATGATAAAAGCAAACAGATTATTACAAAGATAAATAACTTACAGATTGTGAATGGCGGGCAAACTACGGCTTCTTTATTGATGACCCAAAAGAAAGATAGAGCCGATCTAAGTAAGATACAGGTGCAGTTGAAACTTAATGTGGTGAGTGATGCAAAGTCAGATGAGCTTATTAGTAATATCTCTCGCTTTGCGAACTCTCAGAATGCTATCAAAGATTCAGATTTCTTTTCTAATCATCCTTTCCATCGGACTCTTGAAAGGCTATCAAGACAGATACTAGCTCCCACATCAAAAGAAAGAATCAAGCCTACGCGTTGGTATTATGAAAGAGCGAGAGGGTCTTATTTAAATGCTCAAAGTAAGCTAACAGATGCTGAAAAAAGAGCGTTTAAATCTGAACATCCTAAAGAACAGTTAATTATAAAAACAGATTTAGCTAAGATTTATCTTATCTTTGACAAAAGACCTCATGATGCTATCAAAGGTGCGCAAATCGCATTTAACGGATTTGCACAGTCAATAGAAAAGGTTTGGGACAATAATCCTGAGACAATAAATGACTATTTCTTTAAAGAGTTGGTGGCAAAGTTTGTAATTTGGCAGGCCTGTAAAAAAGCGGTGTATAAGCAAGATGATTTCGTTGGCAATACTAAGGCAACTTTAACTGCATACACGATATATATTCTTAAAGCTTTAATGGATAAACAAGACCTTGATTTTAACTATCCAAAAATCTGGCAAGAGCAAGCCGTAAATGATTTTTATTATGATCAATTTGTAGATACTTCAATTAAGCTAAACGCCTTATTAAATCAGTTGAGCGAAGAAACTGGGAAGGCAGTACTATCTATGGCCAAGTCTAAAGAAAACTTAATTGAAGTACAGTCGATAATTGATAAAACAGATTACTTCTCACTAGACATGATGTTCAAAACGCAATTAGTTTTTAAAAGTGTCATTGAAGAAAAACGCCAAGATTCTGCTCAACAAACCAAAACAGTGACTAAAGCTGTAAGTAGCTTAATAGACCTCTGTAAAGTTCCTCCAGCTAGATGGTTAAATCTAATAAAAAATGCGGAAGAAAAGGGCGTGTTAAACGAAACTGACAAGCAAGTATTGTCGCTGGTACCTAACGTTCTACTTGGAAAATCATTGAAGACACCAACAGATAGGCAAGTCGATCTGATCAATAAGACCTTAAGCAAGCTTGAAGATAAAGGCGTTTATTTAGATGCTGGGTAAGAGTGAGTCAAAAACTTGTCTACCCATCCTAAACTAGAAAAGCGTATTAAAGACTATTGAAACGATTCTCGCTCTAGCAAATAAAAATAAGACGAGATTACTTTCTTATAAGCTATTAAGGTAAAAACAGACTTATACAATACCAATTCTAAGTAAAAATAAGTTGATTATTGTCATTTACTCTTAAATTATTTTTGACTCAGATGGGTAGCAATGAGTATGATATATCATAAGTAAGATCAAGAAACGCAACAATATTTTCAAGACATATCCAAGCTTTGAAATATTTTCTTACAATACTCAATGGAAAAAATCCCACTATTTGCCTTGCATTCAATACTGTTACCGTGTTGGTCTATTTGATGGTCTAATATGCATTCCCGCTATTATAAGTATAATTAAATCAATTACTTATATTCATAGTTAGACTTCCTCCTTCACCGCCAATCTTATAAAATCCTAGTTTGCCCAGCTTGCCCCAATTCAACCCATATACCAGTTAAGCCCTTTATAAATAACGTGTCTAGCGTTTTTTTTATGTCTGCTGTTTTCCCAATTCAACCCAACGTCACCCACCTATCCCGTAGCTTGTGTTGGTCTATTCGTTGGTCAACCTATGCTATTAATTCTTTAACTACTAACTTGAGAGATTTTAGTTACGCAGCCTGACGATAATGATCAAACCCAATACGTCCTGATATTTTTTTGAATTATATATACTATTTATCGCTAAGTAGATAGTTAGGGTCTATTGAATCAGTTATGCAAGCACGATAAACTCTTGATATGCACGCATACTAAACAGCCTATAACTAAGGAAGTTGCGTATACTGAATTACGTAAGCTATAGTCGGTTCAGTATAATTTGGATACAAGGAAGGCGAGTGAAAGTACTACAAGTAGTAGACTAAGCAAGCTTGACACCGTATCCAATTTATAGAGAATTGACTATAGTCGGTTCAATTTAAAAGTGGTACAAGACAACCGAGTTTAGATGTATATTTAATACCTCAAGCGAGGTTAACGCTGTAACGCTTTTATAGTGGATTGACTATATATCTTACGATTAGTGCTGATTCATATCTAGATATATCTCTACACAAGGAAGAAAAAATGACAGGGATTGAGTTTTATAGCAATGGTCATATCATCAGCGAAGCTGACAGTATGCGCAAAAAGCTAGGCGCGTTAGCTCAACAATACCGTGCGACGTCGGCTATTATTGTTACCGATGCTGGAATCACTCAGCTGGGCTATGTCGATATCGCACAGCAATCATTACAAGAAGCTGGCATTCAAGTGGTTGTCTTCGATGCTGTCATCGCTGACCCACCCGTTGACGTCGTCAATGACGCTATGAAAATTGCCAGAGACCATAACTGTGATCTGGTTATTGGTCTAGGCGGTGGCAGCTCTATTGATACTGCAAAAATCGTCGCCTTGCTTCCAAATGACTTTGAGTCAGTAAATGACATTTTAGACAAAGATGTCAGTGGCTTTAATAAGCTGCCTTTATTTGCGATACCAACGACTGCTGGTACGGGTGCAGAGTCTACCTTTGTCTCTGTCATCACGGCAAAAGATGGCAGCAAAAAAGCCATTTATACGCCTAAAATCCTACCTGATGTCGCCATTTTAGATGCCACACTCACACTGAAACTACCTCGTCACATCACGGCGGCAACCGCTTTGGATGCCATGGTTCACTGCGTTGAAGCGTATACGAGTCGTACCAAGAAAAATCCTATTTCAGATGCATTGGCTGTTAAAGGATTGCAGATGCTCTGGAATAACTTTGAGAAAGTATTGGCTCAAGGCGATGATATCGACGCTCGTGCCGAAATGTTATTAGGCTCTACTTTGGCTGGTATTGCCTTTGTGAACTCATCAGTAGCAGCAGTACATGGACTCTCGTATCCGCTGAGTATCAATTTTCATATTCCTCATGGACATGCCAATGCACTCGTTATGTGTGGTGTTTTCACATTTAATTTATCAGAAGCCGCCCCGCTTTATGCTGAGCTGGCTCATGCTGTCATGCCTACTCAGACATCTGGCATGACAGACTTAGACGCAGCGACTTTATTTATTAATCAACTAAAGATGTTTTTAGAAAATAGTGGTCTCAAGTATCGCTTAAGCGAATTGGATATAACAGATCAAGACATCCCCGCATTAGCAGACATAGTAATAAATACCTATGCCCGCCTGATTGCAACCAACCCCAAAGATATGACTTTAGATGAGGTGACAACGATATATAAGGAGATACTCTAAAACAGAAACCATTGCTATTCAAAACAGTTTTATTTATCAAGGAAGATAACCACTATTCAAGGGAAATAATTATGTCAGAATATAAATTAGACGTTGTCGTTGATGGCTTTCATTACTTAGAAGGCCCTCGCTGGTATAACGATGCTCTATGGTTTGTTGATTTTTATACTCAAGGCATTTATCGTGTCAACGATGAAGGAGTGGCAGAAGAAATTGCTAATGTTGAGCAGCAACCCTCTGGTTTAGGGTGGTTGCCCGATGGGCGTATGCTGGTTGTATCGATGAAAGACCGCAAAGTATTACGACTAGAAAATGACGGTAACTTGGTCGTTCATGCCGATATTTGGGAGCATTGTGGTGGTCATGCCAATGACATGGTGGTTTCAGCCAATGGTAATGCTTACATCGGTAACTTTGGCTTTGACTTGATGGGTGGTGCTGACCATGAAAATACGGGGCTTGTTTTGGTTAAGCCTGATGGAAGCTCACAGATTGTCGCTGAAGGATTGGCATTTCCAAATGGTATGGTTATCTCTGCAGATCAAAAGACCTTGATCGTTAACGAGCTGTTTGGCAATAAAATCACGCAATTTGATATCAACGAAGATGGTAGCCTTGGTGAAAAGCGCGACTTTGCTAATTTTGGAGAGTTGGGTGATGAGCCAAACCTTGGTTTGCGTATAGAAAATGCCAGTATATTACCTGATGGTCTTGCGCTAGATGCTGAAGGCGCTGTTTGGATTGCGGATACGTTGAATCAGCGTGCCGTCCGTATAGCAGAAGGTGGTGAGATTTTAGAAACTATCGATACTGCACCTGATGGTATCTTTGCGGTTGCCCTTGGCGGACAAGATGGTAAAACACTATTTATGTGTGCGGCACCTGATTGGGATGAAGCATCACGTAAAGCTGAAACCAAAGGTCGTATGCTGTCCACACAAGTCAAAGTAGGTCATGCAGGTACACCTTAGTTCAAGTTCTTTAGAAATAAACCTAAAACAGCCCGCCTGATTCGGGTTGTTTTAGTTAGTAGATATAGATCACTGATCCTTTTTGGAGATAGTTTTTAGACTAGGGTTTGTTGAACATTCATAATTTAAGCCAGATAAAGGCACAGGCTAGCGCCACTTTATTCTCATAGCTTTACTTAAGCTTGTCATATCTGATGGCGATTGATCGGCACCATTTTAAGTGAGCGAATGCATTTTCAACTAAGTGGCGAACTTTGTACAAGTCCTAGTCCATATGGTGATTATCCAATTTTGTATTCTGCTCTCTAAGAATATTATCGAAGCTTCCTGCTTGTTTAATGCGTTCTCGCAGCGCATCAGAGTCATAGCCTTTATCAGCACATAGAATATCTGTACCACTTAAATTGATCTTATCAACCTCATTCGTGAGCATTGTCCGAGGTATAGCGAACGGTATCTTTTTTGTGTGAGAACTTAAAGATTACTGCTTCGCTATTTTTTTGCTATCAATTTATTCTAAACGTTCAACAGACCCTGAAGTACTTTGGCGATTTACCTATCTTTTTCCGCCCTCTCCTAAACACTTCTCAAATTCTTCAATGGCAAGACTTCCAGTCTATGCCTATTGTCTACTGCTGTCCGCAACATCACTGTTCAACCCTATTTATCCCATGTGTTGTGTTGATCTATTATTCATATACGCCTCAATTAGACCAGTATTCGATCTATATTTATATGCCTTAAGCTAAAGTGTTAAGTGATAGCAAAATTCGTAAGCTTAAACCGACTATTAAAGACATCCCTTCTCGTCCAGATAAATATAGTGATAAACAAGATTTACAATTACTGATGCGTAGCTTAGGTACGCGAACGTGAATAAGTACACATCGCTTCAACGTTAAGTAGTAGAAAACCACCTTAGGTACATACGCTTAGCAGGAACCACAGTAGCTGATACTGATATTAGTGATATGCCAAAAAGTGTGCTCACAATAGAATTTGATAATAAATTCATTCTTCGTTTTCTGATTCTATAGGACTTTCAATTATTCGATGATCATCCAATTTTAACCAATATGATTTTTGATACAACATCAAACTATTTTATGATACCGACTAGATAGACTTTAGGTTAAATCAGCTATATTTAGTAAAAAGAATATTTTGTAACAACATCAAAATTATCAACTCAATCACTATTTTTATTGCTAATATAAAACTATCAATATAAATACATTTATTGATAGATATTTACTTTTAATACACACACATGGCTATTTGGAGTAATAAAAATCCCTCGAACCTAATATGTTTTTATGGATTCCGTTTTTATAGTAGTTCACCTAATTAATAAAGGAATATTTATTATGAACCGTAATTATAAAGTTATTTGGAATAAGTCATTAGGATGCTTCACGGCTGTAGCAGAATATGCAAAGAGCCGTGGCAAGTCTTCAAGTTCTGCTGTTACATCAGGTAACAGCCCTACAACTGCTACTAGTAGCGCTGTCACCTCAGGTGCCAAATTATGGCGGCTAAGTACCCTATCGGTCGGGCTAGCGGTAGCTAGTATGACGATGTCGCCACAAGCTATGGCAGTCGCACAGCCTACAGCGTCTTCGCCAGGTATAGGAGTCTCCAACAGCTCTTGTCTTAATGCAACTAACGCCTCTACTACTCTCGCAATTGCTATTGGTTGTACATCAGCAGCGACTGGCGGAAATTTTGGTTTAGTCGATGCAGGAAACCCTAACAACGGTGCTACCCAGAATGGTAGGCTCAATCCTGGTGGCGTTATATATACCGCTGCAACACCAATTGGTCCAGCACCAGCTACCAGCTCTTCAACAGCAATCGGTAGTAATTCTAATGCTTCTGGGTCTTTATCAACGGCTTATGGTAGTCAAGCAAAAGCTACTGGTGGATCCTCTGTAGCTTTAGGCGTAGCGGCTGTAGCTACCGCTGATGGCGCTATCGCTACGGGTCTACAGTCTGCCGCAACTGGTAGGTTCGCTCAAGCCTCCGGCATTGTCTCTTCTGCTACTGGCGAATCCTCTACGGCCATTGGTCACTCCTCTACTGCATCAGGCTACCGTAGTATCGCTATTGGTTCTACAGATTCAGCAGGCACGACGTCTGGAAACCCTGCTGTTCTTGGTGGGTTTGGTTATAGAGAAGCAGATGCCACTAGAGCCACTGGTGACAATGCTATTGCTTTCGGTGGTGGTGCAAAAGCTACCGCTGATCAAGCAGTTGCTATTGGTCTAAATACTGAAGCTAACAGTGCCAATGGTGTTGCTTTGGGTCAAAACTCCACGATTGCTAGTGATGCTCCTGATTCAGTAGCGATAGGTAGCCAAAACACTGTTAACGCTACCAATAATGTAACGAATCAGCAAATTGGTGATCGAAGAGGTACGGTTAATCCTATTGTTGCATATCCTACTGGTACGACGGTAAATACGGGTAAGTCAGTTGCTATTGGTAATTCAAACTCGACAGGTTTGGGCGGCGGGGTTTCAATGGGTAATAATAACCAAGTAACTGGTACTGCTCATGGTATTGCGCTTGGTCAGGGTAACCTTACAAGTGGCTCATATGCAGTAGGCTTGGGTGTTGGTAATCTATCAACTGGAAATACAGCAATCGCTATAGGTACTGCCAATGAATCAACGGGCAATACCTCGATTGCTATTGGTCGTCAAACCTACTCTCGCGCAAATTTTGGTATTGCTGCAGGTAACATCGCGACTGTAGAAGCTGGCGCAACTAATGGTATTGCGCTAGGTACTAGCGCTACTGTTGCCGCAGCAGCTGCTAATGGTATAGCTATTGGTTCAAATTCTCGATCAAATAATTC
>NZ_JBEFNJ010000007.1:0-76351 GCF_051970285.1 Psychrobacter sp. ASPA161_6
CCGTACAACCAATAACACCTCTGCTATCAGTGATTTAGCATCTGGTAGAATAGGACTGGTTCGTCAGGATAGTGGCACAAGCATGATCACCATAGGTGCATCCACAGGTGGAACTATGGTAAATGTTGCAGGAACCAGCGGTAATCGCCAAGTCGTTGGTGTGGCGCTAAGTGGTCAGACCGATGCCGCGGCAACCGTTGGTCAGATTAAAGGGCTTACAAGTGCCTTGGGTGGCAATGCAAGTGTTGCAGCTGATGGTACAGTAACAAACCCAACTTACACAGTTCAAGGTGGCACACAGAACAATGTAGGTGATGCATTAGGTGCGCTGGATGGTGCTATTAATGAAGTAAAAACAGCCAATCAATCTTTAAGTGATGCTGCAGTGCAGTATGATAAAAATATTGATGGTTCGGTTAATAAGGACCAAGTGACTCTAGGTGGCGGTGCAAATGGTACTACTTTAACTAACGTTAAAGACGGTACTCTTGCATCCAATAGTAAAGACGCTGTCAATGGTGGTCAATTATTCACCACAAATCAGCAAGTAAGTACTAATACTTCAGACATTAGCACTTTAAGCACTCAAATAAACAGTGGCTCAGTTGGGCTCGTACAACAAGATAGCAGTACAAAGGCTATTACAGTCGCTGCGAATACTGGTGGTACTTCGATCAATGTGTCTGGAACAGACGGCAACCGTACTATAAGTGGTGTTGAAGCTGGTAGTGTTAATGCTACAAGTAACGATGCTATTAACGGTGGTCAACTATATGCTGCCAACACTAATGTTGCCAATGCATTAGGTGGGGGCTCTAAGGTTGATAGCAGTGGTAATGTCACCGCACCTTCCTATGATGTCGCTGGCGACAGTTACAATAATGTTGGTTCTGCATTGCAAGCGGTAGATACAGCTTCACTGACACGATTTGATGCTTTAAATGGTAAGCTTGACCAAGCGTTTGGCTATACCAATGACCGCATTGACAAAGTTGAAAGAGAAGCTAATGCAGGTATCGCAGCAGCGTTATCTCTTGAGTCAGCACCCTTCGTGCCTGGTAAGTTAACCTACGCAGTAGGCGCAGGTTTCCACGGCGGTGAAAATGCGGTTGGTGCATCATTACGCCGTACTTCTGACAATGGCCGTTGGAGTTTAACTGGCGGGGTTGCTACAGCTTCTGAAGGCGGTGCAAGTGCACGCGTTGGTATCAGTGGTGTTATCAACTAAAAAGTATCATATCGATCAAGAGGTGGTTTGGTGATCAAACTACCTCACTTTATCCATTGGAGAGGTACATTATGAAAATTATTTTTAAGACTTTAGTGCTCTCAAATATCTTAATACTTTCTGCTTGTAGTAACTTGAGCGCATTTGATACTCACAATGCTGATGCTACTGCATTTCCTGTCATGAGCCAAAGTTACTTAAAAAGCTTACCATATTACGATATAAATCAAGTAAAGCTTATTCAGATTGGGCAGCATAAGGATCAAGTTAGGCAAATACTGGGTAATCCGCATTTCCGTACCAATGTTCTTGGACCAAAAATTTGGAATTACAATATTGGCCTACAGCTGGGGGGAAATGTTGCATACAACAACTGTCAATTAAGAGTTAACTTTGATAAAAACAATTACGTGGAATCATTTATGTGGAAAGATAAGCAGTGTGCTGATCAAGTACATGCTGCTTTAATGTGATCGTAACTACAACGCTAAAAATAAAAAGCTTTCATAACTATGAAAGCTTTTTATTTTTAGCGTTGTAGCATAATTAAATTGGACATGCCTTAGTTTATTAGAAAATATCTGCTACTTTTATAAGAGATTTAACTTTTAGCATTCGATAAATGATCTGTTGGGCTTTCTCGATACCCAGATCCATAAATAAAACTGGCAATAAATTTAATCCTAATAGCGCTTTAAATTTTCGATGTATTGGTAGAATACTCAGCTAGGGTTGCATTGATATCATATTGCGCGCTGAAAAATTACTATTTGTTATAGTGATATAATGATAAAAAGGTCTAAGCTGTTTATTAGATGTCAGTGATTAAAAATTCGATTATAGTAGGTATTAGCAACTCAGAAAATTAAAATAATGGGAAGGATGGTCTTATGAAAAATTTAGCGGTGGTAGTAGCAGGACTCAGCTTAAGCGCTTGTGTGACGATTAATGCACCAATGGGCAGCACTGATAATGGTAGCAGTAATGGGAATATCGTCACTCAATACCCTGTTGAGACCGCCCTACTCAATGTCTATACCAAAGAGCGCAGCGAACAACTATATGCCGTAGTGGACAAGCAAAATATCGTCGCCGATATTAAGGTGACACCCAAAGGTACAGTGGCTTTCAACAATAAATCAGTTAAAGCTGCTGAGATAAATACCGTCACTAAACGCTACGATCAAATCACCAATCAATCTATCGCAACCAACTATTTTACGACCAATCCCTTGATGTTCCATGGCTTCACGGATAATAGCGGTAGATACTCACTATCGAACCAAACGACCGTCATCCCCAAGATGGCTTCAGTTGGCGATTCCAGTGCCTTAATCACCGAAAACGTCTACAGCGACAGCAGTATGCGCAAACAAACTGGTACTTATAAACAAAGCTGGTCGCTAACGAGAGAGAGCAATAACCGCGCTTGGCTATGTATAGAGACCTCAGAGAACCTACTCCTCAATTTTGATCCTAATGGCACTTCATCAGAATGTTATAAAATCAATGCTCAAGGCGATATTTTGGCGAGCAAAATCACTATTAGCCAGCCTAGTAAAAATGGCAGTACTGAGGCGGTGACGTTTATCAGTCAGTAGCTCTCTGAATTTTAAAACCTTTAACAGTAAGACTTTCAGTCTATACTTTTAGTACGTTCTTTGGAGTACCTTATGCTTATCAATGCAGATTTTTCACGTCGTGCCGCGCTGACTCCTGAAGACCATCAATGGGTAAAATCGCCACAAAATGGTGTGGAGCGTGTGATGCTTGACCGCGTAGGAGAAGAGAAGGCACGCGCGACCAGTTTGGTTCGTTATGCACCGAGCTCTTATTTTCCGCATCACTTGCATCCGGGTGGCGAAGAGATTTTGGTATTGTCAGGGACTTTTTCTGCTGATGACACACACTATCCGGTAGGCTGGTACTTACGCAATCCACCGGCTTCAGGTCATAGACCTTATAGTGAGGAAGGTGCGGTTATTTTTGTTAAGCTACGTCAAATGTCATCTGACGAGTCCAATCCTGTGGCTATTGATACTCAAGATAGTGCCAATTGGCAGCGACAAGACAATCGTGACGTTTGTCCTCTGTTTTTAGATAGTAACGAGCAAGTGAGCTTGCAGCGTATAAATGCAGACGAGTTGCTGTTTGATACTCCAATAGATGGTGGTGCAGAGCTACTGGTGGTGGCAGGTGAGCTGATAGATGATGACCAAGTCTATCAACGAGGTGGGTGGATACGCTTCCCTATCGGTGAACAGCCGCAAGCCAAAGCAGGGCCAGAGGGTGCTACGGTGTATCTGAAAACTGGACATCTCATTCGCGTCATTGGTTTAGAAATGAATAAAACCTAAAATATAGCCACTGCCAGTACCAGATTTGAATGCTCAACAGACCCTAATGTATTACTGGCGTACCTTGCGTCGTAAAGGCAAAGGCTTTATTGCTAAAGTTGCCTATCATCACCGCCTCAATAACTGGGGTTACGGTATCGTCAATGCCTTCGACCTCAATGATGAAGTTAGCGCCAGAGCCACCTTTGTCCTCTTCTTTTTCGACAATATAATTGAGCGTGCCCATGGCCGGTAGCTCAATAGGTTTATGCAGATACGATTTTAAAAAAGTCCCATGCGTGTCGTAGTAATCGATTTTATTGATATACAATGATTTCTTTAGGGTGGTATTACGAACGCTCAAAGTTGCGGACAGTAAGACTTTACGATTGTCTCTATCAGTATAAATGTCAGAGTAAATCGGTACATAAAAGGTTTGCTGATAGCCAAATTTGCTACGATCAATTTTTGAGGTGATTTCAAGCTGTTTGATGGGGTCTTTCTGCCCTTCTGACAGCATGACGTTCGGGTCTTGAGACGATTGATCACAGCCTGACAGCAGTGCCGTCATGGCAATCAGTAGGACGGATATGTGATACTTATTCATAACTTTCCCTTTTATAATGTCATAGCGTTGCTATTTAAATAATAGGTATGTCGTCGTTGGTGTTCAGACAATACATCCTTTATTTAGATTTAGCCTGCTACTGTATTTTTACCCCAACGCTACGTAAAAACTGATTAATATGCTTGTTCGCGCCATAAATAATCAGAACATCTTTATCCTGTAGCACTTGCTCAGGCTCGGCTAAACCTTCGATACTCGGCTTACGTTGCGTCCGTCCAAAGCTGTCTTCATAATACTCATAGCGCATGGTACTAAGCAATCGAATATTGAATTTTTGCTTGAGCTGTAAGTCGTCAACGGTCTTTCCAATCAATGTATTTGGGATACTAAGCTCAACGATACTAAAATGATCGGTAAGCTCAAACGAATCTACAAAGTAGCGCAGTGACAGCCGTTTGGCCCAGCGGTCGGCGGCTTCTTTTTCAGGCAGAATAAGGTCATCCACGCCAATGGCTTGCAGCACTTTTTGGTGCAATGGGTTGATACTGCGGCTAATCAAGCGCCGTGCTTTTAAGGTCTTAAATAGCGCCGTTGCCATGACGTTCGCGCCTTGATCTTCGCCGATTGCGACCACGACGATATCGGTATCGATAATAGGTAAACCAGTGACGGTATACTCATCGGTGGCATCCATACAGACGGTATGCGAGATGACCTCTTTATAGGCCTCAACTTTTTGCATATTGCTGTCAATAGCAATCACTTCATGACCTTGACTGGTCAGCGCCATACCCAGCGACGAGCCAAAGTTGCCTAACCCTACGATGATATATTTCATATTATCCTTTTGATGCCTTAATAATAGTGCCACGCCTGAGTTAACAGAAACTTAATTAATGGAAATTTAATTAACAGGGACTTAATTAACAGAAACTTAGTTAATAGTAATCTCTTCCGTGGGATAGCGGTAGTTACGCTCGCGCATGTTTTTGAATAAAGCAATAAAGAGCGTCAGCATACCCACTCGACCAACGAACATAATCACCGAAATCACCATCTTGCTAAAATCGGACAGCTCGGTCGTCAAATTCAAACTCAAGCCCACAGTGCTATAAGCAGAAAAACACTCAAAAACCACTTTAATCAAGTCCAGCTCGGGCTGATCGTAGCTGATAAGTGTCACGCCCATACCAATGACCAATAGCGACAGCCACATGATAGAGAACGCGCGACGAACCGATATCTCAGCGATTTCACGTTTGAATACTTCCACTCTGGTCTGTCCACGCGCCAAACTCAATGTATTTAATAGCGCGATGGCAAAGGTACTGGTTTTGATACCTCCGCCCGTCGAGTTCGGTGACGCCCCAATCCACATCAAAAAAATCGTCAACATAATCGTCGGAAATGCTAGGTCGCCCATATCAATACTATTAAACCCAGCCGTTCGCGGAGTGGCAGCAGTGAAGATTCCAGTCACTAATTTGCCATAAAAACTGCCGTGGTCAGCCAGTACACCATTATATTCAAACAGCATAACCCCAATGAGCCCCACTAGCAGCAAAGCACCCGTCGTAATGAGGGTAATACGGCTGTTAATATTGAGTAACCATGGAAGATATGCGTAGCGCTGATTACGACGATATATCAAGCGCTGAGCACGGTAACGCAAATACCGTAGTACATTGACCACGATCACAAAGCCCATACCGCCAAAAATAAAGGTAATACCAATAATCAGCTGTAAAGGATAATTGAAGCGCAGCGCGTCATCATATAAGCCTGCACTAAAGGTAGAAAAGCCTGCATTACAAAAAGCCGAAATCGCATGGAATACAGAAAAAAACAAGCGCTCAGATAAATCCATACCAGGTAAATCATAAATACTGGCGTAAATGAATGCCGCCGCCAATGACTCAACGGCAAAGGTCACATATAAGATAGATTTGAGGGTCGCCACTACATCACCCGTCCCGCGCATATAGGACATCTCACTGATACTTAACTGAGTCTCATAGCTGACACCACCCTTAAAGAAATAGCTAAAATACGTCACAAAGGTCAAAATTCCGAGACCGCCAATTTGGATTAAGCCCATGATAATGACTTGACCAAAGGTTGTGTAATAGGTCGCGGTGTCCACAACAATAAGCCCAGTGACACATACCGCGCTGGTAGCAGTAAATAACGCATCGATAAAAGACAAAGGCTGGGTGGTCGCGTTGGGCATCATTAATAGCAAAGCACCAACCAGCACCACCGACAAAAAGCTTAGGATGAAAAATTGGGCTGGGTTTAGAAAAGTACGATCAAGATTGAAATCGTGATCAGAGATTTCACGAATGAATGTGACCAGCACCGCAATCTTAATCGCCACAAAACCGTCAACGGAAACAGCCAAGCCTGAGCGTATTAAATCCGTGAAATGCGCCACAAGTAAGATGACAATAGCGATACTGGTCAATAAGTCAAAAACGGCCACTTTATTAATCGTTAGCGGTTTTTTGCTATAAATGTAGCGCCCTGTTGTGACGACAAACCCTAAGAAGATAATGACCAAATACAAAATATGAAAAACATGCTGTAGCCAATTCGGTAGCGTAAAACCACTATCGAGGAGAGCCACGGCTACTCCAATGATGCTAATAAAAACAGTAAAATTATTAAGTAATCGATAGCGAATGGCAGCGTGCATAGCCTTAGTCCATGAAAGGAATAACCACGATACTTATACTCCTTTTTTTGACTATTCACTAAGACTGATTTTAAAAAATCTGTAACCAGTTATGAGTTGACTGTTGAAAGCTATGATGAACAAAGAATAGCGTTGTTTTTACACCAGACAGCTCTTTAACTCATCCCAATAAAGGCTGTTGTCATCAACGCTATTGATGACAATCTGATGACAAGTTGGCTACGGTCTAAACGAGTTGCCATGGTAAAGTACGGAGTAATAAATAACGATTGCAGCACCCTGCATAAAGACAATAACTAAGGACGGCGCTATGGTACTGGATATTTTATTGACCATTCATTTCATATTACTAGTGCTGATATCCTTAAGGATACTCTCCCGCCATGATTTGACTTCATCGGCTAGACTGGCGTGGATGGTCGTCCTGTTTATCTTGCCTTATATCGGCGTCGTGGTTTACTGGATGTTTGGTGAGATACATTTAGGCAGTGACTTCAGCCGCAAGCATGAGCAAATTATAGATAAGCTCCATACGCAAAACCCTGAAGTGCTCGGTAGCGACGAGGCATTAACACATGCCATAAAAACTGAGTATCAAGCGGCGTTTGCTTACTCTGCGAACGTCACAGGCTTTCATACCACGGTGGGCAATCATGCGGAACTCATGGCCGATGCGGCTGAAACGCACAAACGAATGATTGCGGATTTTGATGCAGCAACCGATCATATTCATGTGCTGTATTATATTTGGCTGATTGATGGCACAGGTATCGATATTGCCCAAGCCTTGATGCGTGCAGCACGTCGCGGTGTCACTTGTCGAGCGATGGTGGATGGCATGGGCTCACGAAAGATGGTGAGCTCAAAGATATGGCAACAAATGAAAAATGCTGGCGTGCAAGTCAGCGTGGCACTACCGATTAATAATATTATAAAGGTGATGTTATTTAGCCGTATTGATCTGCGTAATCACCGCAAGATTACCGTGATCGATGGCAGCATTGGTTACTCTGGTAGTCAAAACTGCGCGGACCCTGAGTTTCGCGTGAAGCCAAATTTTGCGCCGTGGGTCGATATTATGCTGCGCGTCGAAGGACCTGTCGTGGCACAGAACCAAATGCTTTTTGCCAGTGATTGGCTAATAGAAAACCCTGACACAGCGATTGAGAGCTTTTATTACCCTACCGAGCGACTAGGCTCGCCAACTTCTACAGGCTTTGCCGCACAAGTCTTTGCTGATGGCCCTACCCAACGCTCAGGCGCAACACCGCAATTTTTGGGGGTGCTCATTAGCCAAGCACAGAAAACCCTGACCATCTCAACCCCTTACTTTGTCCCAGATTATTCCCTAATCAATGTGTTATGCGCCACCGCCTATCGCGGCGTAGAGGTCACGATGATCTTTCCCAAACACAACGACTCGTTGGTGGTCGCCGCGACCAGCCGCAGTTATTATTGGCAATTGCTAGAAGCGGGGGTAAAAATCTATGAGTACAAACCAGGATTGCTACATGCTAAGACCTTGACCGTCGATGGCCAGATCAGCTTAATTGGATCGACCAATTTAGATTTGCGTAGCTTTGATTTGAATTACGAAAACAATATCGTCTTTAGCGATACCGCATTAACCGCCGATATTATTGAACGCCAGTATCAGTATATCGCTGATTCAGAAGAAGTCAGCCGTCAACAAGTTGCAGACTGGTCATTGCCATACAGAATTTGGAACAATATTGTCGCGACGATGGGGCCTATTTTATAAATAACGGCTGGGTGCTAGGGCGTGTCTTCGTTATTTATCAGCGCTTTTTTGCAAAATATACACCACAAATTTTGCTTCCGTGCTAAATGCTTGTTGCTCAACGCCTGCCAGTAATGTCTGTCTTTTTTCGCTACGGGCGCGGTAGGCATAAGGTGTCATGGTCAGCAAGTCAGCTAAGTCAGTCGCTGACAATGTCATCTCGGTACTGACTCGATGCGTCTCTATCAACGTAAAGTATGGTGCCAACTCCTGCAAAAACTTATCAGAATCATGCTCGCGCACGCTATCAAATAGTGCATCACGCATCGTTGTTAAATGTCCGACATCAGGCTTGGCAATAATTAGGTAGCCCTTATCAACCAATACCTTGGCAAAAGCCTCAGGCAAAATAGGGCTAAAGATACTGCTGATACCCGTGACGCTATGAGCACGCAGAGGCAAATTTGCCGCACTGGTGACCAACGGGTAAATAACCGTCGTATTTTCAGCCTTGTCTTTATGTTGTTGATACCACAGCTGACCGGCTGCTTTGCTCACTTTAGCCAACTCAACCAACGCGGGCTTGCTGATATCAGCCGCTATCAAGGTAGTGATAATATCTGAGCCCATCTGTGCCATCGCCTGCGTGTAATAACCTTCCCCGCAACCGATGTCTAACCAGTTGACTGGGTTTTTATCAGGCTTAGCTGTTGGCACAGAGATGCTTGCATCTTGCCCTAATAACTGCCCCATTTTCTGACAAACCAATCTTTGTAACGGCGCATAATGCCCAGCTACCAAAAACCGCTTTCGCGCTTCGATAGATTGCTGGCTGTCGCCTGGTGTTTTGGATTTTTTTTGCTGTACGGGCAGCAGATTGACATAGCCTTGACGCGCCACATCAAATGGATGCGCAGTTTGCTTAGGGTTTAAACTGCCATCGCAGCGCCACGTATCGGCGGCTGGTTGCAGAGGTGACTGGCAAAGGGGACAAACAAATAAGGACACAAGCATCTCTAGGTCATAGCAATATGGCTAGCATTTTAACAAAAATTGCGTGGGTTGATGAATAAAAGAAGCCATCAATACAGAATTTAAGAAAACAAAAAGCCACCTCAGTGATCGCTGAGATGGCTTTTTTCATCACATAAATACTTATTTACTACAGCACCTAGGTTAATACTATTTTAATGCGGCTTAGCGCAGCTTCAACGTCATCAAACCAAGTATGACCAGTAAAATGGCAATAATCCAAAATCTGGCAACCACTTGCGTTTCTTTCCAGCCAATTTCTTCAAAGTGATGATGTAGCGGTGCCATACGAAAGACGCGTTTTTTGCGCAGTTTATAGGAGCCAACTTGCAGCATAACCGATAGCGCTTCGGCGACGAATAAACCACCCATAATAGCAAAAGCGATCTCTTGACGGGTCATGACGGCAATCGTACCGAGCATCGCACCGAGGGCAAGCGCGCCCACATCGCCCATAAAGACTTGCGCGGGATGCGCGTTAAACCACAAGAAGCCAAGGCCGGCACCGATCATCGAGCCACAGACAATAATTACTTCAGAGTTATAAGCAATATAAGGCACATGCAAATAATCGGCAAAGCGTACGTCACCCGAGACGTAGGCCATCGCGCCCAAACCAGCCGCGACTAAAACGACGGGCAAAATTGCCAAGCCATCTAAGCCATCGGTCAAGTTGACAGCATTGGAAGAACCGTTAATCACAAAGTAAGTAAAGATAATAAAACCAATGCCGAAAGGCACGGCTGAGAACGGAATCATCCAGTCTTTAAAAATGGGTATTAATAAATCTTGCATCTCGCGGGTGGTAGCCATATCCGGTTGCAACGTGGCGATATAATACAACGAGATACCGACGAATAACGCCCCCATAGACAGCCAAAAGTATTTTTTGCGAGCAATCAAACCTTTGGGATTTTTATATTTAATTTTGAGCCAATCATCCGCCCAACCGACCGCGCCAAATATGATCATTACGATCAGCAAAATCCAGACATAAGGATTGTTGAGGCGTGCCCAGAGTAAGGTCGACACCCCGATGGCGCTCAAAATCAACACCCCGCCCATGGTCGGCGTACCAGTCTTAGCCAAATGCGACTGCGGGCCATCATTACGAATGGCCTGACCGTACTTTAGTGATCGCAAATGCCGAATAACCGGTCCGCCAAAGAACATACTAAATGCGAGTGCCGTAACCACCGCAAGTAGCGCTCGTAGCGTCAACGAAGAAACCGCAGAAAACGGTGAGTAATACTGGCCAAGCCAGCCAAACAACCAAACTAACACCGCCTACTCCTCTACTAGCGCATGAATAAGTGTTTCCATCTGCATGGAACGAGAGCCTTTGAACAACACCGTACAAGGCTGAGCTTGTTGCGCTTGCAAGTAAGACTGTAAATACTGCAGTAAACTATCTTTATCAGCGAACGCATGCGCGCTAATCTCAGAAATCTCTTGTGCCCCAGCCACGGTGTAAGGCGCGTACTCGCCAACACACAGAAGTACATTAATACCCGTGGTTGCGATGGTACGACCCAAGCTTTGGTGTTCGCTCACCGCAGCATCGCCAAGCTCACCAATATCTCCTAACACCATCACCTGTGTACCGGTTTGCGCCGCCAATACTTTGGCAGCCGCGCGTACCGAATGTGGGTTGGCATTGTAAGTATCATCAATCAGGCGATGCATACCGAGTAGCTGACTGTTCAAGCGCCCTTTAGCGGGACGTGCGTTCTCAAGCCCGATCACAATATCATTCACGTCGATATTCAGGGCATGAGCACACGCCGCCGCCGCCAACGCATTATTCACATTATGCTCACCTGCTAGTGGCAAGCTAATATCATGGACTTGGTTGCCAATATGCAGCTTAAATTCACTGCGTTCAGGCTCGACATCTAAGTGACTGGCGCTGACATCGGTATTACCAAAGCCGATGACATGCGAGGTATGTTTTTCAGCAATACGGCGTAATTGATTGGTGAAATCATCTTTATCGGGAACAATCGCAAATTGCGCGTCATTCAAAGTATGATAAATCTCTGCTTTGGTCTGGCAAATCCCTTCACGGCTGCCAAACTCACCCAAATGGGCGGTGCCGATGTTCAAGATACAAGCCACGTCCGGACGGACAATTTCAGTAGTATAAGCAATTTCACCAATATGATTGGCACCCAACTCTAAGATGGCATAGCGATGGTGATCGGATAATTCGAGCAGCATCATCGGCACGCCTAAGTCGTTATTTAGATTGCCACGGGTAATCAAAGTTGGCGCCAATCTGCCGAAGATACTTCCGAGCATCTCTTTACAAGTGGTCTTACCGCTGGAGCCGGTAATGGCAATCACGGTCAAATCTTGATGCTGCTGACGACGATAGGCGGCTAATTGCCCTAGCGCTAAGCGAGTATCCTTGACAACTAACTGCGGAATATTGGTAGAGATGGGTCGCGAAACGATAGCGGCTACCGCACCTTGTGAGGCAGCCGTATTGATATAATCGTGACCATCAAAATTATCACCCGTTAAGGCTAAAAATATATCACCAGTTTTTATCGTGCGCGTGTCAGTGGCAATACGGTTGCTAGTAATGCCGTTACTTATCTCTGCTTGTTCTTCATTTAACTGTCCTGCATCTAACTGCCAGTGACCATCAATAGCGGTGGTGGCTGCTAGCAAGTTATCTGCTTGCCAGACATACAGCCCTTGCGACTGTATGGTGTTATCGTTGTCGGCTGTCATAGTAGTGATTACCTTATATGATGATTACGTATTTCTTATAACTACATGTTAAAACTTATAAATATTATTAAAAATTATTGATGCTAAACATTTAGACAGCACTTTTTTATACGCGCCCAGCGTGCTCTAGAGCATTCTGTAAAATAACACTGTCGTCAAAATCATAACGAACGTTATTGATTTCTTGATAAGTCTCATGACCCTTGCCAGCGATGACCACAATATCATCGGCAGCCGCTTGATTGACGGCATATTCAATCGCTTTTTGGCGCGCTGGTTCGATATGGGTACGCTGATATTGCTCCGCGCTCATGCCTGCTTGCATATCTTGCAAGATCACTTGTGGGTCTTCGGTGCGTGGGTTATCTGCCGTTAAAATCACTTGATCCGCACCTGCCAGCCCTGCTTGCGCCATCAATGGGCGCTTGCCTGCATCACGGTCACCACCGCAGCCAAACACTGCCCATAGCTGACCTTTGCAATGGGTTTTTAGACTGGCTAATACCTGACTTAAGGCGTCAGGCGTATGCGCATAATCAACGATAAAGCAGCCATCATTAGAGGGCACACGTTGCATACGGCCAACAGCACCTTGTAGCTGTGGCACGACTGGCGCAATACGCTCAATACCTACATTTGACTTAGCACCAATCGCCACCGCTGCTGCCATAGCGGCAAGCAAATTCGCCACGTTAAAACGTCCAAGTAATGGACTAACGATATCTAAATTATTAATTTTCCCATCGCCGAAATCTGTATGCAGGCTAATCTCGACACCTTGTAAGCTGGGCTTGATTTTAGCGGCGACAAAAGTAGCCGTTTTTGAAGCATCCAAACTATAGGTCCAAACCGTCAATTCGCTGGCATGAGCAGTATCCAACATAACCTGCGCATGCTCATCATCGATATTGATAATAGCGTGGGTCAAATCCGGAAAATGGGCTTTATCAAACAATCTGGCTTTGGCCGATGCGTACTCTGCCATATCAGCATGATAATCTAAATGATCGCGGCTTAGGTTGGTATAAATCGCCACCGACACAGGCATACCCTGCAAGCGTTGCTGATCTAAACCATGTGAGCTGGCTTCCAATGCCAATAGCTCGGCGTTTTCTGACCCCATTTGATATAAGAACTGCTGGACGGCTAGCGCATCGCCAGTGGTATGGCTGGCTTGCACCAAGGCACCCAGTCTACCGTTACCCGCCGTCCCCATAACCGCACTGCTCATACCAGTTAACTGGGTTAATTGCGCCACCAATTGACTGATGGTGGTTTTGCCATTAGTACCTGTCACCGCCACCACTGCTGGTAGTGTCACTGGCTGCTGATACTGCAAATGAGATTGGATTAAATCACCCAAAAAATCACGGATGTTGGGCACATATAAAACAGGGCAAGGCAAGGAGTCTAATTGCTGCTGCGCTACAGATTGTGAGTCATCCGTGCTTAGAGCAATATTGGCATGTGGTGGCACATTAGCCGTGGCAAGCAAAGCAATCGGATCGATTTCTGATAGGATAAAAGCCGCGTTTTTAGCGGCTTGATAAAGGTAATCACGACTTTTTTGGCAGTTTGGTGTATGGCTCTTTAGTAGTACAAACACGTCGTTTGGCGCTACCTGACGGCTGTCCAAACGAAACCGCTGAAACGGTACGTTGGCAACTGTATTTAGTTGAGCAGCAGCTGCCTGATTTGTTGATGTTTGAGTGGCTAGTACTTGAGCTGATGCTGCTATCATCGCCGATAATGCCTGCGCTAGGCGATGGTCATTACGGTTGCTAGCATCCATAAGCTGTTGCAAGTTAACCGTAGCACTGGTTGGCGATGAAGTGAGCATAGTCATTGGCAAATCCTAAACAGTTAAAACAAATCAGATCATTAGTAGCTGGATACTCAAAAATTCATATCCATGCCTATTGGGCTTCAGTTTTTAAGGGCTTATCTAATGGCACATTATAGAGGCGTAGTGCTTCTTTCATGACGTTATGGAATACGGGGGCTGCGGTCAGACCAGCATAATGAAGCCCTCGAGGGTCTTCTACTAAGATGACACCGACCAGTCTTGGGTTTGATGCTGGCGCCATGCCAGCAAAAACGTTGCGATATTGGTCAGTATAATAACCGCCTTTTGGGTTGATACGGCGCGACGTACCGGTTTTACCCGCTACTCGATAACCGTCAATCGCCGCTGCTTTGGCGGTACCACCTTCTTCGGTAACGCTCTCTAACATCTGTACAATCGACATGGCTTGTTCGTGCGCCATGATGCGTTTGCTTGGCTGCACTTTGTCACTCTTAACCAAGGTTAAAGGATGCATGACCCCGCCTGCCGCTAATGCCGAATAAGCCTGCGCCACCTGCGCTACAGTCGCCTCCATACCATAACCATAACTGATCGTTGCACGACGTGAGGTTTCTTTTTCTTCCGGTGTAACCACAAGCCCACTGCCTTCCGCTGGGAACTTTAACGGTGTCTTTGAACCAAAGCCAAATTGCTTTTGCATATTGGTAATAGCATCAGCGGGCAAAGATAAGGCAATCTTGGTCGAGGCCACGTTACTTGATTTTTGTAGGAGTGTGGCAAGATTGATGGTGCCCAAATTATTATGGTCACGAATGGTATAACCACGCACACGAATTGAACCTGGATTGGTATCAATTAGAGTAGTCGATGTGTATTTGCCCGAATCTAGCGCGGCAGCAACGGTAAATGGCTTCATGACTGAACCCGGTTCAAATACATCAAGGAGCGCACGGTTACGCTGGTTTTCACCAGTCATCTCATTTAGATTATTTGAGTTAAATGATGGCCATGTCGACAATGCCAATACTTCACCAGTCTGTACATCAACCACCATGCCAGTTGACCAGCGGGCTTGTTGCAAGCGCCCTACTTTCTCTAGCTCTTTATAGAGCAAATACTGTAAACGTGAATCAATCGTTAACGCCACGTCTTTGCCAGGTATTTCTGGCTCAACCTGTTTGATTTCTTTTAGGCTGTTTTGTTTAGCGTCTTTAAGTACCAACACCTTACCATCATCACCCGCCAGATCTTCTTCAAATTGGCGCTCGATACCAGCGCGTCCCTCATAGCCACCTTCAGGATCGTTGGCATTTTGCCCCATAAAACCCAACAGCTGCGAGTTCGGTTGGGGCTGCGGATAATAACGCTGAAAGAAGTTTTTTTCGTACACACCAGGGAAATCAAGCGAGCTGACGCCTTGAGCTATCTCAGGCGTCACTTTATTCAGTAGTGGCAAATAATGCGAGCCTGCGCCCGACGGTAGTGCTGCTTTTACCGCTGCCTCATCGGTGACATCAATACTATCGTCGACAGCAGTGACCTTTTTTAATTCACTGACCGGAATATTTGCTGCCGCTGCCAGTCGAGTCAGATCCATATTATCCAGTCGCTTTTGCATGCGTGCTTGTAGCTGTGGACTATTAGGATTGGTGATTTTAATGCGTTTGAGCTCGTAGTATTCACGCGAATAATCATGCGGACTAAAGGAGACAGTCGCAAGCGGCGCACTAACAGCTAAGGGTAGATTATTGCGATCGGTAATCATACCGCGGTAGGACTTTTGCGTCCGTACGCTGGTGATGAGCTCGTTACCTTTATCTTGATAAAATTGCGCGTTGGCCACTTGGATATAATAGGCACGTCCTATCAGTAGCGCCAGTACGACAAGCGCCATGCCCCAAACAGTACGGAATCGGTTTTTATCGTACTCAAAGCCGCCACGAGATGATGCACCAGTGGCCTTATTAAAAACCATTTTTTTACGGTTTTTGACACTGGTATACGCGCCTTGATCCTCATTTTTTTTGAGGCGACCAAAGAGTTTGGCTTTGCGATTGTCTGAGGACTTGCTGTCAGTTTGTCCTGATTTGGCCGCACTAGCAGGACGCAAAGGCTTGGTCACTTTACCGCTGGCAGGTTTTTTACTGGTATTTTTTGCGGTTGTTTTACCGCGATTGGTATTTGGCTTTTTATCACTCATTGTCCTGCCTCCGCAAGGTTGGCGTCGGTCACAGGAGCATCGGTCATAGGAGCGTCCGTTTCGATTACGTCTGAATCATTGACTCTAATCATCTCTGCGCTAGACGGCTGGGCTGGTGCCAATGCAACGGCAGCACCCGGCTGAATGATGAGCTTATCTGTGAGGGCTGGTGAAAACATGCCAAGCTCAGCAACAGCACGACTGGCTATTTGCGGGGTCGCACTAAAGGTTTGCTGTTCAATTAAGAGGCGCTGATGTTCAATTTTCAGCTTACGTTCTTGTTTTTTCATGTCTTGCAAGGTTCTATAATCCTGATGATATTGCTGCACTTCCTCAGCGGTTTTGATACCGCTCCAGACGATAGCCGCCGCCAATAGCAATAATACGGCGACATAAATACTGACCACATTAAAGCGGCGCACGAATAGCTCGCCAACGTCAGTGGTATTGGCTGTAGCGGCGCGACGGTTTGCTGGTTTGTCAGATATTGCCATGACGATCTCAAAAAAGTAAACTTCAAATATAAAAGAGCAGCAACTGTCTGCAGGTAATAAAAATCTCATCCCTGCTCAGTACCATCAAGAAAAATACAACCAAACATGCTGTGCAATGATAGCCATAAAAACCTGCCATGATTGACGTTTATTCTAAAACCAACTGTCATCTATGCTAAGAACTAATCGTCATCGCCAAATTAGCTCATATATAAACAAAAAAGTAACTGCTGAGCCTAGCAGATAATATTTACAGCTTTTTAACAGTTGCGTAAATATTAAGACATTTAGTCACATTCACTCACCAGAATACTAGGGTATGCCATCGACAGGTTTCATTGCTTTAGCGTTTGCTGATAATCGGTATCCGTACGTGTCGCTAATCGCAACCATGCACTGCGCGAGCGCGGATTATGACTGACCTCAGCTTTACTAGGGCCAACACGTTTGGGCTTGCTAAAATACCGTGGACGATTTGGCGGCATTGGCAGATTTTCGTCTTCTGGATATTGCCCTTTGCTATGACGCTGTAAAAACTGCTTAATACGACGATCTTCTAACGAATGAAAGCTGATGACTGCCAACTGACCGCCTGACTTTAATATAGGAATACTTTGTTCTAAAAAGTCATCGACATCGCCTAGCTCATTGTTAATAAAAATACGCATGGCTTGAAAGCTTTGCGTCGCTGGATGCTTGCCGCGCTGCCAATTTGGATGCGCCACTTTTATTACTTCTGCCAGCTCAAGCGTGGACTTGTAACTTTCCATCTGCTTAATCGCACGGGCGATACGGCGGCTGTGACGCTCTTCACCAAACTCATAAAGCACATTGGCTAGCGTTTCGTCATCGACTTTTTCAAGCCACTGAGCAACCGACTGACCACGACTGGTGTCCATACGCATATCAACCGCACCATCACGCATGAAGCTAAAGCCCCGACTGCCATCATCAATCTGCGGTGATGAAATGCCCAAATCCGCCATCAAGCCGTCAACTTGCACGATACCCATGGCTGCCAAGCTATCCGTCAACGTCGCAAAGCTGTCATGAACCACTTTCACACGGCTATCAGTACTTGCCAGCTCTTGAGCCACGCTAATGGCTGTCGGGTCTTTATCAAAGACAATCAGCTGTGCATCATCGGCCAGCTGACTTAATAGTAGCCTGCTATGTCCACCGCGCCCAAAGGTTGCATCAACGTAGATGCCACTTATGTTAAGGCTGTTTTGATCGACATTGCTTTGGTTAATACTGCTTTGAGCATCATTACCTGTTTGTTGTGGCAAGGATTTGACACCCAATACTGCCGCGACGGTTTCTGGTAGCAGCACGGCATCATGAACGAAACTTAATTCGTCAGAGTTGGTATCGTCAGCAGTTTCAGGATGATTTACGTTAGATAGTGGCTTATTTTCTGGCTTATTATTTAATAGTGACACAAACGACTCAGTAGATGGCGACCATATTGGCCAGTAATAGTAAAAATCAGATGAAAATAAACAAGTTATGCCTTGCCTAGCATTATTATCGCAAGGATATATCTGTAGTCAAGCGCTAGAAGGGCTTTTCATTAAAAATATCCCATCTCTCTGTTATACTAGCGCTATATTTTACGCTATTTTTCTACTTTGACGACTATTGTTTCATCCGTATTTTTTATGCAAATATTTCATTCATATTTGTCATTGCGATTTTTTATTACCCTCTTTCACTGCTAAATTCACTAACCAACACATTCATTAACAAACGTATTTTGAGATTCCTATGACCCAAACATCGACCCAAGCACCAACGCGCCCTGTCCGTACTCGTATTGCGCCTTCACCGACTGGCTTTCCTCATGTAGGAACGGCTTATATCGCACTATTTAACTTGGCCTTTGCTAAAGCGCATGGCGGCGAGTTTATTTTGCGTATCGAAGACACTGACCAAACGCGATCAACTGAGCAATCAGAACAAATGATTTTGGACGCCTTACGTTGGGTAGGACTTGATTGGGCAGAAGGCCCAGATATTGGTGGTCCTCACGCCCCTTATCGTCAGAGCGAACGTAGCGACATTTATACCAAACACGCCGAGATGCTCATAGAAAAAGATCATGCGTTTCGCTGTTTTTGTACCAGTGAAGAGCTAGATACCATGCGTGCTGAGCAAATGGCCAATGGCGAAACCCCACGTTATGATGGTCGCTGTGCTCACCTTGCACCAGAAACCACCGAGCAATTGGTCGCTGAAGGCAAACCACATGTGATTCGTATGCGTGTGCCTACCGAAGGCATCTGCCAAGTACATGACATGCTACGCGGTACGGTTGAGATTCCTTGGACGCAGGTCGACATGCAAGTGCTGCTAAAAACAGACGGCATGCCAACCTATCATTTAGCCAACGTCGTCGATGATCACTTGATGGATATCAGTCATGTGATGCGCGGTGAGGAGTGGTTGAACTCTGCGCCTAAGCATCAGTTGCTTTATGAATATTTTGGTTGGGAGATGCCAGTACTTTGCCACATGCCATTACTGCGTAACCCAGACAAATCAAAACTGTCTAAACGTAAAAACCCAACCTCTATCACCTACTATCGTGATGCGGGTGTGCTACCTGAAGCATTGCTAAACTACCTCGGTCGTATGGGCTACTCAATGCCTGATGAAGCGGAACAATTTACCTTAGAAGAAATGATTGCCAGCTTTGACATTCAACGTGTGTCGCTTGGCGGCCCTATCTTTGATATCGAAAAACTCAACTGGCTCAATTCTGAATGGCTACGCGCACTCACGCCAGAAGAGCTAAAAAATAAAATCCTTGAATGGGCAAGCAACAGTGACAAGCTAACCGCTATCGCAGCGGCGATTCAGCCACGTATTGAACTACTGTCTGATGCCGTTAATTGGAGTGGTTTCTACTTCCAAAACCTACCTGCTATCAATGCTGAAAGCTTTACGCATAAGTCGCTCACACCTGAGCAAATCATGGAGATGCTACAGCTGTCATTATGGCAGCTAGAAGTCTTGCCTACTTGGTCAGAAGAAAACATCTACGCCACGCTAAAAGGTCTTGCCGCTCACCTCGATATTAAGATGCGTGACTTTATGGCACCGTTCTTTATCGCTATCGCTGGTAGCACGTCATCAACGCCGGTCATGAACTCTATGGCGATTATCGGTGCTGATATGACGCTGACACGCTTGCGTCATGCCGTTGACGTGCTGGGCGGCTTAGGTAAAAAGAAACTCAAAAAACTAGAGAAACAAGCAGCAGAATTGCCAGACTTTTTGGCTGCTGAATAGCTTAGCTACTGAGTAATAAATTAGCTGAAATTTTTGGATTTGAAAGGGTCAGGCCAGTTCTGACCCTTTTTCATTCTTAGTCAGCATTACTATAGTCGCTACTAAATAAAATGGATACACGACATTATAATGCGTGACTGGTACAAATTTTTCTTGCTTGCTGTGCCTACCCAGACAGAGGCTACAAAAAATTTATATCCGTCACGCTGTCTCTTTTTTATATTGACCTGACTATACCCTTCTACTGTCAAAACTCTTAATTGGAAATAAACATGGCCGCCAAAACTGTCACGATAGAAAGTAAAGATTATGTCTTTAACACGCTCAAAGAAGCGCAGAAATACTATGATGCCATCGTAAAAGAGCTTTATGATGCAAAACTTACCCTGACAAAGGGTCAGGACTTTGATGACTTAAAGTGGATATACACCACTTACTGTGATTATACCAATCATAATGTCGATCGATTAAAAAAATCTGATATCGTTGGCTTTAAAGGAATCAGCACAGTACAACAAAAAGGTGGACAATATATCCCCACAGAATGCAGTGCAATTATTTTTTCAGATGGCACCGAAGAAGAATTCTTCACCGATAAAGCCATCAAAGAGATCTCTCTCAAGCAAAATCCACGCTAATTTGGGCTTGTTAAGCAGTTAAAATCGCTTGAACCACGTTTTTTCGCATATTTATGCATTATTTTTAAAATAGTGGTTGACAAGAAGGCTGCTGTTACCTAAAATACGCACACTCTTAGCGAGGGGCTATAGCTCAGTTGGTAGAGCACTTGCATGGCATGCAAGGGGTCAACGGTTCGACTCCGTTTAGCTCCACCATACTATTTAAGACAAAGCTCAGTTTACTGAAACTTTAGAATAAATACTCGCTAGTAGGACGATATCAGCACCTAGGCAAGGCTTGCTCTATTTTAATAGATAAGCACTCTGATATTGTGAAGTACCGTTGTAACCACTGGTTATAACACTCTATGCGTCCCCATCGTCTAGAGGCCTAGGACACCGCCCTTTCACGGCGGTAACGGGGGTTCGAATCCCCCTGGGGACGCCACTATACGGCGTCACTTGTTAGCACTTTTGCTTAGCACCTTTAAGCATCAGGTTAGACTAATAAGCGAACAATAAAAAATCCCAGTCATCATACGGTGACTGGGATTTTTTATGTCTGTTATTTTTATAATGGCTTACTGCAACTCACTTCAACTCTCAATCACCGCTTGAGACTCTATCGGACAAACTTCTAGCCTGTCCGATAAAATTGTTTACGACTTGACCAAGCCTTTTAACGATAAGTTCAATGATAGGTAAGTCCCAAACAGAATCACGACTGAGCCAATGATAGCGCCGATATCCAATGCCTCGCCAAGCAACACATAACCAAAAAATATCGCAAAAATGGGAATAACCAGCGTAATACTGGTCGCACGCATGGGGCCAATATTTTTGATCAACTGGTTCATAAAGATAAGCGCAATGGCGGTCGAAAACACCCCGATACAAATCACTGATACCCAAGCTTGCAGGCTAATGCTTGCGCCATAAGGGAATTTATATACAGCAATTGGCATCATCACCACGCTTGCGATGATTAGTGAGCCTGCCGTAATAGCAATCGGTGAGATGTCATACAGATAGTTTCTGGTGATGTTTGCCCCTATCGCATAGCCAACACAGGCAAATAGCGCATAACCCATCGGTAACAATGCTGAGCCTAAATCCGTTCCCAAGCCCTGCCCTTGCGCACCAAACAAGTTCTCACTCATCAAAATAATCACCCCAACAAGGCCAATCACCAACCCTAGCGTTTGGCGCTTAGTCAGTCTTTCTTTAAAAAACGTACTGGCAATAAAACCGCTCATCATTGGCACAGAAGCATTAAGTACCGCCAATACCCCAGCGTTTACGGTCTGCGCTGAAAAGGAAAATAGCACAAAGGGAATCGCAGCTGAGAACAAACCAACGACGGTCAGCATTTTGTAGCTTTCTTTAATACCTTTGCGATTTTTTGCGCTGATTAACACAAAAATAAGCATGGTTAAACCAGCAAATACCACGCGCAGGCTGGCAAATGCCAACGAGCCAAACTCAGGGACACCCACCCGATAAAATATAAATGAGAGCGACCACATAAAGGAAAGTGCAAAAAAGGTAATAAGGTCGCGTCTGGTCATGGTGTACTCAATTTGGCTGGCTATTTATTTAGCAGTGTTAAATGGGTTAGTTAAGTCATAAAAAATATTGTGATCATAACGTTTTAATGGCTTTAGAGATGCTGTTTTTATGTGTTTTTGCGAGATTTATAAAAGCAAATAGGTACAATTTATTGGCTTTGAATAAGACGAAAATTTGAATGTAGCGCAGGTTTGTAATGATTGAGATAACTTGGTTTGAATAAGATTGGTTTGAACGAGGTTGATTTTGCGGATATCGGACATAATATGATTTGATGGAGTAGCGGTGTTTTTACTCATTAAACTTAAGCTCACTACTATCTATCCTATAAAAGACTTATAAAATATATGAACACTCTATATAGTCGGTTCAGTATAATTTGGATACGAGGAAGGCGAGTGAAAGTACTACAAGTAGTAGACTAAGCAAGGTTGACACCGTATCCAATTTATAGAGGATTGACTATAACATAGGGATGTCTAGAACTATCAAAGGGAGGTGATTACGATGTTCGGTATTGAAAATTATCTAGGATTCATTTTGGCGGCTATTCTGTTAAACCTAACACCCGGCACCGATAGCATGTACATCATTACCCGTAGTATGGCGCAAGGGCAAACAGCAGGGTTTTATTCGGTGTTGGGCATCACCTCAGGCATTTTGGTACATACGTTATTGGCGGCGCTCGGGTTATCAGTATTGCTTGCCAACTCTCCTACGGCATTTATGCTCGTGAAATATATTGGTGCCAGTTACTTGTGCTATTTAGGCTTTAAGATGCTAACGAGCAAAAGCTCGAACTCAATTGCAAACCACTTATCCAAAGATCAGCACATTACTAGCCAAAAGGATGTCGACGGCTGGCAAATCTATAAGCAAGGTGTGTTGACCAATGTGTTTAATCCAAAAGTGGCCTTGTTCTTCTTGGCATTTTTCCCGCAGTTTATTGACTCCAGTTATGCTTATGGCATGCTGTCATTTTTGATGTTAGGACTGACTTTTGCTGTGACTGGTTTTGTTTGGTGCTTGTGTTTGGCGTTATTGGCTGCACGATTTAGCACACGCCTGCGAGAAAACCCCTCTATTGAAACGATGTTAAATAAAATCAGTGGTGTGGTGTTTATCGGGCTGGGAATTAGGCTGTTGACTGAGAAAGGTTGAAGCAATGGGAATAAACGGTAGAGGAAATAATAATGAACGATGACACTAAGCAGAAAATCACTTTATTACTTGAAGAGTTACTTAACGCCACATGCTCAGAAGCAAGGCAAATAGAAATAAATCTTGAAATAAATAAATTATCACCCGATCCATTTTGGAGTGATTATATATTCTGGAGTGAGGAGTATGTAAACGAAGATTTAAGTATAAATTACGAGGGATTTTTGGATAAAATTTCTGAGTATCCGAATTCTCATGAGTATAGAACAAAGAGTCGCATTTTAGAGCTGGCTCAAAGACTGATTACTAGAGATTTTTCTGACATTGGCGAAGTTGACATAGTAAATGAAATCAATGAACTGTCTCCTGATATTAACTGGACGAATTATCTTTTTGTCGATAAGACTTGCTTGAACAATGACGGTAGCCTCGATAAAGAAACGTTCTTAAATAAAGTATTTAAGGAGAGCTGGAATGAGAACTTCAGATGATTCAATGAAATAGTTTTCACATACTTGTCTCCTTTTTCCTCACCCAATAAAAAAGCCCAATCCCCTATTTTAGTGGGATTGGGCTTTTTGTCATACTAAGTCTAATCAGTCATTAAGCAGCGTCTTTATTCTCAGCCGCCAATTGACGTAGTACATAGTGCAACACGCCGCCATGACGCACGTATTCGCGCTCTTTTGGCGTTTGTAGACCGACGTTAACCTCGAAGCTTTCTGCTGATCCATCAGCACGAGTAGCGGTGACTTTGGCGGTTTTGCTTTCACCATTATCGAGACCACTAATGCTGATCACTTCTGAACCATCAAGCTTGTAAGTCTCAGCGTTTTCACCTTCTTTAAAGGTCAATGGCAACACGCCCATTCCGACTAGGTTTGAGCGGTGAATACGTTCAAACGAGCTGGTTAGTACCGCTTTTACGCCGAGCAAAATAGTACCTTTGGCTGCCCAATCACGGCTAGAGCCAGAACCATACTCCGCGCCGCCAAGGACGACTAAGGGACGCTTGTCTTCTTTATACTTCATCGCGGCGTCATAGACGGCCATTTCTTCACCGTCTTGTAACGTGGCGCTGTCGCCTTTGAAGTAATAGGTATAGCCACCTTCTTTACCGCCCATCATGGTGTTCTTGATACGGATGTTAGCAAAAGTACCTCGAGTCATGACCGCATCATTACCACGGCGTGAGCCATAGCTGTTGAAGTCGGCTTGCATGACGCCACGCTCTTGCAAATATTTGCCTGCAGGCGAGTCAGGATCGATATTACCAGCGGGCGAGATATGATCGGTCGTGATTGAATCACCGAACAGACCTAAGATGCGTGCGCCTTCGATATCACGGATACCGTCTGGTTCCATGGTCATACCATCAAAGAACGGTGGGTTCTTAATATATGTCGAGCCTTCATCCCATGGATACAACTGGCTATCGGCTGAGCTAATGGCGTTCCAAGCAGCACTACCGTCAAACACTTCGCCGTAGTTTTTGCGGAACATTTCAGCGTCGATATTGTTGGCAATCAGCTCATTGATCTCTTCTGATGTTGGCCAGATGTCTTTTAGGAACACATCATTGCCATCTTGGTCCTGACCTAGCGGATGAGTCGTCAGGTCAATATCGACTGTACCTGCCAGCGCATAAGCCACAACTAGCGGTGGTGAAGCCAAGTAGCTTGCTTTGACATGCGAGTGGATACGACCTTCAAAGTTACGGTTACCAGACAGTACAGCCGCAGCGACCAAGTCATTTTCTTCAATACCTTTCTCGATAGATTCGAGAAGCGGGCCTGAGTTACCGATACAAGTGGTACAACCATAACCGACTAAGTAAAAGCCTGTTTTTTCCAGCTCATCCATCAGTTTGGTTTTTTCTAGGTAATCAGTGACGACTTTAGAACCAGGTGCTAGTGAGGTTTTTACCCAAGGCTTAGCTTTGAGACCTTTAGCGGCAGCTTTCTTGGCTACCAAACCTGCACCAATCATCACCGCAGGGTTTGAGGTGTTGGTACAAGAGGTAATCGCTGCGATAACGACTGAGCCATCGCGCAACTTGTGGTCTGTCTCATCAATCTTAACAGTAGAGAAAACCCCATTGGCAGGCTGATATCCATCATTTTGATTATTATTGACCTTTGGCTGCGCTGCCAAGGCCTCGGCTTGCTCTTGCTCACCGCCTTCTTGGTCGAAACGTACTTTACCCTCGACTTCCGATTTGCGATCTTTGGTCATTTTTTCTAACGTTTCGCCAAATTTTTCATGCATATCAGATAAGTTGATACGCTGTTGTGGCAAGTTAGGACCAGCAAGCGCAGGCTGTACTGAGGACAAGTCTAAATGCAAGTTGCTTGAATAGGTCGCTGCTGGGGTGTCGGCATCGTGCCACATGCCTTGTGCTTTGGCATATTTTTCGACCAGCTCGATTTGCTCTTCGTCGCGGCCTGATAGACGCAGATAATCAATCGCCATTTGGTCAATTGGGAAAATACCACAAGTTGCGCCGTATTCTGGTGACATATTGGCAATCGTCGCACGATCGGCGAGCGGCATACTGTGTAGGCCTTCACCGTAGAATTCGACAAACTTACCAACCACACCATGGGCACGTAGCATCTCAACCACACGCAATACCAAATCCGTGGCGGTGACGCCTTCGGTTAATTTACCCGTCATCTCAAAACCAACGACTTGTGGAATCAGCATCGATGATGGCTGACCAAGCATGGCAGCTTCAGCTTCGATACCGCCCACGCCCCAACCAAGCACGCCAATACCATTAATCATCGTAGTATGACTGTCAGTACCAAACACCGTATCAGGATAAGCGGTTAATTCTCCATCTACGTCAGCAGCCATCACCACACGAGCTAAATACTCAAGATTAACCTGATGGACAATACCAGTCGCTGGTGGTACGACGACAAAGTTTTCAAAGGCGTTACGACCCCAATGCAAGAACTCATAGCGCTCATTATTACGCTTAAATTCGATCTTTTCGTTCAAATCCAGCGCATCTTCGCGACCATAAGCATCGACTTGCACGGAGTGATCGACGACCAATTCACTAGGGATAAACGGGTTAATTTGCTCGGCCTTTCCGCCCAGCTCAACCACCGCATCACGCATGGCTGCCAAATCGACGACCGATGGCACACCAGTGAAATCCTGCAAAACGACGCGAGCAGGCATAAAGGCGATTTCTTTTGAAGCTTCAGCACCTGCGTCCCAATTGGCAACAGCTTCGATGTGGTTCTTACCGACAGATTGACCGTCGTCTTCGTTACGCAGTAAGTTTTCTAATACGACTTTCATGCAATATGGCAGCTTACTGATATTGCTATAAGTTTTGGTCAGCTCAGGCAGGCTGTAGTAGGCATGTTCCTTGCCATCGACCGACAGGGTGTCTTTTACGTCAAAGATATCACTCATGGTACCTTCCTTATCTACTGGGTAGATTGTTATGAATTTATTGTTATAACTGGTGGCTAGATGGATTTGCTATAAAGGTGTTCGTGTGAAAAAGGCTTAAATGAATTTTGTATTTTCATAGTTGGAATTTCGAAGAAAAATCATTAGACCTTGCGTCGTTCATAACGACTCTCCTTTACCATAACAAATCTAGAGCGCTTTGTTAACGCCTAGACGTAGTCAAATCGTGGCACAATCGTAAACGTAACAACGGTTTAGCGAGCTATTTTTAAGTAACTTCTTTCTATTTAGTTTTTATCTTTTTTACGTCGTCCACTGCGGAATACGTAGCTATCTTCATAGAAGTCAGTATTGACATTTTCTGCCCAAAAATGCGGTACACCTAAGATAGGTAATGGTGCAAGCTGTCGTGGTTTGACGTCATCATCTGATAATAATGTGTCCATATATTCGGCAATCTTGTCATCCAAATAGCTCATACGTTCAGCTAACGATAAGGTAAAGAATTCTTGTGCAACGTGAATGACAATACTGTGGGCGCATAGTGGTTTACGCGGGTATACCAACTGCTCAAGCAATGCATGGCCAAAGATATAAACTGCTGCTTGAGCACTTGTATTTGGTTGTGCTGGGTTGTCCCATTTAGCACGTGGTTTCACCAAACTTGCCTGCCAGTCAAAATCAACCAATGCCTGACCAATACTGGCATCAGAAGTCACTAGCACTGCCCCATTTTCATCAAAGACAGTAATGGTATCGCGCACACGCCCTCGACGCTCGCTGATGCCTTGCTTTGCTATTTCTAACATATGGTGATAGTTCAACACAGCTTTGGTCTTTGGAAAAGTCAGCCAAATGCTGCCGTTAAGTAAGTCATGCAAGTTGTCACGCGTCGGAATGTTGCCAGTTGTACCGATGAAATACTCATAGGCCTCCCCTTCAGGCAATGCATTTTGAGAGACAAACTGTAGCGTTTGAGGTTTGTGGTCATGAGTAGGTTTAGTATGTGGTGATGACTGGTGCAAATTATCAGCCTGCTGCGTCATCGCCGTTTTTAAGACTTTGGCAATCGTGTCAGGCGTATTGATTTCAGAAGCATTTACATCGTGCTTATTTGGGCTTTTCACATTATCCAAACCTTCTGAATCATTCGAACCATCCAAGCTATTTCTCTGTGATTTCGAGCGACTAAGGTGTTCAATCGTGTTGCTGATATAACTCAATTGAGTAATATGCGATAACCAAGGCACTTGCCAGTCAATGGTAGCAAAGCTGTTATCAAGCTGACCTTCTACTACAGGCAGCTGCTTAGTATGAGTATCAGAGTTAAGTGTGGCGGGTAAATCACTGGCAGGCATAGAAGCTCTCTCTTACGGGCTATCTCTATTAGACGTATGGACGCTCTATGGTATCATGGTGCGCTTTTTTACTGCTAGATACGTCGCTCGAAAGGTCTTTTTGAGCGCTATGGATAAATGATTTTATGGCAAATTTTAACACCCACTTAAATGTCGCATTCATGGTCAGTGGTACGATGAGTCTAACGGTTTATAAAGCTGGATTGATTGATGATTCAGGATTTTTGGTGTGCGTGGCGCTTGGTACTATCGGTGGGTTGCTGCCAGACTTGGATTCTGATAATTCAACACCGATTAAGCTCGGTTTTAATATCACCTCGTTTATATTTGCATTTGGTCTGGTCATGCACTGGCGTAGTGATCTGAGCTTATTGGCGCTAATAGCTTTATGGCTAGCTGGCTACGGTTTTATGCGTTACGTGGTTTTTCATATCTTTACCACTATGACTGTGCATCGCGGCGTCATCCACTCTGTTCCGTATATGGCAATACTGGGTTTGGGCCTGACGTGCCTAAGTTATTATGGCTTGCACCTACCACTGACGACCAGCTGGTTTTATGGTCTGTTTTTATTTGGCGGCGCAATGGTGCACTTATCATTGGACGAGCTGTATAGCGTTAATTTGTCTAATATGAAAATGAAGCGGTCATCGGGCACGGCGATGAAGTTTTATCAACCAAAAGACAAATGGTGGTATCTGCTCTTATATACTATCCTTGCACTACTGGTATATGTCGCCCCACCTTTTGAGATGTTTTGGTCACGATTAAGTGATCCTTCTGCATGGGTGCAGCTCAAAGTTGGCATATTGCCAGAATTAATAAAGAGCATGCTGCACTAAAGGCACTGCAGAGCAGTAAAATCCAACGAAAATTAGAGTGAAACATGCAAACCTCCCTACCCACTTGCCCTTGCCAAATCAATCCATCAGCAGAGACGGTAAACGCTCCGCTATCCTACCAAGACTGCTGCCAGCCTTATCATGATGCTTTTTATAATGAAGAAGTAGGTGGTATAAAAGCGGAGACAGCCGAACGGCTAATGCGCACGCGATATAGTGCATTTGTGTTGATTAAGCCAGAATATATCGTTAAGACCACGCTGCCAGCGCAGCAAAGTTTTCTTGATGTCAATGCGATTGAGTCTTGGGCAAAAGAAACAGATTGGGCAGGATTAGAAATCGTCGCGCACACACCAAAACTTGGTAAACGCCATGCGCAGGTTGAGTTTAAGGCTTACTTCAAGACAAATGAGGATTTGCAAGCACATCATGAGTTGTCTGCCTTTGTGAAGGTGACAGACAAAATCAATAATGATGAGCGTTGGTACTTCTTAGATCCAACCGTTTCAATGTCTGTCAGCCAAAAGCAGCCGTGTATCTGTGGTTCAGGTGAGAAGTTTAAAAGGTGTTGTGGGCAGTTTGTTTAAAAAACTAAAGCGCTTGATAACGTTCGTATAACCTTTCCATTTGGTCTATGTGCTTGTCGTTGGATAGTAGCTCAATACCATTGATTTTAGCCGTGGCAAAGTGAAAGACATCAAACTTTCGCTTTTCTAAGTTCTTTGGTATACCTTTACTATCCGCTTCATGTTTATCTAAACGGTATAGATTGGTCGCCAAATCCGTTACGTCTTTGCTGATATCTAACCAAGTAAACTCTTCAACAGCTGCTTTAAATTTATTAAAATCTTCACTCTCATTCTGACCAAACTTTCTTAAAAACTCATATCGCAGCAATGGTGTGATGGCCAGCTCGACATTATCATCATTGACGAGTGCTAATAAATCCATCAGACGCTCAAGAAGATCGACATCATTTTCATCAATATTCTTACCTTCCAAGAGATAAGTCAAAAAGTTTGAGTCCAGTAACTTCGCAATTTCTGTATCCATTATTATTGCGTTCCTTCTTTAAGCTCATTGATCCGTTTTTCTAACAGTTCAGTCAGTATTTTTTTAGCATTTTTTTGCTGTGGCGCATTATCACGCGCCAGCTTAAGCTTATTAATATCAATGTCAAAAGCATCTTTTAGCAGGTCTACAAATGCAGCGTTATTTGGATGCTCTATCAGCTCAGTTTTGACCACGCCATCTTCTTTATCACGGTATAACTCATAAGCTTCGCCATGTTGCAACTGACTTAAAACAATAGCGGAATGGGTGGTGATATAAAACGTCGTATTGGGAAATAGACGTTTTAGAGTAGGGATAATAGTCGCTTGCCATTTAGTATGCAGATGGCTTTCGATTTCATCGATAAATACCACGCCTTTGACATGAGCAATATTAGTTTCATTGGTGAAATAGCTATAGCCTGCGATTATAGATTGCATGATTTTAAGTATTGACGCAAAGCCGCTAGAAAGCTCGGATAATTCAGTTTTTTTATCTGCAACTTTAATGAATACGCGATTGTTGCCTGAGATTTCAAGAAAGCTTGCATCAATGCGTTTGTCAATTTTACTAAGTAAGTCAAATAAAGTTTTAATCTCTATTTCTCTATTGTCTTCTATAGACTGATATGGATTCGCAGATCGAGCACGTTGAATAATCCATTTTTCAATATCTGTATCCATATTTAAATCTTTTAGACCCGTACTTTCGACTCCTGTTATTAACCTATCTAAGTAGCTAGATTTCCTTTCTTCTTTTACGCCAATACCATCAAAATTATCGCGAGAAATCGAACTATTATACTCAGAACCATCTCTTATATAACCTCTACTTTGTGCTCCTACAAAATTTATAGGGAGATTATGATAATTTGTCCCAAAAAAAACTTTTTCAAAGTCGTAGTAGTTACCAGTAGGTGGTTTAAGAGCTTTGCTAGATAAATTAGATATGTATCTTGTAAACGGGAAATGTCTTTCAGGAAAAACCGCGTAATCACCAGATAAGAAGTCATTATTGTGTACTAGGTATGAAATAAACAAAGCCTCTAAACACTTAGTCTTACCGATACCGTTTTCACCAATTAGGCAATATACTCTTTGGTCAGGTTGAAAGCTGAGATGTACATCGCCTACGCCTACCAGCTGTTTGATTTGAATGTCATTGCCTAACATGGCTACACCTAATTTTTATTAAACTGTTAGTTTGATAATGAAACAGCGAATTTAGAAATACAAGCTAATCATCCCCTAAACACTCGCCCCAACCGCCCGTGCCACCGCAATACCTTCCTCAATCGTCAAAAACTTACGCTGACTTGGGCTGTCTTTAAACAGAATCTCGCCGTCTTGGAAGATGAGACATTCATTTACCGCCAGCTGTTGCCATTTTTCATTTTCAGTGAGTGGAACGGTCACTAAAATAGTGACTTTATCCTGATCAGTCGTCACATCACCAAAGTTAATTGCCAAATCATCATCTGCTAGCTTTGCTTCGCCAAACGGTGCTTGGCGCGTGAGATAAAACAATAAGCTACCAGCATAAGCCAATTGCCATCGACCATTCGATATTAGACAATTAAATAGACCGTTGGCGGATAAATAACGACATTGAGTAGTCAAAAAATTAAATAGCGTTTGATCATCGGGACGCGACTTAAAGCTACTTTTTAGACGATTAACTAAATAGCAAAATGCCATTTCAGAATCTGTATTACCGACGGGCTGGCAATGTGAGGCGTTACCGTTATCTTGCAAGCGCTGACAGCGTTTAATAAACTCGCTATTCATCTGTCCATTATGCGCAAATACCCACTGCTCGCCCCAGACTTCACGAACGAAAGGATGGGTGTTCGCCAAGCAATTTTGCCCTTGAGTCGCTTTACGAATATGCGCGATGACGTTCATGGCTTTGATTGGATAATTATTAACTAGGTCGGCGACTGGTGACAGATGGCTGGGACGATTGTCATGGAACAAGCGCAGTCCTGTTGAGGCATTTGCCGATTCATCATTATTTGAGCATTCACTACGCTCAAAAAACGCAATGCCAAAGCCATCTTCATGACTGTCCGTCATGCCGCCGCGCTTGCGAAAGCCAGCAAAGCTAAAACCAATATCCGTCGGGGTATTACAGTTCATTCCTAGGAGTTGACACATTTATGCGTTACCGCCTTTATTAAATTGGTTATCTGCTGCGTCATGATTGACCGGACTACCTGACACAATACCAAGTTCTATATCACTCATACTAGCCAACAAATCTGCTCCAGTACTATCATCGCTTTCAACACCATCTAGGATACGCTGGGCTTGTGCCAAATCCGTGTTTTCTACCCACAGGACGACACCAGAATTCATCCCTGGAATGGCACTTAGCGGTTGCAAGGACACGGTAATGCCATTGTTGCGCAGCAGATTGGCATGCAGCTCGCCTTGCATATTGGTGTCGTAGCGTGCCAGTTTGTGCCAGTTATCAACTTGATCGGTCATGGGGTCGCCTCTAAGGTTTCGGTACTAAAATTGGTACTAGAATAAATGCGTAAGCAATGTTTACGATAATTGATCTAGCGTATATTCTTTGATTGCAAACTCACTACTATTGCTCAATTTTTCACGTGCTTGCTCGGCTTGCATGATGTTGCTAAAGACACCGACTACTTGATTGTCTACTTTATTCCCCAAAAGCACAAATACTGTATTATTTTGCGGTTTTTCTACATGAGCCCAATGATAAGCAGCAAGGCGTTTCATCAAGTCAGGGTTTTTGACCATGATGTTATCGCCCGTACGACCTTCGGTACGGTTATAATGGATAACATTGAGACGTAACAGCCAAAAAATAACGGCCGCTTTTGCCAGCATAACCGATAACGCACGTTTTTCATCGTTGCCAAGTGGACGTTTTGACTCATAGCCTTGTAAAAATGCCGCCATTTTATTGCGGTCAAAATTCACCGACTCGCCTTGCTCGGCATCACCCCACGTGGTGCAAAAATCATTAATCGTAATGGCAATATCCATCACATAATGCTCGACGCTGACTTCGGTAAAGTCTAACAGCCCCGTTAAGCGCTCTTCACCTTTTTGGCTATTATTTAACGATAAGTTCCATAAGGTATTATCAGCAAACATGTCTAAATGACACAAGCCTTTTGGCAAAGTGGCAAGCGGCAAATCTGTATAAGATTGCCAAATATCACTCATGAGCTTAGCTTCGTCACCGGGCATAAACTGCATTTCACGGTCACGAACTTCTGACCATGGATACAAAGGTACGCCATATTCTTCAGCAGGTTGCAACGCTTGCAAGGTCTCATGCAGCATCGCTAAAGCAGCACCGATTTCATGACACATCGCTTGCGTGGTTTGCTGTGGATGCGCGCCCGATAAGCACGGAACTAGGGTAATGGCTTTATCGTCATAATGGATAACATAGCGTTTTTCTTCGCTATCAACCAATGATAACGGCGCAGCTACCGGCAACTTACCGTCTAATTGGTTTAAGATAACCGCCATTTTTTCGATGTCTTCTGGTGGACGCTCTTCGAATAAGGTAAATACATAAGAGTGCGCACCATCTACATCATCAGTCGTCTGAATAAACCAGTTAGAGTTTTTGATACCTTGGGTAATCGGAATGGCGCGCGCGAACGAGACGCCAAAGCGTTGACAAAAGGCGGCAAACTGATCATTGGTTAACTGGGTATAGACGGACATGACATCTCACTTTTGGCAATTAAATAAAAAGTTGAATAGGATAGATTTAAACAGCAATGGCGACAATTGTAACGCGCCTGAGCAAACGATAGCGAAAAGCGTAATAATCTTGCGAAAATCTGCCTGATATGGCGGTGATTTTGCTAGACTAGCGCATTGAGAGAATTGATTATAAGGTGAAAGACCCTATGTTAGCAAAGCGTATCATTCCTTGTTTGGACGTTGATAATGGCCGTGTGGTCAAAGGCGTGCAATTTGTCGATATCAAAGACGCAGGCGATCCTGTTGAAGTCGCCAAACGCTACAATGAACAAGGCGCAGATGAGATCACTTTTTTGGACATTACTGCCACCAACGACGAGCGCGATACCACTTATCATACGGTTGAGCGTATGGCAGAAACGGTATTTGTGCCATTAACCGTCGGTGGCGGTGTGCGTAAAATCGCTGATATCCGCAACTTGCTCAATGCTGGTGCGGATAAAGTCGCGATTAATTCAGCAGCAGTGTTTACCCCTGAATTCGTTGGTGAAGCCTCACAGAAATTTGGCAATCAATGTATCGTCGTGGCTATCGATGCCAAACGTGTCGCGGATATTGAAGTTGACGGCATCATCCTGCCGCGTTGGGAGATTTTCACCCATGGTGGTCGCAAGCCAACGGGTATCGATGCGGTTGCTTGGGCGAGCAAAATGGCTGAACTGGGCGCTGGTGAATTACTGGTCACTTCGATGGACGGTGATGGCACCAAAAAAGGCTATGATTTAGCCTTGATGCAACAAATTACCAGCCGCGTTAACGTACCTGTTATTGCTTCAGGTGGCGTCGGCAACCTACAGCATTTAGCAGAAGGCGTGTTAGAGGGCGGCGTCGATGCGGTGCTTGCCGCTAGTATTTTTCACTTCGGTGAGTACACCGTGCAGGAAGCCAAAGAATATATGGCAGCGCAAGGGATACAGATGCGCCTGTAATACGTTTGTAAAATGCAAATAAATTAGAAAAAATGTTATCATAGCGCTAACTGCTTATTATCATTTGGTTTTCGTTCATTTAACGGTCAATTCGTTTGCGTGATAACCAATCAAATAAGTTATACCATTCACAAAAATTAGAGTAGCAAGGAAAACGAGTGTAAGTACTACGCATTGTAGACTAGACAAGTTTGACACCGCTAATCGTACTTTTTGGGTTTGGTATTATTTGAATCTATCATTATATTTAGCTACTCCTACATTTTAATTAGAAGCCCATTAGGCGAAGGATATTTTTATGTCGAATTTACAACAGCAACGCAATGACGTGACTCATATTGATGGTAACTTACATCAGAATGAAGATGCCCGTATTGGTATCGTGGTTGGCCGTTTTAATGGTTTTGTCGTTGAGTCATTGGTAGATGGTGCAATCGATGCGCTACTTCGTCATGGTGTTTTGGGTAGCAACATTACCGTTATTCGCGTTCCTGGTGCTTTCGAATTGCCATTGGTTGCTCAGCGCGCTGCTGAATCAGACCGTTTTGATGCCATCATTGCGTTAGGCGCGATTATCCGTGGTAGCACGCCGCATTTCGACTTTGTAGCAAGTGAATCAGCCAAAGGCCTAAGCAGCGTTGCGATTGATTATAATATCCCAGTCGCGAACGGTGTATTGACGACCGACAGCATCGAGCAAGCGATTGAGCGTTCTGGCACGAAAGCCGGTAACAAAGGCTCTGAAGCCGCTATGGTCGTGTTAGAGATGATTGCGGTACTATCACAGCTAGACATCGATGACGATAGCGATGACGCTTAATTGAACGCGTTGCTCATTCATTAGTATTTGAATATTTTTGAGTCACGATTCAGCGCCATTCTTTATTGATAAGTATTATTGTTGATTAAATCTGTTAGGGCTATGGTTACTGCGATAGCCCTAAGTATGTCATTTAAATGTTCAACAGCAGTATCTAAAACTGTCTGGTAAATTTGCCAGCCGACTACTATTTAACATTTTATTTTAAAACTTCTTATCTTAAAACTAGGTATAGACCCTCTATGACTGACCAACTCAAGCGCGCTATTAACGCTGCGAAAACCGCCCAAACCAATGATAGTCAAGCTGAAGCCACGCGTATTGCGAGCAGCAGTGCGGGTGATCAAACCTTCGATATGAGTGAGTCTTCTTATAAGACCAGTCACACCGCTATCCGTAAGGCGCGCCGCTTTGCGATGCAAGGTCTATACGAATGGCTCGTCACTGATCGCCGTTTTGATGTAGACGGCAAGCTTGGCTGGAAGGCCAATGCGCCACATGATATCGCTGCTCGTACGCGCGCGACCAATGCCATGCATACGGTACATATCGGCTACTATCATGAAATGATGCGCGATATTCCTGAGCAGATTGAGGCGTTAGATGCGCTTATTAGTCAGTATCTCGATCGTGAAATTGATAAACTCGATACCGTTGAACACGCTATTCTTTTGATTGGTTCTTACGAGCTGCAAAACCGTTTAGAAATCCCTTATAAAGTCGTGCTTGACGAAGCGATGAAGCTGAATAATCACTTTGGTGCCACTGACGCCCATAAACTGATTAATGCCGTCCTTGATAAAATGGCAGTTGAGCTGCGTGCTACTGAAGTAGAAGCAGATAGTAAAGCCAATCTACGCACCTCACAAAAAGCGGCCGCTAAACCGGTAGTAGAAGCTGATACAGATAACAGTGCCGATACCCATGCTATGGAAGAAACACTCACTGCTTCAAACAAACCACGTATCAGTGCCAATAATGCTACCGTCAAACGTAGTAGCGTTAGTAAAGCCAGTGCAAATATTAGTGACTTTAAAGCGAGTAAGAAAGATGCTGCTGAAAACACGGTTGAAAACGACAGTGTTGAAACAGCGACTGCAATAGAACCAATTGTTGAAGAAAGTATTGTCGAAGAAAGCATTGTCGAAGAAAGCATTGTCGAAGAAAGCATTGTCGAGGAAAGTATTGTCGAAGAAAGTATTGTTGAAAAAGATATCGTCGTTGATGAACAGCCTGCAGAAGAAAATGTAGCTGCTGATGTTATCAATGACGACAGCAACGAAGACAATACCACAGCGGATACTGGTCTAACGGACTCTAGTACTCTCAATGTTGACTCAGAAGAGACTACATCAGATACTAATGTGTCAGATGTTACTGCAACAGACGACACTGATACGAAAAGCCAAGACTAACCATGAATGAATTTGAGCTGATCGAGCGCATATTTTCACAGATGCAAGCGGCACATGCACCATTAATCGGTATCGAAAAAGGTATCGGCGATGATGCAGCCGTCATAGCATTGCCTGCAGGCTCGCGCTTGGTTAGCTGTATTGATACACTGGTTCAAGGTCGTCACTTTCATGCCGACTGGCAACACATTGACGAATTGGCATTTGCGATTGGTTATAAAGCCGTGGCGGTTAACGTCTCAGACATTGCCGCTATGGGCGCAACACCGCATAGTATTCTGCTAGCATTAGCATTGCCTGAACGTTTAGCGAACGAGCAATGGCTGACTGAATTTGCCAAAGGCTTGTTTCATGCCTGCCAATTATTCAAGGTTACCCTTATTGGCGGTGATACTACACGCAGCGAGCGCTTAGTACTCAGCGTCAGCGCGCAAGGATTACTTGCCGCAGACACGCCAGCTATTTATCGCTCAGGGGCGCAAGTTGGTGATAAAGTCTACGTATCAGGGTCGCTCGGCGATGCCAGCTATGCCCTGCAACATCCTGACAGTGCTCAAGGCGTAGAGCTTGCCCATCGTTTGCATATGCCTACTCCGCGTATTGCCTTAGGGGCAGCATTGGCAAAAATTGGTGCAACCGCGATGATAGATATCTCTGATGGTCTTTATCAAGATCTTGGCCATATCTGCCAACAGAGCAGCGTTAGTATGCGGCTTAATCTGGAGCAGCTACCTACTAGCAAACCATTAGCAAGCGTAGATTTGTCTGAGCGCTTATTGTGTCAGCTGGCGGGTGGCGATGATTATGAATTGGCTTTTACTTTGCCTGCGCATATTGAACCACCTACGGGCAACACGCTAGTCACCTGTATCGGTGAGGTGACTGCGATGACAACCCATAAAGACACAGACACACCTACCGCTTTACGTCCTGAGCTATTTTATCAAGGACAGCCAGTCACACCGACTCATCCCGCGCCGTTTTCTACATGGCCTACCCTTACCGGCTACCAACACTTCACAGGCTAATCCATGACTGATCACGACCTATCTAAGCCTGACATTAGCAAAGCCAATGACTGCCCTCCATTGCCCGTAAATGCTAGCCTGCTTGATCGTGTGGTTTATTGGCTCGGTATTGGTTTAGGTAGTGGCTTGCCGCGCCGTGCTCCCGGCACTTGGGGGTCAGTTGGTGGCTTAATCGTTGCCATACCTCTAATGAGCTTAGGCTTTGTGCCATTTTTGATTATTACCATCTTGTCCTGCCTCATTGGCATTTGGATATGCGGTCGTACCTCAGAGCTAATGCAAGGTCATGACGATCCGCATATTGTTTGGGATGAATGGGCAGGCATTTGGATTACTTTACTGCCGTTTTCTTACATGGGGGTGTCTACTGCCAGTTTTTGGCAAGACATTTCACAAAATTTATCTATCATTGCGCTTATCATCGCTTTTGTACTTTTTCGCTTTTTTGACATTATTAAGCCACCACCGATCGGTTGGGCAGACAAAAAAGTCGCCGGTGGTCTCGGTATTATGCTTGATGATATTATTGCTGGCGTAATGGCGGCAGCGGTATGGCTCGTTGTAATGCTCGGTATGCTGTTGTAGTCAATACTCTATAGATCAAATACGGTGTCAGGCTCGCTTAGTCCACTATTTCTAGTACTTTCACTTGCCTTCTTTGTATTTAAACTATATTGAACCGACTAGGGTCTGTTAAACATTCAAATGTGGTACTGGCAGTGGCTATTTTTTAGACAATACGCAGTGAAATTTTTGACGCCTAGTCGTTCTAGGGTAGACAATTTCGCCATGTATTGGCAAAAAATAGCCTTGCCCTGAAAGGCTGATGCTAAAATCGCACCAAACGTTGTTGTAAAACTAGCTAAGGTCTCGACATTATCGTCGGTTTACGCCTAGTTTGGTGCGATTTTAGCTATCAGCAGTCCTAATATTTGAATGTTCAACAGACCCTACATAAGCAGATACGCGGTTAGGCTTTTTTGTATGACTTACTATATAACCCTTTGTATAACCTTAAGTTACAAAGCTTGCACGGCATTGCGTTTTTTTGCATTGGCGTTTGCGCTATAATCATAAATTATATTTTGTTACATTTAACGAGCCACTATGATCTCTCCTCTTTCTGTAATTATCCTAGCTGCTGGTAAAGGCACGCGCATGCAATCGGCCAAGCCAAAAGTGCTACAGACACTGGCCGGTAAGTCTTTATTAAGTCACGTATTAGATACCTGTCACCAGCTGACTGTTGACGCAACTATCATCGTCCATGGTTTTGGTGGCGAGCAAGTAAAATCAGAAATTGCTAACCAATACACCCAATCCTCAATTACGTGGGTTGCCCAGACTGAACAGTTAGGGACAGGACATGCCGTTAAAGTGACCTTGTCTGATTTGCCAAAATCAGGGCAAAGCCTCATTCTATATGGTGATGTGCCATTGGTCAGCTGCCAGACGCTAGCGGCATTAAAGGTGGCTAATACTGACGGTATGTCGATGCTGACACTTACTGTCGACAATCCGTTTGGATTAGGTCGCATCAAGCGTGACCAAGCAGGCAATATCGAAGCCATCGTCGAGCAAAAAGACGCCAGCACCGATGAGCAAAGCATCCAAGAGATTAATAGCGGTATTTATTGCGTCGACAATGCCCTACTTCATAAATATCTGCCAAAGCTCTCTAACGATAATGCACAACAAGAGTATTATCTAACTGATATCGTTAAAATGGCCGTCGCTGATGGTATTACGATTGCCGCGATTGAGCCTGAGCATACGTTTGAGATTGAAGGCGTCAATAATCGTCAACAGCTTGCCAGCTTAGAGCGCACATGGCAGGGTAAACTGGTTGCCGATTTGCAAGAAGCTGGTGTACAGTTTGCTGATCCGAGCCGCGTTGATATTCGTGGCACCTTGACAGCTGGTCAAGACGTATTCGTCGATGTCGGTGTGGTGTTCGAAGGCGACTGTACTTTGGGTGATAACGTTTATATTGAAGCGGGCTGTGTCATCAAGAATGCCCAAATTGGTAACGCCTGTCATATCAAACCGTATTGTGTGATTGATCGCGCCGAGGTTGGTGCAGGTGTTGATGTAGGGCCTTTTGCCCATTTGCGTCCTGAGACCGTATTGTCTGATAACAGTAAGGTCGGTAATTTTGTAGAAATTAAGAAATCGACCATCGGTCAAGGCAGTAAAGTGAATCATTTGAGCTATATCGGTGATGCAACTGTCGGTACGGGCGTCAATATCGGCGCTGGTGTCATCACCTGTAATTACGACGGCGTCAATAAATCGCAGACTATCATCGAAGACAATGCATTTATAGGCTCTAACGCCAGCCTAGTCGCGCCAGTCACCATTGGAGATACCGCAACGGTTGCGGCAGGCTCTGTGATTACTAAAAATGTTGATAAAAGTGCTTTGGCATTTGGTCGCGCGCGTCAAGTGCAAAAAAATGACTTTCAACGTCCAATCAAAAAATAAATTTAAGGAATACTTATGTGCGGAATAGTTGGGGCAGTCGCTGAGCGTAATATCGCCAATATCTTGCTTGAAGGTCTAAAACGTTTAGAATATCGCGGCTATGACTCAGCTGGTTTGACAGTCATTCGTGATGGTGAGCTACACCGCGAGCGCCAAGTCGGCAAAGTACAGGCATTGGTCGATGCTGTCGCGGTTAATCCAGACGCTTTTGATGGTCACATCGGTATTGCGCATACACGCTGGGCCACGCATGGCGAACCTGCACAACGTAACGCCCATCCGCACGTATCAGGCAAGATTGCCGTGGTGCATAACGGTATCGTTGAGAACTATGCCGAGCTAAAAGAAGAATTAATGGCTAAGGGCTATGAATTCACCTCGCAAACTGATACCGAAGTCGTTGCGCATCTAATTCATGACATTTATAAAAACACGCCTGATTTATTAGAAGCGGTTCGTGCGGTTATTCCATTACTCCATGGTGCATTTGCGCTTGGTATTGTGCATATCGATTGCCCAGATGAGCTCATTACCGTACGTTTAGGCTCACCTCTCGTCATTGGTGTGGGTATCGGTGAAAACTTTATCGCCTCTGATCAGTTGGCGCTATTACCCGTTACCAACCGCTTTATGTATCTAGAAGAAGGTGACATTGCCAAGCTGACTCGCAATAGCATTAAGGTCTATGCAGATGGTGTTGAAGTGCAACGCCAGATACATGAGATTGATGCCGCCCAACATAATGCGGATAAAGGTGAGTTTAAGCATTATATGCTCAAAGAAATTTATGAGCAGCCGGACGCAGTGGCACGTACTATCGAGATGGCCATAAATAATAGTGAAACCTCTAAATTACGCGATGACTTTTTGCAGCGTCATGAAGTGCTACTAGCAGATATTCGCCATGTGCAAATCCTCGCTTGTGGTACCAGTTATCATGCGGGCATGGTAGCCAAATACTGGTTTGAAAGTCTGATACGTGTGCCCTGCTCAGTCGAAGTAGCCAGTGAATTCCGTTATCGTAACCCTGTCGTCGTCGATAATACATTGGTCATTTGTATTTCTCAATCTGGTGAGACGGCTGATACCTTATCAGCGCTACGTGATACCCAAAAACAAACCCCTGCAGGGCTAGTTAGCTTAGCCCTATGTAATGTACCAACCTCATCGTTAGTACGTGAAACCGATATTTTCTTACCGACCCTCGCGGGACCTGAGATTGGTGTGGCGTCTACTAAAGCCTTTACCACGCAGCTGGTGGCATTAATGCTATTGGTATTAAAGGTTGGGGTGGTTCAGCAACGTATGACTGGCGAGCGATTGAGCACATTGCTCGGTGAGTTACAACAGCTACCTGGTCAGCTGCATGCCAGCTTAAACCTAGATGCGCCTATCAAAACCATGAGTGAAAGCTTTGAAGATAAGAAAAGCTGCCTTTTCCTAGGTCGTGGTCTTCAATTCCCAATCGCCTTGGAAGGCGCGTTAAAACTCAAAGAAATCTCTTATATTCATGCAGAAGGTTATGCCGCTGGTGAGCTTAAACATGGCCCATTAGCGTTGGTCGATAAGGATATGCCTATCGTGGTGCTTGCACCCAAAGACAGTATGTTCGATAAGCTTAAAGCCAATATGCAAGAAGTTCATGCGCGTCACGGTGAGCTATTCGTATTCGCCAGTGAAGCCAGTCAAATGGTCGCAGAAGATCGTTTGCATGTAGTATATGTACCCGATGTTTGCGAGACGCTTGCCCCTATCGTTTATAGCGTGCCAGTACAGCTGCTGTCGTATCATGTGGCAGTCATGCGCGGAACCGACGTCGATCAGCCGCGTAATCTTGCAAAAAGTGTTACGGTTGAATAATTTTTACGTTTAGATAGTAAAAATTGTCATTTAGTAATTACCTATCATACTGAGTAATTATTTATCATACTGAGTAATAAAGTATCATCCTCTTGCTTAGATATTCACCCCTGCTATTTTCGATTCAATAGCAGGGGTTTTTTATGCGCTCAAAAAACTGACCTCTACTATAGAATCTGTAAACTTGAACTTGAGAGAATTTAGGGCGTGTTGAACATTCGACCATGGCACTGATTCGCGAATGTTCAACACGCCCTAATCAATCAGCGTTCACTATCTCGATAAGATCGAAGGCTTCTCTTCAAAAAAATGATAAATATATATATTCATTTTTATAGAAATACTTGTTACTATGACTGTCAGTCTATACAATGACCAGCAGTCACAACATGAATAGGTGTAGATTATGGGTATTCAAGAGCGCAAGATTCGCGAATTCGAACAACGCGGTCAGGAAATTCTCGATGCCGCTTTAAGTCTGTTTGGGTCAGATGACTGGGAACAAGTCACTGTTGAGCAGATTGCAAAAAAATCTGAGGTCGGTAAAGGCACTATTTATAAGCATTTTGAAAGTAAAAATGAGATTTATGTACGACTCGCCATTCGCTTTCAAAAACGCATGGCAAGTGAAATAGGTCTTCTCGATCAGTCGATGCCTGTGCTCGACCGGCTTAGCTGTTATATTCGCGCGGCATGGGAGATGCACTTATCTAGTAAAGAGCTACATCGAGTATTCATGTTTTGCAGCCGAGCTGAATTTCGCGCGCAACTGCCTAGTAATTTACTGACCGAGATGCAAGAAGCTGAATCGCGAGTCAGTATTTTTACCCACCAACTTATGGTTGAAGGTATTGAACAGGGCTTGTTTCCAAACAAACCGATCAATCTGCTAATTTTTGGCCTCCAGTCAATGTTTTGGGGTGCGATACAGCTCATATGGAGCGGTTATCTTGGCGACATTGATCATGAGCAACATTTGGAAGAAGTAACGAGTTTTATGATCGCTGGATTGGTACATCATAACCAGCCTATCCCGCAGACTAAAGACTAAGTAACACTATTAACCCCATTTTAAATTTTTAGCACGCCGATCTATACACGCTTTTTTTTACCTAACCGTGACCAACAGTCATATATAGACCAACAGTCTTAAAAGAGAAATCAATCATGAACCCGCATGCAAAAAGCTTAAAAAACTCACTGTACCCATCTGCTATTACACTACTGGTACTCGCCACTCTAGGAATGAGTACGGCGGCTATCGCTCAGTCAGAATCGAACGCCAGTAATAAAAATGAGTCGAATTTCACAGTGGGTGCTGGTTTGGCTTACTCACCAGAATATGAGGGATCAGAAGATTATAAGACCAGTGTCTTACCACTGCTTAATTATCGTAATGGTCGTTTTTTTGCGGGTGCGCTCGGCGGCATAGGCTATGACTTATCGACTAAAAAGGGTTTATCTATCGGGCCTGTTCTTTCTTATCAACCTGGGCGTGACGAGAGCGACCACGAACGCTTAAAAGGACTTGGTGATATTGATCCAAGTGCCAATTTAGGTGCTTTTGTGAAATGGGATCTAAAGCCATTTTCTGTGAATAGCACCATTAAGCAAGGCTTAGGTGGTGATGTAAGTGGCACTGAACTTAAATTAGGGGTTGGTTATGCGCTACCTTTAGGCCCTAAAGACAGCCTCAATTTTGATGCCTCTATAAATTGGGCGGATCAAGACATCATGGAGGGGTATTTTGGTGTCACACCAGAGCAATCGAATAGCTCTGGCCTTGCTACTTATGATGCCAGTGCTGGTATCAGACGTTATGGTGTGGGTGCCTCTTGGACTCATATCTATACCCCAAAAGTATTTTCAACGTTAAATGCAGGGGTTTATCAGCTCGGTAGTGAAGCGGCGGATAGTCCAATTACCACATCACGTACTGGTGGTCTCGTAGGCGCTAGTGTCGGCTACAAATTCTGATAAAAAAGCTGATGATATTTTTAGCAACAACAGGTGTTAGATTTTATGTGCTACAACGCTCAGAACAGTTACTTCAGGCACTAATAGGTGGTTGTAATAGTACATCCCGATAAGCCCTAAAACATAGCAAAACATAGAGAATTACAATGAATATTAAATACTGGGCTTTCCCCCTTAGTGTCGTACTGGCTTTGACAGCGGCATGTTCAAAAGAACCTGAGGTTATCGATACCAAGTCGGAAGAATCGAGTATTCGGACGGTTAGCGTAGATACGGTCATATTACGTCCTATGACTGGAAGTGTGACTGCTTCTGGATTACTGTTACCGCGCGAAGAAGTGGCAGTTGGTTCCGAGATATCAGGCTATCGAGTAGCTGAATTGCTGGTCGATGAAGGGTCAACCGTTAAGAAAAATCAGGTATTGGCTCGTCTTGATCCAAGTCTACTCTTAGCCAAAATCGCTCAAGCGGAAGCCAATCTTACTCAAGCTAAAACCCTTGCAAACCAGTCAAGCGCTGAAGCTGATCGCATCAAAGGCTATGAGGACATCGGTGCATTTTCAGAGGAAGAGATTGCGACCCGAGTGGCTAAAGCGAAGAATGCAGATGCTGGGGTTGAGGTGGCTCAAGCCCAGTTAAATGAATTACAAACACAACGCAATCTTATGGAAGTACGCTCTCCAGTAAATGGGTTTGTACTTGAGCGCATCGTGCGTCTTGGAGATGTCTCGGGGCAGTCGCAACCTATGTTTCGTCTTGCCAGCAATAGCTTAATTGAAATGGATGCTGAAGTACCTGAAGATGATCTTGCTACTATTACTATTGGTCAAGCTGCAACGGTCATATTACCATCGGGCGCTGAGTTACAAGGTAAAGTGAGACTACTATCACCTCGTATCGATCCAGAAACGAAACTGGGTCATGTGCGGGTACAGCTTCCAACCCACCCTGAGCTAAGAGCGGGTGGTTATGCGAAAGTTGTCTTTCAACAGGTTTCTACACCTGTCCCTGCTGTCCCTGAAAAAGCCGTACAGTTTGAGGCCAGCGGAGCGCTATTAATCGTCATTGATAAAGATAATTTGGCACGGCGTGTTATGGTAGAAACTGGCGCTCGAACCGATGGTTTTGTTGAAATTAAAAACGGACCAGCCGTCGGTACTCGTGTTGCACTTGGCGGTGGTGCTTTCTTATTGAATGGTGATGCCGTCAATCCAATCAGTAAAGCAAATGAGCCTAACGCTGTATCAGACAAGGTTGCACCAGCCACGAAGGTGACACCATGAATTTGCACATTTCGGCATGGGCAATTCGCAACCCAATCCCAGTTGTCCTCCTATTCATTGTACTCATGATTGCAGGGATGAGCGGTTACCGCGCTCTCCCTATTAAACTTTATCCAGACGTCTCATTTCCGATTGTCCAAGTAAGCGTTACCTTATCAGGTGCAGCAGCAAGCGAAGTTGAAACTCAGATTACTCGTACCGTCGAAGCTGCCGTATCCAATGTCTCTGGCGTCAAACATGTGCAATCCGTTGTCACACAGGGCTTGTCATCCAGTACGATTGAGTTCGAAATTGGGGAAGATGCACAAAAAGCAACGGACGAAGTGCGTTCAGCTATTGATCGCATCAGAAGCAGTCTGCCGTCTAGTATTGAAGAGCCTATCGTACAGCGTTTTGATATAGACTCAGCACCTATCGTCACGTATGCCGTCTCTACCGAAACGATGACGGATGTCGAGCTTAGCTGGTTTGTAGAGGATACCGTCGCGCGTCAATTAATTACGCAAGAAGGGGTCGCACAAGTCGATTTGGTTGGTGGCATCAACCGAGAGATTAATGTCACACTCGACCCCAATCGTCTGCAAGCATTAGGTTTGACAGCGCCCAATATCAATGATGCATTACGAACATCAAGCACCGATGTGCCTGGTGGACGTTCTGAAATTGGTGAGCGCGAACAAACGGTGCGCGTACTTGGCGCGGCCGAATCGGTACAAGCACTAAATAACTTGGTCATTCCAAGTATCAGTGGCAATACTGTTCAGCTCTCTGATGTTGCCACTGTCTCTAGTGGTGCAGCCGAAAGACGTGGATTTGCTTCTCTAAACGGTCAGTCGGTCGTTGGCTTTCAAGTCAAAAAAACCAAAGCCGCCTCTGATGTTGCGGTAGCAGATGCCATTGCTAGCGCCACTAGCCAGTTGGCAAAAGACTATCCTGATGTAAAATTTGAGCGCATTGTATCGACAGCCACCAGTACACAAAATAGTTTTACGGCTACTTTAAGCGCTTTGATAGAAGGCATGTTGCTTGCCGCCATCGTAGTATTTCTGTTTTTACGTAACTGGCGCGCGACGCTCATTGCCGCTGCAGCGATGCCGATTTCTCTCATTCCGACCTTTGCGGTGATGAGCTGGATGGGTTTTAGCTTAAACATGATTACCCTACTCGCTTTAACGTTGGTTATTGGTATTTTGGTCGACGATGCTATCGTTGAAATAGAAAATATTCAAAAGCGTATTGAAACAGGTCAAAGTCCCTATGAAGCCTCATTAGTAGGGGCTGATGAAATTGGGCTGGCAGTAGTAGCAACCACAGCAACGATTGTCGTTGTATTTTTACCAGTATCCTTAATGGGTGGTTTTGCCGGTCAGTTCTTTAAAGAGTTCGGTTTTACGGTTGCTATTTCGGTATTGTTTTCACTGTTAGTCGCTCGCTTACTGACCCCTTTGATGGCCGCCTATTTATTAAAGCCATCAACCAAACCACATGAACCCAAACCCTTTAAAGGTATTTACCGCACAGTGCTAGATCTTGCGCTCGTGTACCGTTGGACATCACTTGGCCTAGCTGGATTGCTACTCGGCGGCTCTGTTTTTCTAGCCACACTGCTACCAACGGGTGTGACACCTCCACAAGATAACGGTATTGTTCAACTGTCTATTGAAGGCGCGCCTGGGGCAACCTTGGATGACATGCGCCGTAGTAATGATGTCCTAACCAAAAAATTGCTTGCTTTAAACGAGGTAAAAACAGTATTTACTTCGATCGGTTCAAACTCTAGTAATGGTGATGTGAGCTCTGGGCAAGCAACGGTACTGCTTACAGAAGAAAGATCACAATCAACACAATCTTTCCAAAGCTCACTAGGTGCTCTATTGCTGAGTGTTCCTGACGTGCGTATCGGTTTTGGTCAGGCTGGCGGCGGCGGTAGTACCACGCTGCAAATTGTCTTAGCCAGTGAAAACGCTGATGCGTTATCTGAATCGACTCTCAAGCTTGAACGCGAAATGCGTGAGCTTGCCGAGCTTAGTAATGTGCATCAAGTGACACCTAGACCCAGCTCGGAGCTGATTATAACGCCCAAACCAGCTGAAGCAGCTCGTCTGGGTATTACCTCTAGTACGCTTGGCTCAGTGATTCGTGTCGCCACCCTTGGTGATGTCGATTCCAATACTGCCAAATTCAATACAGGTGATCAGCGCCTGCCTATTCGTGTGCGCTTGCCTGATAGCGCACGTACCGATTTAAAAACCCTTGGAAACCTAGAAGTACCAACCTCTAACGGAACCTCAGTTCCTTTGTCAGCAGTGGCTGATCTCAGTTTCCAACCAGGTGCATCACGTATTGATCGCTATGATCGTAAGCGCCGTGCCACTATTGAAGCACAGCTCAATGGCGTGACCTTGGGAGAAGCAACAGCCGCCATTGATCAACTGGATACTCTCCAGAACCTACCCTCTGACGTGACTCAACCTGCCTTTGGTGATAGTGAAACCATGAATGAGCTTTTTTCTAGCTTTGGTATTGCCATATTGGCGGGTATCGGTCTCATCTACGGCGTGATGGTGCTGTTATTCAAGAGCTTCTTTAAGCCAATTACGATATTAGCGGCATTACCTTTATCACTAGCGGGTGCATTTTTGGGCTTACTGATAGCAGGCAGCTCACTTGATTTATCAGCACTGATTGGCTTATTGATGCTCATGGGATTGGCAGCTAAAAACTCAATTTTATTGGTTGAATTTACCATTGAAGCTGAAAATAAAGGCGCATCACAAAGAGAGGCGTTACTCTCGGCTTGCCGTGAGCGTGTACGTCCAATCGTAATGACAACGATAGCCATGGCGGCGGGGATGGTTCCTACCGCGCTAGCACTGGGCGAAGGGTCAGAGTTCCGTGCGCCTATGGCTATTGCCGTCATTGGAGGACTGATTAGCTCGACATTGTTATCACTTATTTTGGTACCCGTGGTCTATGAGTTAATCGAAGACTTTGAACTATGGATAAAACCAAAGCTGGCTAAATTGGTTGAGCTGCCACCAGAGAAAAATTTGGAGCCAGTCGCAGCGAAAAGAGAGAATAACGAACACGATTAATCACTTACTTAATACAAGCATTCGCTCTCTTGAGCGTTTACGTGCAAAGCCTTTAGCAGCCAGCGGCTAAAAAATACCTGCTGTCTGCTGGGTTTTGCAAAATTTGAAAGTTGATAAATATAATATAAGGATAAAATTATGTTAAAACAAATAACCGCTCCAGATCATGTGATCGCCCTATCCCTAGATGGAACGCTGACTGGTGAAGGTCTACAAGAATATCGTCATGTTTTGGAAAAAAAACTACAAGAGCATGATCAAATTGGTCTCTATATTGATATCACAGAGCTCACTGACATGACTGCGAATTCGATAGTAGAAGGGACTAAAGCGGACATGGAGCTATTTAGTCACATAAAACAGCTGAATAGATGTGCTTTTGTGTCAGATAAAGAATGGCCAAAAGCGGCTATCTCAATCGCTGATCGACTACTGCCGATGTTAGAGATGAAAGTATTTTCTTCAAGTGAGAAAGCAGACGCCTTAAGCTGGGCAGCTGAGAAATCCGAGCAGCCTATAGAAAAGCGTGGCGCCATTCGTTTCTTGCCTACGAATAAAGACAACGTGCTCGCTTTTGAGGTGGACGGTGTATTGTCCTCAAGTGAAATGCCAGGCGTTACGCAAAAGCTTGAGCAATTCCTTGATGATCATGACACGGTAAGATTGCTTGCCCGAATGAAAAACTTTGATGGTTTCGATCCCTCTATCCTTATACACAGCAGCGGTTTACTATCCATGAAAGTGGCTGCTATGAAAAAGCTAGAGCGCTACGCTATCGTCGGCGCACCGCGCTGGATGTGTACATTCATTGAAACGATGAACCCAGTTTTTCCAAAAGTGGACATCAAAACCTTTACTGCCGATCAAGAACATGAGGCGCTTGCTTGGCTTGATGCTGAGCTGGTGAAATAGCTTTTATAGAACGATAACTGACATATTTGCTTTTACTAACAGCTCTTCAAAAGAAGGGCTGCTCTATTTGTAAGTCGAACTAATAATAATATTGGCTCAATGAGACATTTAAATGCTTACTTTAGAAGCGTCTTGATATGTCCTCAATGTTTAAAATTACTGCACTTATATTCTATTGATATGATTTAGGACACCATCAAATGGTCAGAAAACATGCTCAAACAACATGGGCTTTACTATCGGCGATAGCAATATTGAGCATATTAGCGATACTTTTGCTGCTGACACTGTTCATCTAATGACAGTTTCGGTATATAACAGTCTCGGTATATTTTTAAGCAAATACGACTAAAGGTAGACATAACAGTCTAGAGTGAAATGGACACTACGTTTTTGAGGTTACTAGTTTTTGAGGTTACTATATGGTATCTGACACGTCATTTTTATTAATAGGAACGTTGGCGATGCAAGCCAATACCACCAAAGACACTGTGCGCCATTACCATGATATGGGTTTACTAAAATCCCGTAAGCGCCAAGCAGGTTCGCGCCTATACACTGAGTTTCATCCAGAATGTGTCGAGCGTATCGACCTGATTAAAAATGCACAAGCGGTCGGTTTTAATCTCAACGAACTTAAAGTCTGGTTGAATGATTATTATGATGGCACTCTCGATATTGATAAGCAAATGGATGTGATTTCCGAAAAGATTGCTCAAGCGCAGCGTCAACAAGTCAATTTAATCAATGTGATTAACCAACTTAGTGCGCGCCATACCGCTTTAAAAGAAATGAAATCAGATAATATTGGCAAAGCAAATATTCAATAATGCATTGGCGATTGCCAACAGCAGACGTAGTGACCCTTCGTCATTCAAAGAAAAGCGGTCAAAGTGCTAAAACATAGTCGCAGTGATATTCCATCTATGAGATGAATTGTCACTGCGACAGTCGTGCTTAGCGGAGATTAATTATTTTTGATCTCTTTCTAATACCACTCGATAGCGAGCGTTACCACTCTCTAGTCTCTCGAATGCTTCATTTATCTCAGACATTTTATAGGTTTCAGTCACTGGCTGAATATTATGTCGAGCAGCAAAATCCAGCATTTTTCGCAGGGTCGACGGTGAGCCGACTGGTGAGCCTGATAGGCTGTTTTGAGCCATGATCATTGGCGCAGCTACTATCTCTAACGGCGCTTCTAATAGACCAACAAAATGCAGTTTACCTTTTGGTCTCAACGTTTTAATAACGACATCCCAATTCATATCAACGTTCACTGTTGATATGATTAAATCAAAAGAGCCCGCTGCTTTTTTGATTTCGTTCTCATCTCTTGAGTTTAAAGAGTGATGAGCACCCAACTCTTTTGCTTCTTCCATCTTTGATTCACTGGTAAATGCTGTCACTTCACAGCCCCACGCATTAGCAAACTGAAGCGCAAGATGACCCAGACCACCGATACCGATAACCGCTACTCTAGAGGTTGGTTTGATATCGTATTGCATTAGTGGGTTAAATACTGTGACGCCACCACACAGCAGTGGCCCTACCGCATTGAAATCAAGCCCTTCAGGAATTTTGATAACGCTGGTATCTTTTGCGCGTACTTTATCTGCAAAGCCGCCATGGTTACCAATGATGGTTCCTTCCTGCTTAGCACAGAGGTTATGGTCACCGCCGATACATAGATCACAAATATTGCAGTATCCTTTATGCCAGCCAAGACCGACTTTATCGCCAAGCTCAAGATGCTTTACGTGCTTGCCTTTTGCGAGGACTTTACCTGCAACTTCATGCCCACCGACAAACGGATATTCGGTCATACCCCATTCGTTTTGCCACATAGAAAGGTCACTGTGACAGACACCGCAGCTATGCACTTCGATTTCTACTTCGTGATCGCCTAGAGTGCCAGGATCATATTGATAAGGCACAAACTCGCCGCCTTTCTCTTTTGCTGCGTATGCATTAATCATCATTATTCCTTATTTAATAGTATTTATGGAGGAGTGCTCATAACAAATGAGCCAGTCGTTTCTAACGATTCGAATTTTTCCCATTCAAAAAAGGGTTGTCGATAAGTTGAACTGGCCTGACCAAAGATTGGTTAAGTTATACCATCCAAGCCAATAGTTGTAAGACTATCATAATACAAAGCCTCGTACTTGAAAGGCGACGAATCACCAACACTATCGCTTTGCCGCCTCAATCGGAATGTTCAGCATGATTGTCGACAGAGACATTGGATTCATAGTGACATGTATGGCTTTGCGATAGTAACTAGCAGGGCAATCACATCGTTTGTGCTTGTGTGCTTGTGTGCTTATAAAATGACAACAAGCCCATACTTAATCAATAAGTATGGGCTTGTCTGTGTTAGACCTAGCATTATTACTGCTAATGCTAGGTCATGTATACGATCAAACAAAGACGTTAAATCATATTTTACTGTCCGTTGTTTTCTGCTCTTTGCCATTTGGCACAAGCCATTTAGCAAACCATCCTGACAGATCATCCATCAACGTATAGACGACTGGGATGACCACCAAACTCAGCAGCGTTGAAGTCACTAGACCACCCAATACCGCTGCTGCCATCGGTCGCCTAAAGGTAGGATCTGCATCACCCCAACCAAATACCAATGGCAACATACCTGCACCCATTGCAATGGTGGTCATGATGATAGGACGCGCACGCTTATGACAGGCATCAACAATCGCCTCAAAACGCGCCAGCCCACGGCGCTGGGCAATCAATGCATAATCGACCAACAGGATTGAGTTTTTGGTCGCAATACCCATGAGCATAATAAAACCGATCATCGAAGGCATCGATAGGCTACTGTTGGTAATAACCAAGCCGACAAACGCACCGCCTATCGATAAAGGTAGTGCCATCAAAATAGTAAATGGCTGCAGCAAGCGACCAAACAATAAGATAAGCACGCCTAAGATACAGACCACACCCACTGACATCGCGATGATAAAACCACTAAAGAGGTCAGCCATGTTTTCGGCTTGGCCTTGATCGATAATGGTAATCGAAGGCGGCAATTGTTGCATGGTCGGTACTGACTTGACTGCTTGTACCAAATCGCCTAGCTCGCCATCTGCCGGCTGCACCGTAATGCTAATGGCGCGCTCTCGATCCAACCTACTTATCTGAGCAGGACCTGTGCCAAAATCTAACGTAGCGACCTCGCCCACACGTACTCCTTGACCTGCAGACATTGTGCTCGGCACGTACAAGCCTTCTAACTGACTGACGTTTTGCTTAGCAACATCTGGTAGGCGCACCACGATAGGAATCTGACGAGTATCAAGATTGAGCTTGGATAAGCGCTGTTCGTAGTCGCCGACAGTCGCCACACGTAAAGTCGTAGCGATATCTTGCGTGGTCACGCCTTTATCAGCCATCGCTAACCTATCTGGTGTCACCGTTAGCTCTTGACGTGGCAAACTGCGATCACTGGTCACAGCACCTACGCTTGGCAAACCTCGAATTTCAGTCATGATTTGCTGAGCAGTTTGCTCAAGTAGCTGTGGATTGGTACTGGTTAACGAAAAATTATAGCCACTCTCACCGCCGCTCGATAGCCCAACGGTAAAGCGAGCCCCCGGTACTTCTGTCATCAATTTACTAATTTTGCGTTCTATTTCCTGTTTTGTACCTCGTTCTGCACGTGGTGCAAGCACAATATCCAAACTGGCAATATTCTCCGCTTTGCTACCACCAGACTCTGAGCTCATGGATGCTTGTGCTTCTCCCACTGACGTAAAAATGTTAGTCACCTCAGGCATGGCTAAAATGCGCGCACTGGCAAGCGCTGACACGCGCTCCGTATCTGCGAGCGACACATCAGGGGTTAGCTCAATAGCCACACGGGTTTGGTCAATATCGTTGTCTGGAATAAAAGAAGTCGGTAGTAGTTTCACTAATGCCAACGAGGCCACGAACAACACCAACGTTGCACCCATGGTCAGCCAACGATGATGAAGCGTCCACGAGACAATTTTGAGATACCACGTCATCAATGCACTTTGCTTTTCGACATGCTTTTTCTCGGGTCGTAAAATGTATGCAGCCATCATAGGTGTGATCAAACGCGCCACCATAAGCGATGCAAAAATCGATAACGCAGCCGTCCAACCGAATTGACGGAAAAACTGCCCAACAATACCGCCCATAAAGGCCGTCGGTAAAAACACAGCAATCAAGGTAAAAGTAGTGGCGACAACAGCCAAACCAATCTCATCAGCGGCTTCCATCGCCGCTTCATAAGGCGTCTTGCCCATCCTTAAATGCCTGATGATGTTTTCGACCTCGACGATTGCATCATCGACCAGTACCCCAATGACCAATGACAATGCCAATAGTGAGATAATATTGAGACTAAAGCCAAATAAGTACATACCTAAGAAGGTTGGAATCACTGACAGCGGTAACGCCACAGCGGCAACAATAGTCGCCCGAATATTGCGTAAAAACAGAAATACCACCACTACGGCAAGCAAGCCACCTTCGATCAGCATACGTAATGAAGCTTGGTAATCTTCCGCAATAGGCGTCGCTCGATCATAGACCTTTTCGATACTGATATTGCCCACATCGGCAGTCAACTTGGCAAGCTCGTCATCGACCAGTTCCATCACCTCAACTTCACTGGCACCACGCGAGCGAGTGATATTAAATGCAACCACCGTTTGACCGTCGAGCTTAGCGATAGAGCTGGGATCAGCCGCACCATCAGTGATTTGTGCCATACGTCCAAGTGCTTGAGTGCCACCTGTAGGGACAGCCACTTGTAGATCATTAAGCTCGCCTGCACGCTCGACCGCGCCCAAAACGCGAATGGTTTGGGTGGTTTTACCCACTTCTGCTTCACCACCTGAGCTGTCTTGTTGAATACCTGCTATTTGCTGTGACAGCTGGGTAATCGAAAACTTCAAACCACTCAAAGTGATAGGATCAGCTGCGACCGTAATCTCACGCTGAAGCCCGCCGATACGACCGACTGTACTGACACCTGGTATATCAGAGAGCCGTTTGGTGACCGTGTCATCTACAAACCACGAGAGATCCTCTACACTCATATTGTTAGCAGCGACAGAGTAAGTAACGACTGGAAATCCTGCGGTAGACACCTTGGTAATGATTGGATCGTTGGCGGCGGCTGGCAGATCACCACGTACTTCGCCAACTGCCGAACGTACATCGTCGACCGCTTCTTGAATGTCTTTTTCTAACGTAAACTCGGTGGCAATGGTCGCCGCACCCGTCTGTAGGGTGGTACGAATATGACTCACACCTTCGATACTGGTCAGTTTGTTTTCAATCTTCTTTGCGATATCGTTTTCGAGCTGCGAAGGCGCAGCCCCAGGTAGGGTCACCGTGACGACCACCGCTGGCAAGTCTATATCTGGAAACTGTTGTACCTTCATTTTCATAAAGCCATAGATGCCCCCTAAGATTAGGAGCACAAATAGCAGAATAGCCACGAGTGGGTTTTTGATCGAGTAAGCGGAGACGTTTAAGCTCATGATTGTGCCTGCGTTGCTGTACTCGTTTGGCTCACGCCATTAACTATACGCACTAGGTCGCCATCGTTCAAAAAACTACCGCCCTGTTTTACGATACGACTATCGCTTGGCAGAGGCTCTAGCACTGCTACGTTCTCACCAAGTCGCGCGCCCAAAGTCACTCGTTGTTGCTTGATACGACCCATGGACTTACCGTCTTGGTTTGTAAGACTGGTCACTAGCATCACATAATCATAACCGTCATTGCTAACGATGGCGCTATTAGGAATCGTTTGGGTGCTGGCACTCCCTAGTAGAAATTCGCCAGTCTGATACATGCCTGCGCGTACTTTTGAGTTGGCCGCTAGACTCGCATAAATAGTGATCTGGCGGTTATTTTCCGCCGTCGGTGCGATACGGCTCACTTGTCCCATCACTGAATCACCATTTGGCAATCCTACTCGCACCGATGTGCCGACATTGATGTCACCGATAAGTTTAGGATCTATATCTGCCCGCCACTCCAAAACACCACCTTTGATAATCGTGAACAGTGGCTCACCGCCAGCCACCATCCCAACTTCCACCATTTTTTCACTGATAATACCGCTGACAGGCGCCACAACCTTTGAATTATCTAGCGTCAAGCGCTGATTATTTAAGCGGGCTTTGGAGGCCTGCAAAGACGCTCTAGCTCGCATCTCAGAGGTACGATAGCGATCGGCCTCTTGTTTGCTAATGGCATCAATATCTACCAATGGCAAGACACGTGCGGCATCAGCGCTGGCATTGGCAAGCGTTGCTTCAGCTTCTGCCACATCGGCCTCTGCTTGCAAAACTTGCTGCTCCATGGCATCGGTATCAAATATCGCCAATACTTGACCTGCTTTGACCCGCTCACCTTCCTCAACCAGTACACGCTCAATAGCCACACCATTGACTTTAGCGCTGACATTAGCCACATCCTTGGCATTGATGGTGCCGTCAGCACTCAACGTATTGCCAATCGTATCTTGGCTTGGCATCACCGTTTCTACCGATAATACAGATTGTTCTGTACTAGTGTCGATAGTAGGGGTGCCATCATTTTGTGTACTGGCAGATGCTAGTGCCTCGTCATTCATCGCTTTATCACCAGCACCCCAGTATTTTCCAAGCAGAACACCCATGACCAGCACAATGCCCAATACTGGCAACAACCATAGCGGCAATTTCGACGAAGACTTATTAGCATTAGCCAGCGTGTCAGGTTGACGATATGGTGGCAGCTCAGATTGAGGAGATGGTTTAGGATTGGTTTCTTCAAGATCGCTCATGATAGGTCTCTATAAATACGGGCAATAATAAAAATTAAGATAGTCGGTCATTGGAATGTGTTTTTTGATCGCACACTCTGGCAATACTGAGCCTATCCCACTAACGATGGGGTCAGTAGTAAAAGAGCAAAGGCAGATTGGCTAAATGAAAATGGGATAACAGTGGCACAAGCAGGCGTAGACGTCTGTTTCATAATACATCCTTGTATAAATATTCAGACAGTTGAAAAGTAGTGGTACAAATAACACGATAATGATGCAACCTCATAAATTGCCACACTACTCGATGCATATCAATGACAATCAGCGAACACATGAGTTAGTATTAATAAATAAAAACTACCAAAGAGCTATTTTCATCAACTAAAGCGATGGCAGAAAAAATGATGCATAAATCATTGATTTCGCTCGCTCTTTATATTCATAATTTGACATCAAATAATGAGCATGACTAACAAGGATAAATAGCATCCCGAATTATTCGGTAAGAATGCAGAGAAAAAAACTCTGCTATGCATTGGTGTAACGGCTGGCTTCTGGCATCCAGCGATGGATCAGCTGGCTGACATCGGCTTTACGTGCAGGATCTGCAATTAAGTGTTTGGCGAGACGCTGGGCAATCGCAAATAATTGCTCATCACGAATCAAATCCGCCAAATAATAACCAACATTGCCCGTTTGACGTTTGCCTAACAGCTCACCTGGCCCGCGCAGTTCCAAATCTTTTTGGGCAATAACAAAGCCATCGGTGCTGTCGCGCAATACATTTAGACGCTCAGTGCCCGTCTCTGATAACGGCTTTTGGTATAGTAGAACGCAGAAGCTTTTGGTCGAACCACGACCTACACGTCCGCGCAACTGATGTAGTTGCGATAGACCCAAACGCTCGGCGTTCTCGATAACCATAAGCGACGCATTAGGGACGTCGACGCCAACCTCAATGACCGTTGTGGCAATTAACAAATCAAGACTTCCGGATTTGAATGCTTGCATGATGGCCTGTTTATCAACGGATTTCATCTTGCCATGAACAAGACCAATACGAATATTTAAGCGCTCATTTAAGTCCTCATAAGTGGCTTCAGCGGCTTGTGCATCCAGCACGCTAGACTCTTCCACCAGCGAGCAAACCCAATACGCTTGCCTGCCCGCCTCACAATTAATCGCAATACGTTCGATCACCTCATCACGGCGGTTTCGATCAATCGTCACCGTCGTAATTGGCGTGCGACCCGGTGGCAGCTCATCAATGATGGAGGTATCCATATCGCCGTAGACACTCATCGCTAGCGTACGCGGAATGGGCGTTGCCGTCATTATTAGCTGATGCGGCGTGCTATTAGTCACGCCTTTACTGGTCAAAGCCATGCGCTGCTCGACACCGAAACGGTGCTGCTCATCGATAATAACCAAGCCCAATTTAGCAAACTGTACTTGCTCTTGAAATAACGCATGGGTGCCGACGACCACTTGCACGGTATTTTCAGCCACAGCTACCAACGCTTCACGGCGCTGCTTTGCGGTTTGCTTACCCGCCAGCCAGCCAACCCCAACGCCTAAGGGTTCAAACCATTGTTTAAAATTAACCAAATGCTGCTCTGCTAAAATCTCTGTGGGTGCCATAACAGCCACTTGCCAGCCACTATCAAGCGCATAGCCCGCCGCGCCCGCCGCCACCAACGTTTTGCCAGCGCCTACGTCCCCTTGTACCAGTCGTAGCATCGGAATAGAAGTCGCCATATCGGCCGTGATGTCTTTCATCACTCGTTGCTGCGCGCCCGTTAAATCAAACGGCAACGCGGCAAATAATTGATCAGCCAATGGGCTTTTAGTGGCGCATTTAGGGGCTTTATGCTGATGCAATTGCTGACGACGATATAACAGACTGAGTTGATGCGCGGTCAACTCTTCAATGATCAAGCGCTGACAAGCTGCATGGGTGCGAGCACTTAGTTGGGTCAATAGCTGATATTGCCGCCCAGCATCGGTATAAGTTGGTGGAGTGTGCAATAGTACCAAGGCTTCAAATATCGTCAGGGTATAGACATTATTAGCGGCCATCGTATCGAGATTATGATTCATCGCGTCATACGTTGCATCATAAACAGCGGGCTGGGCTTTATTGACACTATTACCAGTAGTATTGTCGGGCACACTGCGGGCGAGCGTCGAAAAAATATCTTCAGACTCATACGCCTCTATTACCGATTTTTTTGGTGGTTCAAAAGGTACCAATGGTAAATCCCCAACGACGGCAAAATCTTCATTGGTAAACAGCGTCATCGGTAGACCCTGACTACGCACCGTTTGTAGTGCCAACTTAATCAAAGTACGCAATTTATTCTGATGCAAGCCTTTGACACTGGGATAAATGGGCTGCAACCCAGTATTGGTCATGGCGCTACTATCAGTGATGATTTGATATTCGGGATGGTGCATCTGCTTGCCATAACGGCTCACTTTTACTTCGCCGAACAATTGCAATTGTGTACCCAAACTCATGGTCTGCGCCAGACCACGATAGACCTTAAAAAACCGCAATGATATCGTATCGGTGTCATCGTCTACAATTACGGTCATGCCACTGCGCTTGACATCGACGTGTACCACACGCCCAGTGATTAATGCTGCTTGTCCATGCCCCACGTCTGCTATCGATACCAGTCGGCTGCGGTCTTCATAATCTCGTGGCAGATGCAGCAGCAAATCAAAGATTCGTACGATACCCAACTGCGCGAGTTGCTCAGCAACCTTAGAGCCGACGCCTGCCAACGCCGTCACTGGCATATCGAGTGCCGATAGAGGTTGCTCAGATATCCCATGAGCGGTTGACTGGGCTGAGGAAGGAGCTGAAGCGTGACTGACCGACATGGGCATCAAAAATCCTAACGATATTGGTTTTAAATTCCGTAAGCGCAAAATGTCTTATTAGGACACGCCCTAAGCATTCTACTGCTAGTAATGAGCTGCAAAGGTGATAGCAATCAACCAGCTATCAAAATACTGAATCAGTCTCATTATAACTGACAACATGATTGATTATGCTAAGCTATTTAGTAATACTGCGTTTAGACACTTTGTAGAGAAATACATCCAGTCTATTTTATAGATAAGTAGCTTTGTCGATAAATGAATGTCTCAATAATTGATTGCCGCCCTAATTTACGATGATTTTATAAGGTCTTTTTTATGTTTGCTCCTGCTCTATTGCCTCAATCTTATCATCATTTAACATTCCTGCGTATCAGTGTGCTTGCTGTATTGGCTCTAGGCACTAACGCTTGTAGCACACTGACACCAGCACCGGCACCAGTAGCGCCCATAGCAAACGTACCAAAAGTGGCGTTAGTGTTGGGCGGCGGCGGTGCCAAAGGGTTTGCCCATGTTGGCGTGATTAAGGCTTTAGAGGAAAACGGTATCAAACCAACCTTGGTCGTTGGCACGAGCATCGGCAGCTTGGTTGGTAGTCTATACGCTAGCGGCTACACGCCAGCACAGCTTGAGCGCTTGGCATTGACCACCACTGACAGCGAATTGACGGACTTCACCTTATCCAATCAAGGATTTATAGAAGGTATCAAACTCAAAAACTTTGTTAATAATAAAGTGGGCGCAAAAGCCATAGAGGACTTTCCGATTGCTTTTGCAGCAGTCGCAGCAGAAAAGCATACCTTAAAAAAAGCCGTCTTTACCACTGGCGATGCAGGTCTTGCTGTCCAAGCATCCTGTAGTGTGCCCAATATTTTTATTGCTCCGCGTATCCCTGAAAAAGTCGGCAAAAAATATATCGATGGCGGCGTGGTTAGTTTAGTACCGGTTGATAGCGCGCGCGACTTGGGTGCTGATATTATCATCGCTGTCGATGTGACGATGCCTACCTCGAATAAAAAGAACATAACAAGCAATCTCTTACCCGCTATCACCTCATTGAGTAGCTTTTGGGGCTTACTTGAAAACAATTTAACCGCCAGCACTGCTCATTCAAATACCAAGCACAGCGCATCAATGCGCAATGAACGCGCGCGTGCTGATATTGTGATTACCCCTGATGTCGGTCATATCAGCTCATTAGATACCAGTCAACGTAGCGCCCTTATTGCTGCTGGCACGCAAGCCACCACACCACAAATCAATGCGATTAAACAATTAATAAAAGAAAAATCACAGAGTAAATATGCAACTTTATAACGATATAGTCAAAATATCTTAAAAACACGACGGTATTGCTGATATCAGCAGTGCGTGATGGTTCGATATTACTTTTCACTGACTATATATAGTAAATCCTCGACAAGCTAACCTCAAAATTAGGATTTCAGCCATTAAAAAAGCACCGCAGTCATAAACTGTGGTGCTTTTTTCCGTTAGCTAAATCAATTTTGCTTAAACAGCATGTATCAATTAATAAGCAAATCTATTTAACGCGAGCGCGGTATTTCACTGCTACGGTGTCATTGAGGCCAACACCTTCGATATCCCAGCGTACTGCTTTGTAGTATTTGAATGGGATTTCTTGTAATTGATTGTCCACCTTGCCACGTAACGGCATACGGGCGAAAGTATCGCCATCGGTGCTGCCATATGGGAAGTCAGGCGAGACCGCGCGCAATAGTTCTACTTGCTCAGGGATACTCATGGTGACCGTCATTTTGCGTACTCGATCAGCATTGGTATTGGTAAAATACCCTTGATACTCTAAGACGTTGCCTGCTTGCAAGCGCGTGTTGGCATTAACAGGTACCAAGACCTCCTGACCATTGGCATCAACACTGATCAGCGAGGCAGTAATTTTGGTATTAACGGCTTGCACACTAGAATTACCGCTACGGGTGCTTGCTTGATTGGTACTTGACTGCATGGTAGCTAAATTATCAACTGCTTGCTCTGGGGTCGGCAGCATCGCTGAGGCTTGGGTCACAGCCATGACGCCGACGAGCGTACCAGCGATCACGTGAAACAGACGGTGTCCGCTAAAAGCGCTAAAAGGATTAGCAAAATGGTTACTTTTTTTCATGACTTTCATTATCCCTAGTTAATATATCGGTAAAACGCAGCTGGCAAAACCTGACTGTCTGGTTAATGCATTTTCAATGCTTTTAAACTCTGACATTTATCGCTTTAACTTTTTAAGTTTCTCGCGGTTTGGATAGACGAGACTTTATATGAGCAATACACTTAATGACGACATCTCAGATTATGAGTAGGCTATCATCATATACGCTCCATGCTAGTAACGTTCATTTTTATTGATTATCTGCGTTAGCTGTCTATAAAGCAATAGCGCTTAGCATAGCAAAAAGCGTTTGTAGGTACATTAACCACGTGTTGAGGTTGTGTATATTGTCAATTTACTACAAAGATTGATGAACGCTACTGAAATAAAAGATAGCTCACAACGGCGTTTTTTGCTATGGTAATTCTTTAGCGACTGGCATTTTTTGTCACGTCCTTTTTTCTTATTCTGACTACTACTGCTCCCATTATGACTACTAGCGCCATGCCACAGATTAATCCCGAATACGTTCATTGGTTCCGTAATTCTGCCCCCTACATTAATACCCATCGCGGTAAGACTTTTGTGATCATGTTTGGCGGTGAAGCGGTCAATCACCCGAATTTTAGTACGCTTATTCATGACTTCGCCTTGTTACATAGCTTGGGCATCAAGCTGGTATTGGTACATGGGGCCCGACCGCAAATCGAAAACAACCTGCAAGGCACTGATATCACCTCGCCGTTGCATGAAGACATTCGAGTGACGCCGCGTGTAGCGATGCCGTCTATCTTGCAAGCCGTTGGTGCCATTCGCTTACAGATTGAAGCACAGCTATCGATGGGACTGGCCAATTCACCCATGTACGGCTCGCGCATCGATGCCGTGTCAGGCAATTTTGTCACCGCTCGCCCTTATGGCATTCGTAATGGTGTCGATTATCAAATGACGGGTGAAGTGCGCTCTATCGACGTTGAGGCCATCAAAAACAACCTACTCCACGATCATATCGTGATTTTAGGCTCGATGGGTTATTCAGCGACTGGTGAAGTTTTCAACCTACTCGCTGAAGATGTGGCATTGAGTGCTGCCATCGCACTTGGCGCGGATAAGCTGATATTCTTAGGTGAAGAAACGGGTATCAATGACGATGATCGCTTGCTACGCGAAATGATTCCAAATGAAGTCGATCGTTTCTTACGTGGCCGTGATCTAAATTGTGAGATCAACTACTTTTTAAATTGCGCCAGTAATGCTTGCCGTCAAGGCGTTCATCGCACCCATATTATCTCTTATGCCAAAGATGGTGCATTATTAGAAGAGCTATTCACTCGTGATGGCTCTGGTACGCTCATAAGCCACGACCCTTATGAAGAGATTCGCCGAGCAGATATCGACGATGTCGTGGGACTTATTGAACTGTTATTACCGTTAGAAGAACAAGGCATCTTGGTCAGTCGTTCGCGCGAATGCTTGGAGCAAGAGATTGATCACTATAGTGTGATTGAGCGTGATGGTATGATTCTGGGCTGTGCCGCGCTTTATCCATTAGATGCAGATGCGGCAGAAGTCGCTTGTGTCGCAGTTCATCCCGAATATCGTAGCGGCAGCCGAGGTGCGGATTTGCTAGCGTTTTTAGAGCAGCAAGCGCGCAGCCATGGTTTGCACAAATTATTTGTGTTGACGACTCGTACCGCCCATTGGTTCGTCGAACAAGGCTTTGCAGAAGTTGAAGCAAGTGCCTTACCAGAAGCACGACAAGAAAAGTATCATAACGGACGTAACTCTAAAGTCTTCCAAAAGACACTTTAACGAGTGACTCAATTGATGAGTAAACAGTGAACTAAATCATGTCCAAACAAAAAGCCCTCATAATATTTATGAGGGCTTTTTCTGTTTTAGGACGAGATAGAGTATTAGATTTTATTTCAGAATTATTTTACTTTTAACAGCTCAACCGTAAAGATTAAAGTGCTATTAGGCTCGATACCTGAGTTACCTGCCTCGCCATAAGCGATGTCTGATGGGATATAAAACTCATATTTGCCGCCCTCTTTCATCAACTGTAGACCTTCCGTCCAGCCAGCGATAACTTGATTTAGTGGGAATTCAATCGGCTCACCACGCTCATAAGAGCTGTCAAATACCGTACCATCGATCAATTTACCTTCGTAGTTTACTTCAACCACGTCAGTCGCTTTTGGTGATTTACCAGTACCTGGAGCGATTACTTTGTATTGTAGACCAGAGGCCGTCTCTTTTACGCCTTCTTTTTTCGCATTTGCAACTAAGAATGCTTCACCAGCGGCTTTGTTGTCAGTCGCTTTGCTTTCCATATCTTTGACAAACTTCTCTTCTTGCTCTTTTTGATAGGTCATCAATACTTCTTGCATTTGCTCTTGTGTCAGTGCGGAATCAGTGCCTTCATAACCATCACGGAAGCCTTTTTCAAAGGTATCAAGATTGAGATCGCCGACCGCTTCTTTGTTACCTTCTGCCATCATATAGCCCAAGCTATAACCCACTTTTTCATTGGCTGGGCTTTTTTCAGTCACTGAAACGCTTTGACTAGAGGTTTCTTGATTACCATTATTAGTACTACAACCGGTAACTAATAACATAGCACTAACAAGTGCACTAACGCTTAAAGTAGTGATTTTTTTCATAGAGTACTCTCAAATTGTAAGTATAGTGGCGAGATGTCACATATTTCTATAATAACAAATCTTAGTTTTAGGAGCCATGTTTAGGATGAAATTATCGGGCCAATGTACAGTCTGTGTTAACATTTCTCGTAAAAATAACAAGTTATCACACAAATATAGTAACAGGTTAAGCTTTCTGTCTTTAAATCTATCAATACATCAGCTAAGCTAAATTAGTTAAGGTGATAAGTAACTGGACGTCAGTTTTACTAATATATATTGGGATGTCGGTAGCCATATTGCGTAATAGAGATGTATGGCCATCGCAGATCCACATTTTCCTATAGTAGTATTACTTTTTCAGTCACTATAATGTCCCTGTATAACTTAAATTAAAAACACTATTTATAATTACCATCTATATGATTTTGCTCAATAACTAAGGTTCTGATTACCTACTATTTGTAATGGTTACCTTTGTTATTTCACAGCTCATATATGATGATTCAAGGAGGATAAGATGAATCCAACATTTACATCTTTTAATGGTTATCTTGGTGGGCCGATCGGCTCCATTATTGGTGCTATCTTAATATTTATTATTGGCTGGCTTGTAGCCTTAGGCATCGCGGCACTGGTACGCGGTGTGCTGTCTAAAGTGAATCTTAATCAACGTATGAATTCTTCTACTGGCAAAACCTATGATCTAGAGGGTATTATCTCTAAGATTATTTTTTGGTTTATCTTTATCATTGCCATTTCAGGAGCGCTTAGTCAGTTGAACTTGAACTCTATCTCAGCACCGTTTGCAAATATGGTTAACCAAGTATTGGCGTTCATTCCTAATCTGATCGGTGCTATTGCTCTTGGTGTGATTGGTTGGGTTGTGGCAACTGTTGCCCGCACAGCGATCAACGCAGCACTGGCCAAAACATCAATGGATGAGCGTTTAAGCGCTAAAGCTGGCGTAAAACCAATGAGTAGCACGATTGCTGATATGGTTTACTGGTTCATCTTATTGGTTGTTCTAACCATGGTATTGGGTCAGTTAGAGCTTGATGGTTTATTTGCCCCATTGACTAATATGGTAGACAAAATTTTCAGCTTTATTCCTAACATCCTAATTGCTGGTGTGGTGTTTGTCGTTGGTTATATCATTGCTAAAGTTGTACGCGGCATTGTGACCAACCTTGTTTCTACTTTTAACGTGCAAGAGTTGGCGTCAAAAGCAGGTTTGAACGAGCAAAATAGCCTACCTAATATCGCGGGTTCATTAGCATTTTTAGTTGTGATTATCCCAACGATTATTGCCGCATTAAATGCGTTAAAAATCGAAGTGATTGCTCGTCCTGCGACGAATATGCTGAACAAAATCATGGAAGCCTTGCCAAACATCTTTATGGCAGCGGCTATCCTAGTAGTGACTTTCTACGTGGTACGTATGGTCGCTAATATTATTAAAGGCTTGATCGAAAACACTCAGATCAACCAGTTGCCTGCGAAAGTTGGCTTACAAGAAACCATGGGTGATAAAAGAGTCTCTGACCTTGTTGGTTATGCGATCATCTTTTTTGCCATGTTGTTTGCCGCTATCGCTGCCGCTGATTTATTAGGTTTTGAGCCTATCTCAGCTATTATCACGATGTTTATCGCTTTCGGTGCCAACATCATTTTGGGCGCGATCATTCTATTCATCGGTTTCTGGCTTGCCAATATCATTGCTGGTGTCGTTGAGCGCTCTGAGCAAGGCTCACAGTTCTTAGCGAACATCGTACGTGTACTAATCATGGGCTTGGTACTAGCCATGGGTCTAAAAGCGATGGGTATTGCTGACTCTATCGTTAACCTAGCATTTGGTCTAACGTTAGGTGCCGTTGCGGTTGCCTTTGCTCTATCATTCGGTCTTGGCGGTCAAGAAGCAGCAGCACGTTTCCTACGCAAGATGCAGGACAAAATGGACAAAGAGCGTACTGAAGCGAAAGCGAAGTCTGCTTTGACGCCTAATTCATCAACGCAAGACAAAGTTGCTGATTCAGTTCGTGAGAATACGCCGAGTGCACCAACTACCTCGACTACTAACTTACGTACAGATACGGTCGATACCACAAAACTTGGTACTGATCCTGTAGATACTACTGATGTTGGAACTACTGGAACTACGACTAATAACGATTTATTACCTGGTAGCGGTCTTATCGACGACACCAATAAATAAACCTTCGTGAAAGTATAATTTCGAAAAAAAAAGACAGCTTAGGCTGTCTTTTTTTATGGGTGTTTGTATGATAGATGATTTCTTTAAGTTGAACGACGACAAATTTATCTATAGTCAAAATACCCCGAAAACGCTACGATACTGCTGATCTATCGATATTACTTTTCACTGACTATAGTATCGATTTATAGCTTATCTTTACGGGCTGGAATAGAAAGGTTGAGGCGGATCTGAGGCAAATCATTTACTGGCTTGTTTGGCTTCTTAGCCGCTTGCTTTTTAGCCACTGGCTGCTGAATATCTTGCTGCTCAGCACTTTGCTGTTTGAGACGTTGTATTTGCTTGGTAAGTTGACGCTCGCGCTGAGTCATACTATTCACAGGTTGAATCCACAGATCGATGTCCATGAAAGTCTCACCGGCATCAGAGATAAAATCTATACCAAGTATGATGACATGGTGTAGCTCAGCCATCGGCAGACGCGTGGCAACATCTTGCGCAATTTGCTGTAAGTTTGGCTGAATAGCCGCTTTACTGTTCTGCCCCGCCAGATCTTGCCCATAAAATATCAGCACATAATGCCGACCAAGATTCTCATATGAATGCTGATGTATCACATAGCCAGTTTTTTGCAACGCCGGCTTTTGTTGTGGGTGTCTATATAAAGTGCGAATCAGTTCATGCCGCGAAAACGCGGATTCGTCTAATAATTGCTGCTGCCAAAGAGAGAACTGTGGCTTTAGCGACTTGGTGTCTGCTTGAGCTGTCAGCTCTGCACTAACTGTTTGGATCATCTGCGTACTAAGTTGCGACCAGAGTGTTGCTGCTTGTTGCCTATGTTGTTGATACATCTGGGCAGTTTGGCTCTTATTTTTTTGAGCTAAGGTCATGGCTACCAAAGCGGAATTTGGTGCTTGCTGAATACCATATTTGATCAGAGCATTATCGATCGTAATAGCATGGTCAAATAAGAGCGCACTGCTTAAAAACTGCGTGACAAGCATGTCTTCAGATTCAAAACTCGCGACATGGCTGGAGACCGAGCGCTGGAGCTGGTCAAGATGATACCCTAAGAATCGCCACAGCTCGCATGGCGTCTGTAATGCAAGCATTATCGAACACCAGTCATGCCAGCTAAATACTTGCAGTCGCTGTGCATGGTCACTCATATCGACGACCAAATTTTCCATAAAATAGCGCGCTGCAAATTCGTGCTTTAAGCGCTTCGGTAACTGACCGCGCTGACGGTTATGTTCAATATTATTGTCATTGTTGTGCTCATCATTATTGTCACTGTTATTATTATTGTTGCTATTAGCGTGCTCACTGAATTGGATGTCGACGACCAATACGTCATAGATGAGCGCCTGATTGTCTTTATCTTGAGAAGCGTTAGTCTTTTGCCATGCTAGCACCGCTTTGACCGCTGCCATACGTACTGTTTCGATATTAGCCAAGCTGGTCTCAGAAGGCAGATATAAGATGAGCGCTAATAGTTGAAGCTTACCTAGTGGTAAATGATAGTGATACTGTCGAGCTGTATAATGAGCCTCATAACGAATCTCTATGGTTTGCATGTTAGGTAAAGCAATGTCTAAAGCATCTGTCTGTAGATAGCAGGCCAACTCATTGACCAGATAACCCCCATCAGATGTGCCAGTAATCGAATTGAACACAGTCTCAACCTTTTATTATCAATGAAATATAACGTACCCTACACGGCAACTTACAAAGATCATGCCATCTTTGTGAGGATGATAGGCATAATTCAATAAAGAAAAAGTAAACTACATAAGTGCAATTATACAAAGTCGCTTTCCAAGCAATGACTTGTTATGATGACATAAAAGTAGCACAGCTGACGCATTGATTTATAGTGCAGCCATTACGTTAGGGTCTGCTCATTCATTTTTTATGTAGTGACTATTATTATTTGCATATAAAAACAAGGACTGAATACTATGAAACGTTTTAAAGAAAAAACCGTTATCGTAACAGGAGCAGGCTCAGGTATTGGTCGTGCGACGGCCATTCGCTTTGCTCAGGAAGGCGCCAGTGTCGTTTTAGTGGGACGGACTGCCGATACGTTGGCAGAAACCGCCAAAGAATTCCCGCAAGACCGTACGTGGATTCATACCGATAATTATATGACCATCACTTGCGACATTAGTGTGCAGAGCCAAGTGCAAGAAATGATTAAAAGAGCCATTGATCAGTTTGAAAAAATTGATATCTTGGTGAACAATGCAGGTAAAGCCACCCAAGGTAAAATTACGGAGCTAACGGCTGAAGACTGGAAATCAGCGATTGATGTGAATTTAAACGGTACTTTTTATGTCTGTCAGGCAGCCATGCCACATTTGATAGCGACCAAAGGTAATATCGTCAATGTCTCCTCATTATCAGGGGTCGGTGGTGATTGGAATATGGCCGCTTACAATGCTGCCAAAGCTGGCGTTAGCAATCTAACGCGTACCCTCGCCTTAGATCATGGTCCTGATGGAGTGCGAGTCAACGCGGTTAATCCAAGCGTGACTAAGACAAACATGACCAGTGCCATTCAGGATAATGATGCCAAGACTGATAAATTCTTAGATCGTTGTCCACTTGGTCGTCTGGCCACGCCAGAGGATATTGCCGCCGCGATTACTTTTTTAGCGAGTGATGATGCGTCGATGATTACCGGTGTTAATTTACCGGTGGACGGTGGGGTTAATGCTTCTAACGGTCAGCCTCAATTCTAGCCATTGCTATCTTTGTAATCAAATATGAGCGTTTTACTAACCATTCATAAGAGGTTCAAACGCTCGTATTCGCAAGATAGACCTAATCGGCTGAATTATTAACATCCTGTAGTGGTTGCGATAAGCGCTCAGGATGTCTTGGTATCACCCCTTTATATTGAGCATAAATTTTTGGTAAGTCAGCCTCAATATCTCCAGTAGGATACACAGCAGATAAAAAACGCACTTCTTTGGTATTATAATCTAACGCCACTGGCAAAATAGGGATACCAGCACCCACTGCTAGGTAATAAAACCCTGTCTTCCAGTCTTTGGTATATTCCCGCGTGCCTTCTGGAGACAATCCCAAAAATAGTGGCTCACCGGTTTTAAACTTATCAATACTCGCTTGTAGCACAGAACCTTTATTACCACGATCGATGGGAATAATACCCATCCAACGTAATAGTTGCGCCAATACTGGGACTTTGAATAACGTATGTTTACCCATAATGCTGATTTTTAAATCTAAGGCAAACAAGCTGGGTAATGCATAGACGCCATCAACGTTTGACGTGTGCGGTAATGCCAATACCACCGCTTGCGAGATATCTGGAATTTCACCAACGATTCGCCAGCCTGAGGTTTTTAATAGGAAAGAGGCTATCACTGGAGCAATTGTGCCGCCCCGTTTGGGAATTAAATGACCTAAATCCTTTTTGCTAAGCTTTGGCAATATTTTAGAGCGTGCAGAATTAGCAGCAGTTGGCAACTTAGAGCGATGGGTAAACTTCGATGTCATAACGGCACCAGATTATAAAAGATAGCTACATAATACCATTAAGTTTATGCCACTAAATTGCCTTTTACAGCCTTTTACAGCCTTTTATTGTGCTATCTCTTACTCAACTCTACAGTGAGCAATCAGCCTATCTAGTATTCATTATTACGATACTTTATGAAATATCAGCCAAGTTGCCTTTATCCTCAAGCCAAGTCTTACGGTCAGCAGAGCGTTTTTTGGCGAGCAGCATATCCATGACGCTATTGGTGAGCACCATGTCGTCCATATCTAACTGCACTAAGCGGCGGGTATCACGATTCATGGTTGTCTCACGCAGCTGCTCTGCACTCATCTCACCCAGCCCTTTAAAGCGCGTAATTTGCGCTTTTTTATTACCGGGTACATTGGCTAAAATGTGGGCAAGCTCAGGCTCATCCAACGCGTAATGCACGTCTTTACCGACATCCACACGATATAACGGCGGCATGGCGACAAATAAATGTCCTGCATCGACCAACGCTGGAAAATGCTTAACGAATAACGCGCAAATCAAGGTGGCAATATGCAGACCATCAGAATCCGCATCCGCTAAAATACATACTTTGTCATAACGTAATTCGGACAAATCGTCTGACGCCGGATCGACACCGATAGCGATGGCGATATCATGGATTTCTTGGCTCGACAGCACGGTATCTGAGGATACTTCCCATGTATTTAGAATCTTACCGCGCAGTGGCAATATGGCCTGATAATGACGATCTCGTGCTTGTTTAGCACTACCGCCAGCAGAGTCACCCTCTACCAAAAACAGCTCTGCACCATCGCGCAAATCACCACGGCAATCAGCCAATTTACCCGGTAAGGCAGGACCTTGAGTAATCTTTTTACGCGCGACTTTTTTGGCAGATTTTAGGCGACGTCCCGCTTTATTAATCGCTAACTCGGCAATTTGAGCACCCATATCGGCATGCTGATTTAACCACAGACTAAAGGCATCTTTTGCCAATGTCTGTACGGCTCCGGCAGCTTCACGACTCGATAAACGCTCTTTGGTTTGCCCTGAAAATTGCGGCTCAGAAAACTTAAGCGACAAGATATAATTGACCCCATCCCATACATCTTCTGCCGTTAACTTCACACTACGCGGCAATAGGTTATGAATATCACAAAACTCGCGTAAGGCTTCTAGAATACCGGTGCGCAGACCATTAACGTGCGTGCCGCCTTGCGCAGTCGGGATAAGATTGACATAGCTTTCTTGAATGGGCGTACCACCATCTGGCAACCAAGACAGTGCAAAGGTAATAGCTGCACGTTCGCCCGCTTTCGCATCGTAATTATAATAGAAAGGTGCCTCAGGCAACGTCTCAAGACCATCTAACTGTTCGTTTAAATATTCAACAACGCCATCGGCAAACTGCCAAACGATTTTTTCATTGTTAATATCATCGACGAACTCAATCGTCAAACCCGCGGCCAACACCGCTTTGGCTTTTAGATTGTGCTTTAGCTGTTTAACATTAAATTTTGGCGTATCAAAGAAGCTACCATCCGCCCAAAAATGTACTTTAGTACCGCGCTTGCGCTTGTTTGAGCTGATCGTTTCCGTCAAAGGCGTAACTGGCGCACCATTTTCAAACGCCATTTCAAACTGGGTACTATCACGCCATACGGTGACTTCAACGCGGGTGGACAGCGCATTGACGACAGAGATACCAACGCCATGCAGACCACCTGAAACTTCATAATTAGAGGTCGAAAACTTCCCACCAGCATGTAAGCGGGTTAAAATCAGCTCAACGCCTGACTGTTTAAACTCAGGATGGATATCGGTCGGCATACCGCGCCCGTCATCCTCGACTGACAACGAGCCATCACTGTACAATTGAACTTTGATGGTTTTAGCATAACCGGCCAACGCCTCATCGACTGAGTTATCAATCACCTCTTGTGCCAAGTGGTTGGGGCGTGTGGTGTCCGTATACATGCCAGGTCGACGACGTACTGGCTCAAGTCCTTCTAAAACTTCTAACGATTGCGCATTATATTCACTCACAAATGCTTCCCTTAATATTCACAGATCATTAATTCTATTGAACCATTATAACCAAAAATAACGACGGTAACGCTAATTGTCAGTCGCTCACGTCAGATAATGTCGTCTCTTTAAGTCGATAACAAACGCTGTAGCATATCTATCACCATCGGTAGCTGTTCACCAAAATCCGTAAATCTATGATCACCACCCGCTTGCACAGTTACCGTCGCTCCCTGCGTTTGATAAAAGTCTTTTGATAGTTCAGAATTTAGCAGCTCGTCATTTTCTTTGAGTAAGACAGCAATTTTATGCGGATAATTAATGGATACCAATTGATGATCCGCAAACCATTGTAAATCCGCAGGGGTAATTTCCCAACCGCCAATGGTCGTATGAAGAATTTGATTCTCTGGCACTTCATCTTCGACTTGACCTTCATCGCCATTTAACAGCAACTCATGAGCAAAGCGCTGTAATGTCACGTGTGGCTGAATACTAGGATTCAATAATAAAGCAGGACAGCCAGTATGATTGCTCACCAAGGTAGAAAAATAGCCTCCTAATGAGCTGCCAATAAGTACGGTTTTATCCTCTCTACTGAGTTCGGTTACCAATTTAACTAATTGCTCAAATACTTGCGCAGGTGCGCTATTAAGGTCTGGGCGATATACGTTAATATCAGCATGATGCTGCTGGCAATAGCTTTCTAATAATATGCCTTTCGTCGAGTTGGCATCACTATCCAATCCATGAATATAAATAATGTTCACGTACAATCTCACTTATTAATTTTGTTATGATGACTTTATATAGACTATAAAAGCTAAGCATAGCATTGCGTCGCCAAAAACAGTAACAATAAAGCGGCACACTATTATTCGTTATTTACGACATAATAGTGTTTCAAAATAAGATAAGACAAGTTAAGGGAATAACGATAAGTGCGATGGAGCCGCCATGAATCAACAGTTTGAGCTGTTCGAGATTGCCAATCCGTGTATTGGTGTGTGCACGAGCAATAAAAAAGGCTATTGCTTTGGTTGCCTGCGTAGTCGAACTGAGCGCCAGCTATGGCATGACATGACGACAGAGCAGCAACGCGAGGTGCTACGGCTAGTCTCTGGACGCAGGCAACGTATCGAACAAATGAAACAGCGTAAAGGTGAGCAGTTAGGATTTGATTTTGAGGAAGACGTTGAGATGGGTGAGTTGTTTTGAAAGATGAAGATTATGGTGTAAGGTTAAATAATAATGATGCTTTAATAGTCGATCTACTAATTCTTAAAAGATCATGAATAGCAAATAGTCAAATTTTTTATTAATTCATGTTAATTTTAGATAAGGATTGCAATTACTACTTTCAAACATTGCACAGCTTTTTGAAAAAATATGATAGTTTTACCAATCAAACTAAATATGCTTTTACATACTCTCTTATTTATTATAACTTTTGCATAGTACGCGTCTACATAGACTGATCTAAAAGTTCTAAAGCCACAATCATTGTAGAAACTGTATTTCTATCAAATTCGGCTCTATCATTTTCTTCGTGCGTGCCTTTATTCAAATATACCCATTCACGTGAATTACCATTTAGTCCAACCAAAATACTCAAAGGATCCAAAACAGTACTTTTATTTTGATCAGAGAAGTCAGCATTACCGATTTTTGATTTAAGCTGATCAGATAAGTTTCTTAACTCAATTGGAGCTGAAGCGCCCCGCAACTTTATACTCAGATTACCATCGCCATACTTAGTTACATAGCGCCAAACTTTTCCTTTAGTCAAACACTCCATTGCTTTTCTTGATTTTGATAAAGCTTCTCTAATCTCATTTCTATCAAAGTGCTCTCTAGCAGCAATAATATAGTTCCTAGGAGCACAGTTAAAATCTACATTTATATGAGATTCTTCTAGCCTAGGTAAAAAGGTAAACGATTGAGTCTGAGCAGCAACTTTAGCGGGAAGGAGATTTTGAATGTCTTTGAAAAACTCTTCTCCATGACAGGTAAGAATTATTTGTTTTCCAGAAAAGAACTGATCTTCAAATAGCGTGCGCCTTATTGATTCTCTATGGTCGTCATCTATAGCATTTACTGGATCATCAAAAATTAAAATTGGACAATTTTCTTTCAGATTTTTTGAGAGAAGAATGGCTAAGCCAATACAGCGAATATGCCCTTCACTAAGCATGTGCAATGGATCATAGAACTGATCTGGATTATTTTGAAATGATATTTCAAGACGTTGATTTTGAACTAGAGGAAGCTTCACTCTAGCCAGAAGTTCTGATGGCAAATCATTTCTATTAAACGAATTATACAGTTCAACAACCTGCTCACTTAAGTCAGCTACAAGTTGTGCAGGAAGTCTATCATTGTAAGAGTTCAAGAGTATTACGAAACTCTTATAAGCTTCCGATATAGAGCGATTTCTTTGGATATTCGGTATGTCAGCTTGAACATCAGCTATTAACTGAGCGTTTTCAATATCGAAGCTACTAATTATTTTTTGAGAATTTAAAATCGATTGGTCGGCTGTCTGTCTGCGCGTTATAAGAACCGTAATATCGCGAGAGAAATCACGTAGCCTATTTAGTTCGGCTTGTTTTATTGAGCGTAATTGAACAGCCTGATCAATCCCCTTATCTGCATCTTCAAGATGTTTCACTTGTGAACGTAAATGCTGCCACGCAGCGAAGCCATCTTGCATTGGCTGTTGTAAGCCATTCCACCATTCAATGCTTTCCTGAATACTAGATGGTACTTGATACTGGGTAAGTGAATTCGGAGAAAATCTGCTGCAACAAGTATTTACTATTTGAGCAAGTGAAAGTAATTCCCGATTTACTTTTTGTTCTAAACATTGAAGAGTACTTTGTTGCTCAGCCAAGTGCTGTAGCTTTTGTAGCTCTTTGTCGGAATTAGTAAACGGGTTTACTGCAACTTGGCCAAGTGGAGTTTTACAAGCCGGGCAGTTATTGGGACTACTTTTTTGTACTTGTGTTACAGCATTATAGAGATTCTTGAATGATATTTGCTGACTTACACTCGCTAACTCTTGGCTTAGAGTATTATGTTCGTTTAGATAATTAGCGATATTTAAACCTAACTCATTTAATTTTGCGAGACTCAAAAAAGACTTGATAGCTAAAGGCTGCTGTATTTCGGATTCTATCTGTGAAATTAACCCAACATTTTCACTATTACCAAGTAACTCAAGCACCAATTGGATAAAGTTTGCACCTTCGCGGTATTTGTTAGCTAAAGCCTGCTCATCTGTACTTATCTTTATTGATTCAGCGTTATTTATTTCTATTTGCTGCTCAGCACCCTCAAGTCCTTGTCGCCTTTGTGCTAATAGTGCCGCTTTCGGGCATGTAAGATCAATATACTTAGGATCAATTTCAGTAGTGAACTTTCGAACAAAGTCACTAAACGAGTCCAAACCAAATAGCGTTGAAATTAACTCTGTTTGTTTGGCAGGGACTTGGGCTGCAATTCTCGAAAAATTATCAATTCTATTTCTTTCAACAAAACAAAATCTATAAAGTGAGTCATCCGCCTCGATGTTAATCTCTTCCTGATTTTCATTCAATCCAGTAAGAACTGGGATACTAAAACGATCTACATATGCATTTTTGAAGTAGCTGTGTTGATCTCGAAAGCGTTTACTTTCCGCTTCTGCAACATTATTCAAAAGTGAATATTCAAGCGCTTCGCAAAAACTTGATTTACCTGTACCGTTTGGCCCATAGATTAAGACTAAGTTACTGGTTAGGTCAAAAGACTCCTCCCTAGAGAATCCACGAAATGGACCTACTTTTAAACTTTTCAGTTGAGTAATTGGAGATTTATAGGCAGTTAAATTTTCGACTGGAGGTTGAATAATACAGTTTAAAGTGTTCCAACTATCTTGAGCCAATTGAATAATAGCTCTAATTCTATGACCTTGATGCGTACCTAATGATACTAAATGATCTAAGTTTAAAAAAACAAGATTAGCTATTTTGCGCTCATCTTCGTTGATAGTTTCTGAATTAAGAGTTTGCAGAAAACGTAAGTACTCAGAACGGACCATATAATATCCCTACTTCCACAATAATATCCATCCAAAAAATGAACAACTAGAAAATAAGCTGCTAATTATGCACAAAATCTATAAAAACTTACTATCCTACAAACTTATCACTAATAGCAACACTCAACAATATAAATATGGAAGTAAAATCAACTAAAGTACATTTATATATAGATAATGATTAAATTGATTGAAAAGTAAGACAGAAAAATGAGAACTATTAAGATAGAAGAGTAACTATACCTGATATGGATGAATAAAAGAGTTAGTTAGAAGAACAGCTAATACTAAAACGCAGCGC
>NZ_JBEFNJ010000008.1:0-21386 GCF_051970285.1 Psychrobacter sp. ASPA161_6
AGGCCTTCGCTTGGTGTTTTTTAACAATGATAAGACTGTATTTCGACAGTTAGTTAGCTTTTTAACCCCTAAACCTATGAAAATCGGGTGGGGATGATTTTTTTGTCGTGTGCAGAGGTTTATTAATTATCATTTTCATATTTTAAGACAAGATGCAGCTTTTATCTTACACAAAGTGAATAACCTATGTTAAAATCCGGGAATAAAACAGGATACTTTAAAAGTAGGTTACTATGAAAGATACTCAGCAATATGTTATTGAGAAACGTAAGTTATTAGGCGTTTCTCAAAAAGAATTAGCATTGTTATTAGGGATGAAAGAAGCAGGTGAAAGGACGGTTCGTGGCTGGGAGAACGGTGAGCACAAACCTTCTGCTACAAGGTTAGCGAAGCTAGAAGCACTTAACAACAGCCATCCTTTTGAGCATAGTAATAAGGATAGTGATTTCACTTTTATTGATTTGTTTGCAGGTATTGGCGGTATACGTCTGCCGTTTCAAAAACAGGGCGGTGAGTGTGTTTTCACCAGTGAGATTGATAAACACGCTCAAAAGACCTACTTTGCTAATTATGGCGAGTATCCAAGTGGGGATATTACCCAAATTCAAGCCAAAGACATTCCCGATCATGATTTACTTTTAGCGGGTTTTCCTTGCCAAGCGTTCTCACAGGCCGGTCTAAAACAAGGCTTTAAAGACACACGCGGCACTATGTTTTTTGAGATTCAGCGAATTTTAGCTGAAAAACGTCCAAAAATGTTTTTACTAGAAAATGTGAAGCGTCTCAGAACTGATAAGAAAGGGGAAACCTTTCAAACCATCTACGATATTTTGACTGGGCAGCATAAAGACAGCATACCTGATGATGTTCCTATGAGTGAAGAAGCGCGAGAGGCGTTATCTCATAAGCTAAATTATTGGGTAGGATATGCTGTGTTAAGGGCTGCGGACTTTGGTGCGCCACAAAATAGAGAGCGTATTTTTATCGTAGGTTTTAATAGAGATTATTTTGACAAAGTCGAAAACTTTGACGAGCTATTTAGTTTTCCTAAGCCTACTCATAGCAAAACCCGTGTTGGCGATATATTAGAGGATGTGCCAGCTGATGATACGGTCTATACCATATCCGATAACCTATGGGCTGGTCATCAAAAAAGAAAGGACCAGCACATAAACAAAGGCAACGGCTTTGGTTACAGCTTATTTAACCATGACAGCGAGTACACCAATACCATTAGCGCACGGTACTATAAAGATGGTTCTGAGGCCTTGATAGATCAATCTCAATATGGGAAAAACCCAAGAATGTTAACTCCCCGAGAATGCGCTAGATTACAAGGCTTCCCCGAGGAGTTTTTGACTGACGCAGTATCTAAGACTCAAGCGTACAAACAGTTTGGTAACTCTGTTTGCGTCAAGGTCATTGAGGCGGTAGCAGAGCAAATGATCTCAACATTCCACAAAGCTGAGGCCATTCAAAAACAAGCTGATTTATTGGCTGTTATCTAAAAATCCTGGGAATGGTGGATAGGTACGGGTAATTAATGAGTCCCAATGGTTGTTATTAGCGCGCCATTGGGAGTAGTTACGAGCATTTCCTACGTACATACCACTGTCAAAAAATACTATGCCCTGCTCAACGAGTTTAATCCAATTATCGAAGATCATTGGCTCACCAAAAGCGATCTGATTGTAACAGCCGTCTTTGCCTTTATTACACTTGAACCAACCGTGATGGCCGAACTTCTTTGTGAGCTTACTATTTAAGTTCTCTCTATCCCAACGGGCTAGAATAACCCCCTCTTGTTGTAGGCTTGCTGGAACTATACTTGCTTTATCAGGGCGAGGGTCTTTTGAATAGTTATAAACGATGATTATGTTCTTTTCATCATCAAAGATCATTTCTGAGCCATTATAGGTTGATGGAGAATTAAAATTAGGTATTGGACTACCTGACCATGAATAACGCCCCTCTTTCTTTTCGTTAGGCTTACCAAATATCTCCATGAATCTTGTACGGTCTATATTGTTTTCTTTATTTGAGAAAATATAATAGCTGGCGCTCCAGTCTCCAAAGGTTGTTTTGCTACCAGTAGAGTTTTTCATCTCATAGCCATGTAAATCAGGCTCGTTATTAGCGTTTGCTGCTATACCCATCTGTCTTTCAAGCCAGTGCCCAGCCTTACCATCATGACGCTGATTAAATTCAGTGGTATCAGGCGATTTCCCATAAACATTCTGTTGAAAAAGCTCAATTATTTTCATTTCTTCATCTGAAATAGTGATTTGCATTGCAATAGCTCCTTAGTTAAGTTGGCTATTGTCGCAAATTATTAAGTCAGATACCTGTGAGAATTAATGGGTTGATAGACGTAGCTGAAAGGGCGCTATAGCCTAATAAGGATTCGAATAGCAGATTTAGGCGTCAAAAATCAATAAGCGCCTAAAATAAGATACTTACCGTTATCAAGTTTTGTGAAATCGTTTTCACGAGCTAGAATGGCCGCAACCTCATTAGAATAATCGGGTGATTTCATCAACTCAGATCGAAAAAACTGTAGCAATTCCTCATCGCTTAGATCATGTTCCAAGCTGTCAAACTTTTCTTTCGCATCGGCACTGATGCCAATATCTGCATTACGTATCATGTTGATGATTTCGCTGGCATATTCTTTTACTTCACTACTAAGCTCGTAAACAACACCCGATGCATCCCACTCTAGAGCGTCATTAAAGAGCGGCTCCCAAGCAATAGACGCTGGGTCATTGCTTTCGCTTTGCACACGCTTATATTGGGTTAAAATAGCGTTAATCGCTTCTTCGCTAAAATCGCTTACAAGCTCATGCTGCCCAAATTCTGTAATAAAATCCTGCGTATTTAATTCTGATGCAGTGGTAGTCATATCTATAGTCCTTAATTTCGTCTTGATGTGTTTATTACAATCCTAATTCAGGATAAGCCATATCTGTAATACCCCAACGGAAATAATGAAACCGAATCCTTCTATCCAAAGTCATTTGTCATAACGTCTGTTATGGGAAGAAGGGCTGCTATCTAGTGAGAACTTAAACCTTCAATTGTGAGCTATATTGATCAATGGTTTGATTTATCAATATAGCTAAAATGTACACAAAATGAGATTTTTGCGAGTAAATTAAACTATTTTTGATCTACCTTTCATCCTTATTCATTAGATTATTCAAGAGTACGTTCTATCAACACTGTGTTTGCTATCTCTATACCGATTTTCGCAATCACAGCGTTTCTATCTTCAAACGAAGCATCGGTGTCCGTAATGTATAAAGCGGCGATGATAGGTTTGCGACCTGGAGGCCACATTACAGCCGTAATCGCACGTGATCCATAACCGCCAGCGCCTGTTCTGTCTGCTATGATCCAGTCACTTGGAACACCTTTACGAAACAGCGCATCACCAACCTCATTAGCCTTAAGCCAAGATTGCAGTTGTTGACGAGACTCAGTAGATAATGTTTCTCCCACCACTAATTTTTCAAGTGTCGTTATCATTGCCATTGGTGTGGTGGTATCTCTTTTATCTTTAGGTGTCGCCTCATTCAGCTCAGTTTCCCAGCGATCAAGTCGCGTTGTATTGTCCCCAATAGAACGTAAAAAATGAGTGAGAGATTTAGGTCCACCTATGGCTTGCAAAATAAAGTTGGCAGCTGAATTATCACTGGTTGACAGGGTTGCATGACACAACTCCCCAAGAGACATACCTTTTTTGCCTACCTGCTTTTCTGTCACAGGAGAGTAAGTAACCAGATTTCTTTTAGAGAACCTTATGACTCTATCTATCTTTTCCTGACCTAAGTCAACATTATGAAGAACATTGGCACAAGCAAGTGTTTTAAAAGTACTGCTTAAAGGAAAACGTTCATCAGCTCTATACTCCCAGCGTTGCTCGGTCTCTAAATCATGCACAGCCATGCCGATTCGAGCACCCAATTTATTCTCAGCATTTTTGACAGAGTCAATTAGTGAGCCTGCTGCATTGACGTGTAATGATAGCGTAAGACAAAAAATAGTGATTAGTGTGCTAAAAATTTTAATCTTGTTTTGGAGTAAATGCATGATGATTAGAGTTTCCTTTGAAGGCATATGATCTACAGTTATAACGCAAACCCTTTGAAAACAATATGCCTTGCCTATACGGTGTAATGGTATAGCTACCATACTCGAAATCAGTCCCGTAACACTATTACTGATAGTGTTACGGTTAGCTAAAAATATTTCATCAGTTGTTCAGTTTACTGACTTAGATGTTTGGCATGAAAGCGCAAATGCTCTTCAATAAAGCTGGCGATAAAATAGTAACTATGGTCATAGCCCTCATGCAATTGATACATTAAAGGATAATCGTTTGATTCTGCAGCTGCGAGTAAAGCTTCTGGCTTGAGCTGCTCTACAAGGAAGTTGTCAGACTCACCCTGATCTACTTTAGCAGGAACTAATTCAGTTGCTCGTTTCATGAGCTCACTAGGATCGTAGTTCAGCCAATTGGCTTTATCTTCACCTAAATAAGCAGTAAAAGCTTTTTGTCCCCATGGAGAATTCACAGGGTTACTGATAGGACTAAAAGCAGACATTGAGCGGTAACGCTCTGGGTTAAGCATGCCAATGTTCAACGCACCAAGACCACCCATCGAATGACCAGAAATGGCTCTCTTATCAGATACTGGAAACGATGCCTCAATTAACTCAGGCAACTCATTGACCACATAATCATACATCTGGTAGTGCTTGCTCCAAGGCATCTCAGTAGCATTAACGTAGAATCCTGCCCCTTGACCTAAATCGTAGGCTGCATCATCAGCAACATCTTCACCACGAGGGCTAGTATCTGGGGCGACAATAGCGATACCCAATTCTGCAGCAATACGCTGTATCCCAGACTTCTGCATGACGTTCTCATCTGTGCAGGTCAAGCCTGACAACCAATAAAGGACAGGGACTTTTGTACCACTGCCCATCTGAGGCGGCAAGTAAATAGCAAACTGCATACTACAATTTAATGATTTTGAATGATGGCTATACTGCTTATGCCAGCCACCAAAACTTTTATTGACACTAATATTCTCTATGGACATACTAAAACACCTCTGTTAAAACATTAAATGCTGCCCCCAAAAAGAGACAGCACTGTTATCATGACAACATAACTACTTAATGTTAATCACCTATAAATGACCGATTATTTGTTAAAAAAGATCATGATGACTCATTCTTAAAAATGAATAACCGTACGAATACTCTCGCCTTTATGCATCAAGTCAAACGCTTCATTGATGTCTTCTAATGGCATGGTATGAGTAATGAAATCCTGTAATGGGATTTCGCCCGCTAGATAGCGCTCAACATAACCTGGCAATTCCGTACGACCTTTCACGCCGCCAAATGCTGAACCTTTCCAGACACGACCAGTCACTAACTGGAATGGACGGGTTGAAATTTCTTTACCTGCACCAGCCACGCCGATAATAACCGACTCGCCCCAGCCTTTATGGCAGCACTCAAGCGCGGAACGCATCACATCGACGTTACCGATACATTCAAACGAATAATCAACACCGCCATCGGTTAACTCAACGATGACTTCCTGAATTGGTTTGTCATAATCTTTTGGATTAATACAGTCAGTTGCGCCTAGTTTTTTGGCTAACTCAAACTTGCTTTCATTGATATCAATCACAATGATGCGGCTGGCTTTTGCCATTGCAGCACCGATGACCGCTGACAGCCCAATACCGCCCATGCCAAAGATAGCGACCGTAGCACCTTCTTCGACTTTTGCAGTGTTCATGACCGCACCCATACCAGTCGTGACGCCACAACCTAGCAAGCAAACTTCTTCTAATGGCGCTTCTTTATTGACTTTAGCCAATGAGATCTCTGGCAAGACAGTATATTCAGAAAAAGTTGAGCAACCCATGTAATGGTAAATTGGCTGACCATCTTTATAAAAACGCGTTGTGCCGTCTGGCATCAGACCTTTACCTTGAGTCTCGCGCACTGCTGAGCATAGGTTGGTTTTACCTGAAGTACAGAATTTACATTCACCACATTCTGCGGTGTATAGAGGAATGACATGGTCGCCAACTTGGACACTGGTGACGCCTTCACCAATTTGCTCAACGATACCACCACCTTCATGACCCAAAATCGCTGGGAATACACCTTCTGGGTCTTCACCAGATAAGGTAAAGGCATCGGTATGACAAACGCCGCTAGCGATGATTTTTACCAAGACTTCGCCTTTGCGCGGCAGCATGACATCCACTTCTTCGATAGATAGCGGCTGATTTGGCCCCCAAGCAATGGCGGCTTTCGATTTAATAAATTTATCTGACATAAGAGTCTCTCTTTTTGGTTAGTTGATTGTTGTCCCTGTTCAACTCAGACATATTTCTAGAACACCATGTTGAGCTGAGCGAAAAATTTGATCTCTATTTACCTTACCATTTTGTGATATGAGTGTTCTACTGCTTTACTATTATCTTTTAGCCCCATCAAATGCAGCTACTTAAAAGGATACAGTACTTCGTTGCTACTTTACATCAATGGCTATGCCCTTGTGATAGGCTAATGGTAGCAACGCCTACTGCAACCAACCCCATGCCGATCCAAGTGCTCAAATCGAGATGTTGTCGGTAGATAACCGCAGACAATGCCGTTACCGTCACTATCGCAAGTCCTGCCCATAGCGCATGAACAATACCAACCGGCATTCCTTTCATAGCCTGTCCTAAAAAAACAAATGCAGCTAGATGTCCTAACAGAACTAACATACTTGCTAACGGCTTAGTGAAGCCATCCGTCTGTTTTAATGCAACGTGAGATAAAGCTTCTGCAACCACTCCGAAAAAAAGAAACATCCAACTCATTTTGCACCTCTTGTATTAGCAAGCTTTAGTTGCAATGAACTGGAGCCTGTTTGAATTTATGCTTGTATTATATCTATTTCTGATTAGATGATAATATGCTATATTCGAAACTATCTTTTGCATATAGGTAATAATGATGAAATGGGATGGTATCAGTGAGTTCGTTTACGTGGCTGAATACGAGAGTTTTACGAAAGCTGCAAAGAAAATAGGCATCTCGACCGCTCAAGTAAGTCGACAAGTCAGCGCCTTAGAACAACGTCTCAATATTAAATTACTTTACCGAACGACTCGTAAGGTCTCGCTAACAGAAGAAGGCCGTGTTTTTTATCAGCACTGCCGCGGGGTACTTGATGGTCTCGATGCCGCAGAGCAAGCGGTGACTAATTTGCAGTCAAAACCGCAAGGCATGATTAAACTGACAACTCCTGTCACTTATGGTGAACAACAATTGATGCCATTGGTGAATGACTTTATGGTGCAATATAGTGATATTGAAGTGACTGCCTTTTTGAGTAATCAGCAGGTTGATTTGATTGAAGAGGGCTATGATTTAGCCATTCGCATTGGAAAGCTTCGTGATTCGACTATGATGGCAAAAAAACTCAGTAGTCGTACTAATTTTGTCTGTGCGGCGCCCTCCTATATTGAGAAATACGGCATACCGCATTCTCTGACCGAACTTGGTCAACATAACTGTCTGCTGGGGACGCTAGACTACTGGCACTTTAAAGAGTCTGGTAAAGAGAAAAACATTCGAGTGACAGGTAGCGTGCGTTATAACAGCGGTTATAGTTTAGTCGATGCGGCTATAAAGGGATTGGGTATTGTGCAGCTACCTGATTACTACGTACAAAAGCATTTAGAATCGGGGGAGCTGGTCAGCTTATTGGATAATCTTAGGGAACCTGAGGAAGCTATTTGGGCTCTATATCCTCATAATCGCCATTTGTCGCCAAAAATTAGGCTGCTACTAGATTATTTAGCAGCACATTTATCTAAACCCTAACTGGGTGATAGTAAGAACTACCCATACTTTAAGGCCTCGCACCTCGAAAGATAAATCATCTAATTACTTGGAGGTCTTGCACACTACTCTAACCAACTCGATCGTTAGGAGGCTGACATGATCGTCAAGCAAAAACCGAACGCACTCAAGCTGTTTTTTACCTTGCGCGGCTCTATCCTACCAAAAATTTATCCTCAGATTTTTCTCACCATCTTGCTTAGCACTCTAATAGCAGGCATCCAGTACTGGTTTCCAGGCTTCTTCTCCTCTTATAGTACGGCTCCCTTCACTTTTCTAGGGGTTGCTTTATCATTGTTCCTCGGCTTTCGTAACAATGCCAGCTATCAACGCTGGTGGGAAGCTAGGGGTCAATGGGGTCAGCTAGTAGTGGATGCTCGTAGCTTGGCCCGCCAAGTGCTCTCATTTATGGATGAAGAAACGGAGACTGGACGGCAAACCCAGCGCCGTATGATTCACCTAACCATCGCCTTTACTCATGCTCTGCGCCATCGACTACGTGACACTGAACCTTGGCAGGACGTTGATCGTTTTGTAGAACCCGAGCATCACCTCAGCATGCGCCAAGCGCAAAATCTGCCCGAGTACCTGCTGCGGCTGATGGGGAAAAAGGTCGGTTATAGCCGACGTGAGCGATTATTATCGGAATTTCTAGTACAGAACATGGATGAACGGCTGACCTCTATGACTGTAGTTTTGGCCGCCTGCGAGCGCATTCATTATACGCCACTACCATTTGCTTATACGCTGTTAGTACATCGCACCACCTACTTATATTGCTTTATGTTGCCTTTTGGTTTGGTGTCATCTCTGGGATGGGCTACTCCGTTTGTCTGTGCAGTGATCGCCTATACTTTTTTTGGTTTAGATGCTCTTAGTGAGGAGTTGGAATCGCCTTTTGGCTTGGCCGCTAACAATCTACCACTGAGTGCTCTGTCGCGTACCATCGAAATTAACTTACTAGAGGCACTGGGAGAAACCGATCTGCCGCCCGATATAAAATCTAAAAATGGCTACTTACAGTAAATTATTTTGCGTAAGCAGTTAGCCTTAAGTCTCTGGCTGAGTAGTTATATAAACAGTCTTGATGGTGACGGAACAAATAATGGCATTGTTCAAACATGAGTAGATATACGAGCCTCTATTAATAAAAATTATTATTACCTTATGGTAAAAGTCATTTTCTTTTTAGACCTATTATCTTTTATATGAAATAACGTATGATGGTTTCTATCGACAGACGACGCGGCAAACTTGCTGCAACTCGATAGAAAAACTATTGATAAAAAATCATCCACAACCGGAGAACAACACATGAGCATTTTTACTCACGTTACCCTTGGCACTAACGATGTTAATCAAGCACGTACATTCTATGACAACGTTTTAGAGATTCTAGGGCTTAAACGTATTGCTGACCTAGGTGATAATGGTTCAATATGGGGCGTAGATGCACCATCTTTATTTGTTATGAAACCTAATAATGGTCAACCAGCTAGTGTTGGTAATGGTAATATGGTGAGCTTTGAAGCACCAAGCCGCGCTGCTATTGACGCATTTCATGCAGCAGCATTGAGCGCTGGTGCTCAAGATGAAGGCCAGCCTGGTACACGCGATTGGGCGCCTAACGCTTACGCGGCCTATGTTCGTGATCTAGATGGTAATAAGCTTGCCGTTTATTGCTTCAAAGAAGCATAACAGCAGTCTTACGGACCGCTCGTTCGTAACCGCTAATATTAGTATCAATACTACCGAAAAAGGGTCCTGCAAATTTTGCAGGACCCTTTTTCGTCATTGAAATCAGCTTTATAACACTTGATACCCTGTCTATTTATGTGAGTCCGCGTACTATGTAAGTAACGCACAGACTCTGTAATAGCAACAAAATGTTAAAATTCTTCTTATTACATTCAACCTTTTATAAAGAATATCAATAGATAAATAACACTTATCCATGACTGCAAACGTCAATGAGCAAAATCCAAATATATTTAAAATCAAGAAATACAATTCAATAGGAGTCGCCTGTTTATGGCCACCAATAACAATAAACATATCAATAAAGACATTCTCTGTGACACTGACCACAGTGTTCGAGTCAGGGGAGCTCGCGTTCATAACTTAAAGAATATAGATGTAGATTTACCTCGTGATGCACTGGTCGTTTTTACCGGTATATCAGGATCAGGTAAGTCATCACTTGCTTTTGGCACTTTATTTGCTGAGTCACAACGTCGTTATTTAGATTCAGTATCCCCTTATGCGCGTCGATTGATAGATCAAGTTGATGAGCCTGATGTTGATATGATAGAAGGTCTGCCGCCAGCAGTTGCTCTACAACAACAACGAGGTACGCCCTCAGTGCGTTCATCAGTGGGCAGTGTTACCTCTATCTCAAACGGGCTACGCATGCTCTATTCACGAGCTGGAGATTATCCTACTGGTCAAGAGATATTGTATGCCGATGCGTTTTCGCCAAATACACCTGAGGGTGCCTGTCCTACTTGCTCTGGTATTGGCCGCGTGTTTGAAGTCACCGAAGAGTTACTAGTACCTGATAACACCAAAACCATTCGAGAGCGTGCTATCGCAGCATGGCCACCAGCGTGGCAAGGCAAAAACCTAAGCCGCATACTGGTGTCACTCGGCTACGATATTGACACGCCTTGGCATAAACTGCCAAAAGAAACCCGCGATTGGATCTTGTTTACAGATGAAACCCCAACCGTTCCTGTCTACCCTGAATACAGCCTTGAGCAAGTAAGAAAAGCGATTGAGAGCGGCGAAAAGCCCAACTATATGGGCACGTTTTCGAGTGCAAAGCGCTTCATACTGCATTCTTTTGCCACTACTCAGAGCTCATTGACAAAAAAGCGCGTTTCTCAGTTTATGCAAATCTCTGTATGTCCAGAATGTGATGGTAAAAAACTGAAAAAAGAATCACTATCCGTTACGTTCGCAGGACTCGATATTGGGGAGCTGTCGCAACTGACCTTTATCGAACTGGCGCGCAAGCTTGAGACTGCGGCCAATAAAGTCCCAACTGACAATATGGCAAATCGTGAAAAGGCTATCGTCGCTCAGCGCATTGCCAGTGATATGTTATCTCGGGTAAAAGCACTGACCCTATTGGGTTTGGGGTACTTATCACTTGAGCGCACCACACCTACACTATCTCCTGGTGAGCTACAACGCTTACGCCTAGCCACTCAAATTCGCTCACAACTTTTTGGGGTGGTTTATGTACTAGATGAACCATCCGCTGGTCTTCATCCAGCAGATACCCAAGCATTACTAAGTGCCTTAGATGAGCTCATTGCCGCTGGTAACTCAGTGTTTGTCGTCGAGCATGATGTGAGCGTCATCAGACACGCTGATTGGATCGTAGACGTTGGCCCCAATGCGGGTACTCATGGCGGCGAGGTGATTTATAGTGGTCCTGTAGAGGGATTGCGCGACGTGACTCACTCGCATACCAGCCGCTATCTGTTCAGCACTGACGCTATCGTAAAACGCACACCAAGAGAGCCGACAGCGTGGCTTAAACTTACAGGGATTACGCGTAATAACTTACAAGAGCTGGATGTCGGTTTTCCATTGGGTGTGATGACTACTGTCACGGGTGTATCAGGTTCAGGAAAGTCGAGTCTAGTGAGTCAAGCTTTGGTAGAGCTCGTTTATGAGGCTCTAGGACAAAAACAAACGGTTGAAGCTCCAACTGGCGAAGCCGATTTACTTGAGCAAGAGTTGGAGACGCCAACCGGTGGACAAATCATTGAGGGTATGGATGATGTCAAACGACTGGTAACCGTCGATCAAAAAGCTATTGGGCGTACGCCGCGCTCAAACCTTGCTACCTATACCGGACTGTTTGATCATGTCCGTAAGCTATTCGCGTCAACGAGCGAGGCAAAATCTCGTCGTTACAACGCAGGGCGTTTTTCATTCAACACGACTAAAGGTCGTTGTCCTAATTGTGAAGGCTTAGGCTTTGTGAGTGTCGAGCTACTGTTTCTTCCTAGCGTCTATTCGCCTTGCCAAGTCTGTCACGGACAGCGCTACAATGAGGACACGCTAGAGGTCACGTATCGTGACAAAAACATCGCCGATGTGCTGGCGCTCACGGTTGAATCAGCTTATGAATTCTTTGCAGACGACCCTGCTATCTTGCGAGCATTAAGTGCCTTGCTACAAGTCGGGCTTGGCTACTTACGACTTGGCCAACCAGCAACTGAGCTATCTGGCGGTGAAGCCCAACGTATTAAACTTGCCACTGAATTGCAGCGAACGCAGCGCGGCGATACGCTGTATATCCTAGATGAGCCAACAACGGGTTTGCACCCAAAAGATGTCTCGATGTTGATGGCGCAATTGAATGGACTTGTTGATGCCGGTAACAGCGTTATCATGGTCGAACACGACATGCAGGTTGCTAGTAGTAGTGATTGGGTGATTGATATCGGCCCTGGTGCAGGTGGTGAAGGTGGCCATATCGTGGCGCAAGGATTACCTGAAACAGTCGCTGAGTCGAAGATCAGCCGAACCGCACCTTTCATGCGCCTCTAGTGCCCGTCGCAAACCTCTTATGATAGTGTAAAAAAACGACAGCGATAATCAGTTTATCGCTGTCGTTTTACTTAATGTAATTTGATCTTTGGACGACCTATGCGTAGTATCTTTTCGCTAATCCATAAAGCAAATGTCTTGAAGGCACCATGAATAGACATCTGATGCATGCGATAGAGCGATATGTACATAAAACGGGCAATCTTTCCTTCAATGAAAAAGCTGTTATTGGTGAGATTACCCATTAAGTTTCCCACAGTACCGTAACGTGATAGATTAACCAGTGACCCATAATCGTTATAGGTAAAACCTCGTAGTGGCTGCTTTCTTAACGTTGCAATTATATTTTTTTCAACACATTTTGCCATTTGATGTGCAGATTGCGCGCGCGGTGGCACTTGTTTGCCATCGGTTTGGGTGAAGGCGCAGCAATCGCCTAATACAAAGATACGGTCATCAACCGTGCTTTGTAAAAATTTATTTACCCGAATTTGATTATTAGAAGTAAGCTCAAAAACCCCCAAATCTTTAATAAAATCAGGGGCTTTTACGCCTGCCGCCCATACCATGATATCAGCCTCAATCTGCTCATCATCTTTCGTAATAAAGCCGTACTTCGTCGCCTCTTTCACCTGTGTATGTTCACGTACATGAACGCCTAGTTTCAATAATTCGCGCTTAGCACTTGATGCAATACGCTCAGGCAAGGCAGGTAAAATGCGTGGTCCCGCTTCAATTAAATGGATGTGTAAACGTTTCGGCGACATATTTGTCAAGCCGTATAGCTTTAATAGATTAGACACATGGTACAGCTCAGCTGAAAGTTCTACGCCCGTTGCACCTCCACCAACAATGGCGATATTAAGTGCTTGCTGCTGGTTATCATCTTGATGAAGACGCGTAAAACCATCAAGCAATGAATGCTGAAAACGTTGAGCTTGCTGAGTTGAGTCCAAAAAGTAGCAGTTTTCCTTCACCCCAGGGGTATTGAAGTCGTTACTTATGCTGCCAATGGCAATAACAAGATGATCGTAGTGCACGTGGCGTTCCGGCAAGATAGTATGGCCTGATTCATCATACAGTGCAGCAAGAGTGATGGTTTTAGTTTTTTGATCAATATTATCAAATTCCCCCAGCTGAAAGTGGTAATGATGCTGAGCAGCATGCGCCGAGTACACCACACCATCTAAATCAGAATCAATAGAGCCTGTCGCGACTTCATGCAGTAACGGTTTCCAAATATGAGTACGGTTTTTATCTATTAATAATATATCGGCTTGCTTTTTCTTTCCTAACTTGTGTCCTAATTGGGTTACAAGCTCTAAACCACCAGCACCGCCGCCAATAACGACAATTTTAGGTGTGATTATATTCATAACGTTGTCCTAGACAATAACATATTCAAATAACTGACAATCTATTCGCAAGGTAGGTTATGAAAACCAGAGTAACTAATAGACTGCTGTCATTATGAGGTGAGATTCATGAAAGCTAAAATCATAAATCAGGCTTTTACGTGGCAGGAAATGGTGAGCTTATGGCCATCACAATCATGAATATTAGAAGCTTAATCGTGAGTACTTGATGTATCTACCCTCCTCAATAGATCGAAGGCAGATGACTTGTTCAAATCGTTATTAACAACCATGAAATCAGCTAACAGGCTCATCATGTATTTTTCATAATAAGCCTGAAATTTTACTTAGGTGCAAACATGTTATCAGCACTGCGATGTGCGGTATAAACTGCCTCACCATCACTTTCGCCATCAAATATAACCGTCACGTTAGGTGTAAATAGTAAGATATCACCTACTTCTGCCACATACTTGTTGCCTTGTAAGTCTCGCATCACAATCTTACCTTTAGTGATTACTTTGTATTCTACAAATTCATAAGTAAACTCAAAATCAACACCAGGTTGCATGGCAAAAAAACCAACCGTTAAGCCATTGGCATTATCGGTGACATTAACTTCTGCCATTTGACTTTTTAGGTTGTTAACTTCAAGTAAGCCAGCGAGTTGGTTTAGCTTATAAGTACCTGCTTTAATAAGTTGGATACCAGACTCTTGAGCAAGTGAGTCTACATTGTTTTTGTTTACGGAAAGAGTCATTATTTTAATCCTAATAAGGTTGACTTAAAGATCAGTATCTGTAAATCATATGTTTTTTAGCACTATAGATTCAGCTCGTTACTTACTATCTGATCTATAACGCCTACTTTACATTGTTTATGAGAAATGATAACCAGCATTAGAATCAAATGACTTTTACATGTTAGTAATAATAGAAGATAATTGCAGAGTATAAATAAGGCTTCCATCATCAGCATTTGAGCTTTGCAGATATTAGTTTAGTTACTATTGAGCATATATAAAGTACGACCGCTAGTGTTGCCAATATGAAGGATAACGGCAAAAAGAAACTTTCTTGCAATATACCATCGGCATTAATACCGTTGTAAAACACAATTTCCAGTAGCCCTGACAAACCAGATAAAAATAACAGTATGAGCACCACAATGACTAGCTTAGACTTCATAATAATTTTTCCATTTGATTGTTTGTAAGTTTACGCCAATGCAAAAACTAAACTAGGCAGCTTAATTCTATTGGATAAGTATCTTATGCTTGGGAGAGTTAGCTAACTACTTTGAATGATATGAAAATTACCAACAAGTCTTTTTTGGACTTATTAATTTAAAGTGTGGATTGTAAATTAGGGTATACCCCAAGGGAACCAGTTATTTTACCCTTCAAACCTATTAACAGACCACTTAAAACAGACTGCTATAATGGAACCACTTATAACAGACTACTTTAGGTGTTTATGTTTATTAGAGCGTATCTACGAGCGTCAACCAAAGAACAAGACGCTAAGCGTGCCAAAAGCGAACTCATATCATTTGCCAACGATCATGGCCACAAAGTTGCTGCCTTCTATGTCGAAAACGAATCAGGAGCTATCTTGGTGCGACCCAAGCTTATGCAGCTGATTGAAGATGCTCATAAGGGCGATATTATCTTAGTTGAGCAGATTGATCGCTTGGCACGCTTGAACCAAGCTGATTGGGATACGCTCAAAAGAATGCTATCAGAAAAAAAGCTCTCTATCGTATCAAAAGAGCTGCCCACCTCGTATATGGCTCTTCAATCTGAAAGCAGCACTGAATTTATGAGCAGTGTATTACAGGCCATTAATTCGATGATGTTGGATATGCTCGCAGCCATTGCTCGAAAAGATTATGAGGATCGCCGTAACCGTCAGATGCAAGGTATTGCTCGTGCTAAGGCCGAAGGTAAGTATTTAGGACGCAGGAAAGATGCGGAAAAACGCAAGATCATCGCTAGTCTGCTTAAATCAGGTCATAGCTATTCTGATATTCAAAAAATGACCAAGTGCTCACGGCACCTGATCGCTGATGTGGTCAAGCAAAGACCGGAACTTATCGTTGCTTATTAAGTAGTTCCACTACAGCAATCTAATATGAGTAGTCAATTAATAGATTAATGAGCTTTTTTAGATGGTTCCGCTGGGATATACTTACAATAGATTATAGTTTCAATAAAGGATTTTATTATGGAATATAAATATTTTACATTAGGAAAAGAACCTAAAGTCGGTGAAAACATTGTAGTAAATGGACGTCCTGCGAATGTTAGGTTTGTTAGTGGTGAAAGGGAATCTATTGAAAGGTCTTTAATTTCAAGACAACCTGAGTTGGGAATAGATAGTGGTTTTTTAGCTGTTCGAGTTGGTTTTGAGTTTATAGATTAATACCTGTTTTGACTGAGGGACAATATTTACTTACTTTAAAAATTCTACCTGAAATAGCGAGGCTATCTGTAACTCAACGTCTACTTTTAATCCACGTCTTTATTCAACGCTGCTTGCATGTCCTCAAGTTGTATCGTTAATGCATCAGTCTTCTCTTGCTCAGCGCTATAACTGGCTGATACTGCCTCATACTGCTTAAGCAGCAGCTGGTGATCTGTGCTGAGTGTTGCTTGCTGTGTTGTCAGCTGCTCGTTGAGTCCTGATAGCTTATCGCGCTCAGCGATTATAGCCTTTAACTCCCCTTTAACTTCTGCCGTGTCAGTCGCTATCTCATTACGTTCAGTAGTGACTGTCTTTAGCTCATCCTTAGTCGCTGTTAGTTCTATTTGCAGACGTGCAATTTCTGCTTTATCGCTATTAGCAGTGGCTTCAAGCGTGGCCACTTTTGATAAGTTGACGTTAAGCTCTTTTGACTGCTGGTCAAAGCTGCTGTGTAGCTCTGCAAGTTGCACTTGGGCTGCATCTGTTTTAGCTTGCTCAAGCTCAAGCGCGTGCTGAGTATCACTGAGCGTCTGTAACAGCGTATCACGCTCAGCAGTCATTTGAGCTGTACTGATTGCTGCTGCCTCTGCCGTTGCTGTGACTTCATCGAGCTGTACCAACAAATCGGCTTGTTCACTCTCTAGCGTTTTAACCGCCTCTTGCGCCTCATCTGTTTCAGCTTGTGCCTTGGCCTTAATACTCTCTAGTGCCTCACGCTCTTTCACCAAGCGATCATTAGCGATATCAATGGCCGTCTGCCACATATCCGCACCAAGCGCTTGTAAGCGCTCAGTGATACCACTTGGTAGCTCAACCTGTCTGAGCTGCTCTTCTTCTTGGTTATCCTGACGCCAAGACTTCATCGCCTCACTGATGGTTGTGAATGAACCTCCGCCCAAAGCCTTACGCACCTCAGCTAATGTTGGCTTAATTCCTTGTTCTTGCAATTGGTCGGCAGTAGCATGAATTTGCTGAATAGTGATGGCCATCATTATCGTCCTTAATTTTGTATGAATAAATATGTAATTGTTGTATATTATGCATGTAGTATAATACAATTTACAATATACTACAATACAAGATATAAAAAAGCCTCAAGGGATCTTTAGGTCTAGAATCAGCGATATTACTTCAATTTTTAGCGCTAGAGGCTGAGCAAGCGTTATCATTTGCCAAGTAGCAGCAATCATGCGATAGTTGTTCAGCAAACGTTCTGAACAGTCGTATTGTACAATGGTTGAAAACGTCCTTGAACATTAGGTAAATAATGAACATATCAGTGACAGAAGCGGCAAAAGAATGGGGAGTATCAAGAACGACCATCTACCAGAAAGTCAATGATGGCGAACTCTCTAGAACGGCGGACAAGAAAATAGACGTTTCGGAAATGTTACGCGTGTTTGGTGAGCCAATTGCTAAAAAACGTTCTGAACAATCCGTGAACCCTGTCCAAAGTACACCGCTGAACAGTCAAAATGTACAGAACAGTACACTGCTTGAACATCAGTTAGCGCTCGAAAAGCTCAAGAATGAACACCTACAACAACAAGTACAAGAACAAAAACAGCTGATAGCCAATTATCAAGATCAGATCACCCATCTCAATACAATATTAGAAAAAGCCAATGCCAGTATTCATGACCTTACCCAAGTCAGATTACTGGAATTTAAACGTTTTGACCCTGATCATCGCGATCACCAGCAACAATCACCATTGGAGCCTGAGCCGCTACCAGCAAAAGAAACGACAGCTGTATCTAGCGCCGCAAAGAAAACATGGTGGCCCTTTTGATTGCGTAAAAGGGCAGTAAACTTGCTATGGTCTTGGTCCACTGTATGAGCGCTGCGGAGTCGGCACCTCTACTTTAGGTGCGTTATCTTGCGGCTCCTTAGAGGTCACATGGTTATTAACAAGCGCTAAAGGCTCAGGCGCTTTGATATCACCATATAACTTCTCGTGATACTCTTTCTTGATCTCCATACCTGTAGTCCACGTTTTTAAGTCTCGATGACCGCGAGACTCACTCGTTCTCTCATAATCTCCTTGACGACCCTCAATAAGCTGCGCTTGCTGCGACAAAGCCTTAAAATCCTTCTCATAGATAGTGCCTTTGAGCCTAACATTTCGTGTCATAGCAGGATGCGCCACGCTGATGCTGCTATTCGTTGCTCTCTTAATCGTTAACCCCATACTTTCTAGGGCATAAAGCACACTACTGCGGCCATTAAGACTACCCTCTGCTAGCCTATGCCACATTCTTCGATCAATCGCTGCTTTTAAGGCAAAAGTGCTCTCAGGCTTGGCGATGATCTCATTGTCTTCTTTTTCCTGCTCCTTCTCTTTAGACTTGGGCGGCCTATCATATGGGGTTGGACGGGGCGCATTATTCACATAAGGGTTGATTAGTCGCTTACGCTCTGGCTCATTGGGATCAGTCCATCCATACTCTTGATTGATGATATTCTTAAAAGCATTCACCCGTACCAAGTCGGCCCCCGCATAAAATGGCTGCAGCCGCTTACCGCTTCGAAGCTCTTGACAAGGGATCACAAAATTTAGCTCAAGCCGTCCACCCTTATCAGTATGTTCAACCCACAATATATCGTACTGATCGGGCTCAAGCCCTACAAACAGTGTCTCTTCAAAGCGCTGCATAATGTCTTTTTTCTGCTCATCAGTAAATTGTGTCGCATCTTCCGTAAAAGACAGCACCCCTGCTTTATACTTTTGCTTGAATGGTGTGGTATTAATCAGCTGCTCAGTGAGCCTAGGATCGCCGTAGAGCACCTTTGCACCCTCCCTAGGGGTATCCTTACCGCCCAATAAGTAATTAAGCGGCCCTGCGCCTGATCCTTGCCCTCGCCTAAAGAATTTAACAATCATGACTCACCTCGCAAATGCTCATTAAGCAGCGCATCGATAGACGTCCTAATCGCTTTAATCTGCTCAAGTACGTTTTCATCTACCTGCTTATTGATATTAACGTGTTTGGTGAGCTGATTTAGATTAGAGCCAATACGACCAAGAGCGCGAACTAGCTCAGGGTCAGCTGGCTTCATTGGGGTTACCCCTAAACCCAAATCACGCATCCATCCTGCCATCGTCGTTCCCTGTTGCCGCTTCTTTAGCGCAGCTAACTCATCCTCAGTGACTCGAATCGCAATCTCTTTAGTCCTTTTTTTACCGCTAATTGGTGGCATAAGACTGGCTCCTGTTCTAGGTATAGGGGTGGTTGGGGGGTCAAGGGGGCGATAGCCCCTTTGTCAGCACCTAAGAGAGGATATTGTAGCAAAGCGGAAATAGCCCCCTCTTAGGACTGCTGGCTTAAAATAATATCATAAATGTGTATATATGATAGAAAATATATGTCTATATATAATGAAAGATATATGTGTATATATGATAACGACATATGTCTATACACAATATAATTAATGTCTATATATACTTATATCTATGTCTATACATACGCTGTATACTAAAAAAAATAAATGTGTATATATGCAAATACTGAGGTATGATCAGCACTCTATAGAAGCAATAAGGAGTAGTTATGAGTGAAGTGCCGTACTCTAAACGCAAGGTAAACATGATGCGAGTGAACGCTATAAGAAAGGAGGGATCTATAGCTAAGAATTTATTTATAGCCTTTATTAGCGGTGTTCATATTCTAGATTTTGATAGCGAAGATGCTAAAAATTACCCTATAGACTACTACACATTTAAGAAAATAATAGAACATACACCAAGCATCGAAAAGCTTCACGATCAGATAAACACCTATCGAGCAGCTCAAATATTGGAACTACTGGGTACGAGTGTTGACAACAAGAAACTGAGTTTTTTAACGGCACATAAAGATCCGCTTAGTAACACGTCAGCTCAAGAGATACTAGATATTATCAAAGCAGACTTGAACAATTACAAATTGCTCCTAGATGCGTTTATTTGCTATAGGCATCGTAAAGCTGTAAGAAATTTACGACTCAAGGTCAAAAAAGAACTTGGTATAACTAACGAAGAAGTAAAGGTCTATAAGATATACATGAAAATACCTGATAGCCTTCGACCTTTTATTAATAGCTATAAAAAGCAGCAGCAAGAAAAACAGTAAAAATTTCAAATTTTTCTTTTTTTTTTGAATCTTTCCTCTCTCTCCCTCTTAATCAGTGTGCCCACTAGAGTATGCCCACAGCGTATGTCCACATAAGCAGCAAGGGCAACAGCGCCTGAGCTACTCCTAAAGGGCTCCGCGCTGTTGCCCTTGCTATGTGGACAACCCTGATGGACAACTCTGTGGACAACTGCTTGGAGGGAGAGAGGTTGAAGTTTCGGCAACACTCACCCTAAAGCGCCCACAAGTAAAAACTTGCGAACCCTTTAGAGTATTGCCCTGACAACTGCCTGTCGGTCGATCGGCATCGTCTCGGGAAGTCATCACTGTATCAAGCTGACTCTGTCATGATTACGGCTGATAGCACCGCCTAGACACGCTCATGACCGTTATACGCTTTCTAATGCTAGCAAGGGCAATATACCCAATATACCGCTTCGAAAGACAATATAACCTCTCATTGCGTAGTTCAATCTGTCTAGTAACCCCTGTCGAGAACTTTCGTATCACCCACGCAATGCAGTCGTCACTGAGGCCTGCCACCCATTGCTAGGGAACAGATACAGAACATCAATGGACGAAAGTAACGAGCAAATAGACGGTTTTACTGAGTAAAATTGGTAACTTACAGTAGTAAAATGAGTAATTTGATTGCAAATTAGCCTAGATTTGGCTTAAAATAGACCTTAATGGGCTTAATTGCTGGTCAAATAACGCAGTGTGAATGCTTATTTGGTCGTTACAGGCGTCGCCAAACGTCTGTAACCGTTAATGAACATTAAACGATAAACCCCCCTATTACGTCAAGTAGTAGGGGGGTTTATTTTTTTGTTTATTAACTCTGCACACGACAAAAAAATCATCCCCACCCGATTTTCATAGGTTTAGGGGTTAAAAAGCTAACTAACTGTCGAAATACAGTCTTATCATTGTTAAAGAACACCAAGTGAAGGCCC
>NZ_JBEFNJ010000009.1:0-5711 GCF_051970285.1 Psychrobacter sp. ASPA161_6
GACCTACTCTCACATGGACGAATCCACACTACCATTGGCGCTACGATGTTTCACTTCTGAGTTCGGGAAGGGATCAGGTGGGGCCATCGCGCTATTGTCGTCAGCAAAGGGGGTTAGATATGAGTCTGATGTTGTTATTATTGACGTCAAGATATTATCTATTGGTCGACCAACTTGTAACCTAACTGAATCAAGGTTAAAGGTGATATCGAAATATTCTTTCTTTTATTCTAAAGCTTTCGCTTTACAAGATAGATTAATTAGAGCTTTGATACAAACCACTTGGGTGTTGTATGGTCAAGCCAAACGAGCAATTAGTACAGGTTAGCTACACACATCGCTGTGCTTCCACACCCTGCCTATCAACGTCGTAGTCTTCAACGGCTCTTTAGGGAAATCTAATCTTGAGGTGGGCTTCCCGCTTAGATGCTTTCAGCGGTTATCCCATCCGAACGTAGCTACCGGGCAATGCCACTGGCGTGACAACCCGAACACCAGAGGTTCGTCCACTCTGGTCCTCTCGTACTAGGAGCAGATCCTCTCAAATTTCCAACGCCCACGGTAGATAGGGACCGAACTGTCTCACGACGTTCTAAACCCAGCTCGCGTACCTCTTTAAATGGCGAACAGCCATACCCTTAGGACCTGCTTCAGCCCTAGGATGAGATGAGCCGACATCGAGGTGCCAAACACCGCCGTCGATATGAACTCTTGGGCGGTATCAGCCTGTTATCCCCAGAGTACCTTTTATCCGTTGAGCGATGGCCCTTCCATACAGAACCACCGGATCACTAAGACCTACTTTCGTACCTGCTCGACTTGTGGGTCTCGCAGTTAAGCGCGCTTTTGCCTTTATACTCTACGACCGATTTCCGACCGGTCTGAGCGCACCTTCGTACTCCTCCGTTACTCTTTAGGAGGAGACCGCCCCAGTCAAACTACCCACCATACATTGTCCTCGGTATTGTTATACCTGAGTTAGAACCCCAACATGACCAGGGTGGTATTTCAAGATTGGCTCCACAAACACTAGCGTGTCTGCTTCAAAGCCTCCCACCTATCCTGCACAAGTCAGGTCAAAGTTCAATGTAAAGCTGTAGTAAAGGTTCACGGGGTCTTTCCGTCTAGCCGCGGGTACACAGCATCTTCACTGCGATTTCGATTTCACTGAGTCTCTGCTGGAGACAGCGCTGCCATCATTATGCCATTCGTGCAGGTCGGAACTTACCCGACAAGGAATTTCGCTACCTTAGGACCGTTATAGTTACGGCCGCCGTTTACTGGGGCTTCGATCAAGAGCTTCGCTTACGCTAACCCCATCAATTAACCTTCCAGCACCGGGCAGGCATCACACCCTATACGTCCACTTTCGTGTTTGCAGAGTGCTGTGTTTTTAATAAACAGTTGCAGCAGCCTGGTATCTGCGACTGTCAACAGCTCAAGGAGCAAGTCCTATCACCATCAACAGCGTACCTTCTCCCGAAGTTACGGTACCATTTTGCCTAGTTCCTTCAGCAGAGTTCTCTCAAGCGCCTTGGTATTCTCTACCTGATCACCTGTGTCGGTTTAGGGTACGATTCGTTTATAACTATTGCTTAGAAGCTTTTCCTGGAAGCATGGTATTTGCCACTTCGCTGTACAAGTACAGCTTGCTATCAGATCTCAGCCATATAACAACCCGGATTTACCTAAGTTGTAAGCCTACATCCTTTCACCTGGACAACCAACGCCAGGCTGACATAACCTTCTCCGTCCCTCCATCGCATTATAAACAAGTATCAGAATATTAACTGATTTCCCATCGACTACGCCTTTCGGCCTCGCCTTAGGGGTCGACTCACCCAGCCCCGATTAACGTTGGACTGGAACCCTTGATCTTCCGGCGTGCGAGCTTTTCACTCGCATTATCGTTACTCACGTCAGCATTCGCTCTTGTGATACCTCCAGCATGCCTTACGACACACCTTCACAGGCTTACACAACGCTCCCCTACCACTTGAAAACAAATTCAAATCCGCAGCTTCGGCTCCTAGTTTGAGCCCCGTTACATCTTCCGCGCGGGCCGACTCGACTAGTGAGCTATTACGCTTTCTTTAAAGGATGGCTGCTTCTAAGCCAACCTCCTAGCTGTCTATGCCTTCCCACCTCGTTTCCCACTTAACTAGGAATTTGGGGCCTTAGCTGGCGGTCTGGGTTGTTTCCCTCTCCACAATGGACGTTAGCACCCACTGTGTGTCTCCCGGATATCACTCATCGGTATTCGGAGTTTGCATCGGTTTGGTAAGTCGGTATGACCCCCTAGCCGAAACAGTGCTCTACCCCCAATGGTGTTCGTCCGAGGCGCTACCTAAATAGCTTTCGGGGAGAACCAGCTATCACCGAGTTTGATTAGCCTTTCACCCCTATCCACAAGTCATCCCCTGGCTTTTCAACGACAGTGGGTTCGGTCCTCCGGTTGATGTTACTCAACTTTCAACCTGCTCATGGATAGATCACTCGGTTTCGGGTCTATGCCCTGCAACTAAACGCCCTATTAAGACTCGGTTTCCCTACGGCTCCCCTAAACGGTTAACCTTGCTACAGAACATAAGTCGCTGACCCATTATACAAAAGGTACGCGGTCACCCTAATAAATTAAGGCTCCCACTGCTTGTACGCACACGGTTTCAGGTTCTATTTCACTCCCCTCACAGGGGTTCTTTTCGCCTTTCCCTCACGGTACTGGTTCACTATCGGTCAGTCAGGAGTATTTAGCCTTGGAGGATGGTCCCCCCATCTTCAAACAGGATTTCTCGTGCCCCGCTCTACTTAATATGTTAACGCTAATGTTTCGAATACAGGACTATCACCTACTACGGTCAGCTTTCCCACGCTGTTCTTCTACATTAGCACTAATCGGCTTCTCCCCGTTCGCTCGCCGCTACTTGGGGAATCTCATTTGATGTCTATTCCTAAGGGTACTGAGATGTTTCACTTCCCCTCGTTCGCTTCTCGTACAAGTACGAGATACCTACCTTATGGTAAGTGGGTTTCCCCATTCAGAAATCTCCGGATCACAGGATATTGCCGCCTCCCCGAAGCTTATCGCAGGCTGTCACGTCTTTCATCGCCTCTGACTGCCAAGGCATCCACCATGTGCGCTTCATTACTTGACCATACAACCCCAAGTAGTCTTAACTTATAAATAAGTTTTAACTTCAAAGTGTCATAAAGTCTAATTATGATAACGATATCACCTAATTTTATACGCTTGATTCAGTTCTCTTTACTTTTTTAATAACTCACTACTGGGATAACAACTGATGTCGTTAAGTAGTGAGTTATTAAGGTTAGGAACAACGCGTGAACACGTGTTCCTAACCCAGACTCATATCTATGTTTTTAAATAGTTCTTACGCTCTCGTCGAGTCATAAGTTCTGTATAAAACAGAAAGAAATAATCGTATGATGTAATATCTGAATTATTTGTTTCTGTTTATGCTTGTTTAATATATTTACTATCGTATTTATTATGGTGGAGCCAAACGGAGTCGAACCGTTGACCTCCTGCGTGCAAGGCAGGCGCTCTACCAACTGAGCTATGGCCCCGTAAATAAATGGTAGGCCTGGGCAGACTTGAACTGCCGACCCCCGCGTTATCAACACGGTGCTCTAACCAGCTGAGCTACAGGCCTGTGTCTGCCTGTAAAGGCAAAGCGCTAATAATAAATACTAGCTAAACTAAAGAACAACTTGTTGTGAATTCTTGCTGACCGAATGCCATCTATAAGGAGGTGATCCAGCCGCAGGTTCCCCTACGGCTACCTTGTTACGACTTCACCCCAGTCATCAACCACACCGTGGTGAACGCCTCCCCGAAGGTTAAGCTATCCACTTCTGGTGCAATCAACTCCCATGGTGTGACGGGCGGTGTGTACAAGGCCCGGGAACGTATTCACCGCGGCATTCTGATCCGCGATTACTAGCGATTCCTACTTCATGGAGTCGAGTTGCAGACTCCAATCTGGACTACGATAGGCTTTTTGAGATTCGCATCACATCGCTGTGTAGCTGCCCTCTGTACCTACCATTGTAGCACGTGTGTAGCCCTGGTCGTAAGGGCCATGATGACTTGACGTCGTCCCCGCCTTCCTCCAGTTTGTCACTGGCAGTATCCTTAGAGTTCCCGGCTTAACCCGCTGGTAACTAAGGACAAGGGTTGCGCTCGTTGCGGGACTTAACCCAACATCTCACGACACGAGCTGACGACAGCCATGCAGCACCTGTATTCTAATTCCCGAAGGCACTCCCGCATCTCTGCAGGATTCTAGATATGTCAAGACCAGGTAAGGTTCTTCGCGTTGCATCGAATTAAACCACATGCTCCACCGCTTGTGCGGGCCCCCGTCAATTCATTTGAGTTTTAACCTTGCGGCCGTACTCCCCAGGCGGTCTACTTATTGCGTTAGCTGCGTCACTAAGTCCTCAAGGGACCCAACGACTAGTAGACATCGTTTACGGCGTGGACTACCAGGGTATCTAATCCTGTTTGCTACCCACGCTTTCGAGCCTCAGTGTCAGTATTATGCCAGAAGGCTGCCTTCGCCATCGGTATTCCTCCAGATCTCTACGCATTTCACCGCTACACCTGGAATTCTACCTTCCTCTCACATACTCTAGCTCAACAGTATCAGATGCAGTTCCCAGGTTGAGCCCGGGGATTTCACATCTGACTTATCGAGCCACCTACGCTCCCTTTACGCCCAGTAATTCCGATTAACGCTTGCACCCTCTGTATTACCGCGGCTGCTGGCACAGAGTTAGCCGGTGCTTATTCTGCAGCTAATGTCATCGTCCGTGGGTATTAACCACGGAGTCTTCTTCACTGCTTAAAGTGCTTTACAACCAAAAGGCCTTCTTCACACACGCGGCATGGCTGGATCAGGGTTTCCCCCATTGTCCAATATTCCCCACTGCTGCCTCCCGTAGGAGTCCGGGCCGTGTCTCAGTCCCGGTGTGGCTGATCATCCTCTCAGACCAGCTACAGATCGTCGCCATGGTAGGCCTTTACCCCACCATCTAGCTAATCCGACTTAGGCTCATCTAATAGCGAGAGCAGTAAACTGCCCCCTTTCTCCCGTAGGTCGTATGCGGTATTAATACGAGTTTCCCCGTGCTATCCCCCACTACTAGGTAGATTCCTAAGTATTACTCACCCGTCCGCCGCTCGACGCCTGATAGCAAGCTATCATCGTTTCCGCTCGACTTGCATGTGTTAAGCCTGCCGCCAGCGTTCAATCTGAGCCATGATCAAACTCTTCAGTTTAATCTTGCTATGTAACCCTTTAAAGAGGCTACTAAACTTGGCTCATCTAATCTGGCAAAATCGCTAAAAATTATGTTCGTAATGAATTAACTTTGAGTTTTTTTACTGTCTTAAATGATAATTTTTATAGTTAGAATGAACTCCGAAAAGGAGCTAAAACCAACTTTATTTTTTAGCATTCTGAATCAGCAAAAATCCACACAAGTTGTTCTTTAGTTATGCTTTTAAATAGTGCTCAATCACTGTCGTCCAGTAACTGATATATTAGGTATCTCTCTTGCTGTTTAGTCTCAATCCCTTGCGGGTTAAGCTATCTAGCGAGCCGACTATCTTATCATAATGATTGGGATTGTCAAGCTTTTTTATAATTTGTTTCATCAGGTTAACTGGGTTATTAATGTGTAAT
>NZ_JBEFNJ010000010.1:0-3445 GCF_051970285.1 Psychrobacter sp. ASPA161_6
AATAAGACATAAAATGCGCTGATATGAGACTGATAGCTTCTTGTGAATAAAGTAGTAGTTTACACCGCACATACTTCTGAACGGACGATAAAGCGCTTACCTTCAGGTATCTCAAGCGAAAAACTGGCCCCGCGTCCATCGACCACATCGATGGTTAAATCCGTATGTTGCCAAAGTTTATGCTGCGCTTTACCCATATAAAAGGGACAGCCAGCGAGCTCACCGATGAGCACGTCTTGGCCGCCCACTTTAAACTCGCCCAATGGATAACACATCGGTGAGCTACCATCGCAGCAGCCGCCAGATTGATGGAACATCAGGTCACCGTGTTTGGACTTTAATAGCTCAATTAACGCAACGCAGGCTTCTGTCGCTTCAAGTTTCATAACGTGCTCCTTATTTTTAAACTTTTACCCAAACTAATCGGTAAAATATAAAAGGCCGCATCATCATCACTCACATCATTAATAGCATGTGGCTGAAAACGATACGACCTGTTATTTGTGACCAAACGTCGTAATTATCGAGATAATTTCTAAAAAATAAAAATGTCTCAAATAATTGACATGTCTACATAGAGTAATCAATGACGATGCGACCCTCAATCTTACCATCACGCATACGATCAAAAATGTCATTGATATTCTCAAGCGGCTCAGCGGCAACGGTCGCTTTTACTTTACCTGCCGCTGCCATGTCGAGTGATTCTTGTAAGTCGAGACGGGTACCAACGATTGAGCCACGAATGGTAATACCGTTTAGAACGGTATCAAAGATAGAGACAGGGAAGTCGCCCGTTGGTAGACCATTACAGACCAAAGTACCACCGCGTCGTAACATGCCTAAGGCTTGGTCAAATGCTTTAGACGATACTGCTGTCACGAGCGCACCATGAGCACCGCCGATTTCTGTTTGTAGATATTCGGCAGGGTCGGTGTTTTTTGCGTTGACCGTGACTTTTGCCCCCAGTTTTTTGGCAAAATCGAGCTTTTCATCGTCAATATCGACGGCAGCAACGTTCAGTCCCATGGCAATGGCGTACTGTACCGCCATGTGACCAAGTCCACCGATACCTGAAATGACGACCCAATCACCTGGTTTGGTGTCTGTCATTTTCAGACCTTTATATACCGTCACACCCGCACATAGAACTGGTGCAATCTCAACAGAGTCAACGCTCTCAGGAATAATGCCAACATAGTCAGCATCTGCCAATACGTATTCTGCAAAGCTACCATTCACTGAATAACCAGAGTTCTCTTGACTTAGGCACAGGGTTTCCCAGCCACCTAGACAGTGCGTACAGTGACCACAGGCAGAGTAGAGCCAAGGCACACCGACACGGTCGCCTTCTTTAACATGCTTAACACCTTCACCCACAGCAGTGATCAGGCCGACACCTTCATGACCAGGGATAAACGGGGGGCTTGGTTTGACTGGCCAATCGCCTTCGACAGCGTGCAGGTCGGTATGACAGACACCTGATGCCTGCATTTTTACTACAATTTGACCAGGACCTGGGGTAGGGATATCAACTTCTTCAATCTGCAGAGGTTGGTTGAACTCATGCAGAACCGCAGCTTTCATTTTATTAGCCATGTTACTTTCTCCTTATCGTGGATGGTGAGTTGATAGATGTCATATCTACCAACTCATTATTTTATGGTGGCTGCCATAAAGTGCGTGACAGACAGGCTTAAAAGAAGCCCATCTTTTTGGGACTATAAGAAACCAGCATGTTTTTGGTTTGCTGATAATGATCAAGCATCATTAGATGGTTTTCGCGGCCGATACCCGATTGCTTGTAGCCACCAAATGCAGAATGCGAAGGATAGATGTGGTAGCAGTTGGTCCACACGCGACCTGCTTGGATGCCACGTCCGAAGCGATAGGCTTTGTGTACACTGCGTGTCCAGACTCCAGCACCAAGACCATATAAGGTGTCATTAGCAATGCTCATGGCCTCTTCGTCGTCTTTAAATTTCGTGACGGCAAGTACTGGTCCAAAGATTTCTTCTTGGAACACGCGCATATCATTGGTGCCTTCAAAGATGGTCGGTTTCACATAATAACCGTCGCCAAGCTCGCCATCGTGTTTGGCTTGCTCGCCGCCAACCAAGACTTTTGCGCCTTCTTTTTTACCGATATCCAGATAAGATAAGATTTTTTCTAACTGGTCTGAGCTGGCTTGTGCACCAATCATGGTGTCAGTGTCTAGTGGATTGCCCATTTTGATGGCTTCAACACGCTCGACACAGCGTTTGATAAATTCATCATAAATACTCTCATGTACCAGCGCACGCGACGGACAAGTACAGACTTCACCTTGGTTAAGCGCAAACATCACTAGACCTTCGACCGCTTTGTCCAAAAAATCATCGTCTTCGTCCATGACATCAGCAAAGAAGATATTTGGACTCTTACCACCCAGCTCTAGGGTAACTGGAATGATGTTTTCACTGGCGTACTGCATGATTAGGCGACCAGTAGTCGTCTCACCAGTAAAGGCAACTTTATTGATACGTGGATTGGAGGCAAGCGGCTTACCAGCTTCAACTCCGAAACCGTTGACCACGTTGAGGACACCTTTTGGTAAGATATCAGCAATCCCGATCGTCTCTAGCATAAATAGGATAGAGGCAGGCGTTTGCTCTGCAGGCTTGAGTACTATACAGTTACCAGCAGCAAGCGCAGGGGCTAGCTTCCATACTGCCATGAGGATCGGAAAGTTCCATGGGATAATTTGGCCGACGACACCAAGTGGCTCATGGAAGTGATAAGCAACCGTGTCATCATCAATTTGACTGATGCCGCCTTCTTGTGCACGAATGGCACTGGCAAAATAGCGAAAGTGATCGACAGCTAATGGAATGTCTGCTGCTAGGGTTTCACGTACAGGCTTGCCGTTTTCATACGTTTCGGCAATGGCGATGGCTTCTAAATTGGCTTCCATCTTATCTGCAATTTTGAGCAGTAGATTGGCACGTTCAGCGACACTGGTTTTGCCCCAAGCGTCTTTGGCAGCATGAGCAGCGTCTAAGGCTTTTTCAATATCGGCTTCTTTTGAACGGGCGACTTGGCAGATGACTTTACCGTCAATGGGGCTGGTGTTGTCAAAGTATTCTCCATTGGCTGGTGCGACCCACTCACCATTGATAAAGTTGTCATATTTTTCGCGGAATTGGACGGGGCTGTTTTCTGTATTGGGATAGGCGTGTAGCATTAACGACTCCTTGTTGTATTAATTTATAAAGCAAATAAACGTTCAAGCCTTTGATATATGATCTTTTGAGGTCATATCTATAAAGTCACTTGCACGTCTATAAAGTCACTTGCACGGTTTTGCTGGATCTTCCTGATCAGGTTGTCAGTCTATCCTACTGAACTTTTATACATAAGGATAGTTACTTTTACTAAAGCAAATCAGGTTGTTTCATAAATTTAG
>NZ_JBEFNJ010000011.1:0-2226 GCF_051970285.1 Psychrobacter sp. ASPA161_6
CGTTCATCAGGTTCGTAATTGTTTAAGGGCACGAATTAGCAAGCAAAAGGGTGTAACCCTTTTTTATAACGTAGAAAGGGAACAGGCCAACTTTGGCAACCTTCAACGGTGCTATTCGGTTTGGAATTGTCCCATTTGCAGCATGACTATTACCGAAGGTAGACGTACAGAGTTAAAGCAAGGTTTGGATAGCTGGACACAAGCAGGTGGCCACGCCTACTTAGTCACCTTCACTAATTCCCATCACAAGGGCGATGATTTGGATCAGCTCCTTTCAGGTCAAAAAAAGGCCTTCGTTAAGTTTTGGGAAAAAAGAGCCGTCAAAAAATATTTTAAAGACTTAGGCTATAAGGGTCGTATAGTTGCAACCGAAGTTACGTATGGGGAAGGCAATGGCTGGCATCCTCACTATCATATGATTTTCTTTTTTGACCGCAGTATCGACATCAAGAGTATGCAGCTTTCTTTATCTCTCCAATGGATAGATTGTTGTACCAAAGCAGGTTTAAAAGCTCCTGACCTTATACATGGGGTTGATGTTCGTAATGGTACTTATGCTGCCAAATATGTCACCAAATGGGGTTTAGAAAACGAACTCACCAAAGGACACCTAAAAACGGGATTAAATGGCTCTCTTACTCCTTTTGACCTTCTTAGGGGTGCAGCTACCAATAACCACTACAAAACGCTATTTAAGCAGTTTGCTGACGTATTTAAGGGTAAACAGCAGTTAGTCTGGTCTAAGGGTTTAAAAGAGTTATTAGGCATCAAAAAAGTTACAGATGAAGAACTGGTTGATGATACTGATGAAACCAGTATTGAGGTTAGAGAGTTACCATTAAAGATTTGGGATTTAATTCTTAAATATGAAAAACGTGCTTATGTTCTTGAGTTAGTCGAAAAAGATTATAAAAATAATACTACCTCACTGAATGATTTTGTTATGGGATTGGCACAGCTTTATGCAGGTGAGCTTATTAAAAATATGTCTTAGTTGGGTATACCTCGGTATACCTAAGTAATCTCTAGGTATACCGTTTTTCTGTTTTTCTGTTTTCTGTTTTTCTGTTTTTCTGTTGCATTGTTGCATTGTTGCGTTGTTGCAAAGGCACGCTTAGACGTTTCTCCCTTCGGGTAGAAACTACGTGTAAATTCTTAATGGCTCATGCCGAAGTGCTCGCAACCTATTAGCAGAAGTTCCCTCGCCCTTCAGTTAACAGCTTTTTTCTACACAGCAGTCATAGTTCTTGAAGTTTAGCCTGTAGCGGTTGCTTGGTTTTTTTCAAGCAACTAGCGTTAAGGCACTACCACAGATTCTCAATACTCTAGTACTATATATATTTTACTGGTTACCAATAAACAAATAGGTTACTATATGCAAAAGCAACGAAATAGAGTTAATTTAACGCTTGACGATGAAATCTTTAATTTACTGACAGAATTATCCTCGTTATCGGACAAGCCAAAAGCAACGCTCATCAATGAGTTGTTAAACGATGTTAAACCGCATCTCCAGTATTCAATTGAATTACTCACTTTGCTCGAAAATGAAAAATTAACAATGTCACAAGCCAAGACGTTTTTTAACCGCAATCTAGCAGATGTCAGCGAACAAACCGCTGATTTACTCCGTAAAGTTAACCAAGAGGAAGAAGATGACGACAGTTAATATAACCATGCAGCCCGAAGCTCTGCACCTTGTGCAGTTTGCATTGGGTCGTTTAGCGGAAGACCTAGAGGAACACGAAGGGACTATCGTTGACGATGAAACTGACGCATCTATGAGAGAAAACATTCAAGGTTTGTATCTACACATAGGCTCTATTTTGACTGGCATTGCGCCTTTTCAATAGACAATAAAAAGCCCTGCTAAGGACTGGCATCCTACAGGGCTTTATCATTTGCATGATAGGACTAATTATACATGAATATTACCCCCCTTACACCTCCAATAGACCTCCTCACACCATCTTTTCAAGTTGATGCGCGTGTGGTGTACGTGCTCCCCCGACCGCGACGCACACACGCGCAAAATACACCGCTCCTTGGTATACATGGGAAATTGCAGGCCACGCCCGAACCGCAAGGGATACAGCCGAATGACGAAAATTCTTTAATATCCCAAAATATTGATTATGTGACACGCAGAGTCGCTAGATTTGCCTTGCAAGAGGTGTCTAGGTCGATACTTAGAGACATGGTAGAGAGAAAAGGCAAAATGACTTA
>NZ_JBEFNJ010000012.1:0-1949 GCF_051970285.1 Psychrobacter sp. ASPA161_6
TACGTTTCTTCAATAACTCAGCTTTGTATTGGGGATTGCGTAAATTAACCCTCATGTTATTAATGAGGGTATCAACTGACTTATTAGCCAAATCTTGAAACACCGAGGGGCTGACTGTGGGGTAATCATTTTGGTAAGAACTTACGATGGGCGATTTTTGAGTGATTTTATGATTAGTCATGGTATAATATATCCGTTGTAAGTGATTTCTGGTTACTTATACAAGCCCTTGTAGGATTGCAGTCCTAAGCAGGGGCTTTTTATTGCCTATTTTTCGTCTTTTTCCAAGCTATCAGCAGTCATATGCAAACTCTTAGCCATAAATGCTTGTAACGCATCTTGGGTGCTCTTACCCCTTTTAATGCTTTCAAACGCATTTACTATTTCTTGCATTACTGGTTGCATCTCTTCCAACAATTCAGCAGCAGTCTTTTGAATTGTCATTTCCTTATGCTTAGCCAACGCCTTAAGAGTTGCGTGCGTTTCTTCATTTAAATATATATTCTGAACTTTGTTTCTTGGACGCTCTATGTCAGCCATATTAACACCTTATTTCTCAGTTGGGTAATTATTTTATTATTCATTGTTCTAGAGTATCGAAAAGCTGTTTTAATGCCTTAACGCTTGCCCTTGGCGAAAAGATACCAAGTGCGCTACAGGCTACAAGTAATGTCCTATGACATACGATAGCAAAAGACTGTTAACTGTAGGGCAGAGGATTCAGAGATATTGCATAACTAATTTTTTCGCATTGTAGACTTGAGCTTTTCCAAGTCGTAAGTGCGCATTTACTTATATGCTTATACTATTCTATTGTGTGTCGTGCTCATGCTTGCGCGCGCCAAACAATAGAATAGCCTAAGCCTCTAATGTACTACTAACCAAAAAATTGCCTAAATCTGCCTGCTGCCTTGCGAATTCATCAGGTAAGTGCAACCGTGTCGGTATATCTTCTGGGTCAGAACTTTTAATCATATTCAATATTTCTTCTGGACTCATAAAGGTACTGTAATAACTAAAATACTTACCAGCTTGGTTCTTTATCCAGTCAAAACTATGCTGCAATGTTATCTCAGACGTTTTTTGGATAATCTCAGTTTTTTCTATACGCTCATAATCGAACAGGTCAGCAAATACAGGATAAGCACCCATGAAATAGGCGCTAGGGTCTTTTAATACATCAAACGGTATCACCCTATCACTAGACTTGAATTCAACCTCAGCGCGAACCCATTTTGAATACTTACCGTCTTTATCACCTAACTGTTTACCCTTTTCATAAAACCTAGTGAACTTGCCACTGGTGCGTTTACCCAAGCTCAAAGTTAAGCCGTTATTATTTGGATCGCCGTGTTTCCAGTTGCCTAAATTCCCTACATCATGCGGAGCACCACCACAACTAAACAAATCATTTGTTTCTAAGTCATCAAGCATATGAACATCTAAATATTCGCCGTGCAGGTCATCATGGGCTAAATCTATGCGCGTTATTTTGGGCTTTTTGGCTACCTTATCTAAGAAATGGTGCATATGGTACTCCCAAGTAGCAGGAGCAAGCGAGCAACCCGTGCCGTTAAGCATAATCAGGACGCTGTCACGTTGACCACCAATACAAATTTTTCCGTAATTTTCACCGAAATTAAACGAATATTTGTAGAAGTTAGCACCGTTTTGATTTTGGGATACAGTCGAATACTTCTTACCAAATATACGAGCTAGAATAGGAGCTAAATCAGCGACAGCTGCCTGACACAGAGCATGATACTGTTCATCATCTTCATTGGTACGGCGGTATTTTTCATTAATGGTTGCTATATCAAAGGTAATATTTAACCAGTCAATCATTGCGACTTGACCATTAACAGGACGTTTAATAGTTTGCATTTTTGGAATTTTACCATCAAGGACAATGGTTTCAGTAGAGGTGAGAGCATAGGACTGAATACGGT
>NZ_JBEFNJ010000013.1:0-1652 GCF_051970285.1 Psychrobacter sp. ASPA161_6
AATAATTCAAAATCTATCGCGATCGGCCAGGATTCTACCGCTTCTGGCAACAGTGCTTATGCCCTTGGCGAAAATGCCACTGCAGCAGGTCAAAACACCATTGCACTTGGTGCAGATACTAGTAGTAATACGCAATACGGTGTCACTATCGGTCGAGCTGCAAGCTCAACAGGTCGATCCTCTGTTGCCATAGGCGGCGGTGCAGCTGGCGGCGGCGCAGCGCGAACCGCTGGTAATGGCGCTATCGCCATCGGTGGTGGCGGCACCATCGCGGACGGTGCACAAGCCACCAACAATCGTGCCATCGCAATTGGTCAGGGAGCTATAGCCTCTGGAGTTTCTAGTATTAGTGTCGGTACAGGTAACAATGTCTCAGGCAATAACTCTGGTGCTATTGGTGATCCAACTACTATCACGGGAACAGGTAGCTACTCACTAGGTAACGATAATACCATCGATGCTGACAATGCCTTTGTATTAGGTAATAACGTCACTATCGCAGCGGGCTTGGATGGAGCGGTTGGCATTGGTAACGATACTACTGTGACTGCCTCTAGCGTCGCAAGCTTTGTTCCAACTGGAGCAACCGTCGTAGGAACAGCAGTAGGCAGTAATGTTGTCAGTATCGGTGGTGCAGGCAGTGAACGTCGGCTAACCAACGTTGCTGCAGGCGGCGCTGATACCGATGCTGTCAACGTCAGTCAATTGGAAGCGGTCAATACTAATGTCGTAACTAATACTACCAATCTTAATAATCTAACTACAGGTCTAACCGGTATCGTACGTCAAGATACGGGAACAGGTGCGATTACTGTAGGCGCTCAGACTGGTGGTACTTCAATCAATGTCTCTGGAACAGCTGGCACACGTACGTTAAGTGGTCTAACCAATGGCGATGTCTCTGTTGGGTCAACAGATGCCGTGACCGGTGATCAGCTAAACAGTCTGACTACTGCAGTTTCTAATATCGATTTCCCGATACGTTCAAGCAGTGCTCAACCGTTCACGACAGTCGCAACAGGCACTAATGCTCTCGCAGTCGGTTCAAATGCTATTGCTAATGGAAACAGTGCGACTGCTGTCGGGGAGAATGCTAGAGCAGCTGGTAGTGCAACAGCCATCGGCGAGGGTGCTACTGCAAACAATAATAACGCAACAGCTATCGGACAGGGTGCTAATGCTGGTATTAATGCCTTTGCTGGTGGTCAAGGTGCTAGAGCAGGTGTAAATTCAGTATCCATTGGACAAGGAGCAACGAGCGGAAGTTCAAGTCGTACGGTCGCTATAGGCTATCAAGCTAAAGCTACCGCTGGGGACACGGTTGCACTTGGTTATCAGGCAAACACAGCAGCAGCAGGCGGAACTGCTCTTGGTCAAGGCTCTATAGTAAGTGCCACAAATAGTGTGGCTCTTGGTCGTAACTCAGTAGCGAATGTTGCAGGTGGGGCTACAGGTTTTGTTCCAACAGCGGCATTAACTGCTGATCAATCTGCAATCGCCGCAACGAATAGTACTACTTTAGGAGCGGTATCAGTAGGTACAGGAGCAGCTGGTGGCAACCGTCAGATTGTCAATGTTGCAGCTGGTACTAATGACAGTGATGCGGTGAACGTCTCACAACTAGAATCCGTTGCAAACGTAGCAAATCAAGG
>NZ_JBEFNJ010000014.1:0-1075 GCF_051970285.1 Psychrobacter sp. ASPA161_6
GCTCTGCACACGACAAAAAAACAAAAAAGTCTGTTAAAGCAAAGGCATAATAGTAATTTTTAAGACGAATCAGACCATGCCAAACTTTAACAGACTTAGTGAAACTTTAACCCAAAACCTGAGTATGAACAAGGCAAGAATCACATGTTTGAGCCTAATGATAATAGCCCTGATTACTGCTCAAAGCAGTAATCTTAAAAAAAATAGCAAGACACCTTCCTAAGGGTGGCAAGACCGACAGTCACTATCGCAGACTACAGCGATTTTTTGCCGAAGCGAGGATAGACTACGATCAACTGGCTTTAATGATATATCGACTATTTGGGCTAGGCAAACTCACCTTAACCATTGACCGCACCAACTGGAAATGGGGTAAAAGTAACCTCAACATCTTTATGCTAGGGGTGGTATATAAAGGGATAGCCATCCCCTTATACTGGCAAATGCTAGATAAGCGAGGTAATACAAACCATCTTGAACGCTGTGAACTTATTGAGCGGTTTATCAAACAATTTGGCAAAGATAACCTTGAGATGATAGTAGCAGACAGAGAGTTTGTTGGCGAAAAATGGTTTAACTGGCTCACCAATAATCACATACCCTTTGCCATACGGATTAAGAAGAACAGTAAAGTTAAGAATCATCATGGCAAGTTGGTACAGATTAAAGAGTTATTACGCCATGTTAGCCATCAAGAAACATATCGACATGGACGAATACTGACTGTCGATGGTTGTTTGGTTCGAGTATTTGCCAAGCGTGATAAAGACTATGGTTTAGTGATTGTGGCCACCAATCAACTAGAAACAGTGGATGCGATGACAAGCTATGCTAAGCGTTGGGAGATTGAGACTTTATTTGCTTGTCTAAAGGGCCGTGGCTTTAATCTTGAAGATACCCACTTAACCCATCTTGATCGGGTCAGTAAATTAGTCGCAGTGAACGCCTTAGCATTTTGTTGGGCTTATCATGTCGGTATTTATAAAGACAAAGATAAGCCGTTAAAGCGCAAGTTAAAGTCAAACGCTCGACCTCAAGCCAGTTTGTTTGCGCTTGGCCTGGATGTGTTGATTGA
>NZ_JBEFNJ010000015.1:0-935 GCF_051970285.1 Psychrobacter sp. ASPA161_6
GAATCAACGCCATGAATCAAAAAACTGCCCTTTTTGTAGTGATAAACACACCAAGAAGAATGGACGTAAGCTTGGCAAACAGCAGTATCAATGTCTAGCTTGCAGGCGGCAGTTTTTAGGTGGCAAAAGACTTAATAACCGAACGCTTTGGACTGAATATACGCAAGGAAAACAGACCTACCAACAACTGGCGGATAAATATCACTGTAGTCTTAAAACCATTCAAAGACGCTTAGATAAAGTCAGTATTGAGTATCCAGTTAAACGTCCTAAGACTGCTAATATCATCATGGACACCACTTACTTTGGTCGCAAGTTTGGTTTAATGGTCTTTATGGACAACACCACTAGAACCGTTCTTAATTATGTGATAGTCAGTCATGAAACCAATAGTGCTTATAAGCAGGGAATTGATCATCTAGTATCGTTAGGCGTTGATATACAAAGCATCACCTGTGATGGTAGACGAGGACTGAGGACGTTATTCACCCGCATCCCTTGCCAGATGTGCCAGTTTCATCAAGTGCAAATAGTGACCCGCTATTTAACACGCCGCCCTAAGAACAGTGCCAGTATTGAGCTTAGACGACTTACTTTAGAAATAAAACAGCTTGATAAAGATGCGTTTGTAAAGTGCTTAGATCACTGGTATTTGACTCATGAAGCCTATCTTAATGAGTCAAATACCAATGAGGATACCGGTAGAACGTGGTACACCCACAAGCGTCTTAGAAGTGCTTATCGTAGCTTAAGAACCAATAGCGATTGGTTGTTTACTTATCAAGAATATGGGCATTTAGACCTACCAAATACCACTAATTCTCTCGAAGGGTTATTCAGTGAGCTTAAGCGACAATTACACAGTCATCATGGGCTAAATGAGTATCGTAAGTTACGGTTTATTAAAGACTTTTTAGGGTCAAAGACACTCAAAT
>NZ_JBEFNJ010000016.1:0-533 GCF_051970285.1 Psychrobacter sp. ASPA161_6
GCTCCAGTTGGTCCAAGCATCACAGCCACCGGTATTGATGCAGGTATGACTCAAATTACCGGTGTTGCAAGTGCTGGTGATATCACCAATATTGCCAATGCTAATAATGCCGCTAACGCAGGAGACGTGAATGCAGCAGTAACAGGTGTCACGGATCTAGGACTAAACTTTATTGGTGACGATGGCACGGTTATTGATCGTAATCTTGGTGACACGCTAAGTATTACGGGCAGTGCAACTGGTAATTTAACCACTGGTAACATTGGTGTAGTTGCAGATGGTACAGATGGTCTAAGTATCCAACTAGCAGAAGCCATTGACTTAGGAGCTACTGGTAGCGTTAGAGTAGGAAACACTAACGTAAACAATGCGGGCATAACTATTTTGAATGGTCCAGTTGATACGGTTATTCTTGGTAGAGCTGGACTTAACAATGGTGGCAATAGAATTATTAATGTCGCTGATGGTCTAGCACCAGATGATGCAGCAACCTTCGGTCAAGTAACAGTTGTTGATAACAAAGTAGATGTTTC
>NZ_JBEFNJ010000017.1:0-498 GCF_051970285.1 Psychrobacter sp. ASPA161_6
AGTGCAGCAGTTATCGCATTACCAGCTGCAGCAGCTGCATCTACTTGACCTTTGGTCGCAGCATCTGTTGCTGCTACGCCTTCTCCTACATTGGTGATAACTGTTCCACCAGCATTAAGACCTGTAGCTGTAATGCTTGGGCCTATTGCGCCATTGACATCAGTAAAGCTTAAACCTGCTTGGTTAAGGGCTGTACTATTGATACCATCTGTGACGGTAAAACCATTTGCACCATAGCTGCTGATATTAGTGCCATCATCGATTCTGACGCCAGTATTATTAACAGTAGTGTTACCAGTAGTCAGGCTACCTGCTGCACCAAGGTCAATGGCTTCAGCGAGGTTGTAAACAATCTCGTTGTCATTAACAGTGGAGACGAGGTTGCCATCCGTGTTGGTGAAGTTAATTGTTTCACTGAGTTGAACATTGTCAGCGGCATTATTATTTGCACTGAGATTAAATCCTTGGTTAATAGCAGTGGTGTTGCTGGTTGTACGA
>NZ_JBEFNJ010000018.1:0-399 GCF_051970285.1 Psychrobacter sp. ASPA161_6
GGTGGCTGAGGTAGTAGTGACATTGTCTGAATCATCGAATATTATATTGCCTTCTGCACCACTCAAGTTGGCATTACCTGAATCGTCAAATATCGCATTACCAATGGCACCGCTTGCATTAAAGTTACCGGCATCATCGAATATGACATTACCTATTGCAGCACTCGCATTGGTATTGCCTGAGTCATCTGTCAAGACTGTGGTATCAGCACCATAGTTACCAGTATTGCCATTACCGTCAGTCACGTTAGTGCCTGTTGCACTGATCGTGGTCTCGTCAGTGCCACTGATGATGGTGTTGCCCAGTGCGGTGCTGTTATTGGTGTTTGCGCCATCCGTCAGACTTGCGCCTGTTAGGCCATAGTTTGCAGTATTAGTGCCGTCAGTGACATTAGTTTG